>NZ_JAKZKX010000002.1:0-64569 GCF_022808715.1 Fundidesulfovibrio agrisoli
GGCCGGGCGGAATCGATGGGCGGCCCTTGTCGGAATAGAAGGGGTTGCACAGCTTCTCGGCGAAGACGTCGAAGCCGGACTTACGTAGGATCAGCTGGAGACGGTCGTAAAAGGCGTGTCCGCGTGACCTGGGAATTTCATCCCAGGCCAAATACATCTTCCCTTGCTGGTCGCCCTGACGGCCAAGACCCATCGCTTCACCTCCGCCCGCTCGATGGCCGGATTCTCGGTCACTTGGCAGTGTTTTTTCAACACGCAGTTAAGTATGTACCATACGCTTCTGTCCGTTAGCCTATACCGCCTCGCCAGCTCGTTGACAACCTCCGCGCTGGAGCGCCCGGCGTTCGTCTCCCTCACGTAGGTGGCGTTGATGTCCGCGTCGCGCATCACCTGCAATTCCTTGGCGCAGCGTGGCACGTAGAGGTTGGTGCCGCCGAAGCGTTCCACCAGGGCCTGCCCCGCCGTCTCACCCACCACGTCCGCGAGTACCTTGTAGCGCAGCTCGCCGATGCTGGTCTTACGCATCGGGATGGGGAACGTAGTGCCGCCCAGCCGGTTGACCAGCTCGGAGGTGGCCTCCCTGCCGATAAGCTCCAGCAGCTCCAGCACGACGCCCGGGAGGGTTGTTTGCGTGCTCATGCCACCCTACCGTGACGCTGGGCATCGCGCACCAGCGCGGCGATCACGCCTTTCAGCTGCTTGGGAGTGCAGAATTCCAGCGCGTCCACCTTGTGCATCCTGCGCGCGATGCCCTCCGCGTACTCCTCGGGGCGGCCCGCCTCGGCCAGCAGCGCCGTGATCTTGCCGCGCAGGGCCGCCGTGCCCCTGGAGGGCGCGGGGCGGGGCTTGCCGCCCTTGGGCTTCTCCTGCCAGCCCTTGCGGCGGAACTCGGCCACCACCCGCACCAGCTCCGGCACGGTGCAGTCCTTGGCGCTTTCGTGGCCGGTTACGCGGTGCAGCAGTTCGCGGTACGTGTCGTCATCCAGGTTCAAGTCCTTGCGTGCTATGTGCACCTTGGCCAGCAGGCTCATTCTCGATTCGGGCCTCATGTGGGCATCCTTCGTTCAGTGTGATTCGGCTGCTCGTCAGGCCGGGGCCGCCACGCCCCGGCGACCGCCCCTCAGGGCGGTTTCGCGGGATCACAGCGCCACCAAGTCCAGGGCGATGGGCACGTACTTGCCGTCGTCGCGGCGCTCGTACACGCGCAGGTAGGTCTTTCTTCCAGCCACGCGCAGGCTGTCCGACACCGCCTGCATGGCCTGGAGCCAGCGCTGGTCGCTGATGTTCAGCCTCCGCAGGCCCAGGACGCGCCCGGTGTTGATCCGGCCCTCCCTGTCCACCTGGAAAGCGTCGCTGATGAGCGTTTTGAGCTCGTCGCGGCTGCCTTCGGTCCACTCGGTGATGCACTCGTCGATCAACGCCTTGGCCGCCTGGAGGCGCTCGTCGAACACCAGCGTCTCGCTCACCTGGCGCTGCACCTTGTAGCGGCCATCGTAGGTGACGAGCGTCACGTTGCCTTTATCTCCGCCTACCTTGGCCCCGTACTGCTCGGCGGAGAGCTGGCAGAAGGCAGCCACATCGGCCATGGCGTCACCCAGGAAGGCAGCCATGGATGCTTGCAGGGCCTGCGCTTTGCTCACGATATCGAGCACGAGGTCATGCCTCGCCATGTCCACTTCCTTGACCATGCGCAGGGGGATCAAGCGCCCCTGGGCGTCCTGCATGAATCCTTCGGGGATGTCGGGGTTGGTGGTCATCTACAATTCCTCCTTGATGGTGCCCGCACGCTCCAGGCGCTTGGCCTCTTCGTCCAGGCGGTTGAAACAGCTCTCAATCTCCCTGCGGCACACGGCGGGAGCGGCCAGGATCAGGGCCACCAGCGCCAGCTGGACGGCGCGAAGCCGGAGCATGGTCATGCGGACCTCCGTTCGGTTTGGGGTTTGTGTGGGCAGTCCTGGCAGGCCCGCCAAAGGCGCAGGGCCACAGGGCTGGACGTGGGCATGACGCCCGAGTTTTCGGCGCACTCCCCGGCGCTCACCGGGCGGCCCAGGTGCGGGCACTCAGTGCGCCCGAGCACCTCCAGCACGCGAGCGGCCAGCTTGTCCGTCTTGCCGGGGTACTTGCCGCCCAGGGCCAGGCTGATGGCCGGGCGGGAGTATCCCAGGCGGCGGGCAGCGGCGGAGCCGGAGGTTGCCTAGGCTTCCTCCCGCAGCAGATGGAGCCAGTCACGCGGCATGGCTGGCCTCCTTCCGGCGGGGGATGACGTAGGTCTTCCCGGTGTTGTGATCGCGCAGCACGCGGGTCTTCTTGTTCCAGGCCGGGGCCTGCTCGCCCGCGAGGTCGCGCTTGAGCCGCCAGCGGCGCTTGCCGTCGCTGCCCTGGCGCATGGGGGTCAGGTAGCCCGCCTCCTCCAGCGCCAGCAGGTAGGTGGCTAGGTTTCGTTCCGCATCAACCTCGGAGCCGTCGCAAAGCAGTCCCAGCAGGTCATCCAGGCCGGAGCCCTCCATGATCTGCATGGTGCGCCAGGCCCTGGCCCGCAGATTGTTGCCCTTGCGGGCCGTTGCGGCCCCGTCGCAAGGGCCGCTGGTGATCTGCCGCCCGGAAGCCAAAGCGGCCCGGCCCGCCTCGGTGAGCTGGTGGTTGCCCTCGGTGCTGGTCAGCAGCCCGCGCTGGCGTAGGCGGCGCAGGCATTCGTTGGCGCTGCGGGATGACGTGCCCAAGGTTGCGGCGATCTGACGGGTCAGGCGCGGCCCGTCCGCCAGGGCCGTCAGAATGGTGAGACCGTTCCAGGCCATCTAACGCCCCCGCGCCTGCCGCACGGCCTTGGGGGTGCGGGTCTGCCAGTCGTAGGAGAGGGCCGCGCCGTCCAGGTCGGCCACGTCCAGGGAGTCCTGGCCGTTGATGGCCGCGATGCGCTCCACGGCGGCGATCACATTGAGCACTTCGCGCATCCTGCCGCCGGAGATGCGGTGCACCTCAGCCATCAGCGCGGGCGACATGGCCACCTCGGAGAGTTGCCCGCAGGCGTGCTCCACGTCGGGCAGGGTGGAGGCCCCGAACTCCACCACCTGGGCGATGCGGCTGGCGATCTGCTTGTGCCGGGCGATGGACTGCTGGATGCGCTCCATGCCGATCAACACGACGGTCACCTCGGCCCGGTCGGAGAGGTCGCGCACCTTCTCCAGGGCGGCGGCCCCGTTGTGGAGGGTGAATTCGGCCTCGTCGATCACGATGGGGGTCTGAGCTTCCACCACGCGCTCCAGCAGGCGGGAGAACAGCTGCTGCGCCGTGCCCGTGGGGTCCACCCTGAGCACCTTGGCCAGCTCCACCAGGAAGTATTTCGGGGTCCAGTCCACGTTGGCGCGCAGGAACACGGCCCTGGACTCGGCCGCCCAATGCCCCACGATGTGGCTCTTGCCGTAGCCCGGCGCGCCGTGCACGAGCATCATGCCCGCCTCGGCCGCGCCGCGCTGCTCCACGGCCTGGATGCCCGTCGTGAAACGGCTATAATTTTCGGTCTTTACGAACTGCTTGCGCATCTCACTCTCCTTTAGTTGTGAACGGCCGGGGCATATCCAGGCCATGCAATGCGCCTGGACTCGAAGTAGGGGTGCAAGTCCGCGTAATCGTCGCTCCCGACGTAGCGCTCCACCCAGGCGTGGTCCGCGTCCGTCCACCTGTCGCGATGCTGCATCAGCCAGCTGTAGCGGTCCTGCATTGCGGTGAAGACGGGGCGCTTTTCCTGCTGCGCTTCCGCCTTGGCGGTCGCGGGCATGTCCAGCACCACGGCCTGGGGCAGTTCAGAGGCAACGGGCGTGGGCTGGGTGATGGAGTCAGCCAGGATGGTGTAGGTGGGCGGATGCTCGGGCAGCTGCAGGGTCGCGCCGGGGGCCACGCGCTCCACCTTCTCCAGCAGGCGGGCAATCCTGCCCTTGGCGCGGCGCTCGCGGGCCGCTTCGATCTGCGGCATGGGGAAGTAGTCCATGGCGTTGCCGTCAAGTTCGGCGGTACAAATCTTCTCCCCGCTAGTGGTCCAGCAGTAGACGCGGGAGGCATCCCACACGTCGTAGCGCACCTCCACGTAATCGCCGTGGAAGTCGTCCAGCTCCTGCGAGAAGTAGGTGCCGTTGAACAGCTGCACCATGCCGTTGCGCACCTTGCGGGGCGTACCCGGCATGAACAGCTCGCCCCGGAGGTACTCCGGCACCGCGACGGGCGTGAAGCCGCGTTCCAGGAAGCCGCGCCAAAGTTCGTCCGGGGTCATGTGGCGGCGCTTGCCGCTGGCGGCGTCCTCAATGCTGGGCAGCGCCCGGTGCGGCGTGGCGTTGTATTCGTCCACACGGGCCAGGATCGTGTTCTTGAACTCTTCAAATGTGGGCAGCAGGCGGGACTTGCCGAAGGCTTTCAGCTCCGCGCGGGTGATCTTGAACACCTTCTTGCCCGCGTCGCCGTCCATGTCGGCGTGCGTGCAGCTGGTCAGGCGCTTGGCCGCAGCCACGCAGATGCTCTGTACCGCGCGCTCCATCAGGCCCTTGCCCTGGGGGCGTCCGGGGATGGAGTTGCGCATTTCGATGTCCAGCCGGGCGAACATGCCGCTGGCCACGCTGGAAATCAGCGCGATTTTGTAGCCCGAGCCGTTGTCACAGTAGAACATGCACGGGATGCCGCCCCACAGGCAGGCCACCCGGATGGCGTCCAGCACCGTGATGGCGCTTTCCGCCTCGCCGATGGCCAGGCCCACGCAGCGGCGCGTGGCCACGTCGATGACCAGGGTGACTTCTGGCTTCCAAGGCTGGCCGTGCAGGGGGTGCTGGATTTCGGCGTCGAAGGTGGTGCCGTCGGCGGTGTACACGTCCGTGGGCCACAGCTCGTCGGTGCGGCGCAGCTTGTAGGGCCGCAGGTGCAGCAGCGCGTTGCCCGTGACGCGCCCGGCTTCGCGCACAGGCATGGCCATCTTTTCCAGCCAGCGGCGCACCGCGAAAATTGAAGGCAGCTTGCCCGCGTATTCCTGCTCGAAGCGGCGGTAGGCGTCGGCAACGGTGGGTTTCTGGGGCTACTGCCAGATGGCCAGGAAGCCCGGAGCCCAGGCGGGCACGTGCATGTCGCGCCCCTTGTGCTGGGGAGCCAGCCCCCGTTCGCCGTCGGCGGTGAACTTGGAGCACCACTCGTACAGGCGGCGGCGGGAGAGCCCCACCGGGCGGCTGGAGCCGTCGCCGTAGCGGTCATTTGCAACCGGGATCAGTTCGGCCAGCCTCGGGGCCAGGGTGCCTTCCGACGCGGCCTTGAGCAGGTTGCGGATGGCCCCTTCCTTGCCCACCACGGCGGAGGTGCGCTCGATCTCGCGCACAAAGGCCAGGCGGGCCAGAGCCGTTTCGCGCTGGTGTTCGGTCAACGTGGCCAAGGGCGAAGCCGGGGCGGCTGGAGCGGGGGCGGAAACGGCGGGCACGGCTGCCGGGGGCGCGTCCTGGCGCATCATGGCCGCCGCAATTGCCTCGCGGGTGGCCACGGGCATGGAGGCCACAAGCCACTCCTTGCCGCCGCCCCGGCCCTGGCGCGGGCGGGACTCCCAGCTCTCGCGCTTGGCGCGAGCATCAACCGCCTGACGGCTCACGCCAAGCACATCGGCCAGCTCAGACGCCGTATATGCGTCTTTGGCGACCATTAGGCGGCGTCCTTGCTCTTCAAGTCTTCCGGCAGGTCCAGAAACCTGGCCGGGCATCCGAGGTCGCGCAGGTATGCGAGTATCTTGCGGTTGTTGCGAATGCCGCGCACGGTTTCGCTCATGAGGTAGTTGCTTGCGCCCACCGCCCGTCCCACATCGGCCATGGTCAGGCCCTTGTCGGAAAGGAATTCGCGGATGCGCCAAGCCTGGCGGTTCTTTCCTGCACGCACTCTCATTTCAATCCCTCCAGAATTTCATCCTCAAGCCGCCGCTTCGCCTTGGCTTTCGCCTTGCTCTCAATGCAGGCCCGGCCGTAATCGCGCAGGCGGCGATCCTCAGGCGTCATTACTTCGAGGCCAAGAGGACGTAGCATCGCCCGTAACGGTTCCGAGTCCTTTGTCGCCATGCAGAGCGCTAGCACCGCCAGAATGGATGGCGGATGGTCGCGGTCTGATGGGGACAGCCATTTGTCCAGGGTGTCTTTGCTGATGAGCCTGCTGTTTCCAGCCGTGAGGCGGATGTTGGCGGCGCTGGCGATGTCGTTGATGCTGTCGACGAACAGCTTACGACCCTCTTCGGTTCCACCCACCGCGCGGTTCATCGCGGCCCGGATGGCAGCGAGCGTTCCAGCGAGGGAATTCGTGTCGTCTTCAAAGAGGTTCAGTTGCCGCATGATCCACTGTCGCTAAAGTTCTGCGTCCAAACGGAGGTCGCCCGTGGACGTTGACCTGGGGCTAACAGGCGGTTAGACATAACCAACAATGCCAAGTTGTTTACAGCCAACGGCCTCTTTTTATAGCCGGTGGCTATTGTCGTCAAGCCCTAAACATGATTGCAGGTTATTTTCCCTGTCCTGCGCCAATAGCTACAGGCTAAACACCCGTGGACACGAAGAAAACGCCCGACACTGCCGCCGATACCGACGTTGCTCCTTTGGGCGCGAGTTATCCTGCTGAACATGCAAGCAATGATGGTTGGTTTGAGCGTCTGAAGCTTGCGTGTAATGCGACTACAGACACGGCCTTGGGCATAGCCCTGGGCATTACTCAAGCGTCTGTAGCCAAAGCAAAAAAGAAGGGGCGGGTACCGTCGGACTGGATTATAGCCATTAGCTATAAGTACGGTGTTTCAGCTGACTGGCTGCTTTACGGAACGGGGCCTATGGTTGACCCGAATAGGGGAAGCCAAGAACCGGCTCGCGCCGGGGCGATGCGTGCGGGGGAGCCCCTCCAGAAAGTTGTTCCGATAAAGACTGCTTCAAAAGATGACGGATGCACCATTGAGCATGAGAATGGAGACATTCTCATGGTTCCGATGGTGGAAGCCAGGCTGTCTGCTGGTACGGGGAGTTTTGAAACCGGTGACCATGCGGAGCGATATTACGCGTTCCGACTCGACTTCTTGATCCGCAAGGGCGTCCCTTCGCAAATGGTCCTGATGCGTGTTGCCGGGGACAGCATGGAGCCGGACATTAAAGACGGCGACGTGGTGTTGATCGACCAGAATCAGAAGACGCCAATCCCAGGCAAGCTCTACGCCGTGGGAGTGGAAGATATGGTGTATATCAAGGAAGTTAACGCCGAGCCCGGCAAGCTGGTGCTCAGCAGCTACAACAAGGCATATCCGGCGTTAGAAGTGGACGCCAGGGGCGACCTGGTTGACGGCATCCGCATCATCGGGCGCGCTGTCTGGGTTGGCCGTGAACTGAAATAGCCGTTTCCCGCGCATTTTTCGCGCGCTTTCCGCTCATTTCCTTTCAATCAGTGCCAATTATGACCGCTGGCCCCAATTTGCCGTTAATCCTTACGCGGTGCGGCTTCGCGGGGCTTCCTGGTGCTAGCGTCAGAACTAAGCACCAGCTAACCCAGACTCGTTCACATCGAAAGGCGGCCCCCGCTTCCGCTCTCTCTTCTGCGTCCAGCACGTTTTCTCCCCCCCTCCCCCTCCATCTGACCCTTTCCAATGGTCATGGAATGTCCCGCCGCGCCCGACCTACGGGGAGGGGACAGCCCAGGGAGTGCCGATCTCGGCCTGATCCCCGCAGCCCGAAGGGTTTCCGGGTGCGGGGACCAATCCGCCCTTCTTGCCTGCCAAGGAAACAGTTTCCTGCCTTGTGCATGGCTTTCGCGAAAATCCCCATAAGACGGCCTAGGCACCGCCAACACTGGTGCCGGTCACCACGAACATCGGATCGCTTGTCAGCAGTTTGGGGAAGTGAGGGTCCTCGACGGGGCGCCACCAATTGCGCACGGAATGGGTGGTGAGCCCCTTGAAGAGCCCGGAGTCTCCCATGAGCCCGGCAACGAAGCCCATTCGCTCGAACTCGTGCAGTTCCTGCCACAGGGAGACCGCCTTGGTTGGGAAATAGCGGTCTGAGAAACCTATTGCGAGCCTGCCGCCGGGTTTGAGTACCTTGGCGCACTCGGCGAGTACCTGCTCAGGCCGGACCAGGTACTCGATGGACAGACTGATCAGCACCGCGTCGAATGTCCCCACGCCGTAGGGCAGTCGGGGGTCGGCGTTCAGGTCATGGACGGCGTACCCCTCCAGCCGGGGGTTGGCGGCCATCTCCTCGCTGTTGAGGCCCAGGCCTGTGACGCTGGCGGCAAAGCCCGGCGGCAGGTGCGTCGCGCAGCTGGACATGAGGTCGAGCACCCGCGCCCCGGGGCTCACGAGCCTGGCGTGGATGTCCGCCAGATGGGCCGAGGCCTGCGTGTCCACATGGTTGACCAGACGGGGAGATGCGTAAAAGTCCCCATCCGGGGCCTCATCCTTCCGGGCCAAGGCCCCTGGCCCGTCGAACTCCGTGGGGCTGCCGTCGCGGCGGGGGGCCTGCATCCCGGGGCCGTGGTCGCAAACGCGCTCCATGAGGTGGGCCAGCGCGCCTCCGGTGTCGCCCGGTTTTGGCCGGACGTCGGCCACGGCCACGTCCAGGCGCAGGGCGCGCCCGGCCATGGGGTGGTTCAGGTCGATGGTGAGTTCCTCCGCCGATGCGTCCAGGACGCGGGCGGGGAGGACGTTCTGCGGGTACACGCCGGGCAGCCCCTCGAAAAAGCCCTGGGGATAGAAACGCCCGGGCAGGGGCTGTATCTCGTGGCCCGAGGCCGACTGCGGCTTGAAGGATTTACGCGGCAGGGTGCGGACCAGCCGTTCATCCCAATCGGGCGTCACGGAGCCGGGGGCGTAGTCGAAGGAGGCTTTCTCCCCGGCGCAAAGGCCCGTGATGGCCTCCTTGACGCCAGGGGGATAGATGTCGCGCCAGGGGTTGGCGTTGCGCAGGAGGTACCTTTCCTCGTGCAGGGCCTCGGGGCTCCGCCAGGTGACGGTCAGGTCAAGGGTCGCATGGGTGTTTTCGGATACGGGGATCAACCTCTCCTTCTTTGCTCACCCTGAGTTGGGTTCAGAGGTTCGGGGGACAAGCTTTCATCATGTCCAGTAATCCCCCACGACGGCCTGTCAACCGCCCCCCTCATACGAGGTTGAAATCCTCCACCACGATGTCGGCCGGGGACACGCCGTGCGCCAGCAGCTGTGCGCTGAGCGACTCCATCATGGGCGTCGGCCCGCAGAGAAAGAAGAGCCGGCCGGCGTACCCCTCCCCGACGGCGTCCTTGACATGGTCGACGCCGAAGCGCCCCGAGACGCCGCTCTGATGCAGAACGTACTCATACCCGGCGCGCCCGGCAGCCTCCAAGGAACCGAAGGGGCTCGAGGCCGCCTGGTCGAGTATGTCGTCGTCGAAGCTGGCCTCCGCCCGCGTTCTGCAGATGTAGAAGAGGGCCACCTTCGGAGCCTTCCAGTCGCTGGACAGCTCGGGATGCCTGGCCTTGAGCTGAGCGTCCATTTCCCATGAGCGCACGCGCTCCTCCGTGTGCAGGGCCACATGCCACATACCTATGAACGGGGTTATGCCGATCCCGGCCGCGATGAACACGCAGTCCCTGCCACGGGAGAAGAAGGGCTGGCTGAACCTTCCGTATGGCCCGTAAACGTCCGCCCTGTCGCCCGCCTCCAGGCAGGCCAGCGAGCGCGTGTGGTCCCCCGCCTCTTTGATGCCCAGCTTGAAGCGGCCGTCGGGCGAGTAGCCGGAGGCGATGGAGTAGGGGTGCGGCTCGGGACTGACCCCGGGCTTGCGAACCACCAGATAGACGAACTGGCTGGCCTTGAAGTTCATCGGTTCGCCCAGGGGCCTGAGCGTCAGTTCCCGGACCTCGCCCACTGGCTCGACCCGCTCGACCGCATACTCGTGGCGGGGGCCGAACCGGCCGTAAAGCAGTCGGATGTAAACCCACGAGCCGGCGGCCGTCAGGAGCATGGCCCAGAACACGAGGCGCAATGGCGCGTAGCGGGCCACGTCCGCATGGACCAGATACACATGGAGCATTACGGTCAGGAACAAGGGGCCGAGCAGTTCGTGAAGCCGCTTCCAGCGGTCGTAGCGCAAAAACTGCCGCAGGGAGATTCCCACGAGCGCATAGAGAAGGATCATCGCCGCGGAGCCGACGTCCTTTCCGAGCGCGTAGGGGTCGGCGGCCTCCAGCGCCGGCGCGAAGTACGAGAGGAACGCCGCCGCATCGGGGAGCCTGTGCGCGGCGAGGAACAGGGGGTGCAGCGCGAGAACCGGGCACAACATCTTACCGAGGCGCTTGTGGACCTGGTAGACCTTGTCCAGGCCGCCGAAGAGATCCTCAAGGGGCCTGAACCTGGCTGAGAGCACGACGCACCAGCACATGAGCGTCGTGACGGAGAGGGAGGCCGCCTTGGCAACATACTTGTATCCGTCGTCGAACCAGTCGCCGTAAGCCCATTTGCATACCAGCCAAAGCAGCAGAACCGCCGCAACCGAGGCATGGACAGGCCAGATGCGCAGGTGGAACCGCGAGGTCGTGAGCACTGGCGGCCCCCTGCCTAGCCAGCTGCGGCGGAACCCGCGCCGCCGCGCCGCTGCCGGGCGTTCTTGACCCGCTTCTCGAACTCCACGGCCGCGTAGGCGATCAGGCCAACCACGCCCGCCTTCACCCAACTCGCGGCGTCCACGGGGGCCGAATGGAACATGGTGTTCATGATCGGGAGGTAGCTGAACAGCGCCTGCAGCGCCATCATCAGGGCCACTCCGCCCAGCGCCCAGGGGTTTCCCGTGAAGCCGAGGGCGAAGTGGGACTTGCTGAAGGAGCGGCTGTTGAACAGGTAGAAGGCCTCGACGATCACGAAGACGTTGACGGCCACGGTCCTGGCCTGCGCCGCGTCGCCGGTGGTGGCGAGCTCCCACTCGAAGAGCCCGAACGCAGCCAGCAGCAGGATGCTCCCCACCAGGACGATCCGCTGCATCAGCTGCCTGTCGAGGATGGGATGGTCCGCGTTGCGGGGCGGCCTGTCCATGAGCCCCGGCTCCTTCGGCTCGAAGGCCAGGGTCATGCCCAGAAACACTGCCGTGGTCATGTTGATCCACAGGATCTGCACCGGAAGGATCGGCAGCGCCGTCCCCAGCAGGACGGCCACGAGGATGACCAGCCCTTCGCCCAGGTTGGTGGGCAGGGTCCAGACGATGAATTTCAAAAGGTTGTCGTACACCCCCCTGCCTTCCTCCACGGCGGCCTCGATGGTGGCGAAGTTGTCGTCGGTGAGGACGATGTCAGACGCCTCCTTGGCGGCCTCCGTTCCGGCCCGGCCCATGGCCACGCCGATGTCGGCCTGGCGGAGCGCCGGGGCGTCGTTGACCCCGTCGCCGGTCATGGCCACCCGTTCGCCCTGCTTCTGGAGCGCCTTCACCAGCCTGAGCTTCTGGTCGGGGTCGACGCGGGCGAATATGTCCACGGAGCGGGCCTTGGCCTCCAGCTCGGCGTCGGCCAGCCGCGCCATCTGCGCCCCGGTGAGGGTTTCGCACTCGGAGGGGGATTCGCAGGAGCCGCCGCCCAGCCCGAAGGTGACGCCGATGGCCGCGGCGGTCAGGGCATGGTCCCCGGTGATCATCTTCACCTGGACCCCCGCTCTCCTAAAGGAGGCCACGGCCTGCAGCGCCTCGGGCCGCGGCGGGTCGATCATGCCCTGCAGGCCCAGGAACTCGAGCCCGCCGGAAAGGCCCTCGTGCGTCAGCGCCGCGGTGCCGTCGGGCATGGCCTTCCGGGCCATGGCCAACACCCGCATGCCCTGGGCGGCCATGCGCTCCGCCTCGGCCCTGGCGGCCTCGGCGTCCAGGGGCGAGAGGGAGCCGTCCGGGCCGACGCGCGAAGAGGCCTTGTCCAGCACGACCTCCACGGCGCCCTTGACGAAGGCCACCGGGGCGGCCCCTTCCCGGGCATGGAGGGTGGCCATGTACTGGTGCTGCGACTCGAAGGGCAGTGTGTCCAGGCGGGGAAACGCGGCCGAGGCCTCCCCCGCGTCCAGTCCGCCCTTGGCGGCGGAGACGAGCAGCGCCGCCTCGGTGGGGTCGCCGATGACGGAGGCCCCGCCCCCGGCGGACTCCAGGCGCGTGTCGTTGCAGAGAAGGCCCGCCAGGAGCGTCCCGGCCAAGGCCAAGTCGGCGGGGTCGGCGCCCTCCACACCCCCGGCGGCCTCGTACCCCGCCCCGCTGACCCGGTGCGCCGCCCCTGCGGCGAAGACTTCCGTCACGGTCATCTGGTTCCGGGTTAGGGTGCCGGTCTTGTCGGAGCAGATGACCGTCGCGCCGCCCAGGGTCTCCACGGCGGGGAGCTTGCGCACCACCGCCCCCCTGGCCGCCATCCGGGATACGCCGATGGCGAGGATCACGGTCACGGCCGCGGGCAACCCCTCGGGGATGGCCCCCACCGCCAGGGCCACCGACGCCATGAACATCTCGGAGGCCGGTTCGCCCCTGAGCACGCCCGCCAGGAAGGTCAACGCGGCGAGCGACAGGATCGCCCACAGCAGGAAATTGCTGAACGCCTTGATCTTCATCGTCAGGGGGGTGTCCAGGTCGTCGGCTTCCGACACCAGCGTGGAGACCTTCCCGACCTCGGTGCCCCGCCCGATGGCGACGACAAGGCCGGAGGCCTGCCCGTAGGTGACGAGCGTCGTAGCGAAGGCCATGTTGCGCCTGTCCCCTAGCACGGTCTCGGCGGGGAGCACGCCGGGGTCCTTCTCGACCGGGAGCGACTCGCCCGTAAGCGCGGACTCGTCCGCCATGAGGCTCTTGGAGGCGATGAGCCTCAGATCCGCCGGAACCTTGTCGCCGGAGCGCAGGAGGACCACGTCGCCAGGGACGAGTTCCTCGGCGGATATGCGCGTGACAGTCCCCTCCCGCAGCACCATTGCCTCGGTCATCATCGACCTGGCCAGGGCCTCCAGGGCGTCGACCGCCTTCGCCTCCTGGACGTAGCCGACGACCGCGTTGAGGAGCACCACCCCGAGGATGACCAGGGAGTCCACCGGGGTGCCGAGCAGGGCCGTGACGGCTCCGGCGCCGAGCAGGATGTAGACGAGCGGCTGGTGGAACTGGAGCAGGAAGCGTTGCAGGGGCGTCTTGCCTTTTCGCCGCTCCAGCGCGTTGGACCCGAACCTGGCGAGGCGGGCCTGGGCCTCGGAGAGTGTCAAACCCTGATCGGGGGCGGTCTCCAGGATGCCGGACACGTCTGTCGCGGAGAGGTTGTGCCAAGGCTGTCCGTTCACCTGTTCCATGCCGCGTCTCTCCAATGAAGAACCTTCAGGTCCGTTGCGAATCGACGACGATCTTCGCGTGAGCAGAAATGCTGCCGCCTAGGAGGCTTCCAGCCTTCTGATCTTGCGCGCCTGGTAGCGCCTGGAAAAGTTCAGGGCGATGAAATACGAGGCCAGGGCGGCGGGGACGCCCAGCACCACCCCGCCGGTGTTGAGGATGAGGGCGAGCTTCCATCCCGAATCCAATATGAAGTCCCAATCGAGCAGGCCCAAATGGAATGTGGCCGGCGACGCCTCTATGTCGAGTTCCGGGAAGGCCTGCCTGCCGACGAAATAGAACGCCGCGAAGAGAGGGGGCACGGTCACCGGGTTCGACACCCATGCGCCCGCGAAAGCCGCCAGCTTGCTCCCCCCGAACAACCAGCACAGCCCGATGGCCCAGATGGACTGGAACGGGATGATCGGGATGAAACCCACGAAGACGCCAAAGGCAAGCCCCAGCGCGATCTCCTCGGGTGTTTTCCGGATGCGCAACAGAGTCAGCCACTTATGCCGAGCCAGGCGCAGGCACTCGAGCTTCTTGTTGCGTATCAGGTTTGTCATGAAGCCACTGTTACCATATGCTCACCCTTCTGAACAGCCAGAACGGCATCGCATCGCTTCGCTCTGTACCGCCACTCAAAGGGACAGCCCCGCGGCAATCCCAAGCTTCTTCGCCAATGGCCTGCGACGACGCCGGACCTGGTTCGTCAACTCGGTCATGGCGAGATCGTCAGCACCATGCCTGGACATGCCTCCAGTACTGCCGCCTCGGGTGGCAAGGGTATCCGGTCCGATTGGGTGCGGCTCCATCGGCAAATGGGCGAGAGGCGGGTTCGTAGAAGGCCGATTAGAGGAGGCGTTGGATGAGGTTGGGACAAAAAACCTCAGTGGGAATGACCAAGGTGTTCTGAAGTGTGGAGTGACGAGGGTTGCAAGGCTAGATCACGTTGGCGGACAGCGGCCGCATCTCGTCGGGCGTGAACCCCAGGTTCGCAAGGGTCTGGCGCGGGGTTGCGTGGTTGAATCAAGCCATCAAGGTCGGGATGTCCACCCCGAAGGTCACGCGCTGGCGGTATCCCTAAGTTTTCCGAAGGGTGAGTGCGCCGAAGTTGCCTTTGAGCTTGATCGAGCGTCACCGGCCCTTGACCAAGGCGTTGACGGCAATGGGCGTGAGGGCCTGTCCGCCACGCTGGGATTGGATGCAAAATCAAGCCCCTTCTTCTTTTCCATCCGATTCACGGCGCAGGGCCCTGGGCTTCCCACGAACTACATCCTTCTTGTTTTCTTCCGACATGTCCATATTTTCCGTGCATATCCCTGAACACGGCCTGTGGGATTGCGCATCGAAGGATAATATTGACTGCCTGGCTGAACTCTCATTAATATGGACGAACAGATGTCAATATCATCCAGAGGTGGCGCCATGCTTCAACAAGCATACATGACAGCCCTTTTGGTTTTGGCGCTTTCGTTCAATTGCGTCGCCTCTGCTGCGACGATCGCCCCTGATTCCATTACCGGTGAACTCAAGCCGACCATATCTTTCGAATGTTCACCAGCGAAGCTGCTGAAGACGAGCGACTATGCCGGCTCGATTGTACTGTTTTATCAGGGCAGTGGAGCCATAGCATTGGATCTGTCCATCGACCTGCCTGAGTCCGAGATCAATCGGCATGTACCGGACGGAGCTTCCATCGTTCCTGGATCCTTGCAGACTTTCAAGTCTTTCAGGGACAGCTCCACCGGGTGGGCACCGGCCTTCGACAACGTCCATGCCGAATTCCTGTGCCCGCAAGTGGGCGAGGGCCTCCAGAACAGCTACGAGTTTTCCGTCAACGTCCTGCTCCAGTTCAACTGGACCAAGACCGTTGGCGAGGAGACCACTTCGGGACTGATCCAGAAAACAGGAGAATCGACCGCCTACGTATTCGTACTCAAAAACCGGCGCATAACCGTCTCCGCTGCGGATTCCATCTGGGTGACCGTCAACAACGTGATGACGGAAGATACCGGCAACATCATCACGGGTACGGCTGTTCCCGCCGAAGGCATCAGCGTCAGCGTGAAGGACCTGCCGGGATCGGCGCGCGCGAACCCTGAACAACAGAGCACCAACGCCCAGGGCATTGCCGTGTTCGAACTGTTCGTCGACCCGGCCGCATTCGCGGCGGCCACGCCTGCCGCGTCAAAATCGTCCGCGAGCCCCACCGACATCTCCGACGGAACGGTCTCCATCGGACTCACCGTGGAGGTGGACAGCAAGGATACGGTGACCACCACCGCCAAACGCTCCTTCGGCAGAGTTGAAAGCGTCGTCGGAACCGTCTGGATGACCCAGCCCTTCTCCCCCCAACCCCAGTTGGTCTCGCCGGGAATGCCGATCACCCCAGGGGTGCACATTTATGGAGAGCGCCAGGTGAGCCCGTACAACACGGTCTACCCGAGTGTTTCGCTCTCCTTCGGCAACGGCATGGGCACAACGGATTTCGACCTCTGCGACGACAACGGCGGCCAAGTAGTTGTGGAGATAGGCAACGGCAGCGCCTCGATCCTCGGCAAGAAGCCGAGCACCATGGACATCTGGCTCAACCAGCTGCACTACAACGCCTTCTACGAGCCCCGCCGCCTGGTGGGCGCGGTCGTGGACACGGCGGCCGGGGCCATAGCCAAAGGGCTGACCGGCGGATACGGCTTCATCATCGGCACCACGGTGGGGCAGATCGCAAAATACGGGGTCCATACCCTCCGGGACTACTGGGACCAGAGGCCCCTGTCCCCGAACTCCGCCCAATGGGATGCGGCCCAACCCCAGGGCCTGACGCCTGTGGCCGCCGCCCCTCCGCCCAGTGCGAGCCAGGGTTCCCGCCACACCATCGAGCTGCTGGCCAACGGCAGACTCCGCGTGGAGAACAGGGGGCAAACCCTCACCCTCGCGAATACTTCGGGCACCTCCTGGCTGATCCCGGGGGGCACCAGCCGCACCCTGGATCTGATCGGCTCCACCACGCCGGGGTCTGCGGTGACCCTTGCCGCGCCTTCCGGAACGCTCAACGCCGGCCTGACCCTTTCGCCCGCCGACGGGGCGCTGTTGACCACCCGCTGCCCCACCTTGCAAGTCAGCCATCCTATCTCCGGGAATGACATGGTGGACCCCAGCGGCTGCCAGATGTGGGTGAACGGCAGGGATGTGAGCGCGTCGCTCCAGGGGAACTGGAGCGCGCATTCGTACAAGGTCTGGCCGGAAGCACAGTTGAACGAAGGGCTCAACACGTTGGAGGTCCGGGTGGTCACACTCGCCGGGCGCGTACTTTCGGCCCAATCGAAATTCACGGCCACGGGCGCTCCCACCATGCCCACCGGCCTGGAGGCGCTGCCAGGGAAGGCCGCCATCAGCCTGCGCTGGACTCCGAACACAGAGAACGACTTGAGCGCGTACAAAGTGGCCAGGGCGTCCAGCGAAGCCGGCCCATGGATCGAGATCGGGCAAAACCCCGAGCCCCTCTGGGTGGACAGCGAGGTTTCGGGCGGCACCGCCTGCTACCGGGTGGCCGCAAAGAACGGCTCCACCACCGGCACATGGTCCGCTCCCGCCTGCGCCACCAAGCTCGCGAGTTCCACCCCGACGCCGTCGCTACCGGGCGGCGTCTCCGCGACGAACCTCAACGGGCGGCTTGAACTGCGCTTCGCCCGCCCCGGCCCGTCGACCATCGGATTCAGGCTGGGCCGGGGGACGTCCTCTCAAGGGCCGTTCAGCGCCTGCCTGCCCCAGGACCGCATTCTCGGCCGCACGGCCTTCATTGACGAGGCGGCCCAGGCTGGAGTGCCCTACTATTACCAGTTCACCCCCGTGGACCGTGACGGAAACGCCGGGACGCCCAGCGTCCAGGGGCCTTTCACCCTGGCGGCCAGCGCGCCGCCCGCCCCTGAGGCCGTCAGCGCGGTCCTCAGCGGCAACGCGGCCCTCATCCGCTGGAACCCGTCCGGCTTCCTGGGGCTTACCGGGTACCGCATCCACAAATGGACTCCGGAGACCGGCTGGCGGGTGCTCAATCCCTCCAGCGTGGTCACGGGCACCTCGTACAAGGATGCCATGCCACGCCGCAGCGTTCGGCTGTATGCGGTGTCCTCGGTGAATGCCACCGGCGAGGGCGCCCCAAGCCAGCCGGTGGAGGTGAACTCCTACGCGGCCACGGGCACGGTCGCCCTGCCGCTTGTGCTGCTGCTTGCCAACTAGCCGCGACTCTGGACATCTTGCGCCGCAGCGGCGGGATGCGTTGCTGCAGTGCTTACGGGCCGCATCGAGCGTGACTTCTGTTCCGCTCCGTCCGGCAAGCCGGATCCAAGGCCATTCGCCGTGATACGATATCCGGCCATGCCGGATTTCACAGGCGCTCGTCAGGCCGGTTCAGCCGCTATGCCGGGGTCAGCCGGCTCACTGCTAATTGCCGTGCATCATTTTGCGGTGGCTCCGGATCATCAATGTGTCGGCGGCCATGTCCATGAATGAGGCCTGGATCACCGTGTCGAGATCGGCGAGCTTGCCGCCGTGTTTTTTGATGAAGGACTCTGCCGCCGCCTTGTCCCGGAAGGCCCACTTGGCCTGTTTGCTCATGACGCCCATCCGTTCGCCCCCGAGCACCCAGAATGCCGTCTCGGCGTCGATGAGCTCCTTCGTGCCGTAGTCCGCCACCAGCATCCTGACGGGGGCGTTATCCATGCTTACGGCCATCGCCAGAACGGCGCAGTGCAGGGAGCAGGTCCCGTAGGTGGTGCCGTCCGCGTATTCGAGGACCATGCGTGCGTGAGAAAACATGCTCCTGTTCATGTTGCACAGGGGGCATGAGGGGTGAGCCTTGATGTCCGGAGGCGCGGATGCGTCAACCGGGGCGGGGGCGCCCATGTGCCCGTGCATGTCCCCGTGGTTGCCTGCTCCTGGCAGGGCTGGATGTTCCATTTGCGCCCCGGCGGTCACGGTGTGGAGCAGGCAGCAACACAACAGCGAAAAGATGACATGGACTTTATGACGCATTGATACACTCCTGATTGTCATTCGCCGGCATACGCACCGGCTCATCGCTAACGCTGCCGTCGGGCCGATGGCCGGGTAAGGCGGCGCACGTAACGGCATCACCCGATGATACAGGCCCCGACACAAGCTATGATGCGGGCCATCCTCAATCACATACGGAATTGCCATCAGCACCGCAAGCGAGCGGGGCCGTTTCCCTTGCGCCGGCATGGTGTGGCCGCATCCCGGGCATATACCCGATGGCGAGGCAGCCCCATGGGGGATGCGGCATACGGCATTTACGACGGCGCTCACAGCGAGCAGCGTGCCGAACCGCGCGAGGCCCATCTGCCGCCGCGAGGCATTGGCTAACCGGCCTGCTGCGCGGGGTTGCAAAGGTTTCTCATTTATGTTTGATTCATAATCAAATGCAGCTTCTTAACAGAACCAAAGCCATAAGAACCTTTTTCGGTCTCCAGTTCTTCGCGTTGTGCGTGCTCCTTCCTTCGAGCGGCATTCCCCATAGCAAGCTGGACGTCTCGTATATCGAATACCCGCCGTACTATTACAACGACAACGGCAAGCCCAAAGGGGTCCTGCTCGAGAAGGCTGTCAGCGTGCTTCAATGCGCCAGGATCGAGTTCTCGCTCAACGAGCTGCCGTCGAACCGCGCCATCGACGCGGTGAAGCTCGGAACGCAGGCGATGTCCATCGGGTGGTTCAAGACGCAGGAGAGGGAGACATTCGCAAAATTCTCCAGGCCGATATATCAAAACAAGCCGCAGGCCGCGGTATTCAAAAAAGAGCGGGCGGACGACTTCGCGCCGTACGACACGCTGTCCTCCTTGATTGTCAAATCGAAACTGGTGCTTGGCGTTGTCGCGGGCCACTCGGAAGGCAAGGCCGTGGACGACGTCATCAAGAAGAACCCGAAAAACGTCTACCGCGTCGACGCCGAACAGAAGAACATCATCTCCATGCTCGACGCGGGCAGGTTCGACTACATACTCCTGCCTCCCGAGGAGTTCGACAACCTTGTCATCACGCACGAGCTCGATGCGGATGCATACATGCTGAAGTGCCTGGAGGACATCCCGCCAGGCAACATGCGCTACTTGATGTTCTCCAACGATGTAAGCGACAGGACCGTCGAGTCTGTCAACGACTGCATCTACACCATCGAACACATCAAATGATCCCTTGGCGGCCCGGCGGCGTCGCGGGCGTTGGCGCGCCACGCACACGAGCCATAGCGCCCCTGCCCGCCAACACCTCATGCCGATGCAGGCGCAAGCGGCGCGCCGTGCGCCAGCCTCGTCTGGGTCCCCTCTTCCTGCCGCGATCCGCAGCGGCCCCGTACGAACCGCCTGCCGCCCGCTTTACTCGCGCATCGGCTCTGCGTAGGGTGGGCGGCGTCCAATCCGGTACCGGCTTCCCTTGCGTGGAGTATTCCTTCCAGGCGACTGCAACAGTGGGGGCGAGAGCGTGTCCGAACCGCATGTCTGCGATCCTGCGTCGTTCCAGACGATCCTCGATGCCGCGCCCATCGGGCTCATGGTCGTGGACTCCCTCGGGGTGGTCCGCTTCGCCAACGAGCCGGTCGAGGCCTTCCTCGAAGCCCCCAAAGGCGGGCTGACCGGCAAGAACCTCTCCGCCGTGCTGCCGGGCTCGCTGGCCACGCAGGTCCTGGCCACGGGCAAGCCCGTCTACGGCCAGATGCTCGCGCTGGACAACGCGGTGCTCATGGCCAACCATGCGCCGGTCCATGAGTCAGGGCAACTTTCCGGCGTCATCAGCGTCTTCCAGGACACCACCATCCTGGAGAACGCCTCCTGCGAGCTCCACTACGTCAAGGATCACATCAAGGAGCTCAGCGCCATCATCAACTCCTCCTACGACGGCATGTTCATCACGGACGGCGCGGGCAACGTGCTGCTGCTCAACGAGGCCTACCAGCGCATGACCGGCATCGAGGCCGAAGAGGTGCTGGGCAAGAACATGCAACAGCTGGTCGAGGAGAAATACTACGACCAGTCCGTGACGCTGCTGGTCATGGAGACCGGCAGGGCCGCCACCATCAACCAGACCATCAAGGGCAAGCGCAGGCTGCTGGTCACGGGCAGCCCCGTGTTCGACGACGCGGGCAAGCTCGTCCGGGTGGTCACCAACGTGCGAGACATCACCGACCTGTTCAGCCTGCGCGACCAGCTGAACAAGACCAGGGAAAAGACCAAGCAGTACGAATCCGAGATATCCTACCTGCGCTCGCTGCAGATCGAGGCCAGCGACATCGTGTTCCGCAGCCGGGCCATGGCCCAGGCCCTGGTGACCGCCACCAAGGTGGCCTACGTGGATTCCACCGTGCTCATCACCGGCGACTCCGGCACCGGCAAGGAGCTCATCGCCAAGCTGATCCACAAGAAGGGCAAGGGGTCCACGCAGCCCTTCATCGCCATCAACTGCGCCGCCCTGCCGGAGCAACTGCTGGAATCGGAGCTGTTCGGCTACGAGGGCGGCGCCTTCACCGGCGCGCGCAAGGAGGGCAAGCCCGGCCTGTTCGAGCTGGCCAACAACGGCACCCTCTTCCTGGACGAAGTGGGCGACATGCCCGTGCTGCTGCAGGCCAAGCTGCTGCGCGCCATCAACGACAAGCAGATCATGCGCCTGGGCAGCACTAAGCCCATCAACGTCAACGTGCGCATCATCGGCGCCACCCACCGCGACATCCAGAAAATGGTGGAGATGCGCGAGTTCCGGCGCGACCTCTACTACCGGCTCATGGTGGTGCCCATCCACCTGCCGCTTTTGCGCGAACGCCAGGAGGACATACCCCTGCTGGCCATGCACTTCATGGACAAGTTCAACCGCCGCTTCGGCTACCGCAAGACCATCAGCCCCGGAGCGGTGGACGTGCTCGAACTCTACCCCTGGCCGGGCAACGTGCGCGAACTGGAGAGCATGATCGAGCGCCTGATGGTGACCACGGCCGACAACGAGATCACCGTGGAGCATCTGCCGTCGCACATCCGGCGTTCGGTCTACATTCCCAAGCGCGGATCGAGGATGAGCGAGGCCGTGGCCGAAGTGGAGACCTACCTGCTGGAGAAGGCCTTCAACAAGCACGGCACCTGGCAGAAGGCTGCGCAGGAGCTGGGGATAGACAAGGCCACCGCCTACCGCAAGGCGGCTAAATATGGGCTGCTGAAAGAACGCGGCCAGTTCGGGCAAACCCTCTTGTCGCAGAATTGAATTTGTCGCATTTCTGCGAAATCTTTTTATTTCAGTTTATTATGTAATGTATCCAGACTGCTTTTCGCGATCCTGCCACTTTACTCGCATATATCAATTCCTGCTCCACCCGCACCAATCCTCGCTTTTGCGTGTCCGGCATACTTCTGGCTAAAGCCGGGTCACGCGCCGTTTCATCGCGGCTTGTTTCTTTTTCCACGGCGCGTCGCGGGCGCATTGCATCCAATCCGTCGACCCGACGCCCGCCCCGTCGAGGAGTGATTCCGCATCAGTTGCGCCTCAACGCGCTCGCTGAACTGGAAACGCCCTCGCCCAGACCATGCGGGACATTTCAAGCACGCCGCACCGGACCGGAATCCGGCGCGGCACAGGAGGACCAGCCCAGCGAGATACATCCGATTCCGTGCCGGATCGGACATCGAGTCGAGTCAAACACCCAACAGGAGGAATGACGGATGGCATCCATCAGGCGCATCGCTTCTCTTTGTTTGTTGCTGTTGTTGACAGGCATGCTCACGTCCGCATTGGCACAGGAAAAAGTCATCAAGATCGGGGCGCTCTACCCGATGACGGGCAGGTCCGGCATCTACGGCATGGACTCCGTGGCCGCCGCCGAAATGGCCGCGGAGGAGATCAACGCAAAGGGCGGCGCGGCCGGGTACAAGATCCAGTTCATCAATACGGACAGCAAGGCCAAGCCCGACTACTCCGTGACGGTGGCCAAGCGATACATCTCCGACGACAAGGTCAACTTCCTGTTCGGCGTGGTCAGCTCCGCAGTGGGCCTGGCCCTCACCGAGGTTTCCAAGCAGGAGAAGAAGATCTTCATCGGCACCGACCACGCGGCAACCGAACTGACGGTGCAGAACCTCCAGCCCTACTACTTCCGCGTCTCCAACAACACCTTCCAGTCCATGGCCGCCGGGGCGCTCTACCTCAAGGAGCTGGCCCAGACCAAGCCCTGGAAGACCATCGCCTACATCGGCCCCGACTACGCCTACGGCCACGCCCAGATCGAGGAGCTCAAGTTCAACCTGGACCGCTTCGGCGTGAAGTACCAGATGGTCGGCGAGTTCTGGCCCAAGCTGTTCGAATCCGACTACACCTCCTACATCACCTCCATCATGCAGGCCAAGCCGGACATCCTGGTCAGCGGCTTCTGGGGCGGCGACACCGTGGCCTTCATCAAGCAGGCCGCGCCCTACGGCCTGTTCGAGAAGAGCCTTTATTTCCACCCCGACGCGGGCGGCAACTACGAGCTGCTGAGCGCCATGGGCGACAGCCTGCCCCTGGGCCTCGTGCTCTCCGCCAGGCACCACAACAACTGGCCCGACACGGCCATGAACAAGGACTACGTCTCCAAGTTCCACAAGAAGACCGGCCGCTACCCCACCTACGCCGCCGAAGGCGCCTACGTGGGCGTGTACGCCATCGCCGAGGCAGTGAAGAAGGTCGGCAACCCCGACGACACCGAGGCCCTGGTCAAGGCGCTGGAAGGCCTGAAGTTCCAGCAGCCCGAGGATCCCGAGGGCTTCACCTCCTACATCGACCCCGCCTCCCACCAGATCGTGCAGGTGCAGGCCATCGGCGTGACAGTGCCCAACACCGCCTTCCCGCCCGCCACCCGCATGCTCGGGCAGTGGAAGATCTACAAGGCCGAGGATCTGCTCCCGCCTAAGGAATGGGCCGCGAAGAACAAGCCGTAACGCTTCGAGACCTGTGGTCCGGGCGCGGGGAGCCCTCCCGCGCCCGGCAAGCACCTGACAACCAGGAGCGGCTCATGGACTTTTCATTCATCGTCGTGCAGCTCATCAGCGGTCTGACCATGGCGACATTCCTCTTTCTCATCGCCAGCGGCCTGACGCTCATCTTCGGCGTGGGCAAGGTCTTCAACTTCGCCCACGGCTCGTTCTTCATGATCGGGGCCTATGTGGGCTACCAGTTCTCTTCGGTCTGGGGGCAGAACTTCTGGCTTAGCCTGCTCTGCGGGGGCCTCTTCGCGGGGCTGCTCGGCATGGTGGCGGAATTCTTCTTCCTGCGCAGGATCTACGGCCGCGCCGACGAGGGCGGGTTCCAGATCCTGCTGACGTATTCCTTCATCCTCATCCTCGACGACCTGGTGAAGCTGGTCTGGGGCACGGAATACAAATCCCTGGCCAAGCCCCCTGCCCTGTCCGGGGCCATCTCCATGGGCGGCATCGTGGTTCCGACCTACAACGTGGCGGTCATCGCCATCGGCCTGGCCGTGGTCGTCGCGGCCTGGTGGCTGCTCAACAACACCCGGGGCGGGCGCATCGCGCGCGCCTCCGCCCTGGACCGGGAGATGCTCTCCGTCCTGGGCGTCAACGTGCCCATGACCATGACCCTGGTGTTCGGCATCGCCACGGCCCTCGCCGGCATGACCGGCGTGCTGGCCGCGCCCCTGCGCTCCGTGACGCCGGGCGCGGGCATCGAGGTCATCATCGACTCGCTCATCGTGGTGGTGCTTGGCGGGCTGGGCAACTTCTGGGGGGCCTGGCTGGCCGCGCTGCTCATCGGCGAGGTGAACTCCTTCGCCATCGTCCTGGTGCCCAAGTGGGCCACGCTGTTCAGCTACCTGGTCATGGCGCTCACGCTGATCTTCAAGCCGGAGGGCCTGTTCGCCCCGCGCAAGGTCAGGAGGGTCTAGCATGCCAAGCAAGCCCAAAACCGCGAACACCTGGTACCTGCTGATCTTCCTGGTGCTGTTCAGCCTGGTCCCGGTGCTCAAGACCACCAACTACCAGATGCTCCTGGCCGCGCACGTGCTCGTATGGGGCCTGTTCGCGGTGTCCTTCAACATGCTCTTCGGCGTCACGGGCATGCTCTCCTTCGGGCAGGCCCTCTATTACGGCATGGGCGCGTACGGCGCCGGGCTGTGCGTGAAGTACCTCGGGCAGGCCTGGTTCTTCCCGGGCATGGCCTTGGGAATCGTCCTGGCCGCCGTGACAGCCTGGCTGCTCGGGCATCTCATCATCCGGGTGAGCGGCGTGTTCTTCACCATGCTGACCCTGGCCTTCGGGCAACTGGGCTGGCAGGTGATGTTCAAGTGGTACTCCTTCACCGGCGGCGACGACGGCGTGCAGAACATCATCCCGCCCGGCCTCTTCTCCAACAAGGTGATCTACTACTACCTGGTGCTGGCCCTGGTGGGGGCGTCCATCTGGTTCCTGGGCAGGCTCTCGGCCTCGCCCATGGGGCTCATCCTGCGCTGCGTGCGCCAGAACCCGGAGCGGGTGCGCTTCCTGGGCAGGCGCGTGCGCCGCAACCAGCAGCGCATCTACATCATCTCCTCCCTGTTCACGGCCCTGGCGGGCGGGCTCATGAGCGGCGTGGACTACTCCATCCACACGGACATGTTCTACTGGACCACCTCCGGCCACGTGATCCTCATGTCCATCCTGGGCGGCATCGGCCAGTTCTTCGGGCCCTTGGTTGGCGCGGCGGTCATCGTGACCATCGAGGACGTGGTGGGCGCCTTCACCGAGTACTGGTCGCTCATCATCGGCACGGTCATGCTGGTCATGGTGCTCGGGCTGCCGCGCGGCCTCATGGGCGAGATCAGCCAGCTCTGGACGCGCCTGCCCGGAAGGCAGCAGGCCCTGACAACCAGGGAGGAGGGCAACTGAGATGGAACCCATAGCCCCGATCCTCGAACTGAAGGGCCTCTCCAAGGCCTTCGGCGGCCTCAAGGTCACCGACGACGTGAGCTTCAAGGTCATGCCGCGTGAAATCTCGGTGGTCATCGGCCCCAACGGCGCGGGCAAGACCACCCTGTTCAACCAGATCACCGGGCACCTGCGCCCGGACAGCGGCCGCATCCTCTTCAAGGGGCAGGATCTGGTGGGCAGGACCACCCAGCAGATCGTGGCCCTGGGCGTGGGCCGGGCCTTCCAGGTGGCCTCGCTGTTTTTGGGCGAGACCGTGCTGGACAACATCCGCGTGGCCTGCCTCTCCAAGCTGGACCAGACGCGCAAGCCCCTGCGCCCCGTCTCCGATTTCAAGCGCGCCACCAAGCGGGCCATGGAGATCCTCGACAGCCTGGGCCTGGCCCGCTACGCCGCCCGGCAGGCCCACGAGCTGGCCCACGGCGACCAGAAGCTCCTGGACATCGGCATCGCCCTGGCCCTGGAGCCCGTGCTGCTGCTGCTCGACGAGCCCACCTCCGGCATGTCCCCCGAGGAGCGCCACCTCACCCGCGAGCTGGTGCGCAAGCTCTGGAAGGACTTCAACCTCACCCTGATCTTCATCGAACACGACATGGACACGGTCTTCGGGCTGGCCCAGAGCGTGCGCGTCCTCCAGAGCGGGAGGCTGCTCGCCGAAGGCCCGCCCGAGGAAATCCGCAAAAACCAGGACGTCATCACCGCCTACCTGGGCGAGGAGGTCGCATGAACCCCATTCTCACTGCCGGCGGCCTCAACACCTTCTACGGGCGCAGCCACATCCTCTTCGACATGGGCCTGGAGGTCCGCCAGGGAGAGACCGTCTGCCTCGTGGGCCGCAACGGCGCGGGCAAGACCACCACGTTCCGCTCGCTGATGAACCTCTCCCCGCCGAAATCGGGCCGGGTGCGGTTCATGGGGCGCGATTGCGCGGGCCTGCCCCCCTACAAGATGGCCAGGCTCGGACTGGGCTTCGTCCCGGAGGACAGGCGCATCCTCGGCCCCTTCAGCGTGCGCGAGAACCTGGAGATGGGCGTCATCTCCGGGCGCACCGGGCGCTGGAACCTGGAGTCGGTGCTGGATTGCTTCCCAACCCTGCGCCGGATGCTCGACCGCATGGGCGCATCCCTCTCCGGCGGGGAGCAGCAGATGCTCACCATCGGCCGCGCCCTCATGGGCAACCCCGAGGTGCTCATCCTGGACGAGCCCACCGAGGGCCTCTCCCCGGTGATCGTGGGCGAGCTCAAGGAGCTCGTGCTGCGGCTCAAGCGCGAAGGCACCACGATTCTTCTCTCCGAGCAGAACATCCGCTTCGCCCTGGCCGTCTCGGACAGCGTGGCCGTCATGGACAAGGGCCGGGCCGTCTACACGGGGCCTGTGGAGTCCTTCAGGAACGACGCGGAGATCCAGAGCCGCTACCTGGCGGTCTGAGCAGACTGCGAGGCCTGGGCAGCGACGGCACGCACCGCACAATGGCCCGCGCAAGCGGAGCCGAACCAAGCAGGGGTACTGCCATGGGAACCATTACGACGTTTCAGACCACCCGGCGCATCGTCATGGGCGCCGGAGCGATAGCCAAACTGGGTGAGGAAGTCCGCAGGCTGGGGGGCAAGCGGGTGATGGTGGTGACGGACCCGGGCCTCGCCGGGACCGGCCTGGTGGACAAGGTGGAGGATCTGCTGAAGCGGGAGCGGATCGCCTTCGCGCGCTTCTCCGACGTGGAGGCCGACCCCTCCTACGAGACGGCCGTGCGCGCCAGCGAGAAGGTCAAGGAGTTCAAGGCGAACGTGATCCTGGGCCTGGGCGGCGGCTCCGCGCAGGACGTGGCCAAGGTCTCCTCCATCCTGGCCACCAACACCGGCGGCGTCTCCACCATGTTCGGCATCGACCTGGTGCCCAAGCCGGGGCTCAAGCTCATACTCATACCGACCACGGCGGGCACGGGCAGCGAGGTCACGCCCATCGCCATCCTCTCCGACCACCACGAGAAGCTCAAGAAAGGCATCGTGAGCCAGTACCTGTTCCCAAGCGTGGCCCTGCTGGACCCGGAGCTGACCCTGGGCCTGCCGCCGAGCATCACCGTGGCCACCGGCATGGACGCCCTGATCCACGCCGTGGAGGCCTACACCTCCGTAAACGCCACCCCCATGACCGACATGCTGGCCATGCAGGCCATCACGCTTGTCCACGGCAGCATCAGGACCGCCTTCGCCAACGGCGGCGACATCGAGGCGCGATCCAAGATGATGGAGGGCAGCATGCTGGCGGGCATGGCCTTCGCCAACGCGGGGGTCACGGCGGTGCACGCCTTCGCCTACCCCATCGGGGCCGAGTACCACATCCCCCACGGGGTGGCGAACAGCATCATGCTGGTGCCCGTTATGGAGTTCAACATGCTGGGCAACATCCCCAAGTTCGCGAACCTAGCCGGGATGCTGGGCGAGAACGTGGCGGGCCTCTCCGCCCGGGAGGCCGCGCTCAAGGCGGTGGAGGCGCTGCGCCAGCTCTCCAAGGATTTGCAGGTGCCCGCCCGGCTCTCCGCCTTCGGGGTCAAGGACGCGGACATCCCCGGCCTGGCCCAGGGCGTGATGAAGGTCACCCGCCTGCTGGCCAACAATCCGCGCCTGCTGCGCCTGGAGGATGCCGAGCGCATCTATCGCTGCGTGCTGTAGGCCCCGGCGTTCTGACGGCTTGAACCGGCGCGTCCGCATCAAGTCATGCGGGCGCGCGTCCCCCAAACCCGACGCCCAGAAGGAAAGTCCATGTTCGGATTCTACGGCAGGATACTCACGGTGGACCTTGGCAACAGGACATACTCCATCGACGCGCCCGAAGCCGGGCTGCTGGAGTCCGTGCTGGGGGGCAAGGGTCTCGGCACGGCCCTGCTCGCCTCGCGCAATCCCGCCGGGGCGGACCCCCTGGGGCCGGACAACCGACTGATCTTCGCCACCGGCCCCTTCTGCGGCGGCCCCATCTGGGGCGGCAGCCGCTACGGCGTGTTCACCAAGTCCCCGCTGACCGGATTCTACGCCGAATCCTATTCGGGCGGCAAAGTGCCCGAGGCCATCGACAGGGCAGGCTTCGACGCCATCGTGATCGAGGGCGTGTCGGAGCGGCCCGTGGCCCTGGCCATCCACCCCGAAGGTTGCGCATTCCACGAGGCCGACCACATGTGGGGCCTGGAGACCTACGACGCCGAACGCGCCGCCCGCTCCGCCCTGGGCGTGGACAAGCCGGGCTTCGGCCCGCCCGGGGCCGTGGTCATCGGCCCCGCCGGGGAGCGCCTGGTGCGCTACGCGATCATCGCCAACGACTTCTGGCGCTGCGCGGGCAGGGCCGGGGTGGGGGCGGTGATGGGCTCCAAGCGGCTCAAGGCCGTGGTCTTCCAGGGCGACCGCAAGCGTGAACTGGCCGACCCCAAGGGCGCGCGCGCCTACGCCGCCGATTTCGCCAAGCAGAACAAGGAGAACAAGGGCGTCAAGGCCTACAAGGCCTACGGCACCACCATGATGGTGGCGCTGATGAACACCGCCGGGGCCTTCCCCGCCAAGTACTGGAGCCAGGGCACCTGCGACCACTGGCCCAAGATCAGCGGGGAGACCTTCCACAAGGAGCACGAGGTCACGCCCCACGCCTGCCTCAAGTGCTTCATGGCCTGCGGCCGAATGGCCAAGCTGGCCAAGGGCCGCCACCAGGGGCTGGTGCTGGAGGGCCCGGAATACGAGACCATCTACGCCTTCGGCGGCCTGTGCATGATCGAGGAGATGGACGAGATAGTCTGGCTCAACGACCTGTGCGACCGACTCGGCATGGACACCATCAGCGCCGGGAACCTCTGCGCCCTGGCCATCGAGGCCTGCCGCCGGGGCAAGCTGGACCTGGGCCTGGACTACGGCGACTTCGAGGGCGTGGGCAGGCTCATCCACGAGATCGCGGAACGCCGGGGCGTGGGGGAGCTCATGGCCGAGGGCATCGTGCCCACGGCCGAGGAATGGGGCCTCTCCGACCTGGCCATCCACGTCAAGGGCATGGAGCCTCCCGGCTACGACCCGCGCGTGCTCAAGGGCATGGGCCTGGCCTACGGCACATCCCCCCGAGGCGCCTGCCACCTGCGCACCACGTTCTACAAGCCCGAGCTGGCAGGGTTCATCCCGCCGGACGCCATCGAAGGCAAGGCCGAGATGCTGACCGACTACGAGGACCGCCTCACCATCTTCGACACGCTCGTCCTCTGCCGCTTCTACCGGGACATGTACACCTGGGAGGAGCTGGAAAAGGCCGTGGGGCTGGCCACCGGGCTGGACGCCTCCAAGGAGGAGCTGAGGCGCAAGGCGGCCCGCGTGCTGAACCTCACCCGGAAGTTCAATCTGCGCGAGGGCCTGACCATGAAGGACGACCGCCTCCCCGGCCGCCTGCACCGCGAGGCCCTGCCGGACGGCCGGACCCTGACGGCCGCCGAGATGGAGCGCCTGCTGGCCGACTACTACCGGTTGAGGGGCTGGAACCCGGACGGGTCCATGCCCTAGAAACAGCCCTGCGCGGACCCGCCCTGGCGGGGTTCGCCTCGAGAGATTGCAAACGCCCGCAAGCGCCCGGCTTGCGGGCGTTTGCGCGTGTGCGCCCCGCCCCGCGGACGCCTCAAGTTTGCCCTGGACTTCCCCCATTGCCTGTGCTGATGTCCTTGCAGGATCGATGCGGCACGGCGCTGCATGCATGCCCGGTGCGCAAACCATCCCTTTGCGCCGCTTGGGATTGCCCCGCCCCCGCGATCCGTCCCACTCGGCAACGCACACACCACGAGGATGATGTCATGCGTCTGCACTCCACCACGGACATTCCGCACAGCTCCATGAGGCTTTCCCGGCCCATCTTGAAGTTGCTGCTCTCCAGCATCATTCTCATGAGCTGCGCCTGGCTCCCGGCAACCGCCCAGGCCTTCACCATCTATTTCTCGCAAAGCGGCTACAGCGGCCCGGTCTGGCTCCAGATACAGGACCCCAACCACAATTCGACGTCGGCCAACTTCGTGGCCAGCTACGGCTCCGGCACGTCCATCAGCTTCGACGACGGCAACGGGGGCAAAAACCTGATGTCAGCCCCCGTCAAACTGAGCGCCATCGGGGCGGGGGGGCTCACCGTCGCCTACTCCAACAGCGCGGTGTTCTTCATCTTTTACGACGACCCCACGAACAACTCGCGCACCGCCGCGCCTGCGCACCTGGTCTCCACCCAGCGCTTCCAGCCCTTCGAGGTCACAATGACCGGCAACAGCGGGGACCAGGGCAACCTGACCGCCATCAATTATTTCACCGCCCCGCTCTCCATCCGCAGCTACAGCGTGAACCCCAAGACCAACCCCTCGGCCCCCGTGCTGCAACAGACGGACTGGGGCAGCGCAACGGCCCGGAAGATCGGGGCGCGCATGGCGGCCCTGACCAACAGCAACCCCAGCGCCGTCATGAAGAACGCGGCGGGCAAGGTGGTGCGCTACATCGGCCCCAGCAACTACAACGGCGCGAACCCCTGGCCCTCCTTCGTGCCCTACATGCAGTCCGTGCACACGGCAAACCAGAGCACCCACATCGCCCGCTCCAACGGCTTCAACTTCCCGGACGGCTCCAGCGTCTACCAGTTCGGCTGCGACATGCAGGCCACGGCGGGCTCAGACGGCACCGTGACCGTCACCGGCAAACTCACCCACTGGCACACCGGGGACCAGGCCGCCAGCGACTGGGACAACGCCACGGTGACCATCTCCGCCGCCAACGTGAACGACTACAACAACGCCATCTACGGCCAGATCCAAAACAACGCCGTGACCCTCACCGGCCAGGCCTGGACCGACTTCCAGACCTATGCCCAGGGCATTCTCAAAAACCCCGCGCTGCCGTACAACGCGAGTACCAACCCGAGCCTTTACGACACGGCCTACGCCACCACCGTGAACATGATCGTCGGCGAAATCACAACCGGAATCCTCGGCGGCTTCTACAACAGCAACTACATGGTCAACGGAACGCAGCTGAAGAACATGGTCAGCAACAGTTGGTGGTCGCTCGTGCCCATGGTGGCCTTTTCCACCATCCAGCCCGGCACCGCCTACTACAACACCTACGCCAACGTGATATACGAGGAATCGGGCAACACCGTGTACGGCGTCCCCTACAGCGACAGGTTCGGCAGCGGCCCGCTGGTCAACACGGTGCAGTTGGGCCAGAGCAGCGTCAATTACTGGATCGTGGGCATCGGGGCTCCGCTTGCGGCGAATACCCCCACCGTCGCGCCCGAATCCATGCTCCTGCTGGGCAACTGAGCCCCGGGCGGCGGGTAAGGCGCACAGCCGAACAAAAAGGGCGCGGCCTGAGGCCGCGCCCTTTCGCATTGCAGCGTGCAGGCGACCCCGGCCTATTTCTCGACCAGGTAGTCGCTCAAGGCCCGCTCGATGTAGGGCGGGATGACCACCCCGGCCCGGGCCAGGTTGTCGCGCGCGGCGGCGGCCTTGGCGATGTCGATGCCCGCCTTGCGCCAGTAGGCCGCCGGGTCGTCCAGGAAGCCGGTGATGACCTCCAGCGCCTCCGGGTAGGAGCGCACCAGGTGGCAGCAGTTCACCACCCACATGGGCCCCAGGGGCGGGATGTCCAGCCCGTCCACGGTGTGCGCGCTGGAGAGCACCTGGAACTGCTCGATGGCTCGGTGCCACAGGTGTCCGCCCTGCCCGTCCAGGCCGATGGGGTCCACGAACACGTAGGGCGCGGGCAGGCAGTGCCCGATCTTCATGAACGTGAGCGCCATGTTGATCTCGTAGCAGGTGCCGTAGCCGCCGATGTTGAACACCTTGAAGATGGAGCGCCGGTCCAGGATGTCCTGCCGGGTGTTCAGGGCGATGTTCACGAACTGGACCACCGCCTCGGGGGAGAAGTTGGTCTCCTGCCCGATCCTCTCGCCGTCGATGCCCACCCCGATGCGGTAGATGCCGTGGCGGGCCGCCGCGTCGTCCACCGCCTTCATCACGCCAGGCCCGCTGCCGTGGGCCACGGCCAAGCCGTCGCCCAGGCGCTGGTCCGCGGCCAGGGCGGTGAAAAAGTCCTCCAACTGCGGCATCAGCACCGGCTTGAGCTCGTCCACCACGGAGCCGAAGAAGGCGAAGGTGGTGTGGATGCGGTCCATGCGGTCCTTGCCTTCGGCGCTCACCCAGAAGCCGTTCTTGAACTCGCGCACGTGGCAGCCGTCCGAGCACTCGAAGATCATGTAGAAGCGCATGCCCTCGCGCCAGAGCCGGGCGATCTCCTCGTACGAGGACTGGTCCAGGTAGTATTCGGGTTTGGCCCCATTGCGCCCGGCGCGCATGGTGATGCTCTTGATGAGCACCACGCCCACGCCGCTGCGCTTGAGCACGCGCAGGGTGTCCACCGGAGGCAGGGCGTCGGCCACGAACACCTTGGAGAGGCTCTGCTCGCCGCCCACATACTTGAGATCCTGCAGGAAGGTGCGGAAGCGCTTGGGTATCTCGTCCTCGGCCAGCACGGCCTCGGGCACGTTGCCCCGGGCGCACTCGTAGACGAGGCGCCACTGGAACTCGGGGATCCAGCGGCCGTCCTCCTGCTCCCAGGCGATGTTCACGATGCGCCCGGGCATCATGATGCGCCCGTAGAGCCCTCCCCGGCCCGGCGCGGCGGAGATCTCATCGAAGAGCGCCTCGCAGGCCGATGGGTTGAACATGTCGGTGATCTCGGCGAAATCCACGCCCCGGGCCAGGATGGCCGTGGCCTTGCCCGGCTTGAGCACCCGTTTGGAGATGGCCGCGACGCGCTCCTCCGCCGGATAGAGCTTGATGCGCAGGCGCAGGTCCCGGCAGGGCACGGGCTCCTCCCCCCGGTTGAAAATCTCCGCCTGGCGCATGGTGGCGATGCCCGTGGTGCGCACGCCGTCCAGCAGGCGCGAGGCCAGGTGGAACACCGCCGGGTTGGAGAGCTCTCGCGAGATGAAGGCCATATACGGCCCAAGCGAGATGCGCAGGGCGCTGACCAAGAATTCCTTGGGCCCGATGGCCTCCGGCAGGCCCGAGGGTGCGGGCTGCTGGAACATGGACAGGCCGTGCTTGCCCCTGATGATCATCTCCGCGAAGTTGTGCGGGATGGAGATCAGCCGCTGGGAGAGGATGTAGCGCACATTGTCCAGCGGTATCTCGATTAGCCCGTCCGGCCCGATGTCGTGGACCTCGGGCAGCAGCAGTTCCTCCTGGTCCAGGGCTTCGAGCACCTGGTTGCGGCTGAGGTGCGGCCCCATGGGCACGAAGAGCCTGCCGATATCCACCGGGGAGCGCTGGGTGAGTATCTTGAGGTCGGAGAGCGACTCGGCCAGGTGGGCGTTCAGGGCCGTGACCACCACGGGCATCTCGATGTACTTGCCGGTGTCAGAGATGTGGGGGTCGCCCTCGGCCAGGTGGATGTCTATGCCGATGCGGGAGTGGCCGCTGCGTCCGCTCAGGTCCAGAAAGTCCTGCAGCGGGCGGGACTGGGCCTTGGCCCGCTCGGCGATGTCGCGCACCAGACCGCGCAGGGCATCGCTGACGTGGCTCAGGCGCATGACGCCGAACAACTGGGGGGCGGAAAGCTCCTGATTGAAATGGATGACGCTGGCTTCCACCAACTGGCCGTCGCCGGTGACGAATGGGGCCTGATTCATGGGGGTGCCTGATCCTTTATGCTTTGAAGTGTCGAATCTCACTCAATTTACTTCCATTCCCGGGCGGTGGCAACATCCCTCCGGCACCCGCCCGCGCCCTTCCCTTTTTCGTTCTCCCGCGTATATTGAACGAACGAGCATTTTCACCTTACCGGAGAGCAGAATGGAAAACACGCAATGCCTCATCATCGGCGCGGGCCCCGCAGGGCTTTCCGCCGGCATCTATCTGGCCAGGGCGGGCATCCGCACCCTCTTGATCGGCTGCGACCCCAAGGTGGCGGGCGACTACGAGATCGCCAACTACTTCGGCTTCGAGGAGGCCATCTCCGGACGCGACCTGGTGGACAAGGGACGCAGGCAGGCCATCGGCTTCGGCGCGGACCTGCGCTGCGAGCGGGTTCTCGGCGTGCACCACGGCGACTTCGGCGGCTTCAAGGTCAAGACGGACAACAACGAATACCAGGCCGACGCCCTCATCCTGGCCACGGGCGTGTCCCGCTCCAGGCCGCCCATCCCCGGCATCGCGGATTACGAGGGCAAGGGCGTGTCCTACTGCGTGTCCTGCGACGGCTACTTCTACAAGGGCAGGCCCGTGGTCGTGGCCGGCGAGGGCGTGTTCGCGGCCAACCAGGCCCTGGAACTGCTCAACTACACCAAGGACGTGCGCGTCTGCACCCTGGGCAAGAAGCCCACCATGGACGAGGAATTCCTCAAGCGCCTGCGGGACGCCGGGATCGAGATCGTCGAGCAGGGCATCACGGCCATCGGCGGCAGCCCGGCCATGGACAGCCTGACCCTGGCCGACGGCACCGTGCTCAAGGCCGACGGCCTGTTCATCGCCCTGGGCGAGGCCTCCTCCACTGATTTCGCCTACACCCTGGGCGTGACCCGCAGCGGCAACTTCATCGAGGTCGACCGCGAGATGAAGACCAACATCCCCGGCGTGTTCGCCGCGGGCGACTGCACGGGCGGGTTCCTGCAGATCGCGGTGGCCGTCGGCGAAGGGGCCACCGCCGCCAAGGCCGCCAGCAGTTGGGTCAAGTCCCTCAAAAAATAGGCTGGCGCAAACCAGGTATTGACACGCCCCTAAATTGGATATTATTGACTTGGATTCAGAACTTGCTGGGGGCCTATAGCTCAGTTGGCAGAGCTTCCGGCTCATAACCGGGTGGTCCCAGGTTCGAACCCTGGTAGGCCCACCACTTCAAGGACGATTCGTTGCGGAAGATCGCACACGCTTTCTTTCCGGCATTCGCCGCAACCCGTACACACCGGAAGGTGCTTTCCTAGGGGAATACCCTGAAAGCGCCTTTCTTTTTTGAGCGATATGAACATCCGCGATATTTTCGCCGCCATCGAACACGCCGCACCCGCCCACATGGCCGCCCAGTGGGACCGCTGCGGCGTGCAGGTCGCCTCCCCCGTGAACGAGGTGACGCGCCTCGCCGTGGCCCTTGACGCCACATCCGCGACCGTGGAGCAGGCCCTGGCCTGGGGCGCGCAGATGGTGCTCACCCACCATCCCCTGGGCAAGACCCCGCGCCTGCCCGACACCCTGGGCGACCACCGCGCCGTGCTCAAGCTGCTGCTCGAGCGCGACGCCTGGCTGGTGGCCGCGCACACCACCCTGGACTGCGCCCCCGGCGGCCCCGCCGCCTGGCTGGCCGACGAACTGGGCCTGACCGGCCGGGCAATCGTGGACACGCAGGGCGTCACCCCGCGCGTGATGGCCTTCTACCGCGAGGTGGCCACCGACGGCTTCGAGGGGCTGAACCTGCCCGACGATATCGATATCGGCAGGCTCCATTTCGACCGCGACGCCCTGCGCCACGCGCCGCAGGGGTTCTCCTGCCCGGAGACGGACTGGCCGAAGCTGCGCGCCTATCTGGAAGCCAACGAGGACGTCACCGGCTTCGCCGGACTGGTCCGGCTGGCCGGACCGTCCGAGCCCTTCGGATATGGCCTCGTGGGCAAACTGCCCTCCCCCCTGCCCTGGGAGGCCTTCCTTGCCGTTTTGCGCCGGGCCGTGCCCCGGAGCTTCTATACTTTCATCGGAGCGCAGCCCGAAACCGTGAGCACCGTGGCCTACTGCACCGGCTCCGGGTCGTCTTGCGCGGCCAAGGCGTTCGCCAAGGGGGCGGACGTCTTCATCACCGGCGACGTGACCCATCACGCCGCCCTGGACATCGAACCCCTGGGCCTGACCATCGACGTCGGGCACAGGAGCCTTGAAGAAGAGATGATGCGGCGTCTGGCCGGCGATTTTGCCGGACGTTTTTCCGAAAAGGGGCTCGAGGTCCGCTTTTTCCCAAGCGCGGACCCCATGCGCGCGGTCCTCAACCCCGCCTAGCCCCGCCTGGGTGCAACGATTCCACACGGAGACGGCAATGTATCAGAAACAGATCGAACAGTTGGTGATTCTGCAGCAGATCGACGGCGAAATGATCTCCCTCACCGCCGAGGTGGAGAACGCTCCCAAGGAGATCGCCTCCCTTGAAAAGAAGTGCCGCGATGTCGAAGCCCAGCGCGACCAAGTTCGCGAGAAGCTCGGCTACCTGACGGACCAGCTCTCCCGCCTGGAGACCGACATCGAGGACGACCACGTCCGGATGAAGAAATCCAAGAGCAAGATGATGATGGTGGGCAACTCCAAGGAATACAACGCCATGGTGCGTGAGATGGACAGCCTGGAGAAGCTCAACCGCTCCCGCGACGAGGAGAAGGCCGCCTTCGCCGAGGAAGTCGAGCGCCAGACCACGGCGGACCGCGAGCTCTCCGAACAGACCGAAGCGCTCCGCGCCGACCTCGAGACCGCCCAGGCCGGGCTGAAGACCCGCCTTGACGCGGCCGGGAAGCGCATCGCGGAGCTCTCCGAGCAGCGCACCCACGCCTGCGGCGTGATCCCCAAGCCCATCCTGTCGCGCTACGAGTTCATCCGCTCGCGCCTGGCCAACCCGGTCATCGTGTCGGTCACCAACGGCGTGTGCTCGGGCTGCAACATCTCCATTCCCCCTCAGGCCTTCATCGAGCTGCAGAAGGGCCAGCAGATCCTCTCCTGCCCCAACTGCCAGCGCCTGATCTACTGGGATCAGCACATCCTGACGCAGGAGAAGGCCGAGGAGGCCCAGGAGGCCTAGCCCTCCCGCGCCGCGCGGTTATATTCGAAGGGGGAGCCGGACAGGCGGTCGCCGCGGGGGAACCCGGGGAGGAAAGTCCGGACTCCGCAGGGCAGAGCGCTGGGTAACGCCCAGGGGGAGCGATCCCCGGAGAGCGCCACAGAAAGCAGACCGCCTTGCGGCCTCGGCCGCAGGGTAAGGGTGAAACGGTGGTGTAAGAGACCACCAGTTGCCGCGGCGACGCGGCAAGCTAGGCATACCCCGTTCGGAGCAAGACCAAATAGAGAAGCGTTTGAGGCTGGCCCGGCCGAAGCTTCCGGGTAGGTTGCTTGAGGCGGCGGGTAACCGTCGCCCTAGAGGAATGATCGCACCGGGGCCTTCTGGCTCCGGCCACAAAATCCGGCTTACGGCCGGCTCCCCTCTTCCGATTTCGCCCGTGGGCCATGCGCCCGCGGGCGTTTCGGCTTATTGGAGGGGGGCCGCGTCAGGAGCGCAGTCATCGGAGCGCCGCAGGTGACAAGCGCCCCGCTTTGAGGCATCCTCCGCGCTCCCTGGCTCAACCCCAACCCCACGGCACAATGAACGTCTGGACCATCCTCCTTGCGGCCGGAAGCGGCTCCCGCATGGCCCCCGCCAAGCTCGTAACGAGCAAACAGTTCCTGGACGCCGGCGGCGAGCCCGTGTTCTGGAAGGCCGCCCGCCCCTTCGCCCGCGTGCCCCGGGTGCGCGGCATGGTCTTCGCCCTGCCCCCGGCCGAGTTGGAGGCCATGCTTCCCAGGCTGGAGGCGCTGGACGCCGATACCCCGCTGGGCCTGGCCTGGAAGGCCGTTGCAGGCGGCGCGCGCCGCCAGGATTCGCTGGAGAACGCGCTGGCCGCCCTCCCCCCCGATTGCACCCACGTGCTGGTGCACGACGCGGCCCGCTGCTTCGTCACCCCGGAGGTGATCCTGCGCGTGGTCGCGGCGCTTGAGGAAGGCGCGCCCGCCGTGGTGCCCGCCGTGCCCGTGAAGGACACCATCAAGCAGGTGGAGGGCGGCATCGTGACCGCCACGCCGGACCGCAGCCGCCTCATGGCCGTGCAGACGCCGCAAGGGGTGGAGCTCGCCGTGCTGCGCGAGGGGTTCGCCCTGGCCGCGCGCGAAGGCATCGACGTCACCGACGACGCGAGCCTGGCCGAAGCGCTGGGCATGTCCGTGCGCGTCGTACCCGGTTCGGAGGAGAACGTGAAGCTGACCACCCCCGAGGATTTGCGCCTGCTGGGCGACCAGGCCCCGCCCATGCTCCTGCCGCGCGTGGGCTTCGGCTACGACGTGCACCGCTACGCCCCGCCCGAGACGCCCGAGGGCGAAGGCGTGCGCTCCATGGTGCTGGGCTGCGCGCCCATCCCCGGCGCGCCGCGCGTGCTGGCCCACTCCGACGGGGACGTGCTCCTGCACGCCCTGGCCGACGCCATGCTGGGCTGTCTGGGCGCGGGCGACATCGGGCAGCACTTCCCGGACAGCGACCCGCGCTTCAGCGGCGTGGCCAGCTCCGTGCTGGTCAGCGAGGTGCAGGCCAAATTCGCGCCCGCCGGGCTGACCCTGGTGCACGTGGACCTGACCATCGTGGCCCAACTGCCCAAGATCGGCCCCCACCGGGAGCACATCCGCCGCAACGTGGCCGCGCTGCTTGGCCTGCCCCTGGCCAGCGTGAACGTGAAGGCCACCACCGAGGAGAAGCTCGGCTTCACCGGCTCCGGCCAGGGCATCAAGGCCTACGCCACGGCCACCGCCGTGGGCCGCGCCACGGCTTGACTTTTGGGGCGGGCTCTGCAACGAAACCTGCCCGAACATGCCCCGCGAGGATCATACATGCAGCTCTACAATACCCTGACGCGCTCCAAGCAGACCTTCACCCCCGTGCACGCCGGGAAGGTGTCCATGTATGTCTGCGGCATCACCGCCTACGACTACTGCCACATCGGCCACGCCCGCTCGGCCGTGGTATTCGACGTGATGGTCCGCTACCTGCGCTCCACGGGCCTGGACGTGCGCTTCGCCCGCAACTTCACCGACGTTGACGACAAGATCATCAAGCGCGCCCAGCAGGAGGGAACGACCTCCGAGGCAGTGTCGGAAAAATACATCGCCGCCTTCTACGAGGACATGGACCGCCTGGGCATCCTCCGGGCCGACATGGAGCCCCGCGCCACCAAATACATCGGCGAGATGATCAAGCTGGCCCAGCACCTCATCGACACGGGCTACGCCTACGCCACGCCCTCCGGCGACGTGTACTTCAGCGTGCGGGCCTTCAAGCCCTACGGCAAGCTCTCCGGGCGCAACCTGGAGGAGCTTCAGGCGGGCGCCCGCGTGGCCCCCGGCGAGGAGAAGAAGGACCCCCTGGATTTCGCGCTCTGGAAGGCCGCCAAGCCCGGCGAGCCCACCTGGGACAGCCCCTGGGGCCCCGGCCGCCCCGGCTGGCACCTGGAGTGCTCGGCCATGAGCGAAGACCTGCTCGGCCTGCCCCTGGACATCCACGGCGGCGGGCAGGACCTGGTCTTCCCCCACCACGAGAACGAGATCGCCCAGACCGAGGCCGCCTCGGGCAAGGAGTTCTCCAACTACTGGGTGCACAACGGCTTCGTGCAGATCAACTCCGAGAAGATGTCCAAATCCTTGGGCAACTTCATCACGATCCGCGATATTTTCGGCTACTGCCTGCCCGAGGTGCTGCGCTTCTTCCTGATCTCCTCGCACTACCGCTCCCCGCTGGACTACTCCACCGAGGCCCTGGACGAGGCCGAAAAGGGCATCAAGCGCATCTACTCCGCCCTGGCCCAGATCGAAGAGACCCTGGCCGGAACAAAGTGGTCCGGCGCGGCCGCCCCGGCCGAGCTGACCCAGGAGTGCGCCACCCTGCACGCCGGGTTCGCCCAGGCCATGGAGGACGACCTGAACACCGCCGCCGCCATCGGCCACGTGTTCGGCATGGTGCGCCTGGCCGGGCGCGTCATGGAGGACAAGGCCCTGCGCAAGAGCCAGGGCGGCAAGGAGCTCTTGGAGTCCATCCGCTCGAACTTCAAGGAATACTCGAACATTCTGGGCGTGTTCGGCAGTGATCCCGCAGGGTTCCTGCTTGAGCTGCGCGATAGCAAGGCCGGGCGCAAGGGCATCAGGGCCGAGGCCGTGGAGGCCCTGCTGGCCGCCCGCAAGCAGGCCCGCGCCGACAAGAACTTCGCCGAGTCCGACCGCATCCGCGACGAGCTGGCCGCCATGGGCGTGGAGGTCAAGGACACCCCGACCGGAGCCGTCTGGGACGTGGCCTAATTCCCCGCGAGACTGACGCGAGCAACAACGCCGGGCATCCAGTAGGATGTCCGGCGTTTTTTGTTGGCTTACGGCGGGGTATTCAGGAGAGCGGGCTTGCTTGTTTGCCGCGTATCAAACGCGGTGAGCCATGACGGGTCCAGCCCTGAAGAGGCCAAGACCGGTGCCCGGACGAACGTGGAGCCTCCGGCGGCCAAAGGGAGGTCCTCCCTTTGGAATCCCGTATGGAATGGCCCGAGCATCGCCTCTTCGCTGTACTGAGCGACCCGCAGGGCGGCTCAGAACTTGTCGCGGTTGAAGGCTTCCAGCGCGCCAAGGCCCCCGCGCAAAAGCACGAAGCGGTCACGAGCCTTGTCCCAGCGGTATTCGTCGGAGAATTTTGCGGGCGGTACGGCGCGATTGGGCTTGGGGCAGCCCGCCGCGTCGTCCGGTTCGGGGCCCTTGGCCAGGGTCACCTCCGCCAGCACGCGGGGATAAGGGCTGCCGGGGTCGGGTGGGAAGCTCCACTTCAGGTTCTCGGCGAACGAGCGCTGGCACATGCCGCGCAGGGATAGCGTGAAAACGGAGGCTATCCTGCGGATACGCTCCTTGTGGATGTGGAACAGGGCCGCGTCCTGGTAGCCCTGGTTGGAATTGAAATGGGAATTGCTCACCACGAAGGCCTGCCCGCCCCCGAAGGCCATGAAGGGGCGCGAAAGCGAGGTGAACCGATCCGTCTTGAGCTCCACCACGTCCAGCGGCTCGATTTCCCCCGCCCGGAACAGCGCCAGCACGGTCGCCCCTTCGCCTGGCACGTCCGTACCCGCATCCTCGGCCTCGACGAACAGCAGAACGTATGGGCGGCCATCGGAGAGCACGTCCGCCGTCTCGAAGGCCGTCAGCCGGGTTCCGGACTGCAGCGCCGTGCGATCCTTCACGCCCGGGCGGCGCAGGATCTTTTCCAGCGCGAGCGTCAGAACGCCGGGAGCATCCTCCCGCGCGTCCTTGAACACGCTCCGGGCCAAAGTGAGGGCGTCGGCCCCGGCCGGTTCGGCCCCCAGGGCAGCCAAAGGGGAGAATACAAGCAACAGGACGGCAAGCATCAGCCTCGGCATTCGTCGCCTCCCTCGCGCCGACGGTCATCCCGGCGGAAACGCTATGAAGACCCACTAGCTCCCTGGGACGGCTCGTGCAAGCTCGCCGGCGCGACTGACAGCTACCGCGCAGGCGCGGGGCGTTTCAGCTCGAACACCAGGGCCAGCACCGCGCAGGCCGCGCCCATGACGCAGACCCCGGCCCAGCCGAAGTGCGCGAAAGCCTGCGCGCCCACGGCGGCGCCGATGGCCCCGCCGGTGAACATGATGGTCATGTAGACCGTGTTCAGGCGGCTGCGCGCGGCCGCATCCAGAGCGTAGACCCGGGACTGGTTGGAAACCATGGCCGCCTGCAGGCCTACGTCCATGAGCACGATCCCTCCGATGAGCACCGCCCAGGACTCGCGGAACAGGGCGAAACAGGCGAAAGACACCGCCACGGCCCCGGCACCCGCCAGTATCACGGTGCGCTGGCCGCCCTTGTCCGCCAGGCGGCCCGCCAGGGGCGCGGCGATCACGCCCACCACCCCCACCACGCCGAGCAGGCCCGCCACCGTGCTGCCAGCCAAAAACGGCGGCTGCTCCAGGAACAGAGCCAAGTTGGCCCAGAAAGCCACGAACCCGCCGAACAGAAGGCCCTGCACGAGGCCAGAGCGCCTGAGCTGCTCATGCTCGCGGGCCAGTTGCACCAGCGAGCGCATGATGCCCGGGTAGGACATCACCGTGGCGGGCTCCACCCTGGGCAGCTTGCGGGCGAGCAGAACGCCCAGCACGGCCGTGGCGGCGGCGGCCAGCCCGAACATCAGCCGCCAGCTTGCGTACTCCGAGACGAAGCCGCTCACCGTGCGGGCCAGCAATATCCCCGTGAGCAGCCCGGCCATGACCTGGCCCACCACCCTGCCCCGCTGGCTCCCTGGGGCAAGCTGGGCCGCCATTGGCACAACCTGCTGGGCCACCGTGGCCGTTACCCCGATGGCAAGGCTGACGGCTATGAGCGTCCCCAGGCTCGGGGACAGGGCCGCCGCCAGCAGCGAGAGCGCGAGCAGCGCCGTGCTGAACGCGATCAGGCCGCGCCGCTCGAAACGGTCCCCCAAGGGGGCGATCAGAAGCAGACCGGCGGCGTAGCCAACCTGTGTCAACACGGGCACGTGGGTCACGCTTTCGTGGCTGACGCCGAAGTCCCGCGCGAGAATGCCCAACATGGGCTGGTTGTAGTAGATGCTGGCCACGAAGAGGCCCGCCGCCGCGGACATGAGCGCGACCACGCTCTTGTCCAGGCTGGGAGTCTCTTCAGGCGTGGATGAAATATCTTCTTTCATGGCTTGTCCCCCACTTAAAGATACGATACGTTTCGTATCTTAACAACGAAGACTGAAAAGTCAAGCGGCGGCACCTTACCTCCAGTTCTCGTCGTGTAACCCCGTGCGGGAATAGGCTTCTGCTGCGGGTCAGGAGTTGACGGGCGCACCGGCGGAAGCGCCGGAAAACACGATGCGGGCGACCCCTTCGGCGTAGTCCTCGTCCAGGGGGAGGTGTCGCACCAGCAGCCGGTTGAAGATGGGACCGTAGAGGGCGTCCACGAGCATGTCCATGTCCAGGTCCGGGCGGATCTCCCCTGAGCGCACCCCTCGCAGGAGCGCATCCTTGGCGGCGTTGCGGCGGGGCTTGAGGTAGCCGTCCACGAAGGAGGCCAGCGTCTCGGGCTCGGACTGCCCCAGGGCGATCAGTTCGCAGACCACGCGCCCGTTGACGCCCAGGTAGACACGCACCAGGGAGCGCATCTGCGCGGTGACGTCCGCTATGGCTGACTGCGTGTGCGGGAAGGCGATGCGCGGCGAGATGGCCCCGAGAAAGGCCTCCATGGCCACAGCGCCCTTGGTGGGCCACCAGCGGTAGATGGTGGCCTTGCTCACTCCGGCGCGGGCGGCGATGCCCTCCATGGAGAGCCTGGCGTAGCCCGTCTCCTCCAGGAGGCTGTAGGCTGCGTCGAGAATGGCCTTGCGCGCCGCGTCGCTGCGGGGCCTGCCGGGCGGGCGTTTGGGTGCGGACTGGGTCATCTGTATGGCGCCGTGCTGGTTTGGGTCCGGCTCGCCCGGACATTCACGCGCCGAAGAGGGCGCGCTGGAAATCCTTGAGGGTGGCCACGCCACGCCCTTCGGCTGGGGGGTGGAAAATGGGTTCGTAACCCAGGCGCGTGGCCTGCTTGAGCCGCGCCTCATGCCCGGAGACGGGCCGGATGCGTCCGCTCAGGTCGACTTCCCCCCAGAAGACGGCCCGCGGCGGCAGCGGTCTGTCATAATAAGAGGAAAGCACCGCCGCCACAAGGCCAAGATCGAGCCCGGGGTCGGTCAGCTTCAGGCCCCCGCCCGTCTTGGCGTAAATGTCGGACTGGCCCAGTTGGATGCCCAGGCGTTTCTCCAGCACCGCCAGCAGGAGGTTCAGCCGGTTCAGGTCCAGCCCAAGGGCGGTGCGCCGGGGCATGGCCAGGTAGGATTTGCTGGCCAGGGCCTGCATCTCCACGGCGAAGGGGCGCTTGCCCTCCAACGCCAGGACGACGGCGGATCCGCTGGCCGTGGCGTCGCGCTCGCCCAGGAAGTATGTGGAGGGGTCCGGCACGGGGGTCAGGCCGTCGCCCTGCATCTCAAGCACCATGAGCTCGTCGGTGGGGCCGAAGCGGTTCTTGAACACCCGCAGGATGCGGTAGAAGTGCTGCCGGTCGCCCTCAAGGTAGAGCACGGTGTCCACCATGTGCTCCAGGATCTTGGGCCCGGCGATGAGCCCCTCCTTGGTGACGTGGCCCACCAGGATCAGCGTGGAATTGCCCCGCTTCACCGCGTCCACCAGCTCGGAGGCCACGGCCCGCACCTGCCCCGGGCTGCCGGGCACGCCGTCGGCGTAGGAGGAGGCCATGGTCTGCACGGAGTCCACCACCACCAGGGCCGGGGTATCGGCCTCCGCCAGGGCGGCCGCAGCGTCGGATGCGCTGGTGGTGCTCACGGCCAGCAGGCCCGGATGGTCGAGCCCCAGCCTGCGCGCCCGGGCCGCCAGCTGCCCCAGGGACTCCTCGCCGGAAACGTAGACCGCCCTGCGGTTTGCGGAGGCGACCTGCCCCGCCAACTGCAACAGCAGCGTGGACTTGCCGATGCCCGGCTCCCCGCCGAGGAGCACGGCCGCGCCGGGCTGCATGCCGCTGCCGAGCACCCGGTCCAGGTCAGGAATGCCGGTGGGCGCGGCGGGCGCGGTTTCAGCCTTGAAGCCTGAGAGGGAGACGGGTTTCTCGGAATACAGGGGGGATGCGGCGGCCGAGCGCGGCTGCGCCGGTGAAGCGGCCTTCTCCGCCAGGGTGTTCCAGGCGCCGCAGCCTTCGCACTGCCCGCGCCAACGGGGGCTCGACGCCCCGCACGCGGAACAGACGTAGACGATGCGGGCCTTGGCCACGGGCTACTTCTTGTCGGAGGTCTGCTGGCCGGCCTGGGGCGCCAGCTCCTGGTAGTCGGTGACCTTCAGGGAGAAGCTGCCCAGGTTCGCCGGAGGATTGGTGAACACGAACATGAAGGGGATCTCTTCCCCGGGCTTGACGCTGCCGTTGTTGAGCAGGATCTCCTGCACGGAGTTCAGGCGCGCTTCCATGTCGGTCTGAGACATGGTCTTGAGCTCGAAGGTGCTGGCCTTGGGTCCGGCGGTGATGGTCTTGGTCAGCACCGGGGCGTCGGAGGGGTCGAGCAGCGTGGCTTCGATCTTCACCTGCCCCACCACCACGGGCGACTTGTTGACGATCTTGCCGTCGATCACGAACAGCTTCCCGATCTTCTCGTTCTCGGTGAAGTAGTACTGGTGCGACTCGATGGCGATGGAGGCGATGTGGCTGGGGGCCTGAGCCTGCGCGGCGGGCTCCTGCTTGGGCGATTTGGGCTGTTCGGGCTGGCCCGGAGCGGCCTGGGGAGCGCCCTCCATGGCGGAGGTCGGGGCCTTCTTGGCGAAGGGCCAGAACTCCATGAAATAGGCGGCCGTGGCCCCGGCGCCCGCCAGAATCACGACACCGAGCAGAATGGCCAGAATCAGAGACTTGCGGGAGAGCCCCCCAGAGCCGGGCTTTTCCTCCTTGCCGAACTCGATGGTGGCGAAGTCCGCCGAGGCGAAGTCCCCGCCGGGCAGCTCCGAGTCGACGTAAGGGTCTTTCTTGCGCTGGGCGTCCAGGTGGCTGGCGAAATCGTTCGAAACGTCGGATTCGTCCTCACCCTGCACGGGCCACACGGGCGAGGCGCCCGTATCCCCGAAGCCGGGGAAATCCTCGGGCGTGGGTGCGTCCACATGGAACTGGTGCTTGCACACAGTGCAGCGGACCGTTGCGCCATCCTGCCCCACCCGCTCGTCGGGGAGCTTGTACGTCGTATGGCAGTTCGGGCATTCGACTTTCATGGCATCAGCAACCTTTGGGTTGGATCAGTTCATAGACCGCCGGGAGACACCGGTAGTCCTCTGCAAAGTCCAGACCGTAGCCCACTAGAAAGCCCTTTGCCAGCCGGAATCCGTAAAAGTCAACCTTCACGTGCGCCTGGCGCCGTTCCGCCTTGTCGATGAGGCTGCACAGCTTCACCGAAAGGGGGTTGCGCGCGGCAAGCACGTCCAGGAGCAGGGCCATGGAATGGCCCGTATCCACGATGTCCTCGACCACCAGGATGTGCCTGCCCTCCACGGGCGTCTCCAGGTCCTGCTGGAACTTGAGCTCACCCGGGGAGTCCTTGGCGCCGTAGCTTGCCAGGCGCACGAAATCCACCCGGGCGGGGATGGTCAGGCTGCGCACCACGTCGGAGAGGAACATGAACGCGCCCTTGAGCACGCCCACCACCAGCAGGTCCTTCCCGGCGTATTCCGCGGAGATGGCCGCGCCCAGCTCCTCGACGCGGCTGGCGATGGCCTCGCGGGTGATGACGGGGATCAGGTTCTCGTACACCGCCTACAACTCCATCTTCATTGCTATCTCGTCGCACTCGGGGAATTTGGGGCAGTGGATGCAGTCCGCCCAGACCTTCTGGGGCAGCTCGTCCTTGCTGACCACCTCGAAGCCCAGCTTGCTGAAGAAGTCGCTCTGGTAGGTGAGCGTGAACACCTTGTACACGCCCAGGGTCACCGCCTCGGAGAGGCAGGCCTCCACCAGCTTGCGGCCCCAGCCCTGTTTCTGCAGATCCTTGTGGACCACCAGGGAGCGGATCTCGGCCAGGTTCTCCCAGCAGAGCGAGAGCGCGCAGCAGCCCTTGATGTCCTTGCCCTCGCGCGCGGCCAGCACGTAGAAATCCCGCAGGTGGGAGTACAACTGGGTGAAGGAGCGCGGCAGAAGCAGCTCGCCGCGCGCGGATTCCATCAGCAGTGCGTGGATGGCCTTAACGTCCTCGATGCGCGCCTTGCGCAGGAAGTATTCCGCCATTCTAGGCGCCCAGCAGCTTGTTGATGATTTTCTCCAGCTCGGGTCCGGTGACGAAGCCCTCGATGGCTTTGACCATCTCGCCCTTGGGCGAATAGACCATGGTGCGCGGGATGGAGCGCAGCGAGAAGGCCTGGGCCACGTCGGGCTTGGCCAGGTAGACGGGGTAGTTGAACCCGGTCTTGGCCGTGAACATGGAGAACATGGCGGGGTCCTGGTCGATGCTCACGCCGATCATGAGCAGCTTGTCCTCGGGGATGCGCATGCGCAGGGCGATCAGGTCGGGGATTTCCTGGCGGCACGGCGGGCACCAGGAGGCCCAGAAGTTCACCACCACCACCTTGCCCCTGGACTGGCTGACGGCCTTGATGATGTCCTGGCTGGAGATCTGGACCTCGGGCCGGTTCTGGGCCTGGGCCAGGGAGCTGCCGAGCAGCAGGACGCACAGAAGAAAGGCGAATGAATATTTGTACATGACAACCACTTGTTCGTTGGATTGTTGACGGACTGGCCAGCTATATATCGTCCGGGCCTAGGCGTCCATGAGCTCTTTGGCGACGCGCACGGCTTCCACGGCGTCGGCCGCGTAGCCGTCGGCGCCGATGGCCCGGGCGAAGGCCTCGGTGACCACCGCCCCGCCCACGAAGACCTTCTGGTCCATGCCGTTCTCGCGCAGCAGCTTCACCGTGTCCTCCATGCGGACCATGGTGGTGGTCATCAGGGCGGAGAGGCCGATCACGCGCGCGCCCTGCTCCTTGGCGGTTTCCACGATGCGGGCGGCGGGCACGTCCTTGCCCAGGTCCAGCACCTCGAAGCCGTGGTTGGCCAGCATCAGGCCCACGATGTTCTTGCCGATGTCGTGGATGTCGCCCTCCACCGTGGCCAGCACGACCTTGGGCCGCACGGCGCCCTTGTTCGCGGCCTCCAGCAGGGGCTTGAGGCGGGCGAACCCGGCCTGCATGGTCTCGGCGGAGAGCAGCAGTTGCGGCAGGAAGTATTCCTTGCGCTCGTAGAGCACGCCCACGTCCATGATGCCGGGGATGAGCTCCTCATTCAGGATGGCGTCGGGGGCCTCGCCACGGCCGAGGGCCTCCTCCACCATTTCCAGCACCTGGGCCTTGCGCCCGGCAACCACGGCCTCGCGCAGGGTCTTCGCCTCCACGGCGGCCTTCCTGGCGGTGGCGCCGCCCTCTCCCCCGCCGTACTTCCAGCCGGAGCAGGCCTCGATGAAGCGCCCGGCCTGAGGGTCGCGCGCCAGGAGCACCTCGGAGGCGAAACCCACCTCGCGCGGCAGCGGCGTGGACGGGTTGGAGATGTGCGCGCCCATGCCCGCGCCCAGGCACATGGCCAGGAACGTGGAGTTGAGCAGTTCGCGCGCGGGCAGGCCGAAGGAAATGTTGGAAAGCCCCAGCACAGTGGGCAGCTTCAGCACGTTGGCGCAGTGGCGGATGGTCTCCAGGCAGTGGCGGGCGGCCTCCGGCTTGGAGGAGACGGTCAGGGCCAGGGCGTCCACCAGGATGAGCCTGCGGGGGATGCCCAGGGCGTCGGATTTTTCCAGCAGGGCCTCGATGGCCGCGATGCGCTCCGCCGCGGTCACCGGCAGCTTCTTGCCCGCCAGGGGCAACAGGATGAAGGGCGCGCCGTGCAGCTTGCACAGGGGGCCGAGCTCCTCCATGCGGCCGGGTTCGCCGCTGATGGAGTTCACCAGGGCGGAGCCGGGCACGGACCACAGGCCCTCCACCAGGGCTTCGGACTTGGTGCTGTCCAGGCACAGGGGGGTCAGGAAACGGCTGGAGAGCTGCCTGACCAGCCTGGGCAGCAGCTCGTCCTCCTTCACCATGGGCGCGCCCACGTTCACGTCCAGCAGCCCGGCCCCGGCCTGCACCTGCTCCTCGGCCAGGCGCAGGGCTTCGGTGAACTCACCGGCCTGCAACTCCTCGGTGAGGACCTTCTTGCCGGTGGGGTTGATGCGCTCGCCGATGCACACGGCGGGCAGCCCCACCCCGATGCACACGGAGCGCGAACGGGAGGTGACCACCAGGGGGCGGCCCTCGGAGGGTTCGGGCCGGCTCCAGGCGCGGCCCTCGGCCAGCTTGGCCAGGGCCTGGATGTGCGCGGGCGTGGTGCCGCAGCAGCCGGAGACGCACTTGGCGCCCATCTCGAGGAAGGGCTCCATGCGGCCGGCGAACTCTTCGGGGCCCATGGGGTAGACGGTCACGCCGTTTTCCAGGCGCGGCAGGCCCGCGTTGGGCTTGATGAAGAACGGCGTGTCGATGCGGGGCAGGAAATCCTTGGCAACCTGGACCATCTGCTCGGGGCCCAGGCCGCAGTTGACGCCCAGCAGGTCCACACCGAGGTTCTGCATGGTGTCGGCGAACACGGCGGAAGGCGTGCCCGTGAGGGAACCGGCGGGCTCGAAGGTCATGAGCACGGCCACGGGCAGGTCGCAGACTTCGCGCGCGGCCAGCACCACGGCCTTGGCCTCGGCCAGGTCGAAGTGGGTCTCGGCGATGACCAGGTCCACCCCGCCTTCCGCCAGACCTTTGATCTGTTCGGCGAAGGCGGCCACCATCTCGCGCATGGTCACGGTGCCCAGGGGCTCGATGAAGTGCCCGGTGGGGCCGACGCTGCCCGCCACGAAATTGGCGTCGCCGGCGGCCTGCCTGGCCACCAGGGCCATTTCGCGGCTCACGCGGCGGATGTCGGTTCCGGGAGGGAGCTTGAAACGGGTGCCGCCGAAGGTGTTGGTGGTCACCACGCGGGCGCCGGCGCGGAGGTAGTCCTCATGGACGGCGCGAACCATGCCGGGGTTGTCGAGCCCCCACAGTTCGGGGGAGGCCCCGGGGGGCAGCCCCCTGGCCTGAAGCAACGTTCCCATGGCACCATCGAAAACTATGATGCCTCCGTCCGACAACGCTTTGCGAAAATCCGCCACCAGTCATCCTCCTTGGGGGTCCGAGCCACGTTCTCGTACTGAAAATCGTTGAATCCGGCAAATGAAAAGCGTATGGATAATACCTTCCAGCGTTTTACGCTGCCTGGACAAGCATATGAGCAACAGCACGAACCAAAACCAGCCCGAAGAGCCCGAACTCCTTCCCGCGGACGCCGAAGAGGCATCCTCGGAGGACGGCCTCTATAATGGCGAGTCGGATGACGCCTCCGAGGACGACGTCGCCCTCGCGGCCGAGGCGGGCCTCGACGAAGAGGCCAACCTCCCCGCGCTGAAGGTGCAGGCCGTCCCGGCCGCCTCCCGCGACAACCTCCACGCCTACCTGCGCGAGATCAGCAAGTTCCCCATGCTCAAGCCCGACGAGGAGTTCGAGCTGGCCCGGCGCGTGCGCGACGAGGGGGACCAGAAGGCGGCCTTCCGCCTGGTCACATCCCACCTGCGCCTGGTGGTGAAGATCGCCATGGATTTCCAGCGCCGCTGGGCCCAGAACGTGGCGGACCTCATCCAGGAGGGCAACGTGGGCCTCATGCGGGCGGTGAAGAAGTTCGACCCGGAGAAGGGCATCAAGTTCTCCTACTACGCCGCCTACTGGATCAAGGCCTACATCCTTAAATATATCATGGACAACTGGCGGCTCGTGCGCATCGGCACAACCCAGGCCCAGCGCACCCTGTTCTACAACCTGAACAAGGAACGCCAGCGCCTGACCTCGCAGGGCTTCGACCCGTCGGCCAGCAACATCTCCAAGAGCCTCAACGTGTCCGAGGCCGACGTGCTGGAGATGGACCAGCGCATGGCCCGCAACGACCTCTCGCTGGACATCACCCTCGGCGACGACTCCACCTCCACCCGGCTGGACTACCTGCCCGCGCTCACCCCCGGCATCGAGGACATGCTCGCCAAGGACGAAATCGCGGGGCTGGTGGAGAAACACCTGCAAAGCATCATCCCGGAGCTCTCCGACAAGGAGCGCGACCTGCTGGAGCAGCGCATCCTTTCCGACTCCCCGGTGACCCTGCGCGAAATCGGCAACAAGTACGGCATCACCCGCGAGCGGGTGCGCCAGATCGAGACAAGACTGCTCGAAAAGATCCGCAGCCACTTCGTCAAGCGCATAGGCGACTTCTCGGCAGAGTGGATCCGCAAAGAAGAGTAAAGCCCCCATGTTCAGATACGCCCTCGTCATCGCCCTGGTGCTCGGCCTCGCCGCCTGCGCCCCGAAGAAACCCGCGCCCTCCGACGTGAGCGACAGGGGCCTCACCCCCCAGGCCGCCGCGGACTACTATTTCCTCATCTACCAGGACCTCTCCCGCAAGGGCCAGCCCCAACAGGCGGCCGTGGTGCTGGAGAAGATCATCGAGCTCGCCCCCACCCCCGAGCTCTACCGCGAGCTGGCCAACATCTACTGGGGCATGGCCCAGCCGGATAAAACCCGCGAGGTGCTCGAGCACGGCCTGGCCGCCTACCCGGAGGACAAGACCCTCCACTTCTACATGGCCAACTCCTACCTGCTGCAGCGCCGCTACGACGAGTCCCTGGCCGTGCTGCGCAAGTACCTGGCGGCCCACCCCAAGGACCAGACCGCCAGCCAGGAGCTGGCCTCCATCATGGTCGAGGCGGGCAAGAACCAGGAAGCCCTGGATTTCATGGCCTCCCTCCCCAAGGACCGCCGCACCCCGGCCATGGCCTACTACGAGTCCAAGGCCTACAGCGCCATGGGCAAGCAGAAGCTGGCCATCGAGAAGCTGCGCCAGGCCCTGCGCGAAGACCCCAACCAGATGGCCGCATGGTCCGAGCTGGCTTTCCAGTTCGAGAAGGCGGGCGACTTCAAGCAGGCCGAGGAGGCCTACCGCCGCATCCTGGACCTGGGCGAGGACAGCCCCGAGCTCTGGATCAGGCTCATCCGCCTGGAGCTCAAGCAGAAGAAGCCCGAGAGGGCCCTGGCCCTGCTGGAGAAGGCCCCCAACGACCGCTCCTTCCTCTTCGAGGTCATGGGCATGTTCGTTGACGCGGGCTACCAGAACGCCGCGGCCCAGGTGCTGGACAAGCTCTCGCAGGAACAGCCCGGCAACCCGGACGTGCTCTTCATCCAGGCCATGCTGGCCGTGGAGAAGGAGAACAACCTGGAGAAGGCCTTCGAGCTGCTCTCCCGCATTCCCAAGGACAACAAGCTCTACGACAAGTCCCTGAGCACCCGCATCCAGCTGGCCATCGACGCCTCGCAGTTCGACAGGGCCAGGCCCCTCATCGACGAGGGCAGGCAGCTCTACCCGGACCGCATCGAGTACCGCTTCCTCGAGGCCGTGTTCTACGACAAGCAGGGCGACCTGGAGAAGGCCTCCGCCGTCTACGCCGACACGGTGAACGCCTTCCCCGGCAACCCCGACGCCGTGTACCGCTACGCCGTCTCCCTGGAGCGCCTGAAGCGCCAGGGCGAGGCCCTGGAGATGATGGAGAAGGTACTGGCCCAGGCTCCCGGCAACCCCGACGCCCTGAACTTCGTGGCCTACGCCCTGGCCGAACAGGGCCGCGACCTGGATCGCGCCCTGGACCTGATAACCAAGGCCCTGGTGGTAAGCCCCGACAACCCCTACTACATCGACACCCTGGCCTGGGTGCACTTCAAGCGCGGAGACAACAAGCAGGCCTGGGCCGAGATCCAGCGCGCCGTCACCAAGACCGCCGAAGACCCGGCCATCTACGAACACTACGGCGACATCGCCGCCGCCATGGGCAACCGCAAGCAGGCCCAGGCCGGTTACAGGAAGGCCCTGGAGATGAAGGCCTCCAACGCCGACGAGATCAAGCGCAAGTTGGACGGATTGAAATGATCCGCCCGGCATCCTTCCCGGGGCGCGCCCTGCTCCTGGCGGCGCTGTGCCTGGCCGCGCTGGGCGGCTGCGCCCCCAAGCCCACGGCCACCGGACCGGGCGAAGGCCCGCAGCCCCAGGCGCTCTGGTCCCAGCTCATGGCCGGGGGCTCCCAGGCCAAGTCGTTCACGCTTTCGGCCAGCCTCTCGCTGCAGTCGCCCAAGAAGTCGGCCCGTTTGCTGGCGCGCTTCTGGGGCAACCTGGACCGGCCCCTGCGCCTGGACCTCTCCACAGGCATGGGCCAGGTGTTCTCCATGTGGCGGGAGGACGCGCAGGGCTGGCTGGCGGTCTATCCGGGGGCCAATCAGGCCTTCACCCACTCCAGCACCAAGGCGGCCCTCTCCCGCTTGGGCATGCCCTTCCCCTTCGGCATGAAGGAGCTTGCCGCCGTGAGCGTGGGCAGCTTCGGGCTGATCCTGCCGGCCAGCTATTCCAGCGTGAAAAAAATCTCCAACGGTTTCCTTTACTCCTTCCCGGCCTCCTCGCCGGTGGCCGCCCTCACCCTTGACTTCGAGGGAAAACCCATTCATCTCACCGGCCGGGGCGTGGAACCCTGGAACGTCGATCTCTCCGATTTCGCGCCCCCGCAAGCCGGGCGGCCCCCCATGGCACAGCTCATCACGCTGACCACCCCAGGGGGGGTGCAGGCCATCCTGCGCGTCAAGAAGCTGGAACTGGGCACCGAGCCCATGCCCTTGCAATCCTTGGAACTCGCTCTTCCGCCCCAGGCGCGCCACATCCCCCTGGACCGCGAGGGCGACTTCCAGACGCCGGACATCCCCTAGGATTCTCCGGCCAAAGACCGTACACCCGGCCAGCCCCCGGCCCGGCCATTCGCGGAGCGGCCTCCCGGCTGCGCCGCCCGGGGGGCACGGACACAGCGCGCCTCTGGCGCAAACCACTCACGGATACCAGCCATGAGCACACCCGTCATCTTCGGCTCCGACCACGCGGGCTTCGCCCTCAAGGAACAACTCAAGGCTTTCGCCGCCAAGCTCGGCGTGGAGGTCGTGGACGTGGGCTGCGACGGCCTCCAGAGCTGCGACTACCCTCTCTTCGCCGAAAAGCTCTGCACCCGCGTCCTGGCGGACAAGTGCCTGGGCGTGCTGATCTGCGGCACCGGCTTGGGCATGTCCATGGCGGCCAACCGCCGCGCGGGCATCCGCGCCGCGCTGTGCGCCAACGAGTACATGGCCCGCATGACGCGCCTGCACAACAACGCCAACGTGCTCTGCCTGGGCGAGCGCTGGATGGGCGCGGGCCTGGCCGAATCCATCATTGAAACCTTCATCAAGACCGAGTTCGAGGGCGGACGCCACCAGCGCCGCATCGACCTCTTCGACTCTCTCTAATCACAACAAGGAACCGCATATGCCCGCGCTTGCCGAGAAGGACCGGTTGACAGTCAACGTGATCAAGGGCCTCGTCATGGACGCCGTGCGCAAGGCCAACTCCGGCCACCCCGGCGGGGCCATGTCCTCCGCCGACTTCGCCTACGTGCTGTTCAAGGATTTCCTGAAGTACTCCCCCGACGACCCCAAGTGGTTCAACCGCGACCGCTTCGTGCTCTCCGCAGGACACGAGTCCACCCTGCTCTACAGCCTGCTGACCCTGGCGGGCGTGCTCACCGTGGACGACCTCAAGCACTTCCGCCAGTTCGGCTCCCGCACGCCCGGCCACCCCGAGCAGCACATGACCCCCGGCGTGGAGGCCACCACCGGCCCCCTGGGCCAGGGCCTGGCCATGGCCGTGGGCATGGCCACCGCCGAGGCCATGCTGCGCGCGCGCATGGGCGAGGACATCTGCAGCCACCACACCTACGTGCTGGCCTCCGACGGCGACCTGCAGGAGCCCGTGTGCCTGGGCGCGGCCTCCTTGGCCGGACTGTGGAACCTGAACAAGCTCATCGTCTTCTACGACTCCAACAAGGTCCAGCTGGCGGGCCCCACCAGCCGCAGCGACTGCACCGACTACCGCAAGGTGTTCGAGGGCTTCTGCTGGAACGTGATCGACGTGGACGGGCACGACCGCGAGGCCATCGCCAAGGCCATCGCCAACGCGCAGCTGGAGTCCCGCCGCCCCACGCTCATCATCGGCCACACCACCATGGCCAAGGGCACCGCCACCCGCGAGGGCGACTTCGAGACCCACGGCGCGCCCCTGCCCGCCGAGGAGATCGCGGCCACCAAACGCAAGCTTGGCCTGCCCGACGACAAGGACTTCTACCTGCCCGAAGAGGCCGTGGAGCACTTCCGCACCCGCTTCCCCGCCCTGCGCGCCGCCGCGGCCGAGTGGAACAAGACCTTCGAGAAGAAGTTCGACGCGGACAAGGCCTTCCAGGATCTCTGGCGCCTCACCAAGCGCGCCCCCGGCAACCGGAGCTTCGCCTGGCCCGCTTTCGAGCCCGGCAGCAAGGTGGCCACCCGCTCGGCCTGGGGCAAGTGCCTGAACGCCCTCATCGAGCAGCTGCCCATCCTGGTGGGCGGCTCCGCCGACCTGGACCCCTCCAACCAGACCATGAAGTTCCGGGAGACCACGGGAGACTTCAACACCGCCACACCCATGGGCCGCAACCTGCCTTTCGGCGTGCGCGAGTTCCCCATGGGCGCCATCTGCAACGGCATCGCCCTGCACGGCGGGCTGGTGCCCTTCGGCGCGACCTTCCTGATGTTCTCGGACTACGAGCGCAACGCGCTGCGCATGTCCGCGCTGCAACAGCTGCCGGTGCTGCACGTCTTCACCCACGACTCCTTCTGGGTCGGCGAGGACGGCCCCACCCACCAGCCCATCGAGCACGCCAGCTCGCTTCGGCTGATCCCCAACATGCTGGTGCTGCGCCCTGCCGAGGCCGTCGAAACCGCCCTCTGCCTGGAGACCGCCCTGACCCAGACCAGCCGCCCCACCTGCCTGCTGCTCACCCGCCAGAACCTGCCCGTGTTCGACCCGGCGCAGCTCCCGGCCGTGACGGACGGGGCGAAGAAGGGCGGCTACGTCCTGCTGGACGCCCCCGGCGGCCAGCCCGACCTCATCATCCTGGCCTCCGGCTCCGAGGTGCACCTGGCCCTGGCCGCCGCCAAGGAGATCGCCGAGCGCAAGGTGCGCGTGGTGAGCATGCCCTCCATGGAGCTCTTCGACGAGCAACCCGAGGAGTACAGGCAGGCCGTGCTGCCCAAGGCCTGTACGGCGCGCGTGGCCATCGAGGCCGGTCGGCCCGAGCTGTGGTACAAGTACGTGGGTATGGACAGCCTGGTGATCGGCCTGAACCACTTCGGCCACTCGGCCCCGGCCGAGCGCCTGGCCCAGGAGTACGGCTTCACCGCCGAGAGCTGCATCGCCCGCATCCGCGAGAAGCTGGCCCAGGGCTGACCCGGGAACGCATAACGACTCCCAGGCCGGGGAAGCATGCGCTTCCCCGGCTTTTTTTGGGAATCAATCCAAGATTTTCAGGACATTGCGTTCGTGCTGACAAATATTTCCGAAATTGATATTGACTTATTCGCAAGACAAGGCTAACTTAAGTCTAATTAAGGCATCGGTCTTCATTGAGGTTAGGCTTAGCATGTGCTTCGCTCCTGGTCTGATGAGAATGAATGCCAACTTTTAATTGGAGCGTATCGCACATGTCCAAGAAACTGTATGTCGGCAACCTGCCCTTTTCCACCACTGAAGATTCCGTTCGCGCCCACTTCGCCCCCTACGGCGAGGTTCTTTCGGTTGCCCTGATCACCGACCGCGAGACCGGCCGCCTGCGCGGTTTCGGCTTCGTCGAGATGAACGACGAAGGCGCCGTGGCTGCCATCGAGGCCCTGGACGGCCAGAGCTTCGGCGGCCGCACCCTGAAGATCAACGAGGCTCAGGAGCGCGCTCCCCGTCCTTCCTACGGCGACCGTTCCAACCGCCGCCCCTGGTAATTCCAGGCCAGCACAGCGATCACGGCCCCGCGCTCCCAGGAGCGCGGGGTTTTTTCTTGCCCTGAGCCGTCGGGACAATCGCGCCCCATCCGGCAAGTGCGGCACCGCGCCGACGACAGCGCAGCCGGCCGCCCTTTACTGCCAGGGGATTTTTAACTACCCTCCCGCCACCTCACATCCCGGAGCACACCATGGAAGCCCCCGACCGCAACCTCGCACTCGAACTCGTCCGCGTCACAGAAGCCGCCGCCCTGGCCAGCGCCCGCTGGCTCGGCAAGGGGGACAAGAACTCCGGCGACCAGGCCGCCGTTGACGCCATGCGCCTGAGCTTCAACTCCATCCAGGTTCAGGGCGTCATCGTCATCGGCGAAGGTGAGAAGGACGAGGCCCCCATGCTCTTCAACGGCGAGGCCGTCGGCTCCGGCCACGGCCCGGCGGTCGACGTGGCCGTGGACCCCGTGGAGGGCACCCGCCTGCTGGCCTACGGCCGCCCCAACGCCATTTCCGTGGTGGGCCTGGCCCCCAAAGGCTCCATGTTCGACCCCGGGCCGAGCTACTACATGCAGAAACTCGTGGTGCCCCACGGTGCGCGCGACTCGGTGGACCTGGACGCCCCCGTGGCCGACAACCTCAAGGGCGTGGCCAAATCCCTGGGCAAGGACGTGGACGACCTGGTGGTCTTCGTGCTGGACAAGCCCCGCCACCAGCAACTCATCGCGGATATCCGCGCGGCCGGGGCGCGCATCCAATTGCACACCGACGGCGACGTTGCCGGATCGCTCATGGCTATCGACCCCAAGGACATGGTGGACGTGATGATGGGCACCGGCGGCACCCCCGAGGGCGTGCTTTCGGCCTGCGCCATCCGCGCCCTTGGCGGCAGGATGCTGGCGCGGCTGGACCCGCAGTCCGACGAGGAGCGCAAGGCCCTGCTGGACGCCGGGTACGACCTCAAGCGCGTGCTCACCACCGAGGAGCTCGTGGCCAGCGAGGACACCTTCTTCGCCGCCACCGGCATCTCCGGCGGCACCTGGCTGGAGGGCGTCAGCTTCACCGGGCGCGGCGCGGTGACCCACTCCCTGGTGCTGCGCGGCAAGACGGGCACCATGCGGCGCATCGAGTCGCACCACACCTGGGACAAGCTGATGAAGTTCAGCGCCGTGAAATACGATTGATCCACATTATGTGATACAAAACGTATGCGCCCGCCAGTCCTTGACTGGCGGGCGCATACGTTTCTGGGCGGCAACATCCCGGGCGCGCTCCGCGATGCGGTTTATGTGCGGCGGGCCTGTGGGGGTTTAGAAGGTAATCACCTGGAACCCCTTGAGGATGTAGTCCGCCATGCTCGCGTGTCCGTGCATGCCGTCGATCAAGGGCAGACTCTCCTTCATGATCGATTCCAGCGATCCCGTGGCCACGGCGCAGGCCCGGCACACCCCGGCGATCAGGCCGAGGGCTTTGGTCTTCTCGAACAACGCGTGCAGGGGGTGCTCCTGCCGGGAGAGTTCGGCCACCACCCCGGGCGACTTTCCCTCAAGTATAACTTCAACTTCGCAGCCCTTCTCGCGCATGTCGATCGCGTTGAGCATCACATGGACAAAACAGGGAATTTCAGCCTGGAAAGCGAACAACGCGACCTTGTTCATGCTGTCATCCTCGCTTATCGGCTCTGAGGCGCGCCCGGCTTGCAAAGGCCCGCATACCGCACAGGCCCGCCAATTTCACCCTAAGCGTACCCCTGGAGAAGGCCTCCAAGCCTGGCCAGGTCCGGCCTGGAGGTGGCCAAAGGCCTGAGTACCGCCGGGTTGATCCTTGTTTCGAACGGAGCCCGATCGCCCTTGTATATCACGCCGATGGGAATCCTGTCGCCGAACTCCTGGGCCTTGCGCATGGCCGCTTCCCAGTCCGTGGGGTTGTGGTCGGCCCCGAGCTTGTAGCAGCGCTCGCGGTACCAGGCGTAGGTGTTGACCTTGTTGAACGAAACGCAGGGCTGGAGGATGTCCACCAGGGCGAAGCCCGGATGCCTGGCCGCCTGCGCGATGATATCCGCCAGGTGGTCGATCTCCCCGGCGAAGGCCCGGGCCACGAAGGGCGCGTTCATGCTCACGGCCACGGCCAGGGGGTTGAAGGGCATGGAGGGCGCGCCGTCGGGCTGGAACTTGGTCTTCTGGCCCTGGGCCGTGGTGGGGCTGGCCTGCCCTTTGGTGAGCCCGTAGATCTGGTTGTCGTGCACCAGGTAGGTCATGGTCACGTTGCGCCTCAGCGCCGCCAGGAAGTGGTTGCCACCCTCGCCGTAACTGCAGCCGTCGCCGCTTTCGGCGAACACGGTCAGCTCCGTGTTGGCGAGCGCGGCGCCCTGGGCCGGGGGCAGGCTGCGCCCGTGCAGGCCGTTGAAGGCGTTGCAGCGCAGGTAGTGCGGGGCCTTGGCGGCCTGGCCGATGCCCGAGGCGAAGAGGACCTTGTGCGGGGGCAGATCCAGCGTGGAAAGGGCCTTCTTCACGGCCTTGAGGATGGCGTGGTTGCCGCAGCCCGGGCACCAGGCCGTTTCGAATTCGCCGTACTGTTCCAGAGGTATCATGGCATCTCCTACAGCCTGTCCAGGATGTACCTGGCCGTGATGGGCAGGCCGTCATAGCGGGTGACGGCCTCCTTGAAGTGATAACCGCATTCCTGGCGGATCAGCCGCGCCAACTGGCAGGACTGGTTGCCCTCCACCATGACCACACGTCCGGCCCGCTCCAGAATGGGCAGGAACTGCTTCGGAATCAGAGGGTAGACCTGCCCGAAGTGCAGCACCGCCGCGCTTTTGCCCCCGGCGCGCAGACCCTGTGCGGCTTCGAGGGCCGCGCCCATGGCCGAGCCCCAGCACACCAGCAGCGTCGAGGGGGCCTCGTCGCCGGAGTACGTTGGGGGGACCACGTCAGCCGCGAGCCCGTCGAACTTGCGCATGCGCTTGTCCACCATCTGGACGCGCACCGTGAGGTCCTCGGTGATGTGGCCGTCCTCGGTGTGCTCGTCGCTGTCCACCACAACCAAATGCTCGCCGAAACCGGGCACCAGCCTGGGGGAGACGCCGCTGGGGGTAAGGGCGTAGCGTTTGTACCCTGCGGGGTCCTCGCAGGTCAGGCCGGGCCCGCTCACGGGCGGCAGGGCCTCCAGGTCGAACGGGACCACCGCCCGGTAGGAATCCGCAAGAAACTGGTCGGTGAGCACGAACACCGGGCTCTGCCACTTCTCGGCCTGGTCCATGGCCCGATAGGTCAGCTCGAAGCATTGCTCGGGCGTGCCGGGGGTGAAGACCGCCCGGGGGAAGTCGCCGTGCCCGGCGTAAAGCACCATGTTCAGGTCGCCCTGCTCGGTGCGTGTGGGCAGGCCCGTGGCCGGGCCGGGCCGCTGGGCCAGCACCACCACCACCGGGGTCTCGGTCATGCCAGCGAGGCTCACGCCCTCCACCATCAGGGCGAAGCCGCCGCCCGAGGTGGGCACCACGACGCGAGCGCCCGCGTAGGATGCCCCGAGGGCCATGTTGATGGCCGCGATCTCGTCCTCGGCCTGCTCGATGAGCATGCCCATCTTCGTCCCCTGGGAGACGAAGGTGGCCGCCACCGAGGTGGCCGGGGTCATGGGATAATAGGAGCAGAAATTGGCCCCCGCCGCCAGCGCGCCGAAGGCGATGGCCTCGTTGCCGTTCATGAACAGACGTTTCGCGGTGCGCACCGGCGGGGCCATGCAGCTGAACACGGCCTTCTGCCCGGCGGCCCAGTCCTGGGCGGAGGAGAACACGTCCAGGTTCTGGCGCACCACCTCATCGCCTTTCTTGGCGAACTCGTCCCGGATGAGGGCCTCCAGCCAGGAGCGCTCCAGGCAGAGCAGTTGCGTCAGCACGCCCAGGGCGGCCACGTTCTCGAACATAGGCTTGGGGCAGAGGGCCTTGAAGGGGATGGAGAGCCCCGGGTGCCCCAGGCGGTCGATGGCCTCGTCCGCCAGCACCAGGGCGCGCGAGGTGAGCTGGGCGCGGTGAAGGGCCACGGTCTCCGCGTTGAGGGCCACCAGCAGGTCGATGCTCTCCCTGGGGCCGTGGATGGCCTCGTGGCTGACCCGGATGGCGTAGGTGTTGTGCCCGCCCCTGATGCGGGACATGTAGTCCTGCGTGACCACTATCTCGTAGCCCGCGCGCACCAGGGCCTTGGCCAGGAAATCGCCCACGGTGACGAGGCCCTGGCCGGCCTCGCCGCCTATGACGATCGAAACGCATGTGTCCGACATGAAAATCCTCCAGGTCGAATGAAAAAGCGAAGCGGCCGCCGGAAGTCCGGCGGCCGCTTGAAGATGCATGCCGCAACCCGCCAGGGGGCTGCGCCGTGAGGTCCGGGCCGCCGGGTTTAAGCTTTGGCCCCGGTGGGCGGGGTGAACACGCGGGTGGCCAGTTCCTTGTCCAGCATGTAGAGCGCGGAGGGGTCGTTTTCAACCAACTTGAGCTTGTTGATGACGTCCTGCACGCTGGCTTCCTCCTCCACCTGCTCGTCGATGAACCACTTCAGGTAGGAGGCGGTGGCATGGTCGCGCTCGTCGATGGCGAGGTCCATCAGCGCGTTGATGCGCGCGGTGACGCCCTGCTCGTGCTTGAGCGTGTCCTGGAAGGCTGCCAGGGGGCTGGCCCAGGAGTTCTCGGGGGCTTCCAGGGTCTGCAGCTTGATGCGCCCGCCGCGCTCGAAGGTGTAGTTGTAGAACTTGGTGGCGTGGAACTTCTCTTCCTGCTCCTGCACCTTCATCCAGCTGGCGAAGCCCATGAGGCCCATATCCTCGAAGTAGGAGGCCATGGACAGGTACAGGTAGGAGGACCACAGCTCCCACTTTACCTGGTCGTTGAGGGCCTGGTTCATTTTATCGCTGAGCATGTGCTACTCCGCCTTCCAGAGGCCGTGGAGGTTGCAATATTCGCGGGCGACGATCTTATCGGCCTGGATGCAGAACTCGGCTTCGGGGGCCATGCCGGGCTTGAGCTCCTGGCGGTAGACCTTGCCGTCGGCCATGACCTCGATGAACTCGATCCAGTGCTTCTCTTCCATGGGATGGGCCACGCTGCCGACCTTGACCTTGAAGCCGTTGGCGGTCTTCTCGATCACGGGGACGTGCTTCTCCTTGGCGGCGTCAACGGTGTTGGCCGCGAAATACTTCATGGGCTCGCCGCAACAGGTCAGATCGCCGTCGCCGGTGTGCAGGACTTCAACGATGTTGCCGCAGAGAGCGCATTTGTAGATACCGTGCAGTTCGGACATAGTGTCTCCTTTGCTTATGACGAAGGTGAAAGGCCGGCCGCCACTAAAAACGGGCGGCCGGGCATCTTCATCAGCTAAACCACTTTCGGGCGGTTTCCGCAAGGGCTTTCAGCGGGGGCTATTTGAGGAATTCATAAACGTAGCGCACCGCCAGGAACAGGATGCACGCCGAGAGGAAGGCCTTGATATACTTGGCCGGGACGTATTTCTGGCAGCGCGCGCCCACGTACATGCCCGCGAATCCGCCCAGGCCGAAGAGCGCGCCCAGGGTCCAGTCGGGGGCCACGGCCAGTTCGGGCCAGAACGGGGCGATGGCCTGGTAGAACACCACGCCGGAGACGCTGGTCAGGAAGGTGCCCATGAGCGCCGCGCCCGCCACGGTGTAGACCGGCAGCCCGAAGAAGGCCACGAAGAAGGGCGCGATGATGGCCCCGCCGCCGATTCCGTAGACGCCGCCGACAATGCCCACGATCAGGCTCATGAGCAGCACCCCGCCAGTGGAGAAGCAGTAGCGCTCGCCCTGGAAGACGAACTCCACCTGCTTGAACGAATACTTCGACTCGGAAACGGCCATGGAATCGATGAGGCTCCCCTGGGGGCCGCAGGCCGTGCCGCCCATGGCCGCGGAGCTCTGCAGGGCGTTCTTCTGGGCGCAGCTCACCGGCTTTGCCGCGTCGCGCATGGAGCAGCCGGGGCCGGAACCCGGCGCGGGCTTTGCCGGGGCCTTCTTGAAGAAGGTGTCGCGCACGAGTCGCAGCCCGATATAGCCCAGCACCGCCGCGGCGAACATCTTGAAGTTCTTGGGGTCCGGCAGATATTTGACGCGGATGTAGGCCCCCAGGAACACCCCGGGCAGGGTGCCCAGGGCCGTGGCGTAGGTCAGGGGCCAGACCATGCGTTTTTCGCGGATGTAGCGGTACACCCCGCTGGGAATGGCTACTATGTTGAAGACCTGGTTGGTGGCGGAGACGGACGGCGAGACGTATCCCAGCACGCTCATCTGGAAGGGCAGCAGCAGAAACGCGCCGGACACGCCGCCCATGGAGGTGCAGAAGGACACGGCGAAAGCCACCAGCGGCGGAACCCACACGGATACTTCGATGCCGGCTACCGGAAAATACATGGCGTCCTCGCTTGCTGTTCGAAGATAGTCACCAATTTCACAATGTCCGTGACCATTCTCTAGCCGCTCCTGTCGAGCCTGTCCACAACCTCGGCACGGAGTTTGCGTTTTTATTCCAGCTGGGGCTACAGGGTAATTCCTGCCGCCCTCGACTAAAGGGTTTTGCTTCCCGGCCGATAGGACGGCAAACCATTGGAGGAACCGCCATGCGCGCGAAAGCTTTCCTCGCGGCGCTCGCCACGCTGGCTCTCGGGGCCGTAACGGCCGCCGCCCAGACCGCCGGGCCGGTCGATCCCGGAGCCGAAGTGGATCTTTCCAAGCCCCAGGGCACCACGATCAACGGGGTGTCCGGCGTGCGGGTGCGTTCCACGCCCGGAGCCTCGCAGGGCTACCTGGTGCCGGACGCATCGGGCGGATACGTCAACTACGCGCCGGGCCCGCCGCTGCCCCCGCCCTCCCCCTCGCGGGCCGACGCCGAGGAGTTGCGGCTCTACGCGCGGGAGCTGGCCGCCCAGATCACCACGGGCATCACGGGCGAGGCTCCCCTCGCGGGCGTCTCCAGCGTGCCTTCCGCCTTCGTGGACCAGGATTCGCGCCTGACTTCGTCCTTCGGGCGGCTCCTGGGCGAGCAGATGATCTACGAGATCAACAGCCGGGGCTTCCCCGTCAAGGAGGCGCGCGGCAACGCGCCCGCGGCCGCCAAGGGGAGGAAGGCCCCTTCCGAGCACCTGGCCGTGCTTGCGGGCTCCTACTACGTGGACCGCGACAACATCTTCGTCAACGCCCGGCTCGTGGAACCCTCGGGCCGCGTGCTGCGCACCGGGTCCGTGCTGATACCCATGACCCCCACCCTGCGCAGGATGCTCGGCCTGCCCGAGCCCGGGGCCATGCAGCCGCGCCTGCCCACGCTCATCGGCGCGCGCGACGTGAACGACCCGCCCGGCGCCTACGGCAAGCCCGCCGCTCCGTATTCGCCCTCGCCAACGAAAGCGAAGGCCAAATCGGGCACAAGCGCCTCCAGCAAGAAGGCTTCGTCCAAGAAGGCCAAGCAGCCCTGCCCGCCGGGCTGCGAGCCCATCGACACCAACGCCAAGGCCCCGGCCCAGCCCGCGCAGCAGGCCCAGCCGGGCCAGGCTCCGGGCCAGACCCAGGGCCAGCCTCAGGGCAAGTAGGCACGTCATGAGGAACACCATCGCCGCCGCGCTGCTCTGCCTGGCGCTTCTTTCGGGCTGTCAGGGCAAAGGGCTCGCCGTGATCCCGCAGGATCCGCACACCCTGGAGCGCTACTCCCTGGGCCTGCGCTACAAGCAGCAAGGCCGCTACCTGCTGGCCCGCGAGCAGTTCCAGTTGGCCCTGGCCACCTCCCGGGACATGGACATGTCCCGGAGCTGCCAGGCCGAAATCGCCGCCATGGACCGCGCCATCCGCGAGGAGCGCTGACGGCGGCAGGAGAAGTTTGACGTGCTACGGCAGTCCGCCATGTCCGTGCGTGCCCCCCGCGCCGCGCCGCGGGGGGCCCGCACGGACATGGGCACCCCCCGCCCCGGCCCGGCCTGGGTTCGGCCCCG
>NZ_JAKZKX010000002.1:64579-136612 GCF_022808715.1 Fundidesulfovibrio agrisoli
GCGGGGGGCGGGTCATTTTTGCGGGGATCCGCCGGCCCCCAGGGGCGGGGGGGGCCCCCCGCCCCGCGGGGGGGGGGCCCCCCACGGACATGGCAACACACGGCACGGACCCTGCATGGTTGCGCCCAAGGCAACTCCTGCACTCTGACCGGCCGAGGATACGACCATGAGATACGCCGCCCTGCTCATCCTGCTCTCCATCAGCGCCTGCGCCCCCATGGCCAACGGCGAGATGGCTTCGCTCATCCCCTCCTGGGGCGGCGACAAGCCGGACATGAACGAATACTACCCCCAGGCCGCCCGCATCATGGCCGACGAACTCGACGCCCAGATGGCCCCGCGCCTGGGGGTGGGCCAGTCCACCACGCGCGGCCTGCAGTGGCTGGTGGTCACCACCCCGTCGGACCTGAACAACATGGGCCAGGCCACCCCGCTCGCCAGGGTGCTCGCGGAGGAGCTGGGCTCGGCCATGACAGCCAAGGGCTACTACGTGCAGGAGATCAGGAAGACGTCCGAGGTGGTCTTCAACAAGGCCCAGGGTGAGTTCATGCTCTCGCGCGACGTGCGCCAGTTGGTCACCAGGCAGTTCCAGAGCACCCTGGTGCTCACCGGCACCTATGTGAGCACACCTTACGGCGTGCGCTTCAACATCGAGGTGGTGGACGCCCGCAACAACGACGTGCTGGCCAAGTCCAGCAAGGTCATCCCCATGAGCCGCCCCGTGGCCTACCTGAACCAGACCCAGACGCCCGGCCAGAGCAACGTGCGGCCCACCGTGGTCACCACTCCCGGCACCGACACCAGCGTGGACCCGTACACGACCCCCCAGGGCGACTGGCGCACCACCCGGCAGAAGGTGCCCAACTTCCTGCTGCCCTAGTAAGCCGGGCCCAATCGTATCGCTTTCCCGCCCTGAAACGCGACGGGTCCCGCCGGGGCCTGCGCCGGCGGGACCCTCCAACCACATTTCAAATGCTCTCGGCATCCCATCCGCCACAGGCGGGCGTCACACCATTGACGCCTCCCGCTACTCAGCCTTGAACAGCCAGGACTTGTCCACCACGTCCTCCTGGCTGCCGAACACGTAGACCAGGTCGCCCACTCCCAGGGTGAACTCCCCGTCGGGGTTCATGTGCATCTTCCCGTCGCGGTCCACGGCCACCACGGTCAGGGCGTGCTCCTTGCGGATGTTCGACTCCATCAGCGATTTACCCTGCACCGGAGCCCCCTCCTCCACGCCGAACACGGCCAGGTCCATGCCGGAGAGGTGCGGCGTCATGAGCTTCTGGCCGTCCGTGGGCAGGTCCGGGGTGCGCAGCATCCGGTAGTTTTTGCCCCGCGCCTCCAGGATGAAGCGCTCGATCATCTGGTTGGGCACCAGATACTCCACCAGCACCCGGGTGAAGATCTCGATGGAGGTCTCGAACTCCTCGGGAACAACTTCGCAGGCTCCCACGTGCAGCAGTTCCTCGGTTTCACCTATGAAGCGCGTGCGGACGATGATGCGCAGGTTCTGGTTCATCCCCCTGGCCGTGCCCACCATGCGCCGCACCGCCGTCGGGTCGGAGACCACGATCACCATCACCCGCGCGCTGTGGATGCCCGCATGCTCAAGCACCGCCGGGTAGGAGGCGTCGCCGTAGCGGATGGGCTCCCCGGCCTTGCGCTCGCGCTTCACGGTGTCGATGTTCATCTCCAGGATCAGGTAGGGGATGCCCGCGCGCTTGGCCGCATGGGCTATCTGGCGGCCGCCAGGGCCGAAACCGGCGATGATGAGGTGGTCGGTGAGCTCCGTATGGTCCTGGGGCTTCCCGCCCTTGCCCTTGGGCGTGCCGCAGATGCGGTTGGCCACCACCGGGGCCAGCTGGATCAGCCAGGGCGTCACGGCCATGGTGATGACGCTGGAGGCCAGGAAGAGCTGATACCCGAACCCGGTGATGAGTTCCTCCTTCAAGCCCACCTTGACCAGCACGAAGGAGAACTCGCCCACCTGGGCCAGCCCCAGGCCGCCCAGGATCGCCGTGCGCAGGGGGTAGCCAAGGGACATGACTGCCCCGCCAGCGGCCAATGATTTCAGCAGGATGACAGCAACCGCCGCCCCCAGCACCATCAACGGGTATTGCAGCAGGAAACTCACGTCCACCAGCATGCCGACGGAGACGAAGAACAGGCTGGTGAACACGTCCTTGAAGGGCAGCACGCCCTCCAGGGCGTTCTGGGCGTATTCCGACTCTGAGAGCATGAGCCCCGCCAGGAAGGCCCCCAGCGAAAGCGACAGCCCCACCCCGGCCGTGAGCATGGCCACGGAGAGGCAGAACACGATGGAGGCCATCAGGAACAGTTCCCGGCTGCGAGCCCTGGCCACGGCCAGGAACAGCCTGGGCACCACGTAGCGCGTAAGCAGCAGCACCAGCGCGATCACCGCGCCGCCCTTGAGCAGCATCATGCCCAGGGAGCTGACCAGGTCGCCCCCGGTGCTGCCCAGGAAGGGCGTGAGCAGCATCATGGGCACGATGGCCAGGTCCTGGAAGATCAGGATGGCCAGGGCCACCCGGCCGTGGGGGCTTTCAAGCTCGGCGCGGGTCTGGAGCTGCTTGAGCACGATGGCCGTGGAGGACAGCGCGGCCAGGAAGCCCAGGAACACAGCCTTCTTGAACCCGAAGCCCACTGCCACGCTGAGCAGCACGAACAAGCCGATGGTCGCCCCGATCTGTATGGAGCCGCCCATGAACACCGGGCGCTTGAGCCGCATGAGCTCAGAGGCCGAGAGCTCCACGCCGATGGAGAACAGCAGCAGAATGACGCCGATTTCCGCCATCATTTCGACCTGGTGCACGGACCCAACCAGCTTGAAGCCGCCAGGGCCGCAGACCACGCCCGCCACAAGAAAACCCACTATCGGCGGCAGGCCCATCTTCAAACAGAGGAACATGACGCCGCCGCTCATGGCGAGAATCAAAACGAGATCGGAAAGGAACGACATATCCATGCAATGACTCCACCAGTTTCTTGCGTGCAAGGATAGCGTAGCGGCCAGCCGCTGTCACCCCAGGGAGGAATGAAGCATGAATTCGTGTGGGAGGCTTCATTGTGCCGGCTGGAGCATTCGCCGCGCACCTCGCTGCAATGCAGTCTTGGCGTTCGCCTGGGAGTGCCCATGAAGCACGGGAGCGGTCCAGAACGTGGAAGGAATTGAACTGGCCCCTCCGGGATGCTGTGCCTGGGTCGGCATAGGAGGGTATCACCCCATCCGGGCTCGCCCCGATGAGCGGGCTCAGGCCGGAAGGCAAACCCACGGAGCCTTGGCGCGGCCAAGGCTCCGGGGGGAGGATCAGGCTATTTCAGGGGCGATGTGGCGCGGTCCACCAGGTAGACGATGGACTGGTAGGCGATGCCGCTGTTCTTGGAGAGGCCGATCTCGCAGGTGCGGCTGTTGGAGTAGCCGCCGGCGGTTTCCGGCGGCAGGGCCTCGTTCAGGCCGTCCAGGGCGGCCTCGTTGAGCTCGGGGAAGTTGAAGCCCCGGTCGCCCGCGAAGCCGCAGCAGTTGATGCCGCGCGGCAGGGTCACGCTGCTGGCGCAGGCCTGGGCCAGCGCCTTGAACTTGGCCGTGAGCCCCATCTTCACCGAACTGCAGGTGACGTGGATGGCCACCGAATCCGGCAGGGGGGTGAACTGGAGCTTGTCCATGAGGTGGTCGTGGATGAACTCCACGGGCTCCAGCAGCGTGAGGTCCGGTTCGATCTTGCGGCGCATGGTGTAGAGGCACGGGCTGGTGTCGCAGAGGATGGGAATGCGCCCGTTGTCGCTCACGCGGCGCAGCTCCGCCTCCAGGGCGCGGACCTTCTGGTCGGCCTGGTCGAAGAACCCCTTCGATTCGAACGCCATGCCGCAGCACAGTTCGTCCAGCCCTTGAGGGAAGCGCACCCCGTAGCCAGCCTTGCGCAGCACCGAGAGCATGGCCTCGTACACGGCGCGCTGGTCCGGGTCGGCCTTGGCCGGGCCCATGGACCTGACCACGCAACTGGGGAAGTAGACAACCTCGCGCTCGGGCTGGCCGGCGGTGTCCTTGAAGGGCGGGGGCGTGATGCCCTTGGGCATCCACTTGGTCCACAGCGGGATGCGCCCGCCGGAGAGCTCCCGCAAGGAACCGGCCAGCTGCCCCATGAGCCAGGTGCCCAGCAGCCCGTGGATCGCGTTGGCGGCCTTGAGGCCCGTGCGCATGCCGCGCAGCACGCAGCCGAAGTTGTCCGCGACCCACTGGGCGATCTTCCTGGCCCTGGGCGTGGTCTGGCTTGCGCGCAGCTCTTTCGTGAACTTGCCCGTGTCGATGGAGACGGGGCACACCGTGGAGCACAGCCCGTCCGCAGCGCAGGTCTGCTCTCCGAAGTAGGCGTACTCCTCCCAGAAGCGCTTCATGAGGGCGTCGTCATGGGAGTGGCGGAGGCGCACCATGTTGCGTTGCAGGGCGATGCGCTGGCGGGGGGTGGTGGTGATGCTCCTCGAAGGGCACACCGGCTCGCAGAAGCCGCACTCGATGCAGCGGTCGATGATCTCGTTGACCGCGGGCATGGGCTTGAGGTTCTCCAGGTAGACGTGGGGGTTGTCGTTGATGATGACCCCGGGGTTGAGCAGGTTCTCCGGGTCGAAGGCCTTCTTCAGGCGCACCATGGCGGCGTAGGCCTGCCTGCCCCACTCCATCTCCACGAAGGGGGCCATGTTGCGCCCGGTGCCGTGCTCGCCCTTGAGGGAGCCGTCGTACTTGCCCACCACCATGTCGGCCACTTCCTCCATGAGCGCCTGGTAGTTGTCCACCATCACGGGCTTGCTGAAGTCAGGGCAGAAGACGAAGTGCAGGTTGCCCTCCAGGGCGTGGCCGAAGATGATGCCCTCGGGGAAGCCGTGCTTGTTCATGAGCTGCTGCAGCTCCACCGTGCCCAGGGCCAGGGACTCGATGGGGAAGACAACGTCCTCGATGACCACGGTGGTTCCCGGGGTGCGCGCGCCGCCCACCGAGGGGAACAGGCCCTTGCGGATGTTCCAGAGCTTCTCGTAGTCCTCCCGGGCGTCCATGAAGGTGATGGGGTGCACGGTGGGGATGTCCGCCACGAGGGCCTGGATGGCCTCGATGTTGGAGAGCAGCTCCTGCTTTTCCGGGGCGCGCGTCTCCACCAGGATGGCCGCCGCCTCGTCGCCAAGCCCCTTGAGGAAGCCCGGCATGCCGGGCTTGTCCTCCACGGAGCGCAGGGAGGCCCTGTCCATGAGCTCCACCGCCGAGACCGGGCCTTTTTTGAGCTTGATGGTGGCCTGGCAGGCGCTGAAAATATCCTTGTAATAGAGCATGGCCGAGGCCTTGTGCGGGTGCTCGGGCACGGTGCGGTAGGTCACCTCGGAGATGAAGGCCAGGGTGCCCTCGGAGCCCACCATCAGGTGCAGCAGGATGTCGATGGGGTCCTGGAAGTCCACGAAGGAGTTCAGGCCGTAGCCCGTGGTGTTCTTTATCTTGAATTTGCGGCGGATGCGCTCCGTGAGGGCCGGGTCCGCGGCGATCTCGTCGCGGATGGCCTCCAGTTCGCGCACCAGGGCGGGGTGGCCGTCCAGGAAGGCGTCGCGGGAGCGCGGGTCGGCGGTGTCGAGGGTGGTGCCGTCCACGAAGATGAGCTTCATGGACTCCACGGTCTTGTAGCTGTTCTCCGCGGTGCCGCAGCACATGCCCGAGGCGTTGTTGGCCGCGATGCCGCCGATCATGGCCGCGTTGATGGAGGCCGGGTCCGGCCCGATCTTCTTGTTGAAGGGCGCCAGCTGGAAGTTGGCCTCCGCCCCGATGACGCCGGGCTCCAGGCTGATGAAGCCCGCGCTGTCGTGGATGTGCAGGCCCTTCCAGGCCCCGGAGAGGTACACCAGCACCGAATCCGTGACGGCCTGGCCGGAGAGGCTCGTCCCGGCCGCGCGGAAGGTCACGGGCACCTTGAGGCTGCTGGCCTCGGCCAGCACCCTGGAGACCTCCTCCGGGGTGCGCACCTTGAGCACGATCTTGGGCACCAGCCGGTAGAAGCTGGCGTCGTCGCCGTAGGCAAGGTTGGTGAAGGGGCCGCAGAAGATGCGCTCCTGCGGGATGAAGGCCGCTATGCGGTCGTGGAATTCCTGGTAGGCTCCGGGCAGGCGGTTGCAGTCGTCGGTCTGGGGCATCATGAGGTGCTCCTTGTAGAGTCGGAAGAAGCCGACGGGGGTTGTTTTCAGTAATCTATCCTGAAAAACCCGCCCTGGGAAGCGGCCCATAGAGAAACCGGAGTAGGCAACTCCGCTGGGCCCTGCACATCACGGCCCCTCCACGGGCTCTGGCCGGAAAAGCCCCAATGGCTGCCCATCCGCCCGGTGGGATCCGGTGCGAAGCTGAGCCCAAGGCATGCCGAGCCCAGGCCTGGCTGTTCAGGAGCAGGGGCTGACGCCCCTGCCCGCCTGGAGCACTCTCCTCGATCAACCCTCTATGTTCTGCCCCTTGAGGAAGTTGCGCATCATGAACTTCTGCGCGTACTCCTCCCTGCCCTCGCGGGAGAGCTGCTGCACGCGCACCAGGCGCAGAGCATCGTGCGGGCAGGTTTTGACGCACTCCGGGGTGTCGCCCAGGGCGGCCGTGCCGTCGCAGAGATTGCACTTCACCGTGGGCGTGTCGCCGAGCACCCTGGGTACGTGCCAGGGGCAGGCATGGGCGCAGCTGGCGCAGCCGTGGCAGTTCTCCTCGGAGACGCGCACCACTCCGGTCTCGGTGCGCTGCATGGCCCCGTGGGGGCAGGCGGCGACGCACTTGGGGTCCTCGCAGTGGTGGCAGGAGAGGAAGGCGAAATGGTGCGTGCCGACCTTGGTATGGTGCGGCGACACCATGTCCGTCATTCGCACGCGCGCTGGAAAATGGTTCGACTTCATGCACTTGGCCACGCATACTTCGCAATGGCCGCACTTGTCCGCGTCCTGAATGATGATGTAGTTACTCATTACAGATCCCCCCTATCATCAACAATACAACATCGAAGAAACTTGTAAATGAATACCGGCAACGTCCGGAATTTATCCACGGGATACAGCATATCAGACTGAGGCAGGCAGGTTGGCGAAATGATGGACCAAAGCTTGTGAAACGAGCGACAAGCGCAAAAGGCCCGCGACGGCGAACCGTCGCGGGCCTTGCTTCTTCAAGTGACGCTTGAGGTTCTAGTGGCGGGTCTGATCCTGGAACTGGGCCTTGAGCAGGCTCAGGGCCAGGGGCTGCACGCCCTCGTCCCTGCCGCAGAACAGCTTGGTGGCGTCGTTGCAGAGGATGGCCTGCTCCAGCACCTGGTCCATGTGCTTGACCTCCACGATCTCCAGCCCGTTCAGGATGGCTTCGGGCACGTCCTTCAGGTCCTTGGCGTTCTCCTCGGGGATGAGCACCTTCTTGATGAGCCCCCGGTGCGCGGCCAGCAGCTTCTCGCGCAGGCCGCCGATGGGCAGCACGCGCCCGCGCAGGGTGATCTCGCCGGTCATGGCCAGGTCGTTGCGCACAGGCAGGTTCAGGAGGGCCGAGACCATGGCCGTGGCCAGGGTGATGCCGGCGGAGGGGCCGTCCTTGGGGGTGGCGCCTTCGGGCACGTGGATGTGGATGTCGATCTCCTTGTGGAAGTCCGGCTTGAGCCCGAAGGTGGCCGAGCGCGAGCGGATGTAGGAGAGCGCGGCCCGGGCCGACTCCTGCATCACGTCGCCCAGCTTGCCGGTGATCTCCACCTTGCCGGAGCCGGGCATCAGCGCCGTCTCCACCAGGAGCATCTCGCCGCCCACGTCGGTGTAGGCCAGGCCGGTGGAGACGCCCACCTGGGGCTCCTCCTCCATTTCGCCGTGGCGGAACTTGGGCACGCCCAGCAGTTCGGGCAGCTCCTTGTCCGTGATGGTGAAGTTGGCCTCGCGGTCGCCGCCTTCCACCAGCTTGCGCGCGGTCTTGCGGCACAGGGAGGCCAGCTCGCGCTCCACGTTGCGCACGCCCGCCTCGCGGGTGTAGCGCCGGATGACTTCGAGGATGGCGTCCTCGGTGATGGTCACGTTCTCGGGCTTGAGCCCGTTCTCCTTGATCTTCTTGGGGGCCAGGTACTGCTTGGCGATGGAGAGCTTCTCCGTCTCCAGGTAGCCGGGGATGCGGATGATCTCCATGCGGTCCTGCAGCGGCAGCGGGATGGTGTGCAGCGCGTTGGCCGTGGTGATGAAGAAGATCTTGGAAAGGTCGTAATCAAGGTCGAGGTAGTGGTCCCCGAAGGAGGAGTTCTGCTCGGGGTCGAGCACCTCCAGCAGCGCGGCGGACGGGTCGCCCCGGAAGTCGGTGGACATCTTGTCCACTTCGTCCAGGCAGAACACGGGGTTGTTGTACTTCACCCGCTTGAGCGACTGGATGATCTTGCCGGGCAGCGCCCCCACGTAGGTGCGGCGGTGGCCCCTGATCTCGGCCTCGTCGCGCACGCCGCCCAGGGAGAGGCGCACGAACTCGCGGCCCATGGCCCTGGCGATGGACTTGGCCAGCGAGGTCTTGCCCACGCCGGGGGGGCCCACCAGGCAGAGGATGGGGCCCTTGATCTGCTCCACCAGGCTCTGCACGGCCAGATACTCCAGGATGCGCTCCTTGGGCTTTTCCAGGCCGTAGTGGTCCGCGTCGAGGATCTCCTTGGCCTTGGCCACGTCGATGTCCACGGGCTGCAGCACGTTCCAGGGCAGGTCCAGGATCCACTCCACGTAGTTGCGCACCACGGTGTACTCCGCCGAGGAGGGCGGGGTGTGCTTCATCTTCTTGAGCTCGCGCAGGGCCTTTTCCCGGGCTTCTTCGGGCATGTCCTTCTCGGCCAGGCGCTGCTCGAATTCGGCCACTTCGGCCAGGGGGTCCTCGTCGCGGCCCATTTCCTTGTGGATGGCCTTGAGCTGCTCGTTGAGGTAATATTCGCGCTGGTTCTTCTCCATCTGCTGCTTCACGCGGCTCTTGATCTTCTTCTCGATGGAGGAGATCTCGATCTCGCCCTGCAGCAGGGCGAAGGCTTCTTCCAGGCGCTTGTTGGGGTCGAGCTGCTCGAGGATTTCCTGCTTCTTGATGTAGTCCACCTTCAGGTGGGGCATCACGGCGTCGGCCAGGCGGCCGGGCGCGGTCTGGGCGTTGATGGCCAGGATGGTCTCGGGCGCGAGCTTCTTGTTGATGCGGCCGTAGTGCTCCATGGCCTCGTGCGCGGTGCGCACCAGGGCCTCGGCCTCGCTGCCCTCGCCGTCGTCCTCCTGCATGCGGGTGACGCGGGCGGTGGGGAAGTCGTCCTCGAAGCCCTCCATGCCGTCTTCGTCCCACTCGGCGCGGTACAGGCCCTCGAAGAGCACCTTGATGGTGCCGTCGGGCAGGCGCAGCATCTGGAGGATCTTGCTCACGGTGCCCACGCGGAACAGGTCTTCCGGCTGGGGCTTTTCGGTTTCGGGGGCGCGCTGCGCCACCAGGAAGATCTTCTTGTCGTAGCTCGATACGGCGTTCTCGATCGCCTTGATGGAGGCTTCCCGGCCCACAAACAAGGGCACGATGGAGCGGGGGAACATGACCACCTCGCGCAGGCTCATCACCGGAAGGCGAAGGCGCTCCATGCGACGGGGCTGGTCATCGGAGAAAAAGCTGGTCATGCATGCCTCCTGGGCAGTGTTGTCCGCCGGATGAAAGTACCGGCGGAGCAGCGTAACTCGCAAGGGCTGAGAGTAAGACAGGCGGGGAAAATGTCAAATCGCGCCGGTTGGCGGGCACCCGGCCGGAGCGTGGCACCAGTTTCGAAAAAGCCCCTCCCGCAGTTCGCGGGAGGGGCTTCAGGTTCGTTACGCGGCACGGTCGGCTACGCGCTCTTCACTTCCTGCTGGTAGAACAGCAGGGGCTCCTGGCCCTTCTCCACCACGGCCTTGTTGATCACGCACTCGGTGACCCCGGTGAGCGAGGGCAGCTGGTACATGATCTCCAGCATGATGGATTCCATCACGTTGCGCAGGCCGCGCGCGCCGGTCTTGCGCTCGATGGACTTCTTGGCGATGGCCGTGAGCGCGTTGGTGGTGAAGCGCAGTCGCACCTTGTCCAGCTCGAAGAGCTTCATGTACTGCTTCACCAGCGCGTTCTTGGGCTCGGTGAGGATGCGGATCAGGTCCGCCTCGCTGAGCTCCGTGAGCGAGGTGATGATGGGGATGCGGCCCACGAACTCCGGGATCAGGCCGAACTTCACCAGGTCGGAGGGATGGGCCTGCGCCAGCAGCTTGGAGACGTCCTCCTCGCGGACGCCCTCCTGCTTGGCCCCGAAGCCCAGGGAGGCCCCGCGGTTGCGCTGCTGCACGATCTTGTCCAGCCCGATGAACGCGCCGCCCACGATGAACAGGATGTTCGCCGTGTTCAGGCGGATGAACTCCTGCTGGGGGTGCTTGCGCCCGCCCTTGGGCGGGATGTTGGCCTCGGTGCCCTCGATGATCTTGAGCAGGGCCTGCTGCACGCCCTCGCCGGAGACGTCGCGGGTGATGCTCGGGCTGTCGGACTTGCGCGCGATCTTGTCGATCTCGTCGATGTAGATGATGCCCTTGGAGGCGGCCTCGATGTCGTAGTCGGCGTTCTGGAGCAGCTGGACGAGGATGTTCTCCACGTCTTCGCCCACATAACCCGCTTCCGTGAGGGTGGTGGCGTCCGCGATGGCGAAGGGCACCTTCAGGATGCGGGCCAGGGTCTGCGCCAGCAGGGTCTTGCCGGAACCGGTGGGGCCGATGAGCAGGATGTTGGACTTGTCCAGCTCCACGTCGTCGCCCTTGGCTCCGCCGGAATAGAAAACCCGCTTGTAGTGGTTGTGCACGGCCACGGCCAGGATCTTCTTGGCCTGATCCTGCCCGATGACGTACTCGTCCAGGAGCCTCTTGATCTCGGCGGGGGGCAGCAGCTTGCCGTCCTCCGCTTCTTCGTTGAGGCTCTCCTGGGCGATGATCTCATTGCAGAGGCTGACGCACTCGTCGCAGATGTAAACGTCCGGCCCTGCGATGAGGCGCTGCACCTCGTCCTGGTTCTTGCCGCAGAAGGAGCAGCACAGGTCTGAGGAGACTGGGGTCTTCTTCTTGGTCATGGCGTATTCCCTGATGTCCCTCGGGCGGCAGGTTCTGCCGTCCCGGAGAAACAGAGCCTAGGTTGATTCGACAGCCAGGGTTTCGCGGGCGACGATGACCTTGTCGATGAGGCCGTATTTGCAGGCGTCTTCAGCGGTCATGAAGTAGTCGCGCTCGGTGTCTTCCCTGATTTTTTCAATATCCGTGCCAGTATGTTTGGCCAGGATTTCGTTGAGCCTCTCACGCATGCGAATAATCTCGCGCGCGTGGATGTCAATATCCGTGGTCTGCCCCTGGAAGCCGCCGGAAGGCTGGTGGATCATGATCCTGGCGTTGGGCAGGGCCGAGCGCATGCCCTTGGCCCCGGCCGCCAGAAGCAGCGCGCCCATGCTGGCGGCCTGCCCCATGCACAGGGTCGATACCGGGCAGGAGATGAACTGCATGGTGTCGTAGATGGCCATCCCGGCGGTCACGGAACCGCCGGGAGAGTTGATGTAGAGCGAGACTTCCTTCTTGGGGTCCTCGGACTCCAGGAAGAGGAGCTGCGCGCAGATGACGTTGGCCACGTGGTCGTCTATGGGCGTGCCCAGGAGGATGATCCTGTCCCGGAGCAGGCGCGAATAGATGTCGTAGGCGCGTTCGGTGCGGCCGGTGGTCTCGATGACGATAGGGATCTGAGCGAACACCCTACTCTCCTTTGGCTCCCTCGGCCTCGGCCTTGGCGGGAACCTTCGTGATTTTGGCCTGAGAATAGATGAACTCCATGGCCTTGTCCGCCAGAATCTTGTCGCGCACGGGCACGATGAGGCCCTGCTGCTCGTAATGCTGCTTCACGGCCAGCACGTCCTGCCCGGTGCGGGAGGCGACCTGCATGAAGTAGGCGTCCATCTCCTGCGGGGTGGTCTCGATGCCTTCCTTGTCGGAGAGCTTCAGCAGGAAGAGCTGGGCCTTGACGATCTCCTTGGCCTTGGGCTCCATCTCCTGGCGGAGTTCCTCGTCGGTCTTGCCCAGGGCCTCGGGGGCCTTGCCCTGACGCTCGATCTTGTGCTTGGCGTCGCCAACCAGCAGGTTGATCTGCTCTTCCACCAGGGCGGGCGGCAGCTCGAACTCGACGCCGGCCAGCAGCCCGTCCAGAAGCTTCTTCTGCGCCGCGGCGCGGTGCAGCTGCTGGCGGCTCTGCACGTAGGACTTGGAGATGGCTTCGCGCAGCTTCTCCACGGTCTCGAAGTTGCCGGCCTGCTTGGCCAGCTCGTCGGTCATCTCGGGCAGCACGCGCTCCTTGGTGATGTGGAGGGTGATGTGCATGTCCACGGTCTTGCCGGCGAGCTCCTGGTTGATGAAGTCGGCCGGGAAGCTGATCTTGCCGGAGTTGGAGGCCCCGGGCATGGTGGCCTTCACCAGCTCCTCGAATTCGGGCAGGGCCTGGTTGTCGCCAAGCACGAGCTGGAAGTTCTCGGCGCTGACGCCGGGCACCTCGGCGCCGTTCTCGTCGGTGGCGCGGAAGCTCACGATGGCGACCTCGCCGTCCTTGGGCAGGTGGGCGTCGGTGATGACCTTGAGCTCGGCCATGTTGGTGCGGATGCGATCAATGACCTGCACGATCTCATCTTCGCTGGCGGCGGCCTCCTCTTCCTCGACGGCCAGGCCCTTGTAGGAGGGCAGGTCGAAGTTGGGGGCGTGCTCGAAGGTGATCGTGTACTCGATTTCCTTGTTCTTCTCGAGCTCAACGGGAGTCACGTCCAGCTTGGCGATGGCCAGGTACTTCAGGGTGGACATGATCTCGTTGATGTGCACGTTCATTAGATCGTTGGCCGCTTCGCGCAGGATCTGCTTGCGGAACTTGGATTCCACCAGGCTGGAGGGGACCTTGCCCTTGCGGAAGCCGCGAAGATCCAGGTTCTGGCGATAGATGGCCGTGGTGGCCGCGAGGGCGGCGTTGATCTCTTCTGCCGGAACCTTGACCTCGATCTTGGTTTCGACCGGGGATACTTCGGTGACGTTGTAATCCATGGGACCCTGTCTCCTCAAAATATGACTATACGGATAAAGGGGCTTGTGTAGAGCAATTCCCCGCAAAAGGAAACCCCCCTCCCCGGCGGGACGGCGAGGGAGGCCGGAAGGGTCAGTCGGCGGCGCCCGAAGAAGGCTGCGGAGAATCGAACGGCAGCCTGATGCTCACCGTGGTGCCGACGCCCGGGTCGCTGCGCACGCCCACCCTTCCACCGTGCTGCTCCACCACGATGTAGTAGACAACCGAGAGGCCCAGGCCGGTGCCCTCCCCCGGGGCCTTGGTGGTGAAGAACGGCTCGAAGACCCGCTCGCGGGTGGCCTCGTCCATGCCGGGGCCGTTGTCGGTGACGTCGATGCAGGCCATGCCTTCGGCCGCGTGGGTGCTCACGGTGATCGCCGGGTCCGGCGTTCTTGCGGTCGCCATGGACTGGGCCGCGTTCTTGAGCAGGTTGAGCACCACCTGCTCGATCTGGGTGGGCACGCACCAGACGGATGGAAGATCCTGAGCGTCCTGGCGGATGATCTCGATGTGCCTGAAATCGTATTTCTTCTTCAGGTCGAACTCGCTCACGGCCAGTTCCATGGCCTTGTCCACGATGGAGGCGAGCTGCACGTTGGCCTTGCTGGCGTCGGAGCGGCGGCTGAACTCCAGGATGTTGGAGACGATGCGCGAGGCCCGGACCCCGGAGGACTGGATCGACTCCAGCAGGTCCGTGACGCCCCTGTCCTCCATGTAGGCCTTGAGGGCGGCCAGGTCGATCCCGGCGCGCTCGGCGCTGCGGCGGTTGGGCTCCAACTCCTGCGAGAGCCTGCGCGTGACGGACTGCACCCCTTGCAGGATGCCCGCCAGGGGGTTGTTGATCTCGTGGGCCATGCCCGCGGCCAACGCCCCCACCGAGAGCATCTTCTCGGTCTGCATGAGCATCTCCTCCATGCGCACGCGGGAGGTCACGTCGTCCAGGCGCGCGGCGGCCTCGGCCTCGGCTCCGTCGCCAAGCCTGAACAGGGTGGCGTCGTACCAGGCGGTCTCCTTGCCGCGCCTGCCGGGCATCTTGCGCAGCACACGGTGCTTGCCGTCCTCCAGGGTGCGGCCCAGGGCAGGCCCGAGCTCCGGCAGCCAGGGGAGCACCTCGTCGAGGGGACGGCCCTGGATGTCGGTGGTGTGCAGGCCGAGCAGCAGCGAACCGTGCGCGTTGACCATGGTCACCATGCCTTCCGCGTCCACCACCAGCAGCGCTGAGGGCATGGCGTCCACAACGGTGCGCAGCAGGTCGCGGGCGCGCCTGAGTTCGGCCTGGGCCCGCAGGCGCACGGTGACGTCGCGGGCCACCACCACGGCAAAGGTCTGCGCGCCGACCCCGAGCACGCTCACGCTCACTTCCACGGGAAAGCGCCCGCCGCCGGGCCGGGGCAGGCTGGAGATGAAGGCCGCGCCTCCACCGGGCTCCAGCGGGTTTTTCAGTCCGGTCAGGGAGGAAAAGGAGCGCTCCCCCAGCAGGGAGGAGAGTCTGGAGCCCAGCAGCTCATCGCGGCTGAGGCCCGTCTTGGCGCAGGCGGTCCGGTTGAGGTCCTCGATGCGGGTGGTGTCGGCGTCGACGAGGAATATCAGGTCGCTGGCGATGTCGAGCAGCAGCCGGAAGCGCTCCAACTGCTCCATGCGTTCGCGCAGTTCCGGGTAGTAGCTTTTGCGCATGGAGCGCTCGCCCAGCCCGATGAGCTTGTCGCGCAGCGCGTCGCGGCCGCCCGGAGCCTCCACCCCAGGTCCGCCCTGCTCGTCTTCATCAAAGGGCAGACTCATAGATCGCCTCGATGTCCGCCTTGCTCGGCTTGCGGGGGTTGGTGAGCAGGCAGGGGTCCTGCATGGCCAACTCCGCAAGCCTGGGGATTTCCTCCCGGGTGACGCCCAGGTCGCCCAGGGTCTGCCCCATGCCCACGCTTTTGTTGAGGGAGCGCAACGCGCCGTCCAGGGCATCGAGCACCTCGTTGTCCGCGCCGTGGGGCACGTCGCAGCCAAGGGCCACGGCGATGTCGCGGTAGCGCAGCGGTGCCGAATGGAAGTTGAAGCGCACCACCGGCGCCAGCAGAATGGCGTTGCACTGGCCGTGGGGCAGGTCAAGCAGGCCGCCCAGGCTGTGCGCCATGCCGTGCACGGCGCCCAGGATGGCGTTGGAGAAGGCCAGGCCCGCATCGAGGCTGGCCAGGCACATCTGGGTTCGGGCCTCCATGTCGGATGGGTCCGCCACGGCCTGGGGCAGGTGCTTGCCCACAAGGCGCACGGCCTCGAGGGCGAAGAGGTCGGTCACGGGGGCGCTGGCGTTGGAGACGTAGGCCTCGATGGCGTGGGTCAGGGCGTCGAGGCCGGTGTTGGCCGTGAGGTCCGGCGACATGGTGGCGGTCAGCCTGGGGTCGATGAGCGATACGTCGGGCACGAGCATCTTGCTGACCAGGGCGATCTTCACCTTGCGCTTGGTGTCCGAGATGATGGCGAACTGCGAGACGTCGGCCGAACTGCCGGAGGTGGTGGGCACGCAGACCAGGGGAGGCAGGGCGCGGGGCACGGTGTCCACGCCTTCGTAATCCAGGATGTTGCCGCCGTTGGCCTGGACCACGCCCACGCCCTTGGCGCAATCCATGGCGCTGCCGCCGCCAAGGCCGACCAGCGCGTCGCAGCCCTTGTCCCGGTAGATTTCAGCCGCGGCCATCACCTCGTAATCCTTGGGGTTGGCCGTCACGTTGCTGAACACGACGCAGTCAAGCCCCGCGGCGCGCAACGATGCTTCCACCATGCCGGCCCAGCCGATGTCCACAACACCCTGGTCGGTGACCAGCATGGGACGTCTTGCACCGAGATTCTGGGCGTATTGCGCCGCCAATTCCGACGCGCCGAGTCCGAAAACGAATTCGGGGGCGACGAACTTCCGCAGCTCCAGCCCGGGTGCGCATTCCATGGTCCACCCCTCGTTACAGGTGACTGGCTGATTTTTAGATACCACGGATGCTCTCGGAGAGTCAAAACAATGTCCCGTTGCAGCGGTCATTTAATGGCGGGGACATGCTCAAGCGAAAGGGGATACGCGAGTAAGGACGGCGGAGCTTCGCAAGCCCGCCGCGAACTGGAAGCGAGGGGTGAAAGCGCGGGCCGGAGCGGCGTCCGGCCCGCGCGGTGCGAATCAGCCGACCTTGTCAACGAACCTGCTGCCGAGAGGAGAGACGCGAAGCGACGAGCGATATCCCGTCAGCCGCTGGTTCTCCTGCTTGGCCTTCAGCAGGTCGCGCTTGATGGCCTCGTGAAGCCTGCGGGCTTCCGAGGTTATCTGCCCCTGAAGGCTTTGGAGCTGGAGCAGCTTCTCCTTGAGTTCGCCGATGCGCTTCGGGTCGCGCATGCGCCAGGCCTCCTCCATGAGGGAGAACCGCTCATGGGCCAGGCGCTCCGCCTCCTCGACTTCGCCTTCGCAGAGCTGGCCGAGTTCCAGGCGTCCGGTTTCAAGGGCCTGATCGAGGATGTCGATCTCGTCCTTCATAGCGATGCCGCCTTTGGTTACGCCGCGCGGGCGACGTCCTTGATGTCCTCGCGCAGCTGGGCGACGATCTTCTTCCACCTTTCGACGGCGGGAGTGAACTCGTACTCCAGCAGGTCCGCAAGGAGGATCCAGTCCTCGCTTTCGATGACTTCGAGCATCTCCGAGAACAGTCCGGAGAGGTCGTCGGCGGCCTCGTTGAACTGGCGGGAGCGCTTCAGGCTGAACTCGTCGCGCAGCACGCCCACCATGCCCAGGAAGTCGCGGGTGACGTCCATGAGGTCCTGGTAGACCTCGAGGGCCTCGCCGTCGTCGGCCTTGCGGAACAGGTCCGCAACGCGGCGCGCGCCGTGGTCCATGAGGGTGATGACCTTGTAGAGCTCGCGCGTGATGTTCACGGCCATCTCGGTGGTGGCCACGGTGATGAGCTCGACGGACTCGATGTCCGACGCTTCCACATCCTCGGCCTGGTGGGGGTAAATTTCGGAGAAAGGTTCGCTGTTGACCAGCACGTCGGTGACGATGCGGCCTTCATACTGCTTGTCTTCCATCACTTTGACGAGAATCTGCTCCAGGTTCTCGAAGTCCTGGATGTTCAATCCGGTTTCCCGGCCGTCCACGGCGATCATGTCTCTCCCTCCTCAAGGATGTGACGGTGTGGAAAAAAATTCCTGCACCGGACCACATACAAGGAGCATGCCAACGGGCACTTCAGGAGCGGGGGGAGACGACGGCGGACAGCGCGGCCACCAGGGAGGCGGTGCGGGCGGCGAAATCCTGGATGTGTCCCAGGCCCGTGGCCCCCTCCTGGGAGAGGCGCAGCCAGAGGTGGGAGAGCGGCAGCAGCAAGGGGTGGGAGGCGAACACCGTCTCCAGGCGCTGCCATGTGGCCATGAATTTGGTGCGCATGGCCGGACGCGGCACGGCCCCAAGCACCCGGGCCTGCTGGATGAGCACGGCCAGCAGCCCCCCGGCCTGCTCCAGCACGGGGCGCAGGGACGCCTTCAGCGATTCGGGCAGGCATCCGGCTTCGCCCGGGGCCGGCTCCACGGGCGCGGCGTCAAGAAACTGCCGCCAGAAGGTGCGCTGCACGCGGTTCCAGGCGGCGCGCTCGCCTTCGCCGTGCCCGCTGAGGGAGCGAAGGTCCAGGTAGCCGTGTTCGTCCAGAACGGTCTCCCAGGCCCGCACCCCGAGCCCCCGGGCCTCGGGCCAAGCGCCGCCGCGCAGGTATGCGCCCAGGAAGTGGAGCACCGCCGCCGGGGTGACCTCGCCGTGGCATGCCCAGGACTGGGCGCACTCATGCGAGAAGGAGCACGGGTGGCAGGCCATGTCGGGCTCCAGCGAGCAGGAGCCGGGGCGGTAGGGCCCCGTGTCGATAGGCTGCGCCGTGGAGAGGAAGATGCCCAGCACCGGCACGCCCAGCCCGGCGGCCAAGTGCAGGGTGCCCGTATCGTTGCTGAGCAGCAGGCGCAGGCCGGAGACAGCGGCGGCAAGCTGCGGCAGACTGGTCTGGCCCACCAGGCTGGCGTGGGGGACGTCCGTGGCGGCGGCGAAGGCTTCGGCCAGGGGCTTGTCTTCCTTGGAGCCCAGCAGCACCGGCAGCAGGCGGTGTTCCCGCCAGACGGCCGAGGCCACCTCCGCGAAGCTGGCCGCGGGCCACTGGCGCTTGGGCGCGCTGGCCCCCAGTTGCAGCCCCAGGAGCCCCGCGTGCTCCACTCCCGCCTGGGCGGCGATCAGCCCGGCCACGTGCGCCGCATCGGCCGGGTCAGGGGCGGCCAGCTCGAAGCGCCCGCCCGCGCTCTCCAGGTGGGCGGCGCGCCGGAAGAGGTCCACCACGTTGAAGGGGCTGGAGCCCCTGTGCAGGGCGGAGGCCTCCAGGAAGGCGGCCCAGGGCGTGGAGTAGGTGCCGAAGCCCAGTTCGTCCAGGCCGAAGCCCAGGATTTCATCGGCGTTCATGGCCCGGGCGATGAGCCGGGAGGGCAGCGAGGGCGTCAGGTTCACAACGCGCTGCGGGGCGAAATCCCGCCGGACTGCGTCCATCCAGGCCAGGCAGCCGCCCAGGGCCTGAGGCCAGTCCTGGTCCAGGGCGGCCAGCAGGCTCGCGCCCGGCACGTCGTACACGGCGTCCACATGGCGCAGGAGCCCCGTGGCCTGCCGGAAGTTCTGCAAGCACATGACACCTGTGACGTCACCGGCCTGCTTGAAGCCTGCAATCACGGGCTGCGTCTGGAGCAGGTCGCCGAAGCGCGTCAGGTTGATGACGAGGGTGCGCATGGTGGTTCGGGGTATGTGAAGAAAAGTTCAGCTTTATGAAAGAAGTTGCAATGTGGCCGGGACTCACCTATTTTGCGCCCGTTCGCCAACTCGCCCGTTCCTTAACGCATGAGCCGCTTTTTGGAGGTCGCTGATGGCTTTGTTCACCAAAGAGGAAGCACTTCTCTACCACTCCGCCGGTCGCCGCGGCAAGGTTGAAGTCGTCCCCGTCAAACCCTGCCGCAACCAGAAAGATCTGTCCATGGCCTACTCCCCCGGCGTCGCCGAGGCGTGCATGGCGATCTACCACGATCCGGAGAAGGTCTGGGAGTACACCAACCGCGCCAACCTGGTGGCGGTGGTCTCCAACGGCACCGCGGTGTTGGGCCTGGGCAACATCGGCCCCAAGGCCGGCAAGCCGGTCATGGAAGGCAAGGGCGTTCTCTTCAAGATGTTCGCGGACATCGACGTCTACGACATCAACATCAACGCCAAGACCGCCGACGAAGTCATCTCCTGCTGCAAGATGCTTGAGCCCACCTTCGGCGGCATCAACCTCGAGGACATCAAGGCCCCCGAGTGCTTCGAGATCGAACAGCGCCTCATCGAGGAGCTCGAGATCCCCGTCTTCCATGACGACCAGCACGGCACCGCCATCATCTCCGGCGCGGGCATCCTGAACGCCGCCGAGATCGCCGGCAAGAACATCGAAGACCTGCGCGTGGTCGTCTCCGGCGCGGGCGCCTCGGCCATCGCCTGCTCCAAGTTCTACGAGAAGCTGGGCGTGCAGCGCGAGAACATCGCGATGTTCGACTCCAAGGGCCACCTCAACACCACCCGCAAAGATCTGCACCCCACCAAGCAGTACTTCGCGGAGAAGCAGAAGAAGAACTTCGCCTCCCTGGCCGAAGCCATGGAAGGCGCCGACGTGTTCCTGGGCCTTTCGGTCAAGGGCATGGTCAAGCCTGAGATGGTCAAGAGCATGGGCAAGAACCCCATCATCTTCGCCATGGCCAACCCCGACCCCGAGATCCCCTACGCCGACGCCAAGGGCGTGCGCCCCGACGCCATCATGGGCACCGGCCGTTCGGACTTCCCCAACCAGGTCAACAACGTCTCCGGCTTCCCGTTCATCTTCCGCGGCGCGCTGGACGCCGGCTCCCGCAAGATCAACGAGGAAATGAAGCTGGCCGCCGCCCGCTCCATCGCCGCCCTGGCCAAGGAGCCCGTGCCCGCCGAGATCCTGGCCATGTACGGCCAGAAGGACGTGACCTTCGGCATCGACTACGTGATCCCCAAGGCCCTGGACTTCCGCCTGCTGGAATGGGAAGCCCCCGCCGTGGCCAAGGCCGCCATGGACACCGGCGTGGCCACCAAGAAGCTGGACTTGGCCCAGTACAAGAAGGAACTGCGCGCCCGCATCGACGCCGAGCACAAGCGCATCAACGCCTTCATCGACACCTACAACCTGGGCTTCTAGCCCCGGATGCCAACATCGCCTTCACGGGGCGCGCCGCAAGGCGCGCCCCTTTTTTTGCGTTGCGGCGCTTCGGCCGGGCTCCCCTCGCCGCCCGCCTTCCCTGGCCTGAGCTGCCCCACATGCGCGGTGCGTATTCCGTTCCCGCCCGGCATCGTGTAGTGTCGCGCACAGAGGGAGTCCGCATGAAACTCTATCCTATCGCCCTGTTCGCGCTTGCCCTGCTCGTAGGCCCGCTCTCACCCGCTCCGGCCCGCGCGGCCGAACCGTCCCCCGACGCCCTGCTCGCCTCCATGAGCCTGGAGCAGAAGATCGGCCAGATGATGCTGGTGGCCTTCAAGGGGCCGGGCCTGTCTCCCGAAATATCCGAGATGATCCGGCAACGCGGGCTGGGCGGGGTGATCCTCTATTCCTCCTGGGGCAACGTGGAGAACGTGCAGCAGGTGGCCGCGTTGAACGCCGCGCTCCAGGCGGACGCCGCCAAAACCCCCACGGGCGTCGGCCTGTTCGTTGGCATCGACCAGGAAGGCGGCCCGGTGGTGCGCCTGCGCGAAGGCGTGACGGTCCTCCCCAGCCAGATGGCCATCGCGGCCACGGGCAACCGCGAGCACGCCCGCACCGCCGCGCGGATCATGGCCAAGGAGCTCACCGCCCTGGGCATCAACACCACCTTCTCTCCAGTGGCTGACGTCAACTCCAACCCGGCCAACCCCATCATCGGCATCCGCTCCTTCGGCTCTGACCCCAACATCGTCTCCAGGCTCACGGCGGCCACGGTGGAGGCCTACGCGCAGGCCCGGATGATCTGCACGCCCAAGCACTTCCCCGGCCACGGCGACACCTCCGTGGACTCCCACCTGGGCCTGCCCCTGAGCGGCCACGACAAGCGGACCCTGGAGCGAGTGGACTTCGCCCCCTTCGCCGCGGCCTTCGCGGCCAAGGCCCCGGCGGTGATGACCGCCCACGTGGAGGTCCCCGCGCTGGACCCGCGCCCGGACACGCCCGCGACCCTCTCCCAGCCGGTGCTGGAGGGCGTGCTGCGGCGTCAGATGCGCTTCGAGGGGCTCATCGTCACGGATTCGCTGGGCATGGGCGCGCTCTCCAAGGGCGTGGGCACCGTGCGGGCCGCCGTGCTGGCGGCCAAGGCCGGGGCGGACGTGCTGCTCTTCGGGGCGGACATCGGACACGAGCCGCAGCAGCAGATCGAGGCCTACGAGGCCCTGCTGGCCGCCGCCCGCTCCGGCGAGCTGCCCCAGGCCCGCATCGACCAGGCCGTGGGCCGCATCCTGGCCGTGAAGCAACGCTACGGCATCCTCCAGGCCGCCTCCATCGGGGACACCAGCGCCGCCGTGGCCTTCCAGGTGGGCCTCCCGGAGGACCGGCAGGCCGCCCTGGAGATCGCGCAGGACAGCATCACCCTGCTGCGCGACCGCACCCGCATGTTGCCGCTCAAGCCCTCCGACAAGGCACTGGTGCTCTGGCCGGAACGCAACGCCTTCGACCCCGTGGCCTCGCTCACGTTGCCCAAGGGGGCCGCGCTCATGCGCACATCGCGCGAGCCATCGGCCCAGGAGCTGCGGGAAGCCGCCGACGCCGCGGCGGGAATGGACAAGGTGGTGGTGTTCACCTACGACGCCACGCGCAACCAGGCCCAGCAGAACCTGGTGCGCACCATGCTGGCCATGAAACCCCAGAACGTGATCCACGTCTCCCTGGGCGGGCCTTACGACGCGGGCCTTTTCCCGGCCGCGCCCACCAGCCTGGCCACCTACGGCGACGTGCCCGTCTCCATCGAGGCCCTCTCCCGCGCCCTGGCCGGGGCCTCCCCCATGCCTGGGCGGCTGCCGGTGCGCCTGCAGTGATCGTCAGCGCCACCCGGCGCGCCGATCTGCCCGCGCACTACGCCGCGTGGTTCCTGGAGCGGGCGCGGGCCGGGTGGTGCGCCGTGCCCAACCCCTTCAACGCCCGCCAGGTGAGCCGGGTGAGCCTGGCCGCCCGGGACGTGGAGGCCGTGGTCTTCTGGACGCGCGACCCCAGGCCCATGATCCCGCATCTGGCGGAGTTGGACCGGCTGGGCCTGCCAAGCGTCTTCCAGTTCACCCTGCTGGAGTACCCCGCCTCCATCCACCCTGGCATGCTACCCCTGGCCGAGCGCATCGAAGCCTTCCGGCGGCTGGCGGGCGAAATCGGCCCGGATCGCGTGCTCTGGCGCTACGACCCCATATTGCTCTGCGCCTCGGCCGGACCGGACTACCACCTGCGCATGTTCGAGGCCCTCTGCCGGAAGCTGGAAGGATGCACCCGGCGGGTCACGGTGAGCCTGATGGAGCCCTATCGCAAGGCGCGGCGCAGGCTGGCGGCGGCAGGGGTGGACATGCTCGCCCCTGATGAGGATGCCTTGGGCGCGATGTTCAATGATATGGCGGCAATGGCGCGCGCTGTCGGCATGGAGCCCGCCTCCTGCGCGGACGAGGCCGGGCTGGATGAGCTGGGGTTCGTTCCGGGGGCCTGCATCGACGCGGCCCTCATCAAGCGATTGTTCGGAGTTGATGCGACTACGGGCAAGGACGCCAGCCAGCGCCCGGCCTGCCGCTGCGCCCCCAGCCGCGACATCGGCATGTACGACGCCTGCCAGGCGGGCTGCGCCTACTGCTACGCCACGCGGGATTTCGCCCTGGCCCGGCGCAACCGCGCCGCTCACGACCCGGCCTCGCCATCCATGCTGGGCCGGTGGGAGCCTGAAGAGGACCGCCCGCGCCTGCCCGGGATCTGAAAGGCGGCGGGCTGTACAACCACGCTTGCATTCGGCATGGTCCGCCGCATGTTCCCAGCCGACACCACGGAATCGCCGGCGCGCCCCGGGCTGGCCGTCTTCCGCAGCTTCTCGCCCTGGGGCGGCTGGTCCATGGCCTTCGATTCGCCCCGGGAGGTCATCGCCGCGCACGACGCTGCGGGCGTGCTGTCAGGCATCGAGCGCGTCCAGGCGGCCACGGAGGGAGGCGCATGGGCAGTGCTGGCCCTGGCCTACGAGGCGGCCAGCGCCTTCAATCCAGCCTTTCCCGTCAGAGACACCGCTCCTCTGCCCCTTCTCTGGGCCGCCATCTACCCCCGCCCCGCGCGATTGCCGGAAGCGGACCCGGCCTTGTCCCGGAGCGACACGCCCTGGAATATCGGCCCATGGCGGGCGGCCATCGACCCGGATGAGTACGCCGACAACATCGGCCGCATCCGCGAATACATCCGCCAAGGCGAGACATATCAGGTCAACTACACCTTTCCGCTGGAGGCCGACTTCCAGGGCGACGCCCTCTCCTGGTTCCAGGCGGCGGGCAGGGCCCAGGGCGCTCCCTGGTCCGCATACGTGGACATGGGCCGTTTCGCGCTTCTGAGCTTCTCGCCCGAGCTGTTTTTCCGGCGCAAAGGCCGCGCCATCCTGACGCGACCCATGAAAGGCACCGCCCCCAAGGGCCGCTTTCGCCAGGAGACCGTGGAAGCCATGCGCCGCCTGGCCGCCTGCCCCAAGAACAGGGCCGAGAACGTGATGATCGTGGATCTGCTGCGCAGCGACCTGGGCAGGATCGCCGTGCCGGGCGGGGTGAAGGTGGAACGGCTGTTCCAGGTGAGCGAATACCCCACGGTGCTGCAGATGACCTCCAGCGTGCGCGCGCGCCTCAAGCCCGGTACGGGCCTGGCGGACATCTTCGGCGCGCTGTTCCCCTGCGGCTCGGTCACGGGCGCGCCCAAACTGCGCACAATGGGCCTCATCGGCGAGTTGGAGCCGCACCCGCGCGGCGTCTATTGCGGGGCGCTTGGCTATGTGGGGCCGGGGGGCGACGCGGTGTTCAACGTCCCCATCCGCACCGTGCAGTTGGACCGGGAGCGCGGCAAGGCCGTGTTCCACGTGGGCAGCGGCGTCACCTTCGATTCAACCCCGGAGGGCGAATACGGGGAGTGCCTGCACAAGGCCCGCTTCCTCACCGAGCCGAGCCCGGAGGTCACCCTGCTGGAGACGCTGCTGCTGGAAAACGGCCGCCTGGCCTACCTGCGCGGGCACTTGGACCGGCTGGCCCGCAGTGCGCGGCACTTCGGCTTCGCCTTCAGGCGGGAGGCCGTGCTGACGGAACTGCGAGGAGCCGTCGCCGGGCATCCGTCGGGTTCCTGGCGGGTGAGGCTGCTGTACGGGCGCAACGGGGATACGACGGTCGAAGTCCACCACCTGGACCCCACCCCGGCGACGGTCACGCTGGGCTTCTGCCCGACGCCAGTGAACAGCGCGGATGTACGCCTCTTCCACAAGACCACTGACCGGTACATGTACGATGCAGCCCTGCGCGGCGTGACGGACGCCTGGGACATGCTGCTCTTCAACGAGCGGGGCGAACTGACGGAAAGCACGCGCGCCAACGTGGTGCTGGACGACGGCCAGCGTCTCTGGACACCGCCGGTGGAATGCGGGCTGCTCGGGGGCGTGTTCCGGGAGCGGCTGCTGGCCTCGGGGCGAGTACGGGAGCGCGTTCTGCACGCGGAGGACGTGCGCGGGGCGAAGCGGCTCTATCTGGTCAATTCCCTGCGCCGCTGGATGCCCGCCGTGCTACGCGAGCGGGACCGCTGAGGCTAACGTCGCAATTTTGAAAAACATGAATATGTTTTTCAAATTATAACCAATGGTTTTGGCGTGTTGCCTTACCAGGTCATAAAGACGAATTTCGAGGACACCACACTAAAGCCTCGCGGCCTTGGGGTCGGTGGGGTACTTGCCGCAGCAGAACTTCTCGCCCTCGGGGCAATAGCCCAGCTTCTCGCACTTGGCCCCGGCGGTGCGGAACACTTCGGGCAGCACGTAGCGGCAGAGGGTGAGCATCTTGTCGGCCAGGGCGCGGATCTCCCACTGGGCGCGACGGCAGCAGCGGTGCTCGAAGAAGTTGAACAGCGACCGGCAGTTCAGGGTGGCCACGATGCGCGTTTCGGCGGCCTGGGGCAGCACGAAGCGGGCGTCCTCCTTGGCTTTCGCGCCCTTCCCGGCGGACTCGAGCATGTCCTTCAGGTCGCGGTAGGCGCTGCCTACCTCGCCCATGAAGGCCTCGAAGCGGGCCTTGGCCTCGGGGATGGCCGCGATGGCAGGGGGCAGGATGTAATCGAAGTTGGAGGCGTCCACGTAGCGCTGGGACTGCTGGGAGTAGCTGGCGATGCGGTGGCGCACCAACTGATGGGTCAGGGCGCGGGACACGCCTTCGATGGCGAAGGTGAAGCTCACGTGCTCCACCGGGCTCACGTGGCCCGAGAGCACCACCTTGTCCACGAACTCGGCCTGCTGCTCGCGGCTGATCTCCCCGGCCATGAGCCTGGGCCACATGTCGCCCACGAAACCGGCGTGGTAGCACTGGCGGAAGGCCGCGTAGATTACGGAAAGAGGTTCGGGGGTGTGGGCCAGGAGCGTGACGTCCAGGGATTTGGCAGGCATGTAGGTCAACCCAGGAAATTGGTTTTGAGGTGCTGGTGGGCCTTGGCCGTGGCCACGCGCCCGCGCGGGGTGCGCTTTATCAGCCCGCACTGGATCAGGTAGGGCTCGTAGATGTCCTCGATGGTGCGCACTTCCTCGGAGCAGGCCACGGCCAGGGTCTTCACGCCCACGGGGCCGCCGCCGAACTGCTCGATGAGGCAACCCAGGATCTTGCGGTCCATCTGGTCCAGGCCGTGGTCGTCCACGTCCATGCGGCCCAGGGCCTGGCGGGCCAGCTCCTTGTCCACCACCGGGCAGGACTGCACCACCGCGAAGTCCCGCACGCGCCTGAGCAGCCTGCCCGCGATGCGCGGGGTGCCGCGCGAGCGTTTGCCGATCTCCAGGGCGGCCTCCGGGGTGAGCGTGACCCCGATGATGCCCGCCGCGCGGGTGACGATGGTGGAAAGCTCCCTGGGGGTGTAGAAATCCAGCCGGAAGATGACCCCGAAACGGTCCCGCAGGGGCGAGGTGAGCAGGCCCAGGCGGGTGGTGGCCCCCACCAGGGTGAAGGGCTCCAGCTCGATCTTCACGGTGCGCGCGCCCGGACCCTGGCCGATGATGAGGTCCAGCTTGAAGTCTTCCATGGCCGGGTAGAGGATCTCCTCCACGGCCGGGGGCATGCGGTGGATCTCGTCGATGAAGAGCACGTCGTGGCGGCCCAGGTTGGTCAGGATGGCCGCCAGGTCGCCCCCGCGCTCCAGCACCGGGCCGGAGGTGGTGATGAGGTTCACGCCCAGCTCCGAGGCCATGATCTGGGCCAGGGTGGTCTTGCCCAGGCCCGGAGGGCCGTAGAACAGGGTGTGGTCCAGGGCCTTGCCGCGCTCCGCCGCGCTGGAGAGGTAGACCTGCAGGTTGGCGCGCAGGTCGTCCTGCCCGATGAAGTCGGCGAGCCGTCTGGGGCGGATGGTGTCGTCGCCGCGATTATCTTGTGGGGGTGTGCTCATGCTTTCATGGCCGCGATTTTCTTGAGGCTCGTGCGGATGGCCTGGGCCACGTCCAGGTCCGGCTCGGCCTCCAGGACCTCGCGCAGCATCTGGCCCGCCTCGGCCTCCGCATATCCCAGATTCGTCAGCGCCGCCAGGGCGTCGCGGTACACGGACCCGGCCGGGGCCTTGCCCGAGGGGATGGACACGGCGGAGGAGAAGTCCGCCAAGGCGTATTTCAGCTCCAAAATCATGCGCTGGGCGCTCTTCTTGCCGATGCCCGGCACCTGGGAGAGGGCCGTGGCGTCCTCCCGGGCGGCGATGGAGGCCAGCTCGTGCACGGAAAAGCAGGAGAGCATGGAGAGCGCGGTCTTGGGCCCGAGCTTGGGGATCTCGATCATGGCCCGGAAGACCCTTCTGTCTTCGCTGGTGTCGAAGCCGAAGAGGCGCGTTCCGTCCTCTCCGGTCTGGGCGTGCACGAAGAGCGACACCTGCCCGCCCTTGCCCGGCAGGTTGGCCGCCGTGCCCGTGGAGACGGTCAGCTCGTAGCCCACGCCCGACGACGTGAGGATCAGGCAGCCCTTGTCCGTCTTCTCCAGCAGCTCGCCGCGCAGGTAGGCTATCATGGCTCCCCGGAGAGGCGCCTGAAGCGCCTCTGGTTGAGATGGCACACGGCCACGGCCAAAGCGTCCGTGGCGTCGGCGGGCATATCCTTTCGGCATGAGAGCACCTGGGCCACCATGAAGGCCACCTGCGATTTCTCGGCCCGGCCCACTCCCACCAGGCTCTTCTTGACCACCGAGGGCTCGTAGGCGTGCACCCGCAGCCCGGCCACGGAGCACCCGGCCATGGCCGCGCCGCGCGCCTGGCCCAGCTTGAGCGCGGAGGACGGATTGCGCGAGACGAACACGTCCTCCATGGCGGCCTCCTGGGGCGAGAGCCGGGCCACCAGCTCGGCCACGCCCTTGTAGATGGCCCCCAGGCGCAGGTCCATGTCGCCCAGCGACTGCACCCGGAGCACCCCGGCGTCCACCAGGGTGAGCACGCCGGACTCCTCCCGGACCACGCCCCAGCCCGTGAAGCGCGAGCCGGGGTCCAGCCCGAGAACGGTCAGCGAGGCCACGCGGCCACTAGCCCATCTCCGCCAGGAGTTCTTCGGGCAGGTCGAAGTTGGCGTGGGTCTTCTGCACGTCGTCGTAATCTTCCAGGGCGTCCAGGAGCTTGAGCAGCTTGCGCCCGGTCTCGGCGTCCACGGCCACGGTGTTCTTGGGGACCATGGTCAGCTCCGCGGAGAGGAGCTCCATCCCGGCGTACTCCAGGGCCTGGCGCACGGCGTACAGGCTCTCGGGGGCCGTGGTGACCTCCCAGTTCTCGCCGTCGCCGGAGACGTCCTCGGCGCCGGCCTCCAGGGCGGCCTCCATGACCTGGTCCTCGGCGTACTTGGCCTTATCCAGCTCGATGACGCCCTTCTTGTCGAACATCCAGCCCACGCTTCCGGCCTCGCCCAGGCTGCCGCCGTTCTTGCTCATGATGGAGCGCACGTCGGCCACGGTGCGGTTGCGGTTGTCCGTGGCGGCCTCGACCAGGATGGCCGCGCCGCCCGGGCCGTAGCCCTCATAGGTGATCTCGTCCAGGTTGCCGCCCGCCAGTTCGCCGGTGCCCTTCTTGATGGCCTGCTCGATCTTGTCCTTGGGCAGGTTCACGGCCTTTGCCGCCGCGATGGCGGAGCGCAGGCGCGCGTTGATGTTGGGGTCGCCCCCGCCCGCCTTGGCCGCCAGCATGAGCTCCTTGGTGACCTTGGTGAAAACCTTGCCCTTCTTGGCGTCCTGGGCGCCCTTGCGCACCTGGATGTTCTTCCATTTCGAATGCCCAGCCATTCTATCCTCCGGCTATGTCTGGAAGGCCCCGGAAACCGAGGCCCACGATGAACTGTTCGAAGCTCTCCGAGCGGGAGCTTTTGGGTTTGGCGGTCTTGACCTTTTCGAAGCTGCCGCGCATGGAGTCGGTGAAGGCCTTGACGTCAGGCCCCATGAATATCTTGGCGACGAAGTGGCCGCCGTGTATCAGGCAAGTCCCGGCCAATGCAAGGGCCTGCTCCACCAGCTCCAGGGAGCGGGCCTGGTCCGTTATGCGCTGCCCCGTGGTTTTGGGGGCCATGTCGCTTATGACCAGGTCGAAGGGCTTCACGGAGTCCAGCAGGGCCTTGAACTCTGGGCCGGGCTCAAGGGCGTCGGCCACCAGAAAAGTGACGTTCTCCGGGAAGGCGGTCTCGGTGGGGTTCAAATCCACCGCGATCACCCGGCCCGAAGGTCCCACCTTCTTGGCGGCGTAGAGCGTCCAGGAGCCGGGGGTGGCCCCCAGGTCCAGCACTTTCTGCCCAGGGCGCAGCAGCTTGAAGTTGCTGTCCATCTCCTGGAGCTTGTACACGGAGCGCGCGGGATAGTTTTCCTGCTTGGCTCGCTTGAAGTAGTGGTCTTGAACTTTTTTCATGGGCCTCCCCGAAAGAAGAACCTGTAGCAAGGCTCCCAACACATGCCAAGCCCTCCCCGGCGCCTGCGCCTGACGGACGAACTGGGCCAGCTGAAAACGCCCGGCACCGCGCGGGAGCTTCTCGCCGGCGCCGACTCGCCGGACTGGCTGCTGCTCGGGCTCGGGCCGGACCCGGCCGCCCTGGCTGACGAACTGCCCGCCGGGGCGCGCGTGGCCTGGATCGAATGCCCGGACTTCGAGGCCCAGGCCGGGCCGGATTGGCGGGCCGCCATCCCGCCGCACTGGACGCGCCTGGAGGGGCTGCCCTCCTCGCCCGGCGGCAATATCTCACTATCGACGTCCGGCCTGCGCCTGTTCCCGGGGTTCTGGGGTCCGCTGCTGGCCCGGCTGCGCCTGCCCTCGCCCGCCGCCGCATCACCGAAGCCCACGGTGCTCATGCCCGCCTCCTCCGGGCGGCTGCTGCGCCGCGAACTGATACTGGCCTTCAAGGCGCGGGGCTTCCGCATCCTGGAGGTACAGCCCGGGGAATTGGCGGCCGTGCTGCGCCGGGAGAGCCCTTCCCTGTTCCTGAGCGTCAATTTCGACGGCCTGGATGAGCTTGGCTTCGACTTCCACCTGCTCAGACGCGCCGGGGTGCCCGTGGCCGTCTGGTGCGTGGACAACCCCTTCCACGCCCTGAGCCGCCTGAAGGGCGTGTTCTGGCGGGACATCCATATCTTCGTCACCGACAGCTGGTTTCTGGAGCCCCTGCGCCGACACGGAGCAAATCACGCGTACCATCTGCCCTTGGCCGCCTGCCAGTCCTTCTTCGACGCGAAGCCCGATGCCCCACACCTAGAGAACAAGCTGCTCTTCGTGGGCCGCAGCGGCTTTCCCGGGCGGGACGACTTCTTCGCGGGCCTGCGCCCGCCGCAAGCGCTCTTGGATGAAGCCCTGGCCATGCTGCGCCGGGGCCAGCGGCCCGACTACGCCTGGTGGCTTGAGCGCCTGGGCTGCGAAACCCTCTGGCCCGGCAGGCAGGCCCGGCTGGCCGGGCTGGGCGCGGAGCTGTGCGGCCAGGCCTGGCGCGCCGCCGTGATCGAGGGCGCGGCAGCGGCCGGCCCTCTTTCCGTCTGTGGCGACGAGCGCTGGCCGGAGTTGGCCAGGGCCGCCTTCGAGCTGCTGCCGCCCGTGGACTACTACGGCCCCCTGGCCGGGATGTACGCCTCCTGCCGCTGCGTCGTCGGGGCCACCAGCCCCCTGTTGCCGCGCGGCCTGACCCAGCGGCACTTCGACGTGTGGGCCTCGGGCGGGCTCCTGCTCTCGGACGCCGCACCTGGGCTGGACATCTTCCCCGCCGAGCTCACGCGGGAGATCGTCTTCCGCACGCCCGCAGAAATCCCCCAGGCCCTGCGCCGCCTGGAATCGGCAGGCGAGACCCTTCGCGCGGCCTGGCGGGAGCATATCGCCGCCCGGCACATCTACGCCGCCCGGGTGGAAACCATATTGAATCACGCCGCCTCTTGACCGCCCACGCAAAAACGCTTAACTACGCTGCCTCGCACGGGGGCGTAGCTCAGCTGGGAGAGCGCAGCGTTCGCAATGCTGAGGTCGTGAGTTCGATCCTCATCGCCTCCACCAAAAGAAACAGGGCCTTACGGATCCTTCCGCAAGGCCCTGATCTTTTTTGGAAACTACATCCTGAGCGCGACCCTACAAATAGCCCCCCGTGGCCGGACTCAACCTGTCGGCTCTTTACGCTCCACGCGAAGCTATCCGAACCATCCTTCCATATCTCCCCTCCGCCAAGAGCCCATGCCCCCGCGGTCGGGTTCCTTCTCAATGGAACCATAACGTCAAGGCGACACGCCAACGGCACCGTTTCCATATCGATAATTGTGCCGCCAGCCCCGTCAGCAACGGCTGTCCCCTTTTGACCCATTCACAGCTTTCCGCTGGTTCATTATTTCTCTCCTTGCGCAACACCTCATAATTAAATGGCAAATGCAGGCATACGGCCTGCTGCCGGTCACCATTTCCCACTTTACAGGGACTTATGACCCTGTTTTCAGACCCGATCGCAGGGCACCTGCGGCCAACACACTTGAATTAAAGAATTTTATATGCGGCCCGGTTCTTGCTCTTTTTATGTGAGAGCGCTTGCATGTTATTTTTAACATATATGCACTTGTTTGATGGTGCGGCGGATGAAGAGGTGAATCCATCCATGCGATGGAACTTCATACCCCAATGGTATATCTCTCATAAACCAGGAAACAGAGTCGGCATGAATCTCTTTCGTACCCCATCCTCGATCCAGGTTTATTTTTTGTTTTCCGTGCTTCCGCTGTAAATTCCAAACCACAAAGGAATGATTTTTAAATTCTTGACTTCACATCGGACTAAAGCCATGCCCCTATATATGCCAATTTTGATATATGTCGAAAATGACACACTTTCGGGGTCAATAACCGCTCGGCCGGATACCGGGCGGGGCCCTGACGTGCGGCGTGTGGGCCTGGCGGCATCCGCCCAACTCCAAGGAGAACGTCCATGACCATGATGAAAGGCATGAAGGCCATCCCCGTCCGGGAGGCCGTGGGCACGGTCCTGGGGCACGACATCACCCGCATAGTGCCGGGTCAGTCCAAAGGTCCGGCCTACCGCAAGGGCCACGTCATCACCCGGGAGGACATCCCGGGCCTGCTCACCGTTGGCAAGGAGCACATCTACGTCTTCGACCTGAGCCTGGGCATGGTCCACGAGGACGACGCGGCCCTTCGCCTGGCGCACTGCGCCAAGGGGCGCGGCATCACGCTCTCCTCCCCTTCGGAGGGCAAGGTGACGCTGCGGGCGGCCCACGACGGCCTGCTCAAGGTGGACGCGGAGCGCCTGACCACCCTCAACACCATCCCGGACATCGTTTTCGCCACGGCCCACTCCAACCAGCAGGTGCGCGCGGGCCAGCCCGTGGCCGGAACCCGCGTGGTGCCCCTGGTCATCGAGGAGGAGAAGTTGAGCCGCGCCGAGCTGGTGCTCGAAGGCCCGCCGCTGGTGGAGGTGAAGCCCTTCCGGCCCACGCGGGTGGGCATGGTGACCACCGGCAGCGAGGTGTTCACCGGGCGCATCCAGGACGGCTTCGGCCCCGTGGTGCGCCGCAAGTTCGAGGCCCTGGGCAGCGATGTGTTCCGCCAGATCATCGTCAATGACGAGATCCCCATGTGCGTGAACGCCATCCGCGAGCTGCTGTCCCAGGGGGCGGAGATGATCGTGGTCACGGGCGGCATGTCCGTGGACCCCGACGACCAGACGCCCTCCTCCATCCGCGAGGCCGGGGGCAAGGTGGTGGGCTACGGGGCACCGGTGCTGCCCGGGGCCATGTTCCTGCTGGCCAGCATCGGCAAGGTGCCCGTGCTCGGGCTGCCCGGGTGCGTCATGTACCACAAGGCCAGCATCTTCGACCTGATCGTGCCCCGGCTCCTGGCTGGCGACACCATCGAAAAGCGCGACATCGCGGCGCTGGGCCACGGCGGGCTGTGCATGGCCTGCCCCGAGTGCCGCTATCCCATCTGTCCGTTCGGAAAAGGCCACTGATCCCGGGACGCTGGAGCGCACCCGGGCCATACGCGACACACGACCTCAACCCATGCGAGAAGGAGGCAGGGAATGATCAAGCGGAGCCTGATTATCAACGGCAAACCCCAGACCGTGGTGGTGGACCAGGAAGAGACCCTGGCCAACGTGCTGCGCAAGCAGCTCAAGCTCACCGGCACCAAGGTCGGTTGCGGCGAAGGCCAGTGCGGCGCCTGCAACGTGATCGTCAGCGGCAAGCTTACGCGCTCCTGCGTGACCAAGATGAAGCGCGTGGCCGACGGGGCCAACATCTACACCATCGAAGGCCTGGGCCAGCCCGGCAACCTGCACCCGCTGCAACTCGCCTGGATGGTGCACGGCGCGGCGCAGTGCGGTTTCTGCTCCCCCGGCTTCATCGTCTCCGCCAAGGCCCTGCTCGACGCCAACGCCGACCCCACCCGCGAGGAAGTGCGCGAGTGGTTCCAGAAGAACCGCAACGCCTGCCGCTGCACCGGCTACAAGCCCCTGGTGGACGCCGTGATGGACGCCGCCAAGGTGCTCCAGGGCAAGCTGAAGATGAGCGACCTGGCCTTCAAGCTGCCCAAGGACGGCCGCATCTGGGGCACCAACTATCCCCGCCCCTCCGCCGAGGCCAAGGTCACCGGCACCTGCGACTACGGCGCGGACCTGGGCGTGAAGATGCCCTGCGGCACCCTGAAGCTGGCCCTGGTGCAGGCCACCGTGTCCCACGCCAACATCAAGGGCATCGACACCTCCGAAGCCCTGAAGATGCCCGGCGTGCACAGCGTGCTCACCCACAAGGACGTCAAGGGCAAGAACCGCATCACCGGCCTCATCACCTTCCCCACCAACAAGGGCGACGGCTGGGACCGCCCCATCCTCTGCGACGAGAAGGTCTTCCAGTACGGCGACGCCATCGCCATCGTCTGCGCGGACACCGAGGCCCAGGCCAAGGCGGCCGCCGCCAAGGTGAAGGTCGACCTCGAGGAGCTGCCCGCCTACATGAGCGCCCCGGCGGCCATGGCAGACGACGCCATCGAGATCCACCCCGGCACCCCCAACGTCTACTTCGAGCAGAAGATCGTCAAAGGCCCGGACACCAAGCCCGTGTTCGCCTCCGCCCCCGTGGTGGTGGAGGACGACTTCTACGTGGGCCGCCAGCCCCACCTGCCCATCGAGCCGGACGTCGGCTTCGCCTACGTCAACGACGAGGGCAAGCTGGTGATCCACTCCAAGTCCATCGGCCTGCACCTGCACCTGTACATGATCGCCCCGGGCCTGGGCGTGGAAGCCGACAAGCTGGTGATGATCCAGAACCCGGCGGGCGGCACCTTCGGCTACAAGTTCAGCCCGACCATGGAAGCCCTGGTGGGCGTGGCCGCGCTGGCCACCGGCCGCCCGGTGTTCCTCTGCTACGACTACCACCAGCAGCAGACCTACACCGGCAAGCGCTCCCCGTTCTTCATGAACGTGCGCATGGCCGCTGACAAGAGCGGCAAGCTCCTGGGCATGGAGACCGACTGGTCCGTCGACCACGGCCCCTACTCCGAGTTCGGCGACCTGCTCACCCTGCGCGGCGCGCAGTTCATCGGCGCTGGCTACTCCATCCCGAGCATCCGGGGCGAGGGCCGCACCGTGTGCACCAACCACGCCTGGGGCTCGGCCTTCCGGGGCTACGGCTCCCCGCAGAGCGAGTTCGCCTCCGAAGTGCTCATGGACGAGCTGTCCGAAAAGCTCGGCATGGACCCCCTGGAGCTGCGCTACCTCAACTGCTACCGCAAGGGCGACACCACCCCCAACGGCCAGGACCCCGAGGTCTACAGCCTGCCCGAGATGATCGACAAGCTGCGCCCCAAGTACGAGGCGGCCAAAGCCAAGGCCAGGAAGGACTCCACCGCCGCGATCAAGCGCGGCGTGGGCGTCTCCCTTGGCGTGTACGGCGCGGGCCTGGACGGCCCCGACGCCTCCGAAGCTTACGTGGAGCTCAACCCCGACAACACCATCACCATCTTCAACACCTGGGAAGACCACGGCCAGGGCGCGGACATGGGCACCCTGGCCACCGCCCACGAGGCCCTGCGCCCCATGGGCGTGAAGCCCGAGCAGATCAGGCTGGTGATGAACGACACCAGCGTGGCCCCCAACTCCGGCCCGGCGGGCGGCAGCCGCTCCCAGGTCATGGTGGGCAAGGCCATCGTGGCGGGCTGCGAGCTGCTCATGGCCGGGATGCGCAAGGCCGACAAGACATACCGCACCTACGACGAAATGGTGGCCGAGAAGATCCCCACCAAGTACACCGGGCAGTGGACCGCCCCGGCCACCCACTGCGACACCAACGGCGTGGGCAACCCCTTCAGCTGCTACATGTACGGCCTGTTCATGTCCGAAGTGGCCGTTGAAGTGGCCACCGGCAAGGTGACCGTGGAGAAGATGACCCTCGTGGCGGACCTGGGCACCCTGGCCAACAAGCTCGTGGTGGACGGCCAGATGTACGGCGGCATCGCCCAGGGCATCGGCTTGGCCCTCACCGAGGACTTCGAGGACATCAAGAAACACTCCACCCTGGTGGGCGCGGGCTTCCCCTACGCCCTGCAGATCCCGGACGACATCGAGCTCATGTACGTGGAGACCCCGCGCGAGTTCGGCCCCCACGGCGCGTCCGGCTCGGGCGAGCTGCCCCTGACCTGCCCGCACGCGGCGGTCATCAACGCCATCTACAACGCCTGCGGCGTGCGCATCACCAAGCTGCCCGCCCTGCCCGAAAAGGTGCTGGCCGGGCTCAAGGCCGCGAAGTAGTATAGGCTGTGTACAGGCTCCCCGCCCAGGCGGGGAGCCTTGAACCACAAATCCAAGGCGGGGGCGGGCGGGAAACCGTCCGCTCCCGCAATACGCATGGAAGACGCATGGACCAGCAGGAATTGCGAGACTGGGAAAACCGTTGCATCCAGGAGGAGCCGCCCTACTGCCAGGCGGCCTGCCCCATCCACGTGGACGCCCGCGCCTTCATGGCCCAGATGAAGGCCGGAAACGCGGACGCCGCACGCAAGATTCTCGAAAAGACCATGCCCCTGCCCGGGGTGCTGGGCTCCATCTGCGACCACCCCTGCGAGCTGGTTTGCAAGCGGCGCGAGGCGGGCGAGCCCCTGGCCATCGGCGCGCTGGAGCGCGCCTGCGTGCGCCTGGGCAGACCCGGCCCCAAACCCCTGGTGCTTCCATCCAAGGCCGGAAAGGCGGCTGTGCTGGCCGGTGGGCCGGGCGGCGGGCTGGCGGGCCTTACCTGCGCCTGGGACCTGGCCCGCAAGGGCTACGCCGTCACCGTGTTCACGCCCGAGGAACATGTGGGCGGCAGGCTGGCCGCGCTGCCGGAGCATGAGCTCCCCGCCCTGACACTTAAACTGGAACTTGAACGTTTGCGGGGCATGGGCGTGGAGTTCCTCACCAGGCAGGATTTTTCGCCCTGGGCACTGGACACGGTGCTCACGAATTTCGACGCCGTGTTCGCCGAATACGGCGCCCCCCTCTGCCCGCCCGCCAGGGAGGACGCCGACCCGCTGACCCTCTCCGCCGGGCGCGAGAAATTATACTGCGGCGGCTGGCCCGGCCCGGACGGCAAGCCCTCCTCAATCTCCGAGGCGGCGGACGGCAGGCGCGCCGGGGCCTCCATGGACAGGACCATGTCCGGCGCGTCGCTCACGGCCTCGCGCGAGAAGGAAGGCCCCGTCCCCACGCGGCTGTTCACCTCCCTCAAGGGCGTGGAGCCAGCCCCACGCGTGGCCCCCTCCGGTGAGCACGGCCAGTACGCCGCGCCGGACGCCGCCGCCGAGGCCGCGCGCTGCCTGGACTGCCAGTGCCTGGAGTGCGTCAAGGTCTGCGCCTACCTGGAGCACTACAAGGGCTACCCCAAGAAGTACGCCCGCCAGATCTACAACAACGCGGCCATCGTGCAGGGCGTGCACCAGGCCAACACCATGATCGACTCCTGCATGCTCTGCGGGCTGTGCACCGAGGTCTGCCCGGAGCGTTTCTCCATGGCGGATTTCTGCCTGGAGGCCCGGCGGGACATGGTGGAGCGCGGCAAAATGCCGCCCTCAGCCCACGAATTCGCCCTGGAGGACATGGCCTTCAACAACAGCCCGGCCTTCCGCCTGGCCGCAAGCGAGCCCGGCGCGACGGCCAGCGCCTACGCCTTCTTCCCAGGCTGCCAGCTGGCCGCCTCCCACCCGCACCACGCGGCCTCGGTTTACGCCTTCTTGCGCTCGCGCCTCAGCGGCGGGGTGGGCCTGATGCTGCGCTGCTGCGCCATCCCCGCCAAATGGGCCGGGCGGGAGGACCTGTTCGCGCAGGCCTGCGAGGAGTTGCTGGCGGACTGGCGCTCCCTTGGCTCCCCGGAGGTCGTCACGGCCTGCTCCTCCTGCCTGGCGGTGTTCAAGGAGCGCCTGCCGGAGCTCAAGGCCCGCTCCATCTGGGAGGTCTTCGCCGAAGCGGGCGCGCCGGAACCGGCCGGGATCAAGCCCGAAGCCCCGGTGGCCCTGCACGACCCCTGCACCCTGCGCCACGACGCCCCGGCCCGCGAAGCCGTGCGCACCGTGCTGCGCGGCGCGGGCGTGCCCTTCGAGGAGCTGGAACTCACGGGCCTCTCCACCGAGTGCTGCGGCTACGGCGGGCTCATGGGCAACGCCAACCCCGATCTCGCCAGGAAGGTCGCGGCCCGGCGCGCCTCGGAGACGCCCCTGGACATGGCGGCCTCCTGCTCCATGTGCCGCGACAGGCTGGCCGCCGAGGGCAAGCGCGTCCGCCATGTTCTGGACTACCTCTTCCCCGCGCCGGATATGGCGGCCGACCCGGCAGCCAAAGGGCCGGGCTATTCCCAGCGGCACGAGAACCGCGCCCGGCTCAAGGCCGCCCTGCTGCGCGACATCTGGGGCGAGGAGCCCCCGGCCGGACCCGAAGCCCCGCAGGTGGACTACGCCCCGGGCGTGCCCGAGCTCATGGAGTCCCGGCGCATCCTGCGGGAGGACGTGCAGGCCGTGCTGGCCGAAGCCCGGCGCACGGGCAAACGCATGGTGGATCACACAACGGGCCGCTACCTGGCAGGGCATAGGCCCCGCCGGGTGCAGTACTGGGTGGAGTACGCCGAGGAGGGCGGGCGCGTCACCGTGACCCGCGCCTGGAGCCACCGCATGGAATTGACCGGCCCCACGGGCACGGCCTCGGGCGAGGCGCCCACGCAGCACGTGTACATGCCCGAATCCGGCGACTGGGCCTGCACCTGCGGGGAGCCGCTTGTTCCCGGCCCGGTGGTGGCGGGCTACCTGGGCAGCGCCTTCACCATCACCCTGCTGACCTGCGCGAAGTGCGGGCTGGAGCTGGTTCCCGAGGGCCTGGCCCTGGGCAAGATGGCCGAAGTGGAGCAACTGCTTGAGGACAAGTAGCGCCGCCGCCCCGCCCCTGTTCGAGCGGGAGGACTTCCGCGCCGTGGCCGGGCCCGCCCTGCGTCCCGGGGGCGAGGCCCTCACCGCCCGGCTGCTGGACCTGGCCCGGGAGCAAGCGCCTGGGCTGCTCGGGCCGGGCGCATCCGTGGCGGACATCGGCTGCGGCCGGGGCGCGAGCCTGCGTTTGCTGGCCGCACGCGGCTTCAGGCCCATTGGTCTGGAACCGTCGGCCGAACTGCTGAACGAAGCACGATCACTGGCACCCGAAGCTCTTTTGCTGCGGGGCCGGGCCGAGGCTGTCCCCCTGCGCGGGGGGACTTGCCAGGCCGCGCTCTGCGAGTGCGCCCTCTCCGTCACCTCCGACCCGGACGCAGCCCTGGCCGAGATGCGCCGCATCCTCGCGCCCGGCGGTCTTCTGCTGCTCTCCGACCTGTATCTGCGCCAGTCCGGGGGCGGCTGCGGCAATCCGGCCCCCGGCTGCGCCTCGGGGGCCGTCACCCGCCTGGAGCTGGAATCCCGCCTGGAGCGCGCCGGGTTCGCCCTGATCGTTTTCGAGGACCACAGCCGACTCCTGGCCGAGCTGGCCGCCCGCCTGCTCTTCGCCGGGTTCGAGCGTGCAGAGCTTGGGCTCGGCTGCCAAGGCGGGGCGCGGCCCGGCTATTTCCTGTGCATCGCCCGAAAGGAGGCCCCATGAGCCAATACATGCTGGACATCCTGCCCCTGGCCGCCAGGGGCTACTGCTGCAGCCAGATGCTGGGGCTGCTGGCGCTCCAGGCCCAGGGCGTGGAGAACCCCGGCCTCGTGCGGGCATTGGGCGGGCTGTGCCACGGCATGGGCCAGTGCGGGCGCACCTGCGGGGTGCTCACCGGCGGGGCCTGCGTGCTCGGCTACCACCTGGGCAAGGGCGCGGACCACGAGACCGCCTCGGACAAGGCCGACCTGGCCATTTCGGAATTCGTGGACTGGTTCACGGAGCGCACCGCGCCCTACGGCGGCACGGCCTGCGCCGACATCCTGGGCGAATGCTTCGACGCCAAGCCGGACATGAGCCGCTGCGCGGACCTGATCGGCGAGGCCTGGGGCCGGATACTGACCATCCTGAACGATATCGGCGTGGACCCTTCCGAGGCCAGGGAGTAGGCGGCGTGACCCAGCCCCATTACGGCGAGACGCAGAGCCTCTGCCCCGTCTGCCTCAAGCGCCTGCCCGCACGCCGGGTGCAGCGGGACGGATTCGTCCTGCTGGAGCGCGAGTGCCCGGAGCACGGCCCCGTCAGCGTGCCCGTCTGGGTGGGCGGGCCGGACATGGACTCCTGGCGGCGGCCCAAGAAGCCCTCGCCGCCCAACCCCGAAGGCGGGCGCGCGCGTGGCTGCCCCTTCGACTGCGGGCTCTGCTCCGGCCACGCCCAGCACACCTGCACCGCCCTGGTGGAGATCACCCAGCGCTGCGGCCTGGGCTGCCCGGTCTGCTTCGCCGGGGCGGGCGGGGAGGCCTCGCCCCCCGACCCCGGGCTGGGCGATCTGGAGCGCATGTTCCGGGAACTGCGGGCCAAGGCCGGGCGCTGCAACCTGCAGCTCTCCGGCGGGGAGCCCACCATGCGCGACGACCTGGAGCAGGTGGTGCGCCTGGCCGTGGCCGCCGGGTTCCCCTTCGTGCAGCTGAACACCAACGGGCTGCGCCTGGGCGGCGAGCAAGGCTACGCCGAGAAGCTGGCCGCAGCGGGGCTCTCCTCGGTGTTCCTGCAGTTCGACGGCTCGGACGAGGCCTGTACGGCCCTGCGCGGCCGCCCGTTGCTCGCGAGAAAGCTGGCGGCCATCGAGGTCTGCGCGCGCGCCGGGCTGGGCGTGGTGCTGGTGCCCACCCTGGCGCGCGGCGTCAACGAGCGCGAATGCGGCGACATCCTGCGCCTGGCGTTGTCTTTTGGGCCGACGGTGCGCGGGGTGCACTTCCAGCCCATGGCCGCCTTCGGCAGGCGACCGAACACAGGTGAGGAGCGCGGCCTGCACGGCCCCACCCTGCCCGAGGTGCTCACCGCGCTGGAGGCCCAGAGCGGCGGCCTGGTCCGCGCTCGGGACTTCCACCCCCCCGGCTGCGAGCACGCGTTGTGCTCCTTCTCAGGCACGTTCCTGCGCCGGGGAGACGGCCTGGAGCCACTGGCCGGGCAGGCGTCCTGCTGCGACACCGGCCCAGGAGCGGACCGTGAGGCCCCCGCCGCCCTGGATGGAGCCATCAAATCCCGCGCCTTCACCGCCAGGCAGTGGGCAGCCTCCCCCGCTCCGCACGGAGGGATACCGGCCGACGACTTCGACCGCTTCCTGGCCCAGTCCGGAGCGCACAACCGCTTCTCCATCTCCTGCATGGCCTTCCAGGACGCCTGGACCGTTGACCTGGAGCGCCTCCAGGGCTGCTGCATCCATGTGCTGGCCCCGGACGGGGGCCTCGTCCCCTTCTGCGCCTACAACTTGACCTCGGCGCGGGGCCGGGCGCTGCACAGGGGCCGCCAACGTGAGCACACAGGGGGGGCCGGATGATCTTCGCCCCGTCCCGCCCGGCCATGCGCAGCCCGCTGGACGCCTGGGTCTCCCTGGCCACGGGGCTGCACGGCCCCGAGCCGGACGCCCTGCGCCGCTGGCAGGCCCTGCGGCTGCTGGAGGCTGCCCGCTGGGCCAGGGAGCGCAGCCCCTTCTACGCCCGGCTGCTCAAGCACCTGCCCGACCCCATCCCGGACGACCCGGCCTGGGCCGCACGCCTGCCCTTCGTCACCACCCATGACTTGCGCGAGCACCACGAAGCCATGCTCTGCGTCTCGCAAGGCGAAGTGGAGCGCGTGGTCACGCTGAACACCTCGGGCACGACGGGCAAGCCCAAACGCCTCTTCTTCACCGGGGAGGACCTCGACGCCACCCTGGACTTCTTCCGGGTGGGCATGGCCAGTTTCACCGGCGTGGGGGACGTGGTGCTCATCCTGCTGCCCGGCCGGACGGAGCACGGGGCCGCCATGCTGCTGGCCAAGGCGTTGGCGGAGATCGGGGTGCGCCCGGTGCTCGCACCGCAGCCCTGCCCGCCGGAAGTGGCGGCCCGGCTCATCGCGGAGGAAGGCGTCACGTGCCTGGCCGCCCTGCCCTCCCAGCTTCGTGCCCTGCTGGAGCATTCTCCCGGCCCGCCACCCTGGTCTCCTGCCCCGGACCGGGCCCTGGACCGGGCCCTCCTCTCCGGCGAGCCCGTGGATGACGGCCTGCGCCAGGCCGCCGCCAAGGCCGGGATCGAGATTTTCGCCCACTACGGCCTCACGGAGACCTGCTTCGGCGGCGGCGTTGAATGCGGGGCGCACCAGGGCTACCATCTGCGCGAGGCCGACCTGCTGGTCGAGGTGGTCGAACCCGTCAGCGGCGACCCCGTGGCCAACGGCCGCCAGGGCGAGGTGGTGTTGAGCACCCTCAACCGGCGCGGCATGCCCCTGCTGCGTTACCGCACCGGGGACATGGGCCGGATGTTGCCCGGCCCCTGCGCCTGCGGCAGCCCGCTCAGGAGGCTCGGCCCCGTGGCCGGGCGGATCGTAACCGACGGGGGGGCCATCCAGGTGCTCACCCCGGAAAAAGGAACAGCGAACACGCCATGACAGACCTGCTCAAGACGCTCAGCCTCTGGCTTTCGGAAGGCAAGCCCGTCGCATCGGCCACCATCGTCACCCATGAGGGCTCCACGCCCCGCTCCGCCGGGAGCAAGATGATCGTGCGCCCGGGCGGGGAGATGTTCGGCACGGTGGGCGGCGGCCTGGTGGAGGCCAGGGTGCTCCAGGCCGCCGCCCGGGTGCTCAGCGACGGGGTGCCGGGAATCATGGATTTCGACCTCACCGGGGAACTGGCGGCCGGGGCGGACATGGTCTGCGGCGGCAAGCTGCGGGTATTCCTGGAGCGCATCGAACCCGGGGCCGAGGGCGCGCTCTACGCCGAGCTGCTGCGCAGGGTGGAGCGTGGCGAGCGCATGCTGCTGGCCGTGCCCATGGGCGGCGGGCCGCGCGCCCTGGTGCCCGCGCGCGGCGAGGCCTTGGGCGCACGGCTGCCCCAGGGGCTGCTGGAGGGCGCGCGCCAGGCCGGGAGGGACATCCGCGCCCCGGTCGTCTTTGAAGCCCTGGAGGAGCGCTGGTTCCTGGAGCCCTGGGCCGGGCCGTCGCCGCTCTACATCGCCGGGGCGGGGCACGTGTCGCGCCCCACGGCCAGGGTGGCGTCCATGACCGGGTTTCGCGTCACGGTCATGGACGACAGGCCCGAGTTCGCCAACCGGGACCGCTTCCCCGAAGCGCACGAGCTCATCGTGGAGGACATGCGCACCTGCCTGCGCAGCAAGGCGATAGGCCCGGACGCCTCCGTGGTGATCGTCACGCGGGGGCACGTGGGCGACGCCGACGTGCTGGCCCAGGCCCTGCGCACCCAGGCGGGCTACATCGGCATGATCGGCAGCCGCCGCAAGCGCGACAGCGTGTACGGCAAGCTGCGCGCCCAGGGCTTCACGGACGCCGATTTCGAGCGCGTGCGCTGCCCCATCGGGCTTGATATCGGGGCCGAGACCCCGGAGGAGATCGCTGTGAGCATCCTGGCCGAGCTCATCCAGGCCAGGGCCGCCAGGGGAGCCGCATGACAAGGCCGGCGAACCTCGGGGGGCGGGCCGCGACACGGCGATGGACTGGGCCAAGCACATACCGCATGGCAACGCCGATGAAATCCCGTGCGCGGGGAAACTCCGCGCTTCTCTCAAGACCATGGGCCTGACAGTCCACCTGCTGCGCCACGGCAAGACCGCCAGGGAGGAGCCCTGGCGCTTCCTGGGCCAGCGCGACGCCCCCCTCTCGGATGCCGGGCGGGAGCAGATGCGCCGCTGGCGCGACGAATTCTCCTGCCTGGACTTCGCCGGAGCCTGGTGCTCTGACCTGGCCCGCTGCCGGGAAAGCGCCGAACTGGTGCTGGCGGGCCGGGGACTCGCGGCCACTCCCGTGCCCGGTTTGCGGGAGATCTCGCTTGGGGAGTGGGATGGCCTGAGCGTCGAGGAGGTGCGCCGCGGCTACCCCGGCCTCTATGAGGCCCGCGGCGCGGACATCGCCGGTTTCAGGCCCCCCGGCGGCGAGAGTTTCGAGGATCTTGCGCTAAGGGCTGGCCAGGCCCTGGCCGACATCCTGCGGGAGGCGGCTGCCCGCCCGGCCGGCTGCCCCGAGGATGTTCGTTCGGGGGCGGGCAACGCCAACATCCTGCTGGTGGCCCACGCCGGGGTGAACCGCGCGCTCATCTGCGGGCTTCTGGGCCTTCCCCTGGGAAGGCTCTTCAACCTCGGCCAGGATCACGGCTGCCTGAACGTGCTGCGCTTCGGCCACGGCGAGCCGGTGCTGCATGCCCTCAACCGCCGCGCCGGTTGCGAGCGCCGCGCGACCTGAGCCGCCTTGAAACTCGCCGCGCATGACGTCCGGGGGCGCCGGAAGTCAGCCTCCCGGCGCCCCTTCAATTCATGCCGCACCTTTCTCCCCGCGAGACGTTGCCTTTTTTTCTCCCTGGCTGTTATATCCTGCCCCAAACCCGTTCGTTTGCGTGTCCCTGACGTCTGACCGCATCATGGCCGCATGAGGCCCGGCCTCTGCCGTGTTCCCGTGCGCTCCACAACCAGGAGGATGCTATGGACAACGTGCGTTTGCAGACTCTCTCCGGCGCTCACGCGCTCGTGGATGGAACCGAAGTCGAGGCCCTGCGCGCCGCCCTGCGCGGCGGCCTGCTGCTGCCCGGCGATCCCGGCTATGACGCCGCCCGGTCGATCTGGAACGCCATGATCGACCGCAAGCCCGCCATGATCGTCCAGGCCCTTGGGGCCGTGGACGTGAAGGCAGCCGTGGACTTCGCCCGCAAACACGAGGCGGTCCTGGCCGTGCGCGGCGGGGGGCACAACATCGCGGGCAACGCCGTCTGCGATGGGGGCGTCATGATCGACCTTTCACGCATGCGCTCCGTGCGCGTGGACCCGGAATCGCGCAGGGTGCGGGTCGAGGGCGGCGCGCTGCTCTCCGACCTGGATAAGGAGACGCAGGCCTTCGGGCTCGTCGTGCCGATCGGGATCAACTCCACCACCGGCATCGCCGGTCTCACGCTGGGCGGCGGGTTCGGGTGGACCAGCCGGACCTTCGGCCTGACCATCGACAACCTGCTCTCAGTGGACATCGTCACCGCCGACGGGGAGCTGCGCCGGGCGGACGGCAGGCAGAACCCCGACCTTTTCTGGGCGGTGCGCGGGGGCGGCGGGAACTTCGGGGTGGTGACATCCTTCGAGTTCGGGCTGCACCCCCTCGGCCCGATGGTCGTCGCCGGGCTGCTGCTGCACCCCATCGCCGAAGCGCCGGCCCTGATGCGCGAATACCGCCGGTTGGCGGCCGAAGCCCCTGACGAGTTGAGCGCCTGGCTGGTGCTGCGCAAGGCCCCTCCGGCACCGTTCGTGCCCGCGGAGTGGCACGGCAAGGAGGTCATCATCATCGCGCTGTGCCACACCGGCACGCTCACGGCCGGAGAAAAGGACGCCCTCCCCTTCCGCAAGCTGGGCAAACCCATCGTGGATCTGGTCGGGCCGCATCCCTTCACCGGCTGGCAGGCCGCGTTCGACCCCCTGCTGACCCCTGGAGCCCGCAATTACTGGAAAAGCCACGATTTCAAGGAGCTCAGCGACGGGGCCTGCGACGCGCTCCTCGACGCCGCCAAGCGCTTGCCTACGGACGAATGCGAGCTGTTCGTGGGCCAACTGGGCGGACGGGTCAACCGCATCGCGCCCGAGGCCACGGCCTACCCGCGCCGCGACGTGCGGTTCATCGTGAACATGCACACCCGCTGGCGCGACCCGGCCCAGGACGAAACCTGCATCGGCTGGGCGCGCGGCCTGTTCAAGGCGCTGGCGCCCCACGCCCTGGGGTCGGTGTACGTCAACTTCATGCCCTCGGACGAGAAGGACCGCATCCACGGGGCCTTCGGCTCCAACTACGAGCGGTTGGCCGAGGTGAAACGCCGCTACGACCCCATAAATCTGTTCAGGCTGAACCAGAACATTTCCCAGACGGGCTGAAAAGGCGGCCCGCTGGAAACCAGGCCCGGCGCGGGAGCGCCCAGGGTGGCTCCGCCAAATACAAGCGCCGGAGGGATGCCCTCCGGCGCTTTCGCTTTGCCACGGGGGCCTTTCGGGCCTCAGTTGACGGTCATGGGCACCACGGCCACGCTGCGGGCCGTTGCGTAGCTCAGGGGCAGTTGCAGGGGCACGGTGAAGGGCAGCGGCGTGAGGTACTCGCTCACGACGGCATAGGTTCCTGCCGTGGGCGAGCCGTAAACCCCGCAGGTGCCGTCCAGGTTCCTGTAGCTGCGCGGCGTGGCCGCCTTGTTGGAGACGATTTCATAGTTCTTCGGGCCGAAGGCGTACACCACCCCTGGCGGGGCAGCCGTCAGATGCAGCGCCTGGCCCGTGCAGTCCGTGGATTCGAAGATCAGGCTGCCGGTGACGAGGGTTCCGTCGAGATTGAAGGAGAGGAACCGTTTGATCTTCTCATTATAAAACGCATACCCGCCGAACTTGAGCAGGACCCCGACCTTCACCCCCGTGGCGTCGTAGGCGTAGAGCTGCGCCCGCGCAGGGGCCGCCGCGCAAACAAACGTCAGCAAACAGGCCAAGATGGCGATGTTCTTCATGGCCGCACCCCCTGGAAATTGGGGAATTCATATCATAGCGCCTTGCATATCCGCAATATGGGCGGATTGGGCATTGCGACATCTCTATCGAACTCAGAGTGTTACGGATATGTTCTCATCGTGCTGCGCCGGGCAGCGCATGCAGTTTGAGAGTATGTAGCGCTGCCGAGGCGTACCTTAGCAGGATCTTGCAGTACGTGAATATGTAAATATACTGCGTTTCCGATGTGTTAGAAATTACTGATTGAGAATGCCGACGAATAATCGGACAAGCTGATCCTTGGCCGGACCGGGGCCGAACCGGGGCCGGACCGGCGGCTTTGAGGCGCGCCTGACGAATTGGTAGCGGCGAGGGCACCGGTTGGAGCTGGGAGCTCATGGGCGCTATGCTTTGGCGGCTGCTGCGCGGGTGTGGAAGCGGGATCATGGCCTCCTGCGCTGCGAAGCACCTTGAGGCGGCTGCTACCCGGATGTGGCGACACGGATGGCGAAGCCACGGGCAGCCGGGCAGGTTTCCCGCCTGCTGTGCGGTTTCAGGCCCGCAGAGCCTAGCCGAAAACGGCGCTCCGCATGGAAAGCGAGGAGAGCTCGAACCCTTCGGCGAACCAGCGCGGCTTCTCGCCGTGGGCTGCCGCGCCCAGGGCGTAGAGCAGGGGCCAGTAATGCTCGCTGGTTGGCACCGAGAGCTTGCCTGCCTTGCCGAACACGGACGGATCAAAGAGCTCCTCGTCCGCGCGGCGCTCCACGGCCTCGCGCACGGCCTCGTCGAACTCCACGGCCCAGGCGTGGGGCGGCTCGGCGCGGCGCAGCATGCCCAGGTTGTGCACGATGTTGCCGCTGCAAAGGATCAGGATGCCTTCATCGCGCAGGGGGGCCAGCTCGCGGCCGACGGCATGGTGCGTCTCGGGTTCCGCGTGCATGTCGATGCTCAGCTGGCAGACCGGGATGTCCGCCTCGGGGTACATGGCCCGCAGCACGCACCAGGCCCCGTGGTCCAGCCCCCATTCCGCGTCGGGGGCCACGCTGGCGGACTTCACGGCCCGCATGGCGGCAGCGGCCGTGTCCGGCGATCCGGGCGCGGGGTAGGCGATGTCGTAGAGGGCCTGGGGGAATCCCCAGAAGTCGTGGATGGTCTCCGGGCGCGCCGTGGTGGCGGCGAACGATCCTTCGGTCAGCCAGTGGGCGCTCACGCAGAGGATGGCCTCGGGCCTGGGAATTGACTGGGCGGCCTCGCTCCATTGGGGCGTGTAGGGGTTGTCCTCCACGGCGTTCATGGGGCTGCCGTGGCCGACGAAAATAACGGGCATGCGTCGCATAGTGCGTCCTCTCATTTCCCGGCCCGTAGCAGCCGGGTGTCCACGGTTGCGGCAAGGATGCCGCCCACCACCAGCACGCCGCCCAGCAGATGGGCCGGCCTGACCTCCTCCCCCAGGATCAGCAGCGAAGCCACGGCCGCGAACAGCGGCAGCGAGTAGTACACCACCCCCGCCATCACCGGGCCGATTGCCGCGATGGCCCTGGTCCAGAGCAGATAGGCCGCGAAGGAGCAGCCCACGCCCGCGTAGAGGATGGCGGTGATGACCGGCATGGTGAACTCCGGCCTGGGCATGACCAGGGCCTCCCAGATCACGAAGGGCACGGTGAAGGCCACACCCAGGGCGAAGGTGGCGGCGTTGAAGCCCTCCACGGATATCTCCGCCGGGCGGTTGCGCACCAGCAGCGAATAGAGCGCGAAACAAGCCGCGCCCGCCAGGGCCCAGAAGTCGCCCGAGGTGAACTGCACGGAGGCCAGCCTGCTCCACTCACCACGGGAGATGAGCACCAGCACGCCCAGCAGCACCACGGCCAGCCCGAAGAGCCTGCGCCTTGTGATGGGCTCGCCGTAGAATATCCGCGACATGATGATGATCATGATGGGCGCGGTGGGCACCAGCAGGGCCATGTTCAGGCTCTCCGTGGTCTGCCCGGCCTTGTAGATGAGCGTGTTCAGGGCGCTGACGCCCACCAGGGCCATGACGCACAGGTAGCGCCAATGCAGGCGCATGGCGGGCAGGTCGGCGCGCAGCTTGGGCAGGGCGAAGGGCAGCAGGCAGGCCAGAGCCACGGCCCAGCGCCAGAAATTGAGCTGGAACGGAGGGATGTGATGGGCCACGCCCCTGGCCAGGACGAAGTTGCCCGCCCAGATGATGGTCGCCGCCAGCGCGGCCGCCATCCCGGCGTTTTTGCTTTTCATGGAGGTTGCGGCTTCTTTGGGATTCGGGTCGGACGATGCTGTTTCGAAACGATGCGTTATGATAATCCCATCATCTGGGGGAGGCAAGGGCCGGACCTCACCCCCGCATCATGCCAAGCAGCGCCTTGAGCAGGATGGCGTCGTCCAGGCGCTTGGCGGGCTCCAGGCCGGTCAGGTCCCGCAGGCGGGCCAGGCGGTAGGCCAGGGTGTTGCGGTGGATGGACAGCGAATACGCCGCCTGGTCGCTCTCGAAATTGTTGGCCGCCAGGGCGTCCAGGGTGGGCAGCAGCTCGGGCTTGCGGGCCACGGCGTCCGCCAGGGCGGTGCTCAGCGGGCGCAAGGGCATGGCCGCTGGCCCGGCCGAGGTCTGGTCCAGGAGGTAGCCCACGCTGTGTGCGTGGTCGTAGATGGAGCGGAAGGCCCGGCCGTCCTTGGCATGCAAGCAGTACTTCGCCTGCCGGTAGGAGAGCGGGTATTCGTCCAGGCTCAGGGCCACGGCCCCGGCCCCGCAGGCCACGCGGCCCACATCCCAGGCCTCGAAGGCCCCTTTGAGTCTCTCGCCCCAGGCCCGCACCTCCCGCGGGGATTCCTCCATGCGCTTGAGCACCACCAGCCGCCTGTCCAGGATCACGGCCAGATCCTGCGGACCGGTGCCGCCGCAGGCCGCCAGGCCCTCCAAGATCGCTTCGGCCGAGCGCTCCAGCACCAGCTCGGACGGCCCGTACTCCGAGGAGAAGCCCCGCAGCAGGGCCGAAACGTCCACCACGGCCACCAGCCTGGGGATGTCCAGGTCGAAATCCAGGGTCTTGGCAGCGCGGGTGATGCGCCGCCGGTAGTGCTCGCCCCCGCCCACCAGCATCTCCACCACCTGTTCGGCCAGGCGCTGGCGGCTCTGCATCTCCTGGTGGGTGAACTCGCGTTCCAGAATGAGCTCGGTGATCATCTTGATGAGGCGCGCCGGGCCGCGCACCGCGCCGGGATCGCCCGTGACGCCGATGACCCCTATCACCTGCCCCTCCAGCACGATGGGCAGGTTCACGCCCTGCAAGGCGCCGGGGTAGCGGCTCACGTCCTGCGGCTGGATCTCCACCCCCACGCCGGACTCGATGACGTCGCGCGCGCCCTTGTGGAAGGTCCTGTAGCGCTCGGGCTGGGCCGTGCCGATGATGATGCCTTCGCGGTCCATGATGTTGACGTTGCAGCGCACTATCTCCTGGGCCGAGTCCACGATGTGCTGCGCCAGGGCGTCGGGGATGATCATGGGGCGTCCTTTTGTGCACCTGCACAAATGCATGCGGCGCGCTGAAGGAAATTCCGTCAAGATGTCAATTGAAACACCTCATAATCCAAAGTTAAATGCTTCACAATCAGTTCTGTTTCCGGGCCTGCCTCTCGGCCGATTTGTGCCGCCTCTCCAACCGCCCGGACCTCTCCAGCCGGCGGTGGCGTCAGGGGACTCACCCTCCCCTGGCCCCTGGGACAAGGCAGCGCAACGACACCCGGCACAGCCGGGTTGCATACGTAAGGAGGAAGGTATGGATTGGAAACAGATTTACGATCCCCTGGGCAACATCTGGCTTTCGGCCTTCGTGGCCGGCATCCCGCTCTACATCCTCTTCTACCTGCTCGCGGTGAAGCGGGCCAAGGGGCATGTGGCGGCGTTCTGCGCGGTCACAACGGCGCTGCTGCTCTCCATCTTCGTCTGGAAGATGCCCGTCACCCTGGCGCTGAACTCGTTCGCCTTCGGCGCGCTGTTCGGCATCTTCCCCATCGTCTGGATCGTTATCTGCGGCGTGTGGGTCTACTTCATGACCGTCGAATCAGGCGAGTTCGAGATCATCAAGAATTCGCTGGCCTCCATCACCGATGACAGGCGGCTCCAGGCGCTGTTCATCGCCTTCGCCTTCGGCGCCTTCATCGAAGGCACGGCGGGCTTCGGCACCCCTGTGGCCATCACGGCGGCCATGCTGGTGGGCCTGGGCTTCAACCCCACCTACGCGGCGGCCATCTGCCTGATCGCCAACACCGCGCCCGTGGCCTTCGGCTCCATCGGCATCCCGCTGGTCACGGCGGCCAACGTAACCGGGCTCGACCTGATGACCCTCTCCAAGATCGCCGGACGCCAGCTCCCCCTGCTCTCCATCATCGTGCCCATGTGGCTCTCGGTGACCATGTGCGGGTTCAAGCGCTCCTTCGAGATCATGCCCGCGATCCTGGTGGCGGGCTTCGCCTTCGCCGCCGCGCAGTTCGCGTTCTCCAACTACCACGGGCCGTACCTGCCGGACATCATGTCCGCCATCGTGACCATCCTGGCCCTGTTGACCCTGCTCAAATTCTGGAAGCCCAAGGTGACCTGGCACTTCCCGGACGAGCCCGCGCCCACCGGCAAGGCCTGCTGCGACTACCCCGCCGGGCAGGTGCTGCGCGCCTGGGGCCCCTACATCGTGCTGGCCATCATGGTGCTGCTCTGGGGCCTTCAGGACATCAAGGCCCTGCTGGCGCCCTTCGGCTTCACCTTCCAGTGGCCCGGCCTGCACAACCTGGTCACCAAGATGCCCCCCATCGTCCCCGAGGGCATCCCGGCGGCCAAGGCGCTCTACCCGGCCGTGTACAACTTCAACTTCGGCCAGGCGGCCGGCACGGCCGTGCTCATCGGCGGCCTGATCTCCGTCTCCTTCATGCCCAACTACGGCTACGGCAAGGCCATCGCCTGCCTGGGCAGCACCATCAAGAAGATGGTCTTCCCCATCATCACCATCGCCATGATCCTGGCCATCGCCTACGTGTACAACTACTCCGGCCTGTCGGCCACCATGGGCCTGGCCTTCGCCAACACCGGGGCCTTCTTCCCCTTCTTCGCGCCCATCCTGGGCTGGCTGGGCGTGTTCCTCACCGGTTCGGACACCTCCTCCAACGCCCTGTTCGGCAACCTGCAGAAGACCACCGCCCAGCAGATCGGCGTCAGCCCCGAGCTGTGCGTGGCCGCCAACTCCACCGGCGGCGTCACCGGCAAGATGATCTCGCCCCAGTCCATCTCAGTGGCCACGGCGGCCACCGGTCTGGTGGGCCACGAGGGCGACATCTTCCGCTTCAACCTGTTCCACTCCCTGGCCATGGTCCTGGTGCTTTGCCTGCTGACCATCGCCCAGGCATACGTGCTCAAGTGGATGCTGCCCTAACCCCTGGACAGGCCGCGCCACATTGAGGAAAACTTCCCGGGGCCGAGCCGGCCGGCGCGGCCCCGGGACATTACGTGCAAAGAGAGGAGCCCATGAAAGAATTCGACCATTTGACCCAGATGTTCACCGCCGCCCTGGAGCGGGTGGACCCCTACAAGATGATCGTGAACCATGTGCGGCTGGAGGGCTCCCGGCTGGCCGTCGACTTCGAGGGCGAACACCACGACGTCAACCTGGACGACTACAACCGAGTGCTGGTGCTGGGCGCGGGCAAGGCGTCAGCGCGCATGGGCAAGGCCCTGGAGGACATCCTGGCCGACCGCATCACCAAGGGCCTCATCTCGGTGAAGTACGGCCACGCGGAGCCGCTCAAGCACATCGAGGTGGTGGAGTCCGGCCACCCCACCCCCGACGAGCAGGGCGTGGGCGCGGCCCAGCGCATCGCCGACCTGGTGCGCGGCGCGGACGAGAAGACCCTCATCCTCAACCTGATCTCCGGCGGCGGCTCGGCCCTGCTGCCCTGCCCCCTGGTGCTGGACCACCCCGACGGCCCCATCAACCTGACCCTGTCCGACAAACAGAACATGACCAAGGCCCTGCTGGCCTGCGGCGCGGACATCGGGGAGATCAACTGCATCCGCAAGCACATCTCCGGCGTGAAGGGCGGCAGGCTCCTGCGCCTGATGCAGCCCGCGCGCAGCCTGAACTTCATCCTCTCCGACGTGGTGGGCGACCGGCTGGACACCATCGCCTCCGGCCTGACCAGCTTCGACGAGACCACCTTCGAAGACGCCATGTCCATCATCGAGAAGTACCAGCTCTACGACAAGGCCCCCCCGGGCGTGATGCGCACCCTGACGCTAGGCGTGCAGGGCAAGATCGAGGAGACCCCCAAGCCCGGCGACCCGGCCACGGAGCTGGCCACCAACATCCTCATCGGCTCCAACCAGGCCGCGCTGCTGGCCGCCTGCGAAACGGCAAGGGGCCTGGGCTACAACACCACCGCCCTGACCTGCGCCCTCACCGGCGAATCCCGCGAGGCCGCCAAGTTCCTCTGGGGCATCGCCAAGGACGTGCGCAAGTCCGAGCTGCTGGTGAAGAAGCCCGCCTGCATCATCGCCGGGGGCGAGACCGTGGTGACGCTCAAGGGCGAAGGCAAGGGCGGCCGCAACCAGGAGATGGCCCTGGCCTTCCTGGCCGAGATCGCCCGCGACGAGCTCAAGGGCAGGGACATCTACTTCCTGTCGGCCTCCACCGACGGCACCGACGGCCCCACGGACGCGGCAGGGGCCTACGCCTCGGCCGAGCTGATCGAACTGGCCGCCAAGGCCGGGCTCTCCATCAACGGATCGCTCAAGAACAACGACTCCTACCACTTCTTCGACAAGATCGGCTACCTGCTGAAAACCGGGCCGACCATGACCAACGTGTGCGATTTGCACATGATGATCGTGATCTAGGCTCCCGCGCGCTTCAAAACAAGACGGCCCGGACGAAAGTCCGGGCCGTTTTCGTTCGATGCACGGACGAGAAGGCTTACGGTTCGATGCTGAACAAATACGCCTTGCTGGCGTCCAGATACTTGGCCGCCACCTTGGCCACCTGCTCGGGGCTCAGCGCGGCCACCTTGTTAAGCATCTCGCGGTCGTAGTTGAGGGGCAGGTCCATGATGAGGTTGCCCGCCGCCTCCAGGCTGCGGCTGGCGATGCTCTGGTGCCCCTGGTAGTAGTCGCCCTCGATGGAGTTGCTGGCCCTGTCCAGCTCATCCTTGTCCAGGCCCTTGGCCGCAACCTGCCCGGCGATGCGCTTGAAGCCCTCCAGGGCCTCGCCGGTCTTGTCCGGGGTGGTGCCGATGTAGAAGGCCAGGAAGCCCGCCTTGGGCGCCTGCCAAAGGAAGGCCGTCACCGTGTAGCCCAGCCCGCGCTGATCGCGCAGGTCCTGGAAGAGCAGCCCGCCCTGGCCGGCCAGCGCGGTCTTGAGCACCTCCAGCGCGGCGGTGTCCTCGCTGTCGCGCCCCTCCACGGGAAAGACCATGAACAGGTGCGACTGCGTCCTATCCGGCAGCTTCATGACCTTGGAGCGTTCTGCACCCCAGGCCGGTGAAATGATGGCCGGGGCTTTGGCCGCCGGGGCCTTGGCCAGGCGCGTGGCCGTCTCCAGCACGGCCTTGCGGTCGAACACGCCGCACACGGACATGACCCAGGGCATGGAGCGCTGCTTCTCCCAGTAGGCGCGGGCCTGTTCCCGGGTGAAGGCCGCCACGGTGTCGGGCAGTCCGGCCCGGAAGTAGCCGTAGTGGCTGCCGGGGAACAGGAAGGGATAGATGTTGCGGAAGGCCAGGCTGGTGGGCTTGTCGGCGGCCTGGTCGATCTGTGCCAGCTGGAGCTTCTTGGCCCGCTCCAGCTCGGCGGGGTCGAAGGCTGGCTCAAGCACGGCGTCCCCGAACAGCCCGAGCACGTCGCGCTCGAACCTTGAGGGGTAGCGCGCGCTGACGAGGAAGGCGTCGCGCCCTGCGGTGGCGCCCAGGGAGGCGGCCCGGTTGCCCAGGAAGTCGTCGATCTCGGGGGCCTGGCGCTTGCCTACGGAGCGGGCCAGCGTCTTGGCGACCAGCTCGGAAAGCCCTTGCTCCTCCGGGGTGAGCAGGCCGTCGCCGCCCCGGTAGGCCAGGGTCACGGAGGCGTAGGGCATGGTGGGGTCGGGCTGCAGCACCAGGATGTGCCCGCCGCCCAGCTCCACCACTTCGGGGGCGGAAGCCTTGCCGCCCTGCCCCGCCGCCTGGGCGGCCACGGGCGCGGCGGGCCAGGACGCCTTCAGACCCGCGAGCATCTTGGTGGCCAGGGCGTCGGCCTGGGCCTGCTCCTTGCCGGGGACCAGCAGGGAGAGCGCCGCGTTGCCGGGCTGGACGTACTCCGTGAGCAGGCCCTGCAGCTGGGCGCGGTCCACGTTGCGCACGTCGTAGACCACGTTGGCCTCGCCGTCCGGGCCGTAGCCGTTGAACTGGTAGTAGGCCAGCTTGGTGGCCAGGCCGCCTATGGTCTCCTTGGCGCGGAAGAGGTGGTCCTCGATGTTGAGCTTGGCCCGGTCCAGCTCCTCGTCGGTGAAGCGGTCGGCCTTGAGCGTGGCCAGGTCGCGGCCGAGCTCCGCCCAGAAGGCCTCCAGCTTGTCCTGCTTGAGGGTGGCGTCGATGGTGAACATGCCGCCGCGCTCCAGCGTGCTGGAGGAGACGTCGATGTCGTTGGCCAGTTGGAGCTCATAGACGTACTTGCGGTAGAATTTCGAGGTCTTGCCGCCGCCAAGCAGGTCCGAGAGCACCTCCAGGGGCACGTCCTTGGCGGAGTGCAGGCCCGGCACGGCGAAGCTCACGCGCAGGTAGCAGGTGTTCCAGTTGCCGGGCACGGCGCGGGCCACGGGGCCGCCGGTGTTGGCTGGCATGTCGCGCGTGTCGGGGGGGGTGACGGTGCGGTCGTTCTCCAGGGAGCCGAACACGGCCTGGGCCTCGCGGTAGACCTGCTGGGCGTCCACGTCGCCCACCACCACCAGCAGCATGGACTGGGGCTGGTAGTGCTTGGCGATGTAGTCCTTGAGGTCCTGCGAGGTCACGGCGTTGATCGTCTCTGGCGAGCCGATGATGGGGTGCTCGTAGGGGGTGCCTTTCCAGGTCAGGGCCTGGCTCAGCTTGAACAGGCGCTGGCCCGGGTCGTCCTGGCCGCGCTCCAGCTCGGAGATGACGACCTTCTTCTCCTGCTCCAGCTCCTCGGGCAGGAACCTGGCCCCGAAGATCATGTCTTGGAAGACGTCAAGGCCCAGCTTCCAGTGCTCGCTGGGCAGGTCGGCCATGTACTGGGTGTAGTCGAAGCTGGTGGCGGCGTTGGTGTCGCCGCCCACGCCCTCGATGTCGGAGGCCACGCCGCCCTTGGGGCGCTTGGCCGTGCTGTTGAAGACCATGTGCTCCAGCAGGTGGCTGATGCCCTCCTGGGCCTTGGTCTCGTAGGAGGACCCGGCATGCACGTAGAGCCGCTCCGCCACCAGGGGGAAGCGCTTGTCCTCCGCCACAAGCACGGTGAGCCCGTTGGGAAGCCTGGCCAGGAGGCGGCCGTCCGTGACGGGCAGTTCGAGGCTTTCGGTGACGGTGGGGATGGCCGCGGATTCGCCGGCCTTGGCCCGGGCGGCCTGCTTCGTGGGCTGGGCCTCAGTCTGGCCCTGAGCCTGAGTCTGGCCCTGCTCCTGGGGCTGTGGACGGCTGCCCAGGCGGAAGTGGTAGACCAGCCCCGACGCCAGGAGCACGGCCACGAGCAGGTATCCGAATAGTCTGCGGTTCATCATGGTGCGACCTCTTTGGATAAACCGGCCGCCGCGGGGAGCCGGCGCCTAGGCGGCGCTGCCTCCCACGGGGCCACAATCGGCTATCCATAATGCATTCGCACCCTTGCGGCTAGTGCGCCGAACATGAAACCTCGGTCATGTTCGCCGGCCAACCCGACGGGATCATTCGAATATCTGGCGGATCTTGGTCAGGGTGAAGTCCTTGAAGGAGATGTCCTCGTTCACGGCCTTCACCAGCTTGAGGGGGCTGACGTAGCGGTTGCCCTCCCAGGAGAAGGTCAGGCGCAGGGTGTTGGGCGACTCTTCGGCCATGGCGGCGGCCAGTGGGCGGATGTCCACCGTGCGGGAGCCCTTCTTGGTCACGCTGAACCAGGGGAAGTGCTCCTGGGCCCAGAAGGCGCGCCACTGCTCCATGCGGGCGGCCAGTGCGTCGCCTTCCAGCAGGAATTCCAGCAGGAACTCCTCGGCCACGGGCTGGGCCACCTTCTTGCCCATGCCCAGCTCGTCCACGCGCGTCACGCGCAGGCCTTCGGGCAGCGCTCCGTCCAGGCGGGAGGCAACCTCGTCCGCCTCGGCCTGTTCGCGCAGGAACAGGGCGAACCACTCCTCCAGGCTTTCCACGCCAACGGGCAGGGCCCAGCCGAAAGTGATGAGCGGCATGGGGTGGAACCCGGCGGAGAAGGCGGGCTTGAGCCCGGAGCGGCGCAGGGCGCGCTCCAGCACGTTGGCCAGCTCCAGCTGGCTCAGGTAGGCCGCCGGGCCGGTCTTGGAGAACCAGACCCGGAAATGCGCGGCGCGGCGGGTCAGCTCCTCGCGGTGCTGGGGCGGGCCGGACCGTCCGGACGCGCGCTCACCAGCCTCCGCAGCCGTCAGATCCGCAGTCTCCCGGTCCCCGGCTACCTGGCTTTCAGCTTCCAGGGCGGCTTTCTCCGCTTCGAGGGAGGCCTTCCACTCGGGCTCGGGCAGGTTCAGGCGCGGGCGCACGCCGGGGGTGTGCAGCTCCGGCTCGGGGCACAGCTCGGGGCAGGCCCCGCACTGGCGGCAGGCGCCGAAGCGGCAGTCCTGGGTGTATTTCTCTTCCAGGGCGCGCTTGCGTTCGCGAAGCTGGTAGGCCTTGCCCACGCCGCAGCGCAGGTGGTCCCAGGGCAGGGGGCGGTCCGGGTCGCGGGCGTTCAGGTAGGCCGGAGCATCGATGGCGCAGTCCGCGAAGGCCTGCTCCCAGAGCGAGACGTCGAGCATGTCCACCCAGCTGCAGAACAGCGCGCCCAGGCGGTAGGCGCGCTCAACCGCCGGGGCCAGCGCCCTGTCCCCGCGCGAGAACACGCCCTCGAGCCAGCTCATGCCCGGCTCGTGCCAGCGCATGGTGATCTTCTTGTAGGGGGCCAGCGCATGGCGCACCAGGGCCAGCCTGCGCTCAGTCTCCTCCCTGTCGATCTGGGCCTCCCACTGGAAGGGGGTGTGCGGCTTGGGCACGAAGGTGGAGAGCGCCGCCGTGACCTGCAGGCGCTTGGCGCCCGGCGGAGCGCAGCGCAGCACCTTCACGGCCAGGTCGGCGATGGCCTGCAGGTCCTCGTCGGTCTCGGTGGGCAGGCCGATCATGAAATAGAGCTTGATGGACTGCCAGCCGGAGGCGAAGAGCCTCGTGGCGTGGGCCAGGATGTCCTCTTCGGTGATGCCCTTGTTGATGACCGCGCGCAGCCTGGCGCTGCCCGCCTCCGGGGCCACGGTTGCGCCGGTGCGGCGCAGCTTGGCCATGAGCGAGAGCATCCTGGGCGTGAGCGTGCCCGCGCGCAGCGAGGGCAGGCTGATGGCCACCTGGTCGGCCAGGCAGCGCCCGGCGGACTGCTCGAACAGGCTCTCCAGCGCGGAAAAATCCCCCGTGGAGAGCGAGAGGAAGGAAAGCTCCTCGTAGCCGGAGGCCGTGAGCCCCTGGTCGGCCAGCCGCGCAAGTTCCGGCAGGCTGCGCTCGCGCACAGGGCGGTAGATCATGCCCGCCTGGCAGAAGCGGCAGCCGCGCGTGCAGCCACGGGCGATCTCCAGGCTCAGGCGGTCGTGCACGGCCTGTCCGCAGGATACCGCGGGCAGCAGCGGGAAGGGCGCGGCGTCCAGGTCGGCAACCACCGCCTTCTCCACGCTGTCGTAGCCTTCGAGCAGGGGGTTGCCGTCCTCGAAGAAGGAGGGAACGTACACCCCGCGCACCTTGGCCAGTTCCTCCAACTGCTCCCGGCGGCTGAGTCCGCGCGCCTTGAAGCCCGGGATCATCTCCAGGATGTCGGGCAGCACCTCCTCGCCGTCGCCCAGCACGAAGGCGTCCACGAAGGGGGCCAGGGGCTCGGCGTTGAAGGCGCAGCCGCCGCCCGCCAGCACCAGCGGATGGGAGGCGGCGCGCTCGGCGGCGCGCAAGGGCAGCCCGGCCATGTCGAGGATGAAGAGCACGTTGGTGTAGCAGAGCTCGTGGGTCAGGTGGAAGGCCAGGGCGTCGAGTTCGGCCAGTGGCGTGTCCGACTCCAGGGTGCACAGGGGCGCGCCGTGCGCGCGCATGATGGCGGCGGCTTCCCTGGAGGGGGCGTAGACGCGTTCGGCCCAGAGCCCCTCGCGGCGGTTGACCGCCTCGGAGAGGATCTTCTGGCCGAGGTAGCTCATGCCGACCTCGTACAGGTCGGGAAATGCGAGGGCGACGCGGGCCGAGACCCCGGCGGGGTCCTTGCGGACCGCGCCCCATTCGGCCCCGGCGAAGTGGCTGGGCTTCGGAAGAAGGCGCAGGATGTGGCGCATGGTGAAAATAATGGACCGGCGCACGGATGCGCCGGTCCGGTAGAGGTCGGGGAGTTATTTCAGGATCAGGCCGGAGGGGCTCTTGCCGCCGGCGGCCATCTTGTTCAGGGCGCTGAGGTCGCGCGCGCTGGAGATCGTCAGGTTGGAGGTGGCCTCGATGTACTTGTTCTTCAGCTCTTCAGGGAAGGACTTGTACGTGTAGAGGATGTGGTCAGCCTTGATCTCCCCGGCGATCTCCGTCTCGAAGGGGTAGCCGAAGGGCATGAGCATCATCTGCACGCCCTGCTGGGTGGGCACGGTCTGGAGGATGGCCAGATCCTTGAGGCACTTGGTCTCTTCGTCCCATTTGCCCAGGACGGTCTCTCCGTTGATGAGCTTCACGAGGCGGATATCGTAGGACATGTGCTGGTCTCCTTGGGGATAGGCCGGATGCGGCCGGAAAATCATAGCGAGAAACTGGTGTTAGGTATGTTCGCGGGCCGGGCATGTCAAGGCGCGGGATTGCGCTTGGGCAGCGAGAGCGCAGCCTTGTAGGCCTCGGAGGCCACGCGCGCGGCCTTGTCCCACCCGAATTGCGCGGCGCGCTCCAGGCTGCGGCGGGAGAGCGCGGCCCGAAGTTCCGGGTCGCTCTCCAGGCGGCGCATGGCCTCGGCGATGGATTCGGGGTCCAGCGGATCGGCCAACAGCGCGGCCCCGCCAGCCACTTCCGGCAGGGAGGAGACGTTGGAGGTCACCACCGGCGCGCCCAGGCTCATGGCCTCGAGCACGGGCAGCCCGAAGCCCTCGAACAGCGAAGGGTACACGAAGCCCAGGCAGTTGGCGTAGAGCCAGGCCAGCTCCGCGTCGCCCACGTAGCCCGTGAGCCGCACCCGCGACCCGAGCCCCAGTTCCGCCACCAGCCGGGCCATGTCGTCCATGAGCCAGCCCTTGCCGCCAGCCAGCACCAGCGGAGCCGAGCCCCCCGCCCTGGCCAGGGCCTCCACCAGGCGGACCTGGTTCTTGCGCGGCTCGATGGTGCCCACGCTCAGCCAGAACTTGCCCGGCTCCACCCCGCGCAGGCGCTTGGGCTGCTCGGACGGGCATCCGGGCCCGAAACGGCTGGCCAGATGCATCACCCAGGCCCGCTCGCGCGGGAAATGCGGGAACACCCTCAGAAAATGGTCCAACGTGGCCTGAGAGTTGGCCAGCAGGGCGTCGGCCAGCAGGCTGGCCCGGAACACGCCCTCCATGCAGCCCACGCGGTTCTGCTCCGTGCTCCACTCCGGGTTCGTAAGGAAGCTCAGGTCGTGCAGGGTGTAGACCAGCCGCGCCTTCCCGAGCCCCTTGGGGCAGAAGAAGTTGTTGGAGTGCACGATGTCCGGGTCGCCAAGGCGGGCCTCGAAATCCTGGGGAGGGTTTCGCCAGAAGCGCCTGGAGCTGTCCAGCCACTTGAACATGGGCCCGAGCGCGCCGCCGCCGGGCCGGGCGCAGGAGGCCGGGGCCGGCTCCCAGAACAGGTCGCCGAACTGGGGGTAGCAGACGAAGTCCGGGGGCTGCGGCCCCGCCGCCAGGGCGTGCACCAGGCCGTGGGCCAGGTAGCCGCAGCCGGTCTTGCCCGCGCCGGTCTGGCTGACGTCGAAGCCTACGCGCATGGGCCGCACCGCCGACAGTTCAAGCGCAACATGAGATTATTTCCAATATCAGGAACAGTTACGGCACGTTCCCGGCCAAGTTCCCCACCGGCGAGGCTCACCACCCCATCCAGGAGCGCACCGTGCGCCACAGCGTGCGGGAGACGCCCTTGTTCCACCACAGGCTGGCCCCCAGGGTGAACAGCGAGATGAGCGCCGTGGTGGATTTGCGCTCCGGCTTCAGGCCCCAGGAGTCGCGCAGCAGGGCGTGGGCCCAGTTGGCCAGCCAGCGGTCCGGCACGTAGCCCAGGGTGTCGGCCATCATGGAGTTGATCTCGGCGTGCACCTGCAGGCGCTGGCCCAGGGTCTTGGTGTCGGGGTAGAAGCGCGACCCGGCCAGCTTCACGGGGATGAAGTCGAAGCGCGCCCCGCCCAGGCCCAGGCGCAGCCAGTATTCGTAGTCCATGCAGTAGCGCAGGTTCACGTCCGGCAGGCCCCAGCGGGCCACCACCCGGCGGCGGAAGAACAGCGCGGGCTGGCAGATGAAGCAGGTATCCTCCAGGCGGTCCATGTCGAAGGGCTCGGCGGGATAGGGCTCAATCACACCGTCGTTCACATCGATGTGGTCGGCCATGCCGTAGACCACGTCGCACTCCGGGTTTGCCTCGAAGTGCTCGAGCACCGCCTGGAAGGCCCCGGGGTAGTACACGTCGTCGGAGTTGAGCCAGCCGATGATCTCGCCAGTGGTCACGGCGATGCCCTTGTTCACGGCGTCGGTCTGGCCCTTGTCCCGCTCGGAGACGAAGTGCAGCCGCCCTTCGTAGGGCTTCACGTGGTCGGCGGTGTCGTCGCAGGAGTCGCCGTCCATTACCACGTATTCCACGGGCACGCCCTGGCCCAGCACCGATTCGATGGTGCGCACGATGAACCGGCCCTGATTGAAGGAAGGGGTGACAACGCTCAGCGTCAGCATTGGGAGCTCCGAAGCAGGTCGCAGGTTTGCCCGCCCGTGAGGCGCAGGGCCAGGCAGCGGATGCCGGGTACGGTATCATGGCCCGGGGGGATGTCGAAATTGATTTCCAGGCAGCCGCCGTAGGGGCTGGCCAGGCGGTCGAGTTTCCATTCGGAGCCGGGGGCGATCTCGCGGCGCGGCGAGACGAGCTTGCCGTCCAGCAGGGCTTCGCAGGCCACGGGCGCGGAGCCCTCGTTGCGGAAACGGGCCTCGATCCACTGCCTGCCCGGCGCGGGGCCGAAGGCGGCGAACACACGCCCGCCTACGCCGTCGGCGCTCACGCCCTCGCAGACATGGCTCTGGACTCCAAGGCGACGCATGGCCTCGTCCAGCAGGTCCAGGTAGTCGCGCGCCATGCGCTGCGAACCGCCGAAGGAGGCCGCCCTGGCCCTGCCCTTCTGCGACAGCTCGGCGGCAAGCCCCGGCTCGACGGCGATGCGGGTCATGGCCGCGGCCACGTCCTCTGGCTTGCGCGGGTCGAAGAGCAGCACGGCCTCGCCGCCCACCTCGGGCAGGCTGGTCACGTTGGAGCACAGCACGGGCACGCCCATGGCCATGGCCTCGGCCACGGGCATCCCGTAGCCCTCGAAGAGCGAGGGGAAGATCAAGGCCAGGGCCCCGGAGGTGAGCGCGGCCAGGTCCTCATCGGAGACATACCCCGTGAACAGCACCCGCTCGCCCAGGTTCATGGCCTGGGCCGCCTGGCGCAGCTCGGCTGCCGCGCCCGTGTCCGCCCCAGTGAGCACCAGCTTGAGCCCGGAGCCCGGATTGGTCGCCGCGTGCAGGCCCAGGGCCGTAAGCAGCACCGCGTGGTTCTTGTGAGGCCAGAAGTTGGCCGGGTAGATCAGGTAGCCCTGGCGCGTCAGGCCCTGCCGGGCCAGCACGGCCTCGATCTGGGCCTCGCCGGGCGGGTTCAGGCGCTCGGGCAGGCGGGTGAACACGGTGCGCACCTTGCGCGGGGGCAGGTTCGTGTAGTCGAGCACCGTCGCGCGCACATAGTCCGACACGCAGGCCACCAGCGTGGCCCGTCTGGCCACCAACTGGTAGGTCTGGTCGCGGCCCCGGCGCTCCTCCTCGCTGAAGAACTGCGGGTAGTAGTGGTGTTGCAGGTCGTGCACCAGGGAGACCAGGGGGGTTTCCGGGTGCTGGAAATAGGGGCGCGTGAAGGGGCAGAACCAGGCGTCCACGGGCCTGCCCAGGAGCCTGCGCGGCGGCTTCACCTGCCAGGAGCGCTGCGCGGGGATCACCTTGAGGTTGGCGCACTCCAGCTCCTTGAGCTCTGCCACGCTGGCCTCGCCCGTGACCAGCACGAAGGTCCAGTCGGGAGCCAGGGCGGCCATTGCCTCAAGGGCGTTGATCGCCAGCACCTTGGCCCCGCCGTTGGCCCCGCCGGGCAGCAGGGGCAAGAGGTCAACGCCGATCAGCGGGGTCTCGCCGGGCCTGCGGTCCACGGCCAGAGCCGGGACGAGGCGGCGCAAGGCGCGCCAGCCCAGATCCCACCAGCGCCAGAGCCGCTGGTTGAGCATGAGCAGCCTGTCGAACCAGGCGGGCAGCGGGGCTTCGGCGCGAAAGCCCGTGGTGATGTCGCGGATGACGTCCTTGAAGGACTCGGTGTTCATGCGGAAGTATCTCCGCCGGGCAGGAACGCGGCGCGCGCAGAGCCCGGCAGGTTGGCCACCCCGTGGTGCGTGAGCTGCACGGGGGAGGTGTCGGCGGTGCGGAAGGTCACGGCCAGGGAGCCCGCGTTGGAAAGCGTGGAGAGCACCGTGTTGCGCCCGTCCAGCTCGGGGTGGGTCATCTCGGAGCGGCGGGCGAAATCGGCGGCGCTCATGGCGGTCATGCCCGCGCCGAAGGTGTACTCGCCCACGGCGAGGTCCAGCTTGACCTCGTAGACGAAGCGCAGCAGCGACCCGGCAGGCACGTATTCGGGCACCCGGCAGTCGTATTGCAGGGTGTTCTTGCCGAACACGATCACGCCCTTGTCGCTGACCAGCTCCACCCCGGCCACGGGTACTTCCAGAGGCTCGTGCACGCGGTATTCCACGTGGAAATAGGCCCTGTCTCCCTGCTCGAAAGCCCTTGCGGGAATACCCTGGGCGTCCAGCACGGCCACGCCCAGGCACTCCACCCGGCCGGACTCGGCCCGGCCCGCGCCGGAGATGTCCAGGAAGGCCGACGGTTCGGGCCAGAAGCCCTCGGTCCCGAAGCCCTCCACCGTCACGCCTTCGGGCAATCCGACTGAGGGTTCCCCTGCGGAGTCCCCGGCGGCGCGCAGCATGAAGAGCTTCACCGCGTCCATGGCCGAGCCCATGAAGATGGTCCGGCCGCGCTCCAGATAGAGGGCGCGGGTGCAGAACTGGGCCACGTCGTTCATGGCGTGGGAGACGAGCACCACGGCCACACCCTTGTCCATGAGCGATTGCAGGCGCGCGTAGCATTTCTGGCGGAAGAACACGTCGCCCACGGCCAGGGCCTCGTCCACAATGAGCACCTCGGGCTCCAGGCAGATGGTCACGGCGAAGGCCAGGCGCAGGAACATGCCCGAGGAGTAGGTGCGCACGGGTTGGTCGATGTGCTCGCCGATGTCGGCGAAGTCGAGGATCTCGTCCATGCGCCGCTCGGCCACCTTGCGCGGCACGCCAAGCACCGCCGCGTTCACGAACACGTTCTGGCGGCCGGTGAAGTCGGGCTTGAAGCCGCTGCCCAGCTCCAGCAGGGCGGCCACGCGCCGGGGCGTCTCCACGCGGCCCGTGGTGGGCGAGAGCACCCCGGCCAGAATCTGCAGGAGCGTGCTCTTGCCCGCGCCGTTGCGCCCGATGATGCCGAAGGCCTCGCCCGGGTTGATCTCGAAGGAGACGTCGCGCAGGGCCCAGTGCTCCTTGTAGTAGGTGCGCCCGCCCGTGGCCAGCAGTTGGCGCAGGCGGTCCTGGGGGCGCTTGTAGAGGTGGTAGACCTTGCCCAGCCCCTCCGCCACGATGAGCGGATTAGAGGACATCGGCGAACACCTTCTTGAGCTGCATGAACCAGGCGAAGCCGAGCAGCGCGAAAATCAGGGCGACGAGGCTGGTCAGCCCCAGGGCCGTCCAGTCAGGGGCCTGGCCCCAGAGCAGGGTGCGCCGGAAGTGCTCGATGACCACGTGCAGTGGGTTGGCGGCCAGCAGGAAGCGGTAGCGCTCGGGCACGGCCTCCAGCGGATAGACTATCGGGGTCAAGAAGAAATAGAGCTGCATGAAGGCCGTGACCATGTGGCCCACGTCCTTGGCGGCGACGCCGATCGGGGCCAGCCAGAGCCCCAGGCCCGAGGCCAGGAGCGCCAGGGGCACGTAGCCCAGCGGGGCCAGCACGGCCGTCTCCGGGATGCCGTCCCCGGTGACCAGGCGCGCGACGCAGACCAGCCCCAGCGTCAGCAGGGACTGCGCGCACAGGGCCAGGGCCACGCTTACGGGCAGCACCTCCAGCGGGAAGACCACCTTCTTCACGAAGTTCACGTTCTCGGCCATGAGCGTGGCCCCGCGCGCGGCGGACCCGGCCACCACCTCGAAGCAGGCCAGCCCCGCGAGCAGGGCCAGGGCGAACTCGGTCACCCCGCCCTTGCCGCCGCCGCTCCAGGAGGTCTTGAAGACCACCGAGAACACGAAGGTGTAGACGCCCAGGGTGATGAGCGGGGTGATGAGGCTCCAGAGCATGCCCAACTGGGTGCCCTGGAAGCGGCCGGTGAACTCCAGCCGGGTGAACTCGCGCAGGATTTCGCGGTGGCGCAGGAAATGACGGAAGACTCCCGCGGGCGACGCCAGAGCGAGGGTTTGCCGCAGGGTGCTGGCCAGGCTGGCCGGGGGCTGTGCTGCTATGGTCTTTCGCATGAACAGACTTGCTTATTCCACAAAATTGACGCATGTCAACGCGTCGGAGTCCCGCTCATGCCCAAGGTTTTGCGCGTCGGAATCGACGCTAGCCCCCTCGCCTACCCCTTCCGCACCGGCATCGGCCGGTATCTGGAATCCATTCTGCCGCGCCTGGTGGAGGCCTCCGAGGGGCAGGCCCGCTTCACGCTCTTCGCGGGCAGGCCGCTGGTGAACCCGGCGGCCCTGGCCCTGGTGGAGCAGGGGCTGGCCAAGGCCGTCACCGCCAAGGTGCCCTCGCTCTACGCCTGGCAGCAAACCGGCATGCTCCTGCAACGCCTGATGCACCCGCAGGACGTTTTTTTCTCCCCCGACGGGCTGTTCCCGCCGCTTCTGCCGGGCAAGGCCGTGGGGATGTACCACGACGTGCTCTGGCACGCCCACCCCGAGACCCTGGCCTTCCACATCCGCACCGTGTTCCGCCTGCGCCACAAGGCCGGGCTTCGCCGCGCGGACAGGGCCATCACCGGCACCGAGGCCTCCCGCCGGGAGATGCTGCGCGTGTTCGGCAAGGTGGCGGAAAAGCTCGAGGTGCTGCCCAGCTACGGGGTGGACATGGCCCACTTCCGCCCCCCGCGCGAGGACGAGGCGGGCCTCGAGGGCGACTTCCGCGCTCGCATGAACCTGAGCGAGCCTTTCCTGCTCACGGCGGGCAACCTCCAGCCGCACAAGAACCTGGCCGTGGTGCCCCAGGCCCTGGACATCCTGCTGCGCCAGGGCCGCGACGTGCCAGTGCTGGCCGTGGCCGGTTTCGGCGACCAGGAGGCCCTGCGCGCCTCACTGCCCGAGGGCTTCCCGGCGGACAAGGTCCGCTGCCTGGGCTACCTCTCCGAGGCGGACCTGTGCCAGGCCTACCGTCTGGCCCTGGCCTACGTTTTCCCCTCGCTCTACGAGGGATTCGGCCTGCCCGTGGTGGAGGCCCAGTCCTCCGGCGCGCCCGTGATCTACGCCGACGCCACCAGCCTGCCCGAGGTGGCCGGAGACGCTGGCCTGCCCTTCTACCCCGAATCCCCGGAGGACCTGGCGGCCAAGATTTCCATGATCCTCGACCAGCCGGACCTGCGCAAGCAGATGGTGGCCAAGGGCTTCGTGCAGTCGGCCAAGTTCCGCTGGGACCGCGCCGCCGAGACGCTCTGGCGCGTGCTGCGCGAAGCGGCGGGAGCGTAAGGCCGTGCCCGCCCTGCCCCGCATCACAGTCGTCACGCCATCTTACAATCAGGCGCAATACCTGGCCCGAACGCTCGACAGCGTGGCCATGCAGAAAGGCGTGGACGTGGAGCATTTCGTGCTCGACGGCGGCTCCACCGACAACACGGTGGAGATCATCCGGGAGCACGGCGGCCACCTGGCCTGGTGGCGCAGCGAGAAGGACGCAGGACAGACGGCGGCACTTATCGAAGGTTTCGAGCGCGCCACGGGGCGGGTGCTCTGCTGGCTCAACTCCGACGACTACTTCTGGGACGACCAGGCCCTCCTGCGTGTTGCCCGGGCCTTCGCCGCCACCCCGGACGCGGCCATGGTCACGGGCGACACGGCGCTGGTGGCCGAAGACGGCCACCCCGTGATGATGGACATGGTCTGGCGGCCCTCGGCCCGGCAGATGCGCCACAACATGGCCGTGCCCCAGCAGTCCACCTTCTGGAGCGCCGAGGCCTACCGCGCCGTGGGCGGCATCGACCCCAACTTCCGCTACTGCATGGATTTCGACCTGTTCCAGCGCATGAGCCAGGGCAGGCGCATCGTGCGCATCCCGCACGTGCTGGCGGCCTTCAGGCTGCAGCCCGCCTCCAAGACCGCCACCTGGGGCGACGTGTTCCGCAGGGAGGTGGCCATCTGCCAGGGACGCTACGGCAAGGGTTTGGCCCACGCCCTGGCGGTCAAGGCCGTAACCATGGAGATCAGGCTGGGCGCTGCCTGGGCGGAACTGTGCGCCCTGGCATCGGGCCGCAAGCTGCCCTGCCTGGCCAATGCCCGTTGGGAGCCCTGCCGGGCCTGGGTGCGCAAGACATACGGCCTGCAATTCTAGGCCGTTTCCTCGTGGCCTGTTGACCGCTATCCGGCGCTGCCGTATATAAAGCCATGCGCTTCGAATTCATCAGCTGGAAAGTTTCGCCGCCGTCCGCGACGATCTCTTTTCGGAAGATGCGTTCCTGGAACTGCAACTCCACCTCGCCAGCCAGCCGGACGCCGGGGCCGTGATCCCCGGAACGGGAGGATGCAGGAAGCTGCGCTGGGCCGCCCGCGGCAAAGGCCGACGCGGCGGCTCCAGAGTGATCTACTTCATCCAGCTCCATCCCGGCAGGATCGTGCTCGTCACCGCCTATTCCAAGGGCGAGCAGGAGGATATCCCACGGGAATGGCTGCGCAGGATCAAGGAGGCTTACGACCATGAGTAAGGCCAAACAGAGTCTCGCCGCGCTGATGGATGCTCTCGATTCAGGCGAAAAGCCGCGTTGGGCGCGCAAGACCGTGTTCCTGCCCAGGGAGGACGGCTCCCTGCTCCGGCGGGTTATCCGCGAGAACGGGGAAATTGAGAAGGAAGAGATCATCAGCGCGGAGAAGTGCCCGCACATGGCCGCCAGAGCCAGAACGGGCCTGTCCCAAAGCCAGTTCGCCGCCTTGCTCGGCATTTCCGTGCGCACCCTTCACGACTGGGAGCAGGGACGCCGCGAGCCCTCCGGCCCGGCCAAAACCCTGCTCAAGATCGTCACGCGACACCCCGAGGTGTTGCGCGACATGGCGGACTGAACCATGCGCATCGGCGTCAGCTGCCGCAGCCTGGAGTACGCCTCCGGCGGGGTGAAGGAATACCTGGTCAGCCTCCTGCGCGCCCTGCTGGAGCAGGACAAGCGCAACACCTACGTGCTCTTCCACTCCCAGCCGCATTTCTTCGGCTCCTTCGAGGGCGCGGAGGAATACGCGCTGAACTGCTCCAACCGGCTGCTGTTCGACTGGGTCATGCTGCCCTCGGCCCTGGCCCACCACGGCATCGACGTGGCCTTCTTCCCCTCCTCCAACATGCCGCCGCGCGTGCCCTGCAAGGCCGTGGCCGCCATGATGGACCTGGGCTACTTCCAGCCCGGGCCGCGCATGTACAAGCTGGCGGACACCCTCTACATGAAATGGGCCATGCGCTACACGGCCTGCCGCGCCGACGGCTTCATCGCCATCTCGGAGCACACCCGGCGCGACATGACGCACATCCTGGGCATCCCGGCGGAGCGCATCGCCGTGACCCCACTGGCGGCGGACGACATCTATCATCAGCCCCTGGAGCCCGAGGACGTGTTCCGTTTCAAGATGCGCCACGGCCTGGAGCGGCCCTTCTTCCTCTACACGGGCAACATCTCGCCCCGGAAAAACCTGCGTGCCCTGCTCACGGCCTTCGCCCAGGCCAAGGACTCCCTGGACGCCGACCTGGTGGTCACGGGCGGGCTCTCCTGGGACGACGACTGGAGCAGCTGGGTGCGCTCCCTGGGCATAGAGGCCAGGGTGCGCCGCCTGGGCTACGTGGAGCGCGGGGACATGCCCCTGCTCTACGCGGCCTCCATGGCCTACGTGTTCCCATCGGTGTTCGAAGGCTTCGGCCTGCCCGTGCTGGAGGCCCAGGCCATGGGCGTGCCCGTGATCTGCTCCGACGCCACGAGCCTGCCCGAGGTGGCGGGCCAGAGCGCCCGCATGGTCAACCCCACGGACGTGACCGGGCTGGCCCGGGCGCTCACCGAGGTGGCCTCCGATCCCGCCCTGCGCACCCGTTTGAGCGAGCTGGGCAAGGCCAACGAGGCGCGTTTCTCCTGGAAGGCCACGGCGGAAAAAACGCTGGCCGTGTTCGAGGCCGTTTACGCCGGAAACCAGCCCCGCTGACGGCTCCGGCCGTTCGCGGTCTTAACAATCTTGCCAATTCAGAGCCTAACGGGTAACAATCATCGCTCATTCCTGACAAGGAGCTCGGTTCCCTCAATGTCCCATCTGGTATTCGAAGACGTGTCCGTCCGTTTCGGCGGCCTGCAGGCGCTCTGCGACGTCAGCTTCGAGCTGCGCCCGGGCGAGATCCTCGGGCTCATCGGCCCCAACGGCGCGGGCAAGACCACGGTGTTCAACGTCATCACCGGGGTGTACTCCATCAGCGGCGGCCGCGCCTCCTACAACGGCGCTCCCCTGGCGGGCACGCCCCCGCACCGGATACTGCGCATGGGCCTGGCCCGCACCTTCCAGAACATCCGCCTGTTTCCGAACATGACGGCGCTGGAAAACGTGATGATCGCCCAGCACAGCCGCACCAAGAGCGGCGTGGCCGGAGCCATGCTGCGCCTGCCCTCGCAGCGCGCCGAAGAGGCCCGCATCCGCGAGAAGGCCCGCTGGGCGCTTGACTTCATGGGCCTGGGCGAACTGGCCGACGAACAGGCCAAGAACCTGGCCTACGGCCTGCAGCGCCGCCTGGAGATCTCGCGCGCGCTGGCCAGCGAGCCGCGCACCATCCTGCTCGACGAACCCGCCGCAGGGCTCAACCCCACCGAATCCTCCGCCCTCATGCAGGACATCGGCCGCATCCTCGACCAGGGCATCAACGTGCTCATGGTGGAGCACGACATGAAGGTTGTCATGGGCCTGTGCACGCGCATCGTGGTGCTGGAGCACGGAGAGAAGATCGCCGAGGGGCTGCCCTCGGAAATCCGCAAGGACCAAAGGGTCATCGAGGCCTACCTCGGCACGGCCCACTAACACTCAGGAGGACCACATGGCGAAAAGGATCATCTGGCTGGCTGTCCTGGCGCTCACCCTGGGCGTGGCCGCAGCGCACGCCGCCCCGCTCAAGATCGGCGTGCTCGCGCCCATCTCCGGCTCTTCGGCCGCCGACGGCAACGACATCGTGAAGGGCGTGAAGACCGCCGTGGAAGTGGTCAAGGCCGAGGGCGGCATCCCCGGCTTCGACGACATCCAGGTTGAAGTGCAGGACGGCGCGTGCGATCCCCGCCAGGCCGTGGCCGCCGCCAACAAGCTTGCCAACATGAAGGTCGCGGGCGTCATCGGCGAATACTGCTCCTCCGCCACCATCCCCGCCTCCGAGGTGCTCAATGAGGAAAAGATCCCCATGATCACCCCGGCCTCCACCAACCCCAAGGTCACCCAGCGCGGCTTCAAGTACATGTACCGCATGTGCGGCCTCGACATCGACCAGGCCATCGCCGCCACCAAGTTCATGAAGGACGTGCTCAAGGCCAAGACCATCTACATCGTGGACGACAAGACCACCTACTCCCAGCACCTGGCCGAGTACGTGGCCGAGGAGGCCAAGAAGGCCGGCCTGACCGTGGTGGCCCACGAGCACGTCAACGACGGCGACATGGACTACTCCGCCGTGCTGACCAAGGTGAAGGCCGCCGCTCCCGACGTGTTCTACATGAGCCTGCAGAGCTCCTCCTCGGGCATCCGCATGATCAAGCAGTACCGCCAGATCGGCATCAAGAGCGCCGTTCTGTCGCAGGACGCCGTGTACCACCCGAACTTCATCAAGGAAGCCCCCGAGGCCTCCCAGGGCGTGTTCTTCACCTTCGGCTACGCCGACAAGAACGCCCCGGTGTACAAGAAGTTCCTGGACAAATACACCGCCCTGAACGGCGAGCCCGGCGCGTATTCCGCCTATGCGTTCGACTCCGCCTACGCCCTGCTCTCCGCCATCAAGGCCGCCAAGAGCGCCGACCCGGACAAGATCCGCGCCGAACTGCTCAAGATGAACACCCAGGGCGCGTCCAAGATCATCCGCTTCGCAGAGAACGGCGACTCGGGCTCGAACTACGCCATCTACAAGGTCGAGGGCGACAAGTACAAGGAGTACTGGAACCCCGAGACCGGCAAGATGTTCTAACTCAGCATTGCAAAGCCTGGAGCCCCGCCCGGGGCTCCAGGCCTTTTTCCAGCGCCCCCGCCAGACGGGGGCATTTTTTTGAGGAGGCCCGCTCCATGAACGCCGCCACATCAGCCAGCACAGGCGCCATCACCCGCCGCTCCGTCCTGCTCTCCCTCTTCGCGCTGCCCTTGCTGGGCGCTTGCGCCAAATTTTCCAGCACATCCGGCCGGAGCGTCTTCACGGACCAACTCGCGCAGCTTGAAGCGGAATCCGGCGGGCGGCTGGGCGTGTTCGCGCTGAACACCGCCAGCGGATCGACGCTCTCGCACCGCCCGGACGAGCGCTTCCCCATGTGCAGCACCTTCAAGCTCATGCTCGCCGCCGCCGTGCTGAAGCGCGCCGAGACCGAGCCCGACCTCATGGAGCGCGTGATCCCGGTTGAGCCCGGCGACCTGCTCAAGTGGGCTCCCGCCGCCAAGGAGCGTGTGGGCAAGGGGATGACCGTGACGGAGCTCTGCTCCGCCGCCATGCAGGTGAGCGACAACACCGCCGCCAACCTGCTGCTGCGGCTGCTGGGCGGCCCGGAGGCGCTGACGGCGTTCGCCCGCTCCATCGGGGACGAAGCCTTCCGGCTGGACCGCTGGGAGCCGGAGCTGAACACCGCCATCCCCGGCGACCCGCGCGACACCACCACCCCCGCGGCCATGGCCCGCAGCCTTGAGCGCCTGGCCCTGGGCGACGCTCTGGCCCCGGCGCAGCGCGGGCTGCTGCTGCGCTGGCTGGAGGGCAACGCAACGGGCGCGGGCAAGATACGCGCGGGCGTTCCCGAGGGCTGGCGCGTGGGGGACAAGACCGGCTCCGGCGACTACGGCACCACCAACGACGTGGCTGTGATCCTGCCGCCTTCCGGTTCTCCTCTGATTGTGGCCGTGTACCTGACCCAGCCCGTGCGGGACGCCGCATACCGCATCGACGCGCTGGCCTCGGCGGCGCGCATCGCGGTCCTGGCGCTGCGCTGAACCCCGCGAAGCCGTAAGGGATTGCAAAGGGAGGAACTCCCTTCGCCCGCCGGAGGCTCTCCCTTTCCGTTGGCTCCGGTCATGGCCTCCGCAGGGCCGCACTGGCCGGGGGGGTTGGGGGAAAACGGCCCCGGGGGCCCGGGCGGGGGCCCGGCACGG
>NZ_JAKZKX010000002.1:136622-293898 GCF_022808715.1 Fundidesulfovibrio agrisoli
GCTCCGTTCTTGGCCTCCGCGGGGCCCCCCGGCCCGGTGTTTTTGAAGAACATCGGCCAGTGCGGCCCTGCGGAGGCCACGACAGGAGCCGATGCAGCTCACCGCGTCTGACCGGGGCGAATATACAACCACTCTTCGTTCTATCGGCCCCAGCCTGGGCCTCGTCAGCGCCGGGAAGGCCGCTGTATTTGAAGAACATCAACCATCCCGGCGCTGGCGAGGCCCAGGCTGGACCCGGCGCAGACCACCTTGGATGCGGGCACGGGGAAAGGCATTCCAAGGCGGCATCCACCTCTCGCCCAACGTGCTTGCTTTGCGCCTCGGGCGGGACTATGCAGCCTGCGTCCCTGAAATCAGACCCCCAAAACACAAAGCATCACAAGCCTATGTTCACCCGCACCTTCTTCCTCACCGTCGGCATGCTCGTGGCTTCCAACGTGTTCATGACCTTCGCCTGGTACGCGCACCTCAAGAACCTGCACTCCCGCCCCTGGTGGATCGCGGCGCTGTTCTCATGGGGCATCGCGCTTTTCGAGTACCTGCTGCAGGTGCCCGCCAACCGCATCGGCTTCAGCCAACTCAGCCTGCCGCAGCTCAAGATCATGCAGGAGGTCATCACGCTCTCGGTGTTCGCGCCGTTTTCCATCTGGTACATGAACCAGCCCCTCAAGCTGGACCACCTCTGGGCCGGGCTGTGCCTGCTGGGCGCGGTGTACTTCATCTTCCGATCCTGACTTTGCCGGTCGAGTTTTCAAAAAAAAAGGCGGAAAACCGCCCCGGGCCTTGACGAAAGCGGGTTTCGTCTGCTCAAACAACGGGCCTCGACGATACCCGCCGCCACGGCGGGGCCGATTTACCCATACGACAGCAGCAAAGGCAAACCCGGCAGACCATGGACTTTTTTCTCCAGCAGCTCATCAACGCCCTGACCCTGGGTGGCTTCTACGCCCTCATCGCCCTGGGCTACACCATGGTCTACGGCATCATCCAGCTCATCAACTTCGCCCACGGCGAGTTCTTCGCGGCGGGCGGCTACATGGGCGTCATCCTTCTGGCCTGGATGAACTCCCAGGGCTACATGCAGACCCACCCCTGGATCTGCCTGACCATCGCTTTCGTGCTGGCCATGGCCTACTGCGCCATCCTGGCCATGGGCGTGGAGAAGATCGCCTACAAGCCGCTGCGCAAGGCCTCCAAGCTCTCGGTGCTGCTCTCGGCCCTGGGCATGTCCATCTTCCTGCAGAACGGGCTGATGCTCACCCAGGGCGTCTACGACAAGACCTACCCCGGCGTGTTCGCCAAGGGCGCGGTGCAGATGGGCGGCTTCAACATCACCTACCTGCAGATCATCGCCCTGGGCATCACGGGGCTGCTGCTGGTGGGGCTCAACCGGCTGGTCTACAAGTCGCGCCTGGGCAAGGCCATGCGCGCCACCGCCCAGGACAGGGTCATGGCCACCCTGGTGGGCGTCAGTTCCGACAGGATCATCTCGCTCACCTTCGCCATCGGCGCGGCCCTGGCCGCCGCCTCGGGCATACTGGTGGGGCTCTATTACGGCTCCGTGCGCTACGACATGGGCTTCGTCCCGGGCATCAAGGCCTTCGCGGCGGCGGTGCTGGGCGGCATCGGCTCCATCACCGGGGCCATGCTGGGCGGGCTCATCATCGGCATGACGGAGATCTTCTCCGCGGCCTACATTTCCGGCGAATACAAGGACGTTTTCGCGTTCATCATCCTCATCGCCGTGCTCTATTTCATGCCGACCGGCCTTCTGGGCGAGAACATCAATGACACCCGCGTCTAAGGCCATGCTCACGAAGATCGTGGTGGGGGCCGTGTGGCTCTTCGCCGTGGTCTGGCCCATGACGGGCATCACGCCCCAGGGCTTCGAGTTCGGCAAGGCCATCTCCATCGTGGGTTTCGCCATGGCCGCCGTGCTCGCGGGGCTGGGCCTGTGGAAGCTGCGCCAAAAGCTGGACGCGGCCGGTTTCAAGCCGTTCACCGCCTTGGCCAACCGCTGCTGCGGAATGCCCCCCTGGCTCTGGCGCGGCCTGCTGCTGGCGGCGCTGCTGGCCTTCCCCTTCGTGTCCTCGCGCTACGGGCAGGACGTGGCCATCAACGTGCTGGTCTACGTCACGCTGGGCCTTGGCCTGAACATCGTGGTGGGCCTGGCCGGCCTGCTGGACCTGGGCTACATCGCCTTCTACGGCGTGGGAGCCTACACCTACGCCCTGCTCTCCATCCACTACCAGCTCTCCTTCTGGCTGGCCCTGCCCCTGTGCGCCGTGATGGCCGCAGCCGCCGGGGTGGTCATCGGCTACCCCACGCTGCGCATGCGCGGCGACTATCTGGCCATCGTGACCCTGGGCTTCGGCGAGATCCTGCGCATCATCCTGAACAACTGGATGCAGCTCACCGGCGGCCCCAACGGGCTGCTGGGCATCAAGCCCGCCGCCGTGTACCTGCCCGATCCCGAGAACGGCTGGGAGTTCGTCCGCGTGCTACTCAAGAGCCCGGAGGCCCAGTATTTCCTGGTGCTGGCCATCGCGCTGTTCACCGTTGTCTCCGTGCGCAGGCTGGCGGATTCGCGCATCGGCCGCGCCTGGGAGGCCATCCGCGAGGACGAGACCGCCGCCGCCATCATGGGCGTGAACACCTTCGCGCTGAAGCTTCTGGCATACTCGCTGGGCGCGGTGTTCGGCGGGCTGGCCGGGGCCTTCTTCTCCGCCAAGATGCGCTTCGTCTCGCCCGGCTCGTTCACCTTCATCGAGTCGGCCATGGTGCTGGCCATGGTGGTGCTGGGCGGCATGGGCAGCGTGCCCGGCATCGTTCTGGGCGCCCTGGCGCTCATCGCCCTGCCCGAGGTTTTCCGTGATTTCGAGAACTACCGCATGCTGGTTTTCGGTGCGGCCATGGCCCTGATGATGCTCTTCCGCCCCGCCGGGCTCATCCCGGCCAAGCGCGTGGGGCGCCGCTCCGAGGAGGCGCACTCGTGAGCGCCCCCATCCTGGAGCTGCGCAACCTGAGCGCGGGCTGGGGCAGCGCCCCGGCCATCCGCGAGGTGAGCCTCACCGTGGAACGCGGCGAGATCGTGACAATCATCGGCGCCAACGGCGCGGGCAAGTCCACCACGCTCATGGCCATCAGCTCCATCCTGCGGCCCATGTCCGGCCAGGTGCTCTACGAAGGCGCGGACACCGCCTCCGTGGCGGCCGAGAAGCTGCCCGCCATGGGCCTGTGCCAGGTGCCCGAAGGCAGGCGCATCTTCCCCCGGCTCACCGTGGCCGAAAACCTGGACATGGGTGCCTACTTCCGCAAGGACGGCGACGCCGTGCGCCACGACATGGAGCACGTTTTCGAGCTGTTCCCGCGTCTGCGCGAGCGCCGCGACCAGAAGGGCGGCACCCTCTCCGGCGGGGAGCAGCAGATGCTGGCCATCGGGCGCGCGCTCATGGGCAGGCCCAAGCTCCTGCTGCTGGACGAGCCCTCCCTGGGTCTGGCCCCGCTCATCGTGGAGCACATCTTCGCCATCATCCGCCGCATCAACGAGGAGAGCGACATGACCGTGCTCCTCGTGGAGCAGAACGCGAATCTGGCCTTGGGCCTGGCGCACCGGGGCTACGTCATGGAGACGGGCCGCATCTCCATGACCGACACCGCCGAGAACCTGCTGCAAAATCCCGACATCCGCCGGGCCTACCTGGGCGAGTAGCCCCACCGTGACCCGCTCCCGCGCGATGCTCGCGCTGGCCCTCACGGCCTGCCTGTGGTCCGTTGGCGGCGTGTTCATCAAATCCGTGGAGTGGAACCCCCTGGCCATCGCCGGGGCCCGCTCCGCCATCGCCGCCGCCACCCTGTTCGTGCTGCTGGGCAGGCCCCGCGTCAGCTTCAGCTGGCCGCTTCTCGGCGCGGCCGTGAGCACCGCCGCCTGCATGCTGCTCTTCGTCACGGCCACGCGCCTGACCACTGCCGCCAACGCCGTGGTGCTGCAATACCTCGCGCCCCTGCACGTGGCCATCCTGGCCCCCAAGTTCCTGGGCGAGCCCACCAAGCCGCGCGACTGGGCCGCGCTCGCCGTGGCCATGGCGGGCATGGCCTTGTTCTTCTGGGACGACGTCTCCCCCGACGGCAAGCTGGGCATCCTGCTGGCCCTGGGCTCCAGCCTCGCCTTCGCCGGAATCCCCCTGTGCCTGCGACGCCTGGGCGGGCGCGGCGGCCAGACCGAGGCCGTGCTGCTGGGCAACGCCCTGCTGGCCCTGGTCTGCCTGCCCTTCTATTTCCAGGGCTCTCCCCCGGACATGAAGGGAGTGGGGGCGCTCATGATCCTGGGGGTGTTCCAGACCGGCCTGGCCTACTACATCTACACCCGGGCCGTGCAGCACGTGCGCGCCCTGGAAGCCATGCTCATCCCGGTTATCGAGCCCATTTTGAACCCGGTGTGGGTGTTCCTGTTCATCGGGGAACGCCCCAGCCTGCACGCGGCCATCGGCGGCCTGATCGTGCTGGGCGCGGCGGCCGTTCAGGGCGTTCTCGCGGCGAGGGGCAAGTGAGCCTGACCACCCTCAAGCTGTTCGTCACGGCCGTGATCTGGGGCGGCACCTTCATCGCCGGGCGCGTGCTCGGGCCGGAGATCGCCCCCTTCTCGGCCTCGTTCCTGCGCTTCGTCTCCGCCAACGTGTTCCTGCTGGCCTTCTTCCTGCTGAGGGAGGGCCGCCTGCCGAAGGTCACGCCCGGCCTGGCCCTGCTTGTGCTGGGCCTGGGGGCCACGGGCGTGTTCGGCTACAATGCCTTCTTCCTCTGGGGCCTCAAGAGCGTGCCCGCCGGGCGCGCGGCCATCATCGTGGCCGGGAACCCGGTGTTCATCGCGCTGTTTTCCTGGCTTTTGTTCAAGGAGCCCATGGGCTGGGCCAAGGCCCTGGGCATCCTCACCTGCCTGACCGGGGCCGCGCTGGTGATCGGACACGGAAACCCGCTGGGGCTCTTCACCGGCGGCATGGGCCTGGGCGAGCTCTCCATCGCCGGGGCGCTGTTCTGCTGGGTGGCCTATTCGCTGCTGGGCAAGCAGGTGATGGGCAGGCTCACGCCCCTTGCCGCCGTGACCCTCTCCTGCCTGGCCGGCATGTGCATGCTCCTGCCGCCCGCCCTGAACGAGAACCTGGCCGCCCAGGCCGCTGGGCTGAGCCTCAAGGGGTGGATCGCAGTGGTCTACCTGGGCGTGCTGGGCACGGGCCTGGGCTTCGTCTGGTTCTACGAGGGCATCCAGCGCATAGGGGCCTCCCGCGCGGCGGTGTTCATCAACTTCGTGCCTGTCTCCGCGGCGGCCATGGGGGCCTGGATGCTGGGCGAACCCGTGGACGCCACCCTCATCATGGGCGGCGCGCTGGTGCTTGGCGGCGTGGCCCTGACCAACCGCAAGCCCGCCCCGCTCCCCGGGCGCGTTTCATCGTAGGGCTTCCCAAACCCCGCCCATGTGTTTACCTTGCACCAATGACGTTGCGAGGTGAGCCCATGACCAGACCGACCCGCCTTGTTTCCCGGCTGCTGACAGTTCCGGGCTGCCTGCTGGCCCTCTGCGTCCTGCTGGGCGCCGCCCAGGCCGCGCCGTACAAGGTCCGCAAGGGCGACACCCTCGCTTCGGTGGCGGCCGCCAACAGCATCTCCGTCAAGGATCTGGCGCAGGCCAACAAACTGGCCGCCGGGGCCAGGCTCAAGCCCGGCCAGGTCATCCAGGTGCCGGCTGCCCCGACCCTGCCCAGGCCGGACATCACCGTCCCCGGCGAGAACCTCAAGTCCCTCACGGAACCCGAGGCGCAAGGGGGCCAGGGGTACTCGAAGGTGGAGCCTCCGAAGCCCGCCGCCTCCGGCAAGCCCGCCAGGCGCGGCGTGACCGTGGCCCCCGAGTTCCGCCCGGCCGTGGACGCCGTCACGCCCAAGTCGGACGTCCAAAAAGAGCCCAAAACCTACGACCGCAGCGCCCCCGGCGTCTCCGCCGTGATCCGCCAGGACGACAAGACCGAGATACGCGGCGTGGTCAACCTGCCCGGCGGGAAGAACCAGCCGGGCCGCACGGATCACGACAGCTCCTCGCCTTCGGCGGGTGTGCTGCTGCGTCGCAGCTTCTGATTTCCGCTTTCCATCCCCGGGCGAAGCGTATAGTCATTTTGCCCACCATGTTCGCAGGTTACGCCCTGGTTGCCGCGGCCGCCCTGATGTGGGGGCTCATCGGCCCGCTCTCCAAGTTCGCCTTCCAGGCCGGAATGGCCCCTCTGGAAGTGGCTTTCTGGCGCGCCATGCTGGCCTGGGTGCTCTACGCGGGCCAGGCGGCGGCAACGGGCCGCGTGAAGGTGGAGCCGCGCGACGTGCCCTGGATTCTGGGCTTCGGCGTGGTCTGCATCGCCGGGTTGTTCGTGAGCTACGTGCTGGCCGTGCGCGAAGGCGGCGCGGCCCTGGCCTCGGTGCTGCTCTACACCGCGCCCGCCTGGGTGGCCCTGCTGGCCTGGCGCATCCTCAAGGAGCCCATGACCCGCATCAAGGCCATCGCCGTGGCGGCCACGGTGCTGGGCGTGGCCGGGGTCAGCCTGGGCGACGGGCTGGGGTCCTCGGTGAACGTGGCGGCCATCGTCCTGGGCCTCACGGCGGGGCTGACCTACGCGCTGTACTACATCTTCGGCAAGGCGTTCCTGACGCGCTATTCCACGCCCACCATCTTCCTCTACGCGCTGCCCACAGGGGCCGCCTGCATGGTCCCGTTCATCGACTTCGGCCCGCGCCCGGCCACGGCCTGGATCTCCTGCGCCGTGCTGGCCGTGTGCAGCACCTACGGGGCCTACTCGCTCTATTACGCGGGCCTGCGCCGCATCGAAGCCAGCCGCGCCGCCGTGGTGGCCTCCCTGGAGCCGGTCGTGGCCGCCGTGCTGGCCTTCATCCTCTTCGACGAACGCTTCTGCGCCCTGGGCTACGTTGGCTCCGCATTGATCCTGGGCGCGGTGCTCCTCACAATCATCGCGGGGAAACGCTGATGTACGCCACCCATCCCGTTCCTGACGGCCTTGTCCTGCTGGACGCCAGCGAAACGCCCGCTCCCTCCGCGTCCGTACTTGAGCGCGTGGAGGCGCTCTGGGCCGAAACACAGGCCCGCACCCCCGGGCTTTTCAACGGAAGCCTGTTCAGCCTTGCGGCATTCGACGGCGCGCGCGCCCTGGGCTTCATGGCCCAGTACAAGTGGTACGTGGCCCAACTGGCCGAGCCTTCCCTGTTCGAGGCGCTCCGGGTGCGCTCGCTGGCCGTGAGCGGCCTGGTGAACGTGCGCGGGCACCTGGTGTTCGGCAAGCGCCGGGCCGGGCTCTCCCTGGAGGGCGGCCTGTGGGAGCTGGCCCCCTCGGGCACGCTCTCCGACGCTAGCCGGGAGCCGGACGGCTCGCTCTCCTGGCGGGGGCAGTTCGCCCGGGAGCTCACTGAGGAACTCGGCCTCAGCGCCCCCCTGGGCGCGCTCAAGGCCTTCGCCCTGGTGGAGGACACCGCCACCAACATCTGGGAGCTCGGAGTCTCCGCCGAGCTGGACCTGGACCCCGGCGACGTGCTCGCCGCCTACGCCGGGCTGGAGCGCACCGAGCACGACCAGCTCTCCATCGTGCCCCTGGCCGACGTGCCCCGCTTCCACAAGACGCGCCGCAAGGAGCTCACCGGCGTCACCGGTCCGCTGCTGGCCGCCGCCGGATACATCAAATCCTGACAGCCTGTTGAAAAATTCCCGCTGGCTGCGTTGCATCGAAAAAGTCAAACCCTTGCGCATGCCAACTACTCGTCGGCCTTGACTTTTTCATGCGCCTTGCCAACGGGCTTTTTGAACAGGCTGCGAGAATCGACGTTTTCAACGGGTAGATGAGCGCCGCCGCCTCCCCGCCCGCCGCAGCCGGGTTATGGCCCGGATCATGCATGCACGAGCGGGCACAGTATAAGCAAGCAACCGGGAGGATCATCGCGTGACCTTCACCTACCTCATCGTCGGAGCAGGCCCCACCGGCCTCGGCGCGGCCCGCCGCCTCAAGGAGCTGGGCGCGGACGACTTCGCCGTGCTGGAAGCAACCCCCTATCCGGGCGGCCTGTCGGCCAGCTTCACGGACGGCCAGGGCTTCACCTGGGACGTGGGCGGGCACGTCGTCTTCTCCCACTACGACTATTTCGACCGCATGCTCGACGAGGCCCTGGAGGGCAAGTACCTGGAGCACCAGCGCGAAGCCTGGGTGCGCATCGCCAAGACCTGGGTGCCCTACCCCTTCCAGAACAACATCCGCTACCTGCCCCCGGAGCTGGTGTGGGAGTGCGTGCGCGGGCTGATGCCCGGCGCGCGGCCCTTCTGCGCCCCCGGCGAGACCCCGGCGGACTTCATGCAGTGGATCGAGCACATCTTCGGCGCGGGCATCGCCCGGCTGTTCATGATGCCCTACAATTTCAAGGTCTGGGCCACCCCGCCCGAGCTCATGAGCTACAAGTGGATCGGAGAGCGCGTGAGCGTGGTCGACTTGGAGCGCGTCCTCAAGAACGTGCTCCTGAAGCTCGACGACGTGTCCTGGGGCCCCAACCACCTGTTCAAGTTCCCCCTGCACGGCGGCACCGGGGCCATCTACCGGCACGTGGCCGCCAAGCTGGACGAGCACATCCGCTACAACCGCCGCGTCGTCAGCATCGACCACGCCGCCAAGGAAGTGCTCTGCGACACGGGCGAGCGCTTCGGGTACAAGAACCTGCTCTTCACCGGCCCGCTGGACCTGCTGGTGCGCGAGAAGCTGAGCGACGCGCCGGACATGGTACGCGAGGCCGCCGGGCAGCTGGCCCACAGCGGCGGCTGGATCGGCGGCGTGGGCGTGGACGGCCCCAAGACGGACTCGCGCTGCTGGATGTATTTCCCCGAGTCGGACAACCCCTTCTACCGCGTCACAAACTTCCACCACTATTCGCCCAACAACACCCCCGACCCCGACGGCATGACCGTGCGCAAGCGCGCCTACATGACCGAGGTCAGCTTCTCGGAGCACAAGCCCGAACCCACGGATCACCTGGACAGCGTGGTGGACGGTCTTGTAAACGTCTCCCTCATGTCGCCCGCCGAGCGCGACGCCGTGGTCTCCACCTGGGAGATGCGCCTCGACTACTCATACCCCATCCCCACCCTGGGCCGGGACAAGGCCCTGGGCCTGATCCAGCCCTGGCTGGAGGAGCGCTCCATCTACGGGCGCGGCCGCTTCGGTGGCTGGAAGTACGAGGTGAGCAACATGGACCATTCCGTGATGCAGGGCGTCGAGTGGGCCGAACGCATGGTCACAGCCAAACCGGAAAGCACCTATACCCTCTGAGGTTACCCTTGTCCGACGCTTTGTTCTCACCCGATGTGTACGCCAATCGCCGCGAAGCCCTGCGCGCCCGCATGCGCGACGCGGGCCAGAGCGCACTGCTTGTCTCCCACGCGGCCAACCGCTTCTACCTGAGCGGGTTCGAACTGCACGACTCGCAGTGCAACGAATCCTCCGGGATGCTTCTCATCCTGGCCGACGGGCGCGACAAGCTGCTCACCGACCCCCGGTTCTACGACGCCGCGCGGCGCCTCTGGGCCGAGGAGGACATCTTCATCTACACCGGGCAGCGCCACACCCGCATTGCCGAGTTCCTCAAGGGCGCGCACAACGGCCCCATCGGCTTCGAGACCAAGGCCATGAGCGTGGATTTCCACACCCGGCTGCGCGAGAACCTGGCCCTCGCCCCCTGCGACGGGCTGGTGGAGGGGCTGCGCCGCGTCAAGGAGCCCGCAGAAATCGAGGCGCTGGACCGCTCCACCGCGCTCAACGAGCGCGTGATGCTGGCCGCGCCCGAGGTGCTTCGGCCCGGGCGCAGCGAAGGCGAGGCCGCCTGGCGGCTGGAGCAGCTTTTCCGCGATTTCGGGGCCAGCGAGCTCTCCTTCGCGCCCATCGTGGCCGTGGACTCCAACGCCGCCCTGCCCCACGCCGAGCCGGGCCGGACCCTCATCACCGAGGAGTGCATGGTGCTGGTGGACATGGGCGGCCGCCTGGACGGCTACTGCTCCGACCAGACCCGCACCTTCTGGGTGGGCTCCAACCCGCCGAAGCACTTCCTGCGCGCCCTGGAGCGCACCCAGGAGGCCCAGGCCAAGGCCATGGAAATCATCCGCCCCGGCCTGCCCATCGCCGACGCCTACCGCGCGGCCTACGCCAGCTTCCAGCGCCACGGCGTGGAAAGCGCCTTCACCCACGCCCTGGGCCACGGCATCGGCCTGGAGACCCACGAGGCCCCCAGCGTCTCCCCGCTGGCCGAAGGCGTGCTGGAGCCGGGCATGGTCATCACCGTGGAGCCCGGCCTGTACTACCCCGAGTGGGGCGGCATCCGCTGGGAGCATACAGTAGTTGTCACCGAGGACGGCTGCCGCATCCTGGGGGCGGACGGTGCCTGAGCCGCGCCCGCGCAAGCGGCGTCAGCCCTACATCGCCCCACGAAGATCTGCGCGCCTCTACCTCAAGCTGGAGCCGAAGAACCTGGGGATGCTGCGCTTCCTGCTGGAGGCCCAGAGCCACCTGGGCCTGGCCACCACCCTGGACCGCCACGCGGGCATCGCCAAGGTGATCTATTCGCCCGACTGCGAACGGGAGATGGCCGCCTTTCTTGAACAGGCGGCGGAACTCATTCCGCTTCAGCGCATCGCCATCTGAATAACGAAAAGGCTGCCGGGCATGAGCCAAGGCAGCCTGCAACGACGCGAAGCAATAGGGGATTCCAAAGGAACGAAATTCCTTTGGCGGGAGAGTGCAGAGAGGGCGGAGCCCTCTTTGCCCGCCGGAGGCCCTTTCTCCTCCGGCTCAACCACCCCTAATCAGTGATCTTGCGCACCCAGGCCAGGTAGGCGTACCCCCCGCGCACCGATTCCATGCTCAGGTTGGCGCGCCCGGCGCGCTCCATGTTGCGCAGATACCCAAGCAACTCGGGCCTAAAGCTCACCCCGAACAGGTCCAGCCAGCGCGAGTGCGCCCAGTGCAGCCAGCCTGGCAGGCCGCCCTCCCCCCAGAAATCCACCACGGCCAGCGTGCCGCCGGGCCGCAGCAAGGCCCAGGCCGCCTCCAGGGCGGGTCCCCAGGCCGGAATCATGGACAAGGAATAGGAGAAGAACACCGCGTCGAAGGGCTCGTCCGTGCCGACGACGGCGCATCCGAGGCGCTCCGCCGGGCAGCAGGTCAACGCCACGCCGCTGCCTTCGAGCTTCCTGCCCGCCGTCTCCAGCATCTTGCGGGATATATCCAGCCCGCACAGCCGCAGGTCCGGGCGCAGGCGGCGCAGACGCTCAAGGTTGCGCCCGGTGCCGCAGCCCACCTCCAGCACGCGCCCGTTCTTGGGCGCGGGCAGCCCCTCCAGCAGACGGTCGCGCCCCAGCAGGTAGAAGCGGCGGGTGACGTCGTAGAAGTGGCGTTGCACCGCGTAGATGCGGTCCATCTTCAGGGCGTGGTCCATGGCTTCACCCCGCGAAACGGTAGAGGTGGAACCCCCCGTACAGGCAGGAGCGGTCCTGGGGAGTCAGCTCGCGGCTGAGGGCTTCGTCGTAGTGGAAGCGCTCCAGGAGCGCGGGCGGCAGCTGCCGCTCCAGGGGGGAGCTCTCCCCGGCGGTGCGGAAGATGACGCGCGCCCCGGACCGGGAGGTGCGGGCGATCTCGGCCCAGAGGCGGCCGAGCAACTCCGGGGTCATCCAGTCCTGCGAGTCCAGGAGCACGTAGCGGTCCAGGCTGCGGGCGGGCTGGCGCTCCAGCCAATCGATCAGGGAGGCGTTCAGCACCTTGGCCGCGGGCGCGGCCTCCTTGAGGGCCTGGAAGTTCTCCGAGCGCAGGTAGGCGGGCAGCGCGGGGCTGTCGATCTTGTCGTAGCGGCGGCCGAAGGCCTGCCAGGCGAAAGGGTTGTCCGCCAGCGGGAAGCCGCAGGCCAGCTTCTCCACCCGTTCGCGGTAGGCCTCCAACATGCCGCCGGGGCACTCGCGCTCCATGGCCTTGTACTGCTGCGGCGGCACGCCCAGGCTGTAGAGCACCGGGGCGAAGCCGGAGAACAGCCTGGCCAGGGGGCCGGTGAACAGAGGCTCCAGCTCCTTCTTGAAGGCCTCGCGCTGGTCGTCCATGGAGCGGGCCTTGAGGATGCGCTGCGGGTCGCGCCCGGAGACGCGGCAGAGGGTGCGCATCAGGCGCAGGAACCGGCCCATGCGAGCGTGCTCGTAGATGTTCTCCGCGAACATCTCGATGCGCGGCGCGCCCAGGAAGGAGCGCGCGCCCAGCCAGTAGGCGGCGGTGTCGCGGGGCAGATGGGGCTCGATGTGGCGCGAGAAGGCCCAGACGTTGGCCTTGTCGTCGGCGCGGCCGAAGAAGCGGAAGAAGGCCTCGTGCGTGGGCAGGCGGCGCGCGGCCTCCAGCTTGAGGCGGCTCAGGTGCACGTGGTTGCTGTTGAGGTCCACCGCGGTGACGGCGCCCGCGCCCCCCAGCAGGTAGTGGCAGATGTTGCAGCCGCCGGAGGCGATGGTGACAACGTGGTCGCCGGTTTCGAGCTCCAGGGCCTTGAGGTCCACCCGAGGGTCCTCCCATATCTGGTTGTAGACGAAGCCGGAGAACCAGGAGACGAACAGGCGCTCCAGCACGCCCTGGCGGGAGAAGGCAGGGCTATGGCTGACCGCGGCCTTGAGCAGGCCGGTACAGGATTGCGACATGTGAACCCTCGGGGTTGCGATTTTTCCTCTTCTAGGCCCGAGGGGTTACGGATGCGTGACGCCGGTGCGGCAATTGGAGCGGCAATCGTTGCGGCGCGCGGCTTACCGGCGGGGCAGGCCCGAAGCGATTGAATTTTACCCCCCACCGGGGTAACAACCCGCACATGTTCCTGAATCTGACATCCGCCGCGCTGTGCCTGGCGGCCATACTCCTGGCGGGGTTCGCATCCCCGTGCCTGGCCCAGGCCCCCGGGAAGGAGACAAGCAAGGAGCAGCCCCAGCAGCCGCAAGACGTCACGGCCCATGTGGTGAACCGCCTGAGCTACGGCCCCTTCCCGGGCGAGATCGAGCGCGTGAAGTCCATGGGCCTCCAGGCCTACATCGACAGCCAGCTCGATCCCCAGTCCCTGCCGGAACCCCAGGCCCTCAAGGACAGGCTGGCCGCCCTCAAGACCGCCTCCATGGATACGGTGCAGCTCTTCCGCACGTATGGCCCCAAAGCGCCTGGCGGCCCGCGCCCGCACCCCACCATCGACGAGATCAACTCCGCCCGGGCCAAGGCCGCGATCATCGCGCGCGAGGCCGCCGAGGCCAAGCTCTGGCGGGCCATCCTCTCACCCAGGCAGCTCGAGGAGCTGCTCTGCGACTTCTGGTACAACCACTTCAACGTCCCGGCGGCCAAGGGCCTGGCCCACCTCTGGGTGGGCAGCTACGAGCGCGAGGCCATCCGCCCCTTCGTGCTGGGCAAGTTCGAGGACATGCTTCAGGCCGTCACCCGCCACCCGGCCATGCTCATCTACCTGGAGAACTGGCAGAGCTCCTCCCCCGAGAGCGCCACCGGCAAGGGCCAGCAGCGCCCGCTTACGGAGTTGCACGCCCGGGAGCTCCTGGCCGCGCACACCTTCGGCCCGGACGCCGTGCTCAAACCCCAGGACGTGACCTCCCTGGCGATGATCCTGGCCGGATGGAGCATCGGCGCGCCGCGCGGCCAGAGCGACAAGAACGGCTTCCTCTTCGACGAGAAGCGCCACGACAACCGCGACAAAACCTTCCTGGGCGCGACCATCAAGGGCGCGGGCATGGCGGAAGGCGTGGAAGCCCTGCACATGCTGGCCCTGCACCCGCAGACGGCCAAGAACGTCTGCACCAAGCTGGCGCGCTTCTTCGTGGCGGACGACCCGCCCAAGCCGTTGGTGGAATCCCTGACCAAGACCTACCTCGACACCAAGGGCGACCTGCGCCAGGTGACGCGCGCCCTGCTCACCAGCCAGGAGTTTTTGGGCGCGAAATACGCCGGGACCAAGTTCAAGAACCCGCTGCGCTACGTGGCCTCCATCGTGCGCGCCTCGGACAGGGGCGTGGGCGAGGTGCGCTCCCTGGAGGAAATCCTGGAATGGCTGGGCATGCCCCTCTACGACGCGCCCGGCACCTCGGGCTTCAAGGACGTGCGCGACGGCTGGCTCTCCGCCGAATCGCTGGTGAACCGGCTGGACCTGGCGGCCATGGCGGGCAAGGGGGCGCTCTCCTGCTGGGTGACCGGCCCGTGCGGGCCGCCCGCGCCGCTGGACGCCGAAGCCCTGCTCAAGACCATGGGACTCAATTTGACGCCCGTGACGCGCCAGGCCCTGGACGCGGCCCCGGCGCAACTCAAGGCCGCCGTGCTTCTCGGCAGCCCGGAGGGGCAGCAATACTGATGGACACCGTGAACGCCGCCAACTCCCGGAGAGCGGGATCATGAAACGCAGGCAGTTCCTCGCCGCGGGCGCTACGGCCGCACTGACCTCGCTGCTGCCCCTGGGGCTGGGTTCCAGCGCTTTGGCCCAGGGCGGCGAATCCAAGCGGCTGATCGTCATTTTCCTACGCGGCGGGTTGGACGGCCTCTCCGCCCTGCCCCCGCAGGACGACCCCATCTACTGCCGCGCCCGCCCCGGCATCGCCCTGCCGCCCGTGGGGCAGGAGGGCGGCGCGCTGCCCCTGGCAACAGGCTTCGGGCTGCACCCGGCGCTGGAGCCCCTGCTGGAGCCCTGGAAGGCGGGCCTGCTGGCCTTCGTGCCGGCCTGCGGCCTGCCCACCCCGCTGCGCAGCCACCCAGAGGCCCAGAAGGCCATGGAGAGCGGCAACCCGCGCGAGCAGCACGTGCGCGACGGCTTCTTCGCACGGCTGCTGCCCCTGCTGGGGCCTGCCGCAAAGGGGCTCACCCTCTCCCCCTCGCCGCCCATCATCAGCCAGGGCAGGCCGGGATTCCAGCAGATCAAGCCCACCGGCTTCCCGCCGTCGCTGTGGCGCATCGAACGCCCGGAGGTCTTCACCTCCTTCGACGCCATCTACGGCAAGGCCCCCGAGCCATGGGGCCGCAACTACCGCCAGGCTCAGATCGTGCTCAAAAACCGCTTCACGGAGATGGACCGCGAGATGACCGCGGCCGCCTCCGGCGCGCCCTCGGTCCACGCCCTGCCGGACATGGCGGGCAAGATCGTCTCCTACCTGGGGCAGAACCCAGCCACGCGGCTGGTGTATGCGGCCTTCGGCGGCATCGACGCCCACTTCGAGCAGGGCGCCGCCAAAGGGAAGCTGGCGGACGCCCTGGCCTCCATCGGCAAGGGCGTGGCCGCGCTGGCCAAGGCCCTGGGGCCCGACCTCAAGGACACGATGGTGCTGGTGATGAGCGAATTCGGAAGGAGCCTGCGCGAGAACGAGTACGGCGGCACGGACAACGGCCACGGCACGGTGCTGATGTCGCTGGGCGGCCCCACGGCGGGCGGCGCGCTGCACGGCGCGTGGCCCGGGCTCGCGCCGGAAAAGCTCTCCGACGGGCTGGACCTGGCCGTCACCGTGGACTACCGCGAAGTGCTGGCCGGGGTGGTCACCGCCCATTTCGGCCTGGGCCTGGAGGCCGTGGCCCAGGTTTTGCCCGGCTACACGCCCGACGGCTCCGTGCAGCCCCTCTTCCGCCGGGGATAAGCACCGCCCCCCTAAAGATTACCAATAAACTGCCGACCAGTTTCCTTGGGAAGCGAGCGCGCCAAGCGGCGCGGCTTGACATGGATGTCCTCAAGCCCAAGGAGTTGCACATGGCCAAAGTTCTTTCCCTGCGCGAGTTCGCGCGGGGCAGGTCGGGCGCGGCCCAACAGCCGAAGTACGACGGGCCTGGCGGCGAACCCTACATCAACGACAGCCAGGTATGGTCCAAGGACTACAGCAAACTGGAAAACGTGGTGTTCGGAGTTCTGAAAATCCGCGAGGTTCTCAACTATTACCTGTATTACGACGACGTCTGGACCTATCTCATCCTCAACCTGCTGGACGCGGCCGCCATGTCCAGCCCCGGGGACCACGCCGAATTGACGGAGGCCGTGGCGCAGATGCGCAACTACATCCTCCAGGCTGTGGACGCCGGAAACAGGAAGAACATGTACGCCGCCTTGCTCATCCTGGACCTGATCGCCAAGGCCCCCGGGTTCAAGGCGCAGGTGATGGGCCTGCCGCAGGACTAGAGGTCGTCCCAAACGCCTCGCACGACGCACATGCTCCGCGAGGGACGCCTTGACAGGCGGGTCCCTCGCGGGCGTGCGGCGGCTTCGCGGCCACAGACCGCGGCGTGCGAAAAGCGGGTGCGGGCAGCGGGCATGAATATGCCTACGCGCCGGCATCCGATCCCCGCCAAATCACATCAACCGGCTGAATCAGGAAATAGAACAGGACCGCGCCTTGGCGTTGGCCGCCAGGAAGGGGCAGAATTCAAGGGCCTGTGCGCTCAGCGTGGGCATACATATGCCTTCGCCCCGGCATCCGCCCCCTTCACCCATTCACGTTGTCTGGCAGAATCAGGAAATGGAACAGGATCGCGCCTTGGCGTTGGCAGCCAGGAACGGGCAGAATTCCAGGGCCTGGGCGCTCAGCGTGGTCTCCTCCCCGCGCCCGGAGTAAAGTTCCAGGGGAGGCTCCACCACGGTCTCGCTGCCGCCGTTCTTCACCGCCTCCAGCAGGATCAGGCGCGCTGGCTCGTCCAGCCGGGAGTGGACCATGCGCAGCCGCTTGGGCGCCAGGCGCGCGCCGGTGCAGGCGCTCAGCAGCTCCCCCAGCCGGGCGGCCGGGAATATGATCCCGAGCGCCCCCCTGTTGGACAAGATCCAGAAGGCTGCCGCGAGGAAGTCCTCCAGGCCGCCCCGGGCCTCGAAGCGCGCCAGGGTGCGCGCGGCCTCCCGGCAGGGCAGGCCGGTGCCGAGGGTGCGGTACGGAGGGTTGGCCAGCACGAGCCCCCTGCTCTCCGGGGTCAGGCCGTCGCGTGCGGCGCGGACGTCCATGGTCCGGGCCTCGAAGCGGTCCTCCAGGCCCAGCAGGCGGGCGTTGTCGAGGGCGGATGCGGTCATGGCCGGGTCGATGTCCAACCCCAGGCAGGAGCGAAGCGCGGGATGGATCATCAAGGCCGCGAAGGAGGCCACGCCGCAGCCGGAGCCCAGGTCGGCGGAGGCCACGTTGCGCTTGGGCTTGACGAAGGCTGCCAGCAGCAGCGGATCAAGGGAGAAGCGGTAGCCCCCCTTGGGCTGGCGCAGCCCGTTGGGGAAGGCCTCGCGGGCCTTGCTGGCGGCGTCCGCGCCCATGCTAGGCCGCCTTCTTCCTCCGGGCGATCCTGCGCCACACGAAGCCGGTGAGCAGCTTCGCCTCCTCCACGCGCAACAGGGAGGCCAGCAGCAGGTAGGCCACTGCCCAGAAGGCTATCATGGCCAGGGCGGCGTACTTGCCCACGGGCGTGAGCCAGGCCCCCAGGCCGATGAGCAGGCTCAAGGCGGCGCTCAGGGCCACGCCGCGCCCCATCCGGGCCCAATCCCCCAGGTGGGTGCGCAGGGCGCGCCAGAGCAGCCAGACGTTGAGCCAGGAGGAGAGCGACGTGGCCAGCGCCAGCCCGGTGTGGGCCATGGGGAACATCAAGGCCGCGGCCAGGCCGATGTTCGCCGCCACGCTGATGACCCCGGCGCGAACCGGGGTCCTGGTGTCGTGAAGGGCGTAGAAGGCCGAGACCAGGGGCCGCACGCAGGCGAAGGCTGGCAGGCCCACGCAGTAGGCCACCAGGGCCTGGGAGGTGGCCTGCGCGGCCTCGGGCGTGAAGGCGCCGCGCCCGAAGAGCACGTCCACCAGGGGCACGGCCAGGGCCATGAGCCCGGCCGTGGCGGGCAGGCAGATGAAGAGCGTCAGGCGCAGGGAGGCGTTGAGGGTGCGGGTGAACTCGCCGTCCTCCCGCGTCGCCGCCAGGCGGGAGAGGCTCGGAAGCGCGACGGTGCCCACGGCAACCCCGAACACGCCCAGGGGGAACTGCACCAGCCTGTCGGCGTAATAGAGCGCCGAGATGGAGCCCGCCGCCAGAAACGAGGCCAGCAGCGTGCCCACCACGATGTTGAGCTGGTAGATGGCCGCGCCGAACACCGTGGGCAGCATCAGCCTGCCCATGCGCACCACGCCCGCGTCCTTCAGGGACCACGGCCCGAACCAGCGGAACCCGAAGCGCCGAAGCGTCGGCACCTGCAGGTATATCTGGCCGAAGCCGCCCAGGATCACGGACCAGGCCAGGGCCGTGGGCACGTCCAGCCCGAAGAGCCAGGCCACGCCCGCGCCCGCGATGATGAAGGTGTTGAGTTCGCTGGTGGCCAGGGCCGGGGTGAGAAAATGGCCCATGGAGTTGAGCGCGCCCATGCACAGGGCCACCACGGAAATCTGGATGATGTAGGGGAAGACGATGCGCACCAGGTGGACGGTCATCTCCATCTGGTCCGGGTTGTTCGCGAACCCCGGGGCGATGAGCATGGTCAGCGGCCGGGCGAAGACAATGGCCAGCACCGAGACCACGCCAAGGATCATGAGCAGCCAGACCAGGGCCGAGCGCGTCATGGTGAAGGCGGCCTCGTCGCCCTCCTCACCGCGCAGCCGGGAGAACACAGGCACGAAGGCCATGGTCATGGAGCCCTCGGCGAAGAGCCTGCGCAGGGTGTTGGGCAGCCGGTAGGCCACGTAGAAGGCGTCGGCGGCCGGACCGGCCCCGAGGACATAGGCCACGATGACGTCGCGGAAGAAGCCCAGCACCCGGGAGAGCAGCGTGGCTCCCCCGACGATGCCCGCGTCGCGCGCAATCTGTTTGACGTGTTCCGACATGGCGGGCCGCACCTTAGGCCAATCGCGCGGAGGCGTCTACGCTCCGGGGATCACCAGAAAATCTTTCTGAAACGCTCGAACAGGCCCTCTTCCGCGGCCTCCTCCCGGCTCCCCAGGTCCTTCCGGTTGGCCTGCTCGCGCGCCTTGAAGATGCGGGTGATGTTGTCCATGAGGGACTGGTTGTGTTCGAGCACCGTGCGGAAGGCCTCGCGGTCGATCTCGAGACAGGTGGTGTTCTGCGTGGCCACCACGTCGGCGCTCCTGGGCTCCCCGGTGAGCAAGGCCATCTCGCCGAACATGTCGCCGGGGCCCAGCGTGGCCAGCTCCTTCTCGCCCACCCGCACGGATACGCCCCCGTCCGCGATGATGAACATGGTCGTGCCGCTCTGGCCCCTGGTCACGATGGAGGACCCGGGCAGATAGGCGCGCATGCCCGCGAACTCCGCCAGCAGTTCGAGCTCCCGGTTGTGCATCCCCGCGAAGAGCCCGGACCCGCCAAGGAGCTTCACCACGTCCGCCGGGGGATGGGGGCAGGGCCGTTCCTGCTCCTTGAGCATCACGCGCCGGGGGGCCGGGAACTCGATGCCCAGCTTGCGGAACTCGTACCAGGTCCCGGCCAGCACTTCGCTGCGGGCGGCCACGGTGTCCTCGAAGCCGGTGGCGTAAAAGGTGGCCCGGAAGAGCATGTGGTCCTGCCCTATCTCGATCAGGCGCACGCGGGGGGCGGGCAGCGGGGCCACCAGGCGGGAGCGGCGCAGCACGTCCTCCAGGGCGCTCATGACCTTCACCGGCGGCGCGTGCAGCGGCGCGGGCAGGTTGACCACCACGCTCACCTGCGGAATCGGCTGGGAGATGTTCTGCAGCCGCTCCTTGGCGATGGCGTTGTTGGGGATGAGCACCTGGTTCTGCGTGAAGGTGACCAGCTTGGTGTAGCGCCAGGTGATTTCCGCCACCTGGCCCTCCTGGTCGCCCACCTTGATCCAGTCGCCCACCTGGAAGGGCTTCTCGGTCTGGATGAGCAGGCCCGAGAACAGGCTGCCGATGGTGTCCTGCATGGAGAGGCCGACAACGGCGGTGAGGATGGCCGAAGAGGTCATCAGCGAGCCCACGTCCACGCCGAGGATGCCGTGCAGCCCGAGCCCCGCCAGGGCCAGCATGCCCATGAAGGAAATCAGGGAAAGCAGTATCTTGTTGGCCGGGCGGCCCTTGATGCGGGCCATGTACATGCCCCCGTACACGTCGTGCAGGAAGGCCCGGAAGGCCAGCCAGGCCAGCAGCACGTACAGGGCGTAGGCCGGGGCCTGGAACAGGCCCATGAACACGCGGGATTCCAGCAGGCGCAGCGCGCCCAGGGCCGCCAGCCACTTGCCGAAGGCCAGCGCCCCGGCGGCGCCCTTGTCGCTGTAGCGCAGTTGCAGCAGGTGCATGGCCACGGAGAGGGCGGCGAGCGCGGCGATGGCCGCCAGCACGGTGTAGGAGGCGTGCGAGATGGCGTCCATGGCCTGCATCAGCGGATATTCCATGGCGCGCACTCTATCCGGCTGTTGCAGCAAGGCAATGATTTTTTCTTGCCCGCCGTCCGCCGCTGCGTTACCGCCCCCTGGTGTCAAAAAGCAAAGCCAACCGCCCCCTGCCCGAATCCCTGGGCCTGCCGTGCGTCGGCGTGGAGACCCACGCCCACCTGGACTACAAGCGCCTCGACCCGCAGGAGCTGCCCCTTGTGCTCGCCCGCGCCCGCAAGGCCGGCGTCGACCTGATCGGGAACGTGTTCCTGGGCGTGGAGGCCTACGCCGCCAACGCCCCGCTGATGCGCGACCACCCCGAAATCTTCTTCCTGCTGGGCGTGCACCCCAACGACGCAGCCGAATCCGACGTGGCCCGCGTGTCGGACATGGCCGCCCTCTTCGCGGCCGACCCCAACCTCAAGGCCCTGGGCGAGATCGGACTGGATTACTACTGGAAGGACACCCCGCCCGAATTGCAGAAGCGCCTTTTCCGCGAGCAGCTTGCCCTGGCGCGGGAGATCGGCGTGCCCGTGGCCATCCACAGCCGCGACGCCGCCGAGGACACCCTGGCCGTGCTGGACGACTCCGGCATGGAGGGCGAGCGTGTGCTCTGGCATTGCTTCGGGGCCGGGCCGGAACTGGCCGCCGAGCTCTTACGGCGCGGCTACACCATCTCCATCCCAGGGCCGGTGACGTACTCCAGGAACGAGGAGCTGCGCAGGGCCGTGGCCGGGATCGATCTCTCGCGCATGGTGCTGGAGTCCGACGCGCCGTTCCTTACGCCCGAGCCCTACCGGGGCCGCCCCAACGAACCGGCCTACACCGTGTTCACGGCACAGGAAGTGGCGCGGATCAAGGGGCTGGACACGGAACAGGTCTGGCGCGCCACAGGGGACAACGCCCGCAGGTTCTACGGATTGCCGCAAGCAGGGGAATGACTCCTTTTAGAATTCATCACTCCATGCAAATTATTCTACCCACATATTCGGCATTCTTTCTCCGGCTAGCCAGCGTTCGTAGGTCAGCATCTTATCCCAGGCTTCCTGACTAGACATTCGCCGTATTTTTAGATCAAATTTGTTAAAGAGATCCACGACCCACTCATACTCGGCATTGAAAGTATGGCGAACCTTGCCAGGCACATCTTCAAACCCAAGATCATCTGGGACAAACAGTATTGTCCCCTCACCGTCATCTGAAAACGACACATCCCTATATTCCTTGCCATCTGTCCATACAGCATGTCGCTCGCCTTCAATGTAATATGGACCATTATACCAAATACGATAGCCACACACCAAACTGCCTCCATGTTTCTCTATATATTTTTCGACGTTCATGTCACAACAGCTCTGCCTACTCCATAGCTCCGGGTGGCAATCCAAGAACAACGGAGATTTGTTGCTGAGTTGCCTTGCAAACTGAACAACTTGCTCATTAATTTCGCCTGGTGTCGTCAATCCTTCAAGCAAAATTCTAGATATACGTTCGTATTCTTCTTGAGATCCCATTTTCTTAACCCCGCTTGGTGACTGTTTATTTTGACATACACATTTTCTGGCAATGGCCTTGGCAATTCGCTGCTCCCGTGAACCTCTTTTTTTTGCCTCTCCCATACTTTCCCTTCCTGATTACAATTCGAACAATAATTGCCCCCAAGAACGAATGCGGCGATATCGTGCACAGATCCACACCAGTGCGCGCGACACGAGTTTTTATTTTTATAGTCATAAACCAATATTAGACAACTAAAATTGAAACAAATCAAGTGATCTGATATGTAGCAGTGCAATTAAATACTGACAGCATTGAAAATGACCCACTGAGAGCACACTGCGGTACACAGTTGGAAAGCAAGAACGATCGCGCAGCTTGAAGTAGTGACAACACTAATGGAGCAGCGATATGTGACGATTTGGACTGGCAGTGCTGGCCTACTTAAAGACTTACAGCTAGGGACAAGGCGAATATTACCATTGATGAAATCAAAATAGCAGTGGCCAGAATTCCCTTTGCCCGCCGGAGGCCCCTCCCCCATTCATCCCCTCACTTCCCTCCGCGCAGGGCCTCGATGGGGTCCATGGCGGCGGCGCTCCGGGCCGGTTTCAGCCCGAAGACCAGGGCGATGGCCATGGCCGAGGCCATGGCCAGCAGGAACAGCTTCATCGACAGCCTGATCTCCAGGAGCCCCAGCTTGGCCAGCAGCTGCCCCATGCCGATGCCCAGGGCCATGCCCGCCACGGCCCCTATCAGCGTCAGCCAGACCGCCTCGGACAGAAACTGCAGGGTTATGTCCAGCGAGGTGGCCCCCATGGCCTTGCGCAGCCCAATCTCCTCCTGCCGCTCGCTCACGGAGAGGAACAGCAGGTTGGCCAGCACGAAACCGCCCACGATCATGGCCGCACCCGCCGTGATGCCCAGGAAGACCATGATCCCTCCGGTTATCATGGTCAGGAACTTGAGCACCTCGCTGGCGGAGATCACCGAGAAGTCGTCCGGCATGTCGTCGCCCAGCTTGTGCAGGTGTCGCAGCAAGGATTTGAGGCTGGCCAGATGGTCCTCCATCAGCTCTGGCTCCAGGAACTTGACGCGAAGCCCCCGAAAATACTTGCGTTCCAGGTTGAAACGCTGAGTGAGCGTGGTGAGGGGCATGATGAGCCTGTCATCCACGGAGACGCCCCCGCCGCCCGGGGTGAAGCCCCGATAGGCCAGCCTGCCCACCACCTGCACGGGCAGGTCCCCAGCGAGGATGACCTTGCCGATGGGCGACTCGTCCCCGAAGAGTTCCCGCGCGGGCGCGTCGCCGATGAGGCATACCTTGGCCGAGCGGAGCACGTCCTCCTCGGTGATGTCGCGCCCCTCCACCAAAGGCCAGTTCCAGGCCTGGGCGTAATCCGCCGTGGTGCCCACGATGAGCGGGGTGACCATGTTGCGGTTCTCGTAGCGCAGGGTGACGGCCTGCTTGGCGCGCATGGGAGTGACCAGGTAGGCCCCGGGGAGGGAGCGCTCAATGGCCCGGGCGTCGTCCCAGGTGAGGGTCAGGGTGCGTTGGCCAACGGCGCGGTTCTCGATGTTGCCGCCGAAGATCAGCACCGCGTCCGGGCCGAACCACTCCACGATCTCCAGGGCCTTGCGGCGAGCGCCGTCCACGGCCGCGATGATGATGGTCAGCGCGGCGATGCCCAAGGCCACGGCCAGAACCACGAAGGCCGAGCGCAGCTTGTAGGCCAAGAGCGCCCCCCAGGCCGCGCCCTGCGCGCGCAGGACGCTTCTGCCCAGGCGCAGGGCCTCAGGCGATGGTGCCGTCCTGAACCAGGACGCGGCGCTTGGCATGGCTGGCTGTCTCCTCGTCGTGGGTGACCACGATGATGGTCTTGCCGTTGGCGTTCACCTCGGCGAAGAGGCTCATGATCTCGGCGGAGGTTTTGGAGTCGAGCTGGCCAGTGGGCTCGTCGGCCAGGATCAGGTCCGGGTCGTTGAGCATGGCCCGGGCCAGGGCCACGCGCTGCTGCTGGCCGCCCGAAAGCTGTGAGGGCTTGTGGCGCATCCTGTCCGCCAGGCCCACCTGGGCCAGCAGGTGCTCGGCGCGCTGGCGCAGCTGGTGCTGCGGGGCCGGGCTGTAGAGCCCGGGCAGCAGCACGTTGTCCAGCGCCGTGGCGTAGGGGATCAGGTAGAAGCTCTGGAACACGAAGCCGATGGATTGGTTGCGCAGCCCGGAGAGCTCGTCGTCTGAGAGGCCCGAGACGTCGCGCCCGCGCAGGAGGTAGCGCCCGGCCGTGGGCCTGTCCAGCAGCCCGATGATGTGCAAAAGCGTTGACTTGCCGGAGCCGGACGGGCCTTGCAGCGCCACGAACTCGCCCGCCCCGATCTCGAGTGAGACGTCGCGCAGCACGGCGGTGGGCGTCTCCGCGATGCGGTACGTCTTGTCCACGTGCTCCAGACGGATGAGCGGGTCGCTTGGCATGGCGGGGATAGTGCCAGATGGCGGCGGCGAGGTCGAGCCCCGTGGCCCCAAAGAGTTCGCGCCGGGGGAAGGCCCCCGGCGCGTGCGGTTATTTCTTGGGTTTGCCGTCCGGGCCGGCGGCTGGCTCGTCGGGCTTCGGGGCGGCTGGCTCGCCCTGCACCGGGGGGGCGGTGGCGGACGACTCAGAGGCGGCCTCTGCGACAGCCTCCGGAGCAGCTTCTGGGGCAGCTGCAGGGGTAGCCTCGCCGTGGGCGAGCTCGGCGGCGGTGTGGGCCTCAAGGTCGGCCTGGGCCACCTCGCGGACTGCGTCGGCTTCGGCGGCCGCCGCGTCGGGAGATTCAGGCGCGGGGGCGATTTCCGGCGCGGCCTCCGGCGCCTGTTCGGGCGCGGCCTCCACGGCGGGCACCTCGGCGCCCTGCTCCACGGCGGGTTGTTCCTCGGGCTGCTCCTCTGCCGGGGGCGTTGGGCGCTTGCCGAAGAAGTAGGCCACCCAGATGCCCACCTCGTAAAGGATGACCATGGGCGCGGCCATGAGGATCTGGTTCACCACGTCCGGGGTGGGGGTCAGCACCGCGGCCACCACGAAGAAAACGACGATGGCCCAGCGGCGCTTGGCGCGCAACCACTTGTGGTCCACCACGCCGAAGCGCGCCAGGAAGAAGATGAACACCGGCATCTCGAAGATGATGCCGAATGCCAGCAGCAACCCCAGGCTGAAGGAATAGTACTCGGAGAGCCTGGGCATCAGGGTGACCACTTCCGAGGCGTACTGCGCCAGGAACTGGAACCCGAACGGGAAGACGATGAAGTAGCCGAAGCAGGCCCCGGATACGAAGCACAGCGCGGTGAAGAAGGCCACGGGGATGGCCAGCTTGCGCTCCTCCTCGTAGAGGCCGGGGGCGATGAAGCTCCAGATCTGGTAGAAGATGTAGGGGCTGACGAGGAACAGGCCCGCCACGAAGGATGCCTTCATGGAGATGAAGAAACCCTCGGTGAGGCTGGTGGTGATGAGCTCGCTCTTGGGGGGCAGCACCGACTTGAGCGGATGCAGCAGCACCTCGAGAATGCGTTCGGCAAAGGCGAAGCACGCGGCGAAGCCGATGACCGCCGCGAATATGATCCTGATGAGCCGGGTGCGCAGCTCCTCCAGGTGGTCCAGCAGGCTCATTTCATGGCCCGGACCGTTCGCCTCGGGGATCGAGCTCACGCCTTGCCGCCTTCAGCCGCGCCCTGCTCGTCCTGCTGGAAGGTGTCCAGGCCGGAGCCCAGGTCCACCAGGATGGGCGAGGCGACGAACACCGAGGAGTAGGTGCCGGTGACGATGCCGATGATCATGGCCAGGGCGAAGTCCTTGAGCACGGAGCCGCCGAACATGTACAGCGCGGTCACGGTGAAGAGCGTGATCAGCGAGGTGAGCATGGTGCGCGAGAGGGTCTGGTTCACGGCGTCGTTGATGACCTTCTCGAACGGCTCGCCCTTGGCCTGGCCCAGGCGCTCGCGGATGCGGTCGTAGACGATGATGGTGTCGTTGAGGGAGTAGCCCAGGATGGTCAGCAGGGCCGCCACGATGGTCAGGTCGAACTCGATGCCCAGGATGGAGAAGATGCCGATGGTGATGAACACGTCGTGCACGTCCGCCACCAGGGCGCCCAGGGCGTACTTGAGCTTGAGCGCCCAGCACAGCACCAGGGTCACGAGGATGGCCGCGATGATGAGGTAGCCGGTGGAGAGGCCGAAATGGCGCAGGGCCCACATGGCCGAAGTCAGGCCGGCGCCCATGAGCCCGGCGGCCATCCAGCGCTGCTCGAACCGGCCGGAGATGTACACCGCGATGATGACCACCGCGTAGAAGATGGCGTTGAGCGCGCCGGCGCGCAGATCCTCGCCGACCTTGGGGCCGACGACCTCCACGCGCTGCACCTCGAAGGCGCCGTCGCCCAGCTCGGCCTTGAGGGCCTTGTCCACCTTGGAGCGCACTTCCTCGAGGGGTTCGCCCTTCTCCGCGGCGCTGATGAGGAAGGAGTTGTCCTTCTCCTGGCCGAGGCGCTGCACGGTCAGGTGGGGCAGTCCGGCGGCGTCCAGAGGCTTCTGGATGTCGGCGGCGGTGACGGCCTTGGCGAACTTGAGCTGCACGGTCATGCCGCCCGCGAAGTCGACGCCGTACTTCGGCCCGCCCCTGGCCACGAGCGAAACGACGCCCGCAAGCACCAGCAGCAGGGAAATAACGTAGGCGTAGCGGCGGTAACCGAGAAAATTGAAATTGATGTTCGGCTTGATCAGCTCAAGTCCCATGAGGATCCCCCAAAGCGGAAATGGCGCCGGAAGTGGCGTAAGCAGAATGAAATCGGTCTTTTCTGGGGCAATGTCAAGTGGCCCGGGAGCGGGCGCAGCCGTGAGGAGGGGGAAAGCGGCGAGGGCGGGGCGCCTCAGCCCTTTTTCTGGGCTTTTTTGCCCTGATCCTTGCCGGAGTCGCGGGTCTGATCCTTGCCGGAATCCTTGGAGGCCGTCTTGGCCTGGGCCTGCTTGCGGTTGTTCAGCCCCTGCAGGCTCTTCACCACCTTCTTTGAGGGGGCGGCCCGGTCGTTGATGAGGTCCGGCCTGGGGCTGATGCCCTTGAAGTCGTCCTCGGGGCTGCTCAGGGGCAACGGCTCCACGGGCTCCACCCGGTTCAGGTCCACAAGCCGTGTCATGGCCTGGACCCCTTCGGCCGAACAAAGCTGGCCGCCCTTGACGAGCAAAGCCAGAAACAGCCCAAGCAGCAGGATGAGACGAAGATTGAACACCCGGAGGCACTCCTTGTGGGTCCCGGCCGGCCTCGCCGGAATCCGGCGGACGGCCCAATGCGGAAGGACATGGATCGGATACACCCGGCCAGCAGCGAAGGCAAGAACGACATGCCCCGCCCGGGTTACGTTTTCATGAAAAAAAGCGGGGGCTTCGCAGCCCCCGACTTGTCTATTTGAGATACTTGAGGAATCCCGATCCGGGCGTGAGCACCACCCGGCTGTTGCTCTGCAGCGACTTTCGGTAGGCCTCCAGACTGCGCATGAACCCGTAGAACTCGGGGGACTGCCCAAGGGCCTCGCTGTAGACGCGCGTGGCGTCGGCGTCGCCCTGGCCGCGCAGGGTCTCGGAGGCCTTGTTGGCGTCCGCCAGCAGGATGGTGCGCTCCTTGTCTGCGGCGGATTTGATCTTGGCGGACTCCTCCAGGCCTTCGGAGCGGTAGAGCTTGGCTTGGCGCTCGCGCTCGGAGCGCATGCGCCCGAAGATGGCCTTCTCGTTCTGGGGCGGCAGGTCCGTGCGTTTGACGCGCACGTCCATGATCTGCAGGCCGTAGGGTTTGACCGTGTCGTTGACGTTGCTGGTGACCACCGCCATGATTTCGGCCCTGCGGGAGGAGACAACCTCCTTCATGGTGTAGCTGCCGATGGCCACGCGGACTTCGGCGTAGATCAGGTCGTCCAGGCGGGACTTGGCCCGCTCCACCGTGCGCAGGGTCTGGTAGAACTGCAGCGGGTCCACGATGCGCCACTTGGCGTAGTTGTCCACCACGAGGGTCTTCTTCTCCTTGGTGAGCACCTCGGCGGGGTTGGCCTCGTAGCTGATGACGCGGGAATCGATGAGCACCACGTTCTGGATGAAGGGCAGCTTGAAGTGCAGGCCCGGCCCCAGGGAGCCGGAGACGGGCTTGCCCAGCTGGAGCACGATGGCCTGCTGGGTCTCGTCCACGGTGAACACGCATTGCATGCCCAGGATGACCGAAACGAACACGGCGATGGCGATGATTGCTGTGCGCCTCATGGCTACTTCCCTCCCTTGTCGCCGGACTTGACGCGGCCCTGACGGTCCAGCGGGAGATACGGAACGACCTGTTTGAGCGCATCATCGCTGATGATGACCTTTTCAAGCTCCGGATTGGAGAAGATCTCCTCCATGGCCTCGATGAAGAGGCGATCGTGCGTGATGTCCTTGGCTTTGTTGTACTCGGCGAGCATGGCCAGGAAGCGGGACGCCTCGCCCTGGGCCTTGCGCACCACGGACTCTCGGTAGCCCTGGGCGTCGTTGAGCAGGGCCGCGGCCTGGCCGCGCGCCTTGGGCAGGATGTCGTTGGCGTAGGACTCGGCCTCGTTGATGTAACGGTCCTTGTCCTCCATGGCGCTGGCCACGTCCTTGAAGGCCTCCATCACGTCCTTGGGGGCGTGCACGTCCTGGAGCTGCACGGCCACGATGGTCACGCCGGAGTTGTAGCGGTCCAGGATGGACTGCAGCAGCTCCTTGGTGGTGTTCTGTATCTCCAGCTTGCCGGTGGTGAGCACGGAGTCGATGGTCTTGTTGCCGATGACCTCGCGCATGGCGGCCTCGGCCGCGGCCTTCACCGTGGGCACGGGCCGCTGGATGCGGAAGAGCCACTCCACCGGGTCGCCGATCTGGAACTGGACGATGAACTGCACGTCCACGATGTTGTCGTCGCCGGTGAGCATGAGGGCTTCCTCGGGCACGGAGCGGTACTGGAAGCCGCCCTCCTGCTTCATGCCCGTGGTGGCATAGCCCACCTCCACCTTCTGGACTTCCGCCACCTTAGGCGTCAGCACGCTTTCCACCGGGAAGGGGATGTGGTAGTGAGGCCCCGGACCGGTGGTGCGGTCGTAGGCGCCGAAACGCTTCACAACGCCCACTTCGCCGGGCTCCACGATGTAGATGCCCGAGGCAAGCCACAGCAGGGCCAGAATGATGAAGATCACCTTGGGCCCGCCTGGGACGTTGAAGTTGAAATCGCCCAGACGCTTGAACTCGTCGCCCAAACCCTTGAAATCAGGCCCCGAGCCGAACTGGCGTTGCCGTTTGTCCTGAAGTTTTTCCCAATCCCAGTTCATCTGAAAACTCCCTGAAGGTGCAGGCCGGAACCAGACATGAAGCCCATCGTTCCAGACATATTCAGAGCATACGACATACGGGGAATCGTCGACAAGGACTTTGACCCCGATTGGGTGGAGGTTTTTGGCCGCGCCTGCGGCGCGTACTTCCTCAAAAACGGCTACCGGCGCGCCGTGGTGGGCCACGACGCCCGCCTGAGTTCGCCCGGATATCAGCAGCGCCTGGCACAGGGCCTGGCCTCCACCGGAGTGGACGTGATCCTGGTGGGCATGGTCTCCACGCCGGTGTGCTATTTCGCGGCCAAGCACCTGGGCGTCAATGCGGGTGTGATGGTCACGGCCAGCCACAACCCGCCGGAGTTCAACGGCTTCAAGGTCATCGCCGGGCCATCCACCATCTACGGCGACGAGATCCAGGCACTCTACTCCCTCATGGCCGGGGGCGACTTCCCCACGGGAACGGGGCTCATCTCCACCCACGACGTTCTGCCCGCCTACATCGAGGAGCTCACCAGCCAGGTCACGCTCTCGCGCCCCATCAAGGTGGTGCTGGACGGCGGCAACGGCGCGGGCGGACCGGCCACGGCCGCCGTGCTGCGCGGCATCGGCGCGGAGGTGGTGGAGCTCTACTGCGAGCCCGACGGCAACTTCCCCAACCACCACCCCGACCCCGTGGTGGAGAAGTACATGACCGACCTCATCGCCCGCGTGCCGGCCGAGGGCGCGGCCTGCGGCATCGGGCTGGACGGCGACGGCGACCGGCTGGGCGTTGTGGACGAGGCGGGCCGCCTGCTCTTCGGGGACCAGCTGCTGGCCATCTACGCCCGCGAGACCCTCAAGGACTTCCCCGGCGCCACCATAATCGGCGAGGTCAAGTGCTCGCACCTGACCTACAAGGACATCGCGGCCCACGGCGGCGACCCGGTCATGGGGGCCACGGGCCACTCGCTCATCAAGGCGCGCATGCAGGCCACCGGGGCCAAGCTGGCGGGCGAGATGAGCGGGCACATGTTCTTCGCGGACCGCTACTACGGCTTCGACGACGCCACCTACGCGGCCATGCGCTTCCTCGAGGTGCTGGACCGCCACCCCGAGGCCACTGCGGGCACCCTGCTGGCCGACTGGCCCAAGACCTACAACACCCCCGAGATCCGCTTCGACTGCCCCGACGCCATCAAGTTCGACGTGGTGCGCCGCGCGCAGGAGCATTTCCGCGCCCGCTACGACATCATCGACGTGGACGGCGCGCGCGTGGTCTTCCCCGACGGATGGGGCCTGATCCGGGCATCCAACACCCAGCCCGTGCTGGTGCTGCGCTTCGAGGCCGAGAGCCCTGAGCGACTGACCGAGATCAGGGCGCTCATCGAGGGGCCCCTGGCGGGCTGGATCAAGGAAATGAGCTGACCGTGCTGCGCAGGTATTGGAAATGGCTGGCCCTGGCGGCGCTGCTGGCCGCCGTGGCCCTGGCGGTCTGGCGGCCCGGCATGCAGGACCGCGAGGCCAAGGTGCTGGCCACGGCCGAGGTGCGCCAGGGCGACGTGCGCAAGGTGCTCCAGGCCACGGGCATCGTGAAGGCCCAGGTCGGTGCCATCGTGCGCATCGGCGCGCGCGCCACCGGCACCATCAAGGAGATGCACGTGCGCGTGGGCGACGCGGTGAAGGCCGGTCAGACCATCGCCGTCATCGACGACCGCGAGCTCCAGGCCCAGCGCGAGGAAGCCCTGGCCAAGCTGGAGCGCGCCCGGGCCGAGAAGCTGCGCGTGGATGACGTGTACCCCCGGCGCATCGCCGAGGCCGACGCCCAGCTCAAGCTGGCCGAGGCCCAGTGGGACTACGCCAAGGCCAACTCCGCCCGCCAGACCCAGCTCCTGCGCCAGAACCTCGTGGCGCGCGACACCCAGGAGGCGGCCGTGCGCGAGGAACTGGTCACCGCCAACACGGTGCGCGCCCGCAAGGCCACGCTGGACCTGAACAAGACCGAGTTCGCCAAGGAGAAGGTCAAGGCCGACAAGAGCGTGGAGGAGGCCGAGGCCGGGCTGCAGACCATCGTCACGCGCATCAGCTACACCCAAATCGTCTCGCCCATCGACGGCGTGGTCAGCCAGGTCAGCACCCAGCAGGGCGAGACCGTGGTGGCGGGCCTGCAGGTGGCCAACCTCATCACCGTGCTGGACCCCACACGCCTGGAGATGTGGATCTACGTGGACGAGACCGACGTGGGCCAGGTGAAGCCGGACATGCCCGTGGAGTTCCGCGTGGACGCCTACCCCGACACCACGTTCACCGGCTCAGTGGACACCATCTACCCCCAGCCGGAGATACGCGACAACATCGTCTACTATCAGGCGCTTGTACGTGTAAGCGCGGACAACGCCACGCGCCTGCGCCCGGAGATGACCACCCAGTGCCAGATCGTGGTGCAGAAGAAGAGCGGCGTGCTGGTGATACCCAACTCGGCGCTCAAATGGGTGGACAACAAGCAGACGGTTTTCCTGGTCGAGGACGGCAAGGCGGAGAAGGTCTACCCCGAACTGGGCCTGGCCGGGCTCAACGAGACGGAAGTGGTCTCCGGCCTTGCGGCCGGGCAACTGGTGGCCACGCAGATCGTGCTGCCGGGCTCCGGCAAGAAGAGCGCGCCCGCCCCGAGCGGAGGGCAGCAGCAGTCAGGGCCGCCGCCCATGAGGCGCTAGCTCCTTTCGAGACCGTACAACCCATCCAGAAACCCCACCTGCAGCGACCCAGGCCCCTTGGCCTCGGCGGCGGCCTTGGCCCCGCATTCCCCCATCACGGCCATGGCGTGCAGCGTGGCCGTGAAGGCGTCGGCGTTCACGGCCAGGAACGCCCCCACCAGCGCCGTGGCGGTGCAGCCCATGCCCGTGACCAGGGTCATCATGGGGTGTCCGCCTTCCAGCAGGTGCACGCGCTTCCCGTCCGCCACCACGTCCACGGCCCCGCTCACGCATACGGCGCAGCCGTGCCTGCGGGCCACCGTCTGCGCGGCCTCCACGGCCTGGACGCTCTCATGGACGCTGTCCACGCCCTTGGACGCGGCCTCGATCCCTGCCAGAAAGAGAATCTCCGAGGCGTTGCCTCGAATGGCAGCCATCTTCACTTCCCCCAGCAGCTTCGCGGCCAGCTCGCGCCTGAAGCTCGTGGCCCCGCAGGCCACCGGGTCGAAGGCCACGGGCACCCCGGCGGCGTTGGCGGCCTTGCCCGCCGCCAGCATGCTCTCCACGTAGGCGGGCGCGGGCGTGCCCATGTTCAGCACCACGGCGGAGGCGAACCCGGCCAGCTCGGCCGCGTCCGGCGCGGCGTGGCTCATGGCCGGGGAGGCACCAAGGGCCAGCAGGGCGTTGGCCGTGACGTTGGTGACCACGTTGTTGGTGACGGAAAGCACCAGCGGGGCGCGCTGACGAATGGCGGCGATGTCCGCGCGGAGTGCGGGGCGATCTAACATGGCGGGCTCCTTGGCGGAGCGCCGGGTGGGTCGGGGGGTGCGCCGGGCCTTTGCCCGCCCTGCGGGTCCGATTCCCTCCGGCAGTCCGAACTGCGTCAGGTTCAATGGGTATGATCTCAGTTCCGGCGCTCGGGCCGGAACACCCCAATCGGCCCATGCAGGCTAGCCCCGCACCCGCATCAATGCAAGCGCCCGGATGGGGAGCGGCGGCAATCCTTCGCCCCGCTGCGTGTTGACTTGCACCGCCTCAGGGCGTAGCGGCCCGCAATCACCGCACCTACCGGACCGGACAATGAATTCTTCCAACACCCCAGACGCCCCCGGCCAGGACCAGCTTCAGGGCCAGGCCCAGGACAGACCCCCCGCGACCCTCTTCAGCTTCGGCTTCATCGGGCTGTGCGTGCTCATCTTCCTGGCCTACTGCAACATCACGGTCTATTACAGCCTCTACGTCCACCTCACCAACATCGGCATCCCCGAGGGCTGGCGCGGCTTCCTGATCGGCAGCTCCTCGCTGGCCACCATCGTGTGCTACCTGCTCTTGAGCCCCTTCATGACCAGGCGGCGGGCCGCCGTCTGCGCCATCGCCGGGGCGCTCACGCTCATGGCCTGCGGCTCGGGCTACCTGTTTCTGCAAAGCCCCGGCGGCATCCTGGGGCTGCGCCTGGCCAACGGCCTGGGCATCTATCTGATAATGGCCGCCTCCATGACCCTGCTGGTCTCCCTGATTCCCGCGGAGCGCAGCGGGCAGGCCTTCGGGCTCTACTCGGTGGCCATCCTGCTGCCCTACTCCATCGTGCCCAGCGTCTTCGACGCCCTTGGCCCGCGCCTGGGCTCGCTGGCCACCGGCTACACGATCATGTCGCTGTGCCTGGTGCCCGCCATGGCCGTGGTCTTCGTGGTGGGCAGGCGGCAGAAGGCCGACACCCGCCCGGAGCCCACCGTGAGCCTGCGCGACATGTACGCCAACGCCGCGCGGCCGCGCATCGCCCTGCTGCTGTGCATCAACGCGCTCTACATCATCGGGTTCTCGTCCATGTTCTTCATGGCCAAGGGCTTCTTCGAATCCAAGGGGTTCCAAGGGGTGGGGTTCTTCTTCACCATGCAGACGATCTGCATGATCGTGCTGCGCCTGATGGCCAACAGGCTCTTCGACAGGGTGCGCAAGCTGCGCCTGGTCCGGCTGAGCTTCGCGCTCACCGCCGCCGGGTTCGTGATGCTCACCTGGGCGCAGGGGCTCGGCATGGTCTGCGCCTCGGCCCTGCTGCTGGGCGTGGGCATGGGCCTGAGCTCGCCCGCGCTCTACGGGCTGATGTTCACCATCTCGGACGAGCGCTACCGGGCCGTGAATTCCAACCTGATGACCATGTCCCTGCAGACGGGCAGCTTCCTCGGCCCCATGATCGGCAGCGAGGCCGTGCACCTGCTGGGCTACGGACACTTCCCCCTGGTGAACGCCGCCGTCATCCTGGCCGGTGCGGCCGTGAGCTTCATCATCGTCACCCGCCGCATCGACCCGGACGGAGCCGCCGCCAAAGCCTAGCCTCCTCCCCAAATAGAAACCGGCGGAAGGTTCCCCCTCCGCCGGCCCTCCTTAGAGTCCGCAAGCGACTTCAGGGTTGTCAGCAACCCGGCACAGAAGCCGACTCTTGCAGCCTGCTCAAAAAGCCTGCTGGCAAGGCGCACGAAAAAGCCAAGCCCGACGCGTATTTTTCATACGCTAGGGTTTGGCTTTTTCGTGGCAACGCAGCCAGCGGGAATTTTTCAGCAGGCTGCTAGGCGGCGTAGTTGCGGCGCATCTTGTGCAGCCCTTCGGTGACCACCCCGGCCACGTAGAGCACGGCGTTGAGCATGGTGGGGATGGCGTCGGGGATGATGGGGCCGGAGGGCTTGTCCTCCAGGACGCGGACCACCTCGCGCTCGCCCCAGGCCTTTCCGGTCCAGCGCTGGTAGAGGTCCTGCGCTTCCTCCTCGTGGGCGTCCAGGCGCAGGGCCTGGGTCACGGCCTTGGCCGCCAGGGCGGGTTCGCGCTTGAAATGGTAGGCCTTGGCCAGCTCCAGGTGCGCCTTGGCGCTGTCAGGGTCCAGGCGAAGGGCGTTGCTCAGGGCCATGACCGCTCCGTCCCAGTCCATCTCGCGGGCCAGGCGCATGCCCAGGCTCAGGAACGGGTTGAAGCCGCTGCGGTCGTTCTGCAGGATGCTCACGAATTCCTTCTTGTAGTGCTCGAAGCGCTTGGTGCGGGCGCAGATGTCCGCCGCGCGGGTCATGGCCTTGCGGTAGCGCACCTCGTCGCCCAGGGCCTGCCAGCAGCGGGCCAGGCCCAGGTGCGCCTCGTACATCAGCTCGGAGAGGCGCGCCGCCGTGGTGAAGGCCGCCACGGCCTGGCTGTACTCCTCGCGCTCCAGGAGATGCAGGCCGCGCTCGTAGTGGTGGCGGGCTTCGTCCGGGGCCTCCAGGGCCTTCTCCAGAACCTCCACGGCCTCCTCGGCCTGGCCTTCCTCGATCAGCGCGGAACATGCGGCCACATTGCCAAGCTCGGAGCGCAGGCACGCGCCGACCTTGCGGGCCAGACCCAGGTGCTTGAAGAAGGTGTCCAGGGTGTAGGGGCGCAGCATGTAGCCCACACAGCCCAGGCCGATGGCCTCCAGCACGCGCTCGCGGCTCACGGAGCGGCCGATCATGACCACGGGTATGGAGGAGAAGCGCGGGTCGGCCTTGAGGGTGCGCATGAAGTTCCACCCGGTGCCGTCGCAAAGCACGTCGTCTATGAAGATCACGTCGGCCCCGTGCTTGCGCAGATGCTCCAGGGCGGACCTGGCGCCGGGCACGGCGCGCGAGAAGGGGATGCGGGCGTTCTTGAGGCTCAAGCGGTCGACCCTGGCGTGGCCTTCGCTGGCGGTGACGACCAATGCGGAGTGCAGCAGGGGCTGGGAGTCGGAAGTCCTGTGAGCGTACATGGCAAACCTCGCTTCGTCTGGATGCGCGGGACGCAATCGTCCTGCGGATTGCGGCGCGGCCTCCTGCTTTGGCAGGTACAGCCGCACCGCAATCTCCTCTCCCTTGCGAGGAGTATCGGAACGAACGGGATTTGCTTTAGGGGCTTTTTGGTGGCTTGTTGTGAAAACTGCGGACTATTCGGCCCAGTTCTCCAGTTCCTGGGTCAGGCGCTCCACCAGCTCTTCCAGAGGCCTGTCCGGGGCCACCAGGTGGGCGCAGGCCAGGTAGTAGGGCTCGCGCTCCTGAACGGTCCTGCGGACCTCGTCCTCGAGCGAGAGGTTGGTGAGCGCGGGGCGCTGCTCGGGCAGCAGCTCCTCCATGAGCCTGGCCACCACCTTCTCCGGATCGGCCTGGAGGTAAACGGTGACGCCCTGGCCCAGCAGTTCGCGATTGCGGGCCTTGAGCACCGCGCCGCCGCCCGTGGCAACCACGTTGCCCGGGGTCTCGGCCACGGCGGCCAGAACGGCGGTCTCCAACTCGCGGAAGGAATCCCAGCCTTCGGTCTCCACCACGTCCGCGATGGTGCGGCCGGTGGTCTGGGTGAACTCCTCGTCCAGGTCCATGAACGGGCGGGAGAGGGCCTGGGCCAGCCTGCGGCCCACGGTGGTCTTGCCGCAGGCGCGCGGGCCCACCAGGTAGATGTTCTTGTCGGGTGATACGGCCATGTTTCCTCCCTTTGTTGCCTTGGAAGCCGCCCGGTTATCATTGCCAGTCTTGCAAGCCAAGCCGTCCGGGGCTACAGGCCCCGCCACGGAGGCGAACATGCTGAGCAACCTGGCTGTCGTGCTTTTCAGACCGAAATTTTCCGCCAACATCGGCTCAACGGCCCGGGCCATGGCCAACATGGGCTGCTCGAGGCTGATCGTGGTCAGCCCGCAGGAGTGGGACGAAGGCCGCGCACGCGCCCTGGCCACCCAGAAGGGGCAGGAGATCCTCGACACCATGACCGTGGTGGACGACCTGGCCCAGGCGCTGGCCCCCTTCCAGGCCGTCTACGGCACCACGGCCCGCACCGGGGGCTGGCGCAAGGGCCTGCTCACCCCGGAGACAGCCGCCGCGCGGGGCATGGAGGCCGTGCGCGCCGGTTCCGGCGTGGCCATCCTCTTCGGGCCGGAGGACAAGGGCCTGACCAACGACGAAACCAAGGTCTGCGACAGGCTCGTATGCATCCCCACCTCGGAGGAGGCCTCCTCGCTGAACCTCTCCCAGGCCGTGCTCATCATCCTGTACGAGTTCATGAAGGCGGCCACGGCCCGCGCAGTGCCGGCCGAAGCACTCCAGAGCGTCACGGAGTCCGGGGAGCCCGGGGAGCCCGCCCCGGCGCAGCAGTCCCGCGCGGCCACCCACAAGGAACGCGAGGCCCTGTTCGCCAACCTGCGCGAGGCCCTCACCGCCATCGACTTCATCAAGGACGACAACCCGGACTACTGGATGCTGCCCGTGCGGGCCTTCGTGGAGCGCATCCGCCTCAAGCGCGCGGAGTTCAACATGCTCATGGGCCTGTGCCGCCAGGTGAAGTGGGCCGTGGGGGCCAAGCGGGAGCCCAAGAGCTGACCCAGCACAGCTAGCCGGTGAAAAGTCGATTCTTGTAGCCTGTTCAAAAAACTCGCTGGCAAGGCGCGGAAAAAAGTCAAGGCCGAAGCGTATTGGCCATACGTGAGGGTTTGACTTTTTTGCAGCAACGCAGCCAGCGAGGATTTTTCAACTGGCTACTAGCCGCCGAAGCTCTCCACGCGCCGGAAATACTCCTCGCGGCAGGCGTTCTCCACCGTGAGCAGGGTGTCGAAGGCCTCCCGGAAGCCGGTGCGCCCGGTGGCGAACAGCCCGTGCCCCAGCACCACCGCCCCGCGCCTGCCGAGCATGGCCGGGGGCAGCGTGTTCACCAGCCCGCGCGGCCCCGTGCCCACCTCGCCCGGCACCACGGGAATCTCCGCCAGGATGCCCCGCTCCCCCAGGAAGCGCGGGCGCGAGCAGTCCACATGGCAGCGCGCGGAATCAGGGCAGCCCGCCGCATCGCAATCCATGGAGAGGATCACCGCGAAGCGCGGATGCCCGTGCAGGATGACCCCGGCACCGGTGAGGGCAACGATGGCCTGGTGCGCGGTCAGCTCGCTGGAGGCCGTGAGCCCCGCGCAGGAGGAGCCGTCCAGGGGGCAGGGGTCAACGCAGTCGGGCAGCTCGTCCAGGGAGGAGCCGGTCTGGCTGATGAGCAGCACCCCGTCCAGATTGCAGGAGATGTTGCCGAAGAAGGAATCCACCAGCCCCAGGCCCACGGTGGCCTTGCCCGCGGCGTCCATGGCCGCCAGGGCCTGCTCCCTGGTCTCGAAGGGGCCTTCGGCCAACTCCGGGGCCACGGTGCGCGGCGGAGCCAGGAGGCTCTTGGCCGTGTGGAAGGCCGCCTCGTAAGCCGGGTCGGAGCGGCCCTCGCGCTTGAGGGCCAGATAGTCGGAAAAGAACTTCACGAAGCAGGCGAAGCACACTGAACTGGCGCTGACGAAGGCCTGTTCCGGGCTCACCGCGCCGTGGGCCAGCACGCCCCTGCCCCGCACGATCACGCTTTTGCGCCGGGACAGGGCCTCGGCCAGGGTCGCCGCGTCGAAGGAATCCACCACCGGCAGGTCGTGCAGGAAGGTGCGCGTCTCGCAGTCGCGCGGCAGGATGGCCCCGCCGCTGCGCCCGGCCAGGAAGTCCACGATGGTGGCGTAGGGCTCGCCAAGCGGCAGCCAGAGCAGCGAGTTGATGCCCATGCGCCCGAACACCCCGGCCAGCACGGCGTTCTCCGGTGTCTCGCGGTTGAAGGCCAGCCTGTCGTCCAGAAAGCCAAGCACGGGCGCGCCCGGCTCGCAGAGCCCGGCGGCGGCCAGTTTGCGGGCGTAGATCTCCAGTTCCTCAAGCATGGCCGCCCTCCCCTCCTTCCGCGACCCCGGCTGGGCCTTCCGGCTTGAAGCGGCGGTAGCTCTCCAGCAGATCAAGCTCGCGGGCCTTCTCAAGCGTGGGCAGCCCCTGTGCGTCCAGGCCGCGCACCGCGTAGTAGCGCCCCCGGGCCTCCAGGAAGGCTTCGCGCGGGATGGGCCGCACCCCCGGTTCGGTACCCACGGCCCCGGGCGCGACGAAGAGCCGCTCCGGCAGGTCGTCGTCCGTCGCGTTGAAGCCCAGGCGGGCGTTCATCAGGCACTCCCGGTAGCGGATGCGCTCGCCCGCGCGGGCGAACAGCTCCGCCGCGCCGCCCAGGCCGGTGACGGCCTCGAAGGCGTGGCCGTATTCCTCCAGCGAGGCGGCGTAGAAAAGGTTGCGGCAGATCACCAGGCTGTCGCCCACGGCCCCGGCGTTCTCGGCCAGGGCTATGATCCGGGCCTTGCCCAGGAAGCTGAAGCGGTCCGTGGCCACGGGCTTGCGCAGCACCTCGTGGCTCATGGGCAGCGCCCCCAGGTGGCAGCCGCCGCGCGGAGACACGGCGCTGGCCAGGGCCAGGCCGTACGCGCCGCGCGGGTCCTGCGCGGGCAGCTCCAGCCCTTTCACGGTCATGGCCGATTCTGGATGGCCCAGCGAACTCGCCAGGGCGGCCGCGCCCTGGGCCAGGTCCGGCCGTCCGCCGCTTCCCAGATCGCCGATGGCGGCCAAGAAACGGGCGGGATCGGGCCCTGCGCCGTTCAGTTCGGCCTCGCAGGCCAGGGTGGAGGCGGTGGACACCGGGTCCAGCCCCAGCTCCAGGCACAGGGCGTTGGCCTGGACCGCGAAATCGAGATCCGCCACGTCCAGAAGTGCCGTGAAGTGCGAGAGCGCGTCCAGGTCCGGCAGGGTGCGGCCATCGGCGGCCACCCTGCCGCAGCGGATGTGGCAGCCCCGGCAGCCGTGGGGGGCGCTCTCGAAGCGCCGCGCCAGTTGCACCGCGTTGCACTGGGGGGCGGGGGCGAAGCGCGAGGCCCGGAAGTTGCGCGTTGGCATCATGGAGCGGGCGTCCATCAGGTCGTACAAGGCGCAGGAGCCGAAGCGGGAGAGGCCGTGCCCGCCCGAGAGATAGGGCGAGGCGGCGGTCAGGCGCAGGATGTCTTCGCGCGCGGCCTTGAGCCCGGCCGGGTCGGCCACCGCCACCCTGCCCGTGCCCTTCACGGCGACATACTTGAGATTCTTTGCTGCCCAGCCGAGCCCCAGCCCACCTCGCTGGAAGCCGTGGCGGCCGTCCACCCAGACCGAGGCCATGCGCGCCCCATGCTCGGCCGCAGGACCTGTGGCGGCAACCGCGCCGTCCCAGCGCAGGGCCGTAAGCAGCCGGGAGCGGTTCAGTCCTGTAAGACCTGAAGCGTCCTCAAGGGCGCAACCGCCGTCCACGATCTTGAGCCCCACGGGCTTGTCCGCCCTGCCTGTGAGCACCACGCCGTCGAATCCGGCCTTCTTGAGCTGCGCACCCAGGCGTCCGCCCGCCTGCGCGTCGAAGAAGCCGCCGGTCAGGGGCGAGCGCGACGCCAGGCAGGCCCGCCCGGCCGAAGGGGCCACAGTGCCGGTGAGCGGCCCGGCGAAGAGGCACAGGGGCATGTCCGGGTGGTCCCAGGGCAGGTGGATAAACGGGTCGAGGTAGTGCCCGGCCAGGCCCCTGCCGCCGATCCACTGGCGCAGCAGCTCCGGGCCGGGGGTCTCCACGCTGGTGGTGCCGCGCGTGAGGTCCACGCGCAGGATTTTTCCGGTCCATCCGTTCATGGCCGCGATACCTACCCGCGCCCGGGGCCTGCGGGCAACCCCCAAGTTCGTCGGCCCCCTAAAGTTATCCGGGTTACGGCCGATGACGGCAGTGAGGACACCGCCATGAACATATCAGGCACCAGCACCATATTCGGCAAGTCTGGCCCCTTCGCGCAGTTCGTCCAGCCCCTCTCCAAGGAGGCCGTGGACGCCTTCGCCAGCGTTATCGCCGGGCACTCCACGCCTGCCGACGCCGCCAAGACGCCCGCCTCGGCCGAGAACGCGGCCAGCGGCTCCCAGGCCTCCAACAGCCAGCCCCAGGGCAAGCTGGAGCGGGCCCTGGAGCACGCCGTGAACTACGTGCAGGATCACTTCGGCGACAACGCCGCGCGCGTGGTCATGGGCCTGGTGGTCGCCAAGACCGGCGGGCAGAACGTCACCGAGGAGAGCCTGGGCGAAGGCCTGGTGGACGGCCTGGAGTTCATCGACCGCACCTTCGGCACCAAGGCCGGAGACAAGGCCATCGCCTTCTTCAACGGCGAGCTGAACAAGACCATCAACGACTATTTCCAGAACGGCCAGAACGAGGAGTTCGGCGTCAAGACCGTAAGCGGCGCGCAGGCCGCCCTGGGCCAGGCCACGGCCAAGGCCACGGCCGAGTTGCAGGATGCCCTGGCCGCCAACGCCGGCGACACCTCCCTGACCGACCTGCTCCCCGAACCCGGAGAGGAGGCCGAAGCGGCCGGGACCGCCGACGACGCGGAGGCCGGAACCACCACGGAAGCCGCCGCCGACACCGCGGCGACAACTGACGCCACAGCCACGGATGCCTCCTCGACGGACACCGCCACGGACGCCGCAGCCGACACCTCCGGGGCCGACGCCTCCACCACAAGCACCGCGACCCAGGCCGCCGGGCATCACCATCACCACATCCGCCGCCGCAGGGGCCATCGCTCCAAGCAACTTGCGGGCTACGCACCCCGCGACCTGCAGCGCGGCGTGGCCGTCAACGCCTCGGCCTAGCGGGCTCGCCCATCAGATGACAAAGCCCGGCTCCGGCGGTCGAACCGCCGGAGCCGGGCTTATTCTTTGATTTCCGTGGTGGGTCCGGCAGTCTGAACGCACGGGCCACGCCAGATCGCCAGCATGAACAATCCCCGCCAAAACGCGGGATTCGCAGCCGGTCGAGGCACCCCGCCCCTTTCCCCCTACACCAGGCAGGCAGGCCCCACGCCGTCCTTGCACATGGGGGAGATGGCGTACTGGCCCGTGGATTCCAGCACGGCGCGCCAGTAGTCCGAAGCCAGGTCCAGCTTCTTGCGTTTCCTGGTCACAAGCTCCAGGGGCAGGTGCACGTAGCGGCCGTAGACCTTGCTGACCACCATGCCCGTCTTGCCCGCCATGGCCGCGTGCACCGCGAACTGGCCCAGGAAGCCGCAATAGACGCGGTCGTTGGCGTTGGCCGGCACGGAACGGATGATGTAGCTGGGGTCGATGTACTTGAGCGTCATGGGCTGGCCGCGCTCCTTCATGTAATCCGTGATCTCGCCGGAGAGCAGCGTGGCGATGTCGCCCAGCACCGGGTTGCCCGAGGCGTCCGTCCTGCCGGACTGCTCCAGCAGGTGCTGACCCGCGCCCTCGGCCACCACGATCACGGCGTGCTTGCGGGCCTTGAGGCGCTTCTCCAGCGCGGGCAGCAGGCCGTGCTCGCCCCGGAGCTGGAAGGGGTCCTCGGGCACGAGCACGAAGTTGACCTCCTTGAGGGCCAGGGTGGCCTGGGCCGCGATGAAGCCGGACTCGCGCCCCATGAGCTTCACCAGCCCCACGCCGCCGAGCACGCCCAGGGCCTCGGTGTGGGCGCAGCGGATGGCCTCGGTGGCCTTCTCCACGGCGGTGTCGAACCCGAAGGACTGGGTGACGAGGCTGATGTCGTTGTCGATGGTCTTGGGCACGCCGATCACGGCGATTCTTGCCCCGCGCCGCACAACCTCCTCATGGATGGCGCGCGCAGCCTTGAGCGTGCCGTCGCCGCCGATGACGAAGAGCACCCCGATGTTGGAGCGCTCCAGGGCGTCCACGATCTCCTCCGGCGGCTGAGGCCCACGCGAGGAGCCGAGCATGGTGCCGCCGAACTCGTGGATGTTGGAGACGTTGGCCGGGGTCAGCTCCACTATCTCGTGACCATATTTGGGTATGAAGCCCTGCAGCCCGTAGCGGATGCCCAGGGTGGCGGCCAGGTTGTAGTTGTGGTGGGCCTCCATGACGATGGAGCGGATGACGTCGTTGATGCCCGGGCAGAGCCCGCCGCAGGTCACGATGGCGGCCTTGACCTTGGAGGAATCGAAAAAGATGTTGGCGCGAGGCCCCGCGGGCTCGAAGAGCACGTCGGCGTTCTGGGAGGGGTCGTCCAGGTCCTCCGGGGAGACGCGCAGCGGCACCTTGATGTCGTCGGGCACGAAACGGCAATAGGTCAGCGGAGAGGGGATGGCCGCCGGGCCGAGGGTCTTGATGCCGGTGTCGAGGGTCTTGTGCTTGGCGCGGGGCATGGCTCCTCCGTGGATTGCGGTTGGCTCGCCCCAGTGCATAGACCATCGACGCTGAAATTCAAAGGCGCTTGCGCGCCTCCCGCCGCCGTCAGCCGGTTCTCCCGGCATCGGGCCTGCATTTTTGTAACATCGACACAAGGTGATACAAATTTGTAAGTATCACATTCGCTACTCAAGCTGCTCGACCATTTTGAAAAAGAACAAAAAGAGCCGCGCCCGCACCCCGTGGGGATGTCCGGCTGATTTGCCAGCCGGGCATTTCCACGGAGCACGGACGCGGTGCACATCGCCTCGGACGCTTCCTGGCCAGTCTGTCCAGCCATCAGATCGCGCCGCACATGCGTTTGTAGTTGTCGCATTCCGCCTTGCTCACGAAGGGGCAAGGCTCCTTGGCGAACCAGCCGCGCCCCGGGCACCAGAAGGAGCCCTTGAAGGGTTCGTTGCAGCCCCTGGAGCCGCCGAGCGCCCGCGACTTGGACCCGAAACTGATCCTGCCGTTGCCTGTGGAGACCTTCCATAGTGACATGTTCATATCCTCCGTTTGAGGTATGGTAAGCATAAAGCGGGCCATCCACGCCGCCGGGCAACCCGGCAGTGGCGCGCCGCCGAAAAAGAGGGTAGGTGCTCTGGGGCCGACCCGGCGGCAGCCGCCAGCCGGGACGCACACACATCCGCACTGGAGGTTCCCGTGGGCATTCTCGCTGCAAGCGGCAGCTTCACCCGCTACGCCGTGGTCGGGGACATGACGGGCCAGATCGCCTCGGAAATTCCCGAGCGCCTGGCGAAATACAGCTTCCGCGACATCGACAACACCGCCGACGAGCGCAGCTTCGGCTGGGTCTGCCTGGAGGACTGGCTGGACAACTTCTGGCACGCCGCCCCGCCCGAGAAGGCGCACTACATGGCCTTCTCCCTGCGGCTCGATACCCGCAGGGTGCCTCCCGCCGTGTTCAAGAAGCATTTCATGCTGGCGATCAAGGCCGAGAAGGAAGCCATGAAGGAGACGGGCAAGTCCTTCATCACCAAGGACCGCAAGTCCGAAATCAAGGACCAGGTCATGCTCAAGCTGCGCGCCCGCTTCCTGCCCATCCCGGCGGTGTTCGACGCGGTCTGGAACCTGCGCTCCAACACGGTGCTGCTGGCCACCACCAACTCCAAGGTGCGCGCCCTCTTCGAGGACCACTTCATGGTCAGCTTCGGCCTCAGCCTGGAGCCGCTGACCCCCTACTTCCTGGCCCGGCGCCTGGCGGACCAGTCCCGCCACGCCCTGCTCGACGACCTCGAACCCAGCCCCTTCGCGGCCCCCTAGGAGGACCCCCATGGATCTCATCAAGGCCGCCATACAGGACGGCGTGCTCGGGCAGGACTTTTTGACCTGGCTGTGGTTCCGCTCCGAGAAGAACGGCTGGCTCTTCCGCTCCTCCGACGGGCGCGAGTTCAACGTCTACCTGGAGCAGCGCCTCTCCGTGCGCGGCGGCTCCGGCGAGAACGTGGAGAAGGCCGTGGTCACCGGCCCGCACGCCGAGTTCACCGAGGCCAAGCTGGGCCTGCGCAACGGCAAGCTGGTGGACAAGGCCCTGCTGCGCCTGGAGCGCGACGGGGCCACCTGGACCGTGCTGCTGGGTTCGGACGACTTCTCGCTCTCCGGGCTCAAGACCCCCAAGATCGAAACCCGCCTGGAGGAAGGCGACGACCCCGACGCCCCCTTCCTGGAAAAAATGATGCTGCTGGAGCAGTGCCTGGAGTTCGTGGACGACCTCTACCGCCAGTTCCTGGAGATTCGGCTCTCCACGGGCTGGAACGACGAGCTGCGCACCTTCCGGGAGTGGCTGGCTGAACAGTAGACTGACCTTGCCATCGCCAACGAACAGACCCCGCTTCAGCGGGGTCTGTTCGTTGGCGCGCTCATTAGACGGCGCTGGCCGAATCAGAAGAAGTTTCGCAGGACAGCAGGGAGGAACGCGCCCCAAGGCCGGTTGCGGGGTGCAGGGGCATCATGCCCCTGCCGGTGGGGTGCGGGGAGGCGGAGCCTCCCTGCGTCCTTTCCACTACTCGTTGCGCAAATGCGGCCAGGCCTTGCTGGAGAGCATCCGCCACAGCCCCCGCATGGCCATGCCCAGGGTCAGCGCGATGCCCAGCCCCAGGGTCAGGGCCACGGGCGCGGCGAAAAATCCCCAAGTGGTCTGCATGGTCTGCGTGACGAAGAACCATGAAAGCCCGGCCCCCAGGATCAGCGCGGCCAGCCCGGCGGCCAGCCCGGCCAGCCCGTACTCGCCCAGCATCACGGCCATGATGTCCGCCCGTGTGGCCCCGCAGACCTTGTAGATCACCGCCTCGTAGACCCTGCGCCCCATGGAGGCCCGCAGGCTCTGCGCCAGCACCAGGAGCCCCGCCAGCAGCGTGACCACCGCGCTGGCCCGCACGGCCACGGCGATCTGCTCGGCCAGGTTGCCCACATCCGCCAGGGCCTCGTCCACGCGCTGCACGCTCACGTTGCCGAAGCGCGCCCCCACCTTGCGGTAGACCTCCTCGGCGGCGTCCTGGGCCGAGGGCGAGACGTAGGCCGTGGCCAGATAGGTCATGGGCTGATCCTCGATGACGCCGGGCGAGAGCACGAACACGTGGTTAAGCGCCAGGGAGAGCCAGCGGATGCGGCGCAGGCTGGAGACGGTCAGCTCGATCTCGCGCCCGTAGACCGACACGGTGAGCCTGTCCCCCACCTTGAGCCCCAGGCCCTGGGCCACCTCGGCGTCCATGGAGACCAGCGGCGGGCCGGAATAGTCCTTGGGCCACCACTTCCCGGCCTCCAGCTTCGCGCCGTGGGGCATCTCCCTGGCCCAGGTCAGGCTGCGGTCCCCGCGCACGGCCCAGGCCACGTTCTCGGGCACGTCCAGTTGCTCCACGGGAACGCCCTTGACGCTCACGATGCGCCCGCGCAGCGAGGGGGCCGTCTCAACGCGCTCCACGCCCGGCACTGAGGAGACCAGGGATGTGAACTCGTCTATCTGGTAGGGCTGCACGTCCAGAAAGAAGAACGACGGGGCCTGCTCCGGCAGCTCGGCGCGCATGGCGTGCTGGAAGTTGGCGTCGGAGAGGCTCACCGCCGCCAGCACCGTGAGCCCGAGCCCAAGGCAGGCCACCACGGCCCCGCTGGGGTTGCCCGGGCGGGAGAACCCCCTGATGGCCAGGGCGGCGCGCGGGTCGGCGGGCAGCGGCACGGCCCGGGCGGCCAGAGACATCAGCCAGGCCAGCAGCCGGAAGGCCACGGCGCAGGCCGCCACCGAACCCAGGAAGCCCCAGCCCAGAAGCCGGTTGGGCGATGTTGCCAGCACCAGCAGGGCCAGGGCCAGCCCGCACGCGGCGGAGACGGCCAATGCGGCGCGTCCTGGGCGAGGGCGATGTGGATCGGCATAGCCCCGGAACAAGCTCATGGCCCCCACCCGCGTGCGGGAGGAAAGCGGCGGCACGCTGCAAGCCACGGCCGTGAGCAGCCCGAAGAGCACGGCCAGGCCCAGGGCCTTGGGGTACAGGCCCGACACCGGCGCCACGGGCAGCACGTCGGCCAGCAGCGGCCCGGCCACCAGCCCGGCCAGCGCGCCCATGGCAACGCCCGCCAGAATGCCCGCGCAAGCCAGGAGCATGATCTGCGGGAAGAAGATCCAGAACACTGTGCGCCCGGAGGCCCCGATGGCCTTGAAGGTGGCGATGGTCGCGGTCTTGGAGTCCAGATAGCCCGCCACGGCCTCGTAGACGCCCAGCCCGCCCAGCAGCAGCGCGGAGAGCCCCACCAGGGACATGAGCCCGGCCAGCCTGCGGAAGCCGTCGCCCACCGTGGGCGAGACCTCGCTGGCGGTGCGGATGCGCACACCGGGGTCCTTGAGTTCGGCCTTGAGGCGCGCGGCCGCGGCGTCCGGGCCCTGGGCCGCATCCTGACTTTGCGGCAGCAGCAGGCGGTACTCGTAGCGCACCAGGCTGCCGGGCAGCAGCAACCCCGTGGCCTCCATGGCCTTGGCGGAGATCACGGCGCGCGGCCCGAAGGCCAGCAGCCTGAAGGCCCGGTCCGGCTCCTGGACGAGTGTGGCCCGCACCTGGAAGTCGGCGTCCCCGATGCCCATCGTGTCACCCACCTTCAGGCCCAGGCGGGCCAGCAGGTCGGGGTGGACCACGACGCCGTACAGCCCGTCCCGCAGCGCAAGCGCCGCGCCCAGGGGCTCGCCCGTGGAGAGCAGCACCTCGCCGCGCAGGGGGTAGGCGTCGTCCACGGCTTTGAGCGAGGCCAGGGTGCGCCTGGGCTCTCCGTCGAGCCTGGCGGCCATGGCCCGCATCTCCATGACCTCGGAGACGCGCCCCAGACCTTTGAGCACGGCCAGCTCCCGCGGGGCCAGGGGGGTATGGCTCTGGCTCACGGCCACGTCGCCGCCCGTGATGAGCGCGGCCTGGCCCTCCACGGCGCTGCGGAAGGCGGACGCAAGCGAACCCACGGCCGCGATGGCCGCCACGCCCAGGGCCAGGCAGCCCAGAAACGTCCAGACGCCCTTCATGCCGCCGCGCATCTCCCGGCGGGAGAGGCGCACACACATCCCGAAATCCATCGTGTCCTCCACGTCCGCAGGCGCGGGCGTCGCACTCCGCTATGAACCACTTCCGCCCGCTTTTCCAGAGCGGGATTTTTCCCCCGCGCGCTTGACCTGCGCCCCGCCCGGGGCCACAATCGGGCCTCAATCCGACTCCCTATCCGAGGTCAGCCCCAATGAATACTCCCAAGCAAAGCACCGTCTACTTCGCGGGCCTGCGCGCCCGAGGCCCCAAGGACAACAAGCTCTCCCGCATCGCCAAGCTCTTCGACAAGGCCGGGTTCAAATCCCTGGCCGAGGACGGCGCGCTGACCGCCGTGAAGGTCCACTTCGGCGAGCTGGGCAACGACACCTTCATCAGCCCCGTGCTGGTGCGCGCCGTGGTGGACCGCCTGCGCAAGCACGGGGCCAACCCGTTCCTGACGGACACGGCCACGCTCTACTCCGGCTCCCGCCAGAACGCCGTGGACCACCTGCGCACCACCGTGATGCACGGCTTCAACTACGAGACCGCCGGAGCCCCGGTGCTCATCGCCGACGGCCTGCGCGGCAACGACTGGCGCGAGGTGGAGGTGGGCCTCAAGCACTTCAAGAAGGTCAAGATCGCCTCCGGCATTCTGGACGCCGACTCCCTCGTCGCCGTGTCCCACTTCAAGGGGCACGAGATGGCCGGTTTCGGCGGGGCCATCAAGAACCTGGCCATGGGCTGCTCGCCCCCGGCGGGCAAGCGCGAGCAGCATTCGCCGCGCTTCCAGGTCAACGCGGGCAAGTGCGTGGGCTGCGCCGAATGCCTGAAAGTCTGCCCGGAGAACGCGGTGAAGTTCGCGGTGCAGAAGGCCTCCATCGACAAATCCATGTGCGTGGGCTGCGGCGAATGCATGACCGTGTGCCGCACCAAGGCCATCAGCATGGACTGGGCCACGGAGCTCGGCCCCTTCACCGAGAAGATGGTGGAGTACGCCCTCGGGGCCGTGAAGAGCCGCCCGGGCAAGACCGCCTATTTCAACTTCCTGGTGAACATCACCCCGGACTGCGACTGCGCCTCCTGGTCGGACGCGCCCATCGTGCCGGATATCGGCATCCTGGCCTCCTGGGACCCCGTGGCCATTGACAAAGCCTGCCTTGATCTGGTCAATCGCCAGCACGGCCTCCACGGCTCCCAGTTGGGAACCAACTTCGCCCCCGGCGGACACAAGTTCCTGGGCACGTGGAAGCACACCCAGGGGGACCTCCAGCTCTCCTACGCCGAGGAAATCGGCCTGGGCACGCAGAATTACGTGCTCAAGGAGATCTAGAGTACCCGCCCTGCCCCGTTCCGGCCTTCAGCGGCCCGCGCGCAGACGCATGCGGGCCGCCCGACCCGGGGCACCCCGGACGCTTCCGGGCCATCCTGACGGAAGCGCTTCCACACCACGCGTTTCGGCCCCACCCGGCCTCCCCGAAAGCTCTCGCCACGGGGCGGCCTTATACCAGGCGGCCCTCGCCGCGCGGCGCCCGGCTTCGGCCGCTGCCCGCTCCGCGGGGTCTGGCCTGCAACCATAAAACAGACCGGAATAGGAGATTTTCGGCCATGAGCCAGACCACAGCCAATCCCGCTCCCGTAGGCCTTCTCGGCTTCGGGATGACCACCATCCTGCTCAACATCCACAACGCCGGGTTCTTCCCCATCAGCGCCATGATCCTGGGCATGGGCATCTTCTACGGCGGCATCGCCCAGGTCATCGCCGGGGTGCTCGAATACAAGAAGGGCAACACCTTCGCTTACACCGCGTTCACCAGCTACGGCATGTTCTGGCTGACCCTGGTGTTCCTCATCGTGGCCCCCAAGATGGGCCTGACCGGCGCCACCGAGCACGCCTTCATGGGCTGGTACCTGTTCGTGTGGGGCCTGTTCACCTTCTTCATGTGGATCGGCACGCTGAAGAAAGGCCCGGTGCTCAAGTTCATCTTCGGCTCGCTCACCGTGCTGTTCTTCCTGCTGGCCATCAGGGACTGGACCGGCTCGGCGCTCATCGGCACCATCGCGGGCTGGGAAGGCATCGTCTGCGGCGCTTCCGCCTTCTACCTGGGCGTGGCCGAGGTGCTGGAGGAGGCCTGCGGGCGCAAGGTGCTCCCCTTCTAGCCCCGGCCGGATTTCGACCTTTTCACTGCGAGGCCGCCCGCCCGGATCCCCGGCGCTGGCGGCCTCGGCTCGTTTTGCGCTCCCCGCAGGGCCCTTTGCAGCGCCCCGGCTAGGGCCCGATGCGATGCAGCCCAGCTTCGGGTCGCCCTCCCGCGCGCGGCGCGTCCTGATATTCTTCAAATATATCAGGCCGCGCCGCGCGCGGGAGGGGCGACCGGAAGCGAGAAAACCCGCGGGGGGCCACACCGAATACCGTACCCTGCCGCCGCGCCATACCCTTCCGGCGCGGACGGAATTCCCCGCTGCCGCGCCCCTCGACTCCCGGCTCCAGGCGTGGTAGTCAGCCCCTTGAAAAAAAGGGGAGTGCTTCAAGGTATTTCTCTTTTCCGCCCGGTTTGTCCTTTGGTGGTCAAAGGCCATTTCCCCCCGGGCGGTTTTTTCACCACCAGACTGCGGAGAACGCCGTGGACAAGATACAGGACAAGGCCCTGCAGGTCGCCAAGGAGATCGTGGTGAAGTTCGTGGAGACGGGCCGCATCTCCCCTTCCAACTTCACGGCGCACTTCTCGCGCATCTACCTCGAGGTGCTGCGCACCATCACCGAGCACACCCCCTACCAGGGCGAAACCAAGGATACCGACTAGCATGGCGTCCGATCATGGCCGCAGCGTGGCCTCCATGTTCGGCCGTATCGCCGGCTGGTACGACTTCCTGAACCATTTCCTGAGCCTCGGGCTGGACATCCTCTGGCGCAGGCGGCTGGTGGACCACATCGGCGTTTCCGCCTCGGGCAGCCCCCGCGTGCTGGACCTTGCCGCCGGAACCCTGGACGTCTCCCTGGAGATCGCCCGGCGCTTCCCCCGCGCGCGCATAGCCGCGGCGGACTTCTGCCTGCCCATGCTCACGCAGGGCGCGCAGAAGCTGGCCCGGCGCGGCGTGGCCTCCATCGCCCCGGTGCAGGCCGACGGCAGGGCCCTGCCCTTCCCGGACGAAACGTTCGAGGCCGCCACCATCGCCTTCGGCATCCGCAACATCCGGCCCCGCTCCGAGGCCTACGCGGAACTGCTGCGGGTGCTCAGGCCCGGCGGCAGGCTGTGCATCCTGGAGTTCGGCTCCGGCAAGCAGCGCATCCTGGGCGGGGTGTACAACCTGTACCTGAACCGGCTCCTGCCGCTTCTGGGGAAAGTTTTTTCGAAGGATGACGGGGCGTATCAGTATCTGGCCGACACCATCCGCGAATTCCCGGACGCGCCCTCCCTGGCTCAGGAGATGCGCGCCTCGGGCTTCGCTTCGGTCAATTGGGAGCGCCTGGCTTTCGGCATCGTGGTCATCCACGTGGGCGTCAAGCAGGGTTGAGGGGCAATAGCGGGGGTCAGCGCTTCATCAGCCAGACCAGCGTCACCCCGGCGATCATGGCGCACAGCCCCATGATCCGCAGGGTCCTGGTTTTGGAGGAGGCCAGCGCGCGCAAGACCTCCGGCATCTTGTCCGCGAGCAGGAAATAAGGCAGGCCCTCGAGCACGAGCGCAATGCCAAGGCCCATGACAACGATTTTCCAGTCGATGTTCATGGGCAGCACCTAGCCCCAGCGGGGAGGTCCTGTCCAGTGCGCTTGCTGGCCGGGGCAAACTCCGGTAAGGACCCTTCGCCCGATTTCATTTTGGAGAAACATGTGGTCACTTACGACGAACTTACATCCGGCAGCGCGACAGTAGCGGTGGTGGGCCTCGGTTACGTGGGCCTGCCGCTGGCCGTGGCGCTCTCCGGTTCCTTCAAGGTGGTGGGTTTCGACATCTCCCCCCGCCGCATAGAGCAACTGAACCAGGGCCGCGACGACACCGGCGAGGTGGACGCCGCCAGGCTGGCCGCCGCCAACGTGGAGTACACCTGCGACCCCGCCCGCCTGCGCGACTGCAAGCTCATCATCGTGGCCGTGCCCACGCCCATCGACTCGCACCGCAGCCCGGACCTGCGCCCCATCCGCTCCGCCTCCACCACGGTGGGCGAGAACCTCTCCCCCGGCAGCGTGGTGGTCTACGAGTCCACGGTGTACCCCGGCCTCACGGAGGAGGTCTGCGTGCCCATCCTCTCGGAGCGCTCGGGCCTGACCTGCGGCAAGGACTTCTTCGTGGGCTACTCGCCGGAGCGCATCAACCCCGGCGACAAGGTGCACACCCTGGAGACCATCGTGAAGGTGGTCGCCGGGCAGGACGCCCCCACCACGGACCTGCTCTGCGCCGTGTACGGCGCGGTGGTCACGGCCGGGGTGCACCGGGCCAGCTCCATCAAGGTGGCCGAGGCCGCCAAGGTCATCGAGAACACCCAGCGCGACCTGAACATCGCCCTGATGAACGAGCTGGCGCTGATCTGCGGCAAGCTGGACATCGACACCATCGAGGTGCTGGAGGCCGCGGGCTCCAAATGGAACTTCCTGGGCTTCAGGCCCGGCCTGGTGGGCGGCCACTGCATCGGCGTGGACCCCTACTACCTCACCTTCCTGGCCGAGGGCCTGGGCCTGCACCCGCAGGTGATCCAGGCGGGCAGGCGCATCAACGACTCCATGGGCAAGCATGTGGCCGAGTGCTGCATCAAACGCCTAATCGCGGCCAAGCGCCCGGTCAGCGGCGCCAAGGTGGGCATCCTGGGCCTGACCTTCAAGGAGAACGTGCCCGATCTGCGCAACACCAAGGTGGTGGACGTCATAAGCGAGCTGCGCGAGTACGGCGTCGAGGTGCTCGTGCACGACCCCATGGCCGCCCCCGAGGAGGCCCGCGAGGAATACGGGCTGGAGCTCTCCCCCCTGGAGGCGCTCACGGGCCTGGAGGCCCTGATCGTGGCCGTGGGGCACAGGCAGTACGCCGGGCTGACTCCGGAGAACGTTCTGCCCCGCTTCGCCAACCCGTCCACCGGGCTGGTGATGGACATCCGTGGCGCACTGGACAAGGCCCGCTACACGGCCGCCGGCCTTTCCTACTGGAGGCTCTAACATGCCGATGCCCTGCCTGAATTGCGCACAGGACTGCTGACGCGGCTTCCTGGAAGCGAGTTCGCTTCTGAAGTCACTGCCCAGCGGTTGCGCGATCGAGGTGGAGATCCGCCCGGAACAGCGCCGCAAGCTCGACCTGGTGGCGGCTCACCGCAAGGCGGACGTGGAGTCCGTGCGGGACGCCGAGGAGGGCTTGTGCGTGGCCGTGGTCAGGAAGCGCTGAAATGACGCTGGCCCTGGCGGCGGCCACCCCGGGCGAACTGCGCCACGCACTGGCCAAGGTCGCTCCGGAGTTGGCCGGGCCGGAGAATGCCGGGCCGGAGTATGCCGGGCCGGAGTATGCCGGACGGATACCCGCGAGGGGCGCGGCCCGGGCCAGGATCGCCGGGCGGGACGTATTGCTGCTGGTCACGGGCGTAGGCCCGCTGGCCGCCGCCCTGGAGGCCGCCGCCGCCCTGGAGCGCTTCGAGGTGGCGGGGATGCTCAACCTGGGCGTGGCTGGCAGCTTCGACACGGCCAAGGCCCCCCTGCTGGCCCCGGTGGCCGCCAGCGAGGAGGTCTGCGCCGATTTCGGCGTGGCCGGGCCGGACGGGCTTGCCGACGCCTCGGGCTTCCTCTTTCCGCAGTGGGAAGGCGGGGGCGAGAAAATTTTCGACAGGATACGCCTGCACCCGGACGAAGCCGCCAAGGCTCTGGGACTCGCCCTGCCGCAAGGCTGGTTGCGCGCCCCGGCGCTGACCTCGGCGGCGGTAACGGGCTCGGCGGAGCGCGCCGCGGCCCTGGCCGCCAGGCACGGGGCGCTCACCGAGAGCATGGAGGGGTTCGCACTCGCCCTGGCCTGCCGGGCGCGGGGCTTGCCTTTTTTGGAAGTTCGGACAATCTCCAACCCTGTCGGAGAACGCGACCACAAGCAATGGAAGCTCGCCCAGGCCCTCGCCGGGCTGGGAGACGTGCTGGCCGGGCTCATGCCCGTCCCGGGCGTCGGGTAAACCGGGTCATGCCCGCCAACACAAGATTGCAATGAACACATTCGCCTCATACCTGGCCGGGGAGCTTCCTAAGATCGAAACGTGCCTGCACGACCACGTGGCCACGCTCAATCCTTACGTCAAGCCCATGGCCGAGCACGTGCTCCAGGCCGGAGGCAAGCGCCTGCGCCCCGTGCTCACGCTGCTGTGCGCCCGCGCCCTGGGCTACTCCGGGGGCGACCCCTACCCCCTGGCCTGCTCGCTGGAGGTGCTGCACTCCGCCACGCTGCTGCACGACGACGTGCTCGACGGCTCGGAGCTGCGCCGGGGCAGGCCCGCCGCGCACACTCTCTTCGGGGTGGGGCAGTCCATCCTGGCGGGCGACGCGTTGCTGGCCCTGGCCAACGTCATGATCGCCTCCTACAACGTCCCGCCGCTCATGGTCTGCCTGTCGCAGGCCATCCTGAACACCGCCAGCGGCGAAGTGCAGGAGATCGCCCGCGTGCGCGACGTTACCATGGACATGCAGGGCTACCTGGACATCATCACCGGCAAGACCGCCTGCCTGATCCAGTCCGCCTGCGAGGCCGGGGCGCTGCTGGCCGGGGCTTCGCCAGAGCTGGTCAAGGCGGCGGCGGATTTCGGCATGAACATCGGCATCGCATTCCAGTTGGTGGACGACGCGCTGGACTACTCCTCCCCCAAGGAGGTCTCCGGCAAGCCCAAGGGCGCGGACATCCGCGAAGGCAAGCTGACCCTGCCGCTGATCTTCTACCTGGAGTCCCTCGACGACGCCGGGCGCGAGCGCTTTACAAAAGCTTTCAAAGAGAACACATTGCAGGAGAGTGAGCTGGAATCCACCCTCGTAGCGATCAACGCCGGAGGCTTTGTGGAACGCACCCGCGACATGGCCGCCTCTTACATACAGGACGCCGGGCGTTGCCTGGCGGCCTTCCCCACCACTCCGGAAACCTCGCTGCTGTATGCCGCCTTGGAGGGCATGGCCAAGCGCGACAAGTAAGGCCGCCCATGACCAGCAGCACCATCGCCACTCTTCGGGAATGCATGCGGCTCACCTTCCCCCCGGTGATGCTGCAGCTATTGGAAGAGGCGGTGAAGCCGACCCCGGATTTCGACGTCCTGGCCAGGATCATGGCCCTGGACCCGGTGCTAACGGCCACGGTGCTCACCCTGGCCAACTCCCCCTACTACGGCTCCGCCCAGAAAGTGACCGACCTGCAGCGCGCGGCCACCATCCTGGGCACGCGCGAGATCCTCAAGATCGCCCTCTCCGTCACCTACCAGAAGCATCTGAGCGTGGCCCTGACGGAGCGCGGCATCGATTTCTACGCCAACTGGCGCATCATCATCTGGGCGGCCATCGCGGCGGAGCTCCTGGCGGAGCGCCTCTGCCCCGAAACCGCGGACCAGGTCTACCTCTCGGCCCTGCTCAAGGACATCTCCCTGCTGCTCATGGCCTGCCACGAGCCGGAGAATTTCGCCCGGCCGGAAGGCGGCCCGCCCCTGACCTCCCTCGCCCAGGGCCAACTGGAGGACGAGCGCGAACGCTGGGTTGCCGACCACTGCCAGCTCACCACCATGCTGCTGCGGGAATGGAACATCCCCCTTCAGGACCCGAAGTGCATCATGCACCATCACGACCTGGAAGGCATCGACGCCCACTCCGCCCCCACGCAGTGCGTCATCCTGGCCACCCGCTGGGCGGAGCTTGAGATCGGCGCGCACCACCCCCCGGCGGAGGTGGTGCATTTCAGGAGCTTCCTGCTGCGCCGCCTGGGCCTCAGCCAGGAGGAACTGGACGAGGTCCACTCCCGCTGCATCCAGCGTTTCCAGACCGTGCTCTCCACCCTGGGCATCGACGAGTCCCCCCCTGACGAGCGCTATTACCAGCACGGCATCCGCCAGATGCAGGAGTTCCACTTCCTTGCCTCCGAGATCGCCACGGCCGCCGGCGGCAAGCTGGACGCCGCCCGGATCATCGGCAGGCACCTCAAGTGGGAATGGGGCGTGGACGAATGGGAGCTGGCCCTGGGCGTGCCAGAGTACCGCGACTGGGACCTGTTCAGGGCCTCCAAGTCCGACGGGGTGGCCTGCGTGCAGCACGGCGAAAAATTCGAGGAGCTGAGCTGGTCCCTGAGCCACGGCGCGCACTTCCCCATTGTCGCGCGCGACGTCCATCTGGGCGAGCTGCGCCTCTCCAAGAGGGGCCTGCGCGGCGACGTGCTCAAGGAGGTGGCGCTCTACGTCTCCTTCGCCAGCCAGAACTACGAGCAGTACGCCCTGCGCCAGACCGTGCTGGAGCTCAAGGCCCACACTCTGGACCAGCTCCCCGTGGGCGTGGCCAGGCTCTCCCCCAAGGGGGCCATCCTGGAGATCAACAACCGCCTGCGCGACTTCCTGGCCGTCCCCGGGGTGGAGCGCGGGGCGGACCTCTGGACCTCGCTGGGCGAAGGCAAGGGCTTCTCCCGCGACGGCCAGTGGGACACCTTCCTCCGGGACGCCTCGGCCCGTTCCCTGCACAAGATCTTCTGCCTCTGGCAGGGCGAACACCAGGCCCACGACTCCTGCGTGTACCTGGCGGCCGAGAAGCGCACCTGGCAGGGCCGCGAGGAGATCCTGCTCTTCCTGGAGGACGTCTCCCTGGTCTCCGGCTGGGAGTTCAAGGCCCTCAAGCAGGGCGAGTTCCTCGAAAAGCTCGTGGGCTCCATGCGCGACAAGGTGTTCACCATCGACGTCAGCGGGCGCATCACCTTCGCCTCGCCCCGCGCCATCGACCTGCTCGGGCGCAACCTCTTCGACTGCGCCACCCCGACACATTCCTTCCAGGGCGACTGGGGGCCGCAGATGCTCGCCGGAGCGCCCGCCCCGGTGGAGACGGTGTTGCCCTCCCTGGGGGCCGCGGGGCGTACGCTGGAATTGGTGTTCTCCCCCCTGCCCAGCGCCTCCGGCGGCATGCGCCAGTGGCTCGTGGTGGGGCGCGACATCACCGCCGTGCGCCGCCTGGAGGAGAAACTCAAACGCATGGCCTTGTTCGACGGCCTCACCGGGCTTTTGAACCACTACCAGTTCCACGTGGTGCTGGAGCGCGAGGTCAACCGCTCGCGCCGCACCGGGCGTTCCCTGGGCCTGATCTTCTTCGACCTGGACAACTTCAAGGCAGTCAACGACAATCTGGGCCACCAGGCCGGTGATGAGGTGTTGCGCACGGTGGCGCGCATCCTCAAGGCTCGGCTGCGCAAGGGCATGGACTACCCCTGCCGCTACGGCGGGGACGAATTCGCCGTGGTGGTCACCGAGATCGAGCCGGACCAGCTCGAGCATCTGGCCGGGCGCGTGCTGGCCGCGGTCAAGGAGGAGTTCAAGGGCGTGCTGGGCCTATCCATCGGCATGGCCATGCTCAAGGACGACGAACTGCCCTCCGCCCTGCTGCGCAGGACGGACCAGGCTTCTTACCAGGCCAAGAACCAGGGGGGGCACCGCATCCTCTGGGCCTGAACGATGGCGATATGAACCGCCGGTCGGCCCAGGGGTCTGTCCGGCGTGCAACTCCCTACACTTACTGACGAGGAAATCCGCATGCTCTTTCGGGTGGAAGTAGCTCCCAAGCCGCACGTTCTCGACGTTCCCGGACGCCGCGCCGCGATGAGGATCACGCATGAACTTGGCGTGGAGGTCGAAGGCGCCGCCGTGGTGAAAACCTACACCGTGGCCGGGCTGGACAAGCAGGAGATCGACCGTGTCATCGAGGCGGCCGCCCTGCACGACCCCGTGTCCCACGTGGCCTCGATCACGCCCCTGGCCCACGATTTCGACTGGATCATCGAGGTTGGGCTGCGCCCCGGCGTCACCGACAACGAGGGCCGCACCGCCAAGGAGACCCTGGCCCTGGTGCTCGGGCTTGACAAGGCCCGCGCGCGCTCCCTGGCCGTGTACACCTCCAGCCAGTACGCCCTCTCCGGCAAGCTGGACCCTGCCCAGGTGGAGCACATCGCCAAGGACCACCTCTGCAACGAGCTGATCCAGCGCTTCGAGGTCAAGTCCGCCGCGCAGTGGGCCGAGAAGCCCGGCTTCGAGCCCCGCGCCGCCCAGGTGACCGGCCGCGCCAGCGACGAGGTGCTCACCGTGGACTTGGCCGCCATGAGCGACGAGGAGCTCATGGCCTTCAGCCGCGACAACGTGCTGGCCCTCTCCCTTGAGGAAATGCTGGCCATCCGGGAGCATTACGCCGCCCCCGGCACGGCCGAGCGCCGCAAGGCCGCCGGGCTCCCGGCACAGCCCACCGACGCCGAGCTTGAGGTGCTGGCCCAGACCTGGTCCGAGCACTGCAAGCACAAGATCTTCTCCGCCGACATCGACTACGAGAACGCCGAGACCGGCACGCGCCAGAGCATCCAGAGCCTCTACAAGACCTACATCCAGGGCTCCACGGCGGCCATCCGCAAGTCCATGGGCGCGGGCGACATCTGCCTCTCCGTGTTCAAGGACAACGCGGGCGTGATCCGCTTCACCGACGACCACCACCTCTGCGTCAAGGTGGAGACGCACAACTCCCCCTCCGCGCTGGACCCCTACGGCGGCGCGCTCACCGGCATCGTGGGCGTCAACCGCGACCCCATGGGCACCGGCATGGGCGCGAACCTGCTCTGCAACACGGACGTGTTCTGCTTCGCCTCCCCCTTCCACGACGAGCCCCTGCCGCCGCGCCTGCTGCACCCGCGCCGCGTGATGGAAGGCGTGCGCGAGGGCGTGGAGCACGGCGGCAACAAGTCCGGCATTCCCACGGTGAACGGCTCGGTGGTGTTCCACGAGCGTTTCCTGGGCAAGCCCCTGGTGTTCTGCGGCACCGTGGGCATCATGCCCGCCCAGGTGGGCGGCATGCCCAGCTTCGAGAAGCGCGCCCTGCCCGGCGACCGCATCGTCATGACCGGCGGGCGCATCGGCAAGGACGGCATCCACGGGGCCACCTTCTCCTCCGAGGAGCTGCACGAGGGCTCCCCGGCCACGGCGGTGCAGATCGGCGACCCCATCACCCAGCGCAAGATGTACGACTTCCTCATGCGCGCCAGGGACCTGGGCCTCTACCACGCCATCACCGACAACGGCGCTGGCGGCCTGTCCTCCTCCGTGGGCGAGATGGCCCAGGACAGCGGCGGCGCGGAGCTCGACCTCTCCAAGGCCCCGCTCAAGTACGACGGGCTGCGCCCCTGGGAGATCCTGCTCTCAGAGGCCCAGGAGCGCATGACCGTGGCCGTCGGCCCGGACCAGTTCGAGCGCTTCATGGCCCTGGCCGCCGAGATGGACGTGGAAGCCACCGACCTGGGCCGCTTCACGGACTCGGGCACCCTGAGCGTGAGCTACGGCCAGAAGCCCGTGGCCCTGCTGGACATGGGCTTCCTGCACGACGGCACCCCCAGGATGCGCCTGGAGGCCCGCTGGGAGCGCCCCGAGGCCGCCTGCCAGCCCCAGCCCGCCGTGGAGGACCAGGCCGGCCTGCTCATGAGCATGCTGGGCCGCCTGAACATCTGCAGCAAGGAGTACATGATCCGCCAGTACGACCACGAGGTCAAAGGCGCCAGCGTGGTCAAGCCCCTGGTGGGCGTGAAGCGCGACGGCCCGGCGGACGCGGCCGTGATGCGCCCGGTGCTGGCCCGCAAGGAGGCCCTGGTGCTCTCCCACGGCATCTGCCCCAAGTACTCCGACCTGGACGCCTACTGGATGATGGCCGGCGCCATCGACGAGGCCGTGCGCAACGCCGTGGCCACCGGCGCCGACCTGGCCCACATGGCCGGTGTGGACAACTTCTGCTGGTGCGACCCGGTGCAGTCCGCCAAGACGCCCGACGGCCGCTACAAGCTGGCCCAGCTGGTGCGCGCCAACCAGGCCCTGGCCCATTTCTGCCAGGCCTACGGCGTGCCCTGCGTCTCCGGCAAGGACTCCATGAAGAACGACTACACCGGCGGCGGGTCCAAGATCTCCATCCCGCCCACGGTGCTCTTCACGGTGCTCTCCGTGATCCCCGACGCGGCCCAGACCATGACCTCCGACCTCAAGCAGGCCGGAGACGTGCTCTACGTGCTCGGCCTGACCCGCCCCGAGATGGGCGGCTCCGAGCTGGCGGACGAGCTGGGCTTCAGCGACTGCCGCGTGCCCGAGGTGGACGCCCTCTCGGCCAAGGCCCGCTACCGCGGCCTGCGCAAGGCCATCAAGGGCCGCGTCGTCAACGCCTGCCACGACTGCTCCGATGGCGGCCTGGCCGTGGCCCTGGCGGAAATGTGCATCGGCGGCCGCATGGGCGCCGACGTGGACCTGCTGCGCGTGCCCGCCAGCCCGGACTGCGCCACCTCCCTGGAGGTGCTCTACTCCGAGAGCCACTCCCGCTTCGTGGTCAGCGTGCCCTCGGGCAACGTGCCCAGCTTCGAGAAGCTCTTCGCCGGGCAGTGGATCGCCCCCATCGGGCGCGTCACGGACGACGGGGCGCTCACCATCCGCAACGGCGGAGCCGCCCTGTTGCGCTGCGGGGTGGACGACCTGGCCCAGGCATTCAAGGGCACCCTGGACTGGTAGAGCTACTATAGACCGCGCCTATCAAGCCCCGTCCGCCTTGCGGACGGGGCTTTCTGATTTGTAAGGCAGAAAAGGGCAGCAAGCATCGTTGTTTCAAGCATTTAGTATTGCAACTTTTGACTCCGTAGTGTAACGATTATTCTGCTTGCAGAATCCTTGCAAGAGTAGCTGTACTTGACAATTCAGCCGTACAGCGCCAAGGACGGGGCGTATTGTCCTGGCGGTCCGCCGAAGACCGATGGATTGTTCAGTTACGCACCTTCCCCGCTCTGGATTGCGGCTGCAAGCCCCTGGCTCCATCAACCGGCCAGGCGCCTGATGTGTTGCAACCAGAACCCGCAGGGAGGGGCCGTATGCGCCGGGCAGCCGTCTTGTTAGCCGTTGCTGTATGCCTTGTGCCGCTGTTGGCAGTGTCGAACGCATTGTCCGCCGGGTATACGGGCTCCAAAGCCTGCGCTGAATGCCACCAGAAAGAATTCGAGTCGTATTCAAAGTCGGCCAAGAAGGCCCACTCCTTCCAATCGATCCAGATCATGGCCTCGAAGTTGAGTCCGGCCGAGCTTCAAGAGTGCTACGCCTGCCATACGACAGGGTACGGGCAGCCGGGCGGTTTCATCAGCGTCGAAAAGACGCCCCAGCTCGCCAACGCCGGGTGTGAGGTCTGCCACGGGCCGGGCGAGGCCCACGCCCAGTCCGGCGACAAGTCCCTCATCAAGTCCAAGCTTTCGGTCGAGCAATGCCAGGCATGCCACAACGAGCAGCGCGTGAAATCCTTTGGTTTCAAGCCGATGCTGTACGGCGGCGCACACTAGGGAGGAAAACGGCTGTGCATGTGTTCCATCAGTCACTCGGGTTCCGCGTCCTGTTGTTGATCACCGCCGTCACGGTGACCGTGTTCACGGGCCTGTTCCTGGCAAACGCCAGTTGGCAGTCGCGCTCCACCATGGGCCTCGTGACCGCCAATTCCAACCGCATCTCCCACCTGATGCTCATGGCCGTTGAGGAGCCCATGCGCCTGGGCAAGAACTCCGAGACCGCCGGGGTGTTCGAGAAGATGGCCAAGCGCGACGCGGCGGGGCACATCTTCCTCACCGACTACAAAGGCAACGTGACCTACTCAACCAACCAGAAGGCCCTGCGCAGGGATCTGGCCCCCTTCCTGGGCAGCCAGGCCGTCACCGGCCTGCTGGAGAAGGGCCTGGCCGGAGCGGAGGGCTCCGCCCAGACGGAGCTGAACGGGTCGAGCTTCATGGCCATGGCCACCCCCATCCGCAACGAGCCCGAATGCCACCACTGCCACGGGGCCTCCAAGCCCATCCTGGGCACCATCGTCGTCCTGCAGGACATCACCCCCACCCTGGCCCAGGCCCGGCAGGACCAGCTCATGAACGGCGGCATCTCCCTGGCCGGGCTGGTGCTGCTGCTCTGCCTGGTCACCTGGTTCATGAAACGGGCGGTGCTGAGCCGCATCCGGACCATCGCCGCCAACACCGCTCTGGTGCGCCAGGGCCGCCACGACGTGGATTTCAGCATGAAGGGCCAGGACGAGCTGGCCGGCCTCTCCCGCGATCTGGCGGGCATGGTGCGCACCATCCAGGACCAGCTGGAATACAACAAGAGCGTCCTGGAAGGCATCAACATCCCGCTCTTCGTCACCGACCAGAACGGTGACTTCTGCTTCGCCAACACGCCGCTCTGCAAAATTCTGGGGCACCCCGAAGACGCCCTCAACTGCCGCCGGGCCGACATGATCCTGAGCGCGGGCGGCGCCTCGCTTGACCTCTGCGCCACGGTGCTGGCCTCGGGCACGTCCTCGGGCGGCAAGATCCTCTATGAGCGCGAGGACGGCGTGATCTTCCCCCTGCACTACGAGGTCTCCCCCCTGCGCGGGGCCAAGGGCCAGATGCTCGGCGTCATCGGAGTGCTCATGGACCTCACCGAAGAGGAGGAGGCCAAGGTGCAGATCGAGATGCAGCGCGCCAGCCTGCTCGAGGTGGCGCGCGAGGTCATGTCCGTGTCGGCCAACCTCTCCGAAGCCGCCACCGAACTGGCCGGACAGATGGAAGTCGTGGCCCACAGCGTGGATGACACCGCTGCCCTCACGGCCAACCTCACCAAGGCCATGGACCAGATGAACGACACCGTGCTGGAGGTGGCCCGCAACGCCAGCGAGACCTCGAAGGCCTCCGAGCAGGCCCAGGCCGTGGCCCAGAAGGGCGGCACCGAGGTGAAGCTCACCGTGGACGAGACGCGCCAGGTGGCCTCCCGGGCGCAGTCCCTTGCCGAGTCCCTCAGCGAACTGACCGAGAGGGCCATGAACATCGGCCGCGTCATGGGCGTGGTGGGCGACATCGCCGACCAGACCAACCTGCTTGCCCTCAACGCCGCCATCGAGGCGGCTCGCGCCGGGGATGCGGGGCGGGGCTTCGCCGTGGTCGCGGACGAGGTCCGCAAGCTGGCCGAGAAGACCATGCAGGCCACGGCCGAGGTCAGCCACGCCGTGACCGAGATACAGGACGGCACCAGGCACGTGGCCGGGGGCATGGCCGGCACCAAGGAGTCCGTGGAGCACGCCGCCAGCATGGCGGAGCGCTCCGGCTCCGTGTTCTCCGACATCGTGTCGCACTCCGGGCGCATCGCGGACATGATCCGCTCCATCGCCTCGGCCGCGGAGCAGCAGTCCTCCACCAGCGAGGCCATCAACGACAACGTCTCGCACATCAACGGCCTCTCGCAGGACGTGGCCATGCGCGTCATGGAGGCCAACAAGCGCATCACCGCCGTGAGGGACATGTCCCACCACCTGGCGAAGCTTGCCGGCCGTTTCTCCGGCAACGGCGATGGGGGGAAGCAGGCACTTCCCTCTTGACAGGCGGGGCGATCACGCATGATAGATTTCGATAGTCGCGTGGTGCGCTCCGTAACCGGAGCCCCGCCGGCATGTCGGACCAGGAGTTTTTTCCGCGCCGCGCCTCAGGGCTTCGGCCGGTTCGCGCAACCGACGCATCGACCTCTTTGCCGCTCAGGCAAGGCTCGCCCCCGTGGCGGAGTCCGGCGCTGGGGGTAAAAAGATGGCGATTCGTCCTTCACCGTTTTCATCCGGAGGATATTCATGGATAAATATGTCTGCAACGTCTGCGGATACGTGTACAATCCCGCCGAAGGCGATCCCGACAACAACGTTGCCCCCGGCACCCCGTGGGAGAAGGTTCCCGATGAGTGGACCTGCCCCGTCTGCGGAGCCTCCAAGGACGAATTCTCCAAGGAATAGGCCCATTTTCCCAGCCCGCCGGGTATCCGGCGGGCCTCTCTTTTTTTGAGGAATCCCCAATGAAATCCGTCGAGATTCTAAAAGATATTCACTACATAGGTGCCGTCGACTGGGATCGCCGCAACTTCCACGGCTATTCCCTCTCCCCCAAGGGCACCACGTACAACGCCTTCCTGATCCAGGACGAGAAGAACACCGTGGTCGACACGGTGGACGCCTCCTTCGCGGGCGACCTGCTGTGCAAGATCGCGCATGTGATGCCCGTGGAGAAGGTGGACTACATAGTGGTCAACCACGTGGAGCCCGACCACTCCGGCGCGCTGCCCCGGCTGGTGGCCGCCTGCAAGCCCGAGAAGATCGTCTGCTCGGTCATGGGCGAAAAGGCTATCAAGGAGTACTACGACGCCAAGGACTGGCCCCTGCACGTGGTCAAGACCGGCGACACACTCTCCATCGGCAAGCGCACCCTGCACTTCATGGAGACCAGGATGCTGCACTGGCCCGACTCCATGATGACCTACATCCCGCACGACAAGCTGCTCATCTCCCAGGACGCCTTCGGCCAGAACTACGCCACCTCCGAGCGCTTCGCGGACGAGGTGGACCAGGCCGAACTGGCCAGGCAGCTCTCCCGCTACTACGCCAACATCGTGCTGCCGTACTCCTCCGTGACCCTCAAGATCCTTGAGGAAGTGGGCAAGCAGGGCTGGGACGTCCAGATGATCGCCCCGGACCACGGCCTGCTCTGGCGCGGCGCGGGCGTGGGCCAGGTCATCGAGGCCTACCGCAATTTCGCCCTGCAAAAGCCCGCCAACAAGGCCGTGGTGTTCTTCGACACCATGTGGCGCTCCACCGAAATGATGGCCCACGCCGTGGCCCAGGGCCTCTCCGACGCGGGCACGCCGGTGACGGTCATGTCCCTGAAGGCCAACCACCACTCCGACGTGATGACCGAGGTGTTCGAATCCGGAGCGGTGCTGGTGGGCTCGGCCACGCACAACAACGGCGTGCTGCCGCCCGTCTCCGCCATGCTCACCTACATGAAGGGCCTGCGCCCCCAGAACAAGGTGGCCGCTGCTTTCGGCTCCTACGGCTGGAGCGGCGAGTCCCTCAAGCTGGTCACCGAGCAACTCACCGCCATGCACTTCGACGTTATTGAAGGCGTGCGCGCCAAGAACAGGCCCACCCACGACCAGCTCAAGGCCTGCGTGGATCTGGGACGCAAGGTGGCCGAGGCCTTGCAGGCCAAGATCGCCTCCTTCTGACGCACCCGCCGCAACACGGCGTCGGCCCGATCAGCGAAGCCCTCTCTGAGTATTTCAGAGGGGGCTTTTTTTGCACTTCAAGTGATGACGGTAGTAAGCGTGGCGATATTACAATTTGGAAAATGTAGACAATAATCAGCTCAAACCGCACGCCGCCGGACACGAATTATCCCGCAATACTTGGCACTTCGCCGATGCTATGGCATCGTGCCGTCAAATGCGACCAGCCTGGCCGTCGCACAGAGGTGGCTGAAAACAGACGCTCACAAAACCGCTCCGGAGGAAGTATGAAGCAAAACACGGCGTTTACGGAAGACAAAGTGGCGTTGCTGGTGGGGTCATTGATCTTCATCCTGTCACTATTCAACGTTGCAGGGATCGATTTGCTCGGATGGGCCGTCAAATCGAACATGTGGACTTCCTTCGACAAGGTTTTCACCGCCTCCACGGCGAATTATAAAGGCGTTTCCGGCTTTGCCGCATTGATACTCACCTATGTCGCGATCACGGCGGTGCTCTCTGTCGGCATCAAACTGCTTGGCGCCGACGTGGTGAAGTTCGTAAAATCGTTCACCGTCGTATTCTTCATCTGCTATTTCTGTTTCGCCCTGGGCAACGAGGCCCACATCGCCGCGACGCCCAACACCACGGCCAAGTTCGGCATCTCCTGGTCCATGGGCCTCACGGGTGAAGCGGGCTTCGTCATAGCGCTTCTCGCGGGCATCATCGTCGGCAACTTCATGCCGGGGCTGGCCGAGAGCATCAAGGATGCCTGCCGCCCCGAAATGTTCGTCAAGATCGCCATCGTGATCATGGGCTCGGAACTCGGCGTCAAGGCCGCCGACGCCATGGGCCTGGCCTCCTCCATCATCTTCCGGGGCCTGTGCGCCATCGTCGAGGCCTACCTGATCTACTGGGCCGTGGTGTACTACGTCTCCCGCAAGTACTTCAAATTCAGCAGGGAGTGGGCCGCCCCCCTGGCTTCGGGCATCTCCATCTGCGGCGTGTCCGCGGCCATCGCCACCGGCGGCGCCATCAGGGCGCGCCCCGTGGTGCCCATCATGGTCTCCTCCCTGGTGGTCGTGTTCACCTGCGTTGAAATGCTGGTCCTGCCCTTCGTGGCCCAGTGGTGGCTGCACGGCGAACCCATGGTGGCCGGCGGCTGGATGGGCCTGGCCGTGAAGAGCGACGGCGGCGCCATCGCCAGCGGCGCCATCACGGACGCCCTGATCCGCGCCAAGGCACTGGCCGTCGACGGCGTCAACTACAAGGAAGGCTGGGTGGTGATGGTCACCACCACGGTCAAGATCTTCATCGACGTGTTCATCGGCATCTGGTCCTTCGTGCTGGCCTACATCTGGTGCTCCAAGTTCGAGTGCAAGGACGGCCAGAGGATGAAGTTCTCCGAAGTGTGGAACCGCTTCCCCCGCTTCGTTCTGGGCTACATCATCTCCTTCGCCATCCTGCTGCTGGTCTGCACCAGCTCCGCCGGCGGCGTGAAGCTGGGCAACGCCATCATCGGCGGGCTTTCATCGTTCCGTCTGATCTTCTTCGTGCTGACCTTCTTCACCATCGGCGTGGTCTCCAACTTCCGCAAGCTGTGGGAGGAAGGGATCGGCAGGCTGGCCGCTGTGTACGTGGTCTGCCTGTTCGGGTTCATCATCTGGGTCGGGCTGTTCATCTCCTGGCTCTTCTTCCACGGTGTGAAGCCGCCGCTGGCCAGCTAACCCCAAGGAGCGACACGTATGTCCAACATCAACGACCTGAAGATCAGCGAAGAAATAAAGAAAATGGAGTATGAACCGCTGGACGACACCGAGAAGAAGCTCGTGGCCTGGAGCCTGGGCATCGGGGTGACCCTGCTGGTGGTGCTCTACTTCGTCAGCAACGCCTTCTTCCCCAGCGCCCACGGCTAGCCCGCCGGGCCGCGCGGAATACAGGCCAAGCAACCAACGGCGGCGGCGCGACCCGCAAGGGGCGCCGCCGCCCTTTTCCGCCACGTGCAGGAGGGCGGCACATGCAGCAGTACCTCGTCCGTTACATTTCCGGGCCGCAGGGCGCCCTCAAGGCCACGGAGCACCGCGTCGTCATGGCCGACAACGTGGACGGCGCTCTCAGGCAAGTGAGCCAATGGCCCATCGAGCGCAGTTGGGACCAGCAGAGCGGCTGGGCCAAGAACCCCGGCACCAGCCTGTACCATGTGGAAGCCTGGGAGGCCGAGCTGGCCCCCGGAACCGAATAAGACGGCAACAGGGAACACCGTTTGCGTCCGGCCGCGTTGACCATCCCCACCGTTTGATGTAGTTGCTGGGCGCCGCCCAATTCCTCATGACTCCGCCGGGCGGCTCCACAGCACAACACGCCGACACACCATGACCTATACTCATATTCAAGCCCTCCGGGGCATCTTGTGCATCTTGGTGGCCTTCGTGCACGTCAAGATATACCTGCTGAAACAGGGCGACCCGTCGTACTTCATATACGTGCCCGACCTGATCGGCGGCGTGCCCTGCGCCTTCTTCGCCATCTCCGGGTACTTCATGGCCTTCCTGGTGGACAGGAACTCCAAGCACTTCCTGGCGCAGCGCCTGGTCCGCGTCTATCCCATGTATTTCATCGTGATAGCCATGGCTTTCGTGATGCGCGCCTTCACCAACCACCAGCTCAACCTGGACGACCTTCCCTTCGTCATGTCCCTGCTGCCTTTCGGCATGGGCAAGAGCTACAAGCTGGGCATCGAGTGGACCCTGGTCTACGAGATCTGGTACTATCTCATCTGCGCCGTGTTCGTGCGCCCGAAGCTGACCAGGTATTTCCCCGGGTTCCTGCTGGCCTGGCTGTTCGCCTGCATCCTGGTGCACATCTTCGCCTTCAGGCCGCCGCAGCCCGTGCCCAACGTGCTCAACATCTGGTTCTCCATCTGGAACCCTTCGTTCATCCTGGGCGCGTTGACCTTCTACTACATTCAGCGCTTCAACGAACCCTTCACCCAGCAGATGATGCTGCTGGTGATGACGGCCGTGTCGCTGGCCTGCCTGGAGCTCTGGGCCGTGCGCTTTTCGGTTCTTTACATCATGGGCATGGGCTCTTGCTTTCTGCTCTACTGGCTCATCAAGCTGGAAAGCCGCGTAACCTCGCCGCCCATGCTGGCCCAATACGGTGACTATTCCTATACGCTCTACCTGATCCACACCAACGTCATCATTCTTGTGTTCGACCGCTGGAAGTATTTCACGGAAACGCCCCCGGGCCTCATCGCCGGGCTCATGGCCCTGGTGCTCTGCATCGGCGGGGCCTGGTTCCTTGGGCAGGTGGACGTCAACGTCCACGCCCGGCTGCGCGTCTGGCTGAACAAGTACCTCAGCCGCAAGGCCGCGCTGGCGGCCCCCCGCCCGCAGACGCAGACGCAGTCCGGCTCCTGACCGGCCTCCACCGACAGGGAATAAATCAAAGGACCCTCGCGCTGGCGAAGCGCGAGGGTCCTTGTTTATTGGTCACAGTGTTTTGCCGTGTTGGCTCTGGGCGCTACCCCCTGGGGTCCTTGCGGCGCAGCCTCTTGGAAGGCACCGGCGCGTTGAGCGGATAGATGGGGTTGGCCACGGTCCACCAGCCGTCCTGAGGAGCGTCGGTGAATTCGATGCGCGTGACGAATTTGATGGACTTGTAAGCCAGGTCGAACGGACAGACCAGGCGCAGAGGAGCCCCCCTGTCCAGCGGCAGAGGAACGCCCCCCAGGTCCAGGGCCAGCAGATAGTCCAGCTCGGGGCGCAGCAGGTCCCCCAGGGGAAGGCACTCGTGATACTGCCTCAGGGCGCCCCGGCCGTAACCGGTCTCCCCTAGGGCGTGGAACACCACGTGTGTGGCCCCGGCGGCGGGCCGGGCCAACTCCGTGATCTCCTTGAAGCGCACCCCGCCCCAGGCCACGTCCAGTACGGACCAGCCCTCCACGCAATGGAAGTCGGAGGTCTGGGACACCTGGGGCAAAGCCCGCAGTTGGGCGTAATTCAGCTTGAGCGGGTGTTCGGCCATCCCGTCCACCACCAACTCGTAGGCCTCGCGGCTGCCGTCCGTGAGCACGAGTTCCCCCGTGACGGAATCGAACGCGGGAGGGCCTTCCTCCACGGTGCGGGTCTGGAAGGCTTGGACGATCATACTCCAGGCCGCTCCGGGCCACGCGGCCACGGCTGCGGCGCAGGAGAGCGCCTTGAGAGCGAATCGGCGGGTCCACATGGGCATACGCACCTCGGGTTCCTATGAATGACCCTTCCCTACCCCCGAACCGGCATCCGGTAAATAACGGCGCGCAACCCGGCGGGTCGTGCCGGTCTGGGCGGGAGGAACCGATTCGTTTTTCTTGTGCGAATTTCCGCATGGATTGTTGACACCCAGGCCTCGCCTCGATATAGGACAAATCAGCTCTTAATTATCCTGTTTCGAGGCAGCATGAAACTCACACGCGCCGCAGAATACGCCATCCGTTGCGTCCTGTACCTCTCCAAGCAGCCGTTTGGACTGGTCGTCAGCCGCCGCGAGATCGCCGAGGCCATGAGCATCCCCCAGGCGTTCCTGGGCAAGATCGCCCAGAGCCTGGCCAAGGCCGGCGTCGTGGTGGTGCGCCAGGGCGCACTGGGGGGAATGGAATTGGCGCTTCCCCCGCGGGAGATTTCTTTGCTAATGGTGGTGGAGGCCGTAGACGGCGAGATACTGGTGAACGAGTGCCTTTCCCGCCCGCAGGATTGCGAGCGCAGCTCCTGCTGCGCGGTGCACCGCGTGTGGCACAAGGCCAGGGCCCAGTTCCGCCAGACGCTGGGAGCGGCGAACTTCGAAAGCCTCGCCAGAACGGACAGCAACTTGGACCCCGCAGCGCAGTGCGATGCGGCATGCACCGGCGGAAAATCCGCCACAACTTCAAAAGGCCAGGCATAGGAGAGAAGGCGCATGGACACCTTGATGCTTTCCCGTTTGCAGTTCGCCGCGGCCACCTTCTTTCACTTCATCTTCGTCCCCCTGACCCTGGGCCTCTCCATTCTCGTTGCCTTCATGGAGGTCCGCTACGTCAGAACCGGTGATGAGATGTATAAGAAGATGGCCAAATACTGGGGCAAACTCTTTCTCATCAACTTCGCTATCGGCATCGTAACCGGCATCACCCTGGAATTCCAATTCGGCACAAACTGGTCGCGCTACTCGGCCTATGTGGGCGACATCTTCGGCCCCCTGCTGGCGATCGAGGCATCGGTGGCCTTCTTCCTCGAATCCACCATGATCGGCGTGTGGGTCTTCGGGTGGGACAAGCTCTCCAAAGGGATGCACGCCGCCGCCATCTGCATGGTGGCCTTCGCCGCAAACCTCTCCGCGCTGTGGATCATCATCGCCAACGGCTTCATGCAGAACCCTCTGGGCTACGTGATGCGCAACGGCCGGGCAGAGCTTGAGGATTTCGGCGCGCTCATCACCAACCCCTTCGCCTGGAGCCAGTACGTGCACGTGCTCTCGGCCGCGTTCCTGCTCTCCGGCTTCTTCGTGGCGGGCGTCTCGGCCTGGCACCTGCTGCGCAAGAACGAGGTGGAGTTCTTCACCCGCTCCTTCAAGATCGGCGCTGTCTTCGCCTTCATCTTCTCGGTGGTCGTGGCCGTGCAGGGGCACCACCACGGCAACCAGGTGGCGCTGATCCAGCCCGCCAAGCTGGCGGCCATGGAGTCCCACTGGCACACCCAGAAGAACGCCCCCATGTACCTGCTGGCCCTGCCTGACGAGGCCAACAGCCGCAACTCCGTGGAAGCCATCGGCATCCCGAGCCTGCTCTCCATCCTGGCCTTCAACAACCCCGACGCCGAGGTCAAGGGCCTGCTCGACTTCAAGGCCGAAGACCGCCCGCCCGTGGCCCTCACCTTCTGGAACTTCCGCATCATGGTCGCACTCGGCACCATCATGCCGCTGCTGGCCCTGTTCGGCCTCATAAAGTCCAAGAAGCTGCAGGACTACCCCGGCTACCTGCGCCTGATGCTCTACGCCATCCCCCTGCCCTACATCGCCATCCAGGCGGGCTGGGCCGTGGCCGAGGTGGGCCGCCAGCCCTGGATCGTGCACGGGCTGATGCGCACCAAGGACGCCGTCTCCCCGGTGGAGCCGCAGCAGGTGGCCTTCTCCCTGCTGGCCTTCGTGGTGGTCTACACCCTGCTCGGCATCGTCGACATCTACCTCTTGGTCAAATACGCCAAGAAGGGCCCGGCCCACTAAACGGAGGAAACGGACATGGAACTCGGAACCATATGGTTTCTGCTCTGGGGCGTGTTGTGGGCCGTCTACTTCATACTGGACGGGTTCGACCTGGGCGTGGGCATGCTCGCCCCGGCCATAGCCGCCACTGACAACGAAAAGCGCATCCTCTACAACTCGGTCGGCCCCTTCTGGGACGGCAACGAGGTCTGGCTGATAACCGCCGGCGGCGTGACCTTCGCGGCCTTCCCCGGCACCTACGCGGTGATGTTCTCCGCCCTGTACACGCCGCTGATGCTCCTGCTGTTCTCCCTGATCTTCCGGGGCATCAGCTTCGAGTTCAGGGCCAAGGTCGAGAGCGCCGGCTCCAAGAAGATCTGGGACGTTATCCACGCGGTGAGCAGCTTCCTTCCCGCGCTGCTGCTGGGCGTGGCCTTCGCCAACATCTTCAAGGGCGTGCCCATCGACCAGAACGGCATCCTGCAGGGCAACCTGTTCACCCTGCTCAACCCCTACGGCCTGTGCGGCGGCGTTCTGTTCGTCTGCGCCTTCCTGATGCACGGGGCGCTGTTCCTCTCCTGCAAGACCGAAGGCGTGCTGCACGACAGGGCCCTCAAGGTGGCCGAGAAGCTCTGGCCCGCCCTGCTGCTGGTGGCCGTGGTGTTCCTGGTGCTCTCCGCCGTCTACACCAAGCTGTTCGCCAACTACCTGGCCAACCCGCTGCTGTTCGTGGTGCTGCTGCTGCCCGTGGGCGGCCTGCTGATGCAGCGCGTGTACATCGGCCAGCGCCGCCTGGGCCTGGCCTGGACGGCCTCCGCCGTGACCATCGTGGGCGTGGCCCTGTTCGGCGTGCTGGGCATCTTCCCGGCCCTGCTGCCCTCGAGCCTGAACCCGGCGTGGTCCATGACCATCCAGAACAGCTCGTCCTCGCCGCTGACGCTCAAGATCATGCTCATCGTGGCCCTGACCTTCGTGCCCATCGTCATCCTGTACCAGGCCTGGGTCTACAAGACCTTCAGCCACAAGGTGACCGAGAAGGAGCTGGATTACGACGAAGCCTACTAGGCCCAGTCGCCTGAACGATACCGAAGCCCCCGTCGCGCAAGCGCCGGGGGCTTTCTTTTGGCGGCCCGTCCTTCCCATGCGCCCCGCCCGCGTGCTATCCTCGCCCCAATCCCACCTCCCCGGAGGCTTGCAATGAGCAGAGACGACGCACTGATCCTCTGGTTCGACGAAATCACCAGCGAGGACGTCCCCCTGGTGGGCGGCAAGACCGCCTCCCTGGGCGAGATGTACCGCGAGCTCGGCCCCAAGGGCGTCACCGTGCCCGGGGGCTTCGCCATCACCGCCACGGCCTACCGCCTGCTTTTGGAGCGCAACAACGCCCGGGAGGCCATCCGCTCCATCCTGGCCGGCCTGGACACCCACGACATGGAGAACCTGGCCCTGCGCGGGCGCAGGATTCGCGCCCTGGTCCGCTCCCTGCGCTTCCCCGACGAGTTGCGCGCCGCCATCGAGCAGGCCTACGCCAAGCTGGAGGCCCGCTACGGCGCGGGCTGCGACGTGGCCGTGCGCTCCTCCGCCACCGCGGAGGACCTGCCCGACGCCTCCTTCGCGGGCCAGCAGGAGACCTATCTTAACATCCACGGCGTGGAGGAGCTCCTGGAGGCCTGCCAGCGCTGCTTCGCCTCGCTGTTCACCAACAGGGCCATCTCCTACCGGGTGGACAAGGGCTTCGACCACTTCGCCATCGCGCTCTCCATCGCGGTGCAGAAGATGGTTCGCTCGGACTTGGCCTCCTCCGGCGTCATGTTCACCATCGACACCGAATCCGGCTTCAAGGACGCCGTGTACATCACCGGGGCCTGGGGCCTGGGCGAGAACGTGGTGCAGGGCGCCGTCTCCCCGGACGAGTATTACGTGTTCAAGCCCACGCTCAAGGCCGGGTTCAAGCCCGTGCTCATGAAGAAGGTGGGCGAGAAGGCCATCAAGATGGTCTACACCGACGACGCCAAGTCCCCCACCAAGAACGTGGACGTGCCCCAGGCCGACCGGGGCCTGCTGGTGCTGAATGACGAGGAGGTGCTGTCGCTTTCGCGCATGGCCTGCACCATCGAGGACCACTATTCCGCCAAGGCGGGCTACTTCAAGCCCATGGACATCGAGTGGGCCAAGGACGGACGCACCGGCGAGCTGTTCATCGTGCAGGCCCGGCCCGAGACCGTCCACTCCCGCAAGGACGCGAACGTCCTGCGCACGTACGTGCTCAAAGGCTCGGGCGCGGTTGCCGCGCGGGGCAAGGCCGTGGGCGAGGCCATCGGGCGCGGCGCGGCGCACGTCATCAAGGAGGCGGCCAACATCCGGGAGTTCCGCAAGGGCGAGGTGCTGGTCACGGACATGACCGACCCCGACTGGGAGCCGATCATGAAGATCGCCTCGGCCATCGTGACCAATCGGGGCGGGCGCACCTGCCACGCGGCCATCGTCTCGCGGGAGCTGGGCATCCCCTGCGTGGTGGGCACCCTGGACGGCACGGACCGCATCCCCGAAGGCCAGGACGTCACAGTGGACTGCTCCCAGGGCTCGGAGGGCGTGGTCTACATGGGCCTGCTGGACTTCGAGGTGCAGGAGCTCAACCTGGAGGGCATGCCCCGGCCCAGCACCAAGATCACCATGAACCTGGCCTCCCCGGAGCAGGCCTTCGAGAAGAGCTTCATCCCCTGCGACGGCGTGGGCCTGGCGCGCGAGGAGTTCATCATCAACTCCTACATCCGCATCCACCCCCTGGCCCTGCTGCGCTTCGGCGAACTCACGGACAAGGCAGCCAAGGCCGAGATAGCCCGCATGACCCAGGGCTACACCGACCTTGCCCAGTACTTCGTGGACAAGCTGGCCGAAGGCGTGGGCATGATCGCGGCGGCCTTCCACCCCAAGCCGGTCATCGTGCGCCTCTCCGACTTCAAGAGCAACGAGTACGCCAACCTGATCGGCGGCGCGCAGTTCGAGCCGAAAGAGGAGAACCCCATGATCGGCTGGCGCGGGGCCAGCCGCTACTACTCCGACAACTATAGGGAGGCCTTCGCCCTGGAGTGCCGGGCCATCCTCAAGATCCGCAACGAAATGGGGCTTACCAACCTTGAGGTGATGATCCCCTTCCCGCGCACCGTGGAGGAGACCCGCAAGGTGCTTGAGACCATGGCCGCCTACGGCCTGAGAAAGGGCGAGAACGGGCTGCGCGTGGTGGGCATGTGCGAGATCCCCTCCAACGTGATTCTGGCGGAGGAATTTTTGGAGGTGGTGGACGGCTTCTCCATCGGCTCCAACGACCTCACCCAACTCATCCTCGGCGTGGACAGGGACTCGGCCCTGGTCTCCCACGTGTACGACGAGCGCAACCCCGCCGTGCTCAGGATGGTCAAGCAGGTCATCGAGGTCTGCAACCGCATGGGCAAGTACATCGGCATCTGCGGGCAGGCCCCGTCGGACTACCCGGAGTTCGCTCGCTTCATCGTGGAGTGCGGCATCCAGAGCATGTCGCTGAACCCCGACACGGTGATCAAGACCACCCTGGCCGTGGCCGAGCTTGAGAAGAAGCTGGGGCGGTAGGACGCACAATCTGGTGAAGATAGATAGTCATAACGTGATGGTCCCACCCGAAGAGGAAGTGGTCATGCCGAGCCTGGCTGGGGTTCGCATGGGGTTACGACACGTCACCCGATTAAGCGAAGTGACCGCCATGAGCACCGATATGAGTGGAAGGCAGCCGTACGCCGCCATCTTCAATGACCTTCTTTCGACGAGAGGGGAGCACCGACTATGAGGGCGAGTTAGCCTAATAGCGGTTCGCCAGGGCGCGGTGTCAGGCAGCAACAATCAATGCACAAATCTTGGCAGCTGGCACCGAACACTTTCCTTGCAACATAAGTACAATTAAGTTATAAATTTATACGACAGGCAGTAGCGACGTGGACATATATCTAAGTTGCAGTTCAACATTAGCAGCCGGAAATTAGGCGACATCCCCCCAAAAAGCACACGGCTTACTAACGTCGACACGCTGTACGCACTAACACTAAAAGCGGGCCATTTTCTACAATAATATGGAAAAGCTACATTTTATCCACGTTGGCAAAACGGGTGGCTCTGCAATAATGACGACCCTCCAGAAGCATTCATCGTTCATTCCATACGACCTTCAATTTCATCCACACTCAACGACACTGAAGGATATTCCTGTAGGGGAAAAGGTGTTCTTCTCCATCAGAAATATTCACTCCAGGTTTTGCAGTGGATTCTATTCCAGGAAAAGGCAAGGTAAACCACAAGGGAAAACACCATGGAGCGAAGCCGAAAAAATCGTTTACACGCGTTATCAAACTCCAGACGAGATGCTTTATGGCCTCACCCATGGCACACCTGAAGACTTCCATATCGCGAAGATTGGGCTAACAGAAATCAATCACATAAAAAGAAAACTTTCTTACTGGCTCATTGACTGCCCATACCTATTGAAGCGCTACAATGATATTGTTTACATACTTGAACAGGAAACATTAAACAGTGATTTTAAAGTACTTTTAAGTACAATCTCTAGCGGGGTGCAGATTGAACTTCCATCCGGAGAAGAAGCTATACATAGAAATCTTGAAAGGGATTACGCACTCTCCCCTTCCGGAATTGAATATCTATCCACATTCTACAATTACGACCTAAGCCTACTTCAACTCTGCAGAAATATAAAATCTTCAAAGACTGCACCTTGATGATCGGCAACAAATTTGCGACTGCGACTATGCACGCAGAGCATTCGTCGCTCGACGGCGCTCTCCACCTGCCACCGTCTAAGTAGAGGCGTTAGGCGACAGGCATCTTCGTGCACGAATTAAATGACATCACACAACTGGGTTAATCGACAAAACATAGGAACCACGAGCGCTCAACCCTGAAAATAACGACTATATAATTCTGCGTTTTTCTTTAATGCCGTACTTAATCCAGTGGTGAAATCCGGATTTAATTTCACAACGACTAACGGCCATTGCGACGTCTGGATTCAAACGCAAGTAGGCAGCATCGTCGAAATTGATCCTGCCCCAAAACATGTCAATTAGTGAGCATGCCTCTGAATCGTCCACAAGAAAATTGGACAAGATTGACATACAATTATACAAATACGCCTGCTTTGCATCAAAACCATGCTTCTCAATATCTTGCCTTCCATCGCAAATGCTTTGCCTGACAGTATGGAAATTACCTGGGGGGTGCCCGGTGGTGAGGTTGTCGAGATTTCCCGACTCGACATTGAGCAGGCTATCAAGAAACCGGTAATTGTTTGTGGCAGTTGGCTCACTGCATACGTCAGCAATGCGAGTGATATCATCCAGCAAAAATCTTTCTTCGTCGCTGAGGCCACTTGGCAGCCTCGCCCAACTTACGCCAGACTTGATCAACCTTCCAGGGTTCCCACCAATTACCGAAAATCTTGGATAAGACTTCGTTATCAAGGCAGATGCTCCGACAATTGAGCCGTCCCCGACAACCACATTTTTTAAAATGAACGCCCTCCTCCCCACCCATACATGGCGTCCAATGCAAACATGGCTCCGACCCTTTGGCCCCGAATGATTTGTCTTGCAATCTACTATTGCATGCTCATCAGAAGCTTGAATAACGATCTCTTCAGAGAGCATTGAATCCAATCCAATAGTGCAAGAGAATTCATATCCATCCAACTTTGCATCAACACACGATGTGTCCTGACCTATCACAAAAACTGACTTACCCCGGAGCTTACAGTTTAGTTTGATGTACTTTGATGAAAAATTAAACAAATAATTACTGTCATTAAACATCATAACATCAATACAACCAGCATATGGAAAATCGACCAAATATACATTGCAATTGCTAAAAACGCAGCCTGGCTTCGATCGAACCCTAACACCAGCCAATCTATGGCACTCAATACTTGTTGGGCAGTAAACAAATGAATCAAGAGCGGAATTTGCAGAGTTACAGTCAATAATACCTGACCGTTCGATCGGCAATTTCCAAAATGTATCAGGTAGGTCATGAGTGTAGAAATTTGAAATTGGCAAACCAACATGAGTTTCAAACGAAGATAAAAAGTCACTTTTGGTAATAACGTCCGGACACGCAGCAAGATCCATCCTTACACCCCACTTTCAGATCAACCAGCAGTGCGAATTTCAACGACGGCAACTTCCAAAATTAAACATATCAACGAGTAAGTCATCAGTTCTTAAATGTTTCGTAATTGCCTGCAGACAGGACAAAACTTTTTTTGGGTTGCGTCGTATACTGGATGATAAATCAGACTGTCCGCAACACCAAACCTGTCATCATCCGTATAATGTGCGCCAGCCCTCTTCCCTTTTAGTGAATCTGGCGTATAGAATTGCTTGCCGAAATTGTTAATGTCAGCGCAGTCAAAACCAAATTTCTGCAAGGCGGTAGGACAATAAGCCTCCGCATGTGGCCAGCATTTACGATCTAACCCAAGTCTCACAAACTGCTGACCACAAAGCACACGCGAATAGTACAACATATTAATTGCTCGCCGACTGACGCGAACGACCGGAAAAAACGACCCGTAAACGTCAGATGAAAACCACTCAAGGTTATTGGCCCAAATCCAGTCCTTGTCTGCTTTTCGAAATCTAGCAGAAATGAAATCACAATCGATTTCTTGGAAATGATCAAAAAAATCACGTATATCATCAAAATTTAGGAGCACGTCGTACTCAATAAACCAATAGTCATCATACTGCCTATCAATCATTCGGCACGCAATATACAACGAATAGTCACCATTATACCACTTGCTATATTCGAATATATTATTATCGAACAACAACCCTGCCCTTCTAATATCAGCCGACCCGTACAGCAATACATTACTCAACCCTGAACACTGACATACCGAGTCAGTATCGAGAACTACAAATTGATCTTCGCCAAGAAGCTTATTGAATTCTGCAACGACTGCTGAAACATGCTCATCAATATAATGAGCCCTAATAACCACGCAATATGTCTTAGCCATCCCCACCCCGCTATACACATATATCAATAATGAAGGCGATTAACATTCCTGTCAACAAAAACATGAGAACAGGTGCGCCCACCTTGAAATTCACAATTCTCAAAAGAACTACATGTAAAACGAACTTACTCCTGACACAGCAATCCAAGGCGGGGCCGGGCATACGCCCAACCCCGCCCTGCACATTAAGGCTGCCGATCCGCTACTTACCCTGCAAGGGCACCACGTACGGCCCCTCGGGAATCACCACCACGTCCTTGTCGCCGCAGGCGGCCAGCCACTTGGCCAGGGCGGCCTCCAGGTCGTCAACGACCTCCACGCCGGTCAAGGCCTTGTCCTCCTCCTTGAGGCCGCGCGTGTACAGGCAGATGGAGCCCTTGCGCATGGGCTTGAGCTGCATCTCGGTCTGCCACTCGTCGATGCTGGCGCGCTGCTTGGGCATGATGTCACTCAAAAAGCCGTCCACCCCAAGGGCCACCAGGCGCTTCTGGGCGTCCACGTATTCGGGCGAGCCCATGCCCTGGGTGCAGGCGCTGGCGATGAACAGCTTGCCGCCCTGCTCCAGGGCGTCCATGGCGCCCACCATGCCCTTGACGGTCTGGTAGTAGGTGGAGTCCAGCGGGTACCCGGCCGCCGAGGTGACCACGGTCTTCCAGGTGCGGTCCAGCTTGATCTCGGAATAGGGCCGGGTGAAGGCCACGGTGTCCAGGTGGCTCTCCTCCAGGGGGCCGAAATTGAGGTAGGAGACGCGCCTGTGCTCGTCCAGCACGGTGTTCACGGCCCAGACGTCGCCCAGCATGGCCACGCCGTCCAGTTGGTCGCGGTGCAGGGGGTTGCCCTCCAGCACGCAGTTGGCCGAGGCCGGGCACTCCAGGAAGGTGGCGGTGTGGAAGCGGGTGATGGTGTCGTGGTGGGCCACGCCCGGCAGGATCACCTTGCGCCCGCCCGAGTAGCCCGCCATGAAGTGCGGCTCCACCAGGCCGGTGACGAGCTTGAGGTCGGCCTCCACGAAGCGCTTGTCCACCTTGATCTGCGTGCCCTGGCTGGAGGTGCCCAGCAGCACGTGGTCCTCGTCGTTGCGGGCGAAGTGGTTCTCCACGCGCACGGTCTTGAGCACCCAGTCCGAGCCGATGAGCTCTCGCAGCTCCTCGCCCTCGTTGGGGCGGTGCAGGCCGGTGGCCACCAGCACGGTGATGGCCTTGGGGTCCATGCCGGCGTCCATGAGCCGCTTGATGACCACCGGCAGGATCATGCCGTTGGGCACCGGGCGGGTGATGTCGCAGATGAGGATGCAGGCCGACTTGCGGCCCTTGGCGGCCTCGGAGAGGGTCGGGCCGGAGGTGGGGTTGTCCAGGGCGCGCTCCAGGGCCTGGGCGGGGTCGGCCAGCACGGGCATGGCCTGCTTTCGTATGACGGTGACGTTGCAGTCCTCCGGCAACGCCAGTTCGTAACCTGTCTTCCCGTAGTTGAGGGTCACTTTCATCGGCTGGAAACCTCGCGATAGGGTTGAACCGGGGGAATGCGCTCCCACGATACGACGCAAGCCGTCCCAATGTCACGCATTTCCGACACGGCCCGTCGGCAATCCAGGAAGGGTGGTTAACAAGCGGCCCAGCTCCTGTTACGTGTGCCACCGGAAACGAACACCATGAGAGTTTTAGCATGAGCATCGCCGCCGCCGTATCCGGCGGCATGGACAGCCTGCTGGCCCTGGCGCTCCTGCGCGACCGGAAGCCGGACGTGCTGGCCCTGCACGCCCATTTTCTGCCGCCCGACGACGCGCAGCTGGCCCTGGCCGAGGCCCTGGCCCGTCAGTGCGCCGCACTGGGCGTGGCCTTCGAGGCCGTGGATCTCTCCGGGGAGTTCCGCAGCAGGGTGATCGAGCCCTTCGTGGCCGCCTACGTCGAAGGCAGGACGCCAAACCCTTGCGCGGGCTGCAACCGGGACATGAAGTTCGGTCTGCTGGCGGAGCACGCGGCCCGACTGGGCGCGAAGCGCATCGCCACTGGGCATTACGCGCGCCTGGGCGAGCACGGGGAATTGCTGCGCGGCGCGGACCCCGTGAAGGATCAGAGCTATTTCCTTTCCCTGGTGCCCGCCGCCTCCCTGGCCCGGGCGGTGTTCCCGCTGGGCGGCTGGCGCAAGGCCGAGGTGCCGGCGGAGCTTGCCCGGCGCGGCCTGGCCCCGCCCCTGCCGCGCGAGAGCCAGGAGGTCTGCTTCATCCCCGGCGACGACTACCGCGCATTTCTTGAAGCGCAGGGCGCACGGCTCCCCGGCCCCGGCCCCATCCTGCTGGAGGACGGCAGGCGCGTGGGCCAGCACCAGGGCCTGTGGCGACACACCATCGGCCAGCGCAAGGGCCTGGGCGTGGCCTGGAGCGAGCCTCTCTACGTGCTGGAGAAACGCGCGCGGGACAACGCCCTCATCGCAGGCCCCAAGGCCGCCCTGGACGTGCTGGAGTGCTCCACGGAGGCGGCCAACGTGCTCGTGCCCACGCGGGACTGGCCGCGGGAGACCCTGGCCCAGACCTGCTATCGCCAGCGTCCCCGGCCCGTGAGTGCCGAATTGCGCGAGGGGCGGCTGCGCCTGCGCTTCCACGCCCCCATCCCCAGGCCCGCGCCAGGGCAGACCGCCGCCCTGTACGACGCCTCCGGCCGCGTGCTGGCCGCCGGGGTCATCGACTGAGAGCCTGAACGGAAGCAGCCCGAACGTTGGGCGGGGGGGGTGAGCCGCGCAAACCGGGAGCCGGGCGAGTGCCGGGCGCGGGGCTTGAAGCGCCGCCCCACTTCAGATAACTGCCTGGGGGCATCCCCAACCAAAGGCACCGTGGTGAAATCCCTCCTCGAAATGAACATACCCTCCCCGCCCCTGAGCGCCCTCGCGGACATGCACGGGAGGAAAAGATGACAGCCCTCAAGAACGTGCTCATCGACCGCGACGGCACCATCATCGTGGAGAAGCACTACCTGCACGACCCGGCCCAGGTGGAGCTGGTGCCAGGCGCTGGCAAAGCCCTGGCCCGGCTGACCGCAGCCGGGGCGCGGCTGTTCGTGGTCACCAACCAGTCGGGCATCGGGCGCGGCTACTACGCCCTGGAGGATTTCCAGGCCGTGCAGGAGCGCCTTGCCGAACTGCTGGCCCCCTACGGCGTGGCCTTCGAGGCCGTGGCCCACTGCCCCCACGCCCCGCAGGAGTCCTGCGGCTGCCGCAAGCCCGCACAGGGCATGTGGTGCGAGCTGCGGGACCGCTTCGGGCTGAACGCGGCCGAAACGGCCATGATCGGGGACAACGCCTCCGACGTGGCTTTCGGGCTGGCCTGCGGGCTGGCCGAATCCGTGCTGGTGCTCACCGGGCACGGCAGGCGCTTCGCGGCCCAACTGGAACTGCCGGAGCTGGCCTCGGGCTGGCTGCGCCTCGAGCCCGGCCGGGAAGGCAGCCCCACCGCCCTGGCCGTGGACCTGCCCGCCGCAGTGGACTGCCTGCTGCACCCCGGGAAGACGACGCCGTGAGCGCGGCCAAACGCTTCGCCTCGGCCCTGGCCGGGCAGTGGGGGGCCACGCTCTACAACGCGGCGCTCTCCACCCTGCTCTCCTTCGCGCTGGGCCGCTTCCTGGGGCCGGAAGCCTTCGGCGGGTACAGCTACATCCTGACCATCGCCTCCCTCTTCGCCATCCTGCAGGACGGCGGCTTCTCCACCCTGATCTTCCGCGAGTCCGCCCACCCCACGCAAGGGCTTACGCATAAGATACCGCTCATGCGCCAGGCCCTGGGCCACGCCGGGCTGGTCACCCTGGCGGGCGCGCTGCTGGTGCTGGCCCTGCCCCTGCGCGACAAGCAGGCCATGTACCTGGCCCTGGCGTATTACGCCCTGTTCTCCGCCGGGAATTACGTTTCGGCCGAGCTGAAAGGGCACGGCCTGTTCGAGCGCGAGGCCCTCTGGCGCATGTGCGTGCGCACGCTCACCTGCGCGGGCGTGGGCCTGGCCCTGTGCCTGCCCTCGCCCGGCCCGGCGGCAATCTTCGCGGGCTGGCTGGCCGGTCAGGCCGTGGCGTTGGCCCTGCCGCAGGCCGCGCCCGCCCGAGTGCTCCCGGCCTTGCGCATCGAGCCCTCGCTCTACCGCAGTTGCGGCTCGTTCCTGCTCATCAGCGCCGCCACCACCATCTACTTCAAGTCCGACATCATCCTGCTCACCCAGCTGAGCGGCGACCAGGCCGCCGTGGGCCAGTACGCGGCGGCCTACAGGCTCATCGAAGCGGCTGTGCTGTTCTGCACGCCGCTGACGCACCTGTTCTTCCGCAAGCTCCGGGTGGGCCTGAATCAACCGGGGCAGTTCCGGCGCTCGCTGCGCATCATGCTGGCCGTGATGTGCGCCCTGGCCGTGTGCGGCACGGCCCTGGCCATGTGGCTCGGCCCCTGGATCATCCGCCTGGCCTTCGGGGAGCGCTACGCCCACGCCCAGACCCTGTGCCTGTGGCTGCTGCCCTCGCTGCTGTTCATCCTGCCCAACGGCGTGCTCACCCAGGCCCTGGTGGCTGTGGGCCGCGAGGGCTTCTACGCCCGCGTGACCATCGGCACGGCCCTGGCCAACGTGGCGCTCAACGTGGCGCTCATCCCCTTCCTGGGCGCGGAAGGCTCCGCCCTGGCCACCGTATGCACGGAAGCCGTGCTCACGGCCGGGCTTGCCGCCGGGCTCTGGGTGGGCTACCTCAGGCGGACATGAAAACTTCCCCGTTCCAGAGCGAAGACCACTTCCTGGAGGCCATCTCGGCCCGGTTCCCCAACGCCCACCCGCACATGACCGTGGGGCGCGGCGACGACTGCGCCGTGCTGGCCTGCCCGGAGACCATGGTCATGACCTGCGACATGTTCGTGGAGAACGTGCACTTTCGCCGGGCCTACTTCTCGCCCCAGGACGCCGGGCACAAGGCCCTGGCCGTGAACCTCTCGGACATCGCGGCCATGGGCGCCAAGCCCGTGGGCTTCTGCCTGGGCCTGGCCGGGCCGCCGGACACCCCCGCCGCCTGCTGGGAGGGCGTGCTGGACGGCATGGCCGAGTTGGCCAACCGCACGGGCATCCCGCTGGTGGGGGGCGACCTCAACGCCTGCTCCTCCATGGTCATCTCGATCACGGTGTGGGGCGAGCCGGGGGAATCCGGCAGGCTGTTCCAGCGCAGGATGTGCCACCCGGGGGACGTGCTCTTCGTGGTGGGCGAACTGGGCCTGGCCGCCGTGGGCCTCTCCCGGCTGGAATCGGAAGGCCCGGCCTGCGTCAAGAACTGGCCCGAGGCCGTGGCCGCGCACCTGCGCCCCGAGGCCAAGCTGGCCCAGGGGCTGGAGCTCTCCGGTTTCAGGGGCGTGCGCGGGCTCATGGACGTCTCCGACGGGCTGGCGCGCGACCTGCCGCGCTTCCTGCCCGAGGGCCTGGGCGCGGAGCTCTCCATCCCGGAGGACATGCTCCACGCCGAGGTGATCCGCCACGCCCACGCCACAGGCCGCGACCCGGCGGAACTGGCCGTCATCGGCGGGGAGGACTACGCCCTGCTCGGGGCCTGCCACCGCACACTCTTCCTGGAGCTCTACGGCCGCATGCCGGACATGTGGCCCATCGGCCAGGCCGTGCAGGGCCAGGGCATCACCATCAACGGGCGGCCCCTGCTGAGCAGAGGATTCGACCACTTCGGCTGATCTTCCGCAAAATGAAGAGGGGGCCTAGGCCCCCTCTTTTTTCTCCGCGCCCGAGCGGCTCTATTTCTTAAAGTGTTTCTTGAACCATTCGCTGTGATGCTCGGCCGCCCAGGCCCGGCTCACCTTGCCGTCCACCAGCGCCCGCCAGGTGCCGGGGTTGGCGATGGTGCCCAGGTAGGCGTGGGCCAGGGCCACGGCCACAAAGAGCACGCCGCCCACACCGTGGATGGTGGCCAGCACCAGCGCCGTCGAGGCCGAGAGGCTCTGCTTCCAAATGAGCGGGATGCCCGTGGCCGCCATGACCAGCGTCAGGGCGAGGCTCAACCAGAAGAACACCTTTTGCCCGGCGTTGAGCCGCCCGGCCGGAGCGTGCTCGCCCTCGATCTTGCGGCCGAGGTAGCCGCCGCGCAGGGCGAACCAGGTGCGGTCATAGCTGGTGAACACCGCGTCGCGCGCCCAGAGGATCGCCGCGTACAGCCCCGCGCCCGTGAACACCAGGCCCGAGACCCAGTGCCAGACCACGGCCGCCTTATAGGAGCCGAACAGGGCCTTGGCCAGGGTGGCGTTGCTGGTGAAGAACACATACCCCGTGGCCGCCAAGGCCAGGAAGGCCAGCATGCGCAGCAGGTGGGTCCAGCGTTCGGACAGGCTGAAGCGCTCGATCTCGCCCGGCTCGCAGCGGGCGTCCAGTCCCTTGGGCCCCTGGCCGGTGTAGTGCAGGGTCAGCATGAAGCCCACCAGCAGGATGATCCAGCTTCCGTAGGGCACCACCGCCGCCTGGTAGAAGGCGTTGAGGCTGAACGCCGCGTGGCTCACGCCCAGCAGCCGGGCGTTGTCGGTGTACACGGGCTTGCCGTCCGGCCCGAACATGTCCGCCACCTGGCGGCCCATGAACATGTTGGCCTTCTCGGAATGGCAGTCCGCGCAGCCGTTCGCGCCAAGGGCCAACTTGGCCGGGGCCACGTTGTGGTTGATGTTGAAGCCCTCCACGTGGCCCACCCAGGTGTCGTCCTTGCGGGTGACGACCTTGCCGTCGGGGCTCAGTTCATGGATCTCGCCGCCCTTGTGGTAGGCCGGGGCCACGGCCTTGAAGCGCTTGTTTCCCTTGAGGGACTCGTTCAGGGCGGTGAGCATCAGCCCGATCTGCTCGGGGGTGTGCAGCTCGGGCTTGGCCGGGTTCTTGGCCTGGAGCTTGGGCGCGACCTGATCGTAGGCCTTCTTGATCTCGCGCATGAACAGCGGGGTGTACGTGCCGTCCGCGTCGCGGTTGGTCCAGGTGACCACCAAGAGCGGGTTCACGGGCGATATCTGCCCGCGCTTGAGCAGCTGGTAGCGCGGCTCCCACTTGAATTCCGCGCCCATGCCCTTGGCCCCTATCTTGGGGTAGTTGACCATGGCCCCGCTGGTGACGTCGAAGCCCTCGCCCGCGGCCCGGTTGATGGCCGGGATGTGGCAGGCCTCGCAGGCCAGCTTCTCCAGGTGGCTGGGGCGAATGCCCGCGTGCTCGGGCCTGGGCGCGCCCATGTAGCCCGTGGTGTGGCAGTCCGCGCACTTCTTGATGGTGTTGTCCAGGTCGTCCCGCACGGTGGAGACGTTCTCCTGCCCCTTGGCGAAGTTGTGGTTCTTGTCCGAGGGGTGGCAGCTCACGCAGGACATGCCGCGCATGTTGTGCACGTCGTGGTTCACGCGGTCGTTCCAGGAGAAGCCGCGCTTCTTCATGTCCGACATGCCGTGACAGAACACGCAGTTTTCGCTGGGGGGCTCGGAGGGGAAGTTCGGGGCGTACTTCCCGTCCTGGTTGAAGAGGCGCAGGTTGTAGCTCACGGCGGGCTGCTTGCCCTCGTCCACGAAGCCCTCCACCTGCCCGATGCCGGAGGCGGCCGTGGCGGCCCAGCGGAAGTTGAGCTTCTTGAGCTGCTTGTTGCGCTCCTTGAAGTCGTAGTTGGGCAGATGGCAGATGAAGCAGTCGGCCTCCACCACGCCGGTCTTGTCCCACTGGCTCTTGAAGTAGTCGCCGTCCAGGGTGGTGGCCAGCTTGGGGTCATCCTTGAGGCGGGCGTCGTAGCGCTTGCCGTCGCGGTCGAACTCCAGGCCGCCGCCGCCCGGGTGGCAGCCGCCGCAGCCGGGGACGCCCATGTTCTTGGCGTCCTTCTCGCCCGCGGCCGCGAACATGAAGGGGGTCATGTCGATCTGGTCGGGATTGTCGTTGTTCTTTTTCGCCAACTGGCGAAAGGACGGGGGTCAGAACTTGCCCATCATGCCCGGGGAGAGCACCCAGGGCTTGTCCTTGCTGAAATCGTCCCGGATGACGTCCCAGCCTTGCTGGAAGTGGTAACCCTTGGTTATGGCCGCGTAGTCGTGGCAGCCCTCCGCGCCGCAGGTCTGGCGCGTGGATATGGGCTTGTCCGCATTCTGACCGGTTACAGGGTTGATGACCGAGCCGTCCTCGGCACGGAGCATGAACGGCGGGCAGCTCCCGGCCCAGGCGGACGACGCCGCCAGCGCCAGGAGCAGCCCCGCGAGCAGCCGCAACGCTTTCATAACCTCACCTCCTGTTTATGCGTTCACGCGCATCGGCGCGTCTCTTGGCGAGCATGACCAGTGCGGCCAGCCCGATGGCCATGGCCGCGGCGAGGTGCGTCCAGTCCACGAGCATGACCGTCAGCGGGGAGAAATCAACATCCGGCAGGTTCTTGAGCATCCGGATGGCCCCGGTGAGCACCAGCGCCCCGAGCAGCGCCAGCCGCGCCTTGCCCAGGGCGGCGGGGCCGTCCAGCAGGAGCCGCCTGACCAGCCAGAACAGCAGCAGCGCGGCGGCGACATAGTGCAGGCGGTGGGTGAAGAAATAGTCGGCTGTCCAGCCCAGGCCCGGGATGGAGGCGATGCCGTAGCGCTTGAAAACGGGCATCTGGGCCACGCCGGAGACGGCCAGCACGGCCATCGCGATTCTGTAGATCCAGGCGCTATTCATGGGAGCCTTCCTTGGTTTCTTTGGAAGCCAGTATTTTCTTCGTGCCCTTGAGCAGGGCCGAGGCCGCGCCCGCCAGAGGAGCCAGCAGCACGGCCCAGGCCAGCGTGTTGGAATCGGCCATGGAATCGGCCACTGAGGCCAGGTGCGGCTTGCCCGGCCCCTTGGCCACGGCCGCGTTCAGCTTCTCGAAGGGCACGGGCGAATAGTAGATCGTGTTGGTGCCGCCGTTGTCCTCCAGGCCGTAGAGGTAGCCGCCCCGCTCGCTGGCCATGCGCCTGGCCTGGGCCGCCAGTTCGTCCCTGGGGCCGACGCTCTGCACGGACTGGGGGCAGGCCTCCACGCAGGCCGGGAGCTGGCCCTTGGCCACGCGGTCCTGGCAGCGGTCGCACTTGAACATCACGCCGTTGCCCGCCATGGTGGGCAGGATGTGCAGATAGAGCCCCACGCCGGATTGCCGCTGGGGGATCTGCCAGGGGCAGACGTCGCGGCACTTGGAGCCGCCCAGGCAGATGTCCGGGTCGATCTCCACCGTGCCGCTCTCCCGCTTGGAGGCGGCGCCCCAGGGGCAGAGGTTGGCGCAGGGCGGGTTCTGACAGTGCATGCAGCGCCTGGGGATGTGGACCTCCTGGCCGTCCACCGTGGCGCTCTGGATGGTGAGCCAGTTGTAGGGGGTCAGGCGGGTGTCGTCCCCGCGCTTGTCCGAGAAGTCCTCGTTCTTGGTGCCGGGGGGCAGCAGCGTGGGCAGGGGCTTGATCGGCTTGGGGTACCGTTTGCCGTTGGTTTCGCGGCAGGCCTCCACGCAGGCCCCGCAGCCGATGCACTTGCTCAGGTCCAGCAGGGTTGCGGTCTCGCCGCCTGAGGCGGGCAGGGCCGCCGCGCGGGCGCGGCCCGGAAACAGGGCTGCGGTTCCGCCCAGGCCGAGCGTCTTCAGGAGCGTTCTGCGCGTGATGCGGCTGTCGGGAGAGATGTGTTTGAGCATGCCCCCTTAGAGCACGGAGCATGCCAAGTATAACCTGCTAATTTCATGGTGATTATTTTGAAGTTGCGTGTGTATGGGCGTATAGTGCATATACATGTGCATACACAGGTGGTCAACATGGATATCGGAAAGCATTGGCGCGAAATCTGCCACGCCATCCAGGAAGGCGTGTTCATCGTGGACCCGCAGGGCCGCATCGTCATGGCCAACGAAGCCATGACCCGGCTCACCGGCTACGAGGCCGGGGAGCTCGTTGGCAGGCCCTGTGCCCTGTTCGGCTGCGACACCTGCGCCAGGGAGCGCGCCCGTGTGCGCGGGGCCTGGTGCCCGCTCTTCGCCGGGCAGGAGAGCCCGGCCAAGCGTTGCCACATCAAGCGCAAGGACGGCACCCTGCTGCCGGTGTTCAAGAACCAGTCCCTGATCCGAGACTCGGACGGGGCCGTGCTGGGCGCGGTGGAGAGCGTGCTGGACTTGACCGAGCTGGACCGCCTGGACCGCCGCGTGGAGACCCTGGCCCGCCTGCTGGACCAACCCGGCAGCTTCCACGGCATGGTGGGGGCCTCGGTGCCCATGCGCAGGCTCTACGACATCCTGGAGAAGGCCGCCCGCTCCGACGCCCCGGTGCTGCTGCTGGGCGAATCGGGCACCGGCAAGGAGCTGGCCGCCCGCGCCATCCACGATCTGGGCGGGCGCAAGGGCGCGCCCTTCGTGCAGCTCAACTGCGCGGCGCTCAACGAATCCCTGCTGGAGAGCGAGCTCTTCGGCCACGCCAAGGGCGCGTTCACCGGGGCGCACAAGCAGCGCCGGGGCCGCTTCGAGGCGGCCCACGGGGGCGACATCTTCCTCGACGAGATCGGGGACGCGCCGCTTTCCATCCAGGTGAAGCTGCTGCGCGTGCTGGAGACCAAGAACATCGAGCGCGTGGGCGAAAACAGCCCCGTGCCCGTGGACGTGCGGCTCATCGCCGCCACCCACCAGGATCTGCCCACGCTCATCGCCCAGGGCCGCTTCCGGCAGGATTTCTATTTCCGCATCAACGTCATCCCCATCGAGCTGCCCCCCCTGCGCCAGCGCATGGAGGATCTGCCCCTGCTGGCCCGGCACTTTCTGGAGGCCATCGGCGCACGCGGCGGCCAGGAGCTCAGCGGCATCGCCCCCGAAGCCATGGACCTGTTCATGGCCCACACCTGGCCCGGCAACGTCCGGGAGCTGCGCAGCGCCCTGGAGTACGCGGCCGTACTGGCGCAGTCAGGGCGCATCGAGGCCCGGCACCTGCCACCCGCCCTGCGGCGTGCGTCCCCCGTGCCCGCGGTCCTCACCGCGCCGCTCGCGCCTGTTGCGGCCCAGGGCGCGCAGGCTGGGGACGAGGCTCAGAAAGCAGCGCTGATCGAGGCTTTGCGCCAGGCGGGGGGCAACAAGAGCCAGGCTGCCCGGCTGCTGGGCGTGACGCGGCTCACCGTGCTCAACAGGATGCGCAAACACGGCGTTTCCTGCGGGCGCACCGTTGAGGGATGAACAGGGCAACCTCTCCTTGACCGCCATGCATGCGAGGGATATCTCATGACAAAATGCAGCCAGGAGTAGAGCCATGCCAGAGCGCGAAAAATTCCGCGCCCAGATGGAGGAGAAGCTCAGCCATCTGAAGGACCGCATCGAATCCACCAAGGCCAAGGCCGAAACCAAAGGCCAGGATTTCATCAAGAATTACGAGCAGGACCTGTCCAAACTCGAATCCAAGTACGATCTGGCCCGCTACAAGCTCTCCCTGCTGCGCTCGGGCAGCGCTTCGGCCTGGGGCGAGCTGCGCGACGGCTTCGAGAAGGCCTACCACGACCTCAAGGACGCCCTGAGCAAGGCCAAGGAAAAGCTCTAGGACCGCCCTCTCCGCCGGGCAGGCGGGACACGCGGGAGCGCGGCTCGCCTCGAGGATCGGCTTGTGGCGGCTGGTTCCCTGAGGCGCCGCCTGGCTGATTCCCGGCCCCGGCGGATGGTACGCGGCGCGCTGGCGCGTCGGGCGGCATAACCCTTCTGGCCGGCCCTCTGAGGGTCATCCGCCTGTGACGGAAAAAACCGCGATGCGCCGGTGCGCACCGCGGTTTTACGCGTCATGAGGCTGGCAACGGGACAGGCCGCTACTTTTTCTTGGGCCTGTTGATGTCGCCCATCTCCAGCAGCAGGCCGTCCGCGCCCAGGGAGAGCGCCAGGCCCTTGGTCTTGGTGCGCAGCTTGAGCACCACGCCGTTGGAGTTCTCCAGCCAGAGCACGCCCTTGCCGTCTCCGGCTGCGTACCCGGCCCGGGCCTGGAAGTAGGCTCCGGGGAAGTCTTCGAGTTTCTTGAGGTTGTACACCTCGCCCACCGCCGACACCTTGGATACGCCGAAGCCGCCGACACCCAGGCTGCCCACCTTGAACACGTGCTTGCGTCCCTTGAAGGTCAGCATGCCGTTGCCGCCGGAAGCGCTCAGGATGAAGCCGCCCTGGCCGAACTCCATGGTCAGCGTCCCGTCACTGATGGGCGTGCCGCTGGGCCCGGGCTTCTCGGAATTCTGTTGGGCCAGCGCTGGGCTGGCGCCGAGGGCTACAAGCAGGGCGATCACGCCCAGGAACAATGATAGCGTACGTGACGGCATATGCAGCTCCTTGGAAGGTGTTGGTTTCATAGCCACCTTCTGACAGCAACGCGGCATTTGCGCAATCCCGCCGGCCTCAATCGGGAAAGAGAAAACGCCCGATGATGAGGTTGCTCACCAGCATCCCGGGCCTGGTCAGGCGCAGACTGCCGTCGCGGATGCGGATCAGCCCCTTCTGGCTCAGGGCCCCCAGCAGCTTGCCCTCGGACGCGGCCAGGTCGCGCCCGGTGAGGCGCTTGTAGTCTGAGAGGCGCATGCCCTTGGCGGTCCGCAGGGCCAGCATGAGCAACTCCCGCGCGCGCACCTCGGGCGTGAGCGCCTCCGCGCCGGAGCCCCAGGCGTTCTTCGCGGCGGCTTGCAGGTAGGCGGCCACGGTGCGCGGGTTCTCCCAACGCCTGCCCTTGATGGTGGAGACCGCCGAGGGGCCGAGGCCCAGGTAGTCCTTGCCTTCCCAGTAGCCCTGGTTGTGGCGGGAGAAAAAGCCCATGCGCCCGAAGTTGCTGATTTCGTAGTGCATGTAGCCCATCTCTTCCAGGTAGTCCCCGCCGTTCACGTACATTTTCGAGGCCTCGCCCTCCCCGGGTTGGGCCAGGTTCCCGGCTTCGGCCTGGGCCGCCAGGGGCGTGCCAGGCTCCAGGGTGAGGCCGTAGGCCGAGATGTGCTCCGGGGCCAGGCGGACGGCCGCCTTGAGCGTGTCAATCCAGCCCTTGAGGCGCTGACCGGGCAGGCCCCACATGAGGTCCAGCGAGAGATTGGGCACCCCGGCGGCTCGCAGCCTCTCCACGGCCGCGTGCACGTGCATGGCCGTGTGAGGGCGGCCCAGCGCGGCCAGCAGGTCGTCCTGCAGGGACTGCACGCCAAGCGAGACGCGGTTCACCCCGGCGGAGCGCCACAGACCGATGAGTTCCTTCTCCACGCAGGATTCGGGGTTGGCCTCGATGGTGAACTCGGCGCCTGGCGAAATGTTAAAGTTGAACTTGATGGTTTGTGCCAGGCGCTCGAAGGCCCAGGCGGGCAGCAGGCTTGGCGTTCCGCCACCCAGGTAGACCGTTTCAAAGCTGGGATTGCCCAGGAGCTTGGCGTAGTGGGCCGCCTCCTTGGCCAGGGCCTTGCCCCAGGCCTCCAGGGCGTCCATGTCCATGACCTCGGAGGCGAAGGCGCAGTAGCGGCACTTGGAGACGCAGAATGGAACGTGGATGTATAGCAGCATGAACTCGCATCCGTCTGGCGTGCGGCCTGGCCCGCAACCTGGCCCGCAACCTGGCCCCCAGCGGGGCACGGGGCGTGGACCGGAGGGGGCTGCCCCGAAAGACCGCTTCGGCCCTGGCCCCTAGGCCTGCTTCATGGCGTCGCGGCAGGGGTTGCTGGGGCTGCGCAGGGCCGCATCCGCTTTCTGGACAACGTCGATCAGCGTGTCCTCCGGGCCCACCGTGGCGACCCCGCAGGTCACCCCCGCCAGCACGGCCGTGTCCCCGTGGTTGAACTCCAGAGCGGCCAGGTGCGCGCCCATGCGTTCGGCCACGATGCGGGCGGCGCTCTCGTTGGTGTTGGGCAGCAGAAGCAGGAACTCGGATCCGCTCCAACGCGACACCACGTCGTAGGGGCGCACCGTCAGGGCCGACTCTCTGCCCAGTTTCCTGAGCAGCTGGTCTGCCGCCTCCTGGCCGTGCCGCTCCCTGATCTCATCCAGGCGGTCGACTCCCACGAGGATCACGGAGAACGGCGTGCTGTTGCGCTGGAAGCGGGAGAACTCCTCCACCATGCGCTCCTCGATGTGGCGCCGGTTGAAGAGGCCCGTGAGGGCGTCGGTGCGGGTGCCCAGGTCGAACTGGCGGTGGAGCTGGCCCAGGCTGGCCTTGGCGTCGTGCAGGTCGGTCATGGCCTGCTGCAGGTCGCGCGAGCGCTCCAGCAGGGCGTGCTCCAGCTCCGCGCTGGTCATGAGCAGGCGTTTCTCCGCCCGGACGCGCCTGCCCCTGTCCAGCCAGAGCCAGACGAGCAGCACTGCCTGGAGGACCAGGAGCCCGATGCCCACGACGACATTGAAGGTGGAGAAACCCCAGACGGATGCTTCGTTGACCATGGCCTGCCTTCCTTGGGGCCGAGCGGCCTGCCTGCCGCGTTCAGCTCTGGGTGGCGCAGCGCCCGTCCCGTGCGGCCGGGGCGGGCTTGCCCAGTTTCTTCCTGTACCGGTCGAACTCGGAATGGATGCATCCGCAATAGGGCTGGCGGTAGAGCCCCCACTCGCGGGAGAGGCGCACGCCCTCGTCCCAGCCGCCGCGGAAGTCCTCGTAATGGAAGGCCACCCCGTGGGCTGCGGCGGCCTCCTCGCCTGCGGCGCGGATGGCGGCGTGATCCTGGTATTTGCTGTAGAGCAGCGTGCTGGTGAACGCCTCGCAGCCCAGGGCCCTGGCTTCCCGCGCGGCCCGGTCCAGCCGGAGCGCGTAGCAGCCGGGGCAGCGGGCGGCCTCCCGGAAGGCGCTCAGGCGCAGGAACAACGCCAGGTCGTACTCGGCGTCGGCGCAGTCCAGCGGGACGTCCAGGCGGGCGCAGACGGCCTCCAGGGCCTCCTTGCGGCGCAGGTACTCCATGAGGGGGTGGATGTTCGGGTTGTAGTAGAACACCCGGACCCGCTCCCCCCCGCCCGCGAGCGTCTGGAGCACGGTGATTGCGCAGGGGCCGCAGCAGGCGTGCACCAGGATCACGGCGCTACTCCGGCAGAATCTGGATGGCCTTTCCGTAGTGCTCTTCCATGGCGCGCAGCCGCTGGCGCTTGTGGTTGAGCAGGTAGAAGGCCAGTTCCGGCGTTGCCCGGTAGATCACCGCGTCGGCCCCGCCGCCCTTGCGCAGCAGCCTGTAGAGTTCCCGCAGGGATTGCAGGGCCTGCCACTCCAGGTTGCGCCGGGTTCCCGAGCCGTGGCAGCAGGGGCACAGCTCCGTGCTCACGGACATGGCCGAGGAGCCCATGCGCTGCCGCACGATCTCCATCAGGCCGAAGCGCGAGATCTTGCCCACGTCGTGCCGGGCGCGGTCGTTCTTCATGGCCGCCTTCATCACCTTCTCGACCTCGGCCACGTGCTTGCGGTCCTTGAGTTCGATGAAGTCGATGACCACCTGCCCGCCGATGTCGCGCAGGCGCAGCTGGTTGGCCACCTCCACGGCGGCCTCCAGGTTGGTCTTGAGGGCCATTTCCTTGAAGTTGGTCTCTCCGCCGATCTTGCCGGAGTTGACGTCCACGGCGGTGAGGGCCTCGGTGTGGTCGATGACCAGGCGCCCGCCGGAGGGCAGGGTCACGTCGCGGCCGTGCAGCTGGTCGATCTGCTTGCGCAGGCTGAACCGCTCCCACATGCTGTGGTCGGTGTCGGGGTGCAGCCTGACCAGGCCCTGCCTGCGCGGGAAGACCAGCGCGGCCATCTCGGTGACGCGCTCGGCGGTCTCCTTGTCGTCCACCCAGACCTCGGCCACGTCGTCGGTGAGGTAGTCGCGCACGGCGCGGGCGGAGAGGTCGGGCTCCTGGTAGATCATGTTCGGCGTGGAGACGGAGGTGCCCCTGGCGCGGACCTCTTTCCAGAGGCGCTTCAAGTAGCTGATGTCGCGCTCCAGCGCCGCCTTGGACTGGCCGATGGAGGCCGTGCGCACGATGACGCCGATGCCCTCGTCCAGCTTGACCCCGGCGGCGATCTCCTTGAGGCGCTTGCGTTCTTCCTCTTCCTCCACCTTGCGGGAGATGCCCTTCTGCTCGCGCCCGGGGGTGAGCACGAAATAACGGCCCGGCAGCGACAGGTAGGAGGTGACGAAGGCGCCCTTGTTGCCCGTGGGCTCCTTGACCACCTGCACCAGCACTTCCTGCCCCTTCTTGAGCACCTTCTGGATGGGGGGATACTTGCCCCGGCGCTCGCCGCTGGGCTCTTCCAGGTAGTATTCGGGGTGGACCTCGTCGATCTGGAGGAACCCGTTGCGCTCGGCCCCGTAATTGATGAAGGCCGCCTGCAGCGAGGGATCGACGTTGTGGATCTTGCCTTTGTAGATGTTGCCGCGCGTCTTGGCCTGGTGCGTCATCTCCACGTAGTATTCCTGGAGAGCGCCGTCCTCAGAGACCGCCACCTCCACTTCCTCGCCGGGAAGCACGGAGATGAACATCTTACGCTTGCGCTTCTTTGTCGCCATGCGAAATTCTCCTACCGCGGGGCCATCTGCGCCGGAATTGTGGCGCGAGGGGTACGGAGCGGCCCTGTGGCGTGGGCCCGGCCCTGCGGATCAGTTTCTGCCACAAAAATAAAATATGTCGCCCTGGAGCTCGGTAGCCTGCACGAGGCCCCTGCGCAACAACTCGTCCAGCAAATTCCTCAAGGGTTCTTCCGGCAGGCCAAGGGCCGAAGCGAGACCGGATAAGGTCTGCGGCCGCCTGGCAAGGGAATCGAGCACCCTCATGCTCATGGTATGTAGCCCGTCACCCGTGCTGTTGTCCAGTCCGGGGGCAAAATGTCGGGCTTTTTCCGGCACTTCCACCTGGCTTGCCGTCAAGGGGCACAGCCGCTGGCGGAAATGCTCCAATGTGGCAGGCGGGGCGGGCAGGGCCTGGGGGTAGGCGCCGGGGCGGGTCATGGTGGTCACGTCCACCCTGTCCGGGCCCAGTTCGGCGCAGAAGGCGGCCAGGCGCTCCAGGTTCTCCTCGGAGTCGTTGACGCCCGCAAGCACCAGCACCTCCAGGTACATCCTGCCGGTGAACTCCTGGCGCAGCTGCAAAAGCCCGCGCCGGATGTCCACCATGGAGACGCCCCCGGCGGGCCGGTTCACGGCGTTGAACTCCAGCGGCACCAGCGCGTCCATGGAGGGCAGCAGGATGTCCGCCTGGCACAGCTCGGCGCGCACCTGCGGGTCGGAAACCAGGCTGGAGTTGGTCAGCACCGCCACGGGCACGCCGGGAACCAGCTCCCGCACGCCCTCGATGATGCGCCCCATGTCGGAGTTGAGCGTGGGCTCGCCCATGCCGCCCAGGGTGACCACCTCGAACTCGGGGTGGTCGTGGAAGAGCCAATAGGCCAGCTCGCCCAGCAGCTTGTCCGCGGGGACGTAAGGCTTGCGCTTGGTGGTCAGCGCCCTGGTGGCGCCCACCTCGCAGTACAGGCAGTCGAAGGAGCAGATCTTGGCCGAGAGCAGGTCCAGCCCGAGGGATGCGCCCAGGCGGCCGGAGCGCACCGGCCCGAAGATGAGTCCCGGGTGCTCAACGGACATGGCTAAACCCCGGCTTGACAGGTGGAGCCTGGAGGGACACAGTGTCGTGCTCGACGACACCGAAGAAAAAAAGGATGCATTCCGGCATGATTGAAACCGGAGAATTGGTACTGCTCATAAGCCCCGAGGGCAAGCGCTATCTTCGCACGCTGGTGCCTGACACCACCTTCCACACCCAGGACGGTCTGCTGCACATGTCCGAGGCGGCCCAGGCCGGGTTCGGGGCGGTGGTGCGCACCCACAAGGGCAAGCCCTACCGCGTGATGCGCCCCACCCTCTACGACTGCATCAAGGGCGTGCGCCGCGCCACCACCATCATGTACCCCAAGGAGATCGGCTACATCCTGCTCAAGCTGGGCGTGGGCCCGGGCAGGCGCGTGATCGAAGCGGGCAGCGGCTCCGGCGGGCTCAGCACCGCCCTGGCCTGGATGGTGGGCGACAACGGCCGCCTCTACACCTGCGAGAAACGCACGGAGTTCTACGAACTGGCCGGGGAGAACCTGGAGCGCGTGGGCCTGGCCCATCGCGCCACCCGCTTCAACCTCGACATCGCCGACGGCTTCCCCGAGGAGGCCCGGGGCGCGGACGCCCTCTTCCTGGACGTGCGCACCCCCTGGGACTACCTGGAGCAGGCCGCCGACATCATCTGTCCCGGCGCGCCCGTGGGCTTCCTGCTGCCCACCGTGAACCAGATCAGCGACCTGCTGCGCGGCCTGGAGAACTCCCCCTTCGAGGACATCGAGGTGCTGGAGATCATGCTGCGGCGCTACAAGCCCGTTGCCGACAGGCTGCGCCCCGAGGATCGCATGGTGGCGCACACCGGGTTCCTTGTTTTCGCCAGGCACAGGGGCCTCGACGTTCAGGAGGAACAGCCGCATGACGAAGACGCTGCTGAAGTACCTCAATGAGCAGCTCCAGACGGAGATAGCCTCCTTCCTGGAGTACTCGCTGCGCTCCGCATCCTGCGGGGACCCTTGCATGGAGCGCGAGCTGGCCGCCTTCGCCCTGGAAGAGGCCGAGCACATCCGGCAGCTCATGGCCCTCATCGCCCGCAACGGCGGCGAGGTCTCCATGAGCGCCCCTCAGAGCTTTCCGGCCGACTCCCTGGACGACTTCTTCGAGCGCAGCCTGGCCCGCGAGGATGACGCCATCCTGCGCTACACCGTCCTGCTGCCGCTGCTCCCCACCGAGGCCGACCGCGCGGTGTTGCAGTCCTCCATCGACCAGGAGGCCCTGCACCGCGAACAGATCCTCCGGCTGCGTTCGGCCTGCGGGCACTCGGCGGACCGTTCCTGAACGCCCCGCACATGAACACATTGTAATCAAGCGGCCCGAATTTCCGTAGGCCCTGACATCCCGGCGTGTTAGCTATTCCGGCTGAACGCGGATGCGCGCCTTGGGGCCCGCCGTGGGGTGGCGGCCCTTTGCAGCCCCGGCCCAATCTGCTACCGCCGCGCAGGGCGGCGCAGCGCCGGAAAAGCCTTCGTCGCATGAATGGAGCGACCGATACAGCATGGATGTGATCGAGCAGATAGCGAAGTTGTGGCCCCGCAACGGCAAGGCTGTCGCCCTGACCGGAGCGGGGATTTCGGTGGCCAGCGGCATCCCGGACTTCCGCAGCCCGGGGGGCCTGTGGTCCCGCTACGACCCCATGCGGGTGGCCACCGTCGAGGCCCTGGACGACAACCCCGCCGCCGTGTGGGACTTCCTGATGGACGCCGTGCGCGTGATGGACGCCGCCAGCCCCAACCCGGCGCACCTGGCGCTGGCCCGCCTGGAGCGGGAGGGCCTGCTGGAAGCGGTCGTGACCCAGAACATCGACGGGCTGCACCAGCGCGCGGGCTCCTTGAACGTGGTCGAATTCCACGGCGGCATGGCCAGCTACCACTGCAACGCCTGCAAGGAGGCCTACCCAGCCTCGCAGGCGTCCGCGATCACGGCGGCCACCGCTCCCTGGCGTTGCTCCTGCGGCGGCGTGGTCCGGCCGGACATCGTCTTCTTCGGGGAGGCCATCCCACTTGACGCCTTGAACAAAAGCGGTCAATTGGCCTCCGGTGCGGAGTTGCTGCTCATCGCCGGGACGTCGTGCGAGGTGGCCCCGGCCAATGCATTGCCCGCGCTGTGCAACCGCACCGGCGGGAAAGTAGTCGAGATAAACGTCCAGTCGAGCCGCATGGCGCACTTGTGCGAGGCCGTGGCCAGCGGCAAGGCTGAAGAACTCCTGCCCAGGCTGGCCGACCTGCTGCTGGGCACGCGAAACCATACCGCAAGGTGATACTATGCTTGAGTCGTTGACGCCGCATGGCGGCATCCTGGAAATGCTGGCCAACGCGACCCTGACCGTCAAATGCGTGATGGGCCTGCTGGTGACCATGTCCCTGGCCAGTTGGAGCATCATCTTCATGAAGCTGTTCACCCTGAGCGCCGCCCGCAAGGACGCCGCCAGAGACGCCAAGCTCTTTCAGGAGGCGGAGAACCTCAAGACCGCCATGCGTTCCGTGAGCCAGAACAAGCAGTCCCCCTGCTACGCGGTGGGCCTGCAGGCCTTCGAGGAGCTCATGCGCATGGAGGAGTCCGACCTGGACCCGGCCGAGAAGTCCCGCGTGGCCATGGACAACATCCGCCGCACCCTGCGCCAGGCCGTCGCCACGGAGCTGGGCATGCTCACCAAGTCGCTCTCCTTCCTGGCCACCTGCGCCAACGCCTCGCCCTTCATCGGCCTGTTCGGCACGGTCTGGGGCATCATGAACTCCTTCCACTCCATCGGCCTGCAGCAGAGCGCCGCCCTGGCCGCGGTGGCCCCCGGCATCTCCGAGGCGCTGGTGGCCACGGCCATCGGCCTGGGCGTGGCCATCCCCGCCACCCTGGCCTACAACTTCTACCTGGGCTACATCCGCCACATCGAGCGCGAGCTCATCGGCTTCTCGGGCGCGTTCCTCAACCGCATCCAGCGCGAGGTGAGCTGGGCCCCCAAGCAGAGCCCCCGCCCGGAAGGCGGACGCACCCGGGAGGAGTACTAGCATGGGCATGTCCACAGGGGGCGGCGGGGAGGGCTTCCTCGCCGAGATCAACGTCACGCCCTTCGTGGACGTGATGCTGGTGCTGCTCATCATCTTCATGGTCACCGCGCCCATGATGACCCAGGGCCTCGAGGTGGACCTGCCCCAGACCAAGGCCGTCACCACCCTGCCCAAGGACTCCGAGAACATCGTGCTGACCATCAAGAAGGAAGGCACCCTGCACATTGACGAGTACACGGTCACCATGGACGAGCTGCCCGGCCACATCAAGCGCCTGGTCACCGACCAAAAGAAGCTCATGTTCCTGCGCGCCGACAAGGAAGTGCCCTACGGCCTGGTGGTGCAGGTGATGGGCGTGCTCAAGACCGCGGGCGTGGACAAGCTTGGCGTGGTGGCGGAACCCGACGCCCCCGCCAAGGAAGAAAAAACCCAGGCCCGTCAGAAAAAGTGACGCCGCCACGCCTTAGCGGCGGCGCCCTCAGATAAACATGCGCTATCTTAGCTGGCTTTTTTCCATATTCCTCCACCTCACGGTGGTGTTGGGGAGCATCCTGCTCACCAATCTGGAGATGCGCACCATCCGCCTGGACGTCCCCGTCTACGAGGTGGAGCTCATCGACCTGCGCACCCCCGGCCCCGCCCTGAAGCCCGACGCCGCCCCTGGCTGGGAAGGCGAGGGCCAGCCCGGCCAGCCCAACACCCCCGAGCCTCCCGGCCCCAAGGCCGACGTGCCCCCCGGCCCGCAGGAGGCCAAGCCCATCCCCGAACCGCCCAAGCCCGACCAGGCCGAGCTCAAGGCCCAGCAGGAAGCGGCCAAGAAGGCCGCCGAGGACGCGGCGAAAAAGGCGGCCGAAGAGGCTGCCAAGAAGGCCGCGGCCGAAGACGCCGCCAAGAAAGCCGCCGCCGAGAAGGCAGCCGCTGAAAAGGCGGCCGCCGAGAAGGCCGAGGCCGCGCGCATTGCGGCTGAAAACGCCAAGCGCGAGAAAGAGGCCGCCGAGAAGGCGGCCAAGGAAAAAGCCGCCAAGGAGGCCGCCGACAAAGCCGCCAAGGAGAAGGCGGCCAAGGACGCGGCTGACAAGGCAGCCAAGGAGAAGGCCGAGAAGGAAGCGGCCGAGAAGGCCGCCAAGGAGGCCGCCGACAAGGCAGCCAAGGAAAAAGCCGCCAAGGACGCTGCCGACAAGGCCGCCAAGGAACGTCAGGACGTGCTCAACCAGGCCCTCAAGGACGCCAAGTCCAAGGCGGGCGGTTCCGGCTCGTCCAACGCCAACACCGTGGCCCAGGAGCTGGCCAAGCTGCGCCAGCAGGCCGGCCAGGGCGGTGGCGGCGGCGGTGGCGGTGGCGGCGGCGGTGGCGCGGGCGCCACGTTGCAGGTCTACGCCGCCATCGTGGAGAAGCTCGTCAAACAGAACTGGCGCTTCCCGCAGTTCGCCAACCTGAAGCTCGTCTGCCAGGTGGAATTGCAGATCGCCAGGGATGGACGAATCCAGAATATGAGAATAGTCCAGTCATCGGGTCGCGCGGATTTCGACAACTCGGCGCTGCGGGCCGTGCAGGAGACCGAAAACCTGCCCGCTCCGCCCTCGCCCACGTTGAATCTGCTCACACTCAATTTCAACTCCCAGGAACAGCGTTAAGACATGACAGCTCCCCGCGGCATCATCAAACTGCTGGCCACGGCGTGTGCGGCGCTCTGCCTCTGCTCCGCCGCCTTCGCTCAGGACAATCTCTCCGTGGACATCCACGGCCCGGGCCAAGCCCGTATGAACGTGGTCCAGGCGCAGCCCTTCGGAGACCCGAACCTGCCGAGCGACGCCCAGTACCTCAACGAGCTCATCCGCAAGAACCTCTCGTTCATGCCCTTCCTCAAGGTCATGAGCGACGCCGACATTCTCGGCGGGGCGCGCCTCTCCGGCCCCAAGGCCGACCAGATCGACTTCAAGCCCTTCTCCCTTGCCAAGGTGGACCTGATGATCACCTCGGTCTGGAAGCCGGGCAAGGGCATGGGCGACGTTGAACTGCGCGCCTTCGAGGTGTTCTCCCAGAAGCTCCTGCTGGGCAAGGTGTACTCCGGCGTCACCCGTGACCAGCTGCCCGAGGTGGCCGACCGCTTCTGCATGGAGCTCATGGCCCTGCTCACCGGCCAGGGCACCATCTTCAAGGCCAAGCTGGCCTTCGTGCGCCCCTCCGGCAAGGGCAAGGACATCTGGATGGTCGGGGCCATGGGCCGCGACCTGGCCCAGGTGACCCGCTACGGCGACCTGGGCATGGCCATCTCCCCGGCCTGGTCCTGGGACGGCTCGCGCATCTGCTTCACCCTGATCGGCTCCACCTCGCACTATCTGGGCGTCTGGGGCGGGGGCAAGGCCAACGTGTACACGCTGCCCAGCTCCACGGTCATCAGCCCGCACTTCACCCCCGGCGGCTCCATCGCCGTGGCCCTGAACATCCGGGGCAACACCGACATCTTCACCCTCGACGGTTCCTACAAGAACACCGCCGGCACCCTGGTGGCGGACTCCTCCATCGACGTCTCCCCCAGCTTCGACCAGTCCGGCAATCTGATGGCCTTCGTCTCCGACCGGCTGGGCAACCCCAACGTGTTCATCAAGGACCTCTCCTCCGGTTCGGTGCGCCGGGCCTCCAAGAGCGGGTACAACACCAACCCCTCCATGAGCCCGGACGGCAAGTTCGTCACCTACTCCAAGCAGGGCGGCGGCGGCCACCGCATCTACGTGTACGAGGTGGCCACCGACTCGGAAAAGCAGGTGAGCTTCGGCCCCGGCTCCGATGAGAACCCCAGCTTCGCGCCGGACAGCTACTTCATCGCCTTCTCCTCCAGCAGGGCGGGCGGTCGCAAACTGTACCTGACCACCCGCAACGGAGACGGCGCAGTGCAGATTCCCACCGGTGAAGGCGAAGCCCTGATGCCCGCCTTCAGCCCGGTCGTCGGAAAGGATTGATACACGCTAAGATTTCCATCGTGAAAGACTGAGGCATTAGTTTGGATTCGCCCCCCGGCGGACTTGCCTTTTTCATCTAAGAGAGTATGAGTTTCGCCCGTTGGCGGATCAATTTTCCGTACAGCGTAACGCGGTAATGGGTGGCCGCGTCATCTACCGCAAGAGGAGGATCAACTCATGAAGAACAGACTGTTATTGGCTATTTTGGCTCTTATGTGCGTCTCGCTGCTGAGCTTCGGCTGCGCCAGCAAGAAGGTCGCCGGACCCGACAAGGACTCCTGGGAAGAGCAGGAGCGCGAGCGCCTCGCCAAGGAGCGCGAACTGCGCGAAAAGCTGGCCAAGGTCGCCGGTGAGCTCGGCTCCATGATCTACTTCGATCTGGACCGCTACGACCTCAAGCCCGAATCCCGCCAGATCCTGACCCGCAAGGCCGAGATCCTGAAGCAGTACCCCGAGATCAAGCTGGTCGTCGAGGGTCACTGCGACGAGCGTGGCACCGCCGAGTACAACCTCGCCCTGGGCGAGCGCCGCGCCCGCGCCGCGGCCGACTACCTGGCCAACCTGGGCGTCACCGCTTCCCGCCTCTCCATCGTGAGCTACGGCAAGGAGCGTCCCCTGGATCCCGGCCACAACGAAGCCGCCTGGTCCAAGAACCGTCGCGACGAGTTCAAGCCCAGCTACTAGACCGCACGAGCATCTGCTGACAGAAAGGCCGCAGGGTTTCCTGCGGCCTTTTTTCTTTGGCCTGCGGATTGCCCAGCCCCGTTTCGCCCGCAGCGTGGCGACAGACAGCCGAGACACCCCGGGCGGCAGCCCGGTCAGGAGAACGCAACGATGATACCCGAACATATCGCCCAGTCCCTGGAACCCGACGCCCTGGCGCACTTGCAGGCGCGCTTCGCGGCGCAACTGCCCCCGGTCTATTCGGTGCCGGTCGCGGCGGCCCGAAAGGGCGTGGAGGCCGCCCAGGCCCTCCCGCCGGGAGCGGCCCCCGCAGCCGACGTGCGTGAGATAGAGGCCGCGTGCGGCCCTTCCGGCATGCTGCGCCTGCGCCTGCTCAAGCCTGAGGGCGCTTCCGGGAAGCTGCCTGTGCTGGTCTATTTCCACGGCGGCGGCTGGGTGCTGGGCAGCCCCGACAGCCACGACAGGCTCGCCCGCGACCTCATGACCGCGAGCGGCGCGGCGGTGCTCATGGTGCGCTACTCGCGCGCCCCCGAGGCCCGCTACCCCGTGGCCGTGGAGGAAGGCTACGCTGCCTTGCGCTGGCTTGCGGAGAACGCCCCGGCCCTGGGGCTGGACCCCGCGCGAATGGCCGTGGGCGGCGACAGCGCCGGGGCCAACGTGGCCACGGCCGCGTGCATGCTCAGCAAGCAGCGCGGCGGACCGGCCATCGCCCACCAGACGCTGCTCTACCCCGTCACCGACGCCACCTGCTCCCAGCCCAGCTATGAGCAATTCGCCACCGGGCTCAACCTGACCCGGCAGGACATGCTCTGGTACTGGGAGCAGTACGCTCCCGACGCCGCCCAGCGCGCCCTGCCCACCTCCTCCGTGCTCCAGGCCCCGGCCGAGACCCTTGCGGGCCTGCCCCCGGCCCTGGTCATCACGGCCGAGTTCGACGTGCTGCGCGACGAGGGGGAGCTCTACGCCCGCCGCCTGGCCAACGCGGGCGTGCCCGTGTGCGCGGTGCGCATGCTCGGCACGGTCCACGGTTTCGCGGCGAACAACGCCCTGGCCCGCTCCCAGGCCACCTTGGCGGCGCTGGGCATGGCCGGGGACGCCCTGCGCAGGGCTTTCTGTCCGGCTGTGGCTCCTGCCCTGTAGAATACCGGACGATACCCCTTTCGCTACGAATCGGCCTTGTGCGGGAAGAGGCCAGCCTATATGTTGGGAGCGGGGACGCATGCCCCATCACCTGAACGGAGCGAGCTCATGGCCAGCAATCTGTACATCGTCTGGAACGAATCCAACTGCCTCGGCATACCCATCATCGACGAGCAGCACAGGGGCATCGTCTCGATCATCAACTCCTACTACTCCTTCGTGCACGAAGGTCGCGGCGAGAAGATCATCGTCCCCACCCTGATGGGGCTGCTGCACTTCACGTCCGTTCATTTCCTCGTGGAGGAGGAATTGATCGCCGCCGCCGGATACCCCCACATGGAACAGCATGTGACCCTGCACAGGGCGTTGATGAAGCGGACGAAGGCCATCGCCCAGGAGGCCTCCACGAACATCGATACGGACATGAAAGCCCTGGCCTTCCTCAAGGAATGGTGGCTCACCCACATCAACAAGGAAGACAGGCAATACGCCCCCTTCGTGCTCGATCAAGCCGGAAGGAACGGTATCGCAGGACGCAGGGCCTGACCGGGTGAGTTCCGGGCCCGCTCGCGTTCCGTGTCCCGGGGCGCAGGGGCCGACGGCATGAGGCATCCGCTTCCAGGCCCTTGTGCATCCAGCCTTCCGGGGCGCGGCGCCCAGCCTTCAGGCTGGAAAACACCCGGCTCAAGCGCAAAAAAGGGCCGCCGAACACACTGCTCGGCGGCCCTTTCCTTATTTTCCGGCCTGGCCCCTTCCGGGCTTCAGCGCGCTATCATGGCCCGCAGCACGTCCGCCGAGCCCTCGGCGTTGTGGCTCATGGCGTGCATGTGCTCCACGAATTTCAGGAACTGGTACACGTCGCGGAAATCGCACTCCACGTCGTAGGCCTCGCGGATGAGCTTGCGCCAGGCCTTTGAGGCCTTGTGGTGCTGCAGGCGGATGTTGTGAAAGGTCTCCTTGACGGCGGAGCGGTCGTCCACCTTGCCGTACACCAGGTCGATGGTGGCCTCTATGGCGGGCTTGAGCAGCTCGACCGAATGGCATGTCTCCTTGGTGGCGGCCTTGGCTCCGAGCAGCAGCTCGCAGGGCAGGTTCATGGGGCGCATTCCCAGCCAGTTCAGGGCGTGCTGGGCCTCGTCCAGGATGTTGTCCTGGCTGCGGGTGTAGTTTAGGAAGAGGGTCTTATCCACCTCCAGGAACATGGCCCTGGGCAGGTGGTTCCTGATCCTGCGCTTGATCTTGTCCGCCTGCCCCTCCAGGGTGTCTATCTGGGCGGAGAGGGTCTGAAAGGCCAGGCTGAAGCCGGTCTTGGAGTATTCGCTCATGGCGGCCTGAACCACCACGACGCCCTTGGCCACGGGCTCGTAATGTTCGTAGAGCCCTTCCAGGCATTTACGGCCGGTAATCTTCACCAGCAGACGTGAAAGTAACATGTCAGCTCCTGTCGATCGGCGCGGGGTGTGCAGGATGGACCCCACGGTCCGCCTTGTAACACGCTTGTGAAACCTGTAACAGCAACTTGCCAAACGTTACAAGAGGATATAGGAGCAATTCATACCCGACCAGAGGGTGATGCATGCCATCGGCCGCACCGCCCCACGTGAGCCCCATGCGAGAAGCACTCGACGCCTTATACGGAAGCCTGCCGATGGCAGTCGTGCTCGCCGACGACGACTACCGGGTTTTCTACGCCAACCCCGCCTTTTTCACATTGACGGAATGCACCCTGGCCGACCTGGAGCTCATGGAGTTCCGCGACGTGCTGAGCATGTTCTGCCTGGGCCTGTGCGGCGACATCTCCGAACTTCTGGAGTCCTCCGGGGGCTGGCGCGACATCGACAAGCCCGTGGCCATGCGCGACGGCGGCCTGGCCTGGGTCCGCGTGCGCACCGACATGAGCCCGCTGCCGCAGGGCGGCACGGCGCACCGCCTGATGGTGGACAACATCACCCGCTACAAGGTGGCCATCGAGGGCCTGCTCAACCGCAAGAACCTCTACCAGTCCATCGTGGAGACCCGGCCCGACCTCATCTGCTGCTTCCTGCCCGACTGGAGCCTCACCTACGCCAACACGGCCGCCAGCCGGTATTTCAACATGGACCGCGAGACCATCCTGGGCCAGCACTTTCTGCTGCTGCTCCCGCCCGAAGTGCGCGAGCTGTTCGGCCAGGCCGTGGACACCATCACCACGGACAACCCCATCGCCGAGTTGGAGCTGCGCGTGGACGGCGACGAGGAAGGCCGCCCGCTCTGGCTGCGCTGGATCATCCAGGGCTTCTTCTACCGCACCGGCCACATCAAGGATTTCCAGGCCACCGGCCTGGACGTGACCGACCAGAAGGTCACCGAGTCGCAGTTCATGCACGCGGACAGGCTGGTCTCCCTGGGCACGCTGGTCTCCGAGGTGGCGCACGAGATCAGCAACCCCAACAACTTCATCATGCTCAACGCCCCCCTGGTGCTGGACCTCTGGAACGCGGTGAGCCCCCGCCTGCGCGAGCTGGCCGACAAGGAGCCTGGCGCGGCCCTGGGCGGCATCCCCCTGGACGACGTGACCGCCCACGTGCCCCAACTGCTCGGCGGCATCATCGAGGGCTCGCAGCGCATCCGCGACTTCGTGCGCGAGCTCAAGAACTTCGCCCGGCAGGACATGGAGAGCGGCTTCGAGATGCTCTCCGTCAACGACGTGGTCCAGACCGCCGTGCTGCTCATGAGCAAGACCATCGGCATGCACACCAGCCGTTTCTCGGTGCGCTACGGCGCGGGCCTTCCCCCGGTGCGCGGCCGCAGGCACCGCCTGGAGCAGATCGTGGTCAACCTGGTGCAGAACGCCTGCCACGCCTTGCGCTCCCCCGAGCAGGGCATCGAGATCGCGACCACCCACGACGAGCAGTCCGGCAGCGTGCGCATCAGCGTGATCGACCAGGGCGTGGGCATACCCCCGCAGGACATCCCCCGCGTCACCGACCCCTACTACTCCACCAAGCGCGAGCAGGGCGGCACGGGCCTGGGCCTTTCCATCAGCCTCTCCATCGCCCGCGAGCACGGCGGCAGGCTCATCATCGAATCCGAACCCGGCGAGGGAACCACGGCCGCCATTGCCCTCCCCGCCGCCATGCAGTAATCGCCAGGCCATGAGCGCCGCCCCCATCCCCAGGCACCCCATCCTGCTCGTGGACGACGAGGAGCAGGCCCTGCAGAGCTACGACCTCAACCTGCGCTACTCCGGGCTGACCAACACCATCCGCTGCTCGGACCCGCGCGAGGTCAAGAACATCCTGCGCGGCCAGACCGTCTCCCTCATCATGCTGGACCTGTGCATGCCGCACCTCAAGGGCGAGGAGCTGCTGGCCTTCATCAAGGACGAATTCCCCGAGATACCGGTCATCATCGTCACGGGCTACAACGAGGTGGAGACCGCCGTGCGCTGCATGCGCGCCGGGTCCGTGGACTACCTGGTCAAGCCGGTGGACCGCGCGCACCTGCTCTCGGCCGTGCGCCACGCCCTGGAGCAACGCCAGGAACCCGCGCCCCCGGCCCGGAAGGAGGACTCCGCCGAGAAGGAGAAGCCCTCCCCCACGGCGCGCATCGTCACGGAGAACCCGCGCATGAAGGCCGTGGTGGCCTACGTGGAGGCCGTGGCCCCCTCCAGCGAGCCCGTGCTCATCGCGGGGGAGACGGGCGTCGGCAAGGAGCTGGTGGCCCGCGCCATCCACGACGCCAGCGGCCTCACCGGCAAGTTCGTGGGCGTCAACGTGGCGGGCCTGGACGACGCCATGTTCTCCGACACGCTCTTCGGCCACAAGAAAGGCGCCTTCACCGGGGCCTCCATCGGCCGCAGGGGCCTCATCGAGGAGGCCGCCGGGGGCAGCCTGTTCCTGGACGAGATCGGCGACCTGGGCAAGGCCTCGCAGCTCAAGCTGCTTCGCATCATCCAGGAGCGCGAGTACTACCAGCTCGGTTCGGACACCACCAAGCCCCTGGAGGCCCGGCTCATCGTGGCCACCAACCAGCCGCTGGAGGAGCTCATCGAGCGCGACCAGTTCCGCAGCGACCTCTTCTTCCGGCTGCGCACGCACTACGTGGCCATCCCCCCGCTGCGCGAACGCATGGACGACCTGCCCCTGCTGGCACGGCACTTCCTGGTCAAGGCGGCGGAGCGGCTGGGCAAGCCCGTGCCCGCCACGCCCCCGGAGTTCCTGCCGCTCTTGGCCGGGCACGGCTTCCCGGGCAACATCCGGGAGCTGGAGGCCATGATCTTCAACGCCGTAGCCCTCTGCGAGGGGGATAGTTTGCCCATGGAGCCGCTGCGGGCCTGGATAGGCTCGGTGCGCAAGGGCGCCGGGCCGGAACTGTTCCCGCCGGTGCTGGAGGAAGGCGGGGGGCAGCCCGTGCCCACGCTGAAACAGGCGGAAGAGCGGATTATTCAAGAGGCTCTGGAGCGCGCCGGGGGCAACCAGAGCGAGGCCGCGAAGATGCTGGGGATTACGCGGCAGGCGTTGAATAGGAGGTTGTTGACGAAGAAGAGGAAGGGAGAGGGATAAGGAGGAAGGCCTCCGGTGGCCAAAGAGGGCTCCGCCCTCTCTGGATTCTCCCGCCAAAGGAACTTCGTTCCTTTGGAATCCATTTCCGCTTCGCATTCATTGCGTATTACCGACGAGAACGCGACCACACCGATAGCAAGGCGAAGCTGTTTGGGAGTGCAGAGGGCGCAGCCCTTTGCCCGCCGGAGGCTCCTCCTGAATCAAACCGCCCCGCCTACAGCCATCCTGGCAGCCCGTCCAGAATAAACTCCCCCGTCCGTAAGCTGAGCCGCAACCGCCAGTCCCGCGCCGTTTCCAGCCGCACCCGCACGTCCCACAAGAACTCCTGATGCCCCGGCCGTCCGCCCAGGACGGCGAACCGCGACAGCCCCTTCGCCAGCCAGCGCAGGCCTGCAATTCTTTCGGCGCGGTCGATGACGGGAGCCTCCCAGTCCGGGCCGCGCCCACCATCCGAGCCCTGCGCCAGCTCCGCCGCTCGCGTACCCGCCCTATGCCCGAACACCTGCGTGGCCAGCACCATGCCTCCGCCGATGCGGTTGGCCCCGTGCATCCCGGTGGCGCACTCACCGCAGGCCAGCAGGCCCTGCACGCGGGTCTGCGCCCATTCGTCGATGACCGCCCCGCCGTTGCTGGCGTGGGCCATGGGCGCGACACGCCCCTCTTCCAGCCGCACCGTGCCGTCCTGCTCCATCATCGCGGCCAGGGCCAAATCCACGGCCGAATCCTCCAGCCCGTAGCCGAACGGGCAGTGCCCCCGGCGCGCCCCTGCCAGCGCCGGGTCCGCGCCGCTCCAGTCCCCGGGTTGGAAGAAGCGCTTCCCCGGCACCGTGCCCCACATGTATTGCAGGTACCCGCAGTTGGCCATGTCCGCTCCTGCGTGCGCCAGCAGCCCGTGGCTGTACCCGGGCGCCCCCGGCCCGCTCATGGTGTGCCGGAACAGCCTCGCCGGGCCGCCCAGAGCCGCGACCACAGCCCTCGCACGCACCGGAACGGCCGCGCCGCCGCCCACAGGCAGGAGCAGCGCGCCAGGCTCCCTACCGCCGCGAACGGATACAGGCAGGACACCCGGCACGAACAGGCACCCCAGGGCGTCCAGCCGGGCCTTGAAACAGCCCCAGGCGCGTTCAAGGCCCTTGAACACGTAGGCCCGGCGGGAATCAGGGGAGAAGCAGGAGGAACGGGGAATCAGCGCGCCGCGCTCGTCGCGCTCGAAGGGCAGGCCCAGCCCGATCAGGTCGGCCAGCCGCGCCGCGCCCTCCTCCGCCTGGATGGCGAGCAGGCGCGCATCGAGAACGGCCTGGCCCCGGTTCAGGGCCTGGACCTCACGCACGTATTGTTCGCGCTCGGAGTCGTTCAGGCAGACGTGGACGCCCAGGGCGTCGTTGCGGTTGGCGAAGGAGGAGCCGGAGGGGACTGAAGCGAGGGAGACGACCGCCACCCGCAGTTTCGGGGCGGCGGACAAACAACTCAGCGCGGCGCGCAGCCCGGCAAGGCCGCCGCCGAGGATCAGCACGTCCACCCGTGAGGGCGGCACGGGCCCCTAGGCTCCCTTGCCCTGCTTGTTCAGGGCGAAGGTGAGCATCTTCTGGGCCTGCACGAACTGCGGGTCGAGCTTGAGGGCCAGCTTGGCGGCCTTCTCTGTCTTGTCCCAGCGTTCCCAGTCGATGTAGAGGCGGCCCAGGTTGAAATAGAGGTTGGGGTCGTCCTTGGCGTAGTTCACGGCGCGCATGAAGTACTTCTCGCCCAGCTCGAACTGGCCGAGCTTGCGCAGCACGATGCCGATGCGGTTGTAGAGCCTGAGCTGGTCGGGGCTCAGGTTGAGGGCTTCGTCCAGGTAGCCGAAGGCGTCCTGGAACATCTCGGCCTGGATGTAGATCTCCGCGATTTCGGCGCGCAACTCCGCATCGTTGGGGAACTCCCGGCAGAGGGAGGCGAAGGTCTTGCGGGCCTGGTCGAAATCCTTGGCCTCAAGCTGCTGCAGGCCCAGGGCGATGCCCTCGGCCCGGCGCTTGGAGCGCCCCTCCATCTGATCCTTGGCCTCCTCCACGGTGTTGGCCTGCAGCTCGCGCAGCAGCTCCCGCAGAACTTCCAGGAGGCCTTTTTCGTCCCCCGCCACGTAGGGGATAATGAGCGGATACAGCTTGCGCAGCGTCCTGTTGTTGTTGAGCTGGTAAACGGCCTGTTCGATGAGCTTGCCGAACTCGTCGCGCTCCGCCTTCATCAAGGGGGCCTTGAGGATGGCGGCCACGGCCTCGTACAGGGCGTTCACCGCGGGAAGCGGCTTCACCTGCTTGAGGTACGAGTTGACCTCGCTGATCTGTTTCCTGGCCTTGGTGAGTTCGGCGGACATTTCCCACCTTCCTGACGGCTTTTAGCGACCAAGCTCCCTGCGCAACATCTCCCGGTAGCGGACGAAGAAGGACCGGCTGTCGTGGGGTCCCGGCCCGGCCTCGGGGTGGTACTGGATGGCGATGATGGGCTTCTTGGTGTGCGCGAAGCCTTCCAGCGTGTTGTCGTTCAGGTTCACGTGGGTCATCTCCACGTTGTCCAGGCTGGCCAGGTCCACGCAGAAGCCGTGGTTCTGGGAGGAGATCTCGATGTGCCCGGTGGCGATCTCCTTCACGGGGTGGTTCAGGCCGTGGTGGCCGAACTTGAGCTTGTAGGTCCTGCCGCCGAGGGCCAGGCCCAGCAGCTGGTGGCCCAGGCAGATGCCCGCCGTGGGGTAGTCGTTCACCAGCAGGCTGGTGGCGTGCACCATGTCGGTGAGGGCGGCCGGGTCGCCGGGGCCGCTGGAGAGGAAAATGGATTCGGGGTTCAGCTTGCGCACCTGCTCGGCGGTGAAGAAGGCCGGAACCACCAGCAGATCGAGCCCCTGGGCAACCAGCAGACGCAGGATGTTCCACTTGATGCCGCAGTCGAAGGCCACCACGCGCGGGCCGGTGCCGGGCCAGTCGTACCCGCCGTCGGGCTTGAGGGCCACGATGCGGGGCCTGCCGTTCTCCCAGACGTAGGGTTCCTTGGGGGTCACCGCGTCGGCCAGGTTCAGGCCTTCCATGGAGGGCAGCTCCTGGGCCTGGCGCACGAGGTCCCGCGGGTCGGAGCATTCGGTGGAGATGATGCCGCGCTGCGCGCCGTGCAGGCGCAGGTGGCGGGTCAGGGCGCGGGTGTCGATTCCCTCGATGCCCATGACGCCGTGGCGCTCCAGGTAGGCGGGAAGGCTCTCCTTGGCGCGCCAGTTGGAGGGGGTCTTGCAGCATTCCTTGACGATGAAGGACGCGACCCGGACGCGGTCGGACTCCACGTCCTCCAGGTTGACGCCGTAGTTGCCTATATGGGGGTAGGTCATGCAGACCATCTGGCCGGTGTAGGAGGGGTCGGTGAGGACCTCCTGGTAGCCGGTCATGCCGGTATTGAAGATGACCTCGCCGCCTGCGCGGCCCGAACCGGTGAAAGAGGCGCCTTCGAACCAGGTGCCGTCCTCAAGGGCAAGAAAAGCTCTCATTGATGCTCCAGAAAACCGCATGAGCGGCGTGAAATGGCGGGGCCTTCGGCCGGACAGGTGCTGTATAATGCCGGGGGCCTGTTCGTCCAGTGCGTTGTTCTATTCCCTACCGGAAAGGCCCAATTCTATCAGCCGCCCCACCAGGGCCGTATAGTCAAGCCCCACGGCCCCCGCAGCCCTGGGCAGCAGGCTGGTGGAGGTCATGCCCGGGAGGGTGTTGACCTCCAGCAGCACCGGGGCCTGCCCGGTGAGGATGAAGTCGGAGCGGCTGCAGCCCCGCAGGCCAAGGGCCTTGTGAGCGGCCAGGGAGGCGCGCTCCACCGCCGCGAGAATCTCGCCGGGCAGGGGCGCGGGGCAGATCTCCTCCGCGGCGTCCTTCACGTACTTGCTTTCGTAGTCGAAGAAGACTCCGGCCTTGGGCTTGATGAGGATGGGCGGAAGGGCTTCGTCGCCGAGCACGGCGCAGGTGACCTCCAGCCCGTCCAGGGCGGGCTCCACCAGCACCTCCCGGTCGCGCTCGAAGGCGGCGGCCAGGGCGGCGGGCAGGCCGGACTCCTGGCGCACCAGGCTCATGCCCAGGCTGGAGCCGCCGTTGTTGGGCTTGAAGAACGCGGGCAGGCCGAAGCGGGGCCGCCAGGCCTCGCCGGGGTGGGCCACCAGCAGTTCCCAGTCGGCCGTTTCGAGGCCGCAGGCGCGGAACACCTGCTTGGCGGCGGCCTTGTTCAGGGCCAGGAAGGAGGCAGCCGGGCCGCTGCCCTGGTAGGGGCAGCCGGCCGCGTCCAGGATGGCCTGGATCAGGCCGTCCTCGCCGGGGGAGCCGTGCAGGTTCAGGAAGGCGAAGTCGTGCCGCCGGGCCTCGGCGGTGAGGGAATCGAAGCTGTGCAGCGGGTCGAGGAAGGTGACCGCGTGCCCCAGGGCGCGCAGGGCGGCGTCGATGTTGCGCGCCCCGCTCAGCGAGACGTCGCGTTCACTCGACCATCCGCCCGCTATCAAAAGTATCTTCATGGAGGTCCACCCCGAGTAGGTTTCCGAAGGCCTCTTCTATCATCGCGGACTGCTGCCGCGATTCGGCCAGCCTGTCGCGCACGTATTGCGTGCTGCCGTAGCGGGAGTAGAGGTCCTCGAAGCGTTCGTCAAGCGTGACTACCGTGTCGTGGCGGACCCGCTTGTCCCCGTAGATGATGGCCAGCGGCAGGAAGAAGGCCCGCACGTCTACATGCCAGGGCCAGTGCACGTGGTGCACGATGCCCATGGAGAGCAGCGGATTGCCCGTGGCCTGCTCCATCCAGGCTCCGCCCAGCTGGCTGTGGTTGCCTCCGTGGCGGATGGTGTAGGTCTTGGCGATGTCGTGCAGCAGGGCCGAGGCGCGCACCGTCTGCACGTCCACATCCAGCCCGGCCCGCTTGCCCAGCAGGGCCAGCCGGGTGGCCACCCGGGCCACGCCCAGGCTGTGCTGGCGGATGTGGGGCAGCATGCAGTAGCGGTCCCAGAATTCGTAGCACTGCATGTCCGTGGGCGCGGGGGGCATGTCGGCGGGGCTGGGCAGGCACGGAGCCTCCAGCCCGCCGTAAACCTGCCAGGGCGCGAGGGGCTGGGCGGATGCGGGCTTCACAGCAGGTCCCTGCAATGGCGGGTGGCAAATTCCAGGGCCTTTCGCGCCGGGCCGAGCGTGGGGTCGATCTCCAGTACGCGGCGCAGCGTCTCCTGGGCGTGGTTCCATTTCCCCGCGTCGATGTAGACCCGCGACAGGTTGAACAGATAGTTCACGTTGTTCTCGTCCTTCTCCAGCGCGGAGCGGTAGGCGCGCTCGGCGTTGTCGAACTGGCGGATCTTCCGGAAGGCCACGCCCATCATGGCCATGCTCTTGTGATCCTGCCGGTCGATGGCCACGGCCTTCTCAAGAAAGGTGATGCACTCGATGTGATTGATGTCGAAGAGCATCTTGCCGATCTCGGCCTGGAGCGGCGCATCGCCGGGGAAGTCGGCGCTCAGGCGGCCAAGGTGCTGCACGGCCCCGTCGAAGTACCTCTGGGCGATGAGCTGGCGGCCCTTTTCCATGCGGTCCGTGCGGGATTGCAGCCGGGCCTCCTCGGCCTCGCGCTGCCGGTCCTGGCGCAGGGAGCGCATCTTTTCGGGCAGCTCCCGCAGACGCGAGAGGAGCTGGAGCTCGTTGCGGGGCACGTATTCCAACGGCTCCGGGCACATCTGCTTCACCACTGGATCAAGGCTGATGAGGTGCACCGCCTTGGTGAGCAGATCCTGGTATTCCTTCTTTTCCTGACGGATCAGGACTCCGCCGTGCTTTATGTAGGCGTACAGGCCGTAGACAGCCGCCTTTATGGCGTCTTCCACCGAGCCATCCTTGAGGATGGAAACGATGTTCAACAAATGTTTTCGCGCCTGGACAATGATGTCCTGGGGTTCCAGCTCGCTCATACGACACCGTCTGAAGGCCACATCGGCCGGATTACCTGACTTAAGAGCCATTACCACGCCACGCGAGGCTTTTGCAAGCCAAATCTGGCGGCATGGAATGCCTGGGAGCCGATATACTGCATCCGGGCAACAATCCGCCCAAGAGAGACGACAGTCTCCGCCATGAGGGGGCTCCCGGCAGAATTATGTACCCCCCGGGTATGAATTCCAGATGTCAGAACCATGTAAGGAGGTTCATCTTCCGCCTCCCGGCCTTGACTTGCCCGCTTGGAGCCACCATATACCCGTGCATCCAGTCGCGGCGCTTCCATTTCACAACGCCGCATCATTTTGGGAGGTTCACCCATGTGCCTGGCAGTCCCCATGGAAGTGAAGCACATCGAAGGAGAGGTCGCCGACGTTGAAATCGGCGGCGTCCGCAAGCAGATCCGTCTCGACCTCATCGAAGACAAACCCGCCGTGGGCGAATTCGTCATCATCCACGCAGGATTCGCGATCAGGATTCTCAACCGCGAAGAAGCGCTGGAAACGTTGAAGATTTTCCAGGAGGGATGGAATCTTGACCTCATCTGATCCCCTCCGCGACCCGGCGCGTTGCAAGGAGCTCCTGGCTCAGATCGAAGAATCCGTCAAAGGCTCCACCCTTCGCTTCATGGAAGTCTGCGGCACCCACACCGTGGCCCTGTTCCGCAGCGGCGTGCATTCGCTGCTGCCGAAATCCGTGGTGCACCTCACCGGCCCTGGCTGCCCCGTGTGCGTGACGCACGAATCCGAGGTGGCCGCCTATCTCGAGCTCGCAGGCAAGGAGGGCGTCATCATCGCCACCTTCGGCGACCTGATGCGCGTGCCCGGCCCCGGCGGCGCCAGCCTGAAAAAGGCCCACGCCGAGGGAGCCCGCGTGGAGGTGGTCTATTCGCCCTTCGACGCCCTGGCCATCGCCCGCGACAACCCCGGCGACAAGGTGGTCTTCCTGGGCATCGGCTTCGAGACCACCACCCCCACCGTGGCCGCCACCGTGCGGATCGCCCGCCAGGAGGGGCTCAAGAACTTCCTGGTCATGCCCTTCCACAAGCTGGTTCCCCCGGCCCTGGACGCCCTGCTCTCCGACCCGGACATGGCCGTGGAGGGCTTCATGCTGCCCGGCCACGTCTCCGCCATCATCGGCATGGAGCCCTACAGGCCCCTGGCCGAGCGCTACCGCATCCCCGCCGTGGTGGCCGGTTTCGAGCCGGTGGACCTGCTCCAGGCCATCCTGCTCATGGCGGAGATGAAGCGCCAGGGCAAACCCAAGGTCATCAACAACTACAAGCGCGTGGTGGCCGACGAGGGCAACCCCAAGGCCCGGGCCATCGTGGCCGAGGTCTACAAGCCCGTGGACGCCCTCTGGCGCGGCATCGGCACCATCCCGCTCTCCGGCCTGGGCTTCACGGACGCCTACCGCGCCTACGACGCCTTCGAGGTGCTCGGCGTGGAGCTCAAGGCCTCCAAGCCGCTGCCCGGCTGCCGTTGCGGCGAGGTGCTCAAGGGCATCATGCGCCCCGACGAGTGCCCGCTGTTCGGCAAGGCCTGCACCCCGGCCCAGCCCGTGGGCCCGTGCATGGTCTCCACCGAGGGCAGTTGCGCCGCGTACTTCAAATACCAGATCGACCTCAACTCCGACCGGTAGGGCTCCATGAGCGACAAGATTCTTCTGGATCAAGGCAGCGGGGGCCTGGCCTCCCACCGGTTGGTGGCCGACGTGTTCTTCAAGCACCTGGGCAACCCCATCCTCAACCGCATGGACGACGCGGCCCTGCTCAACGCCTCCGGGCCTCTGGCCGTCAGCACCGACTCCTTCACGGTGGACCCCATCTTCTTCCCCGGAGGTGACATCGGCGCCCTGGCCGTGCACGGCACCGTCAACGACGTGGCCATGCTCGGGGCCAGGCCGCTCTACCTGACCTGCGGCTTCATCATCGAGGAAGGCTTCGCCGTGGCCGACCTGGAGCGCATCGTGGCCTCCATGGGGCAGGCCGCGAGAAAGGCCAAGGTCCGCATCGTGGCGGGCGACACCAAGGTGGTGCCGCGCGGCACGGCGGACAAGATCTTCATCAACACCACCGGCATCGGCCAGGTGCTGGCCAACCCCGCCCCCAGCGGGCACAGGGCCAAGCCCGGCGACGCGGTCATCATCTCCGGCACCCTGGGCGACCATGGCCTCACCGTGCTCTCCCACCGCCAGGGCCTCTCCTTCGAGGCTCCGGTGCAGAGCGACTGCGCCTCGCTCAATCATCTGACGCTCAAGCTCATCGAGGCCCTGCCCAAGGTCCACGTGCTGCGCGACCCCACCCGCGGCGGCCTGGCCACCTCGCTCAACGAGATCGCCCAGCAGTCCTCCGTGGGCATCGTGCTGGACGAGCCCGCCATCCCCGTGAGCGACGTGGTGCGCGCCGGCTGCGACATCCTCGGGCTGGACCCGCTCTACCTCGCCAACGAGGGCAAGCTCATCTGCGTGCTGCCCCAGAAGTACGCCCAGCAGGCCCTGACCATCATGCGCCGCGACCCGCTGGGCCGCCAGGCCAGGGTGATCGGCTCTGTGGTGGCCGACAGGCCTGGCAAGGTGGTGCTGCGCACCGGCATGGGCGGGCACAGGATGCTCGGCATGCTCGAAGGCGAGCAGCTGCCCCGCATCTGCTGACGCTCCCTGAAATCGCACATGCAAGCCCGGAGGCCCCCCGCCTCCGGGCTTTTTTTGCCGCCGGATTTCCGACACATGCGGCAACCCTTCGCGCCAACACCTCGGAATAACATACCAGGCCCACATGGCATGGATACTGCTATGCTTTTGGGACGACACACACCGGCCCAGGCCGGAGCGACATACTCTCTAAGCCGCAAGGAGGAGCCATGCTCTCGATCTTCACCGGTTCGGACCGCAAAGCGAAGGATCCCAACGAGGAACTCAAGCAGGGCAAGCGCCTCCAGCACGCCAAGGAGATGTTCTACTCCGGCAAGTTCCTGATGGTCACCACACCGAGCATCAAGGGCCGCCGCGCCAAAAGCGTGCTGGGCCTGGTCCACGGGCGCGGCTACGACGCCGAGTGCGCCATGCTCTCCCTGGCCGCATCCGCCATGGAGATCGGCGCGGAAGCCATCGTGGGCTATCAGGAGGCCGTGGCCTTCCATCCCGACGGCTCCAAGTTCTTCAGCTGCTACGGCACCGCCATCACCCTGGACAAGACCGCCCAGGCCAGGACCGCCATCCGCAGGGCCATAACGCACTAGGCCCCGCACCAGCCGCCTGCGGACGATTTTTGCCCGCCCGGCCCCTCCGCGGGGGGACGGGCGGGCATTTCGCACCGTCCGTCGCCAGAACAATCCCTACCGTGGCGCTCCGAGATAAAAATGAATTGGCCTGAGCCTTGTTTTCGCGTATCGATGACGTGACTTATGCCGTGGAGTTACGACGTCCAACGTTTGCAAGCGACACACAATGCGCACCGATGAAGCCGAACTTCTGGTAGTTGACGACGAAGCCCCCGTGCGGCTCAGTCTGGCCGCATACCTCGAGGACGAAGGCTTCATGGTCCGCACCGCCGATTCAGCCGAACAGGCGATCGACGTCGCGCGCTCGAACCCGCCGCATCTGGCCGTCGTGGACCTGCGCCTGCCCGGAATGGACGGCGCGGCCCTGATTCTCGAGCTTGCCCGCGACCATCCGGGCATGAAGTTCCTCATCCACACCGGCTCCACCAAGTTCAGCCTCTCGGAGGACCTCAAGTCCGCAGGGCTCGACGACAGCCACGTCTTCTTCAAGCCCGTGCTGGACATGGGGGAAATGGTGCGCAAAATCACGACTCTCCTCCAGGAATGACCCCATGACATATGAGCCCTTGGCCACGCTGCTGACCATCGACGATGAAGATGTCATCCGGCGCTCCTTCCAGGCCTACCTCGAAGACAGCGGTTTCAAGGTGCTCCAGGCCTCCAACGGCCGCCTCGGCCTTGAAGTCTTCCGCGCCGAACACCCCGACATCATCCTTGTTGACCTGCGCATGCCCGAGATGGACGGCCTCGAAGTGCTGGCCACCGTGGTTCGCGAGGCCCCGGACGTGCCCATCATCGTGGTCTCCGGCACCGGCATGATCCAGGACGCCATCGAGGCCCTGCGCCTCGGCGCCTGGGACTACGTGCTCAAGCCCGTGGAGGACCTGGGCATCCTGGAGCACTGCGTGCGCCGCGCCCTGGAGCGGGCCAAGCTCCTCAAGGAGAACAAGGCCCACCGCGAGAACCTGGAAAAACAGGTCCGCCGCAGGACCGTCGAGCTCCACGACCGCACCCTCCAACTGGAGGAGACCAACAAGCGCCTCCAGACCGAGATCAACGAGCGCAACGCCGCCGAGGCCAAATACCGCTCCATCTTCGAGAACGCCATCGAGGGCATCTTCCAGGTGGACCACCAGGGCCGCATGGTGAGCGCCAACCCGGCCATGGCCCGCATCCTGGGCTACGCCTCCCTGGAGGAGATGGCCGGTTCGGTCAGCGACCTGGCGGAGCGCATCTGCAGCGACCCCAGCAAGCGCGAGATATTCCAGCGCGTCATGAGCGACCACGGCAGCATCCAGGCCTTCGAGGTGCAGACCGTGCGCCAGGACGGCAGCCCCCTGTGGGCCTCCATCAACGCCCACCTCGTGCACGGCCCCACCGGCGAGAACGTGCGCTACGAGGGAACCCTGGAGGACATCAGCGAGCACAAGCGCTTCGAGGAGCAGCTGCTGCACCAGTCGCTGCACGACGCCCTCACCGGCCTGCCCAACCGCGCCCTGTTCATGGACCGCCTCTCCCAGGCCATCACGCGCTGCGCCCGGCACAACAGCTTCTTCGCCCTGCTCTACCTTGACGTGGACCGCTTCAAGGTCATCAACGACAGCCTCGGCCACGCCCTGGGCGACCAGTTCCTCATCAAGCTGGCCGAGCGCCTGAAGACCGTCACCCGCGAGGCCGACACCCTGGCCCGCATGGGCGGCGACGAGTTCGCCGTCATCTCGGAGCAGGTGCGCAGCCTCTCCGGGGCCACGCTGGTGGCGGAGCGCATCCTCGAGGAATTGAGCGCGCCCTTCAACATCGACGGGCAGGAGATCTACAGCACCGTCTCCATCGGCATCATCTGCTGCACGGGCTACTGCGGCACCGCCGAGGAAGTGCTGCGCGACGCGGACCTGACCATGTACCGCGCCAAGAGCATGGGCAAGTCGCGCTACGAGGTGTTCGACAACGCCCTGCACGAGCAGACCATCCGCCTGCTCACCATGGAGAACGAGTTCCGCAGGGCCCTGGCCAAGAACGAATTCGAGCTGCACTACCAGCCCATCGTGGACGTGAACACCGGCGCGACAGTGAGCCTGGAGGCCCTGCTGCGCTGGAAGCACCCCGAGCGGGGCTACATCCCGCCCCTTGAGTTCATTCCCCTGGCCGAGGAGAACGGGCTCATCGTGCCGCTGGGCTGGTGGGTACTGGAAGAGGCCTGCCGCATGCTGGCCCTCATCCAGAAGCGCTTCCCGCTGCCCACGCCCCTCTCCATGACCGTCAACATTTCGGCCAAGCAGTTCTCCCAGACGGACCTGGGCCAGAAGCTGGCGGGCCTGCTCCAGACGGCGGAGATCGCTCCGGGCAGCCTGGAACTGGAGATCACCGAGAGCGTCATCATGGATCGCGGCGAAGCTTCCATCGAACGCCTGGAGGAGCTCAAGGCCCTGGGCCTGCGCCTTTTCGTGGACGACTTCGGCACGGGCTACTCCTCGCTGTCGTACCTGCACCGCTTCCCCATCGACATGCTCAAGATCGACCGCTCCTTCATCCGGGAGATCGACGCCACCGGCGGCCACGCGGAGATCGTGCGGGCCATCGTGGGCCTGGGGCGCAACCTGGGCCTGGGCCTCATCGCCGAAGGCGTGGAGACCGAAGCCCAACTCGCCGTCATCAGGACGCTGGGCTGCCAGATGGCCCAGGGGTTCCTGTTCTCCAGGCCGCAGCCGGCCGAGGCCATCATGAACTACCTGGAGAAGGACTTCGCCGAGCGGCGCTAGCCGCCCTGGAACACTCCAGGCGGCCATACCGCAATGACAAAGCCCCCGCGCATCGGCGATGCGCGGGGGCTTTTAGCTGCATCAGGCCCGGGAGGCCTCCGTCAGACGGCCGCCGCGCTTGGCGCGCCCGCCGGTCACGAAGGCCCGGGAGGGATCATCCCGCAACTTCGGCACTCAATAGGTTTCGGCCGGAGGGGGGGGAGCTTGCTTTTTCTTCTTGTAGGTGCTGGGCGCGGCCTTTTTCTCCTGCTCGTGGCCGTAGAGGCCGCCCGCCACCGCGCCGAGCGCGCCGCCCACGGCCGCGCCCACGCCCACATAGCCGCCGGCGATGGCCGCGATGCCAGCGCCGGCGCCAGCGCCGATGACGCCGCCGCTCAACGCGCCCTGCTGGGTTTTGGTCATGTTGGTGCATCCGGCGCCCAACAACAACGAAAGGACAAGGACACCCGTGGTGAGAGTTCTGCTCATGGTTTCACCCGCTATTTGGCTGGAGTCTCAGGGATGGCCACTTCGTACCACAGAACCTCGACCACCGGCTTGGACTTGAGCTCGGGCTTTGTGGCGAAGGCCTTGTCCATGGCCGCGACGATCTCCTTGAGGGTGTAGCGCGACAGGCCGCGCACCCAACTCGGGACAAGGCTCTTCTGGACAGGGGGGAGACTGTCGCCCTGGACTTCCTTTTCCAGCTCCACCATGGTCGTGAGCCCGGCGATGAAGGCCAGGCGCTCGCCGTCGGTGGCGTTGACCCAGTTCTCGCCCGTGATGACCGGGAAGGTGGTCTTGTCCTGGGCCATGGCCTGGGCCTGGGCCGCGCCGCATGCGAACAGAGCGACGACGGCGACCATCGCCGTCAGTAGGATCGTCCTGCAAATCGCCACACCGTACCTCCTTGGTTACTGATTTCTAGTTGATTCGGTAAGCAACGTTACGTTGGACTTGGTGAAGAATCCGTCGAACCCGTCGTAGCGCTGGATGTATTCGTTCACCAGCAACGTGTGCGGGCTCATCTTGCTGAAAATCTGCTTGAGCCCCTCCTCGCGGGAGCCGACCAGCTCGGAAAGGAAGCCCAGCCCGTCGGCGCGCAGGGCCTCCACCGTGCTCTCGATGTTGGCGGTGTTGAAGGCCATGTGGTGGCTGCGCGGCCCGTAGTTGTGGATGAACAGCTCCGTGGGGCCGGAGGTCTCCACGCTCTGGAAGGGCTCGATGCCCGAGGTGAACACCTGGGCGTAGTCTTCCGGGGTGAGCCGGGCCACGTTGGTGATGGAGTTGAGCGGCTCCACGTAGACCGAGAAGGTGAAATTGTAGCCGGTGAGCTGCATGAACTCCAGGATGGCGGCGTCGCGCTCCTCGGCGCGCACGCGGGTGGCCACGTGGTCCAGTTCGCCGATGTTGGCCAGGTAGGCTTTGGCGGGTTTGGTCACGGGCAGGGCCAGGGGCCTGCAGTCGTCCGTCAGGTAGTCGGACTCACGGGTTTTCCACTCCACCAGGCCGATGGCGTTGCCGGTGAAGCGCGAAGGCATGGTCTGGGCGTAGCGATAGCGGGAGTTGTCGAACACGTGGTCCTTCAGGAAGAACACCCCGCGTTCGCGCTGGATTCGAGTGTATTCACGAACGTCCCGGCACTTGAAGACGAACGTCTCCAGCCGGGTGTTGGGCATGGCGGCGGTCTTGGCCCCGCGGTTGGCCTCGCGGAAGGGGTTGTCGGCGCCGGTGCGGGTCTGCACGATGAGGTCGGCTGAGCCTTCCAGGGCCAGCACGGCCACGTCGCGGTCACCGTCGGAGAAGGCGTACTTGAGCTGGTGCCCCGTGGTGGAGAGCAGTTGCAGGACGGCTGGCTGGAAATGATCCTGCTCGGTGGAGATCACCACGGCCTCCAGGCCGCCCACCAGGCCCTCCAGGCCAAGCTTGCGACGCTCCTGGATGATGGCCTCGGAGGTGGCCAGCAGGACGTTGTCGTCGTTCTTCAAAAATACGGACATGGAACCCCCGGGATGTTGAGTCATGGGGGTATCATAGCGCTTTCGGGCAGGTTGTCCAGCCGGGAGTGATTTTCCAGGAAGTGAGTGTTACATCATATCCACCGGATCCAGATCCAGCTGTAGCCTGAGCTTCCCGTTGCCGGTCATGGCCCGCAGGGCCTGGGCGTAGCTCTGGCGGATGGACGGCCAGTCCTGCGCCTTGAGCAGGCAGTTGAAGCGCCTGCGGTCGCGCAGCACGGCGATGGGCGCGGGCGACGGCCCGAGCACGCGCACCCCGGCCACGCCCCGCAGCGCGCGCGAAAGCTCCGTGATGGCCTCCGGCCCCTGCTCCCAGTCCCGTGGGTAGCTGGCCCGCACAAGGCCCAGCTTCACGAACGGCGGATAGCCGTACTTGCGGCGCTTCTCGATCTGCTGGGCGAAGAAGCCCTCGTAATCGGCGTTGCGCACCAGCTCCCAGAAGGGGTCGCCGGGGGTGCGCGTCTGGATGAGCACCCTGCCCGCCTTGCCGCCGCGCCCGGCGCGCCCCGCCACCTGCACCAGCATCTGGAAGCTGCGCTCCTCGGCGCGGTAGTCGGGCATGTTGCGCCCCATGTCCCCGTCGGCCACCACCACCAAGGTCACATCCGGGAAATCGTGCCCCTTGGAGAGCATCTGCGTGCCCACCAGCACCTGGGAGCGGCCCTGCCCGAAATCATCCAGGATGGCCTCGGCCCTGCCCGCGCGGCGGGCCACGTCGCGGTCCAGCCGGGCCACCGCGGCGTCCGCGGGCAGCACGGCCTGGAGCTGCTCGGCCAGCATCTCCGTGCCCTCGCCCATGGGCAGGAAGTTGCACCCCCCGCACGCGGAGCACGGGCGCGGAAAGCCCAGGCTCAGGCCGCAGTAATGGCAGACCAGGCGCTCCCGGCCCTTGTGGTAGGTCAGGGAGACCTCGCAACTGGGGCAGCGCTGCACCTGCTCGCAATCCAGGCAGAAGATCAGCGGGGCGTAGCCGCGCCTGTTCAGCAGGATCATGGCCTGCTCGCCCTTCTCCACCGTCTCGGCCAGGGCCGCGAGCGTCTGCGGGGCCAGCAGGCCCGCGCCCTCCCGGCCCAGGCAGGCGTCCAGGTGCACGGCCTTGTCCCGGGTGGACATGTCCACCAGCTCCACATCCGGGAGCCGCCCCGCCCCGGCGCGCCCGGCCATGACCACCTTGGGCGTCGCGCCGTCCAGCGCGGACTGGTAGGTCTTCACGTCCGGCGTGGCCGAGCCCAGCAGCAGCAAGGCCCCGGCCTGGCGGGCGCGGAAGAAGGCCACTTCCTTGGCCTGGTAGGGCAGGCGCTCGTCCTGCTTGAAAGAGGCGTCGTGCTCCTCGTCGAGGACGATCAGGCCAAGGTCCGCAACGGGCAGGAACAACGCGGAGCGCGTCCCCACGTACAGATGGGGGGAGCGGGCCTGGGCCGCCTCGCGGAAGACGCGCTCGCGGCGCACCGGGGTCTGGTAGCCGTGTGAGAACACCGGCTCGAACCCGAACCAGGCCCGAGCTCTTGCTCGCAGTGCCGAGGCCAGGGCCACCTCGGGCGCGAGCAGCATTACGGACCTGCCCCGGCGAAGCGTCTCCAGGGCCAGCTCGAAATACAGGCGCGTCTTGCCGCTGCCCGTGACCCCGTGCACCAGCCGCTCCCCGCCGGGGCCGGGGGGCAGCTGGGGCGCAAGCTCCTCAAGCGCGGCGGCCTGCTCGGCGGTCAGGGGGGGGCGGTCTTCGGGTTCGCAGGGGTCGCAGGGTTCGTCGGGCTCCTCCGGCGGCGGGCCGAGCACGATGCAGCCCTTGCCCTCCAAAGTCTTGAGCGCGGCACCCACGCCCGGCCCCAGGGAATCGCGCAGCTGCGACGGGGTGGCCTGGCCCCTGGCGAAGAGCATCTCCAGCACGGCGATCTGCACGGAGGCCGCCGGGCGCACGGGCCAGGGCGGGTCCACCAGCAGGCGGTAGGCGGGCTCCGGCTCGGCGGCGGAGACGGAGAGCACGGCCTCGCCCCCGCGCCAGGCCACGGCCAAATCCGCCAGAGGCACAGGGCAGTCTTCAACCTTGGAGAGCGGCACCTTCTGTCTGCGCCCGCCCTGGCGCACGGTCAGGCTGGCCTTGGCCGAACGCAGCCCCGCCGGAAGCAGCGTGGCCAGCACCTGGCCGGGGTGGGCCATCTGGCGGGCGGCCAGGTTCTCCACCAGGGTCACATAGCCCGGCGCAAGCAGGGGCGACAGCTCCAGGGGCCAGACGAAATCGCGCAGGGCCACGCCCTCGGGCAGGGGTTCGCCCGGGCCGAGCACCACCCCGGCGCGCAGGGAACGGCCCATGGGCACGGCCACGCGCAGGCCGGGCGGCAGATCCCAGCCCGCGAAATGCGGGGGGACGCCGTAGGTCAGCGAGGCGAACGGCGGTGAGAGCAGCGCTACGCGCACAAGGGTGGACATGGCGGTGGGAAAGGCCGGGCCGCGCAGGGCGGCCCGGCCGGGGGTGCGGTTAAACGGGCATGAAGTCCCGCAGCTTGGAGATGAGCGGGTAGCGCAGCTCCTCGTCCTGCAGGGCGAAGTAGATGTTGGCGGCCAGGTAGTCCACCCAGTCGCCCGCGTCGAAGCGCTGGCCCCGAAGCTTCACCGCCAGCAGGCGGCCCTTCTTGGCCTGGCCGCGCAGGGCGTCGGTGAGCTGGTACTCGCCCTCCTTGTTGGGGGTCAGGGCTTCCAGGTGCTCGAAGATCTCGGGGAAGAGCACGTAGCGGCCCACCATGGCCAGCTTGGAGGGGGCCTCGCTGGGCTTGGGCTTCTCCACCAGGTCGCGCACGCGGTACAGGCCGGAGGAGAACTCGTCGGCCTCGATGATGCCGTAGCTGGAGACCTTGTCCGCCGGGACCTCCATCACGCCCACCACGGACATGTGCTCGGACTGGGCCACGGCCATGAGCTGCTTGATGCCCGGCTCCATGCTGAACATCAGGTCGTCGCCCACCATGACCGCGAAGGGCTCGTTCTTGACCACTTCCTTGGCGCAGAGCACGGCGTGGCCAAGGCCCAGCTGCTTCTTCTGGCGCACGGTGATGATGTTGGCCATCTCGGCGGTCTGGCGCACGGTCTCCAGCAGGTCGAGCTTGCCGGAGCGCTCCAGGATGTTCTCCAAGGCCAGGTTGTAGTCGAAGTGGTCCTCGATGATGGTCTTGTTGCGGTTGGTGATGAACACCACGTCCGTGAGCCCGGCCGCCTGGGCCTCCTCCACCACGTACTGCACCACCGGCTTCTTGAAGATGGGCAGCATCTCCTTGGGAACGTTCTTGGTGGCCGGCAGTGAGCGCGTGCCCCAGCCCGCCACGGGAACGACGACTTTCTTGATCTCCATCGGACTCAACCTCCAGGCTCGCGCCTTTATTCCTCTAGCGATTTTCTATGGGAATCGCCTAGAAAGTCCAGTGAAAACGGCCTGCTCAGCGCAGGTGCTCCTTGAGGGTGCCCGCCAGGCCCTCCGCCAGGGAGCGCACCAGGGCGTCGTCCGACCCCTCCACCATGACCCTGGCCACCGACTCCGTGCCGGAATAGCGCAGGAGCACGCGGCCCTTGCCCGCCAGGGCGGCCTCGCACTCGGCCACGGCCTTGGTTACCGCCGGGACGCGGTCGAAGGGGATCTTGCGCTCCACGTGCACGTTGATGAGCAATTGCGGGTAGGGCCTGAGCAGGTTGGCCAGCTCGGAGAGGGGCTTGCCCCGCTCCAGCATGATGCGGATCAGCTGCAGGGCGGCCAGGGTGCCGTCGCCGGTGGTGGCGTGGCGCCTGAAGATAATGTGGCCGGACTGCTCCCCGCCCAGGGTGGCGCCTTCGCGCTGCATGGCCTCGAAGACGTAGCGGTCGCCCACGGGGGTGCGCAGCAGCCTGCCGCCGCGCTCGTTCATGAACACCTCCAGGGCCATGTTGCTCATCACGGTGGCCACCAGCAGGTTGCCGGGCAGTTCGCCCCGCTCCATCATGTCCAGGGCGCAGATGGCCATGATCTGGTCGCCGTCGAGCACGGTTCCCTTCTCGTCCACCACGATCACGCGGTCCGCGTCGCCGTCCAGGGCGATGCCGATGTCGGCCCCCGTCTCCCGGACCATCTGGGCCGCCACGGAGGGATAGAGCGAGCCCACCTGGCGGTTGATGTTCTTGCCGTCGGGCTCCACGCCCGCGCGGATCACCTTGGCCCCCAGCTCCTCCAGGATCAGGGGCGAGACGCGGTAGGCCGCGCCGTTGGCGCAGTCGATGACCACCTTGAGGCCGTCGAAGGTCAGCTCCGAGGGGATGGTGGACTTGAGGTAGACGTTGTATCGCCCGGGGCTGTCCTCGATCTTGAAGGCCCGGCCCACGTCCTCGGGGGCGGGGAACTCCCAGCAGGACTCGTCGCAGCCGGTCACGCGCTCGGCGATGCGGTCTTCGGCGTCGTCGGGCAGCTTGCAGCCCTGGCGGTCGAAGAACTTGATGCCGTTGTCCATGTAGGGGTTGTGGGAGGCGGAGATCACCACGCCCACGTCCGCCCGCATGGAGCGCGTCAGGAAGGCGATGGCCGGGGTGGGCAGCGGACCCACCAGGAAGACGTCCATGCCCGAGGCGCAAAAACCCGAGGCCAGCGCGTATTCGAAGATATAGCCGGAGAGCCGCGTATCCTTGCCGATGACGACCTTGTGCCTGCCCTTGCCGTTGCGGAAGTGCACGCCGGCCGCCAGGCCCAGGCGCAGGGCCACTTCGGGGGTCATGGGATGGATGTTCACCTGGCCGCGCAGGCCGTCGGTTCCGAAGAGGCGCTTGTTCATCGATACTCCTGTCATTTGACGAAAACGGAGACGCGCTCCGGCTTCGCCTGTATCAGCTCGCAGCCCTGGGGCAGCGTCACTTTGTAGGCATATTCGTGGCGTCCCGGCGGCGTCGCGGGGGGCACCTCCACGTAGGCGTCCACCAGCCCGCGCCAGCCGCCCTCGCGCAGCAGGGGCACGGGCACGCGCAGGCGCAGGGTCACGTTCTCGGGCGCGACGCGGATGGAGGCCGGGCCCTGGTAGGCCACGCGCACAGGCGCTTCGGCAACTGCTTCGCGCACGTTCTGCCGGAACTGCACCCTGGCCTTCACGGTCCGGGGATTGGCCTCCACCTGGTCGGGCAGGACCAGCCGGACATAGGCCTCGAAGGCGCCGGAGGGCGCATCGGGCAGGGCCATGGGCTCCACCAGCACCTCGTCCACGTCCTGCAATACGGATTCAGGCCCTGAGAGCGCCACCTTCGGCGGGTCGAGCTGGCTGACGATGGTGTAGTCCCGGGCGGAGGCGTCCTTGAAGGCCCCGAGCACCGGCACCGTCCGGGTGACGCGACGCTCGACGAAGAATTCCAGGTTTGCGGGCCTGACCTCGACCACCTCGAACAGCCGGGAGAGGGCCACGGCGTCCGGCCCCACCACCACGGTGTTGCGCCCGGGCACGAGCTTGGAGGCGTCCAGGGTGTAGACGAGCTCGGCCGGGTCCACGCTGCGCACCAGCCCCTTGGGGCCGCGCACCAGCACGTCCAGGTGGTCGCGGGGGGCCCCCAGCAGCACCAGGCCGTCGGCCAGGCCGGACATCTCGACGCGCACGCGCACCCAGGAGTCCACCCGCTCCCTGCCGGTCACGAGATACCATGAAAGCACCGCGAGCAAAAGCGCGAGTATTCTGGAGTACCACAGGGAGTTCATCGGCGCTCCGCCCACTGCGTCAGCAGCAGTTCCTCCAGGGCGGCGGGTTCCAGCACGCCGGAGAGCGTGCCCGCCTGGGCCGCGCGGATCTCGCCGCGCTCCTCCGAGACCACCAGGGCCAGGGCGTCGGTCTCCTCGGTGACGCCGACGGCAGCCCGGTGGCGCGTGCCGAAGGCCGTGGAGAGGGCGCTGTGCGAGGCCAGGGGCAGGATGCAGCCCACCGCCGCCACCTTGGCCCCGCGCACGATCACGGCCCCGTCGTGCAGGGGGCTCTCATGGTGGAACACCGCCTGGAGCACCTCCGGGCGGATGTCCGTGGCCAGGGCGATGCCCCTGTCCATGATGTCGCCCAGGGGCACGCCGCGCTCCAGCACCACCAGCGCGCCGACCTTGCGTTCGGCCAGCCCCAGCAGGCTGGCAGCCAATTGGGCCGCCGCCTCGCGCCCGCGCGTGGTGTGTTTGCGGCCGCCGAACCAGCGCAGGCCCACCTGGGCCAGGGCCTTGCGGATGTCCGCCTGGAAAAGGATGACCATGACCAGGAAGAAGGAGTTCAGGAAGTTGGTCAGCAGCCAATGCAGGGTGTAGAGGCCGAATTCCCCGGAGAGGTAGTTGGCCACCAGCACCACGATGACCCCGTGGATCACGGATACGGCCCGCGTGCCGCGCACCAAGAGGATCATGCGGTAGAACAGCAGCCCCACCAGGGTGACGTCCAGGGCTTCGCGCCAGCCCACGTGGATGTTGTCGAGCCAGGGTGTCATGGACGCATGGCCTCCGCGAGTGTCAGGGCCTGCACCGCCTGGGCGGCCTGGTGCACCCGGTGGATGCGCGCCCCAGCGAGCTGGGCCAGGGCCGTGGCCACCTGGGTGGCGGGGCCGCGCTCGTGCACATCCAGCCCCAGGAGCTTGCCCAGAAACGATTTGTTGGAGAGCCCCATGAGGATGGGCCTGCCCAGGCCCAGGAAGGTTCCCAGGCCGCGCAGCAGGGTCAGGTTGTGCTCCAGGGTCTTGCCGAAGCCGATGCCCGGGTCCAGCGCGACCCTGTCCTCGGGCAGCCCGGCCCGGGTAAGGGTTTCCAGCCCCCGTTCGAAGAAGGCCCGCACCTCGGAGAGCACGTCGTCGTAGCGGGGGGCCACCTGCATGGTTCCGGGCTTGCCCAGGGAGTGCATGAGCACGTAGCCGGGCTTGCGGCTCGCCACCACCTCCAGCAGGGCGGGCTCGAAGGAGCAGGCGGAGACGTCGTTGACGATGGCCGCCCCGGCCTCCAGGGCCTGGCGGGCCACCTCGGCCTTGTAGGTGTCCACCGAGACGATCGCCTCGGGGTGGCGCTCCAGGATGCCCCGGATCACGGGGATCACCCGGCGCAGCTCCTCGTCCTGGTCCACTTCCTCGGCGAAGGGGCGCGTGGATTCGCCGCCCACGTCCACGATGGCCGCGCCCTCGGACAGCAGCCGGGAGGCGTGCCCGCAGGCGGCGGTGGCCTCGAAGTTGCGGCCGCCGTCGGAGAAGGAGTCAGGGGTGACGTTGACGATGCCCATCACGAGAAAAGGGGCAGGCTTCAACACCCGCCCCTGTGTCACCGTCCACGCGGCAATGCCGGGAGATACGTCTGCGTGGTTCACCGGTGGGCCGCTCCGCTCAGAAGGTTGGCGGACCCGGGCGCATACGCGCCCGGATCCTTGCTGGATTTACTCGGGGAAGGAATCAGTCGCCCCCGGAGGCTTTCTTTTCGGATTCTTGGGCTGAGCCCTCTCCGGCCTCGCTGCCGGATTTCGCGGCCTGCCCGGATTCAGCCTGGACGGATGCCGAAGGAGCGGGCTCGGCCTCGGGTTTCGCTTCGTCCTTGCCGGGATCGGCCTTGGCGGCGGGCTCCAGGGGAGGCAGTTCCTGATCCTTGAGCAGCAGGTCGATGTCGGCCCCGCTGATGGTCTCGCGGTCCAGAAGCGCCTTGGCGATGGAGTGCAGGTACTTGATGTTGGCGGTGAGCAGTTCCTTGGCCTTGGCGTGGCAGCCTTCCACGATGTTGCGCACCTCGGCGTCGATCTGGCGGGAGGTGTCCTCGCTGAAGTTCTTGTGGTGCATCAGCTCGCGGCCAAGGAAGATCTCCTCGTCCTTTTCGCCGTAGGAGAGCGGGCCCAGCTTCTCGCTCATGCCCCACTTGCAGACCATCTTGCGGGCCATGTCCGTGGCGCGCTCGATGTCGTTGCCGGCGCCGGTGGTCAGCTGGTCCAGCACGACCTCCTCGGCCACGCGCCCGCCCAAGAGCATGACGATCCTGGTGGTCAGGTAGGTCTTGGAGTAGGTATGGCGGTCGTCCTCGGGCAGCTGCATGGTGATGCCCAGGGCGCGGCCGCGCGGAATGATGGAGACCTTGTGCACCGGGTCGGAGTCCTTCATGAGCTTGGCCACCAGGGCGTGGCCGGCCTCGTGGTAGGCGGTGGTGCGCTTCTCCTCGTCGGAGAGTATCAGGCTGCGCCGCTCCTTGCCCATGAGCACCTTGTCCTTGGCCATCTCGAAGTCGTCCATGGTCACGCGGTCGCGGTTGAGCTTGGCCGCGGAGAGGGCCGCCTCGTTGACCAGGTTCTCCAGGTCGGCGCCGGAGAAGCCGGGCGTGCCCTTGGCCAGGATGTCCAGGTCAACCGAGCTGTCGATGGGGGTGCGCCGGGTGTGCACCTCCAGGATGCGCCTGCGGCCGCGCAGGTCCGGCGCGGGGACCACCACCTGGCGGTCGAAGCGGCCGGGGCGCAGGAGCGCCGGGTCGAGCACGTCGGGGCGGTTGGTGGCCGCGATGAGGATGACGCCCTCGTTGGATTCGAAGCCGTCCATCTCCACCAGGAGCTGGTTCAGGGTCTGCTCGCGTTCGTCGTGGCCGCCGCCCAGGCCGGCGCCGCGCTGGCGGCCCACGGCGTCGATCTCGTCGATGAAGATGAGGCAGGGGGCGTTCTTCTTGCCCTGCACGAACAGGTCGCGCACGCGGGCCGCGCCCACGCCCACGAACATCTCAACGAAGTCGGAGCCGGAGATGGAGAAGAAGGGCACGCCCGCCTCGCCCGCCACGGCGCGGGCCAGCAGGGTCTTGCCGGTGCCGGGCGAGCCCACGAGCAGCACGCCCTTGGGGATGCGCCCGCCCAGGCGGGTGAACTTCTTGGGGTCGGAGAGGAACTGCACGATCTCGTTGAGCTCCTCCTTGGCCTCGTCGACACCGGCCACGTCCTGGAAGGTGACGCGCTGCGTGTCCTGATTGATGAGCCGCGCCCGCGAGCGCCCGAAGGACATGGCCTTGCCCCCGCCGCCCTGCATCTGGCGCATGAAGAAGATCCACACGCCGATGAGCAGGAGCATGGGGAACCACGAGACCATCAGCGAAACGTACCAGGGGGACTCCTCCTCGGGTTCGGCGCGCACCTGGACCTTGTTGGCGATGAGCGTCTGCACCAGGGTGGGGTCGTTGGGGGAGTAGGTGGCGAAGCGCTGATTGTCGGTGGTGATGCCCTCGATGCGGTGGCCCTGGATCTTCACGGCCTCGACCTGGCCCGCGGTGGCCTTCTTCAGGAATTCCGAATAGGCCAGCTTGCTGGACTGGGGGGGCTGCTGATTCAGAAGATTGAAAAGGACGATCATGACCAGACAAATGACCGCCCAGATACCCAAGTTCTTCGTAAGATTATTCAATTGGATTCCTCCGTGGAGGGTTTCCTCCAGCGGGATAGGTAACACAGCCGGCATGGGCTGTCCATGCGCTGCCTGTTGATGTTGGCGGCTGGAAGGTGTACAAGCCCCACTCTTCGGAAGCGTATCGTCACCGGTGTGGCGCCTGGACTTCAAATCCAGTGGACGGCTCATCCCCGTCGGTAGGTTCGACCCCTATACGCTTCCGCCAGCGCCGGATTTCCGAAGGACGCCGCCTCGCGGCGTCCTTTTTCTTTGCCGGCGCAACCGGCCTACCCCGCCGTCTGGGCCAGCCAGGCGCGCATGGCGGCGATCTGGTCCTCCACGCGGGCGGGGGAGGTGCCGCCGTGGGTGTTGCGGCGGTTCATGGCCGCCTCGTAGGTCAGTATCTCGGCCACATCCGGGCCGATGGAGGCGCTCAGGGCCTGCAGTTCGGCCAGGGTGAGGTCCTCCAGGCCGCAGCCCTTGCGCTCGGCCAGGGCCACCGCCGATCCGGCCACATGGTGCGCCTCGCGGAAGGGCACTCCCTTGGCCGCCAGGTAGTCCGCCAGCTCCGTGGCGTTCAGGAAGCCCAGCTTCAGGGCCTGGCGCATGCGCTCCGGCCTGAAGCCCATGACCTTCATCATCTCCGCCATGATGGCCAGGGAGTCGCTCACGGTGCGGTCGGCGTCGAAGAAGGGCTCCTTGTCCTCCTGCATGTCCCGGTTGTAGGCCAGGGGCAGGCCCTTCATCAGGGTCAGCAGGTTGAAGAGCGAGCCGTAGACCCTGCCCGTCTTGCCGCGCATGAGCTCGGCCACGTCCGGGTTCTTCTTCTGGGGCATGATGGAGGAGCCGGTGGCGTAGGCGTCCGGCAGGGCCACGTAGCCGAAATTGGGGTTGGACCAGATGATGAGCTCCTCGCAGAGGCGCGAGAGGTGCATCATGGCCGTGGAGCCGGTGAAGAGGGCCTCCAGGGCGAAATCACGGTCCGACACGGCGTCCAGGCTGTTGTTGAAGGTGCCGTTCAGGCCAAGCTCCCCGGCCACGGCCGCCGGGTCCAGCGGGAAGGTGGTGCCCGCCAGGGCAGCCGCGCCCAGGGGCGACACGGCGGAGCGCTTCAGGGCGTCTCGGCAGCGCTCGAAGTCGCGCTTGAACATCCAGGCGTAGGCCATCAGGTGGTGGCCCAGGCTCACGGGCTGGGCGGGCTGCATGTGGGTGTAGCCCGGCAGCATGGTCCGGGTGTGCTCGGCGGCGCGGTCGGCCAGCACGCCGATCAGCGCGGCCAGCAGCTCGGACCAGACCTCCAGCCGGGCGCTGACGAAGAGGCGGAAGTCCAGGCAGACCTGGTCGTTGCGGCTGCGCCCGGTGTGCAGCTTGCGGCCCGCGTCGCCGATCATCTCGGTGAGCCGGGCCTCGATGTTCATGTGCACGTCCTCAAGCTCGTCCTTCCAGACGAACGCGCCGGACTCGATGTCCTTGAGGATGGCGTCCAGGCCGTCCACGATCTGCGCGGCCTCGGCATCGCTGATGACGCCCTGCTTGGCCAGCATGCGGGCGTGGGCCTTGGAGCCGGCCACGTCCTGGGCGTAGAGGGCCTTGTCGTAGCGGACGGAGCCCGTGTAGCGCTCGACTATCTTGGAGGTGGGTTCGGCGAAGCGGCCGCCCCAGGGCTTGGACGATGCGGACATGAAGTGCCTCCGGTGGCTGGGTGGGATTGCGGGCTGCTCCGGCCGCCGTCACATCCAGCCCTGCCCGCCAGCGCCCCCGGCACCCCGATATATTTGAAGAATATCGTTGTGCCGGGGGCGCTGGCGGGCAGGGCCGGACATGCCGGCTTACCGTGTCGCGGCGCGCAGCCGGTAAAAACTGCTTCGAGCGAAAACCGCCAAGGCCGTCTCCACCCGGGTCGAATGCAAACGGTCCGCCGCCCGCCGGGCAAGTCCCGTCGGACGGCGGACCATCAAAAAACGAACTACATCTTCTTGTAGCCGCGCAGGCGCAGCCCCTGCAGCCGGATGAAGCCGGTGGCGTCGGACTGGTCGTACACGGAGTCTTCCTCGAAGGTCACCAGCTCCATGTTGTAGAGGCTGTTGGGCGACACGCGGCTCACCGGGGTGGCCTGGCCCTTGTACAGCTTCACGCGCACCTGGCCTGTGACGCGCTCCTGGCTCTTGTCGATGAGGGCCTGGATGGCCTCGCGCTCGGGGGCGAACCAGAAGCCGTAGTAGACCATCTCGGCGTAGCGCGGGATCAGGCTGTCGCGCAGATGCATGACCTCGCGGTCCATGGTGATGCCTTCCAGGTCGCGGTGCGCGGCGTGGATGATGGTGCAGCCCGGGGTCTCGTACACCCCGCGCGACTTCATGCCCACGAAGCGGTTCTCCACCATGTCCAGCCTGCCCACGCCGTGCTTGCCGCCCAGCTTGTTCAGGGTGCGGATGATGGAGGCGGGGCTCATCTTTTCGCCGCCCACGGCCACGGGGTTGCCCGCTTCGAAGTCGATGGTCACGTATTCGGGTTCGTTGGGGGCGTCCTCGGGGCGCACGCAGAGCAGGTAGCTGTGGGGGCCGGGCTCGTTGGCCGGGTCCTCCAGTTCGCCGCCCTCGAAGGAGAGGTGCATGAGGTTGCGGTCGCAGCTGTAGGGCTTCTCCTTGGTGACGGGCACGGGGATGCCGTTCTCCTTGGCGAAGGCCAGCAGGTCGGCGCGGCCCTTGAAGTCCCACTCGCGCCAGGGGGCGATGGTCTTGAGCTGCGGGGCCAGGGACATGGCGGCCAGCTCGAAGCGGACCTGGTCGTTGCCCTTGCCCGTGGCGCCGTGGGACACGGCCTGCGCGCCCTCCTTCAGGGCGATTTCGACCATGCGCTTGGCGATCAGCGGCCTGGCGATGGAGGTGCCCAGCAGGTAGCGGCCCTCGTACACGGCCCCGGCGCGCAGGATGGGGAACACGAAATCCTTGGCGAACTCCTCGCGCAGGTCGTCGATGTAGGCCTTGGTCGCGCCGGTGCGCAGGGCCTTCTCCTCCAGGCCGTCGAGCTCCTCGTCTTGGCCCAGGTCGGCGGTCATGGTGATGACCTCGCAATCGTAGGTCTTCTTGATCCACTTCAGGATGACGGAGGTGTCCAGGCCGCCGGAATAGGCCAGGACCACTTTCTGGATGCTGCTCATGCTATATCTCCGCGAGGGTGTACGGAAGGGTGCCTTCTCCGCCGGAGTAGACCCATTCCAGGATGGCTTTCTGGATGTGCAGGCGGTTTTCCGCCTGGTCCCACACGATGGAGGCCTCGGACTCGAAGACCTCGGTGGTCACTTCCTCGCCCTGGTGAGCGGGCAGGCAGTGCATGAATTTGGCTCCGGGCGCGGCCAGGGCCATGGCCTTGGCGTCCACCTGGTAGTTCTGGAAAACGCCCATGCGCTCCCCGGCTTCGCTCTCCTGCCCCATGGATGCCCAGACGTCGGTGTTGACGAAGTGCGCGCCCCGGATGGCCTCCAGCGGGTCGGTGACCAGGCGGATCTTGCCCCCGGCCTTGATCCCGGCGTCGAGGATGTCCTTGTTGGGGGTGTAGCCCTCGGGGCAGGCCAGCACCAGCTCGAACGGGAAATAGGTGGCGGCGTTGATCCAGGAGTGGGCCATGTTGTTGCCGTCGCCCACCCAGGCGACCTTGGTCTTGGCCAGGTCCGCGCCGCGCTCCACCATGGTCATCACATCGCCCATGACCTGGCAGGGGTGGAAATCGTCCGAGAGGGCGTTGACGATGGGGATGGAGGTCTTGGCCCACATGCGGGTGAGCTTGGAGTGCTCGAAGGTGCGCATGACCACGCCGTCCACGTAGCGGGAGAGCACGCGGATGGTGTCCTCCACGGGCTCGGAGCGGCCCAGCTGGGAGTCGTTCTGGGTCATGTAGATTGTGGAGCCGCCCAGGTGGCGCACGGCCATCTCGAAGGAGACGCGGGTGCGCGTGGACGCCTTCTCGAAGATCAGCGCCAGGGTTCTGCCCGCGAGCAACTCGGAGCGGAAGCGCGACTGCTTCATCTCGATGGCCCTGTTGACGACGCCGTGGGCTTCCTGGCGGGTCATGTCGTGTATTTCGAGGAATCTTCTGGGCATGTGAGCCTCCAGTATGGAATGCGGCGAAAAGAAGATTTCTAGCGGCAGAGAGGGAGGATGTAAAGAGGCAGCCGGGCTAGGCAGCCAATGGTAAAGCCTGTTTTCGCAGCCTGCTCAAAAAACTCGAGGGCAAGGCGCGAGAACACGTCGAGCCCGATGCGTATTTCGGCATACGTGAGGGTTCGACTTGTTCGAAGCAACGCAGCCAGCGAGGATTTTTCAGCATGCTGCCGGGCTAGCGCAGGGTTTCCACGGCGAGGTCCGTCATGGCCTCCATGGCCTCGCCGTGGTCGTACCCGGCCAGGTGCAGGATGCCGTGCGCCAGCAGCCGCACCAGGTGTTCGCGAGGGTTCTGGCCGTAGAGCGCGGCCTCGCGCCTGAGGGCGTCCACTGAGAGCGCTATCTCGCCCAGGTAGGCCGGGCGCTCCGCGTCCTCCGAGGGGAAGGAGAGCACGTTGGTCGGCCCGGTGAGGCCCAGGAACTCCCGGTTCAGACGGGCGATCTCCACGTCGTCCACGAAGCGGACCTCCAGTTCGCCGCCGGTCAGGCCCAGGGCGTCCAGCAGGTCGAACAGCAGGGGCTCGGCCTCGCGGCGGGAGAGCGGCAGGGTCGGGTCCAGGGCCGCGCCGGGTTCTATCCAGAGGGTCGGGGAAGAGGAAGTCATAAGAGGGAAGATGCCTCCGGCGGCCAAAGGAACTTCGTTCCTTTGGAATCCTTTACCGCTTCGCGTCGGGCGCGGAAGGATGGCAGTTCTGGTGTCAAACGGGGCCGGGCGCGCCCGGCCCCGGGGAATGCGGGCTATTTCTCGGCGTCGAAGGCTTCCAGGATGCGGGCCGAATAGACGAAGGCCGCCCCGGCGTTGAGCCCCACGGCCACGGCCAGGGCCTCCAGCAGTTCCTCCCGGGTGGCCCCGGCGGCGGCCGCGGCCTTGGCGTGCACTCCGATGCAGGTGTCGCAACGGGTGGAGGCCGCCACGGCCAGCGCGATCAGCTCCCTGGTCTTGGCGTCCAGCGCGCCGTGCGCGGAGCCCGCCTCGTCCAGGGCCTTCATGGCCTCGCCGATCTTGGGGTTGCCTTTGATAAGCTCCCCGAAAGCCTTCATGGAGTTATTGACCAGGTTCTTCCAGTCCACGAGCATGTGCCACTCCTTTTTCTGGCGTCCGCATGGAACGCCGTTGGCGAACAGCCCGCCGGATCACCAGCGAAGCCGTCGCGGGGTCCAGGGGGATCATCCCCCTGGCGGGTGCAGGGCAGCGCCCTGCTCTTGGCATTTCCCCGGTCCTGCCTGACTTCTCCGGGGATCATCCCCTTGGCGGGGGCAAGGGCAGCGCCCTGCCCCGCTCCGCCTCGGGGTGAACTCAGGCCGCTTTCTCGGGCGAACCGTTCCCGTTGGCGGCGGCAGCGGGGGCCTCTTTGGCCTTGTCCTTGCCGCGGTCCAGGTTGGGGTACTCGATGCGGTGGTGGAAGATGCCCGTGAGGATGCGGTGGAAAGACTCCGAGGCCTGCGTCAGGTCCCTGAGGGTCAGTTCGGAGCCGTCCAGCTCGCCCTCGTTGTAGAGCTTGCGCACGATGGACTGGATGTGCCCCTTGATGCGGCTGGGGGTGGGGTCCACCAGGGTGCGGCTGGAGGCCTCGATGGCGTCGGCGAGCATGATGATGCCCGCCTCCTTGGTCTGGGGCTTGGGGCCGGGGTAGCGGAACTCGTCCTCGCGCACGGGCTCCTCGCCTTTGGCCTCGGCCTGCTCCTGGGCTTTGTGGTAGAAGTAGGTGATGAGCGTCATGCCGTGATGCTGGCCGATGAGGTCCGCGATCTCCTCGCCCAGCTTGTGCTCGTTGGCCAGCTCCACGCCTTTCTTGACGTGGGAGATCAGTATGAGCGCGCTCATGGAGGGGGAGAGCTTGTTGTGCTTGTTCTCCTTCCCGAAGAGGTTCTCGATGAAGTAGCTGGGGTTCTTGAGCTTGCCGATGTCGTGATACAGGGCCGCCACCTTGGCCAGCAGGGCGTTGGCCCCGACGGCGCGCGCCGCGGCCTCGGCCATGTTGGCCACGATGAGCGAGTGGTGGTAGGTGCCGGGCGCCTTGACCATCAGCTCCTGGAGCAGGGGCTGCTCCAGGCTCATGAGCTCCATCATCCTGAAGCGGGAGGTGAAGCCGAACATCAGCTCCAGCACCGGGCTCATGCCCAGCACCAAGAGCAGCGAGAAGATGGCGTTGAAGGCCGCGTACACGCCGCCGGCCAGGGTCATCTCCGCCCCGCCCTGCTGCACCAGCACGATGCCCAGCCAGGAGACCACGCACAGCCCGGCCAGCGGCAGGATGGAGCGCAGCACGTCCTGCCGGGTGTCGCAGTTCTTGATGATGGAGGCGTACACGAAGCCGCCCAGCAGATAGTAGCTGAACAGTTGCAGGCCGCCGCCCACCTCGCTGGCCACCAGGTAGGAGATGAGCAGCACCGCGAAGGAGCACAGCGCCTGGGGCAGGAACATGGCCAGCACGCCGGCGGCCCCGGCGATGGGCAGCCCGAAGGCCACCTGGCTCGATTTCAGGAACAGCGGCAGGTGCGCGTCGGAGAGGCGGGCCAGCTCCACGAACTTGGCCAGCAGCACGAAGAAGCCCGTGACCAGGGCCAGGGCCAGCCACTCGCGGTTGCCCACGCAGCGTATGCCGGATTTCTTGCCCTGGGAGAGGTGCAGCAGCACGAAGAACAGGCAGGAGAGCAGGAACATCCCCGGGATGGCCAGGGGCCGCACCGAGCTGGTGCGGTGGGCGTAGAGGGCCTGGAGCTTGGTCTGCTGCTCGGGGGTGACGCGCTCGCCCTGGCGGACGATGACCTCGCCCCGGTAGATGCTGGTGTAGACCGGCTCCATGGCGCCCACGATCTCGCGCTTGCGTGCCAGGGTGGTCTCCTGGTTGAAGACGAGGTTTGGCAGCAGGTACGGGCTCAGCAGGGTGAACACGGCCTTGCGGGTGCGGATGGTCTTCTTGAGGTCCTTGCGCAGGAGCTGGTCCAGGTCGTCCTTGCAGCGGTCCAAGTCGATGGTGCCGGGGCTGTCGAGGTAGAGGGTCTCCATGCCCGAGGGCAGCTCGCGCAGCAGCACGCCCTGCTTGTAGGTGGTGAACACCCCGGGATGGGCCGTCACCCCCCGGGAGTAGACCTCCCTGAGCCAGGGCAGCAGCTGGAGCTGCATCATGTCCTGGAAATCCTGGGTGCGCCACAGCTGGAGCATGTCCCGGCTGATCTCGACGTTCAAGTCCTCCGAGAGGGAGGCGCGCACCTTCTCCGCGTCCTCGTCGGGCTTGCGGGAAAGGGCCAGGATGTCGGTCACGTGCTTCTTCAGGGCCTCGTAGGGGGCGGGGCTCAGGTCGAAGACGGGGGGCTGGTTTTCGGAGACCTGGTCGCGCTTGCGCAGGGTGGCCTCGCGGTCCTCGATGCGCAGGTTCTGATCCGCGGTGACGTCCTGGCTGGCGATGTCGCCCGCCAGGAAGACCTTCACGTCCGATTCGAAGCGCACCGCCGAAAGGATGCTCGCGCCCAAAATAACGGCCAGCAGCACCCCGAGGCCCCAGCACAGCATGGGGCGCTGGGCGCACTGCTGGCACGGCACGGAGGCCTTGGGCGGCGGGCTGGTTTTACGAAGACGGCTGAGTATGCCGCTCATAGGCTTTCACGATCCGCCCCACCAGGGGGTGGCGGATGACGTCCTCCTCGCTGAAATAGACAATGCCGATGCCCTCCACGCCCTCAAGGACGGAGACGGCATCAATCAGGCCGGACGGAGCCCCGCGCGGAAGATCCACCTGGGTCACGTCGCCGGTGACTATCGCTTTGGACCCGAAGCCCAGGCGCGTCAAGAACATCTTCATCTGTTCGGGCGTGGTGTTCTGGGCCTCGTCCAGAATGATGAAGGCGTCGTTGAGGGTGCGCCCGCGCATGAAGGCCAGGGGCGCGATCTCGATGACGCCTTCCTCGATCATCTCGCTCACGCGCTGGAAGTCCAGCATGTCGTGCAGGGCGTCGTAGAGCGGGCGCAGGTAGGGGTTCACCTTCTCCATCATGTCCCCGGGCAGGAAGCCCAGCTTCTCGCCCGCCTCCACGGCCGGGCGCGTGAGCACGATCCGCTTGACGCGCCTGGCCAGCAGTTCGGCCACGGCCACGGCCACGGCCAGGTAGGTCTTGCCGGTGCCAGCCGGGCCAACGCCGAAGACCATGTCCCCGGCGCGGATGGTGCCCAGGTATTCGCGCTGGGTCAGGGTGCGCGGGGTGATGGATTTCTTGGGGGAGACGACGAAGACATCCTGCTCGAAATACCTGCGGGAGGTGGGCTGCACAGCGCCCTCCAGGCCAAGGAGCAACGGCTTGATGCTCTCGGGGGAGACGCCGCCGCCCTTGCGCAGCGCGCCGTAGAGCTCCACCATGACCTCGGCCACCCGATCCAGGGCTTCGGCGCTGCCGCCGCGGAGCGTGAGCGCGTTGCCACGGGAGTCCGCCCGGACGCCCGTGAGCTCCCTCACGAGGTCCAGGTGGGCGTTGTGCGGCCCGAAGAGCTCCCGGGCGAGGCCGGAGTCGTCGAATTCGAGCCTGCGCTCGACTGCGTTGGGTTTGCTCATGTGTTAAGGCGTCACCTCAAATTGACGTCCAAAGCCAGGACGCCGACGATCTCCCCCCGTGCGGTTGTCACCGGGCGGCTCACGGTGATGCACGGGGCGTTGGACGCCGACGACGTGTACACCTCGGAAATATTGATGTCCTTGTCGCGCATGGCCCCCAGGTACCAGGGCCGCGTACTCCAGGATTTGCCCACGGCGGAGCCGTCCAGGGCTCCCCCCTGCCCGATGTTGGCCACCACTTGCACGCCCGAGGCGTCGGTCATGTAGGCCAGCTCCAGGAAGGGATGCTCGCGCATGGCCCGCGCCAGCAGGGCCTCCATGCGGGGCCTCTCCAGCGAGGCCATCTCCTCCGAGGTGGCCAGCCGCTCCACGAGCTCCTGGATCACCCCTCGGCCGAGCAGTGTAAACACGCTGTTGAGGTTGGCAAGTTCGCCCACCTGCGCCAGCAGACTTTCGATCCCTTGCTCGCAACGGGTCATGCCGTCAAGGGTTTCGGCGGAGGTTTCGCGCACGTGGCTCACGGTGCGCCCGATCTGGGTGCTCATGGCGGACTGCTGCTCCGCGGCCGTGGCGATGGCCCGGACCTGGTCGGCGGTCTCCTCCACTATGGAGACGATGTCCGCCAGGGCCGCGCCCGAGCGCTTGGCCTCCTGCGTGGCCTTCTCCACCTCGGTGGCCGCGCCCTCCATGCCGGAGACCGCGCCCTTGGCCCCGGTCTGGATGGCGTCGATGACGGAGCCCACCTCCCGGGTGGCCAGCATGGTCTTCTCGGCCAGCTTGCGCACCTCGTCGGCCACCACGGCGAAACCGCGCCCGGCCTCGCCAGCGCGGGCGGCCTCGATGGCGGCGTTGAGCGCCAGCAGGTTGGTTTGGTCGGCGATGTCGGAAATGACGGTCATGATCCGGCCGATGGCCTGGGCTTGCCCGCCCAGGTCCTCCACGACGCCCTTGAGCTCCTGGGTGCGGCCGTAGGCGTGGGAAATGGAGGAGACGACGCCCTCCACCACCTGCGCCCCGTTTTCGGCCCGGCCCCGGGCCTGGGCGGCCAGGTCGGCCGCGCGGGCCGCGTTGCGGGCGGCGTCCAGCACGGTGGCGTCGAGCTGCTCCACGGCGCTGGAGGCCTCCGCCACCATGTCCGCCTGGATGCGCGCACCCCGCCCGGCCTTGTCCACCTCGCCGGAGAGGCTGCCAGCCACCTCCTGGATGGCCCCGACAACGGAGCGGATGGTGCCCGCCGCGCCGGACATGCCGTGCTTGCGGGAGTTTTCCGCGCTGCGTTTGGCCTGGGCGGCCTGCGCCAGGGCGATGTCCCTCTCTTCGGAAAGGCCGGAGGCCTGGGCCTCCAGGGCCGAAATTCTCGTGAGCCCCTCCCGGCGTTCGGCCGAGAGCCTCCCCAGGGCGCGCTCCATGCCCGCCAGTTCGTCGCCGTCCAGGGATTCGCCAGCGCCGCCGAGCAGCGCGCCAAGAGCGCGCAGGCGCGAGCCCAGGCCCAGGGTGAACGCCGCGCCAAGCCCGAGCGAGAGCGCCACCGCCGCGAGGCCGCACCAGAAGACCGTGTCCTTGAGGGAGGACAGCGCGTGGGAGAAGGCTTGCCCGGAGCCGGAGGCGGCTTCGGTTGCGCCGGAAAGGCCCAGCCAGGCTACAAGCCAGACCGCGACCGTGAACAAAGCCGATACGAGGGAAAAAACCTGCATCTTCCGCATCAAGGTCATACTTCACCTCAAAGTGAGATAGGCAGGCAGGAGTGCCTTTAAGTGATAGACAAAATTGTAAAAGTCAACTGGAAATGCGCAGCCTGTCTTCGACTTCCGGGTCCATGGCGACCACCACGCTGGCCGCGCTGTCCAGGCGCACCCGGCCCAGGGCCGCGCCCTTGATTTTCCTGACCTCGCCCGCCGGGGCGTACATCACCCTGGCCTTGGCGTCCCCAGTCTGCCAGCTGGCCAGCCCCGCGATGGCCGCGGCCTCCAGCAGGGTGCGTTCGGGAATATGCTGTCCGGGGTGGTCGCGCTTGATGAGCACGTGCGCGCCTGGCCCGCCCTCGGCGTGGAGCCAGATGTCGAAGGGGCTGGCCACCTCGGTCACCAGGCGGTGGTTGGCGGCGCTGTTGCGACCCCGCAGGATGACGAAGCCGTCGGAGGAGCGGAAGCGGTGCAGGTCCGCGTCGCGCACGCGGCCTTTCCTCTCGGGTTCGGGGGCCGCCTGCGGGCCGCGCGGCCTGGGCGGGGGCAGCTCCCCCCGCTCCGCCTGGGCGCGCAGCCGCTCCACGTGCTGCTGGCCGCGCCGCCCCTTGGCCGCCTTGCGGAAGAAGCGCTCCATGTTCTCGAGCACCGTGAGCGCCGGGTCCATGGGTATCTCCATGGGGCCATGCTCCGGGTGCTCCAGGGTGAGCGGCCCGATCTTGGCGCGCGGCTCCAGGGCGGAAAGATTGGCGGCCAGGGCCTCGCCGTAGGCGTGCTGCGATTCCAACGCCTGGAGCCGTTTGCGGTCCTTCTCCAGGGTCTCCAGGCGCTTGTCGCGCCGGACGTTCAGGCGCTTTGGGTCCTCCGCCTTGGGCGCGAGCGCCTCGAAAACCGCGCCGCGCCCATGGGCCAGGGCGGCCTCCAGCGCGGCCCCGAAGCGCTCCGACTCCCTCCAGGCGGGCCAGGGCAGCGGACCTTCCGGCCCCTTGGGGCCGCGCCCCGTGTAGAAACCGGCGGCGGAACCCTTCAGGAAGCGGCTCAGCAGGGCGTCGCGGTCCTCGGGGTCCTCCTTCTCCAGGGCGCGGCGCAGGCTGCGCGGGCAGGCGGGATCGGCCAGGGCGTCGTCCGCGCCCGGCCAGCCGGGGGCGTCGCCGAAGCCGTCGGGCAGCCGCTCCAGCACCACCGGGTCCTCCTCCATGGAGAGCAGCAGCCAGCCGCACTCGCCGGAGGTGAGCTCCAGGGCGAGCCGCCTGCGGGGCCAATCCTGCCGGAAGCCGGTCACCTTGCGGCCGCGCAGGCGTTTGCGCAGCCACATGGCCTTGGCCGGGGGGCTTGGCGGATTGACCGGCTTCTCAGGGGAAAGCAGCAAGGCGCCGTGCTGGCTGTGGGCGCGCAACAGAAGAAAACGGCAGCCCTGAAGGGCCGCCGTGGGTGAGACGGGTGGCGTGAAAGCGAACGTCCAGAAGCCCGGGGCCGGGCCGTAGACGGTATCGAAGCGGACGCCCGCGAGGGCGTCGGCAAGCTCGGGCGCAAGAAACCTGAAGAAGCAGGAGTCCATCGGCGGGCTATTCGCCCCTGATATCCTCGTCGGCTTCCTGGCGGGCCTTGCACTTGATGCACAACGTGGTCACGGGGCGGGCCTTCAGGCGGGGTACGCTGATGTCCTCCCCGCACTCCTCGCAGATGCCGTAGGTGCCGTCGTCGATGCGCTCCAGCGCCTCCTTGATCTTGCGGATCAGCTTGCGCTCGCGGTCGCGCAGGCGAAGGGTGAAGGCACGGTCGGACTCGGCGGTGGCCCTGTCCGCCGGGTCGGCGTAGACTTCGACGGTATCGGTCATATCCTCAATGGTCTCTTCACCTTTCTTGAGGATATCTTGTAGCGAGTCGTTGAGGTACGTCCGGAAGAAATCGAGATCCTTCTGATCCATATGGAGCCTCCGAAGTAACTGAAACCCAAGGCAACGAAGTGAGTCCCTCTAAAGGATTTGCGGGCGGAGGTAAAGAGGCTTGCCACATGTTCCTGCCTGGGGCCGCATGGAGGGGCTGTTTCCGGCGCCCTGCGGAGGCGGCCGCCTGGGTCGCACGGAGCGCCAGCACACGTAACAGCCTGAAATCATGCTTTCTTGGAGCCACAAACCCCATTCGGGCGGTTTTCCGGCCGCCCCGCCCGGACGAGCCTGGCGGCGCGGGCAAAAATATGCGCCGCTATCCGCTCAGAACCATTGGCACATTGAAAAGCATGATGATTTTCCTGTTTTTCGCGCTTGACTTTGCCCCCCCATCTCTTTAAACACGCCTCTCGCCACCGAGCGGGAGTAACTCAGTGGTAGAGTGCAACCTTGCCAAGGTTGAAGTCGCGGGTTCAAATCCCGTCTCCCGCTCCACTTCCCCACCGGCAGGGGAATTTTCGGAATGGATGTTTTGGAAGCTGTTGACAAGGTAGATGTTTTTCCCTAGACACAGCTTCCCTTTGCGCGAGGCGGCATAGCCAAGTGGTAAGGCAGAGGTCTGCAAAACCTCCATTCTCCGGTTCAAATCCGGATGCCGCCTCCAGATCGCGGGAGTAACTCAGTGGTAGAGTGCAACCTTGCCAAGGTTGAAGTCGCGGGTTCAAATCCCGTCTCCCGCTCCACTGGATCGAACAAGGCCGAACCTGCGGGTTCGGCCTTTTTTGTTGCATCTTCGGATGCCCATGAGGAGCGCTCTCCATGACCGATCCCCGCATCCTGGAACTGGCCGTGTCCGCCGACTCCCGTCTGGACGACATCCTGGCCCTGGCTTCTTCGCTCTATCCCGTAGGGTTCGAGACGGTGGCCCTGGGGCCGCTCTCCATCGACATCCTCCAGATTACGGACCTGCCCGCCTACATCGACCGCCTGGCAGCCCGCTCCGCCCCGGGGGAGAAGCTCGTGCTGCCCTTCTGGGCCAAGCTCTGGCCGGCGTCGCTGCCCTTGGCCATGCTCGCCGCCGGGCTTTCCGCCCGGCCGGGCCGCAAGGTGCTGGAGGTAGGCGCTGGTCTTGGCCTGTGCGGCCTGGCCGCCGCCGTGAGCGGCTGCGAGGCCACCATCACCGACATCGAGCCCGAGGCGCTGCTGTTCATCCGGGCCAGCATCCTCAAGAATGGCCTGGAGGCAAAGGCCCGGGCCGCCCTCCTGGACATCGGCAAGGACAGCATGGATGAGGCCTTCGACGTCATCCTGGCCTCCGAGGCGCTCTACATCCCCTCGCTGCACGCCCCCCTGCTGGAGCTGCTGCTGCGCCGGATGGCCCCCCGGCCCGACGCGCAGGTTCTGCTCTCCTGCGACCACTGCCGCGAGGCCGCGACCTTTTTCGCCCAAGCCCAACAGAACTTCCGCATCCAGCGCACGCAGACCACCTGCCGCGACGATTCGGGGGATTCACAAACCTGCGTGCTCTACCGCATGACGAGACGTACCGATGCGTAAACTGCAAAGAACCCCCAAAGGGTACACCTGCGATTCCGACAAGCTCTGCTCCCCCGAGAGCACCGTGGAGCGCGTCAAGGCCCTCTTCGCCGGACACGGCGGCATCCTGGCCGAGCTGCGCCGCACCGACACCGGGCGGCTGGGCATTCCCGTATACCTGAGCATCTGCGGGGCCCAGGCCCGCGGCGTGATGCCCACCCGCAAGCAGATGGGCAAGGGCGCCTCCCCGGCGCAGGCCGAGGCCTCCGCCCTGATGGAGCTGGCCGAGCGCTACAGCTACTTCAGCTTCTGGGCCGACGAATCCAACTTCACCCTGGCCACCTGGTCCCAGGCGCAGGCTTTGTGGCCCGGAAAGGTGATCCCCATCGAGGAGATCATCCACTCCGTGCACGACACCATCACCCCGGACCAGGCCGCCTCCCTCATGGACCTGGTGCCCTGGCGCTTCCACCCCGCCACCCGCGTGCAGGACGGCCAGGAGGTCATGGTGCCCCTGGACTGGTTCAAGAAGCTCAACGAGTTCAACGGCTCCTCGGCGGGCAACTGCCTGGAGGAGTCCATCCTCCAGGGGGCCTGCGAGTTGGTGGAGCGCCACGTGAGCGCCGTCATCGACAGGGAGCAGCCCCATCTGCCCAACATCGACCTGGTCAATCTGGAAGACCCCGTGCTGGCCGGGCTTGTTGACGCCTTCAAACGCAACGGCGTCACGCTCTGGCTCAAGGACTTCAGCCTGAACATGCCCGTGCCCACGGTCGGGGCCCTGGCCTACGACCCCTCCACCCTGGGCATCAGGAGCGAGATCGTGTTCACGGCGGGCACGGCCACCTCGCCGGTGAAGGCGGCCGTGCGGGCCATCACCGAGGTGGCGCAACTGGCTGGCGATTTCGAGACCGGCAGCAACTACGAGGCCTCGGGCCTGCGCAAGTTCACCGACCTGGGCGAGCTGGGCTGGCTGGCCGAAGGCCCCTCCACCAGCATCGACCGCATGCCGGGCGTGGAGCGCCAGGACATGCTCGACGAGCTCGAAGCCTTCTGCAAGGGCCTGAACGCCCAGGGCTACACCCTCTACACCGTGGAGACCACCCAGGAGGATCTGGGCGTCTCCACCAACTACAGCTTCGTGCCGGGTTTCCTCTTCCGTGAACGCACCCCCAGGGCCAGCGTGGCCCTGTTCGTGGGGCGCATCCTGGCCGAGGAGAGCCCCGAGGGCGAGGCCGCCGCGGGCCTGGACGTGCTGGCCGGGGCCTGCCCGGACGCGCCCTGCCTGCCCTTCTTCCGGGGCCTGCTGGCCCTGCGCCAGGGCGACGTGCTGGAGGCGGTCGAACTGTTCGAGCAGGCTTCCGGGCTCCAGCCCGAGCAGGAGGACGAGGCCCTGGCCTTGTTCTACCAGGCCTATTCCCTGACCCAGCTCGAGCAGTGGGCCGAGGCCGCGCCCATCCTGACCAGGGCCATCGGCATCAGCCCCGAGGTGAAGGAATACCACAACCTGCGCGGGGTCTGCCGTTTCAAGGCCGCCAACTACGCCGACGCGGCCGGGGATTTCGAGGCCGCCCTCGCCCTGGATTCGGGTTCGGTCATGGATCTGGCCAATCTTGGGCTTTGCCATAAATTCCTAGGTCATACGGACGCGGCCGTCACGTTCCTCAGCAAGGCCCTGGAGATGGACCCGAGCCTGGAATTCGCCCGGACCCATCTCGCGCAAATCATACCGGAATGATCTGTTATCGAAATGAATTGACAACACTCGGAATTCGCCTTTAAGACGTCACGAATTCAGGTGGGGACCACACCCAGACGCATCCGCCCTTGCGCGAAGCACCGTCTTCAGATAAGAGCCATGCGTCCATGATGGTACCAAGACAGCGGGTAGCTGTTTACGGTTCGGATTCCTCTTGTGAGGCATCCACGGCAACTCAAGGCAACCGATAGATTGTTCAAGCAACGCCAAGGAGGATGGAGAATGGCCACTGTTGAATTCAAGGGCAAGACCTTCGAGGTTGACGAGGACGGTTTCCTGCAGCGCTTCGAGGACTGGAACCCTGACTGGGTCGAGTACGTGAAGGAGTCCGAGGGCATTAAGGACCTCAACGATGAGCACAACAAGGTCATCGAGTTCCTGCAGGACTACTACAAGAAGAACGGCATCGCTCCGATGGTCCGCATCCTCTCGAAGGTCACCGGGTACAAGCTGAAGCACATCTATGAGCTGTTCCCCTCCGGCCCCGGCAAAGGCGCCTGCAAAATGGCCGGCCTGCCCAAGCCCACCGGCTGCGTGTAGTCCTTACAGACTTCACTGACGTAGAAGCGGGCCTCCTTTCGGAGGCCCGTTTTTTTTTTGCGCCCTTGCGCCGGGACGCGGCCATGGTCGTTCGTGTCTGAAGCCGTTTGGCGGCTGTGGCCATCCGGGCCACCGGCCTATCGGAGCCTGCGGCCAATCGGCGTCCCGGCCCGCGTGTTGCCCCGGCTGTTTGGCACCCGGAATTTGGCGCCTGGGGCCGTTTGGCCCGTGAAATCCCTGCTACTTCTTCTTGCCGCCCTTGGCCTCGCCCTTGCTTGGGGGCAACGCCTTGGAGGAGCCTTTCGCCGGGGCGGATTTCGCCGCGCCCTTCCCTTTGCCCCCGGCAGCCTTGGCTTCCCGCGCTTCGCCCTCCTTGAAAAGCTCAGCGCGCTTTTTCTCGAACGTGAGGGCGGTCTTCACGGAGGCCAGCCCCATGGCCACGATGCTCACGATGATGATGAGCCCCTTCTGCACCTGCCATTTCTGGCTGGAGAGCATGTCCCCTATCCAGGCCTGGCCGAACTTCTGCGAGAGGAAGATGATCCCCGGCACAGCGATCAGGGAGAGCACCATGCCAACCAGCTCCAGCCACATGAAGCTCTTGCCCAGCAGCAGCACGAACAGCGTGGAGTCGCGCACGATGCGTAGCGTCACCAGCCTGGCCTTGAGCAGGGTGATGGTGGATTCGATCTCCTCCACGTAGTCCTGACTTTTTCGGAAGTTCGCGGCCACCTGCATGGAGGCCGTGCGCATCCAGTTGAGCTTGGCCGCGCAGGAGTTGTAGTCCTTGTTGAATTCCCGCAGCAGCTTGCCGAACGGGAACCAGGCGGCCTCGTGATGGATGGCCTTGAGCTCCTCGTGGAGCGAGTCCAGGGTTTTGCCCAGCGCCTTGGTGGCCTGCTCCACGGCCTTACGCAGGTCGAGCTGAAGGGCTTCGTACTGGCGCACCACGCAGATGAAGCAGACGTAGTTGCTGATGGCGCACATGCCGCCGAGCTCCTCGGCGTGGCGGATGCCCTCCTGCAGGAAGGGGTGGTCTTCCCGGAACCAGCTCTTGAGGTAGTCCGGCAGGCATTTGACCGCATCGAGTTTCTCGTCCCGGGCTGCCTTGGCCTCGCTCCAGGGGGTCTTGAGGGCCGAGAGGATGTGGATGCGCCCGCGCTCCAGTTCGGGGTCGATCAGCACGCGGTTGAAGATGTTGGGTTCCAGCCGGAGCAGGTCGGCGATCTCGTTCATGCCCCTGTCGGTGAAGCCCTGTTTCACCAGGCAGACCCCCAACCGGTAGCCGGGCTCCAGCCAGCGCGGACATTCCGAGCGGGCCTGGCGGTAAAGCCCGGCTGCGGCAAAATAGTCGCCCTGCACCTCGAACCCGCGCGCTTCGAGAAAATAGAGCCAGCCGCGCTGCAAGGGCGTGTAGGCGCTGCGGCCCGCCTCCTGCCAGAAATAGCCTGCCCGGCTCCAGTCGGCCTGCTCCATGGCCACGAAGCCCTGCACGCTGCGCGGCTGGAAACCCCGCCCGTAGGCCGCCAAGTTGGCCGTGATCTCCTGCTCGAAATTCTCGTGGTCCCCGGTCTTGGCCAGGTTGAGGGCGTCCCAGAGGTACACGCCGTCCGTGGGGGCGTTGAGCGTATCCAGGCCGCCGGGCAGCTCCTTTCCGGTGCTGCGCCAGATGCGGTCCACGCAGCGGAGCTGGTTGAAATAGCCGATCTCGAAGATTCCCCGCACGATGGTCTCGCGCTCGTCCTGGGCGTCCAGCAGCCCTCGGAGCGCCCCGGGGCCTTCGGAGGCGATGAGCTGGTTGATGCCCATCCCGGCTTCCTCCAGCTTGGCCATGTCGATGAGGCCCAGCCGGTCCCACACGCCCGGGTCGGCCTCCTGCAAGGTCTTGGAGGGGCAGTCCATGGGCTCGTGGCTGGCGAGCCCGCAGTAGAAGCACGGGGCCAGGCTGCCCGCCAGCAGGTTCGCCGGGGGCTTGAAGGGGACCTCGTCCTGGATGTCGGGCTCGCCGTCCTCCTCGACCAGGGAGATGCTGCACCAGTCGTCGATGGAGGGGGTGCTCGACGTCCGCCGCACGTCGTTGACCCTGAAACCAGGCCCCAGATACAGGGCCGAGCGGAAGCTCATGTGCGGGTAGTCGGGCGAGATGTCCGCCCAGTCCAGGTTGATGCGCCGGGGCAGATCCTTGTTGAGGTGCTGGCCCAGCTTGAGGGTGCAGGCCATGACGCACGGCCAGTACTTCCTGCCGGACTCCGCGGACCGGATGTTCTCCTCCAGGGTGAGCAGCTCGCGCACCACGTTGCGGAACGAGCGCACATTGTCCACGCCGAAGATCAGGTACCCCTCGTTGGAGATATACTTCGCGGCGATGCGCTCCAGCAGGGATTGAAGCTCGGAGAAGATGGACCGCCAGCCCTCGGCCGAGTTCTTGTCCAGGGGGTCGCCCAGCGGGCGCAGCATGAAGTACCAGCCCAGCGGCGAATCCTGTGCCAGGGCGATGTCCGCCGTGAGCTGCCCGTACTGCGTCGCCGAGAGGCCGGGCACCGGGGGCGCGGGCTTGAGGTTCATGCCCGGCAGGGGCCGCACCAGGGCCTCGAACGCGGGGTGGACCAGCATCTCCAGGTCCTGCGGGGGGTTCGCCTCCTGGTTGAGGAACTCCTCGGCGCAGGTGAAGCTCCGTTCGAACTTGTAGCCGATCAGCAGCGAGGCCGGGAAAAGCTGGATGAGCAGCGGCAGCCGGTTGACCCGGGCGAAGCCGGAGAGCCTGCCGAGAGCCTTGATCGACTCGTCCCCGAAGAAGAACCAGAGGCTCTGGTGATCCTCCTCGGCTTGCAGGAACCCGCCGAAGTCGTTGAATATCTGGCCGACAATGGTTGAGAGCTGCCCCTCCCAGACCAGCCAGACCCCGATCCCCGGGGCCGCGAGCCGGGGATGGGCCATCTGGGGCAGTTGGTCGACGAGTTGTGACAACCTGGGCATGCTGGGCTGCTTCTCCTTTGGGGACCGCGCGGGTCTTGCCGTCACATCGGCCGCAACAGTGATTTCCATTAGGCCGGGAAAGCTGAGGGCTCCTTGCCAGGGCTACCCCCGAAGCGCGATTGGGGCAAGCAAAGGCCTTGTCCGCCGCGTGCGCCCGTGGCAGTCTCGCCCCGCCGGGCCACGGCCCGCGCGATTTCACGCCACAACCGGAGGGAGCGGATGATCCACACGGACCCCAACAGGGCCTACCGGCAGGCCCTGCGCCCCGCCCCGGGCGAGACATTCTTCCAGGTCGTCGCCGGGGAGTCCGACCTGCGCATCACGGCCCGGCGCGACCTTTCCATAGAGGTCGGGGCCTACCTGGCCGAGGTGCGCGCCGGGCTCACCAACCACATCCTGCTGCGCCCCGAATTCCGGCACTCCCTCACCCCGCTGCCGGTGGAGCCCGGCGAGGAGTTGTTCCCACCCGTGGTCCGGGCCATGCTGGAGGCCTCCAGGCTCTGCCAGGTGGGGCCGATGGCCGCCGTGGCCGGAGCCGTGGCCCAGGCCGTGGCGGACAGGTTCTCTCCCCTGTCGCCCGACATCCTGGTGGAGAACGGCGGCGACATCTACATCCACACCACCCGGCCCAGGCTCGTGGCCCTGCTGGCCAAGCCCGTGCAGGGCGCGCGGCTGGCCCTGCGCGTGGAGCCCGGGGAGAGCCCCCTGGCCCTGTGCGGCTCCTCGGCCACCATCGGGCATTCGCTCTCCTTCGGGGCCGCCGACCTGGTGACGGTCAAGGCCCGCTCAGGCGCCCTGGCCGACGCGGCCGCCACCACCCTGGGCAACCTGGCCCGCAGCCCGGAGCACCTGCCCCTTGTTCTGGAGCGCGCCCAGGGGATGGCCGCCGTGGGCGTGCTGGGCGTGTTCGCGCAGGTGGCCGGCCAGGTGGGCGTCTGGGGCGACATGGAGCTGGCCGTGCTGGAGGATGGGCAGGATTGAGGCTGAGCTGTGAGCCATGAGTAAGAGTGGGGCGCTGCCCCACACCCCGCCAGGGGGATGATCCCCCTGGACCCCGCAAATAAAATCCGGGAAGGCTGCGCCTTCCCGGATTTATTCATTTACCCTTCGATAACAACCCGCGCCCCGAAAACGCGAAGCTATTGGGGGTGCAGGGGCATCACGCCCCTGCCGGAGGGGTTTGGGGAGGCAGCGCCTCCCCAAGCGTCTCTGTCAAATTATCCGGCCGAAGCTACTGGGCCAGCCGGTCGATGGCGGTCTCGAGCTGCCTGCCCAGCGGGGTCTGCAGGGTCAGCTGCCGCTCAACGGCCGTGATGCCCTTGACCACGGTGGAGTGCCTGCGGTTGAAGCGCTGCCCGATGTCCTGCAGGGAGAGGGGCGTGTGCTTGCGCGCCAGGAAGAAGGCGGTGTTGCGGGCGATCACGTGCTGGCGCTTGCGGCTCTTGGAGACGAGGTGCTCGCGCTGGATGTTGTAGACCGTGCACACGTAATCCACGATCTGGTCCAGGTTGATGTTGGGCTGCTCCAGGTCGTAGTTGCGCAGCACGTCCCAGGCCATGTCCATGCAGATGCCCTGCCCCAGGATGCGGGCCTTGAGCGCCAGGTTCTGCAGGCAGGATTCGAGCTGGCGGATGTCCGTGCGCAGCTTGTCGGCCAGCAGCCCGGCCACGTCCTCGGGGAGCAGCACCTGGTGCAGCCCGGCCTTGCGGCGCAGGATGTTCAGGCGCGTGGCGTAGTCGGGCTGGTCGATGGTGGCCAGGAAGCCCGCGCCGAGCCTGGAGGCGAGCTGGCTGTCCAGCCCGGAGAGCTCCTTGGGCAGGAAGGAGCTGGTGAACACCACCCGGCAGCCCCGGGACTCCAGTGTGTTGATTGTGTTGAGCAGTTCATCCTGCAACTTGAGCTTGCCCTGGAAGAAATGGATGTCTTCGAGGATCAGGATGTCCACATTCTCGCGGAACCTGGCCTTGAAGCGGTCCATCTCGCGCATCTTGATGGACAGGATCAGCCGGGAGGAGAACTCCTCGGCCGAAAGATAGCGCACCTTGGGCTTGGCCTGCTTCATGTCCGCCAGCATCATGCGGCCGATGGCCTGGCTCAGGTGGGTCTTGCCCAGGCCCGGCCCCGCGCTGATGAACAGCTGGTTGGCGGGCAGGTTGCGCCTGCACAGGCCCAGGGAGGCCTCGTAGGCCAGGGCGTTGGAAGGCCCCACCACGAACTGGTCGAAGGAGAAGCGGAACGCCGGGTCAACGCAGTCGTTGGCGGGAGCGGGCGCTTCAGGCTTGGGCGCTGGCAGGACGGCAGCGGTTTCGATCAGGGGTGTGACGGATGCGTCGCGGGCCGTCACGGTGATGGCGGGAGCCCCGCCCATGACCTGGGCCGCGGCTTCCGCGATCTGCCCTGAGAGGCGGTCGCGCACCCAGGCCGCCACGAACTCGTTGGGGGCCGTAAGACATATGCGCCCGTCGGCCACGGCGGCCGAGAGGGGCTTGATCCACACTTGATACAGACCGGGATTCAGGCTGCGTTCGAGTAGATGGAGGATGTGGTTCCAGGTCGGATGCGTCATGGAGAAGTTGATGCTTCTCCTGGCTTTTTTTCTCAACCCGGATAAACGCCCTGTGCTCTTCACGGCCGCCAGGGGTTATCCAAAACATAACCTCTTGATTTCACTATCCAGTTTGCAAAAAGCCGCTTCAGGGACCACGACGGGAAACAGGTCGGGAAGCACCGGAGGACAAGGCTTGGCGACCTGGAGGCCGCATTTTTATCAACATGTGTTAAAAAAGTTTTCCACAGGCACTGAATCGATTTTTGCGCGATTTTCCAAGTTTAATTTCTTTTTCACCCGCTTTCTTTTTTGGTTTCGCGCCATTTTCTCGGATTGTCGCTTGCTGCGGGCCTTCCCGAGACATCCCCGCTTCGGAGCCCTCCGTTCAATACAGAAACAACACCTTGATAACATTGCATTAAAAATTATGGCAAAGAATTGCCACGCGAACGTAACCCGAGCCACCCCGAAGGCGAGTCAAGACCAAAATGGTCGTTTTTCCTTATTTTCGGCGTTTTTTCGGCACATACACCCAAACCCTCAACCTGCCTGGAGATAGTCCCGCCCCTTCCGGTAGCCCCTGGAATTGAGGAAATCCGCAATCAGTTCGGGCGCGCCCGGATTGCTCACATAGCTGAGCGCGAAAGCCTGCCCCACGGAGGGCAGATCCCTGTGGTGCAACACTGGTATCCCCCCGATCCGGTTGCCGATCTTGCGGGGATCGATATCCAGGAAAGCCCGCACGCGAACGCCCTGGGCCTGCAGGTGCTCCACCCTGCGCCGGGTCACCCTGCCCGCCCCCACCACCCAGACCTCCGGGTGGTGCGGGTTGTGCCGCGCCAGCCAGCGGGCCAGGTATTCGGCCTTGAGCCGGTGGAAGCTGTCCTGCCCGTAGCGCGGGTCCGTGCGTGAGAGCCTGAGGGGCGGATCGTTCCAGGTCAGCAGGGTTTCGGGCACCTTGCCCAGGCGCGCCCCGGCCTCCAGCCAGCGCAGCCAGAGCTCGTAGTCCTCGGGGAACGGGCCTTGCCTGTAGCCGCCCAGGCGGAGGAAGGACGAGGCCCGGAACATGGCCGAAGGATGGGCCAGGGGGGCGTCCCGGAAGACGCCCAGGCGCATCTGCTCATGGCTGTGCAGGGTGTTGAGCCAGTCCACGTGCCGGGCGTAGCCGCCGCAGGCCTGGGGGTCGCCCCCGTAGCGCACCAGGCAGCCCACTGCGTCCAGTTCCGGGCTGGCGTCCAGGGCCGCGGCCTGTCTGACGAAGCGCTCCGGGTGGCATACGTCGTCCGCGTCCATGCGCGCCAGAAAGCGCCCGCCGGCCTGCGAGGCCGCGAGGTTGAGCGCGGAGGCGATGCCCTGGTGCTCCCCGGCCAGCACGCGCACTCTGCCGTCTCTGGCGGCATAGGCGTGAAGAAGGCCCAGTGTGCGGCCCTGGTCCCGGGAGCCGTCGTCCACGGCGATGATCTCGAAATCGGGCAAGGTCTGGGCCAGGAGGCTGTCCAGGCAGGCGGGGAGGTGCGCGGCGGCGTCGCGCACGGGGAGCAGCACGGATATCATCATGGAGGGAATGAAAAAGGGCCGCCCCGTACGGAGCGGCCCTTCGGCTTACAACACCGCGGCCTTGATGGCCTCGATGCCCACGCGCTCCGCGAAGCGCGCGCAGCGTTCCTTCTTCTTGGCGTTGTCGCGGTAGAAGTCCAGGAGCTTCTTCACCAGGGCCACGACATGGTCCTGATCCAGGCCTTCGGCCACGATGTCGGCCGCGCGGGGCTTGCCGCCGGAGTGGCCGCCGAAGGCCACGGTGAAGCCGTCCTTCTTGCCGATCACGCCGATGTCGCGCACCAGGGAGCTGGCGCAGCACAGCGGGCAGCCCGAGACGCCCATCTTGACCTTGGCGGGCAGCTCCATGCCCACGTAGAGCTTCTCCAGCTCCAGGCCCAGGCCCAGCGAGTTCTGCACGCCGAAACGGCAGACGCTGGTGCCGGGGCAGGCCTGCACGAAGTGGACGCACAGCTCGATGGCCTGGCCCACCAGGGTGCCCAGGTCCGCCCAGATGGGCTCCACCTGCTCGGCCTTCATGCCCACCAGGGCGATGCGCTGGCCCGAGGTGATCTTGACGATGGGGATTGAGTACTTCTTCACCACCGTGTTCAGGGCGTCGAGCACCTCGGGGGTGATGAGGCCCACGGGGGTGCGGGGCACGATCGCCCAGGTCTGGCCGTCACGCTGAAGGATAGCCCCGCGGGGCGCTTCCTGCTTTTCCATTGTAATTCCTGCTTATGAATAGGATTGAATATTGTTCGTGTCCCTGACGAATCGGATGCCCGTCCAACCAGGCATCGCGTGGCGTTGTTTTTTGTAGAATTATTGCCAAATTGTAAAGTGTCAGACTTGCAGCCCGCATTGACATTGAATACAGGTGAAAGCATCAATGCGATGAGGTGCATGTATGTCTGTAAGAACGCTCCAGTCTTGCTTGTTGATCGTTGCGTCCCTGCTGGCCGCCTCCCTGGCGGCCATATCGGTTTCCGGGGGGGGCGTCTCCACGTGGCTCGCCGTATTTGCGGCCCTGGCTGTGATCGTCGCGGCGGCCATCCACATGGCCCTGATGGCCGGCCCTCTCAGCGAACTGGAAAACCTGGCCAAGCAGGCCATGGACATGAAGCTCCCCGCCATGGAGCACATCAACCTCCATGGCGAGTTCAAGATTTTCGCCAACGCTTTCCGTGAACTTTCCCGCTGCCTCAAGGACGCCCAGGCCACCCACGCCCGCCTGGAGGAAGAGATGGCCGTCAAGAACGTCTCCTGCGAGGACGCCATCCGCCAGGCCCAGGAGGCCTCCCGCCTGGCCGAGGAATCCCGCGCGGCCAACCTCATGGGCGCGGCGGGCAAGCTGGAGAACGTGGTGCGCCGCGTCATGGCCTCGGCCGGGGCGCTCTCCAACCGGATGGAGCGCATCTCAGAGGGAGCCGACCTGCAGAAGCAGCGCATGATGGAGACGGCCACGGCCATGGGCGAGATGAACATGGCCATCACCGACATCTCCCGCAGCTCCTCCGACGCATCCGTGCGCGTGGAGAACTCCAAGGAGGAGGCCGCGGCCAGCGCGCGCATAGCCGCGGAGACGCTCTCGGCCATCGCCAAGGTCAACGAGGCCACCGGGGTGCTCAAGGAGAACATGGGCAGCCTGGGCGAGCAGGCCCGCAGCATCGACCGCATCATCAACGTCATCAACGACATCGCCGACCAGACCAACCTCCTGGCCTTGAACGCCGCCATCGAGGCCGCACGCGCGGGCGAGGCCGGGCGCGGCTTCGCGGTGGTGGCCGACGAGGTGCGCAAGCTGGCCGAGAAGACCATGCACGCCACCAAGGAGGTGGGCGATTCCATCAAGTCCATCCAGAGCGCCATCCACCAGAACGTGGAGCACATGGACCTTGCCGTCTCCCGGGCCGACGAAGCCTCGGACATGGCCCAGCGCGCCGGGCAGTCCGCCGGGGCCATCCTGACGCACACCGAGGCCAACACCAGCATGATCCTCTCCATCGCGGCGGCCTCCGAGGAGCAGTCGGCCAGCTCCCAGCACATCAACAGGGCCATCGACGAGGTGGAACAGGTGGCCGGCGAGATCGCCGACGGCATCCACGACTCCGCGCAGTCCGTGATCGAGCTCTCCGACCTCTCCCGCGAGCTCTCCGTGCTCATCGAGGACCTCAAGAGCGGCATGCAGACCGGCGTGCTCATGGCCTGGACCAGCGACCTGGCCACCGGGGTGAAGATCATCGACGAGCAGCACCGCAAGCTTCTGGATCTCATCAACGACCTCTACGCCGCCATGAAGGCGGGCAAGGGCCGCTCGGTGCTGGAGAAGCTGCTGGACGGCCTGGCGGAGTACACGGTCTACCACTTCGGCACCGAGGAGAAGTACTTCGACCAGTTCCGCTACGCCGAGACGGCCGCGCACAAGAAGATGCACGCGGAACTGACCGGCCAGGTGGTGGACTACATCGGCAAGGTGAAGTCCGGCCAGGCCAACGTCTCCATGGAACTGATGGAGTTCCTCAAGGAGTGGCTCGTCACCCACATCTGCAAGCAGGACAAGCGCTACGCCAAGACCTTCCTGGACGCGGGCCTGGAGAGGGCCTAGCGGCCCGCCGCCAACGCCTCAGCTTCGTTGCTTCGAGAAGGCCAAGCCTCCGCGCGGGACGACCGCGCATCGGGCTTGGCCTTTTCTTGCGCCTTGCCCGCTCGTTTTCCGACAGACCCAAGAGAACGGAACTCCCGCGCCCCTGACGCGAAGCTATACGGGATTCCAAAGGGAGGAACTCCCTTTGGCCGCCGGAGGCATCTTAAAGCCGGGAAGCGGAAGAGAAAGAGGCCTCCGGCGGGGGGGGGGGGGGGGGGGGGGGGGGGGGGGGGGGGGGGGGGGGGGGGGGGGGGGGGGGGGGGGGGGGGGGGGGGGGGGGGGGGGGGGGGGGGCGCGGGGGGGG
>NZ_JAKZKX010000020.1:0-7749 GCF_022808715.1 Fundidesulfovibrio agrisoli
TGAGCCCCGGCCGAGGATATTCTTCCGATATGTCCGACGGCCGGGGCTCAGCAGGGCAGGCCACACAGCCTAACACACCAAAATAAAAAGGCCGGTCCTCTCGGACCGGCCTTTCTGCATTCCTTCATCACGCGCTCAGGTTCGCACCCAAGCGAACGTCAGTACCTATAAGGGATTCCAAAGGGCGCAGCCCTTTGGCCGCCGGAGGCTTCCCCCGGCAATCTCCCCCCGTCCCGCGCCTATTTGGCCTCCACGAACGTGCCGCCCTTCACGGTGACCATCACCATGGAGTCGGTGGCCAGCCCGTTGTGGTCCTGCGGGGTGGTGTTGAACACGCCGGAGACCCCGACGACGCCCTTCAAATTCTGCAGCGCGTCGCGCAGGGCCTCGCGTTCGGCCTTCCCGGCCTTCTTCAGACCCTCGACCAGCAGGGTCAGGGCGTCGGCGGCGTAGCCGGAGTGGGTGTTCATGGGGAATTTGGCCTGCAGACCCTGGTCCGTGTAGTTCTTGACGAAGGCCGCGATGACCTCCTTCTGCGGGTCGCTCGCGGGCAGTGTCTCGGCCACCATGAGCTTGGTGGCGGGCATGACCACGCCCTCAGCGTTCTCGCCCGCCAGCTTGAGGAAGTTGGCGCCCGCGATGCCGTGGGACTCCACCAGCAGGGGCTTGTCTCCGGGCAGGGAAGAGAAGTTCTTGGCAGCGATGGCGGCGGCGGGCCCGATGGTCCAGATCACCACGGCCTGGGGCTTGGCCATGACCACCTTGAAGGCCTCGGCCGAGAAGTCGGTGCCCTTGGAGTCGATGTTCTCCTCGGAGACGATGGTGATGCCGTTGGCCTGGGCCAGGGCGTTGAGCGCGTTGGAGCCGTCCTGCCCGAAGGGGTCCTTGGCGGTGAGCAGGGCCACCTTGGTCAGGTTGTGGGCCTTGAGGTACCCGTAGATCTTCTCCACGGCGGTGTTGGTGCGCTGGGGCACCTTGAAGGTCCAGTCGAAGGGGCCGTACTTGCCCCCGGCCACGATGGCGTCGCCGCCCACGGTCATGATGGTGGGGATCTTCTGCTCCTCGGTGTACTTCTTCACGGCCATGCCCTCGCCCGTGGAGGTGGGCCCGATGAGCGCCAGCACCCCGTCGGACTCAACCAGCTGGCGGGCCATGCGCAGGGCCACCTCGGGGGTGGACTGGGTGTCGTAGGCGATCATCTTGAGCGGACGCCCGAGGATACCGCCCTTGTCGTTGATCTGCTTGAGGGTCATCTCGGCCACGAGGCGCGTGGCCGTGCCGATCTCGGCGGTTGGTCCGGATTCCGCGAATATGCCGCCGATCAGGATGGGTTCCACTGCGAAGGCGCTGCCCGTCAGGCAGAGCAGGACAACAAGGGAAAGGAACAAACGCGGCATACGTCCTCCGAATGGTGATTGGTTTCGGAGGCTTTACACTCGTTTCGCCGCAGGGGCAACCAGGCGGGGCAGCCAGGCGAAGCCGCCGGTCTCACGCCAGTAGCCCGCCAGCAGGGCCGTGGCCAGGATCAGGCCGTGCACCAGCATGGTGGCTTCGCCCAGGGAATGAAACCAGGAGATGAGCGCTTCGAGCAGGACCACGGCCAGCAGTGGCCGCACCAAACGGCCGGGGCCGCCGATGACCAGGAAGAGCAGCGTCTTGAGGGAGAGCCCCAGGTCGAACTGGCCGGGGCTGATGAACCCCGTGGAGTTGGCCAGCACCATGCCCGCCAGGGCGGAGAAGGCTCCGCCGATGCCGAAGGACACGGCCCGGACCCCCAGGCGGTCGATGCCGCAGGAGGATGCCGCCAGGGAGTCGTCCTTGCAGGCCAGCAGGGCCCGCCCCAGGCGGGAATCCCTCATGGCGGCGAAGATGTAGCCCCCGAGGCCGAGCAGGAAGAGCAGGGCCGCGAAGTTGGCCCGGTCGCCCTTGAGCTCGCCCAGCAGGGGCAGCGCCGGGCTCACGGAGACCATCATGCCGTTGGAGCCGCCGGTCACGGGGGCGAAGGCCAGCACCAGGTTCACGAAGATCAGGCAGAGGCAGAGCGTGGCCATGGCCAGGAAGCCTTCGCCGAGCTTCTCCAGGGGCTTGCTGATCCAGGCGGCCGCGAAGAAGGCGCAGGCCGCGACACCGGGCACGATGACAAGGGTGCCTTGAGGCCACATGGTATGCAGGATCACGGAGCCGTATGCGCCCAGGCCGCAGAACGCGCCCGAGGCCATGGAGGCCTGGCCGCCCAGGCCCAGGCAGAAATTGAGCGCCAGCACGTTGAGCGCCAGGAACAGGTGCTGGTTGAGCGCCAGCAGGTGCACGTTGGGCAGGAAGGCGCCCACCAGGGCCACGGCGGCCAGGAAGGCGGCCAGGGAGCGGACTTCGCGGCGCACGGGCTAGACCTTCTGCTGCCTGCTCTGCGGGGTGGGGGCCAGCACCAGGAGGGCCACCAGCAGGGAATAGGTCAGTGTCTCCTTGAGGTCGGCGCTGAAGGCCAGGGTCAGGCAGGCTTCGATGACGCCCAGCAGCAGCCCGCCGCAGAAGACCTTGCCCAGGGAGGTGTAGCCCCCCAGGGTGGCGGCCACGAAGCCCTTGAGGCCCAGGCCGAAGCCCATGTCGTAGCGCAGCATGGTCTGTGGGCCGATGGCCATGGCGGCCAATGCCGAGAGGATGCCCGAGAGCGCGAAGGAGAGGGCCTGCGCGCGCACCGGGTTCACGCCTTGCAGCCGGGCGGCCAGCGCGTTCATGGAGACGGCGCGGATGGCGCGCCCCGTGCGGGTGAGGCCCAGGAAGGCCGAGAGCACGGCCACGCTTGCCACCGCCAGCACCAGGGAGGTGACGGTGTTGGGCCCCAGGAACACCGGGCCCATGCGCAGCGCGGGCATGGTGACGAACTGTTCGAGCTTGAGCGGGTTCTTGCCCCAGATGAGCACGGCCGCGCCCTGCCAGATCAGGCTGGCGGCCACGGTGAGCATGAGCTGGCGCAGGGGCTGGGCCAGAAGCATCACGCCGAGCGTGGTGGAGTAGAGCAGGTGGCCCAGCAGGAACCCGAAGACGCCGGTGGCCAGCAGGGCGGAGACAGGGCCGAGCTGGAGCGTCTGCGAGAGGCTGAAAAGCACAAGTCCGCCCAGGAGGAGAAGCTCCCCCTGGGCGAAATTGATGAGCCTGCTCGAGTTGTAGATCAGGCAGAAGCCCAGGGCCATCAATCCGTAGACCGCTCCGAGAGCAAGCCCCGAGTTGACGGCCTGGGCCAGGTACAGAACCAGCACGCGCGGCGGTTCGGCGGGCTAGTTGCCCACCTCGTCCATGTTGCCGAACTTCACGCCTTTCTGGATGGACTCCAGGTCAAGCGGGTAGGCAACCACGACCGTCCGCCTGTTCTTGACCCCGGCGGGGCCGGGGAAGGTGTTCATGCACACCACCAGGTTCTGGACCTTGCTGTGGTCGATGTCGGCCACTTCGTAGCCCACGATGGTGCCCTTGAGGCGGCGGGTCTTCCACTTGAGGTTCAGGCCCACGCCGTCCCAGCCGAGGGAGTGGATCTCGCCCTGGGAGAAGAGGCGGAAGTTCTCGAAGAACTGGGATGCCACCGAGATGTTGCGGCTCACCAGCAGCTCGGCCTTCTTGTCGTTGCCGAGGATGGCGGGCACCAGCGGCAGCGGGATGTAGTAGTAGCTCCAGAGGTAGTTGTCGTTGGGAGTGGCCGTGGGCGGCAGCAGGCTGTCGTGCTCGATGCCCATGCTGGACCCGGCGTACTGCTCCTCGGTTTTGGCGATGGTGTCGTTGCGGCCGCTGTAGACTTCCAGGCGGTCGTTGTCGTCGAGCACCACCAGCTTGTAGCCGGCCTCCTCGGGCAGATAGGCGAAGTTGAAGGGGTTGGCCTTGGTGGGCAGGCTCAGGCGCGAACCAGGGGTCAGGCTGCCGTTGGCGAAGTTCATCTCGTACACGCCGCCGGTGAACACGTCCCTGGCGTCGCCCTTGGAGCCCACGAGCTGCTTCTGGTAGCGCGGGGGCAGCTTCACGGCGGAGAGGTACCAGGGCAGGCGCTCGGCTTCGGCCACCAGCTTGTTGCCGTCCAGGCGCAGGATGGTGGACTGGGGCAGTTTGTTGAAGAAGCCGGAGATCACCAGCTTGTTGCCCTTGTCGCTGCCGATCTGGACGACGGAGGCGCGCACCAGCTTCACGCGGGTGGAGCCTTCCCATTTGGCCACCTGGGCCAACTGCCTATCCTGGAAGCGGTAGACGTAGACGTCGCTGTTGGAGAACAGCACCACCTCGTTCTGGCCGTCTCCGTCCAGGTCGCCGATGGCCATGCCGTTGGCGGCGTAGGGCAGGGTCTGGCTGCGCCAGGAGCCGGGGGTGTCGGTGTTGCCCGCGTAGCGGAAGTTGGGGTTCAGGTAGACCTGCTGGTTTTCGGCGGTCTGGTTGACCACGAAAGCCGGGTTCATCTGGTTCACGGACTGCACGGGCTGACCGGTCTTGGGGTCGCGGGCGGCCTCGACGCGGTTGAACACCTGGGCGTTGATGTCCTTGGCCAGGCCCTCCATGCTGGGGATCATGGTGTTGAGCTTGGTCTGGGCGCTCTTGGTGGTCAGCTGGCCCTTGGAGTCGAGCACCTTGACGTCGAGGCTGGCGTCGTCGCCGGCGATGGTCATGGAGCCGAACACCGCGTAGTCGGCCTTGAGCGCGGCCATGGCGGCCTTCGCCTCGGACTCGGAGCGCGGGGCGGCCTTGACCTTCTGGTCGATGGCGGATTTGTCCGTGGGCTGGAGCTTGCCCTGCCAGGTCAGGCGGGAGACGAGCATGTCCTGCACGCCCTGGGAGAGGTAAGCGAACTTTTCGGGGCCGTTCACGGCGAAGGGCAGCACGGCGAAGGTTTTCACCTGGGCCATTGCGGCGGAAGCAGTCAGAAGAAGGGCCAGTGCGGCCAGAAATACCACGCGGGCGCGGATCATGCGGGAACCTCCATGGAGCATGGGCAAGCCAGCCCGGCTCTGCCGGGCGGCAAGGCTGTTAGCATTATCGTACAGGCGAGGCAAAAGAAATGTGTTGGCCCTTTCCGTGGGCTTTTGAGGGGTTAATCCCGGGATGCCCGGCACATGGACAATATTTCATGGTCTCGCCCCCCGTGTGGGGCGCGGGATGCTCACAAGACGCGGCCCGGAACCGCCCGGTTACAACCCGTCGCCGGCGGGTTGAGGAGTCCGGGCGAACCCGGCCCGGCATGGCCGATCCAGCGGCGCCGCAGCCCCTCGCCCAGACCTGCCCGCCAGCGCCGGAAGCAGCCCCCGCGCGCATGGCGCTTGCCAAGCGTTCGGGCTTGGGCCATGTTGCGCACGTGGCCCGATCCTTCCGCATCGTCTGCGACCCCGAAGCCGTCCCCCGGGTGGAAGCCCTCCTGGAGGCGCAAGGGTACGCCTTCGAACCCGAACCGTTCAGCCCCTGGTGCCGCAGGCTCACCCACGAGCCCGCGCCCTTGGGCTCGTCCCTGGCGGCCCGTTTCGGGCTGATCTACATCCAGGACCGCTCCTCCATGCTGCCCCCCCTGGCGCTGGACCCGCCCGCCGGGTCCGCCGTGCTGGACATGTGCGCCAGCCCGGGCGGCAAGACATCCTTCCTGGCGCAGCTTGCCGGGCGGGAGGGCTACGTGCTCGGCAACGAGCCCAGCGCCGACCGGCTGGCCACCCTGCGCCAGAACCTGGCGCGCCTCAACCTGCCCCAGGCCGTGAGCACGGGCAGCAAGGGGCAGGACCTGGCCCTGCCGCCGGGCGGCTTCTCCTACATTCTTCTGGACCCGCCTTGCAGCGGCTGGGGCACGGTGGACAAGAACCCGCAGGTGCTCACCCTCTGGAAGCCGGAGAAGGTTGACCCGCTGACCTCCCTGCAGCGCGAGCTGCTGGCCAAGGCCGCCACGCTGCTGGCCCCGGGCGGGCGGCTGTTGTATTCCACCTGCACCACCAACCGCGCCGAAAACGAGGACCAGGCCGTCTGGGCCGCCGGCGAGCTTGGGCTCGAGCCCCTGCCCCTGGCCCCGTTCCCGGGGTTCAGCTTCCACGAGCCCCAGGACCCGGCGGCCGCCGGGACCCTGCGCGTGGACGGCGAGGGCTCCGAGGCCCAGGGCTTCTACCTGGCGCTGTTCACCAAGCCGGATTCGGCCCCGCTCCCGGAACCGGAGTCCGGGCCCGGGTTCGGGCCGGAAGCGCCCGCCTCCAGGCGGCGCTCCTGGCGCGATCCCCGGGGCGTTGCAGGCAAGGGGCCCGGCTCCGCGCCTGGCACCGCCACGGACTTCCTGGCCAAGGCCCGGTCCGGCGCGCCCGGCCTGGCCTGGGAGAGCCTGCCCCAAGGCTCCGCCGAGATGTTCAAGGACGAGCTCTGTTTCGTGCCCGGGCGCGGCGCGGGCCTGCTGCCGGTGCGGCGCAAGGGGCAGCGCCTCGGGCGCATGGCCGGTGACGGCTTCCGCCCCTGGGCCAGGGCCAGGCTGCTGCTGCCCCCCGCCGGGAGCGGCCCGGAGTTGGACGCCGACGAGCCCGAGACCGTGACCGCCCTGCTGGAGGGGCGCTCCATCTCCGTGCAGGGGGGCTCGGGCCGCATGGGGCTCTATTTCAGGGGCCTGCCCCTGGGTTTTCTGACCGTGAAGGGCGGCCGCGCCCTCTGGTCCGACAGATGACCGCCCGCCGGGGCTGACCGCCGGGCAAGCACCGACCAGGAACCATATGATACGCACAGCCATGCCCAGAACCCGCCTGCGCCAGTCCGCAAGGAGCGGCCCGGCCGAACGCAGGCGCTTCCACTTCCACAGCATCCCCAAGGACACCCGCATGATCGGCATCTACCGTCGTCTCGGACGCCTCTTCGACCCCGTGAGCGGCCGCGCCCTGATCCTCCCCCTGGACCACGGCGTGGGCGAAGGCATGATCCCCGGCCTGGAGGCCGTGGGCAAGCTCACCGAGATGGTCAAGGGGCGCAACGTGCAGGGCGTGGTGCTCAACAAGGGCCCCGCGCGCACCCACGGGGCGGGCCTGCCGCTTGGGCTCTCGCTCATCGTGCAGCTCTCCGGCGGCACCAAGCACGCGCTGCCGCCCTACGGGCGCACCGTGGTCTGCTCCGTGGGCGAGGCCCTGCGCCTGGGCGCGGACGCCGTGAGCCTGCAGATCAACGTGGGCAACGACCTTGAGGACAGGATGCTGGCCGACTTCGGGGCCATGGCCGACGAGGCCCACCTGGCGGGCCTGCCCGTGCTGGCCATCATCCAGCCGCGCGGCGGGCACATCGTCAACGAACTGGACCCCAGCCTCATCTCGCACTGCATCCGCCTGGGCTCGGAGCTGGGCGCGGACATCGTGGGCGTGCCCTATTCGGGCGACCCGGAGAGCTTCTCCAACGCGGTGGCCTCCTCCGACTCCCCCGTGGTGGTCACCGGCGGGCCGGGGCGCGGGGAGTTCTCCCGCTTCCTGGCGGACATGGCCGACGCCCTGGACTGCGGCGCGGCCGGGCTGTGCGCCGGGCGCAACATCTTCCAGAACGAGGACCAGGGCGCGGCCCTGGACCAGGTGGCGGCACTGGTGCACCAGCGTCCCGAGGCCCCTGCCTCGCAGGAGACTGAAGGCGAGCAGGCCTAGGCGCGAAGCCTAAAAGGGAGTCCAGAGGGCCGAAGGCCCTTTGGCCGCCGGAGGCGCTCCCGTTTGTCTCGGCTCCAGGCGTGGGGGGGGGGGGGGGGCGGCGGGGGCGGGGGTGTGAGGGCCGAAAACACGTGAGCCGCGG
>NZ_JAKZKX010000020.1:7759-76193 GCF_022808715.1 Fundidesulfovibrio agrisoli
GCTCCAGGCGTGGCCTCTCCAGGGCCGAACTGTCCGCTGTATTTGAAGAACATCAGCCAGTTCGGCCCTGGGGAGGCCACGCCTGGACCCGCTACTGCTCACCGGGTACATTGGAAGGATCTTTCAGGCCCGCTTTCGCAAAATCGACGATAAAAGAGCCCCCGGGTACATACTGCCCGGGGGCTTTTTCTGTGGCGGATCAACTGGTGGGCGCGGAGGCGCCAGGCATGAGGCGCCTCCGGCGGCCAAAGGACTTCGCCCTTTGGAATCCCTTATAGGGTCGGCTGGTGTCTGGATGCCGCGTGTGACTTGAGGCGGCTCAGTCGAATCCGTGAGTGGGCATTGGAAAGGGAGACGGGGAGGGAACGGGGCCGGGTCTTCGGTCCGCCGGGGCTCCCTCCCTGCTGGGCGGGAGCCCCGGCGTTCGCCGGCGAATGTCAGGGCTGGGGCGAGCCGCGATTACAGGTAATCGCCCCGGTTGAACTTGATCTGCTCCGTCGCGGCCATGACTTCCAGTTCATTGACCATGGAGGAGAGTTGCGGGCTCTGCCCGTCCAGCCCGGGATGCTCGTCCTTGAGCTTTTTCACGCCGGTCTGGATGTTTTCAAGGGTGCCGTAGGCCTGGCGAAGCTGGTTTGCACCGCCGTCCGCCAGTTGTCCGGCATATTTTTCCCATTGGCTCAACAAGCTGTTCACGTTGTCCATCACCGCCTGCCTGTCGCTTGCGGCCGAAACGGCCGTGGTGGGCGAAGTCCCCTGGACGGCCGCCTGGGCGGCCACGGCCTGGGCCAGCCCGGCAGCGCCAGACATCAGCGGAGCGACGGCCGACGCCGTCTGGGAGGCATCCGCACCGCCCACCTCGCGGGCCAGTATCTCCCCGAAACTGACTCCCGTGGCGCCGGCGGCCTTCTGGACCTTGCCCGTCTGTTGTACAGGCGTGATCTGGTCTGTTTGGATCTTCATAGGCTGCATCTCCTCGCCCTGACATGTTCCCTGCCAGGCTTAAGCAAAGCCCTTGCCAAATCGATGAACATGTAAGGCGCTGAAATCGTTGATGCTGGCCGGAGGCGGGAGGGAATTTTTTGCCTCCCTGCGCATTCCGCAGCCGGGCGCGGCGGCCCGGCCCGAACCTGGGGCCAGAACATCCCTAGTACACGGGAAAACCCTTGTCTATCGCAGGCCTGCTTGGCTACACTGGCCGGACCGGAAATTTTGCAACAATGGAGGCGGCCATGGCCGAATTCAAGAAGATCCTGTGCGCTGTGGACTTTTCCGATCAGAGCCCCAAACTGGCCGACTACGCCAAGACCCTGGCCCGCTGCACGGGCGCGAAACTGCTGTGCGTGTACGTCGCGCCTTCCCTGTCGCAATACGTGGGCTTCCATGTGCCGCCCAGCTCCATCGAGTCCTTCGTGGGCGAGATCGTGGCCGGAGCCGACACCAGCATGGAGGCCTATCTCAAGGCCCACTTCGCGGGCGCGGACGCCAGCGGCAAGGTGCTGGTGGGCTACCCCGCCGAGGAGATCCTCAACCTGGCCGAGGACGAAAAGGTGGACCTCATCATCATGGGCACCCACGGGCGCACCGGCATCGACCGCATCCTCTTCGGCTCCGTGGCCGAGAAGATCGTCAAGAGCTCCAAGTGCCCCGTGCTGACTATCCGCCCCGAACCCCAGGCCGACGAGGATTGATGGTTTTTCCTATGGACCCCAAAGACACGCTGCGCCCCGAGGTGCTGGAGTTCACTCCGTACTCCCCGGGGCTTTCCATCGACGAAATCAAGGAGCGCTACAAGCTGGCCAGCGTCATCAAGCTGGCCAGCAACGAGAACCCCCTGGGGGCCTCCCCGCTGGTGCAGCGGGTGCTCACGCGCCGCTCCGAGGTGGTGTTCCGCTACCCGCAGTCAGGCAACCCCAGGCTGGTCAAGGCCATCGCCGGGCACCACGGGGTGCCCGTGGAGTGCGTGGTGCCGGGCAACGGCTCCGACGAGATCATCGACCTGCTGCTACGCGTGAAGGCCCGCCCGGGCGTGGACAACGTGGTGGCCTTCCAGCCCTGCTTCAGCATCTACCGCCTGCAGGCCAAGCTCTGCGGCGTTGAGATGCGCCAGGCCCCCCTGGCGCAGGACTTCCGCTTCCCGTTCGAATCCATGCTGGAGCTCTGCGACGAGAACACGGCCCTGGTGTTCCTCACCAACCCGGACAACCCCTCCGGGCACGCGGTCAAGGCCGCCGAGATCGCCTACCTGGCCAAGGCCATGCCGCCGCGCGCCCTGCTGGTGGTGGACGAGGCCTACGTGGAGTTCGCCGAGCCCGAGCAGGAATACTCCGTGATGAACCGCCTGGAGAGCCTGCCCAACGTGGTGGTGCTGCGCACCTTCTCCAAGCTGTACGGCCTGGCCGGGCTGCGCCTGGGCTTCGGCGTGATGCCCGCCTGGCTGGCCGACCTGGTCATGCGCGTGCGCCTGCCCTTCAGCGTGAACCTGCTGGCCGAGGCCGCGGGCATGGCCGCCCTGGAGGACACGCACTTCCGCGTGGCCACCCTGGAGACCGTGCGCAAGGGCCGGGCCTGGCTCACGGGCGAGCTTGAGCGCCTGGGCTGCACGGTGCAGCCATCCCAGGCCAACTTCCTGCTGTTCACCCCGCCCACCGAGGCCAAGGCCCTGTTCGAGGCGCTGCTGGCGCGCGGCATCATCATCCGGCCCCTGGCCAGCTACGGCCTGCCGGAGTGCCTGCGCGTGAGCATCGGCAGCGAGCCCGAGAACCGCGCCTTCATCCAGGCCATGTCCGAGATCATGGGCATCCATGACTGAGCCCTCCATCATCACGTTGGACGGCCCCGCCGGGGTGGGAAAGACCACCCTGGCGCGGATGCTGGCCCAGGCCCTGGGCGTGGCCTACCTGGACACCGGGGCCATGTTCCGGGCCACGGCGCTGCGCCTGGGCGATGGCGGGTGGGACCTGCCCCCCGATGAGCTGGAAAAGCGGCTGGACGGTCTGGAGTTCGGCCTGACGGGCGTGGGTTCGGGCTCCGTGCTGTTGTGCAACGGCGAACCCGTGGGTGATGAAGTGCGCACCGAGCAGGCGGGCGTCTGGGCCTCCAGGGTGGCGGCCCGGCCCGAGGTGCGCGAGTTCCAGAAGAAGGCCCAGCGGGCCATCGGGGCCAGCGTCTCCCTGGTGGTCGAAGGGCGGGACATGGGCAGCGTGGTCTTCCCCGCCGCCGCCCGCAAGATATTCCTGGACGCGGACCCGCGCGTGCGCGCCCAGCGCCGGGCGGAGCAGTTGAAGGCCATGGGCCAGCCCGCCGACTTGGCCGCCATCGAGGCCTCCATCAGGGAGCGCGACGAGCGCGACCGCAACCGCCCCATCGCGCCCCTGGCCCCCGCCAAGGACGCCGTCATCGTGGACACCTCGCGCCTGAGCCTGGAGCAGGTGTTCGCGCGCCTCGTGGAGCTTACGGGCTAGAGCCCGTTGATCTCCAGAAATCTCTCCAACATCGCGTTGACCTGGGCGGGCACTTCCAGCGTGAGGAAGTGCCCCGAGCCCACCGCCTGGCCGTGCATCAACTGGGGGCACAGCTCCGCCAGTTGCGCCGTGTCGGTTCTCGGGCGCGACGAGGACACGTAGAGCATGGGTGCCCGGCAGGCCCGCGCCGCGGCCGCGCCGTCGGCTATGCGCCACTGCTCGAACAGGGCCACGATCACGTGCTGGGGGGTGCGCAGCATGCGCTCCAGGATGGCTTGCTTGCGTTGCGGATCGTCCACGGGGTCGAAGGCGGCCTCGAAGTAGCGCAGGAAGTAGCCCTGCCAGGCAGTGGAGCGCAGCCCGTCCAGCAGGGAGTGGATGCGGCTTGGCCTGCCCGGGGGCGAGAGCACGGTGGAGTCCAGGCAGGCCACCCCGGCCACCAGCTCCGGGTGGTGGTGGGCCAGCTCCAGCACCACCACGCCGCCCATGCTGTGCCCCACGGCCGTCACGGCGCGGCCCTCCATGCCTTCGAGCCCGTTCAGCATTTCCGCCAGGTCCTCGGCCAGCTCCGCGAAGGCGTAGCCCTCCTGGGGGGCGTCGCTCTCGCCGTGGCCGCGCAGGTCCGGCGCGATGACCCGGCGCGTCTTCTGGAAATGCTCGATCTGGGGGGTGAGGAAGGTGTGGTCGCAGCTGTTGCCGTGGACGAAGAGCAGCGGCGGCAGGACGCCTTCCGCGCCGCTGTCGTAGACGTTGAGCGCCGTGCCGTCCCGGAGGGTGACGCGTGTATAGGCCATGGTGCCGGGTGTACCCCCTGAAAGGGGACGGATCAAGCGCCGGGCTGTACTATGGGGAGGCGGAGGTTGAACACCGCTCCCCGCGTGGAGTCGACCGTAAGCTGCCCGCGCAGTTGCTCGGTCAGCAAGGTGACGATCTGCAGGCCCATGGTGTGGGCTCCCGCAATGTCGAACCCCGGGGGCAGGCCGGGGCCGTCGTCGCCCACTGTCACTTCCAGGCAGCCGTCCTCCTGGCGCAGGCTCACCCGCACCTCGCCCGCGGCCCTGTCCTTGAGCCCGTGCTTGATGGCGTTGGTGACCAGCTCGTTCATGATGAGCCCGAAGGGGATGGCCTTGTCCAGGCCCAGGGAGACGGCCGGCAGGTCCAGGTTCAGGGTCACGTCCCTGCCGCCCTTGTAGGTGGTCACCAGCCTGGGCACGAACTGCTCCAGGTAGGCCTTGAGGTCTATCTCGCCGAAGTCGCGCGAATGGTAGAGCTGCTCGTGGATCAGGGCCATGGAGGCGATGCGGCTTCTGGCCTCGAGCAGGGCCGCCTTGGCCTCGGGGTTGCTCATGCCCTGCTTCTGGATGCTGAGCAGGCTGGAGATGATCTGGAGGTTGTTCTTCACCCTGTGGTGGATCTCGCGCAGGAGGATGTCCTTCTCCTTGAGGGAGGCGGCAATGCTGCCTTCAATCTTTTTCCTCTCGGTGATGTCCCTGGCCACGCTGATGTAGGCGATCTGGACGCCCATGTTGAAGCAGGCTACGCGCATCTCCAACGGAAGCAACCCGCCGTCCTTGCGGCGATGCGCCGTTTCAAAGGCGGCCACCTTGCCGACTTCGATGCGGTCCCTCAATTGCCGGATCGCCTCCGGGGTGTTGTGGTTGGTGTCCAGATTGTGGACGTGCAGTTCCAGCAGTTCGTTGCGGGAGTAGCCGGTCTGCCGCAAGGCTTCGTTGTTGACCCCCAAAATGCGCCCTTCCATGTCCGTGAGATAGATTGCGTCGCCTGCGTTCTCGAACACGGTGCGGAAGAGCTCCTCGCTCTCGCGCGTTTTCTTTTCCGAAGCCCGCAGCGCCATTTCAGCGAGGTTGCGCTGTTGTTCGTGCCGCAACAGCAGCGTGAACATGGTCAGGATGAGCCCCGCCCCGGCCAGGAATATCACGCTGTAGCGGACGCCCGTGCCCTTCGCCGTGCGTGCAAGCGACTCCGCGTATTTGTCCATGGGCACGGTCACGCTGATGCCGCCGCGTATCTCGCCCAACTTGTAGCCCTGCTTGGCGTGGCATTTCAGGCAGGGCTCCTCCGTGAGCATGGGGCGCATGAAGCGCATGACCTCGCGGCCATCCTCAACCGCGATTTCGTGGTACTCACCGACGCCCCGTTTGAAGGACTCCAGCGCCGTGGTCTCCCAGGGCGAAGGGGCGTTCGCGGGCCGGATGGGCTCCAGGCTGGTGATGTGGGCCTTGAGCCCGGCGTCCTCGAGCATGACGCCGTGCACCATGCGCGTCATGTAGGCGGGGTTGATCAGGGTGAGTTTCTTTCCGGAGTCTGTGACGATGTCCCTGTCCGGCACGTCGAGGTAGGGGTTGGGCCGCAGGGTTTCGGTGATTTCCGCGTAGAGGCCGCCCATGCGCGCGGCCCAGCGCCGGTAGGTGACGTCCTTCTCGTAGGCGATGCGGGCCTCGACCAATGCCTGCTCCAGGGCGGATTCATGGTCGTTGCTCAGGGCCATGTAGTACAGGTAATACGTGAAGCCCGACCATAACCCGAGGACGACCAGAAACAGCAGGATCAGCTTACGGAGTATGTTCACCGCGGGTCCCCCGATTCAAGGCGCAAGGAAGCGAGGGGTGGGAAAGCTCCCGTGGCGAGGACCGCCACAGGTTCGGTTGGGAAGAGGGCTGAGGCCGGCCGGGCTGCGTTCATCCGGTAAACCATAGTTACAGACCTGCAAGATGCAGTTGATTCGCATGCCCCAGGCCAAGCGGACATGCTTAAATTCCGCTGATTAAAAAATGTCACATGCAAGATGGGGAGTCAATCGGATAAGCGCCAGCCCTGATGCCCTCCTGGCCAATGGGTTGGCTGCACGATCGGCGTGCGCGCAACATGCCGCAAAGGAAGAAGAAAAAAATAGCAGACGCGATGCGTCCGGGATCACGGCGGATTTCCGCAACGCTTCCGTAACGGGGCTTGGGCGCAGGGTTTTATTTTGTTGCGGGATGATGCGGCTGGGGTATGAGGGAATCAATGCCGAAGGCGGTCTTCGGCAGGCGTCGGAACGGCAACGGAGGGTAGAGGTCGTTAATTCCAGGCACCATAACGGGCGAGTGAGCGCCCCAGCGAGGATTCGTCGAAGCGCGCCCTAGCCCCCCGATACACTGCGGGGGCCCTGCCGGGAAACGGCAAGCGCAACAAGGCGGATCCTCTTTTTTTAGTGCCGCCCTATTCTTCCTTGGCGGCTTTCCTGGCGGCCTTGGCGCGAGCGGCGGCCTCTTTTTTCTTGAGCATCGGGCGGATGGCCTCCATGGCCAGGTACAGCTCCCTGCTGACCCAGGCGTCCGTGGCCGCGTAGCAGACCTGCGCCGGGCTCAGGCAACTGGCCTCCCAGTTGGTCAGCCGCGCCTTCTTGGAGACGCGCACGCCGAGCAGCCCCGCCGCCAGGTTGCGCAGCCCCGTCACGGGCCAGCCGAATTTCTTGGCCCACTCCCCCACGTCCTCGAAGCGCCTCGGCGTCACCGGGCCCAGCTTGCCCAGGGCGTTGATGTCGTCGCGCACGGCCACCCCGGCCTTGACCACCGCCTCGTCCCCCAGAACCGCCGTCAGTTCGGCCCAGGCCGCGAAGGCCCCGGGACGCACCAGCACCACCAGTTCGGCCCCGGCCAACTGCACCAGGGAGGGCAGGTAATTGACCCCGCGCTTGAAGGTGGGCCGTGTTTCGGTGTCGAAGCCCAGCACGGCCTCGCCGCCCAGCCGCTCCAGGGCGCGCAGGGCCTCGTCCGGTGTCTGGGCGATGACGACCTCGCCCTCGTAGCGCGCCTGGGGCAGGGCGGCCAGTTCTTCGGGCAGCATGGCCCGGGGTGGTTCAAAGGGGGTGTTCATGGCGTCACTGCTCCATGGGCAGAGCGGAAGGAGGGGGTGGTTGGGTGAAATAACGCTCCACGAACTCGTCGATGACGATGTCGGGCTTCTCGTCCAGGATGATCTGGGGCTTGAAGCCGCGCACGTGCACCGCGTCCGTGGGGAAGGGCCAGACGAACACCATGCGTGAGAAGTGTTCGGCCAGGAAGGGGATGATCTCGTGCACGAAGGAGTCGCGCAGGACCACGGTCCTGGGCAGGGAGGCGTCCTCGTTCTCGTAGATGGAGAGCGGCTGGAACTCGTTGAGCCCGGCCTCGCGGCCGGTGGTCTCCCGGGCCTTGCGGGGCAGCAGGGGCTCCATGGTCACGACGTTCTCCGTGTAGATGTCGCTCATGGCGATCATGCCCGCCAGGCCGCCCTTCAGGCCGGGCCGTTCGCCCACGGCGTAGTCCGAAAGGGGCGCTGGCTTGAGGCCGGGGAAGTACTTTTTGAGCGCTTCCGCGATCTGCCGGTAGGCGAAGAAGGCGCCGAAGGGCGTCCAATGGCTGTCCGTGCGGTAGTAGGCCGTGCCGTTGGCCCGGGCTTCGCGCAGGGCGGGCCGCAGGTCCACCACGTCGATGCCCGCCTTGGTCAGGGCCTCGACCATCTGATCCATCTTGTTGGTCTGGCGGGCCTTGGTGAAGCGTTGGGGCACGTAGTCGGGGTAGATACTCACCTTGTTGGGGGCCACCACCACCATGTAGCGGATGCCAAGCCCGGCCAGCCAGTCGCGGCGGGTGCGGTAGATGTGCACCCAGGTGTCGAGCTGTTGCGGGGTCAGAGGGGCGGTCACGCGCCAATCGTTGATGACGTTGAGCTGCGGGTTTTCCTGGGCCAGGTAGAGCCAGTCGTCGTTGCCGGCCAGCACCGGGTCCCACGGCATGGAGGATTTGAGCAACCGCACGTCCAGCAGATGCTCCCAGCGCACCAGCACCCGGCGCAGGCCGAAGTTGCGGTCCAGCCAGTTGCGCCGCAGCTTGTAGATCACCTGGGCCATGGTGGGGAAGTCCATTCTGATGCTGGGCATGGGGTTGGGGTCGCTCTCCTGCAGGGGCACCACGGGGTTGATCTTGAGGATGTTGGCCGTGACAGGCACGAGGATGGCCCCAATGAACACGATGGAGACCATCAGGGCGACGACCTTGCTCGCCAGGCGGTTGGCTGCGTTGTCCATGCTCAGAACTGGAAGTAGATGAACGGGTTGTGGGTTCCGCTGGCCAGCGCCATGCAGGAGAGCAGCAGGATCGCGGGCATGGCCACCAGTCCGGTGAGGGCGTCGACGAAGGGGCCGTAGAGGAAGCTGCCCGTGCGCTCGAGCATGCGCGCGCGCCAGGCCGCCAGCCAGGGGATCACCGGGGCGGAGCCGACCACGGCCAGCACCAGCACGATGCCCACCTTGGGGTTCATGAACAGGCCGGGGTGCCACTCCATGCCGGTGCCGGTGCCCATGCCGGCCATGGCCTTGAGGAAGGCCGTGGCCTGGCCCAGGTTCTCCGCCCGGAAGAACACCCAGCCCACCATGACCACCAGCAGGGTGTAGGCGTGGGCCAGGGGGCTCCAGGCCTTGTCCATCCAGGCCCCGAAGCGGGTGCGCTCCAGGCCCAGGAAGAAGCCGTGGAACAGGCCCCAGATGATGAAGCTCCAGCTGGCCCCGTGCCAGAGCCCGCACAGGAAGAAGACAAGCACCAGGTTGAAGGTCACGCGGGCGTTGGAGCAGCGGTTGCCGCCCAGCGGAATGTAGAGGTAGTCGCGGTACCAGGTGGAGAGCGAGATGTGCCAGCGCCGCCAGAACTCGCGGATGTTGCGGGAGATGTAGGGGTAGTTGAAGTTCTCCAGGAACTTGAAGCCGAACATGTGCGCCAGACCGATGGCCATGTCGGAGTAGCCGGAGAAGTCGAAGTAGATCTGCAAAGTGTAGTAGAGCACCCCCAGCCAGGCCACGGAGGTGGTCAGCTGGTCGGTGGGCACGGCGAAGATCTTGTCGGCGGGCAGGGCCACCACGTTGGCGATGAGCACCTTCTTGCCCAGGCCGGTGACGAAGCGCCGCACGCCGTAGGCGAAGCGCTCCACGGTGACGGTGCGCCCGGAGAGCTGGCCAGCGATGTCCTTGTAGCGGACGATGGGGCCGGCCACCAGCTGCGGGAACAGGGCGATGTAGAGCGCGAGCTGGCTCAGCGAGGCGTTGGGCGGGGTCTGCCTGCGGTAGATGTCCATCAGGTAGGAGATGCAGTGGAATGTGAAGAAGGAGACGCCGATGGGCAGGTGCACCTTGCCCACGTCGATGGGGTGCATGCCGAGCGGCGACACCACGAAATGATTGAGGTTGTCGACGATGAAGTTGGTGTATTTGAAGATGACCAGCAGCGTGATGTTGAAGGCGATGGCCAGCCCGATCTGGAGCTTGGCCGAGGAGGTCCGGTGGGCGTTGTGCACCCAGAGCCCGAACCAGAAGTTGGCCAGGATGGAGACGGCCATGACGATGGTGTAGGCCCCCTCGCCCCAGGCGTAGAAAACGAAACTGGCCGCCAGCAGCAGGGTGTTGCGGATCTTGAGCGTGGATGCGCCGACATAGTACAGCAGCAGCACCAGTGGCAGAAAATAGAATAGAAAAGATGCGGAACTGAAGACCATGCGATCCTGCGGTGTATGGACGATTTGGTGCTTGCCCGAAGGGTGGTTGCCCCTTACCCGATGGAGCCGCTTTTGACAACTCCCGCCCCTGGAAGCCCCGCGGGCGTCTGTCCGGCGTATCCCGGTGCGGTCGGGCCAGGCGGCCTTCCGCCTCAGCGCCCGGCGGGTTGCGACCGGAAGAAGATGTCCGCCCCGTGGTGGAAGAGCTGGGCGCTGCCGGAAAGGGTCACCCGTACCTCCAGCGCGTCGCCCGCGTCGTTTGGCGGCACGAACCCGTAGCGTTCGCCCACCGGCATCCATTCTCCGGTGTCGTACTGTGCGGTCTCCGAGATTTTGCGCCACTGCCCGCCCAGCTTGGCCTCCACCAGGACGACGCCTTTGTTGGAGAACAGGCGCGGATGGTAATAGACGGGGCCCTTCCAGCCGTCGAGGCGCAACACTCCCCGCATGACGCCGGCCTTGGCCGGGTCCTGGGGGGCGATCTTGCACCAGCCTTGCGGGGCCAGGCTCTCCTCGGTCGAGGCCAGGTTCCGCATCTCGACCTCCGCGATCTCCAGGGGCAGGGCGGGCGGCTTGGCGAAATCGCGCCCGGCGTAATATTCGCCCCACCCGGCATAATAGGACAGGGCCGCGTCCATCGACTCTTTGGAGGGGACTGGGCACATGCCTAGGCGGTCCCGCATGAAACCGGAATCGCGCAGCTTCTCGAAGACCTCTCTGGCGAGCAGGTAATTGAGCAGCTGCGAGTAATGCGTTTCGTCAAGGAACAGGCGGAAAGCCTCCGGATGGCGTTCCGTCAGGGCGTCCACCCAGGGCTGCATGTCCACGAACATGGCGCCGCTGGCGCTTGCGGCGCTGCGCAAAACGGAGCGCGTGTATTCCCGCCCGAACTTGAACAGGGGCACGTTGACAGGGTAGGGGATCCTGTCCGCCTCCTTGGCGGCGGAGGCGTCCGGCCTGACGATCCAGCCATAGTTGACGACCACCACGGGGGTGCCCCGGCTTTGGCGCTCGCGGATGAAGGCCGCGACGTTCTCAGCAAAACCGAAGGCCTTCATCTTGTGCTCCATGGCGTCGGCGGTGAACCATGACTCCACGGCCAGGCGCGCTTCCCGGAGCATGGCCGCGCGGCCGAGCAGGTCGAAAAGATCCTTCGGCCCCGACCTGGGTTGCCAGGCCGGCCATTTCCCGGAGCCGCCTTCGTCCGGCTCAGGGGTGTCCATGGCTACGAGCCTCGTGAGCACGCCGCGCTGCCGCACCGCCTCGTCCACGTTGCTGATCGACGCCGCGGTCAGGACGTCGGTGACGCCGTCCATCACCACGTAGAGGTCTGGCGACAGCTCCTCCAGCTCCGTATTGGCGCGGATGCGCGTATGCCAGCTGTTGTAGCCCACCACGCCCGCGTTGATGACCTCCGCCTGCACGGGGCAGCCTTTCAGGGCCAGGTCGAACATCTGTTGCAGCAGCGCCGGGTAGGAGGTCTTGGGTCCGCTGTAGCCGTAGGTGGTGGAGTTGCCCACGCAAACGATTCTGACGGTGTCCGGCTTTTTTCGGGCCTCGACGGTGCGGCCGGCGTAGGCCCTCACGTCCCCCTGGGCCTCGGGGAGGCGGGTCTCGAGCCTGTAGCCCAGTTGCGGGTCGGGCATGCAGGTCACCCTGAACGCCTGCGGATCGAACGCGGGGGGCTTGGCCCCGGGCGCGCCGTGGGGGGCCTCACCCTGCGCGTGCAGCAGGGCGAAGACCTCCAGCCCCAGGCAGGAGCCGATGAAGGCCAGGAAGATGGCCACACTCATACAGGCGACAGCCCTTTCCGCCCGGTGGTTGGTCATGCTGCCCATGTGCGGCGCCGCATCGGGACGGAGTCATGGAGCGGGCCGCAGGCCGGCGCCGTGCCGAGGTTTGGCGGAGTGTTGCGAATCATGAACGGGGACGGGCCGGAACAGCAATGGAGCACCGGTGGGTGGGCATGATAGGAAGCTGAGGGGCTGAAAGCCATGCGATCCTGCGCTGTCTGGACGATTTGTAGCTTGCCCGGAGGACGGTAGCGCTTATCCGATGGAGCCGCTTTTGACAACTCCCGCTCCGGGAGGCTAGCAACCGGGCCAAAGGAGCATCCATGCACAAAGACTTGCCACGCGTCGCCGTTGCCTGCCCCCCTTCGGGGGTCGGAGCCTGGCAAACGGCCGCCCTGGCCGCCCTGGGTCAGTCCGGCGTCCCCGTGACCCTGCCCGAAGCCGGGGCCTGCCCGCCGTGGCTGCCCGCGCCCTGGGGCCTGTTCCTGGGCCGGGAGAAGGCCGCCCCCGTGGCGGGCGGCCTCGTGGCCCCCGGCGCTTCCGGCGCGGAGCTGCTGCTGGCCCCGCCGGGCCTGCGCGCGGGTGCGGAGCTTGCCGCCCTGCTGCCGTTGGGCCTCCTTGAGGTGGAGGCCTTCCACCCCGCCCTGGCGCGCGACGGCGCGCTGGAAGGCCGCGTGCTCTGGCGGAGGGCCACCGCCCCGGGCAGGCTGGAGACGCGCCTGGCCGCCAGCGTGGCCACCTGCATGGAAGGCCCCCTGCCCGGCGGCTGGGCCGCCAACCACCTGGCCAAGCTCTCCCGCGCGCCCGCCGGAATCCTGGCGCGCATGGGCGCGGACCCTGAGGCTTTCTGGAACGCCTGCCCGCCGTGCGAACCCCTGCCGCCCTTCAGGCCCTCGGGCCTGAGCTGGCTCCGCTTCGCCGCCGATCTGGCCCGCTGGGGCCTGACCCGCGCCTGGCAGGATCTGCTGCACCGCCGCCAGTGGTTTCTGGCCGTGCGCCCGGGCGGGGGCGACCCGCTTGCTCCGGGGTTCGCCGCGCGGCGCTTCGCGCCCCTGTACCCGCCCAAGGGCACGGGCTGGGCCGACCCGCTGTTCTTTAGCCGGGGCGGGCGGAGCTGGCTGTTCATCGAGGAGATTCCGCCCTCGGGCCGGGGCGTCATCAGCGTGATGGATTTCGACGGCAAGAATTTCGGCCCGCCCAGGCGCGTGCTGGAGGAGCCGTTCCACCTCTCCTACCCCAACGTGTTCGAGCACGGCGGCGAGGCCTACATGCTGCCCGAGACCTCCCAGGCCGGGCAGGTGCGGCTGTACCGCGCCACGGATTTCCCCGGGGGCTGGGTGCTGGACAGGGTGCTGCTCGACGGCCTGCGCGCCGTGGACGCCACCCTGGTGGAGCATGGCGGGGCCTGGTGGCTGCTGGCCAACGTGCGCGGGGAGCGCGGCTCCTCCTGGGACGAGCTGCACGTGTTCAAGGGGCCGTCGCCCCTGGGGCCGTTCACGCCGCACAGGCTGAACCCCGTGGTCTCGGATGTGCGCAGGGCCAGGCCCGCGGGCCGCATCGCGCGCCTGGGCGGGCGGCTGGTGCGCTACGGGCAGGACTGCTCGGGCTGGTACGGCCGGGCCCTGGCCGTGACGGAGATCACCCGCCTGGACGACGACGGCTACGAGGAGAGGCCCCTGGCCCGCCTGGAGCCCGGGCTCATCGAGGGAGGCAGCTTCTGCCTCCATACTTTTGACGCTCTGGCGGGAGGCTCACTGGCCGGTGACGCCCAGGCCGGGCTTGAGGTCGTCGACGGGCAGCGCCGCGTTCTTCTTTGGCGCTGAGGCGTCCGGCGGCGGGGGCGGCCCGTAGGACACGATGGAGACCAGCTCGCAGACCACGCCGCGCTTGGTGCCGCGCACGTCCGTGACCATGAACTTCACGGCCTGCCCCTCTTCGAGGGCGGCCTTGGTGGCTTCGCCCTGCAAGGGCAGGGGCACGTTCACGGCCACGGTCTGGTCTTCGGAATCCACGGCGTAGCCCAGCACCGCGCCGTTCTTTTCCGAAACTGAATTGATGACCCCCTCCAGCGGCGAGGGCTTCAGCGGGTCCGTCTTGCCGAAGGTGATGAGCAGCGCCAGGGCTATGGCGCAGGCAAGGGCGAAATATTTGGCCGAACGCAACTCGGCGTACTGCATGACTCCTCCATGTTGGACAATCTGGCCTGTTCCTTGCTAAGAATTATAATAGGCAAGGAGGCCGTCATGACCACGAAATCTCATCTTTCAGCCGCACCGGCCATGCCGGCGCCGTGGGGCGCCGCCCGCCTGCACCCGCTGGACATGGAGGACGTGGCCCTCTCCAGGGAGGCGCTGCGGGTTCTCGGCGACACGGCCAGGAAACTGCTGGTCCGGGCAGGGGCCGAAGAAACCTCGATGGCCCGGATAATCAAGGCGTTCTGCGCCAAGGCGTTCTGGAACGAGAGCGACGGGGCTCTGCTGCTCTGCGGCGAGCTGGATGGCAGGATGGTCTGCCTGCCGGTGCCCGCCGGGCACTGGGAGGTGGCCGTGAGCGGCCCGGCGCATTGAGCGCGCCGCATCAGTCTGAGCTGGGCGGTGGCGAACGCCTGGCGCGTCCCGCCCGGGGGCAATATAATGCCGCTCCCGGCGGGAGGAAGGGCCTCCGCCTGATACGGCGCGGGCGAACGCCTATTTCTCGCGCTTCTTGACCTCGTCCCAGAGGGCGTCCCAATCAGCCAGCCGGAAGTCCGCAGTGTTCAGGCCGCGCTCGGCGGCCAGGGCCTCCATGGCCTCGAAACGGGCCAGGAAGCGGGCGTTGGCGCCCTCCAGGGCGGAGTTGGCCTTCACGCCCAGCCTGCGCCCGTACTCCACCACGCAGAAAAGATAATCCCCGAATTCGGCCTCCACCCGCTCCTGGTCGCCTGAGGCCACGGCCTCCTGCAGCTCCTGCCACTCGCGGCCCATCTGGGCGGCCTGGGCGGCGTCGTCCTCCCAGGTGAAGCGGTGGCGCGCGGCCTTGGAGCCCAGGCGGTAGGCCTTGAGCAGCGGGGGCAGGCCCCTGGGCAGGGAGGCGAAGATACCCTCCTTGTTGTCCTTCTCCTGGCGCTTGATGCGCTCCCAGTTGCGCAGCAGCTCCTCCTGGTTCTCCACGTTCAGCCCCTCGAACACGTGGGGGTGGCGGCGGATCATCTTGGCCGCGATGGCGTCGATGGAGTCGGCCAGGGTGAAGGAGCCCTTCTCCTCGTAGAGCGCACCCAGGAAGCAGAGCAGGAAGAGCACGTCGCCCAGCTCCTCCATGGCGCCGTGCTCGTCACCCGCGCGGATGGCCTCCACCAGCTCGTGGGCCTCCTCGATGACGTAGTCGCAGAGGCTCTCGGGGGTCTGTTTGCGGTCCCAGGGGCAGCCCTCGGGGCCGAGCAGCGTGGAAACGACCTGGCGCAGCTTGGCCAGGGAGTCGCCTGTATTGGGCATGGGGGACGTCCTTATGTGGTGCTTTTCTTCTGCCCGTGCGGCTTGGCGGGCGTGGGCGCGGGAGCGGGCGCCGGAGCGGGCGGAGACGCCGGGGGCTCCACCACCTTCTTCTGGGGCGTCACCGGCGGGGGCGTCAGGCTCTTGAGCTTCTGCTTCCAGTCCGGCGGGATGTATTCCGAGATGAAGCCGTCGACCTTCTCCAGCACCGGCACCAGCTTGGAGCTGGCCATGAAATCGGGCCGGGGCAGGAGCGCCGTCCAGACCCAGAGCACCACCGCCGTGAGCAGCACGCCCTTGGCCAGGCCGAAGAAGCCGCCGAAGAACTTGTTGGCCCAGTCGATGAGCGTGAGCTTCATCAGCCCCGTGATGCCCACCACGATCAGCGAGCAGGCGATCATGGTGCCCACGAAGATGATGATGAACGCGGCCGGGCCCGCGAAGGCCGGGTTGGAGACCATGGGCGCGATGTGCGGCGAGAGCTGCGGCGAATAGGCCACGGCCAGCTTGAAGCCGAAGACCAGCGCCAGGATGGAGGCGGCCTCCTTGACGAGGCCCCGCAGGTACCCCCGGAAAAAGAAGAAGCCCCAGATGATGAGCAGGGCGAGATCGACGATGTTCACGCCGAGGGCGTATCAGGTTTTTTCGCGGGAGGCAAAAGGGGCTACAGCGCCCCCTCGAGCTCCAGCAGCCACTTTTTCATCTCGAGCCCCGGTCCGAAGCCGCCAAGCCCGCCGCCGGAGGCCAGCACCCGGTGGCAGGGGTAGATCAGGGGCCAGCGGTTGCTGGCCATCACCTGCCCCACGGCCCGCGCCGCGCCCGGGCTGCCGCAGATGGCCGCCAGCCCGCCGTAGCTTACCACCTGCCCGGCGGGCACGCGCACAAGCTCCTCCAGCACGCGGCGCTTGAAGCGCGGCATGCCCTCCAGCTCGATGGGCAGCTCGGGCCAGTCCACACGCTCCCCGGCCACGTAACGGTCCAGCGCCTTGGCCAGCTCGCGTCCCATCTCCGTGACCAGGCGGGGCGCGTCCCCGGGGGCGGACCAGGAGAGCGACATGTTCCGCAACGTGCCGTCGCTCCAGGCCAGATCCAGGCGAAGAGGGGCGGATACGAGCGTTTCGGTGAGGATCATTGCGCGTTCTCCTTCTTGTAGGCCGCCTGGGGCGACAGGGCGAGGCTCAGGGCCGCCTGGTGCAGGGCCTCCTCGTAGATGGGGCGCTGATCCTCGGTGATGTACCAAGTCAGGCGCAGGAAGCCGTCCGAGGTGAGCCAGGTGTACGTTGCGCTGATGACCTGGCGGCCCAGGGCGCGGTTGAAACCGGCCTCCTTATAATAGTGCATGCGCCTGGTGGGGAAGTGTTCTTTTTCCAGAAAGGCCGTCCCCGGGGGGGCGGCGTCCTCCCGGTCGCGTTCGACCAGCACGTGGTCCATGAACAGCTCCTGGGGAGTGCGCTTCCTGCCCGTTTCCCGGGTGATGAGCATGAAGGGCGTGACGAACCATGTGTCGGCCTTCTTCTGGAACCCGGCGTGGGTCCGGCGGAACGCGGCCAGCTCCTCGTGGGGCACCGGGGCCTGCTTGCCGGGGTGCTCGAACAGGAACAGCTCCAGGGGCGGGATGCGCACGAAGTCCGCCGGGAGGTTCAGGGAGTAGGAGCCGTCGTCTGCCGAGGCCAGCGGTTCGGCGGCGCGGGCCGGATGGGAGGCCGCGAGCAGCGCCAGCAGAGCCAGCTGGGCCAGAAAGGCCGGAAGCGCCAGGGCCGGAAGAAGGTGGGCGGTGGGCCGGGTCATATTCGCTCCGTTCGGTTCATGCCCTGGCGCACGCCGCGCACGCGCAGGACCTCCGCGATGGTGTTGTGCAGCCGTCTCCTGGCCCCGGCCCAGGCCGGGGCCACCAGCTCGCCGTGGGCCGGGTCCGCGTGCAGGCGGTGCACCACGATCTCCGGGCGCAGCCGGGCCAGGGCGCGGGCCACGAAGTCGGCGTACTCCTCCAGTTCGGGCAGGGGGGCTTCCCCTTCCAGGTGCATCCGGGCCAGCTCCGTGCCCTTGGCGGCGTAGACGTTGTGGAACTTGACGCCCGCCACGGGCAGGGCGTTCACGAAGTCCACGCTGGCGTCCCAGTCCGCGCGCGCCTCGCCGGGAAGCCCGGCCATGAGGTGCGCCGTGACCTTGAGCCCGGCCCCGGCGGCCATGCGCACCGCTGCAGCGAAACAGGCCGCGTCGTGCCCCCGGCGGATGCGGGCAAGTGTTGCCGGGTTGGACGACTGCAAACCCAGTTCCAGCCAGAACTCCTCCACGGGGAGGGCGGCCAGCAGGGCGGTCTTTTCCTCGTCCAGGCTGTCGGGGCGGGTGGCCAGGCAGAGCCCGGCCATGTCCGGCAGGGCGGCCAGTTCGTCCAGCACGGCGGCCAGGCGTTCAGCCGGACCGTGGGTGTTGGAGAAAGCCTGGAGGTAGCCCACCAGGGCGAGATCCTGGCCCCAGCGGGCGCGCAGGCGCTGGCTCCAGTAGGCCCACTGGGCGCCGAGGGGCATGCGGCTGCCGAGCCCGGTGCCCGACCCCCTGGCGTTGCAGAAGATGCAGCCCCCCGCGGCCAGGGTGCCGTCGCGGTTGGGGCAGCCGAAACCGGCGTCGAGCGGAACCTTGCGGGCGGCCCTGCCGAAGAGCGCGCGCCAACGGGCGGAAACCGCGTTGTACGGCCGGGCCTTCTGGGGTGAAACGTGGTCCATCAGAGTAAAATCCCGTTGACATCACGGCTCGAATTGACCAACACCAGCGTCGAACCGAACGACGGCAGGAGCCCTGGCGCACCGCCGTAGCAAGGGCCGGCCGCGTGCGGCCCGGCTTTTTTTATCGCGTTCCCTGCATCTTCCGGGGCCGCTGATCGCGCCCACGAAATACGCCAGGCTCCTGACGCGAGCCAAGGAAGGGACCATGTCCAGACTTTTGGATTCCGCACTGGGATTTTTCTCCAACGATTTGGCTATCGACCTCGGCACCGCCAACACCCTGGTGTACGTGAAGGGCAAGGGCATCGTGCTCTCCGAGCCCTCGGTGGTGGCCGTCAAAAAGGACGCCCGGGGCGTCAACAAGGTTCTGGCCGTGGGCGCCGAGGCCAAGAAGATGCTCGGCCGCACGCCCGGCAACATCGTGGCCATCCGGCCCATGAAGGACGGCGTCATCGCCGACTTCGAGGTGACCGAGGCCATGCTGCGCCATTTCATCTCCAAGGTCCACAACTCCCGGCGCCTGGTGCGCCCGCGCATCATCATCTGCGTGCCCACGGGCATCACCCAGGTGGAGAAACGCGCCGTGAAGGAGTCGGCCCAGTCCGCGGGCGCGCGCGAGGTCTACCTCATCGAGGAGCCCATGGCCGCGGCCATCGGCGCCAACCTGCCCATCACCGAGCCCACCTCCAACATGGTGGTCGACATCGGCGGCGGCACCACCGAGGTGGCGGTCATCTCGCTGTCGGGCATCGTCTACTCCAAGAGCGTGCGCGTCGGCGGCGACAAGATGGACGAAGCCATCATGCAGTACGTCAAGCGCAAGTACAACATGCTCATCGGCGAATCCACGGCCGAGCAGATCAAGATCAACATCGGCAGCGCCCACCACTCCACGAGCATCGGCGACATGGAAGTGAAGGGCCGCGACCTGGTCACGGGCATCCCCCAGAACATCCTGATCACCGCCGACGAGGTGCAGAAGGCCATCGCCGAGCAGGTGGAGTCAATCGTGCAGGCCGTGCGCATCGCCCTGGAGCAGACCCCGCCCGAACTGGCCGCCGACATCGTGGACAGGGGCATCGTGCTCACCGGCGGCGGCGCGCTGCTGCGCGGGCTCGATCAGCTGCTGCGCGAGGAGACCAGCCTGCCCATCGTCATCGTGGACGATCCGCTCTCCGCGGTGGTGCTGGGGTCCGGCAAGGCGCTGGACAACCTGGACGTCTTAAAAGAGGTAACGATCGATTAAGCCCTCGCCCCAGCGCATCGCCCTGGGCCTGCTGGTTGCCCTGTTCGTGTACCTGGGGGTGTTCACCTGGAACATCCGTACCGGCTACGTGGACACGTTGGCCAGCCACACGGGCCTCGAACTCACCCGCTGGGTCCTGACGCCCGGCCGGTGGGTGTGGACGCGCTTATCCTCCTTCTGGGAACGCTACGTCTACTTCGTGGGCGTGCGCCAGGAAAACGAGACCCTTCGCGAGGATCTCGCCAGGGCCAACGAGGAGCTGGTGGGGGCAAGAGAGCAGGCGTCGCTGGCCAAGCGGCTCACCGACCTGCTGCTCATCGCCCCGCCGCCCCAGTGGACCCGCGAGGCCAGCCGGGTCATCGCCCACCGCCTCGGCCCCAACGCCGCGCTGGAGACCTTCGTCATCGACAAGGGCCGTCGCAGCGACGTGGACGTGAACACCCCCGTGGTGGCGCCCGAGGGCGTGGTGGGGCGCGTGCTGCGGGCCTCCATGAACGCGGCCACCGTGCTCATGGTCACGGACCCCAACTCCAAGATCCCGGTTGTCTCCCAGAAGTCGCGCACCCAGGGCATCCTGGTTGGGCGCGGCTCGGGGCAGCCCATGATGCTGCAGTACGTCTCACTCTCCGCACAGGTTGAGCCCGGCGAGATCCTGGTGACCACCGGGCTCGAAGGCATCTTCCCCCAGGGCCTCCCGCTGGCCACGGTGACCAACGTCAACCGCGAGGGGGCCTCGCTCTTCCTGAACGTTTCGGCCCAGGCCCTGTTCGACCCCAAACGCCTGGAGGAGGTGGCCCTGCTCAAGAAGGCCCCGCCGCCCAAGCCCGAGGAGGAAGAGGCCCTGCCCGACACCAGCACCAAGCGCCCCAAGGGCGCGGCCGATCGCAAGGGCGAGGTCAAGAAGCGCGGACGCAACGAGCCCCCCGAAGCCCGGCCACAGGAATCCACGCCCAAGAAGAAGCGCGGGGAAGGGCAATGACCGGCCGGCGCGCGGCTTTCTGGACGGTGTTCACCCTGGCGGGCATGTGGCTGCAAAGCTTTCTTCCGGGCGTGGACTTCCTCGCCCCGGGACTTATCCTGAGCCTCCAGGAGGAGAAGCTCCGAACCACCGTCATCCTTGGCGTGATCTGGCTGTTCATCCAGGAGGGCACAGGCTCGCTGGCCTTCGGCACCGTGGTGCTCTGGTACGCGCTGCTGGTGGGCCTGTTCTTCTTCGGGCACTGGCTCTTCGAGGCCAGGAATTTCTTGTTCATGATGATCCTCGGGGCCTGCCTCGGGGTGCTGCACTTCGGACTGATGGACGTGATGACCCAGCTGCAGGACTGGCGCGCCGCGCCGGGCCGGGTGCTGGTGGAGTCCATCGTGCAGGCCGTGGTCTTCCCCGTCGAGTGGGGACTGATTTACATCATCCACAACCACCTGCCCCAAAATGGCCAAAACATATGAGCCCGAATCCGGGCAGCAAGCCCCGCGCGGCGGCCTGATACTGCTCCAGGTCCTGATCCTGGGGCTGTTCTGCCTGTTCGTGGTCCGCCTGTGGTATCTGCAGATCCACAAGGGCGAACACTTCGCCGACCTGGCCCGCGAGAACCAGATGCGCCAGGCCTCCATCATTGCGGCCCGCGGCATGATCCTGGACCGCAACGGCAAGCCCCTGGCCATCAACGAGCCATCCTTCGCCCTGGGCCTGATCCGCGAGGACTGCCCCGACGTGCAGGGCACCCTGCAGAAGGTGGCGGAGTGGACCGGGCTCGACTACCAGGCCCTGCTGGACACCTACATCCGCGGCAAGAAGCGCTCCAAGCCCTTCGAGCCGTTGGTGCTCATCTCCAACCTGTCCTACGAGCTGCTGGCCAAAATCGAGGCCAACGCCGTGTCCTGGCCGGGGCTCGAGATCCTCACCCGCCACAAGCGCTACTACCCCAACGGGGATCTGCTGGCGCACGTGATGGGCTACGTGGCCGAAGCCAACGAAGAGGAGTTGGAGAAGGACTCCCGCCTGGCCCTGGGCGACCACGTGGGCAAGCAAGGCCTGGAGCTCACCCTTGAGCAGCGCCTGCGCGGCGAGAAGGGCCTCAAGCAGATCGAGGTGGACGCCTACGGCCGCGAGCACGACCAGCAGGTCCTGCTGGAGCCGCGCGCGGGCAACAGCCTGTCGCTCTCCATCGATATCGACCTGCAGGCCTACGCCACCAAGCAGCTGGAAGGGCAGGCGGGCTCCATCGTGGTCCTTGAGCCCAACACCGGCAAGGTGCTGGCCCTGGTGAGCCAGCCCACCTACGACAACAACCTCTTCGTGCTGGGCATCCCTCCCAAGAAGTGGAAGGAGCTGCGCGACGACCCCATGCACCCCATCCAGAACCGGGTGTCGCAGTCGGTGTACCCGCCGGGCTCCACCTTCAAGCTGCTCATGGCGGCCTGCGCGCTCTCCGAGGGCATCGTCAAGCCCACGGACACGGTGTTCTGCTCCGGCTCCTACCGCGTGGGCGACCACGACTTCCACTGCTGGAAGAAGGGCGGCCACGGCAGCGTGGACATGCGCTCCGCCCTTGTGCACTCCTGCGACGTCTACTTCTACCAGTTGGGCGAGAAGCTGGGCATCGACCGCATCAACCGCTTCGCCCTGCAGGCGGGGTTCGGCGCGCCCACCGGCATCGACCTGCCCCACGAGCGCTCCGGCCTGATCCCCTCCACGGCCTGGAAGAAGCGCCGCTACGGCGAGAACTGGACCCGCGGCGAAACGCTCAACTGCTCCATCGGCCAGGGCTACGTGCAGGTCTCCCCCCTGCAGTTGGCCAAGTTCTACGCTTCGCTGATAAACGGCGGCAAGGTCATCCGGCCGAGCCTGGTGCTCACCGACCCCGTGGACGTGCAGAGCCAGCTCCCCCTCTCCGAGAAGGACCGCGACTTCCTGATGAAGGCCATGGTGGAGACGGTCAACTCCGGCACGGGCCAGAAGATCAAGCGCGCCGACGCCATGATGGGCGCCAAGACGGGCACGGCCCAGGTGGTCAAGCTCATCAACGCCGACATCCGGGCCAAGACCAAGGACACCCCCTACAAGTACCGCGACCACGCCTGGATCGCCACCTGGGGCATCAAGGACAACAAGAGCTACGTGGTGATCTGCATGCTCGAGCACGGCGGCCACGGCGGCGAGGACGCGGGCCCCCTGGTGCGCAACGTCTACGACTACCTCTTCGGCCCGTCCAAGCCGCTGCCCCCCGCCCCCAAGGGCGAGGCGGCCCAGGCCCAAACCCAGGGACGCCAGGACTAGCGCATGACCCCGGTCGACCGCAGGCTCTTCACCCACATCAACTGGCCGCTGCTGCTCGTGCTGGGCTGCCTTTTCGGCATCGGCGTGCTCAACCTCTATTCGGCCAGCGGCTTCCGCATGGGCGACGGGGTCTCGCTCAACCCCTACTACCAGAAGCAGTGCATCTGGGGCGTGGCCGGCTTCATCTGCATGGTGGCCCTGACCTTCTTCGACTACCGTTACCTCAAGCACATAGCCTGGCCGTTGCTGGCCGTGACCATCGTGCTCCTGGCGCTTGTTCCGGTTATGGGCAAGACCGTCTACGGGGCCAAACGCTGGCTTGATTTCGGCCTGTTCAGCTTCCAGCCAAGCGAGTTCGCCAAGTTCGCCACGCTGCTGGTGGGCGCGCTGATGCTCTCCAAGGATTCCGGCAGGTTGGGATGGCTGGGGTTGTTCGGGGTGCTGGCTGCGGCCTTGCCTCCGGCAGCCATGGTCATCGTCCAGCCGGACCTGGGTTCGGGCCTGAACATCCTGCTGCTGCTCTGCGGCATGATCCTCTACCGGGGCCTGGCCGGGCGTGTGTTCAAGGTGCTGCTGCTGGTGGTGCCCATAGTCATCCCCTGCGGCTGGTTCTTCCTCAAGCCCTATCAAAAGCTAAGAATTCTTACCTTGTTCAATCCTGAACGAGACCCGCTGGGCTCGGGCTACCACATCATCCAGTCCCAGATAGCCATCGGCTCCGGGCAGATGTGGGGCAAGGGCTTCCTGGAGGGGACCCAGAGCCAGCTCCGCTTCCTGCCGGAGAAGCACACTGACTTCGCCGTGGCGGTCTTCGCGGAGGAGTGGGGCTTCGTGGGCGGCGTCGTTCTGGTGGCCCTGTTCTGCATCTTCCTGTACATGCTGGCCTGCACCGCCCGCGATGCAAAGGACCGTTTCGGCTCCTTTCTGGCGGCCGGGGTCTTCTTCTATTTCTTCTGGCAAATCCTCATCAACATGGGTATGGTTCTAGGAATCATGCCGGTTGTGGGAATCCCCCTGCCGTTCATCAGCTACGGGGGCAGCGCGACTATCGTCAACTTCTGCCTGATCGGCATCGCACTCAACGTATCCATGCGCCGCTTCGTCTTCAAAAAGACCTGACGCGCCCCAGAATCACCGGAGGTTCGCCTTGGCCAAGGACGAGATCAACGCCTTTTTGGGAGTGGGAACCACCTACCGCGGACGGCTGGATTTCACCGGCTCGGTGCGGGTGGACGGCATATTCGAGGGGGAGGTCGAGTCCGAGGGCACCCTGGTGGTGGGCCGCGAAGCCCAGGTCGCCGGGGCCGTGCGCGTGGGCGAGTTGATCCTTGGCGGCTCCCTCGAAGGCGAGGTCCAGGCTTCCAAGCGCGCCGTTCTCCACAAATCCGCCCGTTTCAAGGGCACGCTGACCGCTCCGAGCCTCTCCGTGGAGGAGGGCGCCATCATCGATGGACAGGTTTGCATGTGCTCCGCCGTTGAAGCGAAGCCCGAGTAGTTTCGCTGTCCAATCTCGTGAATTTTTGAACAATCAGGCTGTAAACGGCCTGTTTCCGTGGTTTTACAGACCCTTTTCCAAAAAGCCCCTGGACACCATACCTGAAATCAGGTAGGGAGCCCCCTGGGCTTGAAACAAAATTCACAATTAGGGGGCGGTTGATGAACATAATGAATCTCGACGGGTGGTTCTTTGTCCAGCTTGCGAACTTCCTTATTCTTCTGGTGGTGCTGAACGCCGTTCTCATCGCCCCCGTCCGCCGGATGCTCAAAGTCCGCGCGGAGAAAATCGCCGCCCAGACTTCTGAAATCGAAGGGTTCACGTCCTCCGCCGAGGACAAGATCAAGAACTACGAGGCCGCCCTCGAGTCCGCCCGCCGCGAGGCCGCCGCTGTGCGCACCGGTCTGCGCGCCGACGGGCAGGCGCAGGAGAAGGTCATCCTGGAGGCCGCCGGCGCCGAAGCCGGCGAGACCGTCAAGGCCGCCCGCGCCAAGGTTTCCTCCGAGTCCAAGGCTGCTTTCGACACCATGCTGGCAGGGGTGGCCGGCATGGCTGAGAAGGCCGCTTCCAAGATTTTGGGCAAGTCCCTGTAACCGGCAGCCCCAAGCGATCTCAAGGAGGTTGGCATTGAACAAGGCACGGATAGTATTCTTCACCTTGGCGGTGTGTCTCTTGACCGCCGCATGTGCTTGGGCGTCGTCTGAAGGGCACGATGCGCCCAACTGGAAAAACCTGATCCTGCGTACCATCAACTTCGCGCTGTTCGTGGGCATCATCTGGTACGCGGCGGGCAAGAAGATCGCCAACACCTTCACCGGCCGCAAGCTCTCCATCGAGAACCAGCTGGCCGACCTCGAAGAGCGCAAGGACTCCTCCCAGAAGCGTCTGGCGGAAGTCGAACGCTCCATCGCCAACCTTGAGTCCGAGAAGGCCCAGATCCTCGAGGACTACCGCGCGCAGGGCGAAAGCCTCAAGGCCGCCATCGTGGCCGCCGCCGAGGATCAGGCCGCCCGCATCAAGGCCCAGGCTTTGATCACCGCCGAGCAGGAAGCAAAAATGGCCATGAACGCTCTGCGCGTCGAAATGGCCGACAAGATCATCGAGGCCGCCCAGGACCTTCTGGCCAAGAAGCTCACGGCCAAGGCCCAGGACAAGCTTGTTGACGACGCTTTAGGCAAGGTGGTGCTCAATTGACCGGTAACATCGTAGCGCGCAGGTACGCCAAGGCGTTGTTCGCCCTTGGCGTCAAGGAAAAGGCCGCCGAAACCTTCGGCAAGGACCTCGAGGGGCTGGCGGGCGCCATGAAAGCCTCCCCCGAGCTTCTGAAACTCTTTAGCAGCCCGAGCTTCAACGTCCAGGAGAAGAAGTCCGTTCTCAAGGAAGTGGTCGCCAAGTTGAAAATGGCTCCGCTGTCCGTGAATTTCCTGTCGGTCCTGGCCGACAAGGGACGCCTGGACTGCCTCCCCGACATCCAGAAGACTTTTGCCGAGCTTCTGGACGAAACCACCGGGGTGGTGCGCGGCAAGCTGACCACCGCAATGGAGCTTCAGGCCAAGCGGCAGCAAGACATCAAGTCCAAGCTGGAGGAGAAATCCGGCAAGAAGCTGGTTCTCGAATTCGCTGTGGACCCCGCCATCCTCGGCGGCATCGTCTTGCAGGTGGGGGATAAGGTCCTGGACGCTAGCCTTCGGGCCCAGTTGCAGCTGCTGAAAGAACAAATCAAGAGGGGTGAGTAGGGCCATGCAGATCAAAGCCGAAGAGATCAGCAAAATCATCGAACAGCAGATTCAGAATTATGAATCTCGCGTGGAGATGAGCGAAACCGGCACCGTGCTCTCCGTGGGTGACGGCATCGCCCGCGTGTACGGCTGTCAGAGCGCGATGGCCATGGAGCTTCTGGAGTTCCCCGGAGGCATCATGGGTCTGGTGCTGAACCTGGAAGAGGACAACGTGGGCGTCGCCCTTCTCGGCGAAGACACCCACATCAAGGAAGGCGACCCGGTCAAGCGCACCGGCAAGATCTTCTCCGTGCCCGTCGGCGAGGCCGTGTCCGGCCGCGTCATCGACCCCCTGGGCAACCCCATCGACGGCCTGGGCCCCATCGCCTCCAAGGAGTACCGCGAGGTCGAAATCAAGGCCCCCGGCATCATCGGCCGCAAGTCGGTCCATGAGCCCATGGCCACCGGCATCAAGGCCATCGACGCCATGACGCCCATCGGCCGCGGCCAGCGCGAGCTGATCATCGGCGACCGTCAGGTCGGCAAGACCGCCGTCTGCCTGGACGCCATCCTCGCCCAGAAGGGCGGCGACGTGAAGTGCTTCTACGTGGCCATCGGCCAGAAGAAGTCCACCGTGGCCCTGGTGGTCGACACCCTGCGCAAGTACGGCGCCATGGAGTACACCACCGTCATCTCCGCCACGGCTTCCGAGCCCGCGCCCCTGCAGTTCATCGGCGCCTACGCCGGCTGCACCATGGCCGAGTACTACCGCGACTCCGGCAAGCACGCCCTCATCATCTATGATGACCTGTCCAAGCAGGCCGTGGCCTACCGCCAGATGTCCCTGCTGCTCCGCCGCCCGCCGGGCCGCGAAGCCTTCCCCGGCGACGTCTTCTACCTGCACTCCCGCCTGCTGGAGCGTGCGGCGAAGCTGTCCGACGATCGTGGCGCCGGCTCCCTGACCGCGCTGCCGATCATCGAGACCCAGGCTGGCGACGTGTCCGCGTACATCCCCACCAACGTGATCTCGATCACGGACGGCCAGGTGTACCTGGAGCCCAACCTGTTCAACGCCGGCATCCGCCCCGCGGTGAACGTCGGTCTGTCGGTCTCCCGCGTCGGCGGCGCCGCCCAGATCAAGGCCATGAAGCAGGTCGCCGGCACGCTGCGCCTCGACCTGGCCCAGTACCGCGAGCTGGCCGCCTTCGCGCAGTTCGGCTCCGACCTGGACAAGGCCACCCAGCAGAAGCTCAACCGCGGCATGCGCATGGTGGAGCTGCTCAAGCAGCCCCAGTACCAGCCCCTGCCGGTTGAAGAGCAGGTCTCGGTTATCTTCGCCGCCGGCCGCGGCTACCTCGACGATGTCGAAGTGGGCGCCGTTCGCAAGTTCGAGGAGCAGTTCCTCGACTACATGCGCAACTCCAAGGCTTCCATCCTCAAGGACATCCGCGAGAAGAAGGCCCTGGACGACAGCCTGACCGCCACCCTGGGCGCCGCCATTGACGAGTTCAAAAAGGGCTTCAGGGCCGAAGGCTAAGTCAGGGGAGCACAACACATGCCATCCCTGAAAGACGTCCAATTAAAGATCGCTGCGGTCAAGAAGACCAAGCAGATCACGAAGGCCATGAATATGGTGGCCTCGGCCAAACTGCGCAACTCCCAGGCGCGCATAGAACGCTTCCGCCCCTACGCGGACAAGTTCTACGAGATGCTCGGGAGCCTGGCGAGCGGGGCGGATTCGTCCGTGCACCCCTTGCTGGAGGTTCGCGAGGAGATCAAGACGACCCTGATCGTCTTGGTTACCTCCGACCGCGGTTTGTGCGGCTCCTTCAACGGCAGCCTGATCTCGATGTCCTTGAAGCTCGCCAAGGAGAAGGCCGCCCAGGGCAAGACGGTTAAGTTCGTCTGCATGGGCAAGAAAGGCCGTGACGCCGTGCGCAAGAGCCCCTACGAAATCGTGGCCGCCTTCGGCGACCAGATGGGCTCCTTCGATTACTCCGTGGCCCTGAAGCTGGGCATGGAGATCATCAGCGGCTACATCAAGGGCGACTTCGACGAGGTCGAGCTGGTCTTCGGCAAGTTCATCTCCATCCCCAGGCAGGAGCCCACGGCTCTGACGCTCCTGCCCATGGCCGCCGGCGACGAACCCGCCGCCGAATCGGCTGGGCCCAAGCAAGAGTACCTCTACGAACCTTCGGTGGAAGGCCTTCTGGCCGAATTGCTGCCCCGGTTCGTCAACGTCCAGATCTATCGCGGCATGCTCGACACCTCCGCGTCCGAACACGCGGCTCGTATGCGGGCAATGGATAACGCCACGAGGAACTGCGACGATATGGTGGGCACCCTGACACTGGTTTACAACAAGGCCCGGCAGGCGAGCATCACCAAAGAGTTGATGGACATCGTCGGCGGAACCGAAGCGCTCAAAGGATAAAGGGGGCGATACTATCATGAGCGGTGTCAAAGGCAAAATCGTGCAAGTCATCGGCGCGGTGGTTGACCTCGAATTTCCCGAGGGCCAGCTCCCCGCCATCATGAACGCCATTCATTTGGTGAATGAAAACAACATCAACGCGAAGGACCTCGTGCTCGAAGTCGCCCAGCACCTGGGCAACAACGTGGTCCGCACCATCGCCATGGACGCCACCGACGGTCTGGTGCGCGGCATGGTGGGCGAAGACACCGGCAAGCCCATTCAGGCTCCGGTCGGCCGCGCCCCCCTGGGCCGCATCATGAACGTCGTGGGCCTGCCCGTGGACGAAATGGGCCCCATCGAGGCCACCGAGTTCCTGCCCATCCACAGGACCGCCCCCGCGTTCGTCGAGCTCTCCACCAAGGTCGAAGTGCTCGAGACCGGCATCAAGGTCGTGGACCTGCTGATTCCCTTCCCCAAGGGCGGCAAGATGGGCCTCTTCGGCGGCGCCGGCGTCGGCAAGACCGTTATTCTCATGGAGATGATCAACAACATCGCGAAGCACCACGGCGGCCTGTCCGTGTTCGCGGGCGTTGGCGAGCGCACCCGTGAGGGCAACGACCTTTACCACGAGTTCAAGGAAGCCGGCATTCTGGACAAAGCCGCATTGGTTTACGGCCAGATGAACGAGCCCCCGGGCGCCCGCGCCCGCGTCGCGCTGACCGCCCTGACCGTCGCGGAATACTTCCGTGACGCCGAAGGCCAGGACGTGCTGCTCTTCGTCGACAACATCTTCCGTTTCACCCAGGCGAACTCGGAAGTTTCGGCTCTGCTCGGCCGCATGCCCTCCGCGGTGGGTTACCAGCCCACTCTCGGCACCGACCTTGGCGCCCTGCAGGAGCGCATCACCTCCACCACCAAGGGTTCCATCACCTCGGTGCAGGCCGTGTACGTCCCCGCGGACGACTTGACCGACCCCGCGCCGGCCACCACGTTCTCGCACCTGGACGGCACCCTGGTTCTCTCGCGCCAGATCGCGGAGCTGGGCATCTACCCCGCGGTGGACCCCCTCGACTCCACGTCCCGCATCCTGGACCCCCTGGTCCTGGGCAACGAGCACTACTTCACCGCCCGCGCGGTCCAGCAGATCCTCCAGAAGTACAAGGACCTGCAGGACATCATCGCGATCCTGGGCATGGACGAGCTCTCCGACGAAGACAAGCTGACCGTCAGCCGCGCTCGTAAGATCCAGCGCTTCCTGTCTCAGCCCTTCTTCGTCGCCGCCCAGTTCACCGGCAAGGAAGGCCGTTACGTGAAGCTCGAGGACACCATCCGCGGCTTCAAGGAGATCATCGAGGGCAAGCACGACGACCTCCCCGAAGGCGCCTTCTACATGGTCGGCACCATCGAGGAAGCCGCTTCCAAAGCCAAGGAGATCTAGTAAGCCATGGCCAAAGAACTCCGCCTTGAAATCGTCACGCCGGACCGCTTGGTCGTGTCCTCCGACGTCGAGTACGTCGGCGCTCCCGGTGTGCTCGGCGAGTTCGGCGTGCTGGCCGGCCACGTACCCTTCCTTTCCGCCCTGGGCATCGGCAACCTGCACTACAACGTAGACGGCAAGACCTTCTATGTCTTCGTTGCTGGCGGTTTCGCCGAGGTCAGCGGGAACAAGGTTACTGTCCTGGCCGAAGTGGCCGAAAAGGCCGAGGAGATCGACGTTGAACGCGCCCGCCGCGCTGAAGAGCGTGCGCGGACCCGCAAAGTCAAACAACAGGAAGCCATCGACGACGCCCGCGTCAACGCTGCTCTGCAGCGCGCGCTGGCGAGGATGAGCTGCCGCACCGCGGCCCAGACCGCGGGCACCTGCTCGCGCTAGCTTCCATGTCCCCCCGCCCGGCGACGGGTTGAGGGAACTGCAAGACGATGAAGGCAGGCTGGTTCTCCAGCCTGCCTTTTTCGTTGGCGGACTCTGGCCGGGCTTGAATCCTGGCACGGGCTGTGACACACCACGCCTACATCACGAGAACGCGAGGAACACGATGACCCCAACAGTTGGAGCCCTGGTGCTGGCCGCGGGAAAGGGCACCCGCATGTACTCGGAGGAGCCCAAGGTGTTGCGCACCCTGCTGGGCGAGCACATGCTGGGCTACGTCCTGGACAGCCTCAAGCCGGGTTTCGATGACCGAATTCACGTCGTGGTCGGCTTCCGCGCCGAATCGGTCCGCAAGGCTTTCCCACAGCTGGAGGGGCGCTTCGTGCTGCAGGAGCGGCAGCTCGGCACGGGCCACGCCCTGCAATGCGCCTGGAACGACATCACCGCCGCCGGGTATGAATACGTCCTGGTGGTCAACGGCGACGTGCCCCTTGCCACCAGCGAAGACCTGGACGGCTTCGTGGCCAGGGCCTGCGCCGACCAGGCCGACGTGGCCTTCCTGACCATCCAGCTCTCAGTCGCCGGGGCCTACGGGCGGGTGGTGCGTCACGCCTCCGGCCATGCGGCCATCGTTGAAGCCAAGGACTACGACGAGGCCGTGCACGGCCCCGCCACCGGGGAGATCAACGCGGGCGTCTACCTGCTGCGCGTGGCCACGGTTGAGCACGTGCTGTTCTCGCTCTCCAACGCCAACCGCAGCGGCGAATTCTACATCACCGACCTGGCCGAACTGGTGGCCAAGAACGGGGGCAAGGTCCAGGCCGTTTGCCGGGGCCGCGACGCCAATCTGCTGGGCATCAACAACGCCCGCGAGCTGATCGAGGCCGAGGAGGCCCTGCGCAGGCGCATCGTCGATAGCTGGCTGGACAGGGGCGTGGTCATCCGCCAGCCCGGCAGCGTGCGCATAGGCCCCCATGTGACCCTGGCCCCAGGCTGCGAGATCTGCGGGCCGTGCGACCTCCTGGGCGATACGGTTGTGCAGGCCGGGGCCGTGGTGGAGCCGCACTGCTTCGTGAAGAACAGCCGCGTCGGGCCTCGCTGCGTGCTGCGCGCCTTCTCCCACGCGGAATCCGCCCAGATGGACCAGGACAGCCAGGCCGGGCCGTACGCGCGCCTTCGCCCCGGGGCCGTGCTGCGCGAGGATTCGCGCGTGGGCAACTTCGTGGAGATGAAGAAGGCGGAGCTTGGCGCTGGAGCCAAGGCCAGCCACCTCACCTACCTGGGCGACGCCGAGATCGGCCCAGGGGTCAACGTGGGCGCTGGCACCATCACCTGCAACTACGACGGCAAGAACAAATTCAAGACCGTGGTCAAGGCGGGCGCATTCATCGGCAGCAACACCGCGCTGGTGGCCCCGGTGACTGTCGGCGAGAACGCCCTTGTGGGCGCGGGATCAGTGATTACTATGGATGTGCCGGACGGCGGGCTCGCGCTGGCGCGGGGCCGCCAGGTGAACAAGCAGCGTTAAGCCTGGCTTGATTTCGCCTGTCAAACCGGATAGGAGTCGGGCATGGACATCATCGACACCTTAGAAGAGCGCATCGCGCAACTGGTGAGCCGCCTCAAAGCTCTCGAAGAAGAAAACAGGGAGCTCAAGGCCGCGATGGAAAGGGATAATGCCTCGATGAAAGAGGCCCTGGACCAGGAACGCCAGAAGAAGGACGCGGTGTTGTCCCGGGTGGATCAGCTGCTCAGGAAGTTGCAAGAGGAGCCGATCTGAGTTGAAACCCGATGCCTAGTTACAGCAAGGTTGTCATTGGTCTTGAACTTTCCTTCAAGACCGACGCGGAGCCGGAACGCGTTGAACAAGCCAAGATGTTGGTTGAAGATCGCTTCAGGTTGCTCAATCCGGCCAATAAGAACCTGAGCAAGGAAAAACTGCTGACGTTTGTGGCCTTGGGCCTGGCGGACGATTTGATCATGGCCAACCAGAAGCTTGCAGAGATGGAAGAGAAGCTCGACAAGATTCTGAACAGGATAAAAGTGCCGGACCTGAAACAACCGGCTTCGTAATTGATATTTCCCTGGAGTGTGCGTGATCGTTGATGGGTTTTTGAGCCGATACTCACAAAACGGGTGACGCTCCGAGGCTGCCTGTGCGCAGACCCGCAACGCGGGGAGCCTGATGGCAGCGCAGTGTCGCCCACCTTGCTCAGCAAGGTTCATAACCCCTCTTCGACACGGCTCTCCGGGGCTTCGGCCACACCGCCGTTTCCGAACGGCGTATTCGTCCCCCCTCCGCCTCGCCCCTCCTCAGTAAACTGAGGTCCATAGCGTTCAGCGCACTCTCGCACCCCTGAGGGCGCGCCCGGTTTGGGCGCGCACTATCGGACCACGGTCCGTGACACAATAAAGGAGTCATTCTATGGACTTCAGCGTACTCCTCATCGGAGTGGGCGGTTTGGCCGCAGGTGCGGCAGGCGGTTGGCTGCTCAACCGCATGATCACCACGAAAACTTTCGCCGAGGCCAAAACCCTTGCCGAGCGCATCCTTGAGGAGGCCCGCAAGGAGGCCCAGGCGCACAAGAAGGAGATCATCCTCCAGACCCAGGACGATCTCTACAAGCAGAAGCTCGAGCACGAGCGCGAGGTGAAGGAGCGCGAAAGCCAGATCCTGCGCAAGGAGTCCTCCCTGCAGGAGAAGCTGGACAAGCTCGAATCCAAGCTTGAGAAGGCCACCCAGAAGGAGTCGGACCTGCTCTCCCAGGAGAAGCGCCTGACCCAGCAGGAGAAGACCCTGGAGGAGAAAGAGGCCCGCCTCGAAGAGGGCGTCCAGGAGCAGGAGCGCAAGCTCCAGGAAATTTCCGGCATGACCGCCGAGGAGGCCCGCAAGGTCCTCATGGCCGACATGGAAAGCCGCACCCGCCACGAGGCGGCTCGGATGATCCGCCAGATCGAGACCGAAGCCAAGGAAGAGGCCGGCAAGAAGAGCAAGGAGATCCTGGCTCTGGCCATCCAGCGCTACGCCGGCGACTATGTCTCGGAGCAGACCGTCACCGCCGTGGCCCTGCCCAGCGAGGAGATGAAGGGCCGCATCATCGGCCGCGAGGGCCGGAACATCCGCGCCCTCGAAGCCGCCACCGGGGTCGACCTCATCATCGACGACACCCCCGAGACGGTCATCCTCTCGGCCTTCTCCCCCATCCGCCGCCAGATCGCCAAGATGGCCCTGGAGCGCCTGATCACCGACGGGCGCATCCACCCCGCGCGCATCGAGGACATCGTCAAGAAGTGCGAGCAGGAGTTCGACGTCAAGCTGCGCGAGCTGGGCGAGCAGGCCACCTTCGACGTGGGCGTGCACGGCATCCACCCCGAGATCGTCAAGCTCCTGGGCCAGCTGCACTACCGCACCAGCTACTCCCAGAACGTGCTCCAGCACTCGCTGGAGGTGGCCTCCCTCTGCGGGATCATGGCCTCCGAGCTGGGCCTGGACGTCAAGAAGGCCAAGCGCGCCGGGCTGCTGCACGACATCGGCAAGGCCGTGGACCACGAGATCGAAGGCCCCCACGCCGTCATCGGCTACGACCTGGCCAAGAAGTTCGGCGAATCCAAGGACATCACCCACGCCATCCAGGCCCACCACGAGGACGTGCCCCCCAAGACGGTGTACGCCATCCTGGTGCAGGCCTCGGACAGCCTCTCCGGCGCCCGCCCCGGCGCGCGCAAGGAGCTGCTCTCCAGCTACGTGAAGCGCCTGGAGGACCTGGAGAACATCGCCACCGACTTCGAGGGCGTCTCCAAGGCCTACGCCATCCAGGCCGGCCGCGAGATCCGCGTGGTGGTGGACTCCGACGCCGTGGACGACGACAAGACGCACCTGATCTGCAAGGACATCGCCAAGAAGATCGAGGACAACCTGACCTACCCGGGCCAGATCCGCGTCACGGTCATCCGCGAGCGCCGCGCGGTGGGCTTCGCGAAATAGCCTCTCATCAAGGGACGCGCCCGGAGCCGTTACGGCTCCGGGCGCCTTGTTTACGCCCGCGCGGGGCCATGCCCCCCCGGGCCCCCCGGCCACCATCAACCGCACCCGGACCAATGAAGCTGCTCTTCCTCGGCGACATCGTCGGCCGCTCCGGGCGCAAGGCCCTGTCCGACAGCGCGGCGCGCCTGCGCCGCACCCTGGAGCTGGACGCGCTTCTGGCCAACGCCGAGAACGCCTCCGGGGGCATCGGCCTCAATTCCAAGGCCGCCAAAGAGCTGCTCGCTCTGCCCGTGGAGGCCCTCACCAGCGGCAACCACATCTGGAAGCACAAGGACATCTACAACTTTTTCGGCGAGACCGATCGCCTGCTGCGCCCGGCCAACTACCCGGAAGGCGCTCCCGGCAACGGCCTGGGCGTATTTCACACGGCCTCGGGCGTGCCCTTCGCGGTGCTCAACCTGCTGGGCCGCACCTACATGGAGGCCGTGGACTGCCCCTTCGCCCGCGCCGAGGCCCTGCTGGCGACCCTGCCGCAGGACGTGAAGGTGCGCGTTGTGGACTTCCACGCCGAGGCCACCTCCGAAAAGAAGGCCATGGGCTACCATCTGGACGGTCGCGTCAGCGCCGTGCTCGGCACCCACACCCACGTGCAGACCAACGACCCGCGCGTCCTCCCCGGGGGCACGGCCTACTTGACCGACGTGGGCATGTGCGGGCCCATGGACTCCATCATCGGCATGGAGGCGCGTGGCATCGTGGGCCGCTTCATGAACCGCCTGCCCGTGCGCTTCGAGGTGGCCAAGGGCCCCGCACGCCTGGAAGGCGCACTCTGCGACATCGATCACACCACGGGCCGCGCCCTTTCCGTGCGGCCCTGGCAAGGAGAATAGCGTGAACATTTTCGACGATCTGTCCTGGCGCGGCCTCGTGCACCAGACCTCCGGCGCGGACGAGCTGCGCGAGCACCTTTCCGCCCCCGGGCGCTCCATGTACTGCGGGTTCGACCCCACGGCCAGCAGCCTGCACATCGGCAACATGGTGCCCCTGCTGGCGCTGATGCGCTTCGGGCTGGCCGGGCACAAGCCCATCGCCCTGCTTGGCGGCGCCACGGGCCTCATCGGCGATCCCAGCGGCAAGGACAAGGAGCGCCAGCTCACCTCGGCCGATCAGGTGGCGGCCCAGGCCGAGCGCATCAAGGCCCAGATCCTGAAGCTGTTCGAGGACAACAACGCCTCCATCGACGTGGTCAACAACCTGGACTGGACCAGCAAGCTCTCCGCCATCGACCTGCTGCGCGACGTGGGCAAGCACTTCACGGTCAACTACATGCTGGCCAAGGACTCGGTGAAGGGCCGCATCGACCGCGAGGAGTCCGGCATCTCCTACACCGAATTCAGCTACATGATCCTGCAGGCCTACGACTTCTACCACCTGCGCCAGGCCAGCGGCACCACCCTGCAGATCGGCGGCGGCGACCAGTTCGGCAACATCACCGCCGGGCTCGAGCTCATCCGGCGCAAGGGCGGGCAGGACGCCTACGCCATGACCTTCCCGCTCATCACCACGGCCTCCGGGGCCAAGTTCGGCAAGAGCGAGAAGGGGGCCATCTACCTCGACCCCGGCATGACCAGCCCCTACGCCTTCTTCCAGTACTGGATGAACGCCGACGACCGCGACGTTGTGCCCTACCTCAAGTATTTCACCTTCCTCCCCCGGGAGGAGATCGAGGCCCTGGCCCAGGCCGTGGCCGAGCGCCCGCACCTGCGCGAGGCCCAGCGCACCCTGGCCCACGTGATGACCACCATGGTCCACGGCAAGGACGAGGCCGACAGCGTGGTCAAGACCAGCGAATTCCTCTTCGGCAAGGGCGGCCTGGAGGGCGTGGCCCTGGGCACGCTCAAGGCCGCGCTGGAGTCCGCCCCGGGCAAGGCCTACGCCTCCAAGGAGGCCATCCCCGACCTGGTGACCCTGCTCACGGAGCTTGGGCTGTGCGCCTCCAAGTCCCAGGCCAGGAAGGATCTCGCCGCCGGGGCCGTGTACGTGGGCAACGCCAAGGTGGCCGAGGGCTACGCCTTCCCCGCCGAGGACTTCATCGGCGGCGAACTGCTGCTGGTGCGCAAGGGCAAGAAGAACTACGGCGTCGTGCGCCTGGGCGAGTAGGCCGATGACCGCGCTCAAACGCTTCGCCGCCGCGCTGCCCGGCCTGGACACGGTGCTCGCCCGGGCCAAGGTCTACGCCGGGCTGGTCAAGATCGAGCACTCGGTGTTCGCGCTGCCCTTCGCCTACGTGGGCCTGTTCCTGGCCAAGCGCGGCTGGCCGGGCCTCAAGCCCTTCCTGCTGCTCACCGTGGCCATGGTGGCGGTGCGCTCCTGGGCCATGGGCGTGAACCGCCTGCTGGACCTGCGCTACGACCGCCACAACCCCCGCACCCAGGGGCGCGAGCTGGTGCGCGGGGCGCTTGGCGTCACCGAGGGCTGGGCGTTCGTGTGCGCCTGCGCGGCCGTGTTCGTGGCCGCCTGCTGGGGCATGAACCCCCTGTGCCTGGCCCTGGCCCCGTTTGCGCTGATCTGGTCGGGGTTCTACAGCTTCACCAAGCGCTTCACCTGGATGTGCCACCTGGTGCTGGGCTCCGTGCTGGGCCTGGCACCCATGGCCGGGTGGCTGGCCGTGACCCCGCAGTTCAGCCTGCCCATGGCCCTGTTCGGGCTGGGCGTGAGCTGCTGGGTGGCCGGGTTCGACGTGCTCTATTCCTGCCAGGATGTGGATTTCGACCGCAAGCACGGCCTGTGGTCCATGCCCGCCCGCTTCGGCGTGGGCAACGCCCTGAGCATGGCCGGGCTGCTGCACGGCAACGCGGTGCTGCTCTTCGCCCTGGCGGGCTGGGGCGCGGCCCTGGGCTGGGGCTACTTCGGGTTCCTGCTGGCCACGGGCGCGCTGCTCTGGGTGGAGCACAGGCTCATCTCGGAGAACGACCTGAGCCGCATCGACATGGCCTTCTTCACCATCAACGGCGTGGTGGCCGCCTCGCTGTTCGTGGGGGTGCTGGTGGACCTGTTTGTGCTGGGCTAGCCCGCCGAACGCAAGGCTGTCGGGCACGACGCGAAGCGGAATGGGATCGCAAAGAGAGGAACTCCCTTTGCCCGCCGGAGGCGATCTCTTCCGTTTCCGATTGATGGTGTGCTGAGGCCTCCGGCGGCCAAAGGGCCTTCGGCCCTCTGGACTCCCTTCCGGCTTCGCGTTCAGATCGGGAATTATTTGGGGCGCGAGCGTCGAGGCGTGCGCGAAAAATTGAAGGCGGGGGAGGCTGATGCAGCCTCCCCCGCCTGAATTATTCGAGGCCGGGGCGAAGGGCTAACGGTTCCCCTCGTTCTTGGTGTGCTCCAAAATGTCGTCGTAGCGGTGGGATTTGCCTTCGTGCGCGCCGGGGCGCAGGTCGTAGCGGGTGAGCACCCCGTGCTCGTCGTCGAAGTGGTCCAGGTGCCCGGAGTCGCCGGGGCGCATGAGCTGCGCCGCGAGCTCCAGGAAGGGCTCCACGTCGATGTAGAAGCCCTGGAACTCGATCTCCAGGGTGTGGCCGTCCACGCTGGCGGCGTCGTCGGGCAGCGTTGCCGCGAGACGCACGACGCCGTCGGGCTCGCCGAGGCGTACCTGGCCGAATACCCGGACGTCGGGCCGGTTCAGGCTCAATGCGAGGTACCGGGCGAGGCGGCGGAGAGTCCCGGCCCTTCGTCCGTGATGAGCCGCTTGGCCACGTCCAGGTCGTAGAGCAGCATGGGGTCCGCGTTGCGGCCGCGGCGCTTGTACTCCTCGGCGGCCAGCTCGATCTCCTCGTAGGGGATCCAGCCGTGGCGCTCCCAGACTTCGGGGTAGTCGGCGTTGTACATGCGGAACTCCACGGAGCCGAAGCTCTCGCGGACGTACATGTGGATGCGGTGGTTCTGCGGGGCCGGATAGTAGAAGATGCCGCGTTCGTCTTTCATGGGCCGTTCCATAAAAGCAAAGGCGGCCCGGACGCAAGCCCGGGCCGCCGTGTTTTTCGCGTTGACGCGCGCCTAGTGCTGGATGGCGTCGATGAGCTTCTGGAGCTTCTGGGCCAGCACCGCCAGGTCGGCCACGGCCCGGGCCGAGTGGCCCATGCCGTCCGTGGTCTCGGAGGTGACGCGGCGAATGTCGTCCACGGCGCGGTTGATCTCCTCGCTGGCGGCGGACTGCTCCTCGGCGGCGGTGGCGATGGAGCGCACCTGGTCCGAGGTGTGGTTGACCAGCTCCACGATGTGGCGCAGGGCCTCGCCGGACTGCTTGGCCAGGCCGGTGGCCAGGTCGATGGACTCGCCGGCCGCCTCCACGCTCTTGATGTTCTCTCTCGCCCCGGTCTGGATGGCTCCGATGACCTCGCCCACCTCCTTGGTGGCGTTCATGGTCTTCTCGGCCAGCTTGCGCACTTCGTCGGCCACGACCGCGAAGCCGCGCCCCGCGTCGCCCGCGCGGGCGGCCTCGATGGCGGCGTTGAGGGCCAGGAGGTTGGTCTGGTCTGCGATGTCGGAGATCACGTCCAGGATGCGGCTGATGTCCTCGGTCTGCTTGCCCAGGGCGGCCATCTGCTGCTTGAGCTTCTGGGCGTTGTCGCTGACCTCCTGGAAGGAGGACATGGACTTGGCCACGATGGCCTCGCCGCTGCGGGCCTCGGTGCGGGCCTGCTCGGCGGCCTCGGCCGCGGCGGAGGAGTTGCGGGCCACCTCCAGCACGGTGGCGTTCATCTCCTCCATGGAGGTGGCGGTCTCCTCGGTGCGCTGGTTCTGGATCTCCGCGCCCTTGTTGACCTCCTCCACCTGGGCGGAGAGCGCCTCGGAGGCCAGGGCCACCTGCCGGGCGATCTCGGAGGATTCCTGGGCCACGGTGGACATGGTGGCGAGCAGCCCGGTGACCTTGGCCTCCTGGGCCTGGGCCTCCTGCATGGCCTGCTCGGCGTTCTTCTTCTGCCGCTCCGCTTCGGCGGTCTTGTTCACGGCCTCGTCCATCTTCTCGTGCAGCCGGCCCACCATGGAGGAGAGGGCGTTCTTGAGGGTGAGCAGTTCGGCGGTGAACGCGCCCTTGGGCTGCGCGTTCAGGTCGCCCCCGGCCACGGTCTCGGCGAACTCCTGGATGTGCGTCAGGGGGCGTAGGATGCCGCTGCTCACCAGCCACCAGGCCACGGCCACCACGGCGCCAAGCAGCAGCAGGGTGATGACGCCGGTGTACACGGCCGCCTGCATGGTCTGCTTGTGGCTGCGTTCCAGGGAGGAGATGATCTCGAACGCGCCGTGAACCTCGCCGGCCTTCCAGCCTTCCTTCACGCCGCCCAGGGGGTCCTTCTCGCCCTTGGTGTCGCCGTGGCAGTAGAGGCACTCCTGGGTCAGGCGAATGGGCCGGAAGTAGCGGATCTTGTCGGGCTCCCTGACCACATATTCATCAAGTTTCCTGGATTCGAGCTCGGCCAGGATCTTGCGCTCCTGCTCGGTGGGCTCGTTCCTGGGGTTGCGCGGAGAGACTTTTGGCACCCGGAACTGGTAGCCCAGCTTGGAGGCGTTCTCCTGCGCCATGGTGATGGCCGTTATGACGGGCACGGCTTCGAGCAAACGATCTTTGGGAAGCTGATCCAGAGGCATTATAATTCCGCGCTCAAGTTTGCGCGACATCTCCGTGCGCCCGGCCTCGGCCATATAGACTATGCCTCGTGCCTCCTGCAGGATGGCCTGTTCGGACGACTCGGAGATGGAGAGCATCTCCTGGACGAACATGGCGGCTGCGAGGACCAGGGGGCCGACAATGGCCGTGAGCAGGATTTTCCACTTGATGCTCATGAATAACACTCCGTGTGAAGAGAGTTCATACCCTGAATACGGCCGGGTTGAAAAAATGGTGAGAGAAAAAGAAGGGTTCGTCAAGTTGCCGATTTGAAATATGCGGCCACGGCGGCATCGGCGGAGTCACCCCAGCGGAACTGCGCGGCCTGCTCCAGCCCGCGCAGGCGCATCGCTTCGCAGAGCTCGCGTTCGTGGGCGAGGCGCCGCATGGCCTGGGCCATTTCGCCGGGGTCGGAGGGGTTTTTCAGGTACAGGCAGGCCTCGCCGCCCACCTCGGGCAGGCTGGCGGCGTCGGCGGTTATCACGGGGCAGCCGCAGGCCATGGCCTCAAGCACGGGCAGGCCGAAGCCCTCGTACATGCTGGGGTACACCAGGGCCAGCGCGTCGGAGTAGAGCCCGGGCAGGGCCTCGTCCGGCACGTAGCCCAGTTCGATCACCCGGCCGCGCCCGGCGGCGTCGGACGCCCAGCCGCTCCAGCCGGCCAGCACCAGGGGGATGTCCAGGCCGCTTTGCGCCAGGGCCTTGGGGATCACCTGCGGGTTCTTGCGCGGATCGTTGGTGCCCAGGAAGAAGAAGTACCTCTCGCCCGGGGCCAGGCCGGGAACGCTTGATTCGCCGGAGCGGGGGCGGAAGAACTCCGGGTCTACGGCGTTGTAGGTGATGTCCACCATGTCCTCCGGGATGCCCAGCACATCGCGCATCTCGCGCCGGGTGAAGCGGGACACGGCCAGATAGCGGGAGACGCGCATCAGGCGGCGGCGGAAGAACAGGTTGGAGAACAGCACGCGCTCCCGGGGGTGGTGCTGCGGGTAGCGGATGAGGGAGAGGTCGTGCACGGTGAACACGGTCTTCACCCCACGGGGGGCCAGGAAGGGGAAGAAGGCGGCCTCGTGGTAGACGTCGAAGCCCTTGGCCGCGTTGTAGAAGGCCCATTCGCGCCGGGCGTGCACGGCCAGGCGCGCGGCCAGGGCGGCGGCCGGGGGCAGGCTCCACAGGAGTTTCGTCAGACGGGAGCGCCCGGCCACGCTGGCCGCCGGGGCGGGCATGGAGGGCAGCACGCGCCGCCCGTCGAAATAGGAGAGAGAGACCTCGGAGCCGTGGCGGCTCTCGATGTGCGCGCAGAGGCAGCGCAGGTAGCGCCCGATGCCGGTGTTGACCCCGGTCAGGGGCACCGCGTTGACGATGACTTTGAGCTTGCGGGCCACGGGGGCTCCTTGATGGTGCTTGATGCGGCCGGAGGCTCTCCCGTTTGTCCCGGCTCCAGCCGTGGCCTCCGCGCCGCCGAAACGCCGCTGTATTTGAAGAACATCGCCGCTTCGGCGGCGCGGAGGCCACGGCTGGACCCAGCGCGGTTCACCGCGTCTGAAACGGGGCAAACATACAAGGCTTCATCCGGCAAATATCCCTGTCAGCGCGTGACGTCCGCGATCACCGTGGCCATCTTCTCCCGGAAGGCGGCCTCGTCGAACAGCTTCGCGCGCTCCTCGCAGGCCTGGCGCATGGAGAGGGCCAGCTCCGGGGTCATCTGGGCCACGGCCCGGGCAACGTCTTCCGCGCTGGGGTTGGCCCGCAGCAGGATGCCGGTGCGGCCTTCCCGCACGGTCTCCAGCAGGCCGCCCTCGGCCACGCCGATCACGGGCTTGCCCGCGGCCATGGACTCCACCGGGGAGATGCCGAAGTCCTCGTCGCGGGGGATGTAGATGGTGGCAAGACAGGTCCCGGTCAGGCGGCGCAGCTCCGCGGGGCTGACCCAGCCGCGCACCTCGATGTTTACGGCCTCGGCGCACATGGCCCGCACCTTCTCCAGTTCGCTGCCGCCCGAGACGATGACGAGGCGCTTCTCCGGCATGCCGAGGAAGGCCTCGGCGATGACCTCCACCCGCTTGAGCCGGTCCACCCGGGCGGTGGAGAGGTAGAAATCCTCCTGGGCGATCCAGGGGAAGTCGGCCGTGCGCACCGGCGGCGGCACCACCACGGAGTCCAACTGGAGGAAGCTCCCCAGCCGGTGGGCCACGTTCTGGGAGTTGGCCACGATCACGTCCATGGCCCGGGCGGCCTTGGCGTAGGCCCGCTCGAAGGCCCAGAGGAAGGCCGCGTAGGCCTGGCGCTTGAGCGGCTGCTTGCCGCGCAGGTAGAAGTCGCGCTGGTCGTAGAGGATGCGCGGGGGCGTGTGGCAGTAGAGGATCTTCTTGCCCGCGATGCGCTTGTACGCCAGCGGGGCCAGGGAGCCGCTGAACAGGGAGTAGGGCGGCGCGCTGGCGGGAAATTCGGCGAAGGTGCGCCAGAAGCACGCCGTCTCGGACCAGCGGGCCAGGTCGGGAAAGCGTTCCCGGGCGCGCATGTCCATGGGCGGGCGGTCCTTGAAGAAGCCCTCGGGGAAGGCCTGGGCGTTGAACTGCGCGGTCCAGAGGATGCCGCCGGTCAGTTCGGCCAGGCACTGGGCGACCTTCTCCCCCCCGCCGGGGAAGGCGAAGGCGTCGTGCAAAATGAGGGGGCTGTGGCGCATTGGCGTTCGCGTTTTTTTGGGATAGAAGCGGCTGGCTGTTGTGCATATCCAGGGCTGTGAGCCCTGGCAACCCAAATCATTCCAACATCAACCCATCCCGTAAATATACCATATGAATGTTCTCGTGGCCAACCTGGCCGGCGTCAAGGTGGAAGCCGACGGATCGGTGAAACACTTCATCAAGGCGGGCTCGCGCTGGCCCATGACCATCGGCAAGTCCCGCTCGGTGGACTACTATCCCTTCCCCTTCTGGCTGGCCTACACCCTGGCCGTGCTCAAGCGCGACACCAAGGCCGACGCCCGGGGCCTGGACGGCGTCGTGCTGGACCTCACCGGCGACGAGCTGCTGAAGGAGATCGTGGCCCGCAAGCCCGGCCTGCTGGTGGTGGAGCTGGCCTCCCTCACCCTGGCGGACGACCTGGCCTTCCTGACCCAGGTCAAGGCCGCCACGGGCTGCAAGGTGGTGGTCTGCGGCAACTACGCCACCGTGACCCACAAGGAGCTGCTGGCCGAAAACGACTGCCTCGATTTCGCCGTGCGCGGCGAATACGAGCTGGCCGTGCGCGACCTGGTGCTGGCGCTCATGGACGGCGGCGACGTCTCCGGCGTGCTGGGCCTGGCCTGGAAGGGCCCCGAAGGCGTGGTGGTCAACGAGGCCCGCCCCCTGCTGGCCGACCTGGACGAGCTGCCCTTCCCGGACCGCGACGATTTCCCGGCCACCATCTACCCCGACTTCACGCTCTACAGCCCCTGCATCAACATCCTCTCCAGCCGGGGCTGCCCCTGCGGCTGCGTCTACTGCCAGGAGAGGCACGTGATGTACGCCTCCCCCAAGTACCGCGCCCGCTCGGCCAAATCCGTGGTGGACGAGATGCAGTACTGCCAGGAGCGCTTCGGGGCGCGCCAGTTCTACTTCGACGACCAGAGCTTCGTGGTGCGCAAGCCCCACGTGATGGAAATCTGCGAGGAGATCACCCGACGGGGCCTCAAGGTGCCCTGGACCGTCATGGGCGACGCCATGTTCGTGGACCGCGAGATGCTCGCGGCCATGGCCAAGGCCGGGTGCATCGGCATGAAGTTCGGCGTGGAGTCGGCCGAGCAGTCCATCCTGAAGACCATCGGCAAGCCCCTGGACCTGGAGAAGGCCAAGCAGGTGGCCAAATGGTGCAAGGAGCTGGGCATCCGCACCCACGCCACCTTCTGCCTGGGCCTGCCCGGCGAGACCGAGGAGACCATCCGCAAGTCCATGGCCTACATGGAGGAGATCGAGGTGGATACGGCCCAGGTCTCCAAGGCGGTGCCGTATCCGGGCACGCCCATGTACAAGTGGGCGCAGGAGAACGGCTACCTCACCACCACGGACCTCTCCCGCTTCGACGGCATGGGCTCCTCCATCATCAGCTACCCCGGCCTCTCCGCCGAGGACATCGACCGCTGGTACGCGGAGTTCTCCCGCCGGGTGGCGCGCAAGAAGGTGCTCAAGTACCTCCTTGAGCCCGGCCAGAGCTTCTCCATCATGGCCGAGATGGTCCGGCGCAAGGGCCTGGCGAGCCTGCTCAAGTCCCTCTACACCTTCGTGAGGCGGGCCTTCTGATGCTGCGCTGGATCGCCGGGGTTTTCGCCGTGGGCCTGGCCACGGCGCTCCTGGCCACCCCGCTGGCGGCCCGCTTCGGGCGCGCCTTCGGCTTCATGGACGCCCCCCAGGGCCGCAAGGTGCACACCCAGCCCATCCCGCGCTGCGGCGGGCTGGCCCTGGTGCTCTCCTTCTTCGCGGCGGTGGCCCTGGCCGCCTTCGCGGATTTCCACGGCACGGGCAGGCTCATCCCGCGCGGCCAGATGCTGGCCGTGTACGCGGGCGGGCTGTTCATCTTCCTGGTGGGCTTCGTGGACGACCGCAGGCCCCTGCCCGCCAAGCTCAAGTTCCTGGCCCAGATCGCGGCGGCCAGCATCTGCTTCTTCGGCGGGGTGCGCATCGAGTCCTTCAGCATGGGGGAGATGTTCTCCCTGCACCTGAACCAGGACGTGCTCTCCTACGGGCTCACGGTGTTCTGGTTCGTGCTGTTCATCAACGCCATCAACTTGATCGACGGCCTGGACGGCCTGGCCGCGGGCGTGGCCTTCTTCGTCTGCGCGGTGCAGGTGGTGCTGGCCACCATGCGCGCGGACCCCTTGCCCGCCATGCTCTTCGCGGCCCTGGGCGGCGGGGCGCTGGGCTTTCTGCGCTACAACTTCAACCCGGCCACCATCTTCCTGGGCGACGGAGGCAGCTACTTCCTGGGCTACATGGTGGCGGCGCTCTCCATTCTGTCCTCCTCCAAGTCGCAGGTGGGCGCCACCATCCTCATGCCCATCCTGGCCTTCGGCGTGCCCCTCTTGGACACCCTGACCTCGCCCCTGCGCCGCTTCGTGCGCGGCAAGAAGATGTTCGAGCCGGACCGCCAGCACGTGCACCACAACCTGATCGCCAAGGGCTGGTCCCAGCGCAAGGCCGTGGTCTTCCTCTACGGGGTCACGGCCTTCCTGGCCGTGATGGCCGTGCTCATCGTGAACATGCGCGACGTGCCCGCTGGCCTGTTCATCCTGCTGCTCGGCGGGGCGCTGATCCTGTTCGTGCGCAAGGCCGGGTACTTCAGCTATTTCGCGGTGGACAAGGTCTTCGGCTGGATTCGCGACATCTCCGACGTGGCCGGGGTCAGCCAGGGGCGGCGCACCTTCCTGAACATGCAGATCGAGATTTCCCAGGCCCCGGACCTGCCCACCATGTGGGAGAACGTCTGCGAGGCCCTGGAGCAGCTCGGGTTCGACCTGGGCGAGATGATGCTCACACAGGAGGCGGCCCCCAAGACCGGGATGGCCCCCCTGGCCCCGCACGACATGGCCGGGAGCGCCTGCGGCCCGGTCTCCTGCCCGAGGGTGTTCGAGTGGCAGCGCGCCGACCTGGACCGCGACAAGCGCGAATTCCTCACCGAGCGGTCGCTGCTCAAGGTGGAGCTGCCGCTCATCAGCAAGGGCGGCGCGGCCATGGGCGTGCTCTGGCTGGTGAAGAACCTCACCGACGACACCCAGTCCGACTACACCCTGCGCCGCGTGGAGCAGCTTCGGCGCACCGTGGTCTCCACCCTGGAGCGGCTCTCCGCCCCCCGCTGATGCGCGTCCTGCACCTGGGTAAATATTATCCGCCTGTGGAAGGCGGGATCGAGACGGTCACCAGCCAGCTGGCCCGGGGGCTCACCGCCCTGGGCGCGCGCAGCGACGTGCTCTGCGCCCAGCCCCGGGGGGACATGCCCGAGCTCCGCGAGGAGTTGGAGGGCCACACCGTGTACCGCGCGGCCACGCCCCTGGTGGCGGCCTCCACGCCCGTCTCGCGGCGCTACGTGCGCCTGCTGGCCGAACTGGCCCCGGCCTACGACGTGCTGCACCTGCACTGCCCCAACCCCCTGGCCGCCCTGGCCCTGCGCCTGGTCAACCCGCGCGCCAAGGTGGTGGTGCACTGGCACAGCGACGTGATACGCCAGAAATACTTCAATAAGATATACAGGCTTATGCTGGGCGACTGGCTGGCCCGCCGCGCCGATGCGGTGATCGGGGCCACCCGCGCCCACATCGAGGATTCGGAGTACGCAAAAGCCTTCGCCCCCAGGGCCCACATCATCCCCTTCTGCATGGAGGCCGGGCCCTTCGCGCCCGAATTGCTGGATAAGGCCGCCCTGGCCCGCCTGCGGGCGCGCTTCCCGGGCCGCAAGGCCGTGTTCGCCCTGGGGCGGCTCATCTCCTACAAGGGGTTCGAGCACCTGGTGGACGCCGCCGCGTTGCTGCCGCCCGAGTGGGTGGCGCTCATCGGCGGCACAGGGCCGCTCAAGAGGGAGCTGGAGGCGCGCATTCAGGCCAAGGGGCTGGAGGGCCGGGCCGTGCTGCTGGGCCGTGTGGAGCAAGAGGAGCTGTCGGCGCACTTCGCCTTCAGCCGCGTGTTCTGCCTGCCCTCGGTGACGCGCGCCGAGATGTTCGGCATGGTCCAGTTGGAGGCCATGGCTTGCAGCAGGCCCGTGGTCTCCACGCGGATCGCCGGGTCGGGCGTGCCCCTGGTGAATGAGCACGGGGTCACGGGGCTGACCGTGCCGCCCGGGGATGCCGGGGCGCTGGCGCGGGCCATCCTGGAGATCGACGCGGACGAGGCGCGCTGGCAGGCAATGGGAGCTGCCGGGCTGGAGGCCGTGCGCACGAGGTTCGCGCCGGAGGCGATGTTCGAGGCTGTTTTGGGAGTGTACAGGGAGATTTGCGGCGGGTAGGCGTGCCGTCAGATTATCGAGGTCGCATCGAACGAAAACCGGCACTGTTAGTATTCATCGAACACCATGTCCGCGCAATGGGAGTCTCTGATGAAAACGAGTTGCCTCATCTGCTTGGCGGTTCTGCTCTTCATCTTTTCGCATGATGTCTTCCCCGTGCATGCTTCTGGACAGTATTGCGGCTACGAAGCAGATGCCCAGTTTCTCGCCGATAATTTCAGCAAATTATACAGTGAAGATTACAGCGGATTCTGGCTGATATTTAATCGCGTGGCAAAAGAGGCTGTAGCGTGTACAAATGCTGAAGATACTGCAGGTTTTCTTGTGCTGGCAAAACAGGTCGAGGGGAATGCTGAAGTAACGGAAGCATTCATGCACGTGATGGAGGAGGGGATATTTGAGAAAAATGCAGAGTGTCTCGTAAATGCTTTAACCATGGTTGACGCGCATTCTGCTCGAGTTATCCTCGATGATTTGAAGAATCCAATGTATATTGATGAGTCATTCGTGCGAAATAAGATGCAAGGAATGTCAGTTGATGGCAAGCGAGCGGAGTTGGTGCGTGAATATTTCAAATGAAAAACACAGAGTATAATGCACAGTAATGACAAGTTGCGCTGGGACGGCAGCCATGCTGATACTATAATCAGATTTCGCCATGCGTAACAGTGTAGTTGATGATGCGATCAGAACGCCAAGCACGAGTTACTGCAACAACTTCAGCCCGTGCTCCTTGAGCAGCGCATACAGCCTCGACCGCGACAATCCCGAAATAGTCACCGCCTCGGCCGGGCTTCCGCCCGCCCGCATCAGCAACTGTTCAAGATAAAGCCTGTCCATGGCCTGGCGGTACACCTTGAGGCTGGGCAGCGCGCTTGTCGGCCCCAGGTCGAACGGCGGGCCGTCCCCAAGCGCGCCGTGTCCATCCCCTCCGGCCCCTCCTGCCTCTCTCTCCCTCACCTGGCCTCTTGCCACCTGGACCCTGATGTGCACCGGCAGGTGCACGGGGTGCAGCTCCGGCTCCTCCAGGGCCAGGGCCACCATGCCCTCCATCACGTTCTGCAGCTCGCGGATGTTGCCGGGCCAGCTGTACGCGGCCAGGGCCGCGCTGACCGCCACGCTGAGCCTCTTCGCGGGCACGCCGTGGCGCGAGCAGGAGAGGCCCAGGAAGTGCTTGGCGAAGGCGGCCACGTCCTCGGGGTGCTCGCGCAGGGGCGGCAGGTTGATGGCGATGCCCCGCAGCCGGAAGAGCAGGTCCTCCCGGAAATTGCCTTCCCCGGCCATGCGGTCCAGGTCGCGGTGGGTGGCGGCCACCAGCCGGAAGTCGCAGGGCCGCTCGCTGCGCCCGCCCACAGGGCGGACCTTTCGCTCCTGCAGGGTGCGCAGGAAGGTCTTCTGCACCACGGCGGGCAGCTCGCCCACTTCGTCCAGGAACAACGTGCCTCCGTGGGCCTGGAGGATCAGGCCCTCACGTGGCTGGTCCGCCCCGGTGTAGGCCCCGCGCTCGTTGCCGAAGAGCAGGCTCTCCGCGATGGTGGCGGGCAGGGCGGCGCAGTCCACGGCCACGAAGGGCCCCTGGCTGCGCCTGGAGTTGGAGTGGATGGCGCGGGCGAACAGCTCCTTGCCGGTGCCGGTCTCGCCGGTGAGCAGCACGTTGGCGTCGCTGCGGGCGGCCAGGGCGGCCTTGTCCAGACAGGCGGCGCGGTCCGGGTGCCCGCCGGAGATGCCGGCCCAGACGAAGCCCTTCACCGGGGGGCCGGGGCGGGCGTCGCGGTAGGCCAAGGCGGAGAGCAGGGGGCCGGTCATGGAGCGCAGGGTGGGGGGCTTCTCGATGTAGTCCCACGCACCCTTGCGCATGGCGGCTTCGGCTCCGTCCGGGTCGCCCCAGCCGGTGATGACGATCACCTCGGGCCTGCTGGGCGAGCCGTGCAGTTCGCCGATGGCCTCCAGCCCGTTGCCGTCGGGCAGGCGCACGTCGAGCATGATTACGTCGAAGTCGCCCTCGCGGGCCATGGCCAGGCCCTGGGCCAGGCTGGCCGCCATGGAGGGCTCGTGCCCCAGGCGCTCCACCACGCGGGTCAGGGCCTCGCGGATGGGCTCGTCGTCGTCGATGATGAGTATCTTGCCCACTGGTACGCCTAGAAAGCCTGGTTCATGGTGCGCAGGATGGCGCGCAAGGATTGGGCCTGCTCCTCGCTCAGGGAGGCGCAGAGCTCCTGCGTGAGGCGCAGGTGCATGGCGTGGTGGGCTTCGAAGATGGCCTGGCCCTTGGGGGTCAGGGCCACCAGCACGGAGCGGCGGTCCGTCTCGTGGGGCACGCGCGAGACCAAGCCGCGCTTCTCCAGCCGGTCCACCGTGACGGTGAGCGTGCCGGTGGTCAGCCCCATCTTGGCGGCCAGCTCCTTCATGCGCAGGCTCGGCTGCTGGCCCAAAATCTCCAGGGTGTGCATCTGGGGCAGCGTCAGCGAGCTGCCCCGGACCACGGCATGCTCCCAGGAGGAGAGCTTCTCGTAGAATTCGATGATCAGCGCCGAGAGCGATTCGAGGTCGGACATGCGCTGATTCTAGCCAAGCCTTCCCCGCTTGGCAATCAACCTCAGGCTTCCATGGGGCACGGGCAGGGGTGGACCTCCACGGTCACGATGTCCAGGCCTTCGATGCCCGCGAGCAGGCGCTTGTAGTGCTCGGGCGGGCGTGGTGATTCGTCCTCCACGGTGATGACCGAGGCCAGCTGGTGGTGGCTGACGCGCCAGAGCTTGATGTCGCGCACGCGGGAGCCTTCCTCCTGCTCCAGCCGGGCGCGCATCACCGCGGGCAGCTCCGGGTCGGGCACGCGGTCCAGCAGCACGCGCGAGCACTCCTGTATCAGGCGCAGCGACCAGCGCCCGATCACCAGCGCGCCGATGAGGCCGCCCAGCGGGTCCAGCCAGTGGAGGCCCAGGTGCTTGGCCCCCAGGAGCGCGCCGATGGCGAAGAGCGAGGTCAGGGCGTCGGCCAGCAGGTGCAGGTAGGCGGCGCGGATGTTGTGGTCGTGGGCGTTGGCGTGGGCGTGCCCGTGCAGGAACAAGGCGCACACGGCGTTGACCCCCAGGCCGATCACCGCCACCACCAGGGCCGGGCCGAAGTCGATGGGAACTGGGGAGAACAATCTCGCGGCGGACTCCCAGGCCAGGTAGGCCGTCACGCAGGCCATGAGCACCGCGCTGGCGAAGCCCGCCAGGGAGTTGATCTTGCCCGCGCCGAAGGCGTAGGCCCCGTTGTGCGCGTTGCGCCGGGCGAAGGCGTAGGCGAAGAGCGCGATGCCCAGGGCGAAGGCGTCGCTGGCCATGTGCAGGCCGTCGGCGAACAGGGCCATGGAGCCAGAAATCAGGCCGTAGACGACCTCGGCGGCCATGCCCGCGGCGTTGAGGCCGAAGGCCAGCCAGGTCAGGCGCTCGGCGCGGGCGTCCTGCTCGTGGGCGCGGGAATGGCCGCAACAGTGCCCGTGGCCATGGTCGTGAGGGTGGTCATGGGTATGGGAGTGGTGCATGGGAACGCCTTTTATTTTGAATCGTGAGTAACTTGATAATCAAATAAACCGCGATGTTTTGAATGTCAAACATTTTGAGTGGAGGAAGTTTCCGAAAGGCGGTGACGTTGGAGGGGATTTGCGCTATCGGTCTGGCGACACCCCTTCATCAAGGAGATCAGCAATGAGCGAAAGAACCGGACTCGTCACCATATTCGGCAATCCCCTGACCCTGCTCGGCAACCCCGTGGCCGTGGGCCAGAAAGCCCCTGACTTCACCGTGCTCGACAACGAGCTGGCCCCCAAGACCCTGGCGGACTACAAGGGCAAGGTGCTCATCATCGCGGCCGTGCCCTCGCTGGACACCCCGGTCTGCGACATGGAGACCCGCCGCTTCAACACCGAGGCCTCCAAGCTCGGCGAGAACGTGGTCGTGCTGACCATCAGCATGGACCTGCCCTTCGCCCAGAAGCGCTGGTGCGCGGCCGCGGGCATCGACCGCGTGGCGACCCTCTCCGACCATCGCGACGGCTCCTTCGGCATGGCCTACGGCATCCTCATCAAGGAACTGCGCCTCCTGGCCCGCACCGTCTTCGTGGTGGACCGCGACGGCACCGTCAAATACATCGAGATGCTGCCCGAAGTGACCAAGGAGCCCGACTACGACGCCGCCCTGTCCGCGGCCAAGGCCCTGGTGTAGCGGGGCGAGGAGGGAGGCAGGATGAAGATGCCTCCGGCGGCTTAAAGAACTTCGTTCCTTAAGAATCCTGTATAGAAAAATTGCCGCGTGCGCCCTGTCGGGCCGCACGCGGCAATTTTTGTTTGTGGCGGGGGATTGGCTCCAGCTTGGTCATCGCCATGCTGTGGGTGCTGATGCCGGGTTTGATACGTGCGCGGTGGAAAGTTGGAGCTGCCCTGCGCGTCCCGGTCCGTCCCGATCGGTTCCGACCCGGCCCGACCCGGCCCGATCCGGCCCAGTCCGGTCCGTCCCGGCGGTTCCGGGAGTTTCGCAGGCGCTCGCCCTGGGTCAGGCAAGGTATCAGGTGGAATCCCGTTTCGCCCCGGTAAAACCGCGCCCGCGCCGGCATGTATTGCCGCCGCGATATTGCGGGGGCCAGGGGGATCATCCCCCTGGCCGCCGGAGGCTTCATCCATTCGGCCCAGCCGCCCCGCGGCTTTGCCGGAGCGCCAGGCCAAACGTTCGGTTCAGGGTGCGGCCGGGGCCTCGGGAGGCGAGCTTGCCGCCGGATCGGGTGCGGGGGCCGTGGCCTGCGCGCCCGGCGCGTGGGTGCGGGCGGTCTCCACGTATGCCTGGATGGCTTCCAGGCGCTTGGTGTCGGTGGGGTGGGTGCTCAGTTTTTCGGACTTCTTGCCCAGCCGGTCGGCGTTCTTGTCCACCAGTTTCCGCCAGACCTCCACGGCCTGGGCGGGGTCGTACCCGGCCTTGGCCATGAGGACCATGCCCAGGGTGTCGGCCTCGTACTCGTTCTCCCGGCTGGAGGGCAGCAGCAGCCCCACCGAGGCCAGGGCGGAGAGGCCGTCCGCGTTGCCTTGCGCCGCGGCTCCGTTTCCGGCAGCCATAGCCGAGCCCAGGCTGATGGCGATGACGTCGGTGACGGCCTTCTTGCTGAGCAGCTTGGCCGTGTGCCGCGCGATGGCGTGCCCGGCCTCGTGCCCGATGATGGCGGCCAACTGATCGTCGGTCTCGCAGGCGTTCGCCACGCCGGAGTAGATAACGATGATCCCGCCGGGGAAGCAGAAGGCCTGGAACTGCCCATTCTCCACGCAGTGGAACTGCCAGTTGGCGTCGGGCACGCCAGCCTGTTCGGCGATGGCCTTGCCGATGCGCTTGATCCTTCTGGCCACGTCGCGATCCCGGCAGGTGCGCACGGTGGAGAGGTAACGCTGGGAGGCCCCCTTGCCCATGGCCAGCTCGTCCTCCCGGGAGACGAGGTTCAACTGCGATTTCTGGCTATAGGGCGTTGTCTGGCAGGCGCAGAGCAGCAAGCTGACCATGAACAGCGTGAGGAAACGGATGGGCGTAAGCATTGTGCATGGTATGTATAGCGACTGGCGAATAATGTCGAGCGTGCGAATTCGTGTCATGCAATTCTTGATGTATTTCCCGGCGGGGAGGAGGCGTTGAGCCCCGATGGGTCACGACATGGCTGATAGCCTTGGCTGGAGGGGGCTCCGAGTGTACGTGGGGGTTTACCTAGGTGAGACATGCTTGACATGACGGCGGAATCGCCTCATAGGGTACGGAAAACTCAGCCGCCGGGAGCATCATGAAAAGAGCCATACCCCAGCCGCCGGTCAAGGGCTTTTCCGCCGAAGCCGTTCTCGCCAGGATCATGTCCGCCACGGGGATCAAATCCCAGTCGGAGCTGGCGCGGGTGCTGGGCATCGGCCGCCAGGCCGTGACCGACGCCAAAAAACGCTCGCACATCCCGGCGGACTGGTACCTCTACCTTTGCCGGAAATACGGCCTGAACCCCCAATGGCTGGAGTCGGGCATGGGGGCCATGTACATCGCCGGGCAGGACTCCGGGCCGGACTTCCGGGGCAGCAGGAACTCCGGGGCCCACTCCGAGGAGTTCTCCTACGTGCCCAAGGTGCGCGCCCGCCTCTCCGCCGGGGGCGGCAGCCTGGTGGTGGACGAGGCCATCGAGACCTACTACGCCTTTCGCCACGCCTGGCTCAAGCGCAAGGGCCAGATAAGCCAGATGCGCCTGATGCGCGTCTCCGGCGACTCCATGGAGCCCACCCTGCGCGACGAGGACGTGGTGCTCATCGACCTCTCCCAGACCGAAATCTACACCGGGAAGATCTACGCCGTGGGCATCGACGAGGAGATCGTGGTCAAACGGCTGGACAAGAAGCCCGGGCAGCTCGTGCTGGTCAGCGACAACAGGCAGTTCTACCCTCCGCTGGAGGTCACCCTCACCGAGGACGCCAACGTGCGCGTGCTGGGCAGGGTGATCTGGATGGCGCGGGAGGTGCTCTAGTGCCCGTGAGCCGAGGCGGCCGACCGGCAGCCATTCGCCCGGAGGCGCGGGGCCGTGCGTCACGCCGCGTCTGAGCCTCGCCGCCGGGATTCCGGCGCGTTTTCTTCCCTGCGGCGGGCCCTCGCCGCTCTGGCCGTGTCGGCCATGATCCTCGCCATGACCATGTTTCCGTCGGGAGGCATCGCCCGCTCGGCGCAGCAGGCCGGGCAGGACCCCGCCAAGCCCGCCGCCACGGTGCTCTTTAGCGGCGATTTCACCACCGGAAAGCCGGGGGCTGAGATCGCCGGGGCTCCCGGGGTGCGCTTCGGCATCGAGTTCAAGCTGGAGGATACGGAGCCCCGCGTGCTCACGGTGCGGCTCACGCGGCCCGCGCCCGAGGGCGCGCCCGGGGAGGACGTCTGGCTGCTGGCCGCGGGGCCGGGCCAGCCCGTGCAGGCGGCCTGGGAGTTCGCCTACGGCTGGGAGGTGGCCCCGGGCCGGTGGGAGATGAAGGTTTTCGCCGACGACGTGGAGTTGGCCTCCTCGCGCTTCCAGGTCGTGCAGGCCCCGGAGCCGGTCAAGGCCGCGCCTGAATCCGCCACCGCACCCGGCCCCGCCAAGGACAAGAAGAACGGCGGCGCCGACAAGGCGGCCGGGAAAAAGGGCGGCAAGAAGGACGCGGCGAAGCAAGAGCCTGCCAAACCGGACGCGGCCAGGCAGGATACGCCGAAGACCGGGCCGGAGAAGCCCGCCCAGGCGGGCTCGGCCCCGAAGCAGCTATCCAAGGCGGATCCGGCGATCCCGGCGGCACCGTTGGCCGTTCCGGCCCCTGAGCGCCAGGCCCCGAAACAGCCACCCAATGCGGAGCCCGCGATCCCTGCAACGCAGCAGGCCGCCCCGGAGCCCGCGCGCCCGCCCCTGAAAGATCCTTCCAAAGCGGAGCCCGCGCAGCCCGCATCGGCGCAACCCAGGCCGGAGCCGGAACGTCCGGCCCAGAAGCAGCCGCCCAAGGCGCCAGCGCCCAAGCCGGAAACGGCCAAACCGGAGACATCGAAACAGGAGCCCGCCCGGCAGGAGGCGGCCAAGCCCGACCCCGCCCGCAGCGGCAAGGCAACCGGCCTTGCGGCGGACAGGCGCGTCTACGCCCTGATCGCCGGGAGCTTCTCGGAGCAGGCCCGGGCCATGTGGATGGCGGTGCTGGTCAGGGAGCAGGGGGTGAAGGCCTGCGTGCGGCCCTGGGAGAAGGACGGCAGGCGGTTGTGGCAGCTTGTGGCGGGCTGGCGCAACAGCCCGGACGAGGCCCAGGCGGCCAAGGCCGAGCTCGCGGTCAAGCTGGGCGACATCATCATCGTGCCCATGAGCGCGGGAGAGTTGGAGAAGGGCTTGCAGTGCCACTGAGGGGTGCGGGCCGCCAATAAGGGAGTCCAGAGGGGCGGAGCCCCTTCGGCCGCCGGAGGCCTCCACGACCCCGACATGCGGGCGCCCTGATCGCGGCTGCGGGTTCGCACCCTGTGCGCCTGGCTTTGGCGGGCTCAGGGCCGGACGGACGCTCCAGCCCGTGCCCGGGTCGAAGAACCTCGCCGCCTCGCCTGAAAAGCATCGCCAAGCCCGTTTGGGAATGCCCGGCCGAATGACGGGCACAATCCACGGCATTCTTCGCCGCCTTCGCTCGCGCAGCCCGGAATCTTCTCCCGTGCGCATCACCAGCCGCACGGATTTCACGCGCTGCGGGCCTGCTACCCGAGATATCCCCAAGCCGCAGGGGCAAGGCCTCAACCGGCGGCGCTAGCTCCCCTGCCTGCTCTGGCGAAGCTTCTCGGCCACGGTCATCACGGCCAGGGAGTACAGGTCGGAGTGGTTGTAGGCGTAGATGACGGTGCGCTGTCCGTCGTAGCCCAGGCCGGGCTTCCAGCCGTGGGCCACAAGGTAGTTGGCCACGCTGGGGATGGCGTCCTGGGGGCGGAAGAGGTCCACCTTGCCGTCGCCGTCGCCGTCCACCCCGTACTTGAGAACGTTGGTGGGCATGAACTGGCAGATGCCGATGGCCCCGTAGATGGAGCCGGGCACGTCCAGCGGGTTCACGCCCGAGGCCTGGGTGTGCAGGATGAGCGCCTTGAGCTCCTGGTAGGCCCACTCGGCCCTGTCCCGGGCGCTGGCGTTGGCGTAGTCGGCGCGCTCCTGGCTGGAGCCCACGGACCTCAGGTAGGGGCGAATGGACTCCAGGGAGTTGCTGGCGGCCATGCTGGCCAGCACCTGGAGGGCCTTGTCCTTGCCGAGGTATGTGCCCAGTTTGGTCTCCACCAGAAGCAGGGCGATGATGACGTCGCGCGGCACGCCGTAGCGGGCCTCGGCCTTTTCCAGCGAGGCCTGGTTGGCCGTGGCGTAGTCGTTGGCCCAGGCCAGCACCCAGGGCCGCAGGTAGTAGCCGTAGCTGCTCTGCTGGAGGGTCTTCTTGCTGGGGGGCGGCTGGGGCTCGAACTGCTTGCGGACCATGCGGTCCACCTTGTGGGCCATGATCGAGGGGTCGAAGACCATCTCGGGGGAGGCGAACCAGGCGTCCAGCCCGGCGCGGGGGATGCCTTCGCGGGCCAGACGGTCCTCCAAGGGCAGCCAGACGGCCTCCTGGGCCGGAGCCAGGCGCGGCGCGGCGAGAAAACACAGGGCAAGCAAAAGCGTCCGGGTGACGCAGCGGATGCTCATGGGCGGATTATGTCCCAGGCCGGGGCGGCTGTCCATCGGCGCGGGGGCCGAAAAGCCTGCCGGCGCATTGCAGTTTGGTCATGCTGTGCGGCGGGTTGTCCCTTGCGGGGTGGGGCTTGCGGCACTATACCAGCGGCCATGAAGCCCGGTCGCCGCACGTGGTTGCCTCTTTCGCTGCTGGTTATGCTGCTGGCCCTGGCCGGATGCGGCGAGACGGTCCCCGTGGTGCCGGACAAGCCCGCGCGGCCCAAGGTCCCCGTGACCCAGACCGCGCGCGAGCAGGTCGGCGTGCCCTACCGCAGCGGCGGGGACAACCCGCGCACCGGCTTCGACTGTTCCGGCCTGGTGCAGTGGTGCTACGGCGTGCACGGCTACTCCCTGCCCCGGCGCACCGAGGACCAGCTCCGGGTGGGCCGCCCCGTGGAGCGGGAGGACCTGCAGCCGGGCGACCTGCTCTTCTTCAACGTCACGCGCAAGCGCTGGGGCCTGCACGTCGGAGTGTACACGGGGCGCGGGCTCTTCATCCACAGCCCCACGCCCGGGGCCAAGGTGCGGGAGGAGAGCCTCTACGAGCGCTACTGGATGCGCACCTACATCGGGGCGCGCCGCATCCTGCCGGATCAGAGGTAGGCCCCCGGTCCGATCACAGCCTGTCCATGGGGAAGCGGGCGTAGAACTCCTCCCAGTCGTCATCGATCATATCCTTGAAATCCGTCAGGGGAAACGCTTTGCCGCAGGACCTGCAGCGGACGGCGGCCTGCGTTCAGAGCTTGCAGGGCGTGAGCCTGCCGCCGCAGGCGGGGCAGACTGGCAGCTTTGGGCCGCGGGAGCCGGAAAAGAAGAAAACCATGCGCGGGGCCTCCGCCCGGCGGGGCCGCGTGTTCGGGCCGTTGCCGCCTGGCGAGGAGTAGGTAGTCAATTGCCGGGAAAAAGGCTAGGGTTCCCGCGCGGCGGCCAAGTCCCAAAGGCCGCGCCGAAAGGGGACCGCGCATGCGCCAGGAATGGGGCTTCACCTGCCCGCCGAGCGAAGACGCCAGGCTTCCCCTGCTGGACAAGGTCCATGACCTCATCCTGCAGGACATAGCCATGACCCGGGGCAGCCGCATGGGGACATTCCCCGAGCGGCAGGCGGCCCTGGGCCTGCGCCCTTCGCCGAAGTTGCAACGCCCCCCCGAAGTCAACGTGGGCAAGCTCATGGATATCGGATCGTAGGAAGCAATGAACGACTGGAAAAGCAGCAAGATGGAGGCCTTGAAAAAGGCCAGGCGCGTTGTGGTCAAGGCCGGGAGCGCAGTGCTCACCACCGGCATGGGCGTGGACATGGGCGTGGTGCAGAGCCTGGCCAAGGATATGGCCGAGCTGCACCGCCAGGGCAAGGACATCCTGCTGGTCACCAGCGGAGCGGTTGCCGCCGGGCGCGGCGTGATCCGCCAGGCCGCCCTGGACGAGCTGCCCGACAGGCAGGCCGCCTCGGCCGTGGGCCAGAGCCGCCTGATGCACGCCTACGACGAGGCCTTCGGCGCCCACGGCATCGTCTCCGCGCAGCTGCTGGTCACCCGGGACGACCTGGAGGGCAGGGAGCGCTACCTCAACGTGCGCAACACCCTGCGCACCCTCTGGGGCTGGCGCTGCATCCCCGTGGTCAACGAGAACGACACCGTGGCCGTGCAGGAACTGGTCTACGGCGACAACGACTGCCTCTCCTCCCTGCTGGTGGGCGTGGTGGAGGCCGACCTCTTCGTGAACCTGACCTCGGCCAAGGGCGTGTTCTCGCAGAACCCGGCCGAGAATCCGAGCGCGGTCTGCCACAGCTGCCTGGACGGCATCGGCTCCCTGGACCTCGAGAACATGTGCAAGGGCAAGACCGTGAGCGGCACCGGGGGCATGCACTCCAAGCTGCTGGCGGCCAAGCGCGTGGCCCAGTTGGGCGTGCCCACGCTCATCGTCTCCGGGCGCGAGACCGACCGCCTGAGCCGCGTCTTCGCCGGGGAGGATCTGGGAACCTGGATCCCCGCCGAGGCGCGCCCCATCTCCAAGCGCAAATACTGGCTGGCCTACACCTCGGAGCCGCGCGGCAGCCTGTGGATCGACCAGGGCGCGGCCCAGGCCCTGCGCCAGGGCGGCAAGAGCCTGCTGCCCGCGGGCATCGTGCGCGTGGAGGGCGACTTCGAGAAGGGTTCCTCCGTGCGCATCCTGGACTTCCAGGGCCAGACCGTGGGCGTGGGGCTGGTGAACTACGACAGCGAGGAGCTCAAGAAGATCATGGGGCTCAAGTCCGGCAAGATAGAGCAGGTGCTGGGCACAGCCCCCTACCAGGAGGCCGTGCACCGCGACAACATGGTGCTGGACGCGGCGCTGTAATTCCCCCGCGCGCTTTACCCTCTCCATTTCGGGGCGTGGCTTGTCCACGCCCTTTTTAATTTTAACGCCCGCGCCCGCCGCCCATGCGGAAGGCCTTCCGGGGCTCTAGCCCCCGGCCTGCGCCAGGGACTCCTTGCAATGCTCCCGCCAGAACGGAAGGCGCTCCTCAAGACCGAGCCTGGCGATGTAGTCCTTGTCGATGGGATGTTCGGCGAACTCGGGGCTCAGGCGCACCAGGTCATGCTGCATGGCGTTGGCGGCGTGCACGGCGGTGACGGGGCCGAACTCCGCCAGGCTGCATCGCGCGGGCTCATGGTGGAAGGCGACTGCCTCGATGACGTTGTCGGCGATGCCCCACAGGCCGAGCAGGTAGGCTCCGGCCTGGGCATGGGTGGTGGAGAGGCAGCGCTGCTCCGCTTCGCAGATGGAGGCGTTGTCCTCCCGGGAGAGGTCGACGGTTTGCCTGTAGCGCAGAGGCAGGTACTGGGCCAGCACGAACTTGCCCAGGTCGTGCAGCAGGCCGGCGATGAAGCAGTCGTCCTGGATGGCGGGGGTCTGGTCCTCCAGGACGGCGATGAGCCGGGCCAGGCGGGCGGTCTGCAGGCAGTGGTCCCAGAGGGCGTCGAAGCGGAAATTCGGGAATTTCGCCGTGTCGAAGGTCTTGAGGAGCTGCACCCCCAGCACCAGGCCCTTGATGGTCTCGGTGCCGAGCAGGGTGACGGCCTGGGCCACGCTGCTCACGCGCATCCTCGGCGAGAAGAACGACGAGTTCACCAGCTTCAGCACGTCGGCGCTGAGGGCGATGTCCTTGCCGATGATGGTGGCCAGGGCTTCCGTCCCGGAGGAGTCCTTGTCCAGTTCCTCCAGAAGGGAGCTGTAGACCTCGGGCAGCGCCGGGAGGGTGTCGATGCCCCCGATGATGGTGCGGATTTCCTTCGAGAGCACCATTTCCCTCATGCTGCAGCCGCGCTCGATCACGGCGGCCAGCTGTTCCGCCGTGACCGGCTTGGTCAGGAACTGGTGCGAGACGGGCACGGCCCGCATGATGGATTTGCGGTCGGAATCCCCGGAGAGGATCACGCGCATGACCCAGGGATGCCTGGTGCGCACATGGGAGAGGAGCTGCTGACCGTCCATGCCGGGCATGCGCATGTCCGCCACCACCACGTCGAACGGCGCGCTGTCCAGCATGGCCAGGGCCTTGTCGCCCGAGTCCACGAAGGCCATCTCCCAGCCGCCCCTGTACGACCAGAGCATCCGCCCAAGGGATTTGAGCACTTGCGGATCGTCGTCCACGAACATGATTCTTCTTTTCACTCTTCGCCCTCCATCGCATGCGGGAACCGGATGTGGAACGTGGTGCCCTGCCCGGGCGTGGATTCCACGCTGAGGGAGCCGCCGTGCCTGTCCACCACCGAGTGCACGATGGCCAGGCCCTGCCCGGTGCCCTTGCCCACCTCCTTGGTGGTGAAGAAGGGGTCGAAGATGCGCTGCATGTTCTCCGGCGGGATGCCCACGCCGGTGTCCGCGATGCTGATGTGCACGAAGCCGGGCTCGGCCTCCGTGCGTACGGTGATGAGCCCCTTGTCCGGGAGGCCCTGTTGCTTCTCGGCCACGGCGTGGGCCGCGTTGACCACGATGTTGAGGATCACCTGGTTGAAGTCGCCCGGCGAGCAGAACACCGGCGGCAGGTCCGGCGCGAGCTCGGCCTGCATCTCCGCGGTGTATTTCCACTCGTTGCGGGTGATGGTCAGGGTGGACTCGATGGCCTTGTTCACGTCCACCAGCCGCCCGCCCCCGGCGTCCGGGTGGGAGAACCGCTTCATGGCCCCCACGATGGCGGCCACTCGCTCCACCCCGGAGATGGAGTCCGCGATGGAGCCGGGGAGTTCGGTCAGAAGGTCGTCGAACTGGGCCTTGTCGATTTCGGCCCGCAGGGCGGCCAGCTCGGGGCTCTGGGGGGCCAGGGCGGCCAGGGCCGCGACGCAGGCCCGGTAGCGCTCCACAACGGAGGCGACGCTGACGCAGGCATCCTGCAGGAAGCCCAGGTTGCCGCCCACGTACTGGATGGGCGTGTTGATCTCGTGCGCGATGCCCGAGGCCAGCTGCCCGATGGATTCGAGCTTCTCGGCCAGGCCCAGGCGGCGCTCCAGGGCCTTCTTCTCGCTGATGTCGAAGAGCACCTCGAAGAGGTAGCGCTTCGCGCCCACCGACGTGGAGAGGATGGTGCGCGCCACGGGGATCAGGCGGCCGTCCGGGCGCTGCAGCACGAACTCTCCGCTGGCCATGGCGGGGCCGACCGGGCTTTGCTCGTCAACCGGCCCCGAGTCGTCAAGGGTGCGCAGGTTGCGGCCCAGCAGGTCACGATAGTTGCGGCCCAGCCAGTCCTCCTCCCGGATGCCGAAAAGCTCCTCGGCCACCGTGTTCATGCGGAGGATGGTGAATTCGTTCGGGTCGATGGTGAAGGTCGCGGCCCTGATGCCGGTGAGGATCACCCGCAGATGCGCCTCGTTCTCACGGGCCTGAAGTTCGGCCTGGGCGGCCTTGTCCAGCTGCTGGCCCAGGAGCACGGCCGTGCTGGCGCGCTCCTCGGCGTAGGCGCGGGCCAGTGCGAGCAGCTTGCGGTTCTTTGCGGACGTGAAGAGCCAGATCAGGGCGATGGCCAGTGACGCCCCAAGGGCGTACCACGGCTGCATGGTGGCGTAGTCCGCCAGGTATTGCGGCCCGGCGTGCAGGCGGAGCCGCCATTCCCTGCCGGGCATGGCGATGGGCAGGGTCTTTTCCAGGCAGGGGGGGGCGAAGGCGGAGGGCCTGGAGCAAGGCGTCGCGGCTTCACCCTGGTGAAAGATCTCCTCCGGCTGGCCCGGGCGGGTGGCGTCCAGCAGGGTCACGTCCACCCCGGCCAGGGCGAAATGCTCCAGGGTGGGCAGCATCAGGTCCGCCGTGCGATACACGCCCACTGCGAAGCCCTTGAGCGCGGCCTCACGCTGTTGCGGGGTGCTCTGAGGGGCGTTGCGGGCGTAGATGGGAATGAACACCAGCACGCCGTTGGTGTTGGCCCTGTCGATGGCCAGGGTCACGCGACCGCTGGAGACCGCCTTGCCGGTGAGCATGGCCGTGCGCAGGGCCTCGGCGCGCGCCGGGGAGGAGGCCAGGTCGAAGCCGAGCGCTGCGCGGTTGGCCGCCAGGGGCTCCACGAAAGTCACGGGGTAGTAGAAGTCGCGCTCGGCGGCCGGCACCGTGGCCCCTGAGGGCGTGCGCTCCGTGATGGCGAAATCCGGCAGACCCTCGGAACGGACGCGCTGCTCGAACGCGTCCCGCCGGTCATGGGGCACGCGGGGCACGAAGTCCATGGCCTGGATGCTGTGCAGCCCCGCGGCCGCGCCCAGGCAAAAGGCCGAGAACATGGGCCGGGTGACGTTTTCAGTGGCGTTGAAGAAACCTTCGATGGTGCGCACCAGCTCCGCGTAGGTGTCCAGTTCGTGCTGGAAGGAGTAGGCCACGTTGTCCGCGAGCTGACTGAATTCACGCTGGGCGCGCTGCTCCTCGAGGGACCGCAGGATCAGCGCCGAGGCCGCGCCGGCCAGAACGATGGCCGCGGCCAGCACGAAGGACGAGGCCGCGAGCCCGGACCGGATCTCCGGGATGCCCTCCCGCAGGCGTGTGTCAGGCGGTTGCATGGCGCCTCCGGGGCGTGCGGGGGCTCAACCTCCCCATGATTGCTCGAACTCCCTCTGAACCCCGTGGATCAGTTGGGCCACGTCCAGGATCAGGGCGATGGAGCCGTCGCCGTTGATCGTGGCCCCGGAGATGCCCGGCACGCGCCCCAGGTAGCGGCCCAGGTTCTTGATGACGGTCTGCTGCTGGCCCACCACGTCGTCCACGGCGATGCCGGTGCGCCCGTTCTCGTGCCGGGTGACCACGACCTGCTCCACGGCGGGGAGCCCCCCCGGGAGATTGAAGGCCTCGCGCAGGCGCACATAGGGAACGATCTCGCCGCGCAGGCTGATGGTCCTGCCCCTGTCCCGCGGGTCGGCCGCCAGCTCCACGCACTCCTCCACCACGGCCAAAGGGAGGATGTAGAATTCCCCGCCCGCGCGCACCTGGAGCCCGTCGATGATGGCCAGGGTCAGGGGCAGCTGGATGGTGATGGTGGTGCCGCTGCCCGGCGGGCTTTCAATTTCCAGCTTGCCGCGCAGGGATTCGATGGCCCGCTTCACCACGTCCATGCCCACGCCGCGCCCCGACACGCTGGTGACCTGCTGCGCCGTGGAGAAGCCCGGGGCGAAGATGAGCTGGAAGCACTCCTGGTCGCTCAGGCGAGCTTCGGGCGCGACGAGGCCCCTCTCCTCGGCTTTCTGGCGGATGCGCTCCACGCTCAGGCCCCGGCCGTCGTCCTCGATGCGGATGAACACCGTGCCCCCGGCCTGCCGGGCGCAGAGCCGGATGCGGCCGCGCGCGGGCTTGCCCGCCGCCAGGCGCTCCCCGGCGGGTTCGATGCCGTGGTCGATGGAGTTGCGCAGCAGGTGCACCAGGGGGTCGCCGAGCTGCTCGATCACGGTTTTGTCCAGCTCGGTCTCGCCGCCCTCGGCCTCCAGGTCGATCTCCTTGCCCAGCTCGGCGGAGAGGTCGCGCACCAGCCGGCGGAAGCGGCTGAAAGTTGTGCCGATGGGCAGCATGCGGATGCCCAGGGTGTTGTCGCGCAGTTCGCCGACCAGGCGTTCGATCTCCTCGGCCACGCCGGTGAGTTCGGAGTCGGCCTGCCCGGCCGCCAGTTGGGTCAGCCGGGCCTGGGCGATGACCAGCTCGCCCACCAGGTTCACCAGGTTGTCCAGCTTGGCGGCCTCCACGCGCAGGCTCTGCGCTGGCTCCCTGGGCTTGGCCGCCGGGGGGGCCGGGGGTGCCGGAGGGGCTGGCGACGGAGCGGCCGCGGGGGGCGGGACGGCGGGCTGGGGCGGGGCTTCCGGAGCAGGCCCCTCAAGGCCGACGGTGTCTCGCGCGCCGCTGTCTGCCCCATCGGGAGGCGAGACATCGGAGGCTTCCCGCCGCCGGTCCTGGAGCTCCTCCACGCTGGCGTCCGAGGCGTTGTTCAGGAACAGGAACACGTCCTTCACGGCGTCCGGACCCTGGTCCGTGCTCAGGGCTGCTTCCCAGCGCAGGTGGCAGTCGGCGGGGTCCAGATCCTCCAGGGGCGGCACGGCGGAGACGTCGGCCCGCACCTCAAGTGGGCCGAGGGCCTCAAGCTCCTCCAGGAGCGAGGCCGGCTCGGAGTGGCGCAGGTGCCCCGGGTCCGAGGGGGCCAGCAGGATGCGGTAGGCGCGCGTTCCCTGGGCGGGTTCGGGCTGCGAAGCTCCGGCCTGATGTTGCGCAGCCGTGGCGGGTGTGGCTTGCGGCAGGCCCGCCTCGAAGGCGGCCATGGCCTCCAGGAGCTCGGGGCCGGGGCCCATGTCGGCGCCCGATTCGGCCACGGGCTCCAGCCGGTCCTTCACGGCGAAGGTCAGGTCCAGCAGGGGCCTCGAAGCCTGGACCAGGCCCAGGCGGACCCGGTCCCACTGGGATTCGATGGCGTGGAGTATCGCCACGGACGCCGAGAGCCCGAACATGTCGCAGGCGCCCTTGAGGGAGTGCAAGGCCCGAAAGACCCGGTTGACGGCCTCGGCGCTGGCCGGGTCCAGGTCCAGCAGGGCGGCGTCCAGCTCCTGGAGCAGTTCGCGCGCTTCCTCCCGGAAGAGGTCGTTGGGCGAGGGCTGGGCGGTCAAGCGGCGCCTCCATCCCCGCACAGCGGGCAGGCGCCGGGCGGACAGAAAGGAGCGGTTGCGGCGGGGAAGCCCAGCAGCTTCAGCCGGGCCTGGTGGGCCGGGGCGTCCGCCCCGCGCAGGGTGCAATCAAGCCCACGGGCCAGGGCGCTGCGGTGCGCGGCGCACAGGAACTGGACCACGGCGGTGCCCACCACGCCCCCCTGGCCCAGCTCCAGGACCACCGGGGCCTTGGCGCTCAGGGCCGCTAGAACCTCGCCGCGCAGGGCGTCCAGCTCCTCGGGTGAGGCGGCCGGGTCCAGCGCGAAAACGGCCGGGGTGGCGGGGGAGGGCGCGCCCTGGGCCTCCTGGAGGGATCGGCTGGTGGTGTCGTCGTCCGGCAGGTCCATGGCGCTCCTTATGCGCGTGTCAGGCTGTGTCGGTCCGGGCGTTCATTCAGGGCGTCCACCGCCCGAAACCACCGGAACCATACCGTAGGGCTCTGGATTCACTAAGACATCCGGATCTAGAATCTACACCTCCCACCCGAAAAGGACAACACCGACATCGGCGGAGGCGCGAGGGGCCAGCATGAAAAACCGGCCAGGTGTCGGCACGCCGACAGCCCTCATTCGGAGCGCGCCGGTATGGGTGCATTGTCGCAGAGCCCGCGGCGGAACCCGTAACGCGCATCGAGGAGGAAGCACATGGCGAAACAACCCGCGAGACCCTTGGAGGAGCTCTCCCTGTGGGACGACGCCCGCACCATGCTGGAAAAGGCGGCGGCGGAAGGCGTGGAGACAGCCTGGGACCGCCTGGAGAAGCAGAAGAACCACTGCGTGTTCTGCGAGCAGGGCCTGACCTGCCAGAAATGCGTGATGGGCCCCTGCCGCATCGTGGCCGACGGGGCCAAGAAGAAGAACGGCGTCTGCGGCGCGGACGCCGACCTCACCGTGGCCCGCAACTTCGGCCGCTTCATCGCCGCCGGGGCGGCCTCCCACTCCGACCACGGGCGCGACCTGCTGGAGGTGCTGGCCGAGGTGGGCGCGGGCCACGCGCCGGATTACCAGGTGCGCGACGCGGCCAAGCTGGAGCGCATCTGCCGCGAGCTGGGGCTGGACACGGCAGGGCTCGACCCCCAGGGCATGGCCAGGCTGCTGGCGGATCATCTCTACGGCGACTACGGCTTCCGCCGGCCGGCCCTGAGCTTCGTCGAGCGCGCGCCAAAGGCCCGCCGCGAACTGTGGGACAAGCTGGAGATCACCCCGCGCGGCATTGACCGCGAGCCGGTGGAGATGCTCCACCGCACCCACATGGGCGTGGACTGCGACCCCGCCTCCATCTGCCTGCACGGCATGCGCACGGCCCTGGCCGATGGCTGGGGCGGCTCCATGATCGGCACCGAGGTCTCCGACATCCTTTTCGGCACGCCCAAACCAGCGGCCTCCAGCGTCAACCTGGGCGTGCTGCGCGAGGATCAGGTGAACATCCTGGTGCACGGGCACAGCCCCATCGTCTCGGAGATGATCCTGGCGGCGGCCCGCAGCCCGGAGATGCTCGCCAAGGCCCGCACCCTGGGGGCCAGCAGCATCAACGTGGCCGGGCTGTGCTGCACCGGCAACGAGCTGCTCATGCGCCAGGGCGTGCCCATGGCGGGCAACCACCTGATGACCGAGCTGGCTCTGGTCACCGGCGCGGTGGAGATGGTCGTGGCGGACTACCAGTGCGTCATGCCGAGTCTGACCACCGTGGCCGCCTGCTACCACACCCGTTTCGTCTCCACCTCGGACAAGGCCAGGTTTCCGGGCGGGCGGCACGTGCGCTTCACCCCGCAGAACGCCCGCGAGAAAGCCATGGAGGTGGTGGCCCAGGCCGTGGAGGCCTTCGCCCGGCGCGACCCCGCCAGGGTGGACATCCCCGGCGAGCCCGTGGCCATCATGACCGGCTTCTCCAACGAGGCGCTGCTGGAGGCTCTGGGCGGCAGCCTGGCCCCCCTGCTCGCCGCGGTGAAATCCGGTGCGGTGCGCGGCGTAGCGGGCATCGTGGGTTGCAACAACCCCAAGCTCAAGCACGACCACGTACACGTGAACCTGGCCAGGGAGCTCATCAAGCGCAACGTGCTGGTGGTGGTCACGGGCTGCGCCACGGTGGCCATGGGCAAGGCCGGGCTCATGGTGCCGGAGGCCGCCTCCCAGGCCAGCGAAGGGCTGGCGGGCGTGTGCCGGGCGTTGGGCATCCCGCCGGTGCTGCACGTGGGCAGTTGCGTGGACAACTCCCGCATCCTGCAGCTGGCCGCCCTCCTGGCCGAGGCCCTGGGCGTGGACATGGACAAGCTGCCCGTGGTGGCCAGCGCGCCCGAGTGGTATTCCGAGAAGGCCGCCGCCATCGGGCTCTACGCCGTGGCCAGCGGCATCCCCACGCACTTGGGCCTGCCGCCCAACATCCTGGGCAGCGCCATGATTACGGAGCTGGCCACTTCCGGCCTGACCGGGCTGGTTGGCGCGAGCTTCCTGGTTGAGCCGGACCCCTTCAAGGCGGCGCAGGCCCTGGACGCCATCGTCGCGGCCAGGCGCACGGGCCTGGGCCTGAGCGCGTAGGGGGCGGCATGAAGCTGGCATTCGCCGGAAAGGGCGGGGTCGGCAAGACCTCGCTCTGTGCCTGGATGGGGGACCACCTCTCCCGCCGGGGGCTGGACGTCTGGCTGGTGGACGCCGACACGTCACTGTCCCTGGGGGCGGCCTGCGGGCTGCCCCCGGAGGCCGTGCCCGCCCCCCTGGCCGCCCGAGAGGACATCGTGCGGGAGCGCATCGGCTCGGGCATCATGTCGCTGACGCCCTTCGTGGAGGACCTTCCGGAGGGGCTCAGCGTGGAGCTGCCCCGCGCCCCGCGCCCCGGGCCAGGGCCGCCGCAGGCTGCTGGTCATGGGCGGCGTGGACGCTGGCGGGGGCGGCTGCGCCTGCGCGGCCAACGCGCTGCTCAAGGCGGTGCTGGCCTCCATGATCGCAACGCGGAAAGAGGTGGTCCTGGTGGACCTGGAGGCCGGGGTGGAGCACCTTGGGCGCGGCACCGCGGCCGACGTGGACGGCCTGGTGGTTGTCAGCGAACCAAGCCTGCGCTCCTTGCGCACGGCGGCGGAAGCGGCCAGAATGGCCAGGGAGCTTGGGCTCAAGCGGCAGGCCCTGGTGCTCAACCGCTGCCCCGCCACGCCGGAGCTGCCCCCGCTGGAGGGGCTGCCGGCCCTGGCGGCCTGCGTGCCGCCGCTGGCCGGGCTCGCGGCGCGCCAGCTTTGGGACGGCTCCGTGCTGGGCCTTGCGGAACAAGCCGCCGTGGACTCCGCCTGCCTCGCCGTGGAGGCCGCCCTGTTCACTTGATAACCAGTCGAGGGGAGCATGAAGGTAACGTCCGTTTCGCTCCTGGAGGAGTTGGAGAAGCCCGGCTACCATGCGCTGCGCAAGGAGCTGCGCCCGCGCCGCTACAGGCGCAAGGCCGTGCTGTTCGATCCCCTCTCCGAAGAGAACCTCGTGTTCGTGGTACGCACGGGGCGGGTGCGGGTGTACCTGGCCTACGAGGACAAGGAGTTCTGCCTGGCCGTGCTCGGCCCGGGCGACGTCTACAGCACCCACACCCGGGCTTTCGTGCAGGCCATTGAGGATGTGGAGATCCTCGTGGCCCCGGCGGAGGTGTTCCGCAGCCGGATGGAGGCATTCCCCGGCCTGTACACCACCATGATCCGCGTGCTGGGCGCGCTACTGGGGCGCTCCATCACCATCATCGACAGCTTGGCCTTCAAGAAGGTGGGCATGCGCCTGCTGGAGCTGCTCTCCGTGGAGGCCGCGCGCGGCGAGCCCCAGCCAGGGGGGGAGTGCTGCTCGATCTGCAACTCACAACGGAACAACTGGCGGGCGTGCTCGGCACCACGCGCCAGACGCTCTCCTCGCTGCTCAACAGCCTCTCGCGCGAGGGTGTGATCGAACTGCGCGGCAAGGCTGGGCTTTATGTGCCTGATCCCGAGCGGTTGCATCATGTGCCGGGCGCCTGGGACGACCCCAAGCGCATCAGGCGTCAGCGCCGGAAGCGGCCGGTTCAAGAAAATTCCTGCGATTCTGAAAATAAGGGTTGACCTTTGGGCCGCTAGCCCCTAGAACGCCCTTCCGCCTGACGAACAGGCCGGTAGCTGCGCAAGCAAGCGTTTGGAATAAAACGACAATGCGTAGCAGACGGCCACCTGGGGCGGGTTTGAAAAATTGACAACGGGACGCGAAAGGCGGTTGACACGGCAGTCGGGCTTCGGTAGGAAGTTCGGCCCGCTGCGGGAAGGGGGAGACCCCGGGCCGCGGAGGGACGTGTCGAAAACTTCGCAGAAAGTTGTTGACGCGGAGGACGGAAGCCCATAGGTTACCGCCTCGCCCGACGGAGCCGAGTGCTTCGGCGGGGATTGAAAAACGAAGATTGAGCGTCGACGAAATAAGTCGTTGACACCGCGGGCCGGGCGGCGTAGATACGCTTCCCCGCGCTTGAAAACGCG
>NZ_JAKZKX010000021.1:0-67212 GCF_022808715.1 Fundidesulfovibrio agrisoli
CGGCCCCCGGATATTCTTCCGATATGTCCGGGGGCCGCGCCGCGCGGAGGGCTGGGGCGCTGACTACAACCACAACAGTAGCGAATCATTCACCTCGACGCTTGCCCTCAGCCGTACCGTCCAGCCCGCGCCCTGCGTCGTACACCCCCACCACGTCCCCGATCACCTTCACGCTGCGCGCCCGCAGCCAGTACCGCCGGATGTTCACGTAATCAGCCTGGTACCCTCCCTCGGAGGCCCAGCCGCGGCCACGGTTCACGGCCAGATCCCGCGACACGCACACGCACAGCGAATCCACGTTGCACTGGCGAAGGATTTCGCCATCCGGCCCGGTGCGGGGCAGCAGCCCCACTTCGGGATAGGCCCGGCTCACGTCGATCCGGGCCACCACCAGTTCATGCTCCAGGTGCGGCAGGTAGCTGGCCAGGGCCGTTTCGGCGAGGGTGTTGTCGTCGTCGAGGAACAGCAGGTGCGAGCCCCGGGCCATGCCCATGAGCCCGTTGCGGATGGCGTTGCCGAAGTCGCAGGATTTGGGGAAATCCACGAAGCGCGTGGGAATGCCCAGGCGCGGCCGCACGCCCTTGAGGCCGTCGAAGCCCACCAGCCACTCCACCTGCCCGGGCCGGAGCAACCCCAGGGCCTCTGCGCGGCGCGCGGCGGCCTCCAGGCTGCGCCCGGCCTGCTCCAGGGCCAGGGGCCTGTCGCCCCGGCTGGGGGTGATGACGCTGAAGATCGTGCTGGGGCGCATGGACCTCTCCTGCCGGACAGCTTTACCAAATCGCCGGGGCTGCGTATATGGCGCGCTGCATGGGTCCGTGCCCCTTCCCGGGGGGCGGGCCAAACCACCACGGGAGACGAAGCGATGAAAGGCGTCTGGGACGGATTGGACAAGGAACGCGTCAGCCACGCGGTGCTCACGGCCTTCGGCTCCGACGAATACCTGGAGCTGCTGGCGGCCATCAACAACGCCGACACCCCCGAGGAGGTGCGTCAGGCGCGCGCGGGCCTCAAGGAAGTCATGGCCCTGTGGCGCCAGGAGTGCCCCGAGTACGCCTTCATGGTGGACTGCCTCTATCTTTTCTCGGAAAAGATGGAGGTCTATCTGGCGGGCGAGGGCGGGGAGTGAGCGCCGAGCCCGGCCCCGACGGCAGGCCGCGCTGCCCCTGGAGTCTGGGGCATCCGCTGCTGCTTGAATATCACGACGCCGAATGGGGCGCGCCCCTGCGCGACGACCGCGCGCTCTTCGAGCTGCTGATCCTGGAGGGCTTCCAGGCGGGCCTCTCCTGGCTGACCATCCTCAAGCGCAGGGAGGGCTTCAGGGCGGCCTTCAAGGGCTTCCACCCGGAAGAGATCGCCACCTGGGGCAAGCCAGAGGCCGAACGTTTACTGGCCGACCCCGGCATCATCCGCAACCGGCTCAAGGTGGAGGCCGCCCCGGCCAACGCCAGGGCGTTCCTGAAACTGCGGGATTCGGGGAAATCCTTCTCGGACTATCTGTGGGGCTTCGTGGACGGGCGCCCCGTGGTCAACGCCTGGAAGGAGATGTCCCAGGTGCCCGCCGTGACGCCCCTGGCCGAGAAGGTCAGCAAGGACATGAAGGCCAAGGGCTTCCGCTTCGTGGGGCCGGTGAGCGTCTACGCCTTCCTGCAGTCCGCCGGGCTGGTCAACGACCACCTGGTGACCTGCTTCCGCTTCGCCGAGACAACCGGGAAAAGCTGAGACTCTACCGCCGGGCGGCCAGCAGCCCGCCCAGGGCGGACATACACGCCGCCAGGGCCACGATTGCGGCCGTCTCCTCCAGGGGCATGGGCGCAAGCTTGATCCACAACGGCGGCCCGTAGAGCCGCCCGGCCAGGACCAGGCGCAGGGCCGCCAGCGCCGCCAGCCCCATCAGAGACCCCGCCACGCTCGTCAGCGCCGCGCTCACCACCCAGGGCAGGCGCACGAACCATTCCTTCGCGCCCACCAGGCGCATCAACTCCACCTCGGCCCTGCGGCCCTCCAGACAGAGCCTCGCGGCCAGATAAGCCACCAGGGCCACGGCCAGGGCCAGCGCCCCCGCCAGCGGCCCCAGCGCTGCGGCCGAGAGGCTGCGCAGGGCCTGGGCCACGTCCAGTTGCGCCGGGGCGATGCGCACCCGCTCCACCCCGGGCAGAGCCTTGAGCCGTTCGAGCAACTCGCGCGCGGGGGACGTGTCCGTGCCGCGCACCGCGAACGAGGCCAAAGCCTTGGGCGGCAGGGTGGTCGCGACAGCAGGGCGGGGGAAATCGTAGCCTTCGTCCATGGTGGAGCGCAGGCTCTCCAGGGACTCCTCGGGGGTGAGTCCGGTGAGCTCGTCCACGCCCGGCATGGCCCGGATCGTTTCCCACTGGCGGCGCACCTCGGCCATGTCCGCCCCGGGCTTCCAATAGATGCGGAACTGGGCGTGCCCGTGCTTTTCGAGCAGGTTGCCCTCCAGGTTGGCAAGAAACAGCCCCAGCCCCCCGGCCAGGAAGCAGGCCAAGGCCAATGCCAGGGCCGCCATGAGGTGCAGCCCGGGGGCCCCGCCGATTTGCAGGAAGGCGCGCGCCAGCGCCCGGCGCAGGAGGATCACGCCGCGCCCCCGGCGGGGCATGCGCCGCCCGCCTGGCCCAGGAAACCGGCCTCCAGGTTGAGCACGCGGGCCTGCGGGGTGGCGGCCACGATGTCGTGGTTGTGGGTGGCCATGAGGATGGTCACGCCGTGGGCGTGGAACTGCTTGAACACGTCCATGAGGCGCAGGGCCATGTCGCGGTCCAGGTTGCCGGTGGGTTCGTCCGCCAGGATGACCTTGGGCCCGGCCACCATGGCCCGGGCGATGGCCACGCGCTGCTGCTCGCCGCCGGAGAGCACCGCGCAGGGCAGGTTCGCCGCCCGCTCAAGCTCCAGCACGGCCAGCACCGAGTCCACCCGGCGGGCGATCTGCCCGTCGGGCAGGCCGCAAACCTCCAGGGGCAGGCGCACGTTCTCGGCCACGGTGCGGTCGGGGAGTATCTTGAAGTCCTGGAAGACCACGGCCACGTCGCGGCGCAGCAGGGGCAGCCTGCCGCGCCTGAGCGACGCAAGGTCGTAGCCCGCGATGCGCGCCTTGCCGGCCTGCAGGGGCAGCTGCCCGTGCAGGATGCGCAGGAGGGTGGTCTTGCCCGCGCCCGAGCGGCCCGTGAGGAAGGCGAACTCCCCCTTGTGGACCCGGAAGCTCACGGCCTGGAGCGCCTTGTGCCCGCCGAAGGCGTGCGAAAGGTGCACGGCCGAGATCATGCCAGACTCGGGCGGCCTAGCCGCACTTGGTGAAGCCGCAGGCCTTGCACACGTAGCAGCCTTCCTCGAAGGTCAGCTCGTGCTCGCAATCCGGGCAGGTGGGCGTGGTCAGGGACTTCACGCCGTCGCCCATGGTGCGGCCCTGCATGTAGCGGCGCTCCAGCACCCAGGCCACGGAGTCCGGCAGGGAGAGCAGCAGCCCCTTCTTCTGGAACACCGGGTTCTCGCCGCCGATGCCCTTGAGCTGGCCCACCACGTCGGCCACGTCCACGCCCGAGCGCAGCGCCAGGGAGACGAGCCTGCCGATGGCCTCGGCCTTGGCCGTGATGGAGCGGCCGGATTTGCCGATGGTGGCGAACACCTCGAAGGGTTTGCCGTCCACTTCGTTCACGGTGAGGTAGAGGTCGCCGTAGCCGGTCTTGACCTTCTGGGTGAAGCCGTAGACCACGTCCGGCCGGGTGCGCACCTTGGACTCCTGGCGCTCGTCGGCCTTCTCCTGCTTGGCGCCGTCGCCGGTGCAGAGCACCTGGGCGGACTTGCAGCCGTCGCGGTACACGGTGACGCCCTTGCAGCCCAGCTCGTAGGCCAGCCAGTAGATGCGCCAGATGTCGTCCTGCACGGCGGAGTTGGGCAGGTTCACGGTCTTGGAGACGGCGTTGTCCGTGTATTTCTGGAAGGCGGCCTGCATCTTCAGGTGCCACACGGGCTCGATGTCCATGGCCGTGACGAAGGTGCGGCGCAGCTCCTCCGGGATGTAGTCGATGTGCTTGATGGAGCCCTTGGCCGCCACCTCCTCCATGAGCTTGGGGGAGTGGCACTGCGCGGCCTTCACCGCGGCCTCGAAGTACGGGTTGGACTCCACCAGCTTCTCGCCGTCCATCACGTGGCGCGCGAAGGAGAGCGCGAACAGCGGCTCGATGCCCGAGGAGCAGCCCGCCAGGATGGAGAGCGTGCCCGTGGGCGCGATGGTGGTGGTGGTGGCGTTGCGGAAGGGGCCCTGCTTGTGCTCGGCGTAGACCGAGCCCTCGAAATTGGGGAAGGCGCCGCGCTCCTCGGCCAGCACCTTGGAGGCCGCCTTCGACTCGTCCTGCATGAAGTCCATGATCTTCTCGGCCAGGCGCAGGGCCTCCTGGGAGTCGTAGGGGATCTCCAGCTGATAGAGCAGGTCCGCGAAGCCCATGACGCCCAGGCCGATCTTGCGGTTGGCGCGCACCATGTCGCTGATGCGCTCCAGCGGGTAGACCGAGGCCTCGATCACGTTGTCCAGGAAGCGAACGGCCAGGTGGATGACGCGCTTGAGCTCGTCCCAGTCCACGCCGTCGCGGGTGTCGGCCTTCATCAGGGCCAGGTTCACCGAGCCCAGGTTGCAGGCCTCGTAGGGCAGCAGGGGCTGCTCGCCGCAGGGGTTGGTGGACTCGATCTCGCCCAGGGCCGGGGTGGGGTTGTCGCGGTTGATGCGGTCCAGGAAGATGATGCCGGGGTCGCCCGACTCCCAGGCTTTCTGCACCAGGATGGAGAACACCTCCCGGGCCTTGAGCCGGGTGATGACCTCCTTGGAGTGCGGGGCCACCAGGTCGTACTCTTCGTCGGCCTCCACGGCCTGCATGAAGGCTTCGGTCAGGGCCACGGAAATATTGAAGTTGTTGAGGTCGCCCTCGCGCTCCTTGCAGCGGATGAACTCGAGGATGTCCGGGTGGTCCACGCGCAGGATGCCCATGTTGGCGCCCCGGCGCGTGCCGCCCTGCTTCACCTGCTCGGTGGCGGTGTTGAAGATGCGCATGAAGGACACCGGACCCGAGGCCACGCCGCCCGTGGAGCCCACCCGGGAGTTCACCGGGCGCAGCCGCGAGAAGGAGAAGCCCGTGCCGCCGCCGGACTTGTGGATCAGGGCCGCGTGCTTCACCGCGTCGAAGATCTCGTCCATGGAGTCGCCCACGGGAATCACGAAGCAGGCCGCGAGTTGGCCAAGGTCCGTGCCCGCGTTCATCAGCGTGGGCGAGTTGGGCAGGAACTTGAAGGAGGTCATGAGGTCGTAGAAGGCCCGGGCGAGCGCGTCCGGCTTCCAGGAGGATGAGGCGAACAGCTTCTCCTGCGCGGCGATGGCGTCGGCCACGCGCCAGAAGAGCTCCTGCTCGGTTTCTATGGCTTCGCCCTGGGGGCCTTTGCGCAGGTAGCGCTTGGCGAGGACGACCTTGGCGTTCTGGTTCAAACCGGGCTCGGGCAGGTCCGCCGGGATGCTGGAGACGGGCATGGAGACTCCTTCAAGAAAGGAAAATCAGACTTGTGATGTAGTTAGCCGGCCGAATGGCAGCAGGTGGGATTCTTACTCCAAAACCTCCAGGAAATCCACCGGGATTGCTCCTCGAAGCCCCCCCACCCCGAGCCACCCCCTGTTCGTAACTCCGCAAACAGCGTGGCATCATTGGCTTTAATTTTTCGCTTACAGCCTGGTCATCGCGAGGCCGCCCTGCCGGGGCTTGCCTGCCGCCGGGCGCAGGCGTATTGCGGGCGCTCGTCTTTGCGAAATTGTGATTGTCGGGGGGAACCATGCTCGGACCATACGTCAACGGCGTCTCCGTGGTGATAGGCAGCGTGTTCGGCGGCGCGCTGGGCGAGCGCATGAGCGCCAACCTGCGCAACAGGATGCCCCACGTGTTCGGCTGCTGCTCCATGGCCCTGGGCGTGGCCATGATCGTCAAGGTCAACGCCCTGCCGCCCGTGGTGCTGGCTTTGGTGCTGGGGGCCATCATCGGGGAGCTCGTCCATCTGGAGCGCGGCATCCGCAGCCTGGCCGGGAAGCTGCGCAAGCTGGTGGAGAAGGTGGCCCCGGCCCCCAAGGGCGACATAAGCCACGAGGACTTCCTGGAGCGCTTCGTGGCGCTCATGGTGCTTTTCTGCGTCAGCGGCACCAGCGTGTTCGGCTCCATGAACGAGGGCATCACGGGCGATGCGACCCTGCTGCTGGTCAAGGCCGTGCTGGACCTGTTCACCTCGGCCATCTTCGCGGCCTCGCTCGGCTACGCGGTGGCAGCCCTGGCCGTGCCGCAGCTGGCCATCCAGGCCGCCCTGTACGGGGCCTCCACCCTGATAATGCCCCTGACCACCCCGGCCATGGTGGCGGATTTCTCGGCCTGCGGCGGGGTCATCATGCTGGCCACGGGCTTCCGCATCTGCGAGATCAAGTCCATGGCGGTGGCCAACTGGCTGCCCGCGCTGTTCATCGTCATGCCGCTCTCGGCCCTGTGGGCGCGGGTGATGCCCCACTAGCCCCCTCCGATCCCGGGGAGGCATACAAATCTCAAAACCGCCCTTGTGCTTTTCGCCGTGCGATATTAGGAATTATAATTAGAAGAATCGCATCCTGGCAGGCGCCCGCATCGGGCGGCTCCAGCCGGGACCCAAGGAGCGGAAGCATGCGCCCTGTACCTTGCATCATCCTCGCGGCGGTCATCGCCTTGTTCACGGCGAGCGCAGCCCTGGCCCAGATCGAAATCTACGACGCCAACAACCAGTATCTGGGCATGGTGACTTCCTCCAACACGCTGGGCTTCTACAACCAGAAGATAGGCAAGTTCTTCGAATTGGACATGACCAGCTACAACCTGCAGAATATCTGGCTCTTTTACAAGACGGACGACTGCTCAGGCCAGGCTTACGCGCCTTACACGCTGACGGGATACATGGTCCGCTCGGGCAACAACATCTATGAGCACACGGGTGAGACGGAGAGCTTCATCTCCTACAGCTATTACTGGAACGCCCAGTGCTACAAGGCCACCTCGGCGATGCGGTTCTACGACAAGGTGAACCCTTTCGCCGGCGCATTGCCGTTCACCCTGCCCGTGAAGCCGCCCTTCCACTACAGCGTCAAGACGTCCAACAAGGCCGTGGTCGTGCCCATGCCCGTCAGTTGACCGGCCTGAACCGCACCCCGGCAAGGCGGCAGCGGACGCAACCGGCCGCCACGGGCCGATGGATTCAGGGCAGGTAATCGGCCGCGCTCCACGCGCCAGCCCAGGGCGGGGGGCAGGCGAACGTCTCTTCATCAATGGTCAACTTCCAGGCGTGCAGGCGCATGGGCGGCTTGCCGCCGCCGTACTTGGCGTCCCCGGCGATGGGGTGCCCGCGCGAGGACAGCTGCGCCCTGATCTGGTGGGTGCGGCCCGTGAGCAGGCGTACCTCCAGGAGCGATCTCGCCGCCTCGATGCGCAGGGGCACTGCCACCAGCCGGGCCTCCTTGCCCTCCTCACCGGCCTCCATGCGCTCGCGCCCGGGCGCGCCCGCCTTCTCCAGCCTGTCGGCCAGCTCCACCGGCTCGCCCTCGGCTGACAGGCTCCACTTCCCCAGCACCCAGCAGAGGTAGCGTTTGTCCGTCTCGCGCGCGGCCAGCATGGCGTGGGCTCTGGTCAGGGCCTGGTGCGTGCGCGCGGCCAGGAGCACGCCGGAGGTGTCGCGGTCCAGCCGGTGGGCGATTGCCGGCACGAAGGCGCTGCCCGCGTAGGCTTGGGCCAGCCTTGTCTGCACGGAGTCGGTCCAGCCGCTGCCGGGGTGCACGGGCAGCCCGGCGGGCTTGGCGATCACCAGCCAGTCGGGCGTTTCGGCCAGTACGGGCAGGTCCGGCCGTGTACGCTCCTCGCTCCCCACTTCCACGGGGCGCATGGCCGCGAAAGGCGGGATGCGCACGCTCTGGCCCTCGGCCACGCGGTCGAAGGGCTTGGCGCGCTTGCCGTCCACGCGGACCTGGCCCGTCCTGATCCAGCGCATGAGCACGGAGCCGGGGGCGTCCTCGCCGAGGACGCGGCCCAGGTACTGCACGAGCTTCTGCCCGGCTTCGGCCGCGCTGACGGTGCGTATGTTGGGATTGGCTTTCATGGGGTGTGCGGAATGGGGAAGCGGGGCGCGGCCCCGCGCCCCGCCGGGGGGAGTGCCTCCCCCCGGACCCCGGCGATATGTTTCACAGTGACTCCCGACCGGCGCGAAGCCGTCGAGGGGGTCCGGGGGAAATCATTTCCCCCGGCGGGGTCCAGGGGCGGAGCCCCTGTTTCCCCACCTCTCTCACTCTCTTCTCTTACTGCCCGGCCTTGCCGTTCAGGTCCGCCGGGGGCTGCTGCCCGGGCACGCCCAGGTCCCTGAACTCGGCGGGCTTGCGCATGGACTGGGGCGGCGCGGCCACCTCGTCCACCTGCGCGCCGCGCCCGGTGACGGAGATGATGTTCTCGTAGTTGATCTCGGTGACGTTGCCCATGAGGTCGCGGATCTTGCGGGCGTCCATCTCCAGCTTGACGAAGGCGATCCCCTTCTCGTCCCAGCCCCAGCCGCGCTGCGGGTCGTCCACGCGCGGATTGGGGATGTAGGCCCCGTAGACCGCGGCGGCCACCTTGGAGCGGTTGGAGTCCTTGGAGAGGATGAAATTCTCTGTGACCGTGCGGGAGGTCAGCTTCTCGCCCAGCAGGGCCGCGCCCATGAGGTCGTAGGCGTTGACCATGGCGGCGCGCAGGGACAGCAGCGGCGGGCGCGAGGCCTCGGTGGTGGTGCCGAAGCCGAAGCCTTCCACGCGCACGTCCTTGAAGGCGAGGCGCTCCCCGAGCACGTTCTGGATCTCGCCGTTCAGGTCGATGTAGCCGATAGCCAGGGCTATGTCCTTCTGACGGTCGTAGACCACCTGGTCCACCTGGATGTCCTTGATGACGGCCTGGGCCTTGGCGTCGGCCTGGTACTTGGGCTGCTCGGTGAGGCCGAACTGGGTCTGGCTCTGGACCTTGTAGCCGATGATGGTCTCCACGATCATGCGCTTCATGTCCTGGACGGCCATGCGCTCGCTCATCAACTGCTTGCTGCCCTGGGCCCAGGCCTGTCCGCCCGTCACGAGGGCGAGGACGAGGGCTACGGCAAGGGCTGCGGACGCTGTGCGGGTCATGAGGGGTCTCCTTGGCGGGCTTCCGGCGTCCGCGCCGCCCCGGGGCTGGACCGGGGCGGCGCGACGGGAAAGGGCTGACGGCATTTCGTCAGTTCTGGTTCTTCTTGGTGCTCTTGGTTCTGGGTTTGGCCTTCTTGGCCTTGGACGCGCCGTTCTGCGGCACGCCGTTCACCACGGTGACGCTCTCGCGCACCTTGACCTCGGGCTGCTTCTCGGAAGGCAGCGGCGCGGCCCCGCCCTTGAGCCCGGACGAGGGCACGGCCCCGCTGGCCGGATCGCGCGGGGCGAACACCGGGTCCAGGGCCTTGCCCTGCAGGTTGCCGGAGGGGCGCTCCTGCACGGTCACGGAGTCGATGCGCACGCTTGTGGCCTCGGGATTCACGGGGCTGCGCTTCACCGTGGCCTCGAAGGTCACTGTGCCGTTCTGGGGCACCTGCCCCTGGCGCTTGAGTTCCTGGAAGACCTCGTCCTTGGCCTTCTGCTTCTGACGCACGAGTTCGTCCATCAGCTCCTTGTTACCCTGCGCGGACGCCGGAGCGGCCGCCAGCAGAGCCAGAAGAAGCGAGAGGGGGAGGGCTGCGCGTCTCATGTTAGAACTGCCCCGGTGTCAATGGTGCGGCCCCGCCGGTGAGGCCGGAGGCCGGAGCCTGCGGCGCGGGCTCCGCCTTGGCGGCCTTCTTCGCCCGGTGCGCCGGGGCGGAGCCCTTGGCCTTGCCCTTGGGGGCGCGGCCGCAGGTCTTCTTCACGTTGGCCAGCTCGGCGCGCAGCGTGGCGTTGGAGCTGTCCACCGCGAGGCCGCGCTGCAGGGCCTCGGCGGCGTCGGGGCAACGCGACTGGGCGGCGTACACGCGCCCCAGGGCCAGGTACACGTCCGGGTTTATCGAGCCCAGGCTGCGCGCGGCCTCAAGCTGGCGCTGCGCCTCGGGGTGGTTGCCGTCCTTGTAGAGCAGGATGCCCAGGGATTCGCGCGCGTAGAGGTGCCCCGGATTGAGGTTGAGCACCTCCACGAAGCTCTTCCTGGCGTTGACCGTCATGTTCATCCTCCAGCAGGAGAGGCCCAGGTAGTACAGGGCCTCCTGCATGCTGGGGCTCTTGGACGCGGCCCTCTCGAAGTTCTGCGCCGCCTGGGCGTAGTTCTCCATCTTGTAGGCGCGCAACCCGGAGTCGAAATACTCCTGGGCCGAAGGCTCGGGCGGCGCGGGGGGCGCCTTCCTGGCGCAGCCGAGCGCGAGCGCGGCCAGCAGGACGGTCGTCAGCAGGAGTGCTTTGCGCATGGGGGCTCCCTACTTCAGCTTGTCGATGTCGGCCACGCACTGCTGGACCAGGCGCTGCACCAGCGTGTCCAGGGTGACCATCTTGGTGGACTGGGAGGAGACGCCCAGGGCGCCGCCGCCCTTGGTGCCCATCTCCATCTTGTCCTCGAAGTACCCGGTGGCCTTCTGCTCGCCGGTGTTGGCGTCCAGGACCTTGTAGCGCATGCCCACGATCCAGATGCCCACGGCTTCGTTGGCGTGCACGGAGCCCACGGCCGCGCCGGTGCCCACGCCAGCGGCCCAGCTGTTGGTGCTGGAGCCCACGATGGAGCCGGTGATGGCGCCCAGGTAGGAGCCGTCGAACTTGCGGGACTCCTCGGCCACGGGCTCGGCGCGCAGCACGTCGAAGCGCACCAGCCAGTTGGTGGCCTGGAACTTGCCCTTCTTGAACTTCTTGAGGGTCTGGGCGTCGCCCATGTTGGCGGCCACCTCGATCTCCTGGATCATGGGGCCGAGGTCCTGGCGCTCGAGCACCTGGAAGTTGTCCTTGCCCAGCTCGATCTCGGCGAAGTCGGCGATGTTGTTGGGGCCGTACTTCTGGGCGAAGGTGGCGTTCATGCTCTTCACCGCGCCGGGGATGACCACAAGCTGCGGGCCGGGCTTACCCTGGTTGGCGTAGGTCACGGGCTGGTACATGGCCTGGTCGGCGGTCTTGTTGGCCGACTGGGATGCGTTCTGGCACCCGGCCAGCACGAGCAGGGCGGCGAGGGCGAGAATGGCGCGGTTGGTCATGGTCGTTTCCTCCGTCAGGCGTCGTACGTCTGCCTGGGTGTCTAGAAGTTCTTCATCACGTCGAGCCCGCTGGCGGGCTTGGCACTCTGCGAATCCATGGCCTTGACCACCTCGGGCGCGGCCTGGGCCAGCTTGGCCTTGGTCTCCTCGGTCTGCACCACCTCGCGCAGGCGCTGCGGCGCGGCCTGGTTGAGCCCGGCCGGGGGCGCGGTGCGCAGGCGTTCGTCTATGTTGACGCCCCGGGCGTTCTTGTAGGCCACGGTGACGGCCCCGCCGGAGGCGCTCTCCAGGGTGAAGGCCTCCTCGCCCATCTTCTTGTTCAGCGGGGCCAGGATGGCCGCCTGCATGAACTGGTTGAAGTTGCCGCCCGCGCCCGCGAACTCGATCTCGAAGAGCGAGGCCCCGGAGCGGTCGAAGTCGCGCAGCTCCACGCCCAGCACGGGGCGCAGGCCGATGAACTCCTTGCGCAGCAGCTGGGCCGTGTCGTAGCTGGGCAGGCCCAGCACCTTGACCTGGTAGGTCTTGGCCGGGGCCTGGAGGTGCTCCTCGAAGAACTCCTTGGAGAACTCGCCGCCGATCAACTGGCCGATCTCCTTGATGGCCTGGTCCTCGTCGGGCCAGCTCTGCTTCTGGGGCACCTTGTTGTTGAAGTATATTTCCTCGCCGGTGTGGTTGTCCACGCACTTCACGCTCCAGGAGGTGAGCACGTACTTGGTGAGCGTGAGCCCGGAGGCCGCCAGCTTGGCCGAGACGGTCTTGAACTTGGCCTCGCCGCTGATGGTGAAGTCGGACTGCCCGGCCTGGCCAGTGGACCACACCCGGTAGCCGAAGCCCTTGATGCGCTCCTTGAGGATGTTCTCGGCCACCTCGGAGCGCTCGGGCTTGATGTCCACGCCGCGCTCGGCGTCGCGGATGTTGATGGCCACGGCGATGCGGGGGTTGCCCGCGTCCTTGATGAGGCTCACGCGCTCCTGGCGGCCCATCTCGGAGAGGGTGTCCTTGAGCTCGCCGGTGTAGACCTCGGCGGTCATCATCAGGTGGGCGAAGCCGTCCTCCCCGACCCAGGGCTGCGACTCCTTGACCACGCGCTTGATGATGCCCTTGGAGCGCGAGAGCACCTTGTCGTGCACCAGGGTGTAGTTCTGCATCAGGGTGGAGGTCTCCATGTAGGAGCCCACGGCCTTCTCGATCACCTGGCGGCGGGCGTCGGCGCGCAGGTCGTCCAGGAGCAGGCCCTTGTCGCGCTTGTAGGTGTCGGCGTTGGGGTCGGCCAGGCCTTCGGCCGTGACCGTGACGGTCTTGCCCGTTTCGGGCGCGGCGGCCGGGGCCGGGGTCGGGGCGGGCGCCTTGGGCTGGGTCTGGGCCAGCGCGGGCAGCGCGCCAAGCAGGAGCATAAGCAGCAGCGAAGCAAGTGTGCGGGCGTTCATGCGCGTTCTCTTTTCAAGTGGTGTTGCGGTGCGGGGGCTCATTTCTTGCCCCGGGCGCAGAAATCGGAATAGAGCTTGGCCACCAGGGTGTCGGCCTGATCGTCCAGCACGGAGAGGGCCGCGCCGGTGACGTCGCTTCCCGCCCAGGACTGGCCCGAGGCCCGCACCTGGGAGACGGTGCGCCCGGAGCCGTCGGAGAGGGTCAGGATGATGTCCACGCTGACTTCGTTGGCCTTGACCATCTTGTTGGCCCCGCTGCGCGCGGAGATGATCCCCTTGAGGATGAAGGCCGCGCCCAGGCGCTTGGAGGCGGCCAGGGCTGCGTCGGGGTCGTTGTTCAGGATGGCCTCGGCCTCGGCGCGGGCGATGCGCGCCGTGATGGCCTGCTGCGGGATGGTGGAGAGCCCGATGGCCCGCAGCCGGGAGTAGAGGGCCTCGAAGAGCACGCCCTGGTTGGAGGCGTTCACGTTCATCAGGCCCTGCTGCTTCTCCGCGATGAGCAGGGCGATGGTCTGGCCTTTGATGCTCTTGCGGCACGGCTCGGAGAGCAGGGCCGAAATTTCGGCCTGTTTGGCCTGCCGCTGGGCGGCGTCCTTTCCGGCCTCCTCGGAGAAGCTGAAGGCCAGGGCCTGGGCGGGCAGGGCCGCCAGCAGGGCGAGTACGGCGAGCCATATCTTCATCTTTTTTCCCTCATGCCCTCACGGGGAGGCGCATTTCCGACCTGGGGCCATATTCACCCCCGAACCCGCGACACTAATGCGGGGTCCAGGGAGATCATCCCCCTGGCGGGGTGCGGGGCCGCGCCCCGCTCCGGCAACAACTCTTCCTTACCCTTTACTCTTACTTCGCCGCCCTTCTCAACCCCCGCCTCCGGGCAGGCCGCGCCTGGGCGGAGCGGGGTCGAAGTTCTTGCGCTGGATGGTGAAGGTGCCGAAGCTCTCCCGCTCGCCCTCGGTGAGCGGGCGCACGGAGCCGGGCAGCTTGGGGCGCACCCAGGCCACGTCGCCGGGCTTCTTGAGCACCATCAGCCCCTCCTCGGTCTGCACGGTGACCTCCTTGCCGGAGGAGCTCTCGCGCAGGGCGTGCAGCTCGGCCAGCACCTCGGTGGAGGGCTTGCCCAGCACCAAGGTCTGCTTGGTCTGTATCCAGTGGTCCGTGGTGGTGCCGCGGATGCCGATGACCGAGAGGGGGCTCGCGATCTTGAGGTTCTCCGGGTTCTGGGCCACCACCTTGCCGGTGACGAAGCGGAACACGCCCTTGCTCATCTCGATGTTCTGGCGCGACTTGGACTTGTCCGCCTCGTCGTAGGCGAACTCCTTGAGCGCCACCTTGGATTCCGGCCCGATCTCAAGCGAGGAGCCGTCGGAGAACAGCAGGCGGGCCTTGTCCTTGGCGGAGGGTGTGACCACCACGTCCTGCGCGAACACGGGCGAGCCCTTGGCCAGCTTGCGCGGCGGCTCCTGCCCGGTGGAGGCGTCGGCCTGCCCGGTGAGGTCGTCCACCACCCCGGCGGGAGTGGGTGTATTGGCGAAGGCCACGGCCGCGATCCAGGCGGCCATCAGCAAAATCACGACATATCGTAAACGGATCATACTTCTTCCTCGGGGGCCAGCAGCGCCCTGATCTCCCTGAGTTCGCGCTCCACAAGGGTGCGCAGTTCATTCTTGCGCTGGCGCTCGGCCAGCTTGCGCCTGGCACCTTCAAGAGTCATGCCTTCGGTGTGCATCAGGCGCTGGATGTTTTTGAGCAGGCGCAGGTGCTCCTCGGTGTAGAGCCGCTGCCCCTTGGGCGTGCGCACCGGCTGGAGCATGGGGAACTCCGTCTCCCAGAAGCGCAGCACGAAGGGCTTGAGCCCCAGCAGCGCGGCGATCTGGCCGATCTTGTAGGTCTTGGCCGCGCGCTTGGGCGCGGCCGCGCGTCTTGCCTGCGGGGGCGCGGATTGGGTGCCGCCGTTGGCGGGTGTGCTTTGCGTCTGGTCGGAAGGGAGCATGGAGGCCTGCGGTCGATTGTTTTACACGATGTAGCAACATGGGGGGGTGAATGCAATCGCGGCCTGCCGCGCCGCAACTTCTCGGGAACACACGGCTTGCCTGCGCCGCCCGCTCGGGATATGGCTGCCCATGCCTGTCGATTCACCCTTGTTCCTGCTGGTCTGGCTGCCTGCCGTTCTGGGCGTTTTCGCCTTCTGCCCCGGGGGTTTGCGCGGAGGACTGCTGCTGGCCGCCAGCCTGCTGTTCTACGCCCTGTCCGACGTAACCTCCTTGCCGCTCCTGTGCCTTTCGGCCGCGGGCAACATGCTCCTGGGCCTGGCCATCGGCAAGGCCGAGCTGGGGTCCGGCGCGCGCCGGGCGCTCCTGGCCGGGGGCGTGGCGGGCAACCTGCTCCTGCTGGCCTGGGCCAAATACTTCACCTTCCTCACCGCGCAGGTGCTCGGCGTTTCGGCCCCGGCCTGGATGGCCCCGGCGGGCATGCCGCTGGGCGTCTCCTTCTTCACCTTCTCGGCCGTGGCCTACCTGATGGACGTCTCGCGCGGGCAGCAGGCCCCGGAGGCCAACCCGCTGCGCTTCGGCCTGTTCATGGTCTTCTTCCCCAAGATCACGGCCGGCCCCATCGCCCGATACCGCGACATGTTCCCCGAGGGCGGCTGGCCCGCCGCCCCAACCATGGAGGACCTGCGCGCCGGGCTCGCGCGGCTGGCTGTGGGTCTGGCCAAGAAGGCCCTGGTGGCCGGGACGCTGGGCCCCATGGCCGACGCCGCCTTCGGCGAGCCCGCCGGGCGCCTGGACATGGGCACGGCCTGGCTCGGTCTGGCGAGCTACTCCCTGCAGCTCTACTTCGACTTCTCCGGCTATACCGACATGGCCGTGGGGCTGGGCCGCATCTTCGGCTACAGGCTGCCCGAGAACTTCAGCTACCCCTACGTCAGCCAGTCCGTGCGCGAGTTCTGGCGGCGCTGGCACATGACGCTCTCCAGTTGGTTCCGCGACTACCTCTACATACCCTTGGGCGGGGGGCGCGTGGCCCCCTGGAAAGTGCAGCGCAACCTGCTCGCGGTGTTCGCGCTGTGCGGCCTGTGGCACGGGGCCTCCTGGAGCTTCGTGGTCTGGGGCCTGTGGCACGGAGTGTTCCTGGCCCTGGAGCGCACCCGGATAGGCAAGGCGCTGGACGCCCTGCCCCGGCCGCTGCGCCACGCCTACGCCCTGGCAGTGGTCTGCCTGGGCTGGGTGTTCTTCCGGGCGGCGGACTTCAGCCAGGCCCTGGCTTATTTCTCGGCCCTGGCCGGAGCCAACCAGGGGAGCTTCGACTACACCTGGATGGTGCGCGTGAACCGGCAGTACATGGCGGCCCTGGCCGTGGGCCTGATCGGCAGCGCGCCCGCGCTGCCCTGGCTGGCCGCCCGGCTGGAGGCCCTCTCCCCCGCCGTGGCCGGAGTTTGCGCCCGCATCGCGGCTCCCGTCCTGCTGGCGGCTGCGCTTTTGCAGCTGGCCGCAGGCACCTACGCACCCTTCATCTACGCCCAGTTCTGAGCCGCCGCCATGAAACGCATCCTCACCTCCGTCAGCGCCGCCCTGCTCCTGTTGCCCCTGATCCTGCCCCAGGGCCTGGCCCTGCTGGGCGTCTCCCAAGGCCCCAAGGCCGTGGAGAACCGCCTCAAGACCCCGCTGCCCCCTCTTTCCCTGGCCGGGACCGACTTCAAGGCCTTCGCCAAGCAGTTGACCACCTCCTACGGGGAGACCTTTCCCTTCCGCGACGACATGATCCGCGCGGCCAACCGCATCAAGCTGGCCCTGTTCCAGGAGTCGCCCTCCAAGAACGTGATCCTGGGCCGCGAGGGCTGGCTGTTCTTCAACATGGAGTCCGCCCTGGAGGACTGGCTCGGCGTGAACCTGCTCAGCCGCGAGGAGCTGGACGCCTTCTCGGCGGAGATGAAGGCCCGGCGCGACTGGCTGGCCGCCCGGGGCACGGCCCTGCTCCTGGTGATCGCGCCCAACAAGGCCAGCGTGTACGGGCAGTTCATGCCCCCGGCCATGCACACGCTCTCCCCCGTGACCCGGCTGGACCAACTGGCCCAGGCCATGCGCGAGGCGGGCGTCCCCTTCCTGGACCTGCGCCCGGCCCTGACCAGCGCGGGCCAGGTGCGCCGCGCCTACTGGAAGACGGACACCCACTGGAACGGCTGGGGCGCGTTCCGGGGCAGCGCGGCCATCGTGGAGGCGCTGCGGGCGCGCTTCCCGCACATGCCGCCCCTGGCCGACGAGGAGTACCGCGCCCTGGAGTTCGAGACCCACGGCGGCGACCTCTCGGACATGCTCCTGCTCACCGACACCCTCACCGAGCGCGACATCGAGATGGAGCGTCTCTCCCCCTCCCTGGCCCACGCCGCCGGGCCTCCGGGCTACCCCAACCCGGCCATGCGCTCCGGGCGCGACATGGTGGTGCTCGAAACCGGGGACAAAACCCTGCCCAAGGCCGTCTTCTTCCGGGACTCCTTCTCCAGCACGGCCATTCCCTTCCTGTCGCAGCGCTTTTCGCGCAGCGTCTTCCTCTGGGAGCACACCTTCCAGCCCCAGATCATCGAGGCCGAAAAGCCCGACGTGGTCGTGATCGAGGCCGTGGAGCGCTACCTGCACCAGCCCTTCCGGCCGGTACCCCTGCCGTAGCCACAGCGAGTTTCCTCGTCGCGCAGTCTTGATTTGACGAATTTGTCATTATTTGTTGAACTGGCCCCAGGCGAAGGGCCGCCCCTTCCATTTTGGAAATACCCTCAGGAGTCGTATCATGAAGCTGTCGGTGAAGCTCTTCGGCGGATTCGGGATTGTGGTCTTGCTGGTCGTAGCGGTGGGCCTGTTCGCCATCTCCGAAATGGGGGCCATCCGCGCTGAAACCGACCAACTCGCCGGGGATTGGCTGCCAAGCATCACCCGGCTGGGGCAGATCAACGAGGCCGTCCAGCAGTTCCGCCGCTACGAACTGGTACACATTCTCTCCACAGAGGAAGCCCAGATGCGCTCCTACGAAGCTCAGATGAAGCTTGCGAAGGAGAAGGCTTCAAAACTGCTGGCCGAGTACGAGAAGCTGGTCACCACTGAACAGGCCGAGGAGAGGGCCGGGCTCGACAAGTTCCTGGCACTCTGGAAGCGCTACCTGGAGCTGCACGAAAAGATCGCTAAGCTCTCCGAAATCAACCAGGCCAAGGCCGCCGAGGTGGCAACGGGCGAATCCGCGAAACTGATCCAGGAAGCCCTGGCCACCTTGAACGCGTTGGTGGATATGAACACCAAGGGCGGCGAGCAGAGCGCGGCCAAGGCATTGGAAATCTACTCCAGCGGCCGCGCCAAGCTGCTGCTGGCCATCGCGCTCTGCGCGGGCGCGGGCGCGGCCCTGGCCTTCTTCACAACGCGCAACGTGCGCGGCCAGCTCGGGGAGGACCCCGGCTACCTGGGCCAGGTGGCCGCCGAGGTGGCCGAGGGCAATCTGGACGTGGCCTTCAAGCCCGTCGAGGGCAAGGGCGGCGTCTACGCGGTGCTCATCCGCATGGTGGGCACCCTGAAGGAGAAGATCGGCGAGGCCAACCAGAAGTCCGAGGACGCCGCCAAACAGGCCCAGGCCGCGCGGGAGGCCACCGCCGCCGCAGAGGAGGCCACCGCCAGGGCGGAGCGCGCCAAGGCCGAGGGCATGCTCCAGGCGGCGGGCAGGCTGGAGGACGTGGCCGAAGTGATTTCCTCCGCCTCGGAGGAGCTTTCCGCCCAGGTGGAGCAGTCCACGCGCGGGGCCGAGATGCAGACCGGGCGCGTGGCCGAGACCGCCACCGCCATGGAGCAGATGAACGCCACCGTGCTGGAGGTGGCCCGCAACGCCTCCCAGGCCGCCGAGACCTCCGAGCAGGCCAAGGGCCGCGCCCAGGAAGGGGCCAGGGCCGTGGACGAGGTGGTGCGCGAGATCGGCCTGGTGGCCAGACAGGCCGAGGAGCTCAAGGCCGACATGACCGGCCTGGGCGCGCAGGCCGAGGCCATCGGGCGCATCATGGGCGTGATTTCCGACATCGCGGACCAGACCAACCTCCTGGCCCTCAACGCCGCCATCGAGGCCGCCCGCGCGGGCGATGCGGGCAGGGGCTTCGCGGTTGTGGCCGACGAGGTGCGCAAGCTGGCCGAAAAGACCATGACCGCCACCAAGGAGGTGGGCGAGGCCATCCGGGGCATCCAGGAGGGCACCCGCTCCAACATCGCCAGCGTGGAGCGCACCGTGACCCTGGTGGGCAAGGCCACCTCCATCGCCAGCGCCTCGGGCGAGGCCCTGCGCTCCATCGTGGAGCTGGTGGACCGCAGCACGGACCAGGTGCGCTCAATAGCCGCCGCCTCCGAGGAGCAGTCCGCCGCCAGCGAGGAGATCAACCACTCCGTGGAGGACATCAGCCGCATCTCCTCCGAAACTTCCGACGCCATGCGCCAGTCCGCCCAGGCCGTGGCCGAGCTGGCTTCCCAGGCCCAGGTGCTCTCCCGCCTCATCGAGGAGCTCCAGACCGAGGGTGGCGGCGCGGGCGGCAAAGCCCTCCCGGGCCGCAGGCACGCCGCGCTCGGCGTGTAACCCCTTTCCATCACCCGCAATGTTGACAGCGGGGCGGAGGGTCCGTATCGTGAGCCCATGTTCACGACGCTGAGCCTCCGCCCCCGCTTCCTCGCGGCCCCCGCCGCCCTCTCGCTACCGCCCCTGGCGGTCTGTTAATCGTTTTTTCTTCCCTTATTCCGTTTTCGTCCCGTTCCAGCCGCCAGGCGGCATTGTTCCATGTGATCGACCGTGCAGGAGGTCCGCCATGATCGACCGACGCCGACTATCAGGCCCGAACCGCAGCCGTCCCCGTGCCGCTTCGCGCCGATAACGCAGAAAACCCCGGAGTCATCCATGCAGACCGCCCGTATGATCGAGAAATATCGCCCCTTCCCCGCCGTCGCCCTCAAGGGCCGCACCTGGCCCGACAAGACCATCGCCAAGGCCCCCGCGTGGCTCTCCACGGACCTGCGCGACGGCAACCAGGCCCTTTTCGACCCCTTGGACACCGCCTCCAAGCTCAAGCTGTTCAAGCTGCTGGTGGACATCGGCTTCAAGGAGATCGAGGTGGCCTTCCCCTCGGCCTCGCAGACCGACTTCGATTTCGTGCGCACCCTCATCGAGGGCGGCCACATCCCCCGCGACGTGACCATCTCCGTGCTGACCCAGGCCCGCGAGCACCTGATCCGGCGCACCGTGGAGTCGCTCGAGGGCGCGCGCTCGGCCATCGTGCACATTTACGTGTCCACGGCCCCGGTGTTCCGCGAGGTGGTCTTCCAGAAGACGCCCGAGGAGGTCCGCCGCATGGCCGTGGAGGCCGTGCTCCTGACCCGCGAGCTCACCGCCGCCCAGCCCGGCACGGCCTGGACCCTGGAGTTCACCCCCGAGAACTTCACCGGCACCGAGCTGGAGTTCGCCCGCGACGTCTGCGACGACGTCACCGCCGCCTGGGGCGCCACCCCCGAGGACAAGGTGATCGTGAACCTGCCCGCCACCCTGGAGCTGGCCACGCCCAACGTCTACGCCGACCAGATCGAGTGGATGCACCGCAACCTGGCCCGGCGCGACAGCGTTGTCATCTCGGTGCACCCGCACAACGACCGCGGCTGCGCGGTGGCCGCCGCCGAGCTGGCCCAGCTGGCCGGGGCCGAGCGCGTGGAGGGCTGCCTGTTCGGCAACGGTGAGCGCACCGGCAACGCCGACCTGGTGACCCTGGCGCTCAACCTGCACACCCAGGGCATCGAGCCCGGGCTGGACTTCCGGCGCATGGCCGAGGTGACCGCCGCCATGGAGGAGCTCACCCGCCTGCCCGTGCACCCGCGCCACCCCTACGCGGGCGAGCTGGTGTTCACGGCCTTCTCCGGCTCCCACCAGGACGCCATCAAGAAGGGCTTCGCCGCGCGCACGCCCGAGTCGCTCTGGAACGTGCCCTACCTGCCCATCGACCCGGCGGACCTGGGGCGCGGCTACGAGGCCATCGTGCGGGTCAACGGCCAGTCCGGCAAGGGCGGCGTGGCCTACGTGATGGAGGCCACCTACGGGCTGGTGATGCCGCGCAGGCTCCAGGTGGAGTTCGCGGCCGCCGTGCAGCACCACGCCGACACCCACGGCGGCGAGATACCGCCCGAGACGCTCTGGAAGCTCTTCGCCCGCGAATACCTGGAGAAGACCAAGCCCATCCTCTACGCCGGGCACCAGCTGGTGGACGTGCCAGGCCGCCAGGGCATCCGCCTGGAGGTCGGCGTCGGCAGGCGCACCGTCTGCGCCATGGGCGAGGGCAACGGCCCGCTGGACGCGGCCGTGCACGCCCTGGGGCTGCCGCTGCGCATCCACTCCTACGAGGAGCGGGCCATCGGGGTGGGAGCGGACGCCAGAGCCGCCTCCTTCGTGGAGGTCAGCCTGGACGGCGTGACCGGAAGCACATTCGGCGTGGGCCTGAGCCCCAACATCGTCACCTCGGCCATCCTTGCGGTGCTCTGCGGAGCCAACAGGCTCCTGGCGCGCCTGCCAAAGGACAAGCGCCAGGACGTGCTGGACATGCTGCTGGGGGAATAACCCTGCGCGCCCCGGGCGCGAAGCGGAAAGGGAGTACAGAGGGCCGAAGGCCCTTTGCACTCCGGAGGCTTCTTTTGGCTGTGTGACAACGGGATGGAGAGGGCCTCCGGCGGCAAAAGGGAGTTCCTCCCTTTTGAATCCCTTATGGCTTCGCGTCCCGGGCGGACGAACTTCGCAGGGATGTCCGGCCCCTCGGCCGCGCCGGGAAGCACCCGGCCAGAAAGCCCTGACGAGAGTGAGCGGCCACACTGCCGCGATGAGCCGCGCCGGTTCCGGCCTCGGCCTCCGCAGCGCCGAGCTGGCCGATGTTCTTCAAATACAGCGGACAGTTCGGCGCTGCGGAGGCCGAGGCCGGAACCTACAACCCCATCATTCTTCAGCGGCCAAAGGGCATTGTCCTTTGGCCGCTGCGTCGTAACGAGGGTTCTTTATTCCCCCAGCCCGGCCAGGGCGTCCTCCAAGTCTCCGCCGTCGTGCACGATCTTGCCCAGGGCCTGCAGCAGGCGGGTGGGGTCCTTGTGCTGGAAGATGTTGCGGCCCACCGACAGGCCGGAACCGCCCGCCTGGATCGAATCCGCAACCATGCGCAGGAAGTCCCTGGTGGTGGGGGTCTTGGGCCCGCCGGCGATCAGCACGGGCACCCGCGCTCCGGCCACCACGCGGGCGAAGCTCTCGGGGTCCCCGGTGTAGGGCACCTTGACCATATCCGCGCCGAGCTCCATGCCCACGCGGGCGCAGTGGGCCACCACCTCGGGGTCGAACTCGTTCTTGATCTTGGGGCCGCGCCCGTAGACCATGGCCAGCACCGGGATGCCCCAGCGCGCGGCCTCGCGGCTGATGCGCCCCATGTCCGCCAGCATGTCCCGCTCGGACTCGTCGCCCAGGTTCAGGTGCACGCTCACGGCGTCCGCGCCCAACTGCACGGCCTCCTCCACTTCGCAGACCAGGGTCTTGGCCCCGGGGAAGGGCGAGAGCGAGGTGGAGGCCGAAAGATGCACGATCAGGCCGATGTCGCGGCCGCGCGCCCTGTGCCCGCAGGGCACCACGCCCTTGTGCATGAGCACGGCGTTGGCCCCGCCCTCCACGATCTTGGTCACGGTGTCGCGCATGTCGATGATGCCGTCGATGGGGCCCACGGTGACGCCGTGGTCCAGGGGCACGATGATGGCCCGGCCGGTGTCGCGGTTGATGATGCGTTCGAGGCGGATGGTTTTGCCGATGTGCATGGTGTTTGCTCCTGGCCTTTCCCGGCCCATGACGCCCGCGCCACGAAAAAGGGCCGCGAACGTCGTGTTCGCGGCCCTGTGGAAAGAGCGCTGCTTGGGTTGATCCTACTGGAGTACGCTCCGCCACGCCCCGCGAACGCGGACCCCGTAGGAATAATAATACTGGCTGCCGTGGGCGTGGGTATTGCGCATGGATGACGGTTTAGTCATGGTGGGGCGCAACTGTCAAGCCGTGGAGGTTCCGATGCGTCTTTTCGTCTGCGTAGCGCTTTCCGCACTTCTGCTGGGCTGCTCCGGCCAGCCCAAGGTGGTCAACCCCAACAAGCCGGGCACCGCCGCCCAGGCCGACTACGACGAATGCCGGGGCCGGGCCGCCGTGGCCACCGCCATGCCCGGCGTGAAGGACCCCGAGACGGCCATGCAGAAGGCCCTGGACGAATGCATGAAGGCCCGCGGCTACGAGGTGACGAACTAGCGCCCCCCGGGAATCACCTGCGGGCCGTCCGGCCCAGCGTCGTAAGCGCACCGGAAAGCGGTTCGCTCGGCAGTCGTGCCGAATCTGTCTTGGCCACGGCGCCCGGCTGTTCAGACTGACGGGATGCCGCGACACCGGGGAGGAGGCCTCCATGAAGGTCACAGTCGAATTGGTGGGCCATTTGGGGCGCAACCGCCCCGCCGGGCACGCGCCCGCCCGGTCCGAGACACTGCCCGAGGGCGCGACCCTGGGCGAGCTGCTGGCCCTGCTGGGCTTTGCCGATGCGGGCGAGCTGATCGCCATCCAGGACGGAGCCCCCGCCAGCCCCGGCACCCCCCTGCGCGACGGCGCGGAGATACGCCTTATTCCCATGGTTGACGGAGGCTGAGACCTTCCCTTTGTGTCAATGATGGCATATCCTTTTCTCCATGAATCGTGATACCAGCCCTCCAGCCCCGCAACTGGCCGACGGCTTCGGACGCGAAGTCAGCTATCTGCGGGTCAGCGTCACGGACAGGTGCAACCTGCGCTGCGTCTACTGCAGGCCGGTGCACGATTTTCACGAGCTCAACCACAAGGACCTGCTCTCCTACGAGGAGTATCTGCGCGTCATCCGCCTGGCCGCCCCGCTGGGCCTGACCAAGATCCGCCTCACCGGCGGCGAGCCCTTGGCCAGGCGCGGCTTCCCGGACTTCTTGGCCCGGGTGATGGACGCCGCCCCGGGCCTGGACGTGCGCCTGACCACCAACGGCACGCTCCTTGGCCCGCAGGCGAAGATGCTGGCCTCCCTCGGGCTGCGCGCCGTGAACATCTCCCTGGATACGCTCGACCGCGAGAGCTTCCACCGCATCACCGGCATGGACCTCTACGCCCAGGCCCGCTCCTCCATCGAGGCCAGCCTGGAGGCGGGGCTCAGGGTGAAGGTCAACGCCGTGGCCATGCGCGGCGTCAACGACCATGAGCTCCCCGGCTTCATCGAGCTGGCCCGCACCCTCCCGCTGGACATGCGCTTCATCGAGTTCATGCCCATCGGCGGCGGCACCACCTGGGACGAGTCGCGCTTCTGGCCCGCCTCCGAAATCCTGGAGAGCGCCCGCCGCTTCGCGGACCTCACGCCCGTCGAGCCCGTCAAGGGCAGCCACGGCCCGGCCCGCATGTGGAAGATCGAGGGCGGCCAGGGCAGGCTGGGCGTCATCTCGGGCCTCTCCGGCCACTATTGCCTGAGCTGCAACCGCCTGCGCCTGACCTGCGACGGCAAGCTCAGGCCATGCCTCTACTCCGACAAGGAATACCGGCTGCGGCCCCTGCTGCGCTCCCCCAGGACCAGCGACGGCAAGCTGCTGGAGGTGCTCAGGCGCGCCCTGGCCCGCAAACCCATGGGCTACAAACTTCTGGACGAGCGCCACAAGCGGGCGGTCTGCTCCAGGGCCATGACGGCCATCGGCGGATAGACTCGATGGAAAAAGGCTTTCTGGATCTCATCTCCCCGGAGCAGTTCCGGGGCGTTCTGGCCACGTTTTCCCGCCTCGACAGCGAAACCCTGCCCCTGGAAGGCCTGCTTGGCCGTTATCTGGCCGGGCCCGTGACCTCCCGGGAGGACCTCCCAGCCCTGCCCCGCTCCAGCATGGACGGCTACGCCGTGCGCGCCGCCGACTGCTACGGCACCACCGAGACCAACCCCTCCTACCTGGACCTGGCGGACGAACTGGACATCACCGCCGTGTCCGCCGAAGAACTCCAGCCCGGCACCTGCGTGCGCGTGGTCACGGGGTCGAGCCTGCCTCCGGGCGCCGACGCGGTGGTCATGGTGGAGCACACGGCGGACCTGGGCGGCGGCACCATCGAGATCAGGAAGCCCTCGGCCCCGGGCGAAAACATGATGCTCGCCGGGGAGGACGCCCGCGCCGGGCAGACGGCGCTTGAGCCCGGCATCCCGTTGCGCCCCTCCGAGATCGCCTTCCTGGCGGCGCTGGGCATCCTGGAGGCTCCGGTTGGGCGCAAGCCAGTGGCGGCCATCCTCTCCACCGGGGACGAGCTCATTCCGCCCTCCGACGCGCCCCGCCCCGGCCAGATCCGCGACGCCAACGCCCCGGCCCTGGCCGCCATGGCCATACAGGCCGGAGCCCTGCCCCTGCACATGGGCATCGTGCCCGACAGCCTGGAGGCCATCACCGCGGCCCTGGCCGAAGCCGTGGACAAGGCCGACGCCGTGTTCCTCTCCGGGGGCAGCTCCGTGGGCGTGCGCGACCTCACCGTGGAGGCGCTCTCCCTGCTGCCGGACACCGAGGTGCTGGTGCACGGCCTGGCCGTGAGCCCCGGCAAGCCCACCATCCTGGCGCGCTCGCGGGGCAAGGCCGTGTGGGGCCTGCCCGGGCAGGTGGCCTCGGCCCAGGTGGTCATGTACATTTTCGGCTGCCCCTTCCTGGCCCACCTGGGCGGGGACCGGGCCGCCTTCACCCGGCCCAGGCCCTCGGTGAGCGCCGTGCTGGCCCGCAACGTGGCCTCGCGCCAGGGCCGGGAGGATTACGTTCGCGTGCGCCTGGAGCAAGCCGGAGACGGCGGGCTCAAGGCCCATCCGCTGCTCGGCAAGTCCGGGCTGGTCAAAACCCTGGTCCAGGCCCAGGGGCTGGTCCGCATCCCGGCGGACCTGGAGGGCCTGGAGGCCGGGACAACCCACCAGGTGGTGCTGCTATGAACGCCAAGCGAAACATCTACCTGCGCACCGTGCCCATCGCCGAAGCCCTGGCCCGCACGCGCGCCGCGCTGGACCGCAACACCCTGGTGGGCGTGGAGTCCGTGCCCACGGACCAGGCCCTGGGCCGCGTCACGGCCCGGCCCGTGCTGGCCCGGCTGAGCTCCCCCACGTACCACTGCGCGGCCATGGACGGCATCGCCGTGCGCGCCGAGACCACCTTCGCCGCCCGCGAGGGCGACCCCGTGACCCTGGAGCCCGACGAGGGCTTCGGCATGGTCAACACCGGCCATCCCCTGCCCCCGGGCATGGACGCCGTGGCCATGATCGAGCACGTGGTCTTCACCGAGGACGGCAAGGCCCAGCTGGAGGCCCCCGTGGCCCCCTGGACCCACGTGCGCCGCATCGGCGAGGACATCGTGGCCACCGAGCTCGTCCTGCCCCGGCGCAGGGTGCTTTCGGCCTACGACATCGGGGCGCTGCTCTCCTGCGGGGTGTGGGAGGTGGACGTCTACGAGCAGGTGCGCATGGCCGTGATCCCCACCGGGGACGAGGTGCTGGACTACACCTCCAGGCCCGAGCCCGGCCCCGGGCAGGTTGTGGAGTCCAACTCCGTGATGCTCTGCGCCCTGGCCCAGGGCTGGGGCGTGGACGCCCGCCGCCGCCCGCCCGTGCCCGACAGCCTGGAGGCCCTCTCCCGCGCGGTGGACGACGCCCTGGACACCCCGGCCCACATCGTCACCCTGGTGGCCGGGTCCTCCGCCGGCAGCAAGGATTTCACCCGCGCCGTGATCGAACGTTTCGGCGAGGTCGTCGTGCACGGCATCCAGGCCATGCCGGGCAAGCCCTCGCTCTTGGGCGTGGCGCGCGGCAAGCTCATCGTGGGCGCGCCGGGGTATCCCGTCTCCTCCGTGGTCTGCTTCGAGGAACTGGTCGGGCCGCTGGTGGCCTGGCTCACCCGCCGCGAGCCGCAGCGCCGCCAGAGCGTGACCGTGCGCCTGGCCAAGGACGCCCCCTCACGCCCGGGGCTCACCGAATTCCTGCGCCTGGCCGTGGGCCGCGTGGGCGACGGCTACTCCGCGCTGCCGCTCTCGCGCGGGGCCGGGCTCATCACCACCCTGACGCGCGCCCAGGCCGTGGCCCAGATCCCGCCCGACAAGGAGGGCCTGGCTCGCGGCGAGGAGGTCCCGGCGGAGCTGCTGGTCTCCCCCGACGAGCTGGAGCGCACCCTGGTGGTGGTGGGCAGCCACGACATGATCCTGGACCTGCTGGCCGACGAGCTCATGCGCCAGGACCCGCCCATGCGCCTGGCCTCCAGCCACGTGGGCAGCCTGGGCGGCCTCGCGGCCCTGGCCCAGGGCACGGCCCTGCTGGCGGGTTCGCATCTGCTGGACACCGAGACGGGCGATTTCAACTTCTCTTTTATCCAAAAGCACCTGCCAGGCAGGGAGGTGGCGGTCATCAACCTGGCCGTGCGCCACCAGGGCCTCATTGTGGCCCGGGGCAACCCCAAGAACATCCAGGGCGTGGCCGACCTGGCCCGCCCGGACGTGCGCTTCGTCAACCGCCAGCGCGGGGCGGGCACGCGCATCCTGCTGGACTACCACCTGAAGCTGGCGGGCATCGCGCCCTCGCAGGTGCGGGGCTACAGCCAGGAGGAGACCACGCACATGGGCGTGGCCGCCAACGTGCAGAACGGCGGGGCGGACTGCGGCCTGGGCGTGTACGCCGCGGCCAAGGCCCTGGGGCTGGACTTCGTGCCCCTGGCCCGCGAGCGCTACGACCTGGTGATGCCCCTGGCCAGCCTGGAGGAAGCGCGCGTGCAGGCCCTGCTCAAGGTCATGGCCGGGGAGGGCTTCAAGGCCAAGCTGGCCGAAGTGGGCGGTTACGAGCCCACCTGGTGCGGCCAGCGCATGAGCCCCGGCATGGGGCTGCCGCCCGAAAACGGGAATGCCGCGGGGTGATGAGGCCCGCATGAGCGGACAGACCATCGTGCAGTGCGGCTTCGAGCGGCACGCCGGCGCCATACTGGAAATCTTCAACGAGGCGATCCTTCATTCGACCGCGCTCTACGACTACAAGCCCCGGCCGCCGGAGAGCATGACCGGCTGGTTCGAGGCCAAGCGGGCCGGAGGCTTCCCGGTTATCGGCGTCGAGGACGGCGCGGGCGCGCTGCTTGGCTTCGCCAGCTACGGAACGTTTAGGGCCTGGCCCGCCTACAAGTACAGCGTGGAGCACTCCGTGTACGTGCACAAGGAGCATCGCGGGCGGGGGCTCGGCCGCACGCTGATGCGGGAGCTCATCGCGGCGGCCCGCCGGAGCGGCGTGCACGCCATGATCGGCGGCATCGACGCCGCCAACGCCGGGAGCATCGCCCTGCACGAGAAGCTCGGTTTCAGGCACGCGGGCACCCTGCCCCAGGTGGGCTTCAAGTTCGGCCGCTGGCTGGACTTGGCCTTCTACCAGCTGCTGCTGGAAACGCCCGCCCAGCCTGTCGACGGCTAGCGCCGGGATGGTCGCTAGCGGGCCGCGTCACAACGAAAAAACCGCCGGAGGTTCGCCTCCGGCGGTTTCTTCGTGATGCTTCGCGGGCTGGACCGAGCTACTGCGTCTTGATGGTCAGCTTGTCGCCCGGCTTGAGCTGCACGGACTTGTCCAGGTTGTTCCAGGCCAGCAGGGCGTGGGGGTCCACCTTGAACTTGCGGGCGATGCTCCAGACCGTGTCGCCGCTGCCCACGCTGTAGAGCTGCGTGCCGCCGGAGGCGGGCTTCTTCTGCTCGGCGTGCTCTGCGGGCTTCGCGGGGGCCGGCTGGCCCTTGGCGCTGGTGGCCGCGACGGCCGCCGGAGCCTTGGGATCAGGCTTGGCCTGCGCCTGGGCCTGAGCCCGGGCATGCTGTGCGGCCGCATCCTTGCCCTTGGCCTCCTGCTTGGGGGGCGAGGCCTGGGCCTGCGCCGGGGCCGCCTTCTGTTCGGCGTGAGCGGCGGGAGCGCCCTTGGCCTGGGCCTGAGCCTGGGCGGGGGCTGGTGCGGGCGCGGCCGCCAGGGGCACCGGGAGAACGAGCTTCCGCCCGGGCTTGGCGTCCTTCTCGGACTTGAGCCCGTTGGCCGCCATGAGCGCCTTCAGGTCCACCTTGTAGGTCTGGGCCACCTGCTGCAGGGTCTGCCCTTTCTTCAGCTCCACGCTGCGCGGCTGCTCGGGCTGCTGCGCGGCCACGACGGGCGGGGGGCAGGCGGCGCCGCCCACGGCCACGAACTTGCCCGGGATGGTCAGGCTGGTGCCCAGCGAAACGTACTTCTCGTTCTTGATCCCGTTGGCCCGCATCAGCTCGGTCTTGTTCACGCCGTACTTCTTGGCGATGGACGCCAGGGAATCGCCCCGCTGGTAGCGGTGCACCAAGGCCCTCTGGCCCTCGGACCCCTTGCCGGGCTTCTCGTCCAGGTCGGCCAGGGCGGTGTCCTGCGCGGAGCCGTCCAGCGGAACGTAGACGGTCTGGTCCGGGGTCAGGGCGTCGCCGCAGGAGGGGTTCATCTGGCGCAGGGCCGCCACGGGCACGCCCGTGCGCTTGGAGATGTTCCACCAGGTGTCGGAGGCCGCGACCGGATAGGAGCGTATGCCCCTGTTGGCGATACAGCTGGGATTGGCCAGGTAATTGAGCGCCAGTTGTTTCTTCTCGACGGGCACGTAGCCGGGGCTCTCGCGGTCCGGCGGACTCACCTGCCTGCGGAAGCCGGGGTTCAGCTTGTGGAACTCCTCCCAGTTCATGCCGCAGGCCTCTGACAGGGCGGCCAGGTCCGTGCCGCCGGGGAGGGTCACCTCTTCCAGCACCTGCCCGGCGTCCCACTTCACGGGGGTGAAGCCCAGGGCTTCGAGGTTCTTGAAGATTTTGAGCACCGCCAGGAACTTGGGCACGTAGTGCCGCGTCTCCTGCTTGAGCAGCGCCGGGTTCTTGGCGATGTCGAAGAAGTCGTTCTGGCCCGACTGGCTGATGACCCTGCTCATCTTGCCTTCGCCGCAGTTGTAGGCGGCCAGGGCCAGGTTCCAGTCGTTGAACATGTTGTTGAGCTCGGAGAGGTACTTCGCCGCGGCCACGGTGGCCAGGTAGGGGTTGCGGCGCTCGTCCACCCACCAGTCGACCGTGAGGTTGAAGCGGCGGCCCGTGGCGGGCATGAACTGCCACATGCCGCCCGCGCCCGCCGGGGAGTAGGCCATGGTGTTGTAGCCCGACTCGATGAAAGGCAGGGCGATGATGTCCGGCGGGAGCTTGTAGGTGGCGAGCACGGCGCGTATGTAGGGCAGGTGCGGCGCGGCGCGCTCCAGCCAGCGCTGCATGGTGTCGCGGCGTTCCTGGGTGAAATAGGTCAGGAACATCTGCACGTCTTCGGTTTCGCGCACGTCCAGGTTGAAGGGGATGTCCGTCTTGGAGGCCAGGGCCTTTTTCTCCTGCTCGGTCAGGGGCCTGGGGCGCTTGATCTTCAGGAAGTCCTGCGAGAGCTCGGGGTCCAGGTTGGGCTTCATGTCCTGGTTGTCGGCCTGGTATTTCTTGGCGCACGCGGGAAGCAGCACCAGGCATAAAATGAGCAGTGCTCTGACGGATGATCGCATTGTGTATCCTCGGCTGCGGACGGCCATGCGGGTGAGGTCCGGAAGTGGGCTGGCCGGCATTGATGGCTTGTGGCTGCCTTCTCTGGCTGATGGCCCGACTAGCCCAGGGACGCAAAAAAATCAATGGGTGGTCTTTGTTAACTTCTTGTAATAATCAACAGGAAAGACCTTGCCGCACCGCTGTTTCCACGCAACGGCGAGGCCATGCAACGCACATACGGCGGTAACTAACATGGAAAACGTGGTCATGGGCCGCAAACCCGTACTGGAACTGGTGCAGCGCGAACCGGCCATGGTGGAGCAGGTGCTCATCCGGCAGGGACTGCAAGGCCAGGACATCAAGGAACTGACCAACCTCTGCCGCGATGCGGGGATTCGTTTCCGCTTCCTGCCTGCGGAAGGCCTGGAGCGCACCGTGCCGGACTGCAGGCAGGGTGTCGCCGCATTCATCTTCGGGCAGTCTTTCGTGCCGCTGGAGTCCCTGCTGGAGTCCGCGCGCCACGCGCCGCTTCCCGTGGTGCTTGCGCTGGACCAGGTGCAGGACCCCGGCAACGTGGGCACGCTGGCCCGCACCCTGCTGGCCCTGGGCGGCGGCGGGCTCATCGTGCCCAAGCACCACGGCTCGCGCCTGGGCGGGTCGGCCTCCAAGGCTTCGGCTGGCGCGCTGGAGCGCATCCCCGTGCACCAGTGCGTGAACCTCTCGCGCGACCTTGAGGAGTGCGCCCAGGAGGGCTTCACGGTCTACAAGGCCGAGGCCGGCCCCGAAGGCCAGGACGTGTTCACCTCCCAGGTGCGCTTCCCCCTGGTGCTGGTGCTGGGCGGCGAGGAGAAGGGCGTGCGCCCGGGCGTGGCCAAGCATTGCCAGGAGAGCCTGTTCATCCCCATGCCCGGGGAGTTCGACTCCCTCAACGTGGCCCAGGCCGGGGCGGTGATCCTGGGGCAGATGGCCCGGCAGGCCTTCGGCGGGAAGTAGCGGCCCCGGTGAGGCTCCGTTAGAAGCTCACGGAGAGGCTCAGCTCCCCGCCGAAGCCCACGGCCTTGGGGTTGGAGAACTGCGTGGAGGCCACGCCGCGCAGGAGCACCCTGTCGGTGAGCTTCAGGGAGCTGCCCAGCGAGGCGCTGCCCCAGTCCGCGCCCACGGGCGCGGCGTCCATGGAGTACGGCGCGGCCGCCGCCGAGGTCAGCGCCGCCTTGATCTTGCGGCTGGTGTCCGCCAGTTCGTGATTCCATTTGATTTCAGCGAAGGGCCGCCACCTGCCCGCATCCACCGCCGCGCGCCAGCCGAGCTGGCTCACGGCCGAGTCGCGCACCTGCTCGCCGTAGGACAGGGCCGTGACGCCACTCAGGCCCGACTCCGAGAATCCCTTCACGCGCACCTGCTGCAACACCAGCCCGGCCACGGGGCCGGTGGTGAGCGGCCCCCAGGTGATGTCCCCGCCCGCGCGCAGGGCCAGGGCCAGGGACGTGCCCGTGGTGGACCCGGTGTTGGTGTCGGTGAACAGGCCCAGGCCCACCTGCCGGGTGATCTTGTCCTGCTGGAAACCGTAGGAGCCCACCACGTTGCCCCAGACCGGCCCGGCCTGGTAGGCCGCGTAGAGGCTCACGGCCTGCTCGTTCTGGTCGAAATGGCCGCCGCCCATGGAGAAGTTCTGCGTCTGGGTTCCGGCGCTGAAGGCCGTGCCCAGCACCAGGCCGAAGGGGGTCTGCCAGTCCACGCCTGCGGTGCCCGTGAACGGCGTGCTCTGGAGATCGGGGAAGCCCGAGGCGTTGCCCAGGTACAGCGAGCCCACGCCCGCGCTCAACCAGGCGTTCACGCCGCCGGGGCCGCGCTGCCGCCCGGCCGGGTCGATCTGCCCCTGGATGGTGGCCGCGCGCGCCAAACCGGCCTGCACAGGGCCTTCCGCCAGCAGCGAGACCAGGCTCGGGGCGGTGAGCAGGCTCTGCTCGTAATCGGCTTCGATCTGCTGGCCCGCCGTGGTCAGGTGCTTGCCGTCGATGAAAAGGTAGGTCTGCATCTGGGCGGGCGTGATGTCTGCCCAGGAGGTCACCAGGGCCGACACCGGCGAGGGCGCGTTGGCCGCCAGCACCGAGGCCGGGGTGAACCCGAACAAAGCCGGATAGGTGGAGACGAAGCGGAACACGCTGGTCAGGTCGGCGGGTATGAAGCGCACGCCCGCGGCGGTCAGCTTGGCCCATTTGGTGTTCCCGTAGTCGATGGCCCTGGCGTAGGACGCGGCGTTGGCCTCGGGGAGCGATCCGCCTGGGCCGAGCAGGGCCGAAGTGTAGAAGGTGTTGGGCACGATGATGGTCCTGGCCCCTGCCGCCTGCAGTGCGGCCACGCCTGCCGTCAGTTCGGAGGCGACGCCGCTCAGGAAATTGGGATTGGCGGCTATCCAGGCCGGGCTCTGGTTCTGCACGAAGATCAGGTCGTTGTTGCCGGTGTTGACCACGTACAGGGCGTGGGGGTTGGCCACGCCGCCCACGGAGGCGAGGTAGTTCGCTATCTGCTGGGTGGTGGCCACGTTGCCGGGCAGGTTGCCCGGGATGGCCGCCACGCCCGGGGAGGCGCTCAAGGGCGCGGTGTAGGCGCTGCCGTTGGCGTAGTTTGTCCCGCCGCCGCCGAAGGGCGCGGCGGTCTGGCCGAAACGCGCGCCCAGCATGGTTGTGGTCATCACCCCCGGCCCGGCGAAGCCGCCCTGGGCCCCGAGTTTGAGCGCCGCGGCCAGTTGCGCGTCCACCTGGGTGTTGCCCGAGGTCGTATAGCGGAAATAGCCGGAGTCGAGGGTGCTGTCGCCCAACCCGACGAACTGGTTGAACCTGCCCGCCGCCGCGGCCGGAAGGGCCTGGGCCATGGCGATGCTTGCGAAAAGTGCGGCCAGGAGAACGAAACGCTTGGTCACGGGCATGGCGAAGGTCCTTGAGGATTGACCGGTGGATGAGGACACAACGCTCGACCCGGCGACTATCCGGAGTTCGGGCCACGGGGTCCGGCCCGACGGCCCGTCGTGAACGGATGCTGGAGCAAGCGACTGCGCGGCCTTATACGACTCGCTGAACATCCTCATGCTAGCGTGCCCAATATCATCTCGCAACACTTTATTTTCGCTGCACTTATTACACAATACGCCCCGGCTGTTCCGAATAGTTCCTGTCATGCCCCACCTACGCCGGGCCGCCTATACTGAATTGTTTGCGCTTGCCGGTCGCGGCCGTAGCATCGCCCCGGAACAACGCTCCACGGGCAGGAAATATGCCGAACCGGAAGGGGTTAGGCCGCACCCGTGGGATTGGCCACACCGACAGGAATAGCGCTCCCCGCCGGGATTGCGCCGCACCGGGAGCAATCGCGCCGCATGGCGCGGGAAAAACGGGAGGCGCATGCCGCCTCGCTTCGGTCCGGAACCCGAGCCCTCGAACGCCTCGTTGGGCCGTAGGCGTGAAAAAAGCCGGGGCCGGGCACCACTAAGGTGTCCGGCCCCGGCCATTATTACATACGGAGGCCAGCGCGCTACGGCGTGGCGGTCTGCTGGCAGGTGGCCAGCGGCTCCTTTGCGAACCAGGCCAGGGCGCCGGTGGAGCCCTTGGCCGAATACTCCATCATGACCGAGACGTCCCCGGCGTCGAAGCGCCAGGAGCGGTCGCCCTGCAGGTTCTCCGGGCTCTCCAGGGGCGCGCCGTGGAGGTCGGTGAGCCTGCCCAGCAGGGTCAGGTGGTTCACCTGCCCGTCATAGCGGGTCAGCACGCCCGCCAGCTTGTCCTTGCAGAACACGTAGACGATCTCGCGCATCTCCACGCCCTGCACCATCATATTGTCGCCGGGCACCGTGTAGTAGCGCAGGTTGCCGCTCTCCTCGCGCAGTTCCGGCTCATTGAGCGCGGAGAGCGGCGAGCCCCAGGCCAGGCCCCGGAAGCCCTCGCCGGACGGGGCCTTCTTCTTGGAGGGCTTCTCCCCGGACTGGGACTTGGAAGACTTGCCCTCGGACTTGCCGGACTTCTTGGATTTCTTGGAATCCTTGGAGTCCTTGGACTTCGACTTGGATTTGGCTTGGGACTGCGACTGGGACTTGCTGGTGGAATCCTGGGCCAGGGCGTCGGCGGCGGGCGCGGACAAAGCAAGGCACAGGCCGAGCGCCAGGGTCAGGCCAAACAGGCGGGTGAGCGTTTTCATGCCGCCTGGATAAAGAAAGCCCGGCCCCGCATCAAGGGTTCCGGGCCTCAAAAAGCGCATTCTTGCAATGTGTTAACCCGCTCGGGCTCAGACGGCCTTGTCCAGCACGCCCTTTGCCATCTTGCGAAGCCCCTCCGAGAGCTTGACGATTTCATCCCGGGGGATCTTCATGATGACCTTGCGCTCGTCCTTGTCCATGACCTCCACCTGCACGTCCTTGCTGTCTTCCAGCAGCTTGAAGTGCAGGTCCACGCCTTTGTCCTTGAAGTAGCTCTGGGCCTGGGAGAGCACCTGCTTCGCGTCGGGCTGCCCGGCCTGCCCGGCCTGCCCGGTCAGCGCGGCCTCCGCGCCTGGAGCCGCCAGTGTTTTCCGTGTATCAGCAGTGTCAGGATGCTTGGGCGCCGCCGGCGCGCGCTCCGCATCCCCCGCCGCAACCGCCGCGTCCTTGGGCTGATCGATGGCATTGATGTTCATGTCCCACCCCTCCATGGATGAAACCATACAATTCCGGTTTCCTGCGGCTCCTTATCGGTCTTGATGGGGGAAACTTTAGGGGGAAATTTCAGACTCCCTCGGGAACCCACACGGCGGACGCCGCATCGCCGTAGGCCGTGGCCGCGCCGTCCAGCCAGCAGGCCCCCACCCAGGCGCAGATGGCCGCGTCGAGCATGTCCTCCCAGGCTTTGAGCCGCCAGCCGTCCGGCGGGGGCAGCACGCCGGGTTCGATGACCATGCGCCCGGCCAGGGCCTCCCGGATGCGCGCCCAGACCGCCAGCAGCCGCGCCGCGCGCTCGGCGCGCGGCAGGCCCGGCCAATAGGCGTTGGTCTTGCCCGATTTGTAGGGCAGGCGCATCCGCTCCCCGGTGAGCGCCAGCAGCGCCGGGTGCGGGTAGACCTCCAGCAGGTCGCGGCCCGTGGGCGCGCTCCCGGCCACGGCCACATGATAGCCCTTGCCCTCCAGGCCCCGGCTGAAATTTTCGCCCAGCGCACCGGGGCGCTCCTGGGTGGGGCTGTGCGTGGCGCACTTGCGGCCCCCGAAGGCCCGGGACACGGCATTGTCGGCCGCCCTGCGCCCCGTCACCCGGCCATTGGGCACGATGGGCATGTCCACGGCCACGCACTGGGGCTCCACCCCGGCCAGCTCGCGGCAGCGCGCCAGCAGTGCCTCGGGCTCCGGGGCCTGGGCGGCCTGGGCCAGCGCGTCTGTTGAACTTGGCGAGCCCCCTGATGCGGTTCCCATCGCGGTTTCCGGCCTGGCTTCCGCTTCTGCTTCAGCTCCTGCTCCCGGCCCGGCTCCTGACTTGGCGTCCGCCCTGGCTCCTGGCTTGACGTCCGACCTGGCTCCTGGCTTGACGTCCGACCTGGCTCCGGTTCCGGCTCCGGGCTCGCATCCCTCGCGGGTTCCGCCCATGAACCCGGCCATGTCCGGCGCGGCGAGCACCAGCCGCCAGCCGCCACCGTCGTCAACGGCCAGGGCGACGCCCCAGGGGTTGGCCGGGGTCCAGGCCGCGTCCAGGCCCAACGCGGCCCGCGCAGTCCGCGCAGTCCGCGCAGTCCGCGCGGGCCCTGCGCCGCCCGCCAATCTTGACTTGCCCGCTGTTTTCATCAAAAGTCCTGGCCTCTCAATTTAGCATTCCCGGAGCCTACCGTGAAACCAGCCCCGTCGTCCGTATCCTTCCCCAAGCTCGAGGAGGAAGTCCTCTCCTCCTGGCAGCAGGACCGCACCTTCTGGAAGTCCATGGACCGGACCAAGTCCGGCAAACCCTACGTCTTCTACGACGGCCCGCCCTTCGCCACGGGCCTGCCCCACTACGGGCACATCCTGACGTCCTACGTCAAGGACACCGTGCCCCGTTACCACACCATGCGCGGCCGCTTCGTGGACCGCACCTGGGGCTGGGACTGCCACGGCCTGCCCATCGAGTACGAGGTGGAGAAACACCTGGCCATTTCAGGCAAGGCCGAGATCCAGAAGTACGGCATCGACAAGTTCAACCAGAAGTGCCGCGACATCGTGCTGGGCTACGCCGGCGAGTGGGAGCGCGTCATCACCCGCATCGGCCGCTGGGTGGACTTTTCGCGCCAGTACAAGACCATGGACCTCACCTTCATGGAGAGCGTGCTCTGGGCCTTCTCCGAGATGTTTGGCAAGGGTCTGGTCTACGAGAGCCCGCGCGTGGTGGCCTACTGCAACCGCTGCATGACCCCGCTCTCCAACTTCGAGACCGGTCTGGACGACTCCTTCCGCGAGCGCGACGACATGGCCATCACCGTGCGCCTGCGCGACCGCGAGAACCCGCAGTGGTCCTACCTGGCGTGGACCACCACCCCCTGGACCCTGCCCTCCAACCTGGCCCTGGCCGTCAACAAGGACATCGCCTACGCCCTGGTCGAGGTGGCCGAGGGCGACCTTGTCTGGCTGGCCAAGGACCGCATGGAGGCCATGAAGAAGTTCCTCCCCGAGGAGCCGCGCATCGTCGAGGAGCGCCCCGGCTCCGGGCTCATCGGCCGCGCCTACGAGCCGCTCTTCCCCTACGCCAAGGGCGAGCGCACCCACGTGATCCTGGAAGGCGCCTTCGTGGACACCTCCATGGGCACGGGCATCGTCCACATGGCCCCCGCTTTCGGCGAGGACGACTACAACCTCTGCACCTCCGAAGGCATCGACCTCTTCGACCCTGTTGACCACCAGGGCCGCTTCACCGAGGCCGCGCCCGACTGGCAGGGCATGGGCGTTTTCGAGGCCAACAAGCACATCGCCCGCCGCCTGCGCGAGACCGGCGCGCTCTTCGCCCAGGAGAACTACCGCCACAAGTACCCGCACTGCTGGCGCTGCGACCAGCCCCTGATCTACCGCGCAATCTCCAGCTGGTACGTGCGCGTGGCCCAGAACCGCGAGGCCCTGCTCAGCTGCAACGAGGACATCAACTGGGTGCCCGCGCACATCGGCCAGGGCCGCTTCAAGAACTGGATCGCGGACGCGCGCGACTGGTCCGTCTCGCGCAACAGGTTCTGGGGCACGCCCATCCCGGTGTGGCGCTGCCAGACCTGCGGCGCGGTGGAGGTGCCCGGCTCCATCGCGGAGCTGGAGGCCAAGACCGGCACCCAGATCACGGACTTGCACCGCCCCTTCTGCGACGAGCTGAACTGGAAGTGCTCCGCGCAGGGCTGCTCCGGCACCATGCAGCGCGTGCCCGAAGTCTTCGACTGCTGGTTCGAGTCCGGCGCCATGCCCTACGGCCAGGCCCACTACCCCTTCGAGAACAAGCAGTGGTTCGACGACAACTACCCCGCCAGCTTCATCGTGGAATACATCGCGCAGACGCGCGGCTGGTTCTACACCCTGCTGGTGGAGGGCGCGCTGCTCAAGAACCAGACCCCCTTCACCAACGCCATCTGCCACGGCGTCGTCCTCGCGGAGGACGGCCGCAAGATGTCCAAGCGGCTCAAGAACTTCCCCGACCCCATGGAGGTGGTGGACAAGCACGGCTCCGACGCGCTGCGCATCTACCTGCTCTCCTCCCCGGTGGTGCGCGGGCAGGACGTCCGCTTCACCGAGCGCGACGTGGAAGAGGCCGTGCGCCGCTATCTGATCCCCTACTGGAACGTGTTCCACTTCTTCACCTCCTACGCGGCCCTGGCCAAGGGCTACGAGCCGAGCCTGCTTACGTCCGCCTCGGCCCTGCCCGACAGGCACATCCTGGCGGAGCTGGAGCGCCTGCGCAAAACCGTCGAGGCCCACATCGAGGCCTACGACCTGCCCCGCTGCTACCAGGCCATCCTGGAGTTCGTGGAGACGCTCTCGGGCTGGTACGTGCGCCTGAACCGCTCCCGCTTCTGGACCGAAGAGGTCACGGACGACGCGCGCCAGGCCTTCGACACGCTCTACACCGTGCTTGTCGAGTCCTCGCGCATCTTCGCGCCCTTCATCCCCTTCGCCATGGACCACATCCACACGCACCTGGTGGGCTCCTCCGTGCATCTGGCCGACTGGCCCGTTGCCCAGCCCGCCCGCGACGACGAGAAGCTCACCAGCGAGATCGACACAGTGCGCCGCATCATCGAGTGCGGGCGCAGCGTGCGCGAGAAGGTGCGCATCAACCTGCGCCAGCCCCTGGCCTCCATCATGGTGGCGGGCGTGGACAAGGCCTCCGTGGAGCCCTACCGCGCCCTCATCGAGGAGCAGGTCAACGTCAAGGCCGTGGAGTACCCCGAGGACGCCAGCGCCTTCGCCGCCCGCGTTGTCCAACTGGACGCCAAGAGCCTCGGCCCCCTGCTCAAGGGCGCCTTCGGCCCCACCCTGGCCGCCGTGAAGAAGGGCGACTACGCCGTGGGCGATGACGGCGCGCTCACCGCCGCCGGTACCCGCGTGGAGCCCACGCACTACACCGTGGCCTGGGAGGCCCTCTCCGGCGACGTGGGCGTGGCCGCGGACAAGGGCGTGGTGGCGGGCCTTAAGCTGACCATCACCCCCGAACTCAAGCGCGAGGGCGCGGCCCGCACCTTGAACCGCCTCATCCAGGACCAGCGCAAGAAGCTGGACCTGGCCTACGACCAGCGCATTACGCTCGGCATCGAGGCCGACGGCGTCTGGAAGGAGGCCCTGGAGGCCCACCTGGGGTGGCTCACCGAGCAGTGCCTGGCCGTCGGGGTGGAGTGGAAGGCCGCCTCGCCGCAGATCGAGGTCAGCGACGACAACGGCTCGCTGAAGGTGGAGATCGTGGCCCAGTAGGCCGCTGGCACCATAGAAACAGAAAGCGGACGCCTCCTTGGGGGGGCGTCCGCTTTTTTTGTTCAGGATATATGCTTCAGGTATCTGCTACTTGTACCCCAGTTGCGTCCGCACTTCGGCCTTGGCGCGCTCGAAGTCGGTCATGAACTGCGAGCTCTGGTACAGCGCGGGCAGCAGCAGCGTGGCCTCCATCTGCCCGGCGGTCACGTCGGTGGGCCAGTGCGCCCCCAGGACCAGCCGGTTCAGGCCGAACTGCACGCCGTAGGTCAGCAGCTGGTCCTTCTTCTCCGGGATCATGTCGGCCAGGATCACGCCGTCCACGAAGCCCAACAGCGTGTGCGCGCTGGGGTAGGAATCCGGGCTCACCGGGCCCTGGCTGTGGTAGAGCTTGTCCAGGTTGATGTTCGTGTTCTCGATGTTCGTTATGACCTTGGTGAAGAAGGCGTTGGTGACGGGCAGCTTCTCGGCCGTGAAGCCCGGCCCCAGCACCTGGGAGAAGTCGAACACCGAGGGCGTGGAGTCGTACCAGGCGGCGCTCACCATCTGCGGGGTCGCCGTGCTGGTGACGATGTTCAACAGCTGCACGTTGGCGGCCTGGTTGGCCGACCCGGGCTGCGGTGGCGTTGGAATCAGCGTCAGGGCCTCCAGCGTGGCCGCCTGGCTGGAGAAGTAGGGGTCCGGCCCGAGCAGTTGGGCGCGCCCATGACCGGGAAAGGAAAGGATCGGAAGGGCCAGGGCCGCCAGGATGGTCATGGACCGCAGCAACATCGAACGCATGGTTCCCCCTCGCGCGAACGTCGCGGGCCGGACTCTGGCCCGCCCCCTGACGGTAACGGTTTGCACGGCTGTCGTCCACCGGAAAATCGTTACAATAACGAGCGGATGCGTACACTCGGCGGAAGTCCGTCGAGGCACCCGGCCGACTGCGGGGGGAGGCGAAAGGGGCTCCGCCTCGCACCCGCCAGGAGGATGATCCGTTTGGCCGCTCCGGATGGGCTGGACAAGCCGGATTATGCGCCGTGAACGCGAAGCTATATGGGAGTCGAGAGGGAGGAACTCCCTCTCGCGGGAGAGTGCAGAGAGGGCGGAGCCCTCTTTGCCCGCCGGAGCCACCCCGGCGGCGCGCTCTACTTGATATACTGGGGAATGGTGGTGATCAGTTCCCGGGTGAAGGCGAGCATGGTGTCCATGAGCCAGGGGAAGGCGATGATGAGCGTTATGAACATGGCGATGAGCTTGGGCACGAAGGTGAGCGTGGTCTCCTGGATCTGGGTGGCGGCCTGGAACACGGAGAGCACCACGCCCACGATGAGGCTCACGGCCAGGAGCGGCAGGGAGAGCATCAGGGTGGTCTCGATGGCCGAACGGGCCAGGGTGATGACTGTTTCGGGCGTCACGTTCCACTCCGTGCGGCACCCTCTGGGAGCGTCCGCTGTAATCTTCAGGCCGCCTGTTCAAAAAGCGGGCTGGCAAGGCGCGGGAAAAAGGCAAGCCCGAAGCATATCAAGCATATGTGAGGGTTTGGCTTCTTTCCCGCAACGCCGCCAGCGTGCTTTTTCAACAGGCGGCTTAGTTGAAGCTGTTGACCAACGAGGCCGTCATCAACGCCCAGCCGTCCACCATGACGAAGAGCAGCAGCTTGAACGGCATGGAGACCATGGCCGGGGGCAGCATCATCATGCCCATGGCCAGCAGCACGCTCGAAACCACCATGTCCAGCACCAGGAAGGGGATGTACACCAGGAAGCCGATGGTGAAGCCGGTCTTGAGCTCGCTTATCATGTACCCGGCGGCCAGCATCATGGTGGGCACGTCCTGCTTGGTCTTGGGCTGCTCCATCTTGGTGATGGTGTAGAAGATGGAGAGGTCCTTCTCCCGGGTGTGCTTGAACAGAAACTCGCGCAGCGGGGCCTCGGCCTTCTTGAGGGCCTCGTTGAAGCCCATGCGCTCCTCCATGTAGGGGTTGAGGGCCTCGTCGTAGATCTGCTTGCCCGTGGGGTACATGATGACCACGGTCATGAAGATGGCCAGGCTGGCCAGAATCTGGTTGGGCGGCATCTGGCCCGTGCCCATGGCCTGGCGCAGGAAGGAGAACACCACGATGATGCGCGTGAAGGAGGTGACGCACAAGACGATGGAGGGCGCCAGCGAGAGCACCGTGAGCAGGAAGAGTATCTCCAGCAGCACGCTGACCTTGTCGGCCTGGGGCTGCCCACCCGCCAGATTGAGCGTGAGTGTGGGCTCAGCCGCCAGCGCCAGCGTCGCCAGGCCCAGCGTCGCCAGGACGCTTGCGAGCGTCGTCAAGAGCGGTCTTGAAATCCGTGCTTTCATCGGTGCAGTCCGTTTGCGAGAGCAGGTTGATGCTGTTTTCGGTGACGCCAAGGAGCAAGAGCTTGCCCGCGAAGCGCACCACCATGAGCGACTTGCGCGGCCCGAGGCCCATGTGCCCCTCCAGGCGAAGGCCGTGGGGCCTGGCCGCCACGCCCAGGCCCAGGCGCGGCCCGAAGCGGCGCAGCATCCAGTACCCCAGCAGGATGATGCCCAGGATGAGCGCCAGGGCCAGGGCCATCTGGAGCACCGTGCCCCCCAGGCTGACCTGGTGGACCGTGGAGAACGTCTCGGCCGCGTCAGCCAAGCTGCTTCACCCGCTCGATGGGGCTGATGATGTCGGTGAGGCGCACGCCGAACTTCTCGTTGATGACCACCGCCTCGCCCCGCGCCACCAGCTTGCCGTTGACGTAAATCTCAAGCGGTTCGCCCGCCAGCTTGTTCAGCTCGATGACCGAACCCTGGCCCAGCTGCAACAGCTCGTTGATGAGCAGCTTGGTGCGCCCCAGCTCCGCCGAGACGTCCAGGGGGATGTCCAGGATGAAGTCCAGGTCGCGCCTGCCGGTCTCTGGCCTGGGGGCCTTGGCCTCCTGGGTCATATCCTTGAAGGTGGCGTCGCGGCTCTTGGAGGCCAGCTGGGCCTGGGCCCGCTCCTGCTTGACCGAAACCTCCTCGTCGCCCGCCAGGGCCGAGGCCCACTGCTCGGCCAGGGCCGCGTCGCCGCCGCCTCCGCCCGCCGCGCCAAGAGCCTGTTCGAAGGGGTCCAGCGCGCCGGCGGCGTTGTCGGTCTCCTCCAGTGCTGCGGCCCATTCTGCGGCCAGTTGGTCTTGATCTACGTCATCGGCCATCGGAGCCTCCTCCGCTTAGAAATGCGTTTCCTCTTCCCGGAGAACCTGGAAGGCTTTGTTCGATTTCACCGTGCCGGGGATGCCCCAGAACTTCTTCACGCCCTGCACCTCGGCCTTGAGCAGGGCCTCCACATCGGTGTTGAGCAGCAGGATGTCGCCCTCCTTGAGGGAGAGCAGCTGCCGGCCGGAGAGCTGCGTGGTGCCGAACTCCACCTTGAGCTCCACCGGGGTCTCCATCAGGCGCTCCTTGAAGCGGCTGATCCAGGCGTGGTCCACCTCCAGCCGCTCGGACTGGAAGGAGGCGTACAGCTTGGAGCGGATGGGCTCGATGGTGGCGTAGGGCAGGCAGGCCACCATGGAGCCGATGGCGTTCTCCAGCTCCACCTCGAAAGTCACGACCACCACCACGTCCGAGGGCGGCACGATGGCCGCGAACTGGGGGTTGATCTCGGAGCGCACCAGCTCGATGTGCACCTCGTGTACGGGCCGCCAGGCGTCCTCCAGGTTGGCCAGGGCGATCTTGACCACCTTGGAGATGATGGCCTGCTCGATGGGCGTGAAGTCGCGGCCCTCCACCTTGGGCTGGGAGCCCGCGCCGCCGAAGAAGTTCTCCACCAGGGCGAACACCAGGCGCGAGTCCACCACCAGGATGGCGTTGCCGCGCAGGGGGTCGAGCTTGAAGATGTTGATGGAGGTGGGCACCGGCAGGGAGCGCATGAAGTCCCCGAACTTGGACATGTCGATGGAGATGGGGTTCACGTCCACGCGCTTGCGCATGGCGTTGGCCATGGCGTTGGTGGCCAGCCGGGAGAAGCGGTCGTTGATGATCTCCAGAACGGGCATGCGCCCGCGGATGATGCGGTCCTGGTTGGAGAGGTCGAAGGGCACGATGCCCGAGTCGTCCTCCAGGATGTCCGTCTCGGCCTCCAGCTCTCCGCCGGTGAGGCCGCGCAGGAGGGTATCGACCTCGTCCTGGCTGAGAATCTTGCTCATGGCCGTTCCCTATTGGATCACGCGGTCGGTGATGAACACCTGTTTCACCTTGCCCTGGCCCATGATCTGGTTCACCCGGGCCTGCAGCTCGCCCCGGAAGGCGATCATGCCGTCCACGGAGGAGAGGTCCTCGGAGGTTTTGGACCACAGGAGCGTGAGCACGGCGTCCTTGATGCGGGCCTGGTACTTCTCCTCGAACTCGCTCTGGGCCTCGGAGTCCTTGAAGTCGAACTCCACGGAGAGGCGCACGTAGCGCCTGCCCCCGGCATCGGCCAGGTTGGTGACGATGTTCTGCAGCCCGATCACGGGCTTCTTGTCGTCCTTCTTGCCGCCCTCTTTCTTCTCTTCCTTCTTCTCTTCTTTCTTTTCTTCTTTCTTCTCGGCCTTTTTCTCGTCCTTCTTCTCTTCCTTCTTCTCGCCCTCGGCGTGGCTTTCCTCCGCCGTGGCGGGCTCGGCCTTGAAGTACTTCGGATAGACGTAGAAATATCCGGCGGCGCCCAAACCGCCCAGGATCACCAGCAGGATGATGATGAGCAGAAGCTTGCTTTTCTTCTTTTTGGGCTGTTCGTCGCCTTCTTCTATCTTGGCCATGTGCGGCTCCTTGAGAATGTGCCCGTCAAGCGGCGGTCATAGCGCGCAGGGGCGCTGCCCGAAGAGGTCGGTGCCCACGCGCACCAGGGTCGCGCCCTCCTCCACGGCCTGCTCCACATCGTGGGACATGCCCATGGAGAGCTCCGGCAGGGCCAGCCCCAGGCTCCGGGCCAGGGCGTCGCGCAATTGGCGCGCCTGGGCGAAGAGGCCCCTGTTGGCCTCGGGGTCCGGGTCCCAGGGGGGCATGAGCATCAGGCCGTCGAGCCTGAGCCCGTCCAAGCCTGCGATGGCCCGGGCCAGCGCCTCGGCGTCCTCGGGCCCGCACCCGGCCTTTTGCTCCTCGTGGGCCAGGTTGACCTGCAGGAGCACCGGCTGGACAAGGCCCAATGCCGCGGATTTCTTATGCACGATCGATGCCAATTCAAGGCTGTCTATGGTGTGGAGCAGGTCGAACTTCCCGGCGATGTATTTCACCTTGTTCTTTTGCAGCCTGCCGATGAAGTGCCAGGCCAGCCCCTGGCCCGCAAGCGCCTCCATCTTGGGCAGGGCCTCCTGCACGTAGGATTCGCCGAAGAGGTTCTGCCCGGCCTGATGCAGGGCCAGCACGGCCTCGGCCGGGTGCGTCTTGGAGACGGCCACCAGCGTGACCTCCTCCGGCTTGCGCCCGCACCTGGCGCAGGCCCGGGCGATGCGCTCCCGCACGGCGTCCAGGCGTTGTCTCGGGGTCATGGCGTCTTGCATGGCGGATGCCTTACCACATTCGGCAGCGTTGGAAAATGGGGCGCGGCCCCGCGCCGGGGCTTGAATTGCCTGCGGCAAGGAGTACTGCTTTTCCCAGACAAGGAGCGCGTCATGCGAGACATCGTCGAAAACGTGGCGGCCTGGATGGACGACAGGGCCAACAACGCCATTGAGCCCGGGTCGGACCTGCCGGCCTTCGATACCCCCCTGCTGGGCTGCGCCTCCGGCGCGGACCCCCTCTTCGAGCGCATCAAGGCCGACATCGGCCCCGAATTCTACTGGACCCCCCTGGACGCCTACCGCCTGGCCTTCCCCGAGGAGGCCCCCGCCCCGGAAGAACTGCGCGTGATCTCCTGGGTGCTGCCCCAGACGGCGCACACCCGCGCCGCCCACCGCAAGGCCGGGCCCATGCCCAGCATCGAGTGGAGCCGCGCCCGCCACTTCGGCGAGATGGTCAACAGGGGCCTGCGCCTGTTCATGGTGGAGCTGCTGGAGAGCCGGGGCGTCAACGCGGTGGCGCCCGTGATGCTGCCGACCTGGGGCCGGGCCATGTCGCGGCGCTACGGCTTCGCCTCCATGTGGTCGGAGCGGCACACCGCGCACGTCTGCGGCCTGGGCACCTTCGGGCACTGCGACGGACTGATAACGCCCGTGGGCAAGGCCGTGCGCCTGGGCTCCGTGGTGGCCCGCATGGAGATGGAGACCACGCCGCGCCCCTACAGCAAGCACAACGAGTGGTGTCTGCGCGTTTCCAAGGGGGTATGCAAGGCCTGCATCAAGCGCTGCCCCGCCGGGGCCATCAGCGAAAGCGGGCACGACAAGGTCAAGTGCAAGGACTACATCCGGGGCGTCACCGGCCCCTTCGTGGAGAGCGACCAGCTTGGTTTCAGGGTCAACAGCTGCGGCCTCTGCCAGGCCGGCACGCCCTGCGAATCGCGCAACCCCAGCGCGCCCAAAGAGAAGAAACTGGAGGAGGTTGGATAGCCTCCGGCGGCCAAAGGGACTTCGTCCCTCTGGACTCCCATACGGCTTCGCGTTGCGCCCGGCACGATTGCTCAGGCCCGGATACTACCGCCCCACGCGAAGCGGTACGGGACATCAATGGACTCCCTTGCGAGGCTGAACAGCTTTTATCCTGTTCGCAGTGAACCGCGCTGTCTTCGCCCAGGCCCGGCCCTCGTGCTACGGCCTGATATTCTTCAAATATATCGGGGCGTAGCAAGCGGGCCGGGCCTGGGCGGCGACTAAAACCCAATAATTTCGCAGTTCCCCATCCGGCTAGCCGACGAGCCGCCGCCCCAGCTAATCGTCGCGCTTGGCGAAGTTGCGCTGCGGCCCGTTGCACACCGGGCAGGTCCACTCCGGGGGGAGCTTGTCTCCGGGCGTGCCGGGGGCGATGCCCCCTTTGGCGTCGCCGCGCTTGGGGTCGTAGGTGTAGCCGCAGAGCAGGCAGACATACCGGTCGTTCATGGTTTTCCTCCGTGAGGGCTTGGCGTATACTCCCCTGATGCGCATCACATCAAGCTGGACCCTCGCCCGTCTCTGGCCCTTCGTGGCCCCGTACCGCAACCGCTATCTGTTCGGCATAGCCGCCAATATTCTGGCGCGCTCCTGCGACCTGGTGCCCATGGTCATCGTGGGCAAGGCCGTGGACGCCATAACCGCCGCCAAGGACGGGGCCTCCCCCGGGGCGGACACGCTGGTCTACTACGGGCTGGCCGTGCTTCTTTCCTTCGTGCTGCTGGCCGTGTTCCAGTCCGTGTCGGACTACACCCTGGACGCCCTGGCCCAACTGGTGCGCCACGACCTGCGCGTGGCCCTCTACGGCCACCTCCAGCGTCAGGATATGCACTTTTTCGAGGAGCGCCAGTCAGGCGACCTACTGAACATCGTCTCCTCCGACGTGGACACCCTGGAGAACTTCCTCTCCGACGCCACCACCTCCACCATCCGGCTCATCATCACCTTCGTGGGCACCTTCGCGGTGCTCTTCTGGATCGACTGGCGCCTGGCCCTGCTGCTCATGGCCCCCATGCCCTTCGCCTTCGCCGCGGTGCGCACCTTCTCCACGAGCATCAGGCCGCGCTACCGCCAGGCGCGCCAGGCCGTGGGCCAGGTGGCGGGCATCATCGGCAACAACCTGCGCGGCATGGGCGTGATACAGGCCTTCACGGCCGAGGCCGAGCAGGCCCGCCGCGTGGAGGAGCAGTCCGCCCTGTACCGCGACGAGGCCATCGGGGCCTCGCTGGCTAGGGCCCGCTTCGTGCCCGTGCTCTACGCCGTGGCAGGCATGGCCTTCGCCCTGCTCATCGCCGGAGGCGGCTGGCTCACGCTCTCGGGCAACGGCCCAAGCGTGGGCGACTACGCCACCTTCATCCTGCTGGCCACGCGCCTGGTGCTGCCGCTGTTCGTGTTCGGCATGCTCATCAACCAGTTCCAGCGCTCAGAGGCCTCAGCAGGGCGCATCTGGGGCGTGCTCTCCCTGGCCCCTGCCATCGCGGACAGGCCCGGAGCCGAACCCCTGCGCGAGACGCCCCAGACCATCGCCTTCGAAGACGTCCGCTTCTCCTACCCGGACCGCGACCCCGTGCTCAAGGGCGTGAGCTTCGAGATGCAGCGCGGCAAGGTGGTGGGCGTGGTGGGGCCGACGGGCGCGGGCAAGTCCACCCTGGTCAAGCTGCTGCTCAGGCACCTGGAGCCTCAGTCCGGCCGGATCGCGCTCAACGGGCGGGACATGGGCGGCTACACCCTGGCCAGCCTGCGCGGCCGCCTGGGTTACGTCTCGCAGGAGGCCTTCCTGTTCACGGGCACCGTGGCCCAGAACATCCGCCTGGGCGCGTCCGAGTCCACCGACGAGCAGTTGAGGGAAGCCGCGCGCATCGCCGGGGCGCTGGAGTTCATCGAGGCGCTGCCCCAGGGCTTCGAGACGGCCATCGGCGAGGGCGGGATCAAGCTCTCCGGCGGGCAGCGCCAGCGCATCTCCCTGGCGCGGGCCGTGCTGCGCGACCCGGACGTGCTGGTGCTGGACGAGGCCACCTCGGCGGTGGACACCCGCACCGAGGAAATCATCCAGGAGAACCTGCACGCCTTCCGCGAGAACAGGATGACCCTGGCCGTGGCGCACAGGCTCTCCACCGTGCGCCAGAGCGACCTCATCATCGTCATGGTGGACGGCGTCATCGTGGAGCGCGGCCGCCACGAGGAACTCTTGGAGATGAACGGCGTGTACGCGGGGCTGTGGTCGGTGCAGAGCGGGGAGCTGCGGTGAGGCGCGGGGACGTGTCATGCCCCTTGAGGGGGACGCGAAGTGGGGCGATGCCGTGAGGAATGGCAACGGGTCGAACCACTGGCGGCCGGCCCTGGCCGGGTTGGCAGGCGTGCTCGGGCTGCTGCTCTGCTGCTGGGCTCACCCGGCCCGGGCGGAGGCCCGGCCGCATGAGCTCCGCCTGGGCGCCGGGCGGGATGCGGTGCTGGCCTGGAAGTTCCAGGCTCCGGGAGACGGCCCGCGCCCAGCCGTGATCGTGCTGCACGGCCGGAACGGCATCGGCCCGCTGAAACAGGCCTATTTCAGGTATGCCGCCGGGCTGGCGGAGTCGGGCATGGACGCCTACGTGCTGTCCTACTATGCGGCGGACGAGAGCCCGCCGGAGGAGGGCTTGTCGGGGAAGCTCTTCTTCGCCCGGCACCTTTCCGCCTGGACGGCCAGGGTGCGCGCGCTGACCGATCTGGCCCTGGGCGGGCCGCGCTCGAACGGCAAGGTGGGCGTGGTGGGCTTTTCGCAGGGCGGCTACCTGTCCGTGGCCTGCGCGGCGGACGACAAGAGGATTTCGGCGCTGGTGGTGATGTACGGCGGGGTGCCCCACCGGCTCAGGGGCAAGATGCGGCATCTGCCCCCCGTGCTGGCCTTCCACGGGGAAAAGGATCGGATCGTGCCTTTCTCCGAAGGCGAAGAGCTGGTCAGGGAGGCCCAGGCCCTGGGCGCGCAGGCCCAACTGGTGCCCTATCCCGACGAGGGGCACGGCTTCGGCCCGGCCGCCAGCCAGGATTCGGGCAGGCTCACCAGGGAGTTCCTGTCGCGCAACCTCGGAGGGAAATAGCCCTCCGGCCCGGGCTCAGTCGCCGCCATGCGCCAGCACGTGCGGAACAACCGGCTCAGCAGGGAATAGCGCCCCGGAACCGGCTCACTCGATCACCTGCCCGATGTTGCCCCAGCGGATGCGCCCCGTGCCCGGCTCCTTGGAGAAGTACTTCATCATGGCCTTGCCCTTGACGTTGGCCATGGGCACGAAGCCCCAGAAGCGGCTGTCGTAGGATTCGTCGCGGTTGTCGCCCATGACGAAGTACGAATCCGCGGGAACCTTCACCGGGCCGAAGTTGTCGCGCGGCCCCATGTAGGTGGGCATCACGTTCTTGTCCCGGTGGTTCTCGCCGGGGAACTCCCTGAGCGCGCCGTTGACGTACACCCGCTTCTCGCGCACCTCCACCACGTCGCCGGGCAGGCCCACCACGCGCTTGATGTAGTCCTGGCTGGTGTCCTGCGGGAACTCGAAGATGACGACGTCGCCGGGCATGGGCGCGCGCAGGCCGGGCAGGCGGTAGCCCGTGAAGGGGATGCGCACCCCGTAGATGAACTTGTTGGCCACCAGGTAGTCCCCGATCTGCAGGGTCTCCAGCATGGAGCCCGAGGGGATCTCGAAGGTCTGGACCAGGGCCGTGCGGATCACCAGGGCCAGCACCAGGGCCCAGCCCAGGGCCACGCAGTATTCCCGCAGCAGGCTCTTGGAGGGGGCGGTTCTCTCGGCCGTCAGGATGCTTCCGGGCTGTTCGCTCATGTGTCTCTCCGGCCGCGCCGTTTGCGGCGGTCAAAAAAGCGGCCCCCCGTCGCCGGAGGGCCGCCGCGTGCGCCTATTGCTGGAGCTTTCGGTACTTGCAGGTCTTGACCGGGCAGGCCAGGTGCTCGCCGTGGGTCTTGGTGGTCTTCTTCACCAGGATGGGCGAGCCGCATTCCGGGCAGGGCTCCACCACGGGCCAGTCCCACACGGCCATGTCGCAGTTGGGGTAGTTGGAGCAGGAGTAGAACAGCTTGCCGTAGCGCGAGCTCTTCTCCACCAGTTCGCCGTCGCAGCCCTCGCGGGGGCAGGCCACGCCCGTGGTGAACGGCTTGGAGTACTTGCACTTAGGGTAGCCCGAGCAGGAGTAGAAGCGGCTGCCGGTGCGGGTCTTCTTGAGCAGCACGTCCTTGCCGCATTCCGGGCAGGAGCCCACCACCTCGGGCACCATCTGCTCCGGGGTCTCCACGAACTGGTACTTGCCGGATTCGTCCCGCGTGAAGTTGGCCGTGGTGCTGCAGTCGGGGTAGCCCGCGCAGGCCAGGAAGGGGCCGCGCTTGCCGAACTTCACCAGCATGGGCTTGCCGCAGCTGGGGCAGACCAGGCCGCTGTCCGCGTTGGCGATCTTCTCGGCCAGCTGGTAGGCCCCGGACTCGTCCTTGGTGAAGTTGGAGGTGAACTTGCACTCCGGGTAGCCCGCGCAGGCCAGGAAGGGCCCCGAACGCCCGAACTTGGCCTTGAGCGCCTTGCCGCAGTCGGGACAGGTGAGGCCGGTGTCCTCGTTGGCCATGTCCTTGCCGGCCTTTTCCAGGGCTTCGTTGAAGCCGGAGGCGAAATCGGTGAGCAGGGCGCGCCAGTCCTTCCCGCCTTCGGCCACCTGGTCCAGCGCTTCCTCCATCCCGGCGGTGAAGCCCACGTCCATGACGGTCTGGAAGTGCGCGGTGAGCTGGTCGGACACGGTGACGCCGAGCTCGGTGGGGGCGAAGTGCTTCTCCTCCAGGCGGGCGTAGTCGCGGTCCAGCAGGGTGGAGATGATGGCCGCGTAGGTGGAGGGGCGTCCGATGCCCTTCTCCTCCAGCTCGCGCACCAGGGAGGCTTCGGTGTAGCGCGGGGGCGGCTGGGTGAATTTCTGTTCGCGCTTGAGCTCCAGGAGCTTGAGCTCCTGGCCCTTGGCCAGCGGCGGCAGGGCCTTGGAGGCACCGGACTCGTCCTCGGCGTCCTGGCCGTAGACCTTGAGGAAGCCGGGGAATGTCAGGCGCTCGCCCTTGGCCTTGAACTCGGCCGGGCCGCACTCGATGGCGGCCGAGGTGTCCCAGAAGCGGGCGGCGGCCATCTGCGAGGCCACGAAGCGCTCCCAGACCAGCTTGTAGACCTGGTACTGGTCCTTGGGCAGCAGGCCCGCCACGTCGCGCGGGGTGATGGCCACGTCGATGGGCCGGATGGCTTCGTGGGCGTCCTGGGCGCCGGCCTTGGTCTTGAAGACCCGGGCCTTTGCGGGGTAGTATTCCTTGCCCAGCGTCTCCACGATGTAGGCCTTGGCCGCGTCGCGGGCCTCGTCGGCGATGCGCGTGGAGTCGGTACGCATGTAGGTGATGAGCGCCGTGGTGCCGCGCTCGCCCAGGTCCACGCCTTCGTAGAGCTTCTGGGCCGCGCCCATGGTCTTCTTGGCGGCGTAGCCCAGGCGCTGGTTGGCGGCCTGCTGCAGCGTGGAGGTGATGAACGGGGCCGGGGGCTGCTTGGAGCGCTCCTTCTCGGCCACCTCGCGCACCACGAAGGGCTTGCCCTCGAGCTCGGCGGCCAGGGCCTGGGCCGCGTCGCCGCTGCCCACGTGGGCCTTCTTGCCGCCGATCTTGGCCAGGTCGGCCTCGAAGGGCGGGGGAACGTCGCCTTCCAGGCGGGCCTTGAACAGCCAGTACTCCTCGGGCTTGAAGGCCAGGCGCTCCTTCTCGCGGTCCACCACGATGCGCAGCGCCACGGACTGCACGCGCCCGGCGCTGATGCCCTTGCGCACCTTGCGCCAGAGCAGGGGGGAAATCTTGTAGCCCACCAGCCGGTCCAGGATGCGCCGGGCCTGCTGTGACTGGAAGAGCTTCTCGTTGATCTCGCGCGGGTGCTCCAGGGCTTCGCGCACGGCCTTGGCCGTGATCTCGTTGAACTGGATGCGCTCGATGTTGGAATTCGTCTCCTTGAGGAGCTCCGCCATGTGCCAGGCGATGGCCTCGCCCTCGCGGTCGGGGTCGGGGGCCAGGAAGACGGTCCCGGCCTTGGCGGCCACCTTCTGCAGCTGGTCCACGACCTTCTGCTTGCCGGGGATCACGCCGTACTGGGGTTCGAAGCCCTTGGATTCGTCAACGCCGAGCTTCTTCTGGGGCAGATCGCGCACGTGCCCCACCGAAGCTTCCACGTAGAACTTGTCTCCGAGGAACTTCTTGATGGTTTTCACCTTCGCCGGGGACTCGACAATTATGAGGTCTTTCGCCATGACAGGGCGGCTATAGCCATCACAAACCGCTAAGGCAAGGGGGCGCGGGCTCCCGGCAACGCCTTTTCACGCATATGGAGCAAGAAACATGAGCGCCCACCGCTTCGGCTACGTCGTCCTGATCGGCCCCCCCAACGCGGGCAAGTCCACGCTACTTAACGCCCTTCTCGGGCAGAAGCTGGCCATCGTCAGCCCCAAACCCCAGACCACCCGCAACCAGCTTGCGGGCATCCTGACCACGGACGAGGCCCAGATCGTCCTTTTGGACACCCCCGGCGTGCACATCCCGCGCGGCTCGCGCCTGAACAGCCGCCTGGTGGAGGCGGCCTGGCAGTCCCTGGCGCAGGCCCAGGCCATCGTGGTGGTGCTCGACGCCGCGCACCACGCCCGCAAGCCCGACGTGCTGGAGAGCGACCTGAAGATGCTCTCCCGCCCGGTGGAGCGCTCCGGCCTGCCCGTTATCGTGGCGCTGAACAAGACCGACGCCGTGTCGGACAAGGGCCTCCTGCTGCCCGTGATCTCCCGCGTGGCCGAGCAGTGGCCCGGCGCGGAGGTGGTGCCGGTGTCGGCGCTCAAGAAGCAGGGCCTGGACGGCCTCATCGGCCTGATGACGGCCCGCCTGCCCGAGGGCGACGCCATGTACGCCGACGACGAGCTGACCACCGCGCCCATGCGCTTCCTGGCCTCGGAGATCATCCGGGAGAAGCTCTTCCTGCAGCTCTCGCAGGAGCTGCCCTACAACACGGCCGTGGCCATCGAGCACTGGAAGGACACCCCCAAGGGCGCGCGCGTCTCCGCCGTGATCTACGTCTCCAAGGACCGCCACAAGGGCATGGTCATCGGCAAGGGCGGCAAGGTGCTCAAGGACGTGGGCTCCCAGGCCCGGCAGGAGATCATGGAGCTCACCGGCAGGCCCGTGCACCTGGAGCTGTGGGTCAAGGTGCGCGAGGACTGGACCGAGGACGACCATTTCATGAACGAGCTTGGGGAAGACCTGGGCTCGTAACGTGCTCGCTGTCAGCCGAGGCCCCCGTGCGGCATGTACCGCCGTGGGCGCGGCGGCCTTTGCGCCGTAACGCAAACGTCGCCTGCGGACGCCCCGCAAGGCTTGCCAACCGCCGCGATCCCGGCTACCAACGCTGCTTCGGAAGCATTGCGTCCGTATGCCGCCTTTTCCAGATCCACATCAGGAGACCCGCATGTCCGCCCCCAAGCTCAAACTGGGCATTCCTAAAGGCTCCCTCCAGGAAGCCACCATCAAACTGTTCGAGAAGTCCGGCTGGAAGATCAAAGAACACCACCGGAACTACTTCCCCGAGATAGACGACGACGAGATCACCTGCTCCATGTGCCGCGCGCAGGAAATGTCGCGCTACGTGGAGAGCGGCCTGCTCGACTGCGGCCTCACCGGCAAGGACTGGATCCTCGAGAACCAGTCCGACGTGGTGATCGTCACCGACCTCGTGTACTCCAAGGTCAGCTCGCGCCCCGCGCGCTGGGTGCTGGCCGTGGCCGGGGACTCCCCCTTCCGCCGCCCTGAAGACCTGCAGGGCAAGCGCATCGCCACCGAGCTGGTGGGCTACACCACCCGCTACTTCGCCCAGGCCGGGGTCGACGTGGAGGTCCAGTTCTCCTGGGGCGCCACCGAGGCCAAGGTGGTCGAGGGCCTGGCCGACGCCATCGTGGAAGTCACCGAGACCGGCACCACCATCAAGGCCCACGGCCTGCGCATCATCGCCGAGGTGCTGGTGACCAACACCCAGTTCATCGCCAACAAGGAAGCCTGGGCCGACCCCTGGAAGCGCGCCAAGATCGAGAACATGATCATGATGCTCCAGGGCGCGCTGCGCGCCGAGAAGCTGGTGGGCCTGAAGATGAACGTGCCCCTGGCCGCCAAGGAGGCCGTGCTGGCCCAGTTGCCCAGCCTGAACTCCCCCACCGTGTCCCACCTGCTGGATTCCGACTGGCTCTCCGTGGAGATCGTGGTGGCCGAGAACGTGGTGCGCGACCTGATCCCCAAGCTCAAGCAGGCCGGCGCCGAAGGCATCATCGAATACTCGCTGAACAAGGTCGTCTAGGTTCCGTGCCGTGCCGCACAAACTGAACGCTCCCTGCACTCCCGAATGCAGGGAGCGTTTTTATTTCCTGCTGGTTCTGCTGGCCGCGGCCCTCATACGCCTATGGCGGTTCGACACCCCCTCGTTGTGGTTCGACGAGGCGTTGGTGGCCATGGTCGCCAAACTGCCCGTGGAGTCGCTGATCCGCCGGGCCCTGATGACCGACTTCCACCCTCCCGCCTACTACCTGCTGACCAAGGCCATGCTGGCGGTGGGCGACGACGACGCCGTGCTGCGCGCGCCCTCCCTGCTCTTCGGTCTGGCCGGAGTGTGGCTGGCCTGGCGGACCGGGCGCGGCCTCTGGAACGCGCGGGTCGGCCTGTCCATGGCGGCTGTCGTGGCCGTGCTGCCATGGCACGTGCTGCTCTCCAGGCAGCTCAGGCCCTATGCGATCATATTCTTCTTCTCCCTGCTGGCGTTCTATTTCGCCTGCCGCTACGCCCGGGAAGGCAGGCTCCGCGACGCCGCCTGGGCCGCCCTGGCCCTCTGGCCCCCGCTGCTGCTCAACTACGCATCGCTCCTGTGCGCGGGCGGGGCCGGGCTGGTGCTGCTCGCATCCCCCCTCGCATGGGGAAGGCGCCTGCGGCATGTCCTGGCTTACGGGCTGCTCTGTCTCGTCCCCGCGGCCGTGAACCTTCCGTTCCTGCTGGCCTCCCTCGGGCACGAGCGGGGGCTGGAGCAGCCCGCCGACAGGTGGGGGCTCGCCCTGGCCTGCCTCGTCAAGCTGACGGAGCTTCTCTTCAGGGAAAACATCCCCTGGGCGCGTCTGGCCCTGGCCGCTTCAGCCCTCGCGGGGTTGGCCCTGCTCCTGCGCCGGGACCGCCCCCTGGCCCAAGCCTCAGCCATCTGGCTGGCCGCGCCCCTGGCGGCCCTGGTGGTGGTGGGGTACGGCTCCTACTTCAACCCCTGGCACCTCTTCTTCCTGCTCCCCGTGGCCGCCGTGTGGCTGGGCTGGACCCTGAGCATGCTCCCCGGCCCGCTGCCGCCGCTCGCCCTGTGCTACGCGGCGGCCTGGCTCTACCTGGGTTACGGCGCTCCGGCCTACTACCAGGAGCAGAGTTACACCGGCACGGCCAAGGCGGCCGCCCGCCTCCTGGCCGGCAGCCATTTCCCCGGGAAGGTCTACGTCTACCCCGAGGCCGGAGTGGTCAGCCCCATCAACTGGTACCTTGACCGCTTCAGTGAGCCCAACCCGCTGCGCGCCCAGCGCCTGACGCCGCAGGACGCCACGGCCTGCGTCAACGTCCCCGGCCAGGGCACTGGCTGCGCCCCGCTGGCGCGGGCGCCCGTGCAGGAGCTTGGCCCCCTCCCGGCCCGCCATTGGCTCACGGCGCGCCCGGCGGACCTGCTCTCCAAGGTGTCGGCCCTTGAAAACCTGGCCTGCATGCCCGTGCTCGAGGACATCCTGGGCGCCACCCAGCCCGGCGTCACCGGCTTCGCGGAGTTCCAGTACCGCAACGCGGACCCCCGCAGCCAGATCGTCACGGTTCATTTCGGCTTCTCCAACCGACTGCCGGGCAACCGTTTCGCCGTGCGGTGCCGCTTCGACGACGAACCGTGGGCCGCCGCCTTTGAGAGCACCGGCCCAGACCCGCGCGGGTTCGACAAGCTGGTTCTGGAGCGGCGCTCCCCCTACCGGATGCTCACCGTGCGTTTCGAGTTGCGGCGCACCGGCCACGACCCAAGCCACACCGGGGAAGACCTGGAAGCCGTCCGCATGACCGACTTCAAGGTGGAAGCCGACCAAGCCCCCTGAATAATCAGCGGTTTTCATCGGTTGCCCTTCCATTTCCCAAAATTAATAATTTTGAGGCCATTTCCTCTTGCCTTCATCACGGCAATGACTATTTTCTCTAATCAGAAGCAAGAGGTCGCGGCGCCAGCCAACCCCGAACAGGAGAACGCCGTCACTGCCGCACCTTGAGCCGGGGCCAAGGCCCCAAAGCCGCCGGGCGGAGAACGCCCCCGGCCGGGCCCATCCAGCCCGACCGGCTCGGGCCGCCCAAGGGCCCGAACCGACCAGCGGCAAGACGCGGCACTGGAGACAGGCAACCGGTCAACCAACCGGATTCCGCCCAGAGCGGAATCAAACCGGACGGCGTGAGCCCCGGGTATTCGCCCCCAACGAGCCGAGGCGAAACCGCAGGTCCGGATGGTTTGAATGGACGGCACTGGAATCAGGCAACAGCGTAAACGAAAGCCCCAAGCCGCAATCGGCGGGGCAGGCCGGTAAAGCGCCCCCCACGGCCCGCGCGGGCAGGGGCAAAGGTCCGGGAGGATCTACCGGCCAGGTTTTTCGGCAAGGTTCTGCAGTCAGGCAAACGAGCAACCAAGCGCGCCCAGGCCCCACAGGCTGGCGTGCCGGACGAAAAAGCCTCCAAAGGCCGCCCGCAGGCGAATCCCGGAGGCACGAGCGACCAAACGTCCGAGGTGGTTTTCGAAACCCTGGAGACAGGCAACCGGGCAACCGAACCTCCAACAAACACTCCGGCTCGCGCATCATGCGCAGCCCCGTCAGAGCCCCCCTCCCGCGCGGAGGGGGGCTTCTTAATTTCCGCCCGGCGGCGTCCCCGCGAGTCCGGCTTTCCCGCGGGCCATTCCGCGAGGCCTCGCAACGGGGGCCTCCCGGCCCGGAACCGGCGGCAAAGCGGGCCAAGGCCCCCTTTGCCTGTCACGCTTTTCGTTGTATCCGGCTTCCATGGATGCGCAGCCCTTCCAACTCCCCATCTTCCTGGACCTCTCCGCCGTGTTCCTCATGGCCCTCACGGGCGTGATCGAGGCCATACGCCGCGAGTTCGACATCATCGGCCTGTGCGTGCTGGCCCTGGCCACGGGCGTGGGCGGCGCCCTCATCCGCGACGGGGTGTTCCTGCACTCGGGCGTGCCCGCCGTGCTCTCCGACGACCGCTACCTCATGGTGGTCGCTGCCGCCGCCGTGATCGGGCTGGCCTTCGGCACGCGGGCGGTGCTCTCCGAGCGGCTGATCGCCTGGGTGGACGCGGCCGCGCTGGGGGCCTACGCCGTGGTGGGGGTGGAGAAATCCCTGGGCCTGGGCCTGGGTTTCGCCCCGGCCGTGCTGGTGGGCGTGGTCAACGCCTGCGGCGGCGGCGTGCTGCGCGACCTGTTCACGGGCGAGCGCCCCATGGTTTTCAAGCCCGGGCAGTTCTACGCCTTCGCCGCGCTCATCGGCTGCCTGGTCTACATCCCTCTGCGCCTGCACACCGCCGCGCCGCCGCTGCTGGCCGCTCTGGCCGCCATCGTGGTCACCTTCGGGCTGCGCGTGCTGGCCATCACCCGGAACTGGACCACCGCCCCCGTGCGCGAGCGCGGGCTGCTGAGCACAAAAGGCAGGAAACACAAGAAGCACCGCTGACCGCGCCACGCCCTCGCCGCGGCGGCCTCGCCTCCGCTTCGATTTCCCGGTTGACCGACCGACACCCGCCACTTTACTCTTCGGGATCTCTCGCAAAACGGGGGCGCTCTTCCGGGCCGCCGATAAAGGTTTCCAGGCTGACCATGGCAGGGCCCGGGTCCTGCCGTACTCCCCGGCCTCCGTGCCGGGAACCCCATGGAGGTCCGGCATTATGAAACTGGCCCGTCGCCTCGCCGCTTGCGCCCTCTCCCTGTCGATTCTCCTCGCCATGCCGGGAGCCCCGGCCGCCCAAGCCCCTGACGAAAGCCAGAGGAGGGACCTGCAGAAGCTCACCCAGCAGTCCTCCAACCCGGTGGGCGACCTGTGGATGATCGCCAACCAGTTCAACTTCAACCTCATCCGCTCCGACAAGGGCCAGGACTTCGCCAGCCCCAAGCTCCAGTTCAACTGGAACTTCCAGCCAGTGCTCACCTTCGACGTGGCCAGCGACCTCAGGCTGGTCGCGCGGCCGGTGGTCCCGGTCTACAGCTCGCCCTACGCCGCCGGGCTCTCCACGGTCGACAACAACGTCAGCAAGGTCAAATACAAGGCGGGCCTGGGCGACGCGGAGTTCATGGCCATGCTCACCCCGGGCGGCTCCCAGTCCTCGGGCTTCATCTTCGGCGCCGGGCCCACGGCCATCTTCCCCACCGCCACGGACAGGCAGCTTGGCAACGGCAAATGGCAGCTCGGGCCCGCGCTGGCGGCCCTGTACATGGACGAGAAATGGGTTGTGGGCGTGTTCCCGCAGCAGTGGTGGTCCATCGGCGGAGATGCCGCCCGCAAGGACGTGAGCCTGACCAAGGCCCAATATTTCCTCTGGTACTCCCCGGCCCCCACCTGGCAGGTGGGCATGGCCCCCAACATCGTGGTGGACTGGATGCAGCCCAAGGCCGAGAACCGCTGGACCGTGCCCGTGGGCCTGGGCGTCTCCAAGATGACGATGCTGGGCAACCTGCCCGTGAAGTTCAGCGTGGAGGCCGACTATTCGGTTATCCGCCCGCGCAGCATCCCCGGCAACGAGTGGACCTTCAAGCTGACCATTACTCCCGTGCTTCCCAAGCTGTTTTAACCCCCACGCGCAAGGAGCCTCCTCATGCCCAGACGCATAGCCGCAGCCTGCCTTCTCGCCGTATCCCTGGCCGCTTCGGTCCTCGTCGGAACCCAGCCGGCCCGGTCCTGCACCAGCATCCGCATGAAAACTTCGGACGGGGCCGTGATCTACGCCCGGACCATGGAGTTCGCCAACTTCAAGTCCGGCGTGGCCGTGGTGCCCAAGGGCTACAAATATCAGGGCACGCTGCCCGACGGCTCCTCCAAGGGCCTTAAGTGGGCCGTGAAGTACGGGTTCGTGGGCATGAACGTTGAGGGCGTGCCCGTCGTCACCGACGGCATGAACGAGAAGGGCCTGGTGGTCGGCAGCCTGTACATTCCGGGCTACGTCAAATACCAGCCCTATACCCCGCTGAAGGCCTCCTCCACCATCGCGCAGTTCGAGGTCAACACCTGGCTGCTCTCCACCTGCGCCACCGTGGAGGACGTGCGCAAGGCCATGGCCACCGTGCGCGTGTGCCAGGGCCCCATGCAGCCCACCGGCGGCGCCATCCCCCTGCACTTCACCGTGCACGACGCCAGCGGCAAGAGCCTGGTGGTCGAGTATGTGGACGGCCAGCTCAAGCTGCACGACAACCCCATCGGCGTGCTGACCAACTCCCCCAACTTCGACTGGATGCTCACCAACCTGAGCAACTACGTGAACCTCTCCCCCGACAACGCGAACGGCATGACCGTGGCCGGGGTGAACATCCTGCCCTTCAGCCAGGGCTCGGGCCTGCTCGGCCTGCCCGGCGACTTCACCTCCCCCAGCCGCTTCGTGCGCATGGTGGCGCTGAGCCAGTCCACCGAGCCCGTCAAAAGCGCGGACGAGGGCGTCTCCCTGGCCATGACCGTCATCAACAACGTGGACATCCCCATCGGGGCCGTCCGGCAGAAGACGGACACCGGCGTGGTCCTCGAAGTCACGGACTGGACCGTGGTGGCCGACCTGGCCAACAAGCGGTACTTCTTCCGCACCTACGCCAACAAGAACTGGCAGCAGGTGAACCTGGCCAAGGCCCTGGCCGGGGCCAAGACCGCCATGACCATCTCCATCGACGCGCCTGCCGACTATCCCGAGATCTCCGGCCAGGCCAAACCCATCGCCCCCTAGGCGGACGCCATGAACGCAACAAGCTCCCACCGCGCGGGCGGCCCCGCGCCCGCGAAGAAGGCCGCGGCCCGCGCCGCGCTGGCCGTGCTGCTGGCCGCACTCCTGGCCCTGACGGGCGCGCGCGCCGCGCTGGCCACCGAGGGAGGCACCAGCCACTACATCCAGGGTTCCTACGGCGATTTCCTCATGGGGCTCATCCCCGGGGAGGGGTTCGCCGCCCGCAACGACACCATCTACATGGCCCAGAGCCTCAAGCAGACGCTCAAGGGCGGTCTGATATTCGCCCAGCTGAACGCCTACACCACCATCAACCTGACCAAGCTCAGCTACATGGTTGAGGCCCCGGCCATGGGCGGCATGCTGGGCCTGGCGGGCGGCGTGCCCGTGATTTTGAACACCAACGTGGGCGGCGAGATCAACATCCACGACCCCAGGGGCAAGCGCCAGGACTTCTCCAAGAGCGGGAGCGGCAACCGGGGCGGCCTCTCGGACCTGTTCCTCGGGCCGGTGGCGGCCTGGAACTTCGGGGAGTGCCACCTGGCGCTCATGCCCATCGTCTTCTTCCCAACGGGCTACTTCAACAAGAAGACGCTCACCAACCTGGGCATGAACTACTACAGCTTCGACGGAAACGTGGCCTTCACCTGGCTCAGCGCAAAGGGCTACGAGGTGTCGCTCAACGCCGGCTACATGATGAACACCGAGAACACTGCCACGAAGTACCTCTCCGGCAACCAGTTCCACCTGGACTGGACCGCGGCCTACCACCATGGCAGGAACCTGGCCGTGGGCGCGGTGGGCTACGTGGTGGCCCAGGCCACGCCGGACTCCGGCAAGGGCGCCTCCACGGGCTCCTTCTACTCCTCCAGCGCGGGCATAGGCCCCATCGTCAGCTACACCGCGCCCATCGGCGGCAAGGATGTCAGCTTCATCTTCAAATGGCTCTACGACTTCGCCGGAGAGAACAGGCTCACCGGGAACACGCTGTACGGTTCGGTGGCCGTCAAGTTCTAGGCGAACGGCCCATGAGAGACGAGCCCCGGCCGGGAACCTCCCGGCCGGGGCTTTTTATTGTGCGGCGGCGGATATGGCGCGAGCGAGGGCCGTGAGGAGAAGGCCCCGTATCATTACCGCATTTCAGAGGCGATGAGCCGAAGTGGCGTCAGCCATGGCCTCCCCAGGGCCGGGCTGGCCGATGTTCTTCAAATACCGCGGGCAGCCCGGCCCGGGGGAGGCCCCAGCTGACGCTGGAGAACGGAAGGCCTCCGGCGGCCAAAGGGAGTTCCTCCCTTTGGAATCCCATTCGGCTTCGCGTTCTGGGCGATGGAACTCAGCTCGCCCGGGGCTCGGGAGCGCTCACGCCCAGGCGCTCGAAATAGGCGGGCTTTTCCGCCACGTAGCGCATGGAGGCCTTGTAGGCCTCCGGGGTGTGGGGTTCGAAGGTGACGGTGGGCTCCAGGCCGCGCGCCTCCAGCCAGGGGAACACCCGCTCCCAGGGGATGGAGCCCTGGCCCAGGCCCTTGTGCTGGTCCGTGCTGCCGTCGTTGTCGTGCAGATGCAGGTGGGAGAGCCTGGGCGCGAATCCCTCCAGCCACTCCAGCAGGTTGCCCCGCCCTTGCCCGCCCGCGAAGCTGTACCAGTGGCCCACGTCCAGGCAGATGCCCACGTCGCGCCCGCGCCCGGCCAGGGCCTCCACCAGCCGGGCCACCATCCAGGGCTCGGGCTCGAAGGTGTTCTCCAGGTACAGGGGCGGATGGTCCGGCCAGGCGTCCATCACGGCCTCCCAGGTCTCCACGGACCGCTCCAGCCACTGGTCGTAGGTGCGCATGTAGAGCAGGTGGTCGTACTTCACGTGGCCCACCAGGTGAGCGGGCCGGTAGATGCTGGCGGTCCGCATGGCGCGCGCGAGGCGGTCCCTGCTGGCGGCGCGGATCATGGAGTCGGCGCTGCCGGGCTGCAGGTCGAAAAAGGGCAGGTGCAGCGAGGGGGTCAGGCCCTGGGCCTCCAGCCGTTCGGCCAGGGCCCGGTGCCAGCCCTCCCCGGCGCGGTCCATGAGCACGGGGTCCAGGCCCAGTTCGGGATTCACGCCGCGCGCGAGGAACTCCTCAAGCAGTTGAGGGTCGCGGTGCGCCGCGCGCAGGGTGAGGTTGACGAAAAACATGGCGTCTCCTGTCGACAATCTGCTAAAAGCGTCTATTATTTCCTTTTCCAGGCCAATACAACAAGGAGCCCCCCATGTCCGATACGCGCCGTGTCCCCTGCCCGCACTGCCACACCAAGAACCGCGTCATCCCCGGCAAGGAGTTGTCGGCCGTGTGCGGCAAGTGCTCCAAGGCCCTGTTCCCCGGCAAATCCGTCGAACTCACCGAGGCGACCTTCCCCAAACACGTGCTCGAATCCGACGTGCCCGTGCTGGTGGATTTCTGGGCGCCCTGGTGCGGCCCGTGCAAGATGATGGCAGGCGCCTTCGAGGAGGTGGCCCGCCGCCTGGAGCCCGAAATCCGCGCGGCCAAGGTCAACACCGAAACCGAGCAGGTGCTGGCCGGACAGATGGGCATCCGCAGCGTGCCCACGTTGATATTGTTCAAGAACGGCCGTGCCGTCGACTCCATCTCCGGCGCTCTGGACGCCAACAACCTGGAGAGCTGGGCCAGATCCCGCGCCATGTAGCACTTCTCCGCGGGGCGTCTGGCGGCGCCCCGCTCCTTCCATACCAATCCGGTCTCCTTTGGCTTTATTTCTTGCCCCGAAATCGGGAAGCGGTGTAGCTTTGACGCGAAGAAAGCGAACCAGGACGCCCGCTTTTCCCGCGCGGGCGCGTTTCGGCTCAGTGCGTCCGCTTCTGCCATGAAGTTTCCGCCTTTATCGGCGAAACGCCTCCGCTCCAGTATGAAATGAGCGCAAGGACATGCACAACGGCCAGCCAGGAACATGCGAATTCGAGCTCTCCAGCCTCTTCGACATGGAGGAGCTGCAGTCCATGCAGGACGCCTTCGCTCTCGCGACGGGCGTGGCCTCCGTCATAACCGATACCAGCGGAAACCCCATCACCAGGCCGAGCAACTTCTGCAGGCTCTGCAAGGACATCATCCGCAAGACTGAGTTGGGCCGCGCGAACTGCTTCAAGTCCGACGCGGTGCTTGGCCGCTACACCCCCGCCGGCCTCAACGTGCGGCGCTGCCTGAGCAGCGGGCTCTGGGACGCGGGCGCCTGCATCGTGGTGGGGGGGATGCACGTGGCCAACTGGCTGATCGGGCAGGTGCGGACCGACCCCGCTGGCGATGAAGCCATCCTCGCCTATGCCGACGCCCTCGGGACTGACAGGGAAGCCTTCCGTGAGGCTCTCTCGGAAGTGCCCCTCATGCCCTTGGAGCGGTTCCAGGCCATCGCCCAGGCCCTGCACCTCATCGCCAACAAGCTGGCCGACTCCGCCTATCAGAACCTGCGCCAGGCCCAGATCATCCGGGAGAAGAGCGCCGCCGAAGAATCCCTGCGCGCCAGCGAGGGACGCTTCCGGCGCCTGCTGGAGATGGCCCCCCTGCCCATCAGCATCTGCGGCCCGGACGGGAGCGTCGAATACCTCAACGAAAAATTCCTGAGCACCTTCGGCTACGATATCGAAGACATGCCCCATCTGGACGACTGGTGGCCCCTGGCCTACCCCGACCCGGCCTACCGCGCCTATGTGCGCGAAAGCTGGCGGAACAGGATGTCGCTTGCGCACATCCCCCCAAAGCCCTTCCAGGTCACCTGCAAGGACGGCTCGGTGCGCCACGTGGAGATCTCGGGCGCGAACATCGGCGAGAACATCCTGATCCTCTTCCGGGACGTCACCGACCAGCACCTGGCCGGCCTCAGGCAGCGCGAGAGCGAGGAAAACCTCCAGACCATCTTCGACTCCGTGAGCGAGTGCATCTTCGTGCACGACATAGGCTCCGGCACCCTGCTGGACGTCAACAAGCGGGCCTGCGAAACCTACGGCTATTCCCGGGAGGAGATGCTGGCCCTGGACGTGGGGAAACTCAGCTCCGGCGAGCCCCCCTACGACCAGCAACAGGCCATCGAGGTGATGCGCAAGGCCACCGTGGGCGAGCCCCAAACCCTGGAATGGAACGCCCGCAAGCGCTCGGGCGAACTGTTCTGGATAGAGGTGTCCTGCCGGGTGGCCCGCTTCGGCCAGCAGGACCGCCTGATCGTCTCCGCGCGCGACATCTCGGACCGCAAGCGGGCGCAGGAGCTCATGCAGCGGGAGAAGGCCTTCTCCGAGGCGGTCATGGACAGCATCCCCGGGCTGCTCTACGTCTACGACGACCAGGGACGCCTGGTTCGCTGGAACAAGAAGCACTCGGAGCTCACCGGCTACACCGACGAGGAGCTCTCACGCATGACGCTCTTCGACTGGTACAAGGACGACCCCGACGAGATAGCCAACATCACCGCCGCCGTGGCGCGCATCCCCGTGGACGGCTATTCCGAGGCCGAGGGCAACCTGCAATGCAAGGACGGCTCCAAAAGGCTCTTCCTGTTCACCGCCGTGCCGCTGACCATGGAAGGCAAGGACTACTTCACCGGCATCGGCATCGACATCACCGAGCGCAAGCGCTTGTACGAGCTCATGGTCCAGACCGAGAAGATGATGAGCATCGGCGGGCTGGCCGCGGGCATGGCCCACGAGATCAACAACCCCCTCTCCGCCATTCTGCAGAGCGCCCAGGTGCTCAGGATGCGCCTGTTCTCCGAAACCTCGGCCAACTTGGCCGCCGCCGAGGCCAGCGGCTGCGCCATTGCCCCCCTGCGGGACTACCTGGAGAGGCGCAACATCCCCCGGATGCTCGAAGGCATCGAGGAGGCCGGGCGCAGGGCCGCGCGCATCGTGGCCCACATGCTGGAGTTCAGCCGCAAGGCCGAGTCGGTCAAGGCTCCCGTGCCCGCGGAAGACCTGTTCGCCAAGGCCGTGGAGTTCTGCTCCAACGACTACGACCTGAAGAAGAAGTACGACTTCCGCAAGATCCGGATCGACATCGAGATCGAACGCAGCCTGCCCCCCGTGCCCTGCACGGCCACGCAGATCGAGCAGGTGCTCATGAACCTGCTCAGGAACGCGGCCCAGGCCATGAACACGGATCAGGAGAGCGGCCGTCAGCCACGCATCGAGCTTCTGGCGCACCAGGAAGGGGACTACGCCGTGCTGGAGGTGGCCGACAACGGCCCCGGCATGGCCGAGGCCGTGCGCAAGCGCGTATTCGAGCCCTTCTTCACCACCAAGGCCACGGGCGAGGGCACGGGCCTGGGGCTTTCGGTCTCCTATTTCATCATCGTGGACAACCACAAGGGCGCCATCGAGGTGGATTCCGTCCCCGGAGGGGGCACACGCTTCACCATCCGCCTGCCCCTGCACCCCAAGGGCTGAACGTCGCAACAGGCCCCACAACGAAAGAACCCCGCCGGGAGGGTTCTCCCGGCGGGGTCTTGCTTGTTGCCGCCTCAGCCGATCAGGACTTCAGGTTCTTCTCGATCCACTCGTCGAGCTGCTTGCCCTTGCCCTCGAAACGATCCTTGAACTTGTTTTTGCGCTCCTGCTTGAGCTGCGCCAGCTTGGCCTTCTGCTCCTGCGTGAGCACCGCGTCGATGCGGGCCTTGACCTTGCCCATGTGCACCGCCAACTCCTCGCCGGCCTTGGAAACGGCCTGGGCCGCCTTGCGCACCGCGGCTTCGTCGCCGGGGGTGGAGTCCATCACGGCGTGCATGCCTTCCATGGCCTTGTGCATGGCCTCGCGCAGGGCCTTGCCCTGTTCGCGGCTGTCCTTGAGAATCTGGGCCACGGAATGCTTCTGCTCGGCGGAGAGGCCGAGCTCCTCCGTCATCTTGATTATTCCACGCCCGCCGTCGTGCATGAAGCCTCCGTCCGGATGCGGGGGCATCTGCGGGGCGTCCTGCGCCGCATAGGCGGCTACGCCCAGTGCGGCCACAATCGCCAATGCTGCTGCGAAACGTTTCATTACGATAACCTCCGAGAGTGATTCGATGCGAACGCGTTCGATGTCATAGTGTGTTCCCGGGCCCATTCGGTTACAGCGCACTTCCACGTTGCATGGACCCGCCCGGGAAAGCTATTGATGGCCTGACCGGCGGCGGAAGCCGCCATCACCACGGCAAGGAGGCCCCATGCTGCCCACGGCCCTTCGCACCCTGCTCTGCGCGCTCCTGCTCATGCTGCTGACGCACGCCCCGGCCCGCGCCCAAACGCCGGCCGTCCAGTCGCCGGCCGTCCAGGCCATCTACGTGCCCTGCTACTCCCACATCTACCACGGCATGAAGAACCTGCCCCTGGACCTGACCGTGACGCTCTCCATCCGCAACACGGACCCCGAACGCCCCATCCGCCTCGTCTCCGTGGACTACTACGACACCAACGGCGGGCTGGTGCGCTCCTATCTGACGTCGAAGACGGCGCTCGGCCCCATGATGACCTGGGAGGCCATCGTGGCCGAGCGGGACCGTTCCGGGGGCTCCGGGGCCAACTTCCTGGTGCGCTGGGAGGCCGACGGGCCGGTGAGCCAGCCCCTGGCCGAAGCCGTGATGATCGGCACCAGCTCGCAGCAAGGCATCTCCTTCTCGTCGCGCGGGGTGCCGGTGCGCTGAAGCCCCGCCAGGGATATTGCTTTCCGCTGGGGCACGTGTATTCATGCAGCATCAGGCCTTACCCCAAGGGCCACAAGGAGGGACCACCATGCGCATCCTGTCGTTGTGCTCATTGCTGGCGGTACTTGCCGCCGCCGCAGGCTGCCTGGCCACAAAGCCCCTGACCATCACCGAATTCAGGGGCAACTGCTACCAGACCAACGCGAGCCGCATGGCCGACTGCGACAACATCTCCGTGTGCGAAGCCTACGCCTCAACCCTGGAGGCCGAGGTGGCCTCGCTCGACACCTGCATGGAGGGCTGCGCCCGAAGCCATGCCAGGCTCGTCCGGTCGCACGCGCTCGACGGCTGCGGCCCCGTGGTGGACTCCGGGAACGACTGGTGCATCCGCTTCTGCCGGACCAACTACCCGGAACCCGGAAAATAACGGCCACGCCCAGCAATCACACCCAACGCACGACCCTGGAGGTACCCATATGGAATGGATCGACAAGGTGAAGAGCTTCTTCGCGGGCGAAAAGAAGGATCTGACCGACCCCGAAGTCCGCAAGGAGGCCTTCTTCCTGCTGTCCGAGGTCTACGGCATAGCCCGCTGGGACGAGTTCGCCATGACCGTGCGCCAGACCATCATCACCCGCCACCCGGTGCAGAAGCCCTCCTTCGCGGAGATGGAGGCGGAGATGCGGGAAGTGCACAAACTCTTCGAGCCCTGGTTGAACTGAACGCCCGGGCCTGGGCGCTCCCTTCCCCCCGGGACGGCGCGCCGCCCTTCCCACGGAAAAGCCGGGAGCGGGGGGCCCCCGGGGGCCCCCCCCCCCCGGGGGGCCAGACCGGCCCCCGCCCCCATAACCCGCC
>NZ_JAKZKX010000021.1:67222-68697 GCF_022808715.1 Fundidesulfovibrio agrisoli
GGGGCGCCCCCCCCCCCCCGGCCCGGGCCCCCCCCCCACCCCCCGCAACCGCGGGGGGGGGGCCCCCGGGGCCCCCCGCCCCCGGCTTTTCCGCATTCCGGCCCCGGCCCTTATTCCGCGCCGCGCCGGGGCACCAATACGTTCACGGGCTCCTGGATGGCCCGCGTTCTGGAAAGGCTCGTCAGCCTCCCCAGCATGTACCCGCTCAACTCCAGGCCCTTGGCCAGCACCAGCACGCCCTCCGGCGTGCGCGCGTCCTGAGCGAGGATCATGCCCGGCGCCAGCCCGGAGAGAGGCACCTGGAGCAGTTCGTACCCCTCCTGGCGCAGCACGGTGCGCTCGAAAGCCAGGAACACCTCTTCCCCGTAACCCTGCCTCCCCTTGGAAAGTTCCGCCGCCGCCGCGTCGCGGGTCAGGCCGCGCTGGAGCAGGTCGTCGAAATCCTGTGCCAGCTTGAGCAGCCTGGCCCCAAGCGGGGGGGATTGCTCCGGACAGAGCCCGCGGCTCTGGCAGGCGATGATCTGGCTCACCTCATCCATGCGCGGTATGTTCGACAGCAGGCTCACGGCAATGCTTATGCGCATGTCGTAGATCTGCTGTTCCTCCGCGCTCAACTTTTCGCCCGCGTACTTGCGGTGCAGGATGTCCTCCGGGACGGACACGCAGCCGATCTGCGAGAGCATCGCCGCCAGCTCGTACTTCCAGGCCGCGCCCAGGCCCAACTCCTCCACGGTGTCGGTGACGGTGCGCTTGATGCGCTCGGCCCGGCCGAAGGCCTCCGGGTTCACCAGTGAGAGTATCTCCGTGAGGATCTTGATGGAGCCGCGCAACGTGCCGCGCAGCAGCTCCTTCTCGGCGGTCACCAGCCTGTGCTGCTCCACGCAGGCTTCCAGCGTCCGTATCAGGAGTTCGGTGGAGCAGGGCTTGGTCAGGAAGCGGAAGACGTGCCCCTCGTTGATTGCCGCGATGGCCGAATCCACGTCGGCGTAGCCGGTGAGCATCACGCGCACCGTGTTGGGCGAGCCCTCGCCGATGAGCGAGAGCAGCTTGATGCCGTTCATGCGCGGCATCTTGAAGTCGGAGACCACCACCGCGAAGGGGCCTTCCTCGGCCACCATGCGCAGAGCCTCCTCCGGCCCCAGGGCGGTGCGCACGTCGAAGTGCCTGCGCAGGGTCAGGCGGAAGGTATTGAGGATCTGCTGGTCGTCGTCCACGAACAGGACTCTGGCTGCCATCTGTTCCCCCACTCAGGTGCCTGCGCCCCCTCGCGGCGGGAGGCACCGGGCATTCGCGCAATCCGGTTTGTTGCCGCAACATAGCACCAGGCAAAGGCCCTGTCAGCCTGTGGCGCGGGTATCCTCCGGATGCGCGCCCGGGAATAGCCCGCGGAAACAGCGGGCGGATCAGAGAAGCGTCATCGGGGCTGGCTGGAAGGTGCGACGAGGGAGATGGAGAAAGAGCGGGGCTCCGCCCCG
>NZ_JAKZKX010000022.1 GCF_022808715.1 Fundidesulfovibrio agrisoli
CTGATATTCTTCCGATATATCGGGGTGCGCCGCCGCCCGCAGCCCGGCAGGGGAGACTCCAACCACAATGATGTTCTCAGCCCCAACGGCCCAAAAGGGATTCCAAAGGGAGGAACTCCCTTTGGCGGGGTCCAGGGGCGGCGCCCCTGGCCGCCGGAGGCTCCTCCCCCCTCTCGCCCCTTACGCCTTCCTGGGCCGCACGGCGTAGCCGTACTGGGTGGGCCACTTGGCGTCCGCCCCGAGCTCCTGGAAGGCCCGGTGCGCGAAGTAGGGCTCGCGCAGCATCTGGCGGCCCAGCATCACCATGTCCGCCTGGCCCGAGGACACGATGGCCTCGGCCTGGGCCGGGTCCGTAATCATGCCCACGGCGCTCACGGGCATGCCCGCCCGCTTGCGCACGGCCTCGGCGAAGGGCACCTGATAGCCCGGCCCCACGGGAATTTTGGCGTGAGGGACGAGCCCGCCGGAGGTGATGTCCATCAGGTCAACCCCGACGCCCCTGAGCTCCTTGGCCAGGGCCACGGTCTGCTCCAGGTCCCAGCCGCCGTCCACCCAGTCCGTGGCGGAGACGCGCACCATGAGCGGCATGGATTCGGGCAGGGTGTTGCGCAGGGCCTCGGCGGTCTCCAGGGTCAGGCGCATGCGGTTCTCCAGCGTGCCGCCGTATTCGTCGCCGCGCTTGTTGGAGAGCGGGGAGAGGAACTGGTGCAGCAGGTAGCCGTGGGCGGCGTGCAGCTCCACCACGTCGAACCCGGCGGCCACTGCGCGGCGGGCGGCCATGACGAAGGCCGACTTGATCTCCGCGATGGAGTCGGTGTCCAGGGCGCGCGGTGCGGGCTCGCCCTCGGAGAAGGGGATGGCGCTCGGGGCCACGATCTCCCAGCCGTCCTCGGCCTCCGGGGCCACGCGCGCCCCGCCCGTCCAGGGCGGCAGGCAGCTGGCCTTGCGCCCGGCGTGGGCCAGTTGCATGCCCGAGACCGCGCCCATGCGCCGCAGGAACGCGGTGACGCGCGCCAGGGGCTCGATGTGGGCTTCGGTCCAGATGCCCAGGTCGGTGGCGGAGATGCGGCCCTGGGCCGTGACGGCCGTTGCCTCGGCGAACACCAGGCCCGCGCCGCCCACGGCCCGGCTGCCCAGGTGGACAAGGTGCCAGTCGTCGGCGAAGCCGTCCTGCGCGCAATACTGGCACATGGGGGAGACGACGATGCGGTTGGGTATGGTCAGGCCGCGAAGGGTCATGGGCGCGAGCAGCGCGGCGGTATTCACGGGGGAATCAGCATTCATGGGATGCCTCCTTGCTGTGGCCGCCGGAGGGCGGGCTGCTCAATGCTATGGCCCATAGCGGGCGCGATGGCAACCCGGTGGGACGCGAGGCACCATCCCCCACGGTGCCCGGCCCCTCCTGAAAGGCCAAAGAAAAAGGCCGCCCGGAGGCGGCCTTCCCAAGAGAGGGGCGTAGGGGGGGCTAGCCCTTCTTTTTGGATTTCTTCATCGACATGCCCACACCTTCGAACATGAAGAAGATGCTGTAGCCGTACCACATGGTGTAGACCACGTAGAAGGCGAGCAGGCTGATGAGCAGGGTGAGGTTCTTGGAGACGGGCTCGCCGGGCACGCCGTAGAAGTTGTAGGCGGGTTCCAGGCCCTTGCGCATCACGGTGTCCAGCACCTTGGCCTCGGCGACCTTGCCTTCCTTCTGCAGGGGCTTCATCATGGAGCCGAAGCCCTTCCAGAGGTCCTTGCAGAGTTTGCGATCGGCCAGGTTCTCGGGCTTGTCCACGTCCGTGCCGACCACGGCGAAGACCTTCATGGCCTTGGCGGTGGCGAATTCGGTCATGGCGCCCAGGTCGCCCTTGATCGTCATCACGTTGTCCTTGACCTCAACCTGCGCTCCGGAGGCGGTGAGGGCCTTGGCGTAGGCCTGGGCGTCCTTGTTGGCCTTGTCCTGGGCCTTGGCCGGGTCGGGCTCGTCCTTGGGGTCGGGCTTGGCCACGGTGGCGGTCACGGCGACCTGCACGCCCTTCTGCTTGGCCACGGTGGCCTTCACCTGGTCGAAGTAGTCGGAGGAGTTCTTCGCCAGCATGTTGAAGAAGTCGTCGGAGAACTCGAGGCCGTTCTGCGGCTTGCCGTTCTGATCCTTGAAGAGCGGCGACATGATGCAGAAGAACACGGCCAGGAACGTCACCATCAGGAACGCGCCCTTGGCGAAGGGCCCTTTGTTGACGATTATCATTTCTTATTCCTCCCCGCGCAGCATGGAGATGTTGGCAAAGAACTTCCCGAACACCCACACGCCGAACAGGCCGACGCTGACCCAGAACACGATGTTGCCCACGTATTCGATCATGTTGTTGAGTTCGGGGGACCAGCCCAGATAGCCAAGCTCGGTGAGCTTCTTGGGCAGGGTGGCCGCGCGGTTGATGAAGCCGGAGATGATGGACAGGGCGTAGAAGCCGCGGATGTGAACGCCCTTGACCACCTTGGTCACCAGCGCGCCCACCTGGATGCCCAGCAGGGAGCCGATGAGCATGCCCATGGCCAGGGTGTAGAACACGAAGCCGTAGAGCGCGTATTCCTTGATGGCCGCGAAGCCTGAGGTGAAGATGATCTGCAGGATGTCGGTGCCCACCGTGGTCATGGAGGAGACGCCGAACACGTACACGAACATGGGGAAGGTGATGAAGCCGCCGCCCACGCCCATGATGGCGGCCAGGGCGCCCACGATGAAGCCGCCGCAGGCCAGCACCCACATGGAAAGCTGACGCCCGCCGGGGACGAAGTCCTCGTCAAAGGTGATCATCGGGGGAATGCGCAGGGCCTGCACCTTGGCGGCCAGGGGAGGCACGTCGCCGCCGGCGGGGCCGCCGTGGGCGTCGCCGCCAGCGGCCTCATTGCGGGACTTCAGGAAGTCGTACGCGCCGTAGAAGCCCAGGAAGCCCAGCAGCACCGCGTAGATGGTGGAGATGAACAGCTCGGACATGAGCGGGTCGGAGTCGTAGAGGGCCTTGTTCAGGTAGCCGCCCGTGACCGCGCCGAAGCCCGAACCCAGCAGGAAGCCCAGGGCCAGCTTCACCGAGACGTTGCCCAGCTTCTTGTGCACCGCGGTGCCCATGATGGCCTTGGCGAAGATGTGGAACAGGTCCGTGCCCACCGCCAGGATGCCCTTGACGCCCGCGGCCATCAGCGCCGGGGTGATGATGAAGCCGCCGCCAGCGCCGATGCAGCCGGTGATGAGGCCGGCGGCGAGGCCCACGCCGATGGAGGCCAGGAAGATCGTGGTGTTGTAGTAGGAAGGCATGTAGGCGGTCTTGCCGCCGATCACGTCGGCCGCCTCGACCAGGCTGAAGCCCAGCACCGGCAGGGCCAGCACGGCAAGAATCAACAGTTTCTTGCGGTTCTTGATGATGCTCATGGAGACTTCGTAGTCCCATTTGGCATGAGCTCGGGCTCCATCCATCATGCAGGTGTATACATCCCTGAAAAATCGCATCCCAACCACCTCCGGTTAAGTCACGCGTTTGGCCCCTCGGGGCGTAGCATCGGGGCGCCAACCCGCGCCCCCCCAATCAACCCTCTGCCGGGAGACCGGGGCTCACAGCCCCGAAAAACCCTTTTCCATCCCTCCGCGAACGGCATCCACCACCAGCGCCGGGTCTTCGCCCTTGGGCACGAAGAGCACGCGGGGCTCGCCGAGACACTCCCCCGCCTCGTCCCTGCTGTGGGCCAGCACGGCCACCGGAAACCCGGGCCGCGCCCGGCGCACCAGCCGGATCACCGAGAGGGGGTCCATGTCCGGCAGCTCGGAGTCCATGACCAGCAGGTCTGAACCGGCGCTCACCAGGTCCACTGCCTCGCGCCCCAGGGCGCAGCCCTTCACCGCGTAGCCCTCGCGGTTGAACTCCCTGGCGAGCAGCTCCCGGATGTGGGGGTTGCGATCCGCCAGGATGACGGTGAAGGTCGTGGATGCCGCAGTTGCCATGCCTCCCCTTAGGCAAGACGCGTGCCGGAATTCACGAATCGCAACCATGCTGAATAACGACATAAAAAAGGCGGCGGACCGAATGGTCCGCCGCCTGGGTGTCCGTTTTCTTTACAGCCGGTAAAGAATCAGACGCCGATGGCCCTGGCTCCTTCCGCCTTGCTTTCCTCCAGGTCCGCGATGACGGTCTTGAGCTCATGGGCGTGGCCGGAGAGGCCCTGCACGGCCCGGGCGAACTCGCCCACGCCCTGGGCCAGGTTCTGGGAGAAGCTGCTGATGTCGGAGACGGCCCGGGCGATCTCCTCGCTGACGCTGGACTGCTGCCCCGCGGCCTGGGCGATGCCGCGCACCTGGCCGGAGCTTTGGTCGACCAGGCCCACGATGAGGGCCAGGGCCTCGCCTGACTGGTCCGCCAGCCCGGCGGCCACGGCCACGGCCTGGGCCGCGCGTTTCACCAGTTCGACGTTGCCGGAGGTGTTGGCCTGGATGTTGGCGATGGCCTGGCCCACCTCCTTGGTGGAGTCCATGGTCTTCTCGGCCAGCTTGCGCACCTCGTCGGCAACCACCGCGAAGCCCCTGCCCGCGTCGCCCGCGCGGGCCGCCTCGATGGCGGCGTTGAGGGCCAGCAGGTTGGTCTGGTCGGCGATATCGGAGATGACGGTCATGACCTGGCCGATGGCCGTGGCCTGATCGCCCAGCTTGGCCATGCCCTGCTCCAGGGTTTTGGCCAGGCCGTCCACCTCGTTGATGGCTTTGCGGGCGTTCTCCACCACTTCGTGGCCGCTCTGGGCCTGCACGCGGGTCTTGTCCGCCAGTTCGGAGGCCTCGGCCGCGTTGCGGGCCACCTCCAGCACGCTGGAGTTCATCTCGTCCATGGCGGCCGCGGTCTCGCCCGTGGTGGCCTCCTGCCCGGACACGCCCTTGCGCAGGGAGTCGATCTCGGCCATGAGCGCCTCGGAGCTCTCGGTGATGCCGCCCACCACGCCGTGCAGAATCCCGGCGGCCTGGAGCATGCCCTCGCGCCGCGCGGCCTCGGCCTCGTGGCGGGCCTGCTCGGCCAGCTCCAGGGCCTGCTTGGCTTCGAGCACGGCGTTCTCGGCGCGGCGCCCCTCCTCCCGGATGGTCTCCAGGTTGGCCTTGAGCGAGTCCACCATCTTGCGCAGGTCGTCGGCCAGCGCGCCTAGCTGATCCGAGCTGTGGAGCTCCAGCCTGGCGTCCAGGCTGCCCCCGGCCACGCCGCGCGCGAATTCGCCGCACGCCGAGAGTGGCTTGAGAATGCACACCCGCAGCGCCACCATGATAACCCCGGCCAGCGCCAGGGCGATCACGAAGGATACGAGCATGTTGTTCTGGTTCACGGCCTGCACCAGGGCGGTCATTTCCTGGTAGGGGGAGACCACGACGTAGCGCCAGCCCGTGAGCGGATCGGGCAGCACCGTGACCATGCCCTTGTGCCCGTCCTGGTTGGTGGCGACCTTTTCCATCGCAGTGGCCGCCAGGGCCTTGCGCATCCACTCGGGCGGGTCCTTTTCGGTCTGCATGCGCTTGGCCGCGTCCGGGTGGGCCACGTACATGCCGTCGCGGTCCAGGATGAAGGCGTAGCCGGACTCGCCGATGCGGGTCTTGCCCACCTCGGAGGTGAGGTACTCCAGGTCCAGCCCGGCGTTGAGCACGCCCACGAGCTTGCCCGAGGAGTCCTTGATCGCCGCCGCCAGCACCACCACGGCCTTGCCCACCGTGCGGCTCATGAGCGGCTTGGAAACGGCCTTGTCTTTTCCTGAACTGACGGCCTTGAAATAGTCGCGGTCCGCCACGTTCACGGAGCCCTTGAGCACCTCGGAGGAAGTGACCGCCTCGCCTTTGAGGTCGAAGACGTTGAGGTAGAGGAGCCCCTTGAAGCTGTGGATCAGGCTCAGCAGCTCCTCGTGGGTGCCTGGGGGGGTCTTGCCCTCCGCGGCCAGGATCACGTCCTGGCGCTTGGCGATGCCCACCAGGGCGTGGAGCCTGTCCTCGACGCCGCCGGTCACGTCGCGGGAGAGGAATTGCGCCAGCAGGGCCGTGTCCTGCCCGAGCATGGTCTCCATCGAAGAGCGCACCAGGTTGGCGTTGAGCACCACCAGGCAGACCATGCCCAGCAGGATCGCCCCGAGGGCCGGAAACAGGAATTTCAATTGCAGCGACAACCTCATGAGCCCCCCTGGATAATCGTTTCCGCGTAGCTTGGCACCCTTTCTATTTGTTTCGGCAATAGCCCCGAAAAGATTAGTCCGGCCCCGCCGGGGCGCAGGAACCGGAGTCGCGCGGGCGGCGGGGTCGCGTGCGAAGGCCTAGATCACGGGCACCCGCAGCAGGATGCGCCGGCGATCGGGCGCGGTGCGGTCGGGGTCGTTCAGGGCCACCTCGTGCAGGCGGCCCACGGCGTAGGCTCCGCGCTCCTCGATGAAGGCGTAGAGGGCCTTGATCGACTCCGCCAGGGCCTCGCGCGGCCCCACGTGCAGCATCTGGGCGCAGCGGCGCTCCTCCATGCCCATGGCCACGGCCAGGCGCAGCGCGGGCGGGACATCGCCCTTGGCCGCCAGGGCCGCCTTGACCTCCTCCAGCTCGTTCTCGCCCACGGAGTCGGGCAGGCGCATGCACAGGGCCCAGTTGAGGGCCTCGTCGGGGGTCTGGGTGATGTCGAAATATCCCGGGTCCATGTGCCAGAGCGTCTCGCGGCGGCAGAGCTTGAAGCCCTGCCCCCCGGCGGCGGCCCGGGCCTGCAGCGCCCGGCCTAGCAGGCCCAGCGCCTGGAGGCCCTGGCGGTATTCGCCGCCGTCCATCCCGCCGCGCCCCTCCACGCAGAGGTACCAGCCCGACTCCACCTCGAGGAAGCGGGGTTTGCGCCGGGCGGCGTAATCCTTGCGGTTCAGGGCGAAGAGGTCGATTTTCTGCTGGGTCATGAACTGCTCCGGGTTGTGTTTGGCGATCAAAGATTCTAACTGCCTGCGGCATGCACGCCACGCCCGCCCTGCCCAGGCGCATAGCGCGCCAACTGCGCGCGCAGCCCGGAAGCCCGGAGCACGACCTGGCCGAAAACCTCTGGAGCCAGGCCCTGCTGCTGGCCGCGCCCAGGGCCTTCGCCCTGCGCCTGGCCCGGCGGGATTTCGAGGCCCTGTTCGGAGCGCACCTGGCGCAGGCCGGGCGGACCAGGGCCGCCCTGGAGGGCTGCACCGGGGTGTGGGTGCTGGCGGCCAGCATCGGCCCGGCCCTGGAGGAACGCGCGCGGGCGCTGTTCGACTCCGGCGAGGCCTTCGCGGGTTACGCACTGGACCTGTGCGGCAACCTCCTGGCGGACCAGGCCCTGCGCTCCCGCATGGAGGCGGCCAAAGCACAGGAGCCCCCGGGCAGCCGCTTCACCCGGCGCATCAGCCCCGGCTACCGGGACTTCCCCCTGGAGGCCCAGGCCGTGTTCGTGGAGCTGGCCGGGGCCGCAACGGGCATCGCCTGCGGCGCGGGCATGGGCCTTGCCCCGCGGAAATCCCTCACGGCGCTCCTGGGCCTGCTTCCCTGAGATCTTCCGTCGGTCCCGGCTAGGGCAGCACGTCGCCTATCCGCACCGAAGCCTCCACCACCAGCCCGAGCTTCTCCATCTTTGCCAGCAGCGTGGGCCGCGACAGCCCCAGCAGCCGCGCCGCCTGGGAGCGGTTGCCCCCAGTGACGCGCAGGGCCTCGGCCAGCACCACCGCGGCGAAGCGGTCAGTCACGTGGGCGAAGAGGTCCGGCCCGCCGGCGGCCACGGCCTGGGCCGCGTAGCGCTTCAAGGCCTCCTCCAGGTCTGCTGGAGACTCCGCCCCGGCCTCGGGCGAGCGTTCGGCGATGGCGGCGCGCACGTCTTCCGGGCCGATGGGCAGCCCACGGCTGAAAATCAGCGTCTTGTGCAGCACGTTGGAGAGTTCGCGCACGTTGCCGGGCCAGTCGTGGGCCGTGAGCGCCGCGAGCCCGTCCGGGGTGACGCCCGGGCTGGCCGTTCCCGCCCCGGCCGCGTGCTGGGCCAGGAAGTGCTCGGCCAGTTGGGGGATGTCCTCCTTGCGCTCGCGCAGGGGCGGCAGCAGGATACGCACCACCTGCAGGCGGTAGTAGAGGTCCTCCCGGAAGCGGCCTTCGGCTATGGCGGCGTCCAGGTCGCGGTTGGTGGCCGCGATGATGCGCACGTCCACGGGGATGGGCCCCTTGCCGCCCAGGCGCTCGATCTGCTTCTCCTGCAGCAGGCGCAGCAGCTTGGCCTGGATGGACAGGGGCATGTCGCCTATCTCGTCGAGGAAAACGGTGCCGCCCATGGCCTGTTCGATCTTGCCCGCCCGGCGCTGGGCCGCGCCGGTGAAGGCCCCCTTCTCGTGGCCGAAGAGCTCGCTCTCCAGCAGGGTTTCGGGGATGGCCACGCAGTTGACCACCACGAAGGGCCTGCCCTTGCGGGGGGAGTAGCTCCACAGGGCGCGGGCGGCCAGCTCCTTGCCGGTGCCGGATTCGCCCTGCACCAGCACCGTGGCGTCGGTGGCGGCCACGCGCCCGAGCTGCTTGTAGACCTCCCGCATGACCCGGCTCTGGCCCACCAGGCTCACCGGCGGGGCCTGGGCCGCCTCGGCGCCGTTCTCCTGCCCGGCCTTGGCCTGGCGAGAGGCGTCCAGCGCCTGGGAGATGAGCCCCAGCATCTCCGGGATGTCGAAGGGCTTGAGGATGTAGTCGAACGCGCCCTTGTTCACGGCCTCGATGGCCGTGTCCGTGGCCCCGTAGGCCGTCATGATGATTACGGGGGTGTGGGGGTCGGCGGCCTTCATGCGCTCCAGGGCCTCGATGCCGCTGATGCCCTGCATGCGCACGTCCATGACCACCACGTCGGGCTTGTCCGCCTTGAGCCGGGCGATGCCCTCCTCGCCGGAGGCGGCCGTGAGCGGCGTGTAGCCCTCCAGCGCGATGAGCTTGGCGAAGCTGTCGCGCAGGCGCGGGTCGTCGTCCACCACGAGTATCACTGCCACCGCGCGCCCCCCTGCATCCTGTTGTCGAAGGGGATGGTCATGGTGAACTTGGCCCCGCCGCCCTTGGCCTGGGTCAGGGTCAGGCTGCCGCCGTGCTCCCGCACGATGCGCCGGGCGATGGGCAGGCCCAGGCCGGTGCCCTCCTCCTTGGTGGTGTGGAAGGGCTCGAACACGCGCTCGCGCTCCTGCTCGGGCACGCCCGGGCCTGTGTCGGACAATGAGACGATGGCCACCCTGCCCATGGGCTCCATGAAGCCCTCGATCTCCTCCACCACGATGCGCCCGGGGCCGTGCATGGCCTCCATGGCGTTGCTCACGAGGTTCACCAGCACCTCCTTGAGCTGCTCCGGGTCGATGAGGATGGGCTGGAGCGCACCGTCGCGCACCACCTCCAGCTGCACGCCCTGGGCCTCCAGGCGCGGGCCGAGCAGGTGGGCCGCCGCGTCCGTGACGTCGGAGGGGCTGATGCGCTTGAGCGAGAGCTTGAGCGGGCGGGCGTACTCCAGGAAGTTCTGGATGATGCCGTCCAGGTGTTTGATTTCGTGCGAGATGACCTCGAAGTCCTCGTGCTGGTTCTCGTTCAATTCCAGGGAGCGTTGCAGCGAGAACAGGCGCATCTTCACCGAGGTCAGCGGGTTGCGGATGGAGTGGGCCACGCCCGCGGCCATCTTGCCCACCGTGGCCAGGCGCTCCGTGGCCTCCAGGGCGGTCTGGCTCTTCTCCAGCTTGGATCGGGCCTGCACCGCGCGCTCCACCAGGGTGTGCACGCGGTTCTCCAGCGCGGCCACCTCGTCCGCGCCCACGGGGTCGTCCTCGCCCTGGGCCAGGCGGCGGATGGGGCCAAGCAACTGGCGGGAGAGCACCAGGGCCAGAATCATGCCCAGGATCAGGGTGAAGGGCAGGAAGGCCGTGGCCATGCCATTGACCAGGCGCATACGCCACAAGCCCTCGGCCCGGTCGCGCTCCAGGTTGCGGCGCAGGGTGTCCAGGAAGAGCTCGCAGCTCACGATGAGTGAGTCGAAGCGCTTGCGCGCGGCGGCGTGCACGGGGGTGGCCAGTTCGCGCTTGCCCTCGTCCAGCAGGCTCACCACCTTCTCGCGCTCAACCGTGAGCCGGATGAACTCGCCCTCGATGTGGTTGAGCATGGCGCGGGCCTCCTCGTCGTCCACGAAGGGCCGAACCCGGACGATCTCCTTCTCGAAGGAGGCTTGCTGGTCGGCCAGGCGGGCCAGCCAGACGGGGTCGAAGTTCAGGGAGTAGTAGGTCAGGAAGCCGCGCTGGGCGGCCAGGGAGCTCTCCAGGCGCATGGCGGCGTCCATGGCCGCCACCTGGCGCTCGAATATGCCGGAGAAGAAGTTCTGCAGCCCCGTGCCGTACCAGAGCATGAACGTGCCCCCGCCCACGGTGACCAGCATGAGCAGGCCGAGCACCAGATAGACACGCATCCGCAAGGACATGGAGAACTTGAGCCGCATCCGTCGATATTGCGGGGGCGCGCCGGGAAGTCAAGGCCGGGGGAGGGCGCATTCCACCGGCATGGTGGCATTTTTCCCGGGTGATGCTATGGTCGCCCCACGTACCGGGCTTGGCTTCGGGCCTGATTCCGGGCCTACCCGGGCCGCCCTCAAGGAGGCAGCATGTTCGGTTTGTCGCCATCCGTGGCCTGGGCCCTGGCGGGCCTGCTCCTGATCGCTCTGGAAGCCGTTGTGCCGGGGCTCATCATCGTGTTCTTCGGCCTGGGTGCGCTGGCCACCTCCCTGGCGACCGCCCTGTTCGGTCTTTCCACGGATTCCCAGCTCTTGCTGTTCGCCGCGTCCTCGGTGGTCAGCCTGCTGGGCCTGCGCCGACTGTTCAAGAAAACCTTCCAGGGCGAGGCCCGCACGGAGAACCAGCTCCGCCAGCGCCTGGAGGACTTCACAGGCGAGGCCGCCGTGGTCACGGAGGCCATCCCCGAGGGGGGCGCGGGCCGCATCAAGCTGCGCGGCTCGTTCTACGCGGCGGTCGCGCGGGAGGCCATCCCTGCCGGGACCGCCGTGAAGGTCGCGGCGGACGTCCACGGCGACCACAGCCTGTTCAAGGTCGAAACCCTCTAGCCATCCAAGGGAGCCCTCATGCCCTACGTCGCACTCTCCATCGCGGCAGTGGTGCTGCTGCTGATACTCATGTCGGCCACGGTGGTGCCGCAACAGAACGCCTACATCGTGGAGCGCCTCGGCAAGTACAGCCGCACCCTGGAGGCCGGTTTCCACGTGCTGGTGCCCCTGCTGGACAGGATCGCCTACAAGTACTCCCTCAAGGAGGAGCTTGTGGACACCCCCTCCCAGCCCTGCATCACCAAGGACAACGTGACCGTGCACGTGGACGGCCTGGTCTACATCAAGGTCAACGACCCCAGGCTCGCGGCCTACGGCGTGGCCAGCTACCGCTCGGCCGCCACGCAGCTGGCCCAGACCTCCCTGCGCTCGGCCATCGGCAAGATCACCCTGGACAAGGCTTTCGAGGAGCGCGAGCTGATAAACTCCGAAGTGGTCAAGGCCGTGGACGAGGCCGCCGCGCCCTGGGGCGTGAAGGTGATGCGCTTCGAGATCAAGGACATCTCCCCCCCGGAATCGGTCAAGGTGGCCATGGAGGCCCAGATGACCGCCGAGCGGGAGAAGCGCGCCCAGATTGCCCTGGCCGAAGGCCAGAAGCAGAGCGCCATCAACATCTCGGAGGGCCAGATGCAGCAGGCCATCAACCTCTCCGCGGGCGAGAAGCAGCGCCAGATCAACGAGGCCGAAGGCCGGGCCAGGCAGATCGAGCTGGTGGCCGCCGCCACGGCCGGGGGCATCCGCACCGTGGCCCAGGCCCTGAACGAGGAAGGGGGCGTCACCGCCGCCAACCTGCGCGTGGCCGAGCAGTACATGGACGCCTTCGCGAAGCTGGCCAAGGAGTCCACCACCATGCTCATCCCGCAGAACGCGGCGGACGCCGCCGGGCTGGTGGCCACGGCCATGCAGGTCATCAAGAAGAGTTGAGCTGTCCCCGCCTCCGAGCGGGGCCAGGCGGAAGAACGCCATTACTTGGGTTGGAGTCTCCGGCCCTGACCGCCCCCCCGGCGCGCCGCCCGACATATCGGAAGAATGTCGAACGGCGCGCCGGGGGGCGGCCAGGGCCGGAGACGGCTTTGTTCAGGGCGGAAACTCCTGGAGACTGGCTTCAGTCCACAACGCGGATACCCGTCCAAAAGCGCAGGAATTCACGAAAATATGCCGGTCCGCCCCTGGATTTGTTGCCAACACGCCTATTTCAAGGCATCCATTTCCAAACGAGAACGGAAGGGCCGCCCATGTTTTTCGATCCGAAACTGCCGGACAAACTCTACAAGCGTTCGCTCTTCTCCTGGGTCCTCACGAGCAATCTCAAGCTCCAGGGTCTGTTGCTGCTGGTGATCGTGGTCACGGTCTCCATCCGGGTGCTGCCCCTGGAGATGCAGAAGAAGATCATCAACGAGGCCATCGGCGGGCAGAAGGTCCAGCTCCTGCTCCTCTACTGCGGCTACTACCTGCTCGCCGTGGTGTCCGGCTCGGCCCTCAAGTTCGCCATCAACGCGCTCCAGGCCCGCATCGGGCAGGAGTCCCTGGCGGACATGCGCAAGAAGCTCTACGCCCACATCCTGACCCTGCCCATCAACTTCTTCCGAACCTCAAGCCCGGGCATGATCGTCTCCTCCCTGGTGACGGAGGTGGCCAACGCGGGCGATTTCGTGGGCCAGGCCATCGCCGTGCCCGTGACCAACATCCTGACCCTGCTGGCCTTCGCGGGCTACCTCTTCTACCTCAACCCGCTCCTGGCCGGGCTTTCCATGGTGCTCTACCCCCTGGCGCTGATCTTCGTGCCCATGATGCAGCGCCGCTCCAACGACGCCAACCGCGAGCGGGTGGACACGGGGCGCACCATGTCCACCATGATCGGGGAGACCGTCTCCGGCATCCACGAGATCCACGCCAACGCCTCCTTCCGGCACGAGAACAACCGCTTCGGCGACATCACCGACAAGCAGTACCGCATCCGCCTGCGCTGGACCCTCTGGAAGTTCGCCATCAAGAACTCCAACAACTTCTTCCAGTCCCTGGGGCCGTTCGTGCTCTTCCTGGTGGGCGGCTGGCTGGCCATCAACGGCCGGTTCGACCTGGGCGCGCTGGTGGCCTTCCTCTCGGCCAACGAGAAGCTCTACGACCCCTGGAAGGAGCTGATGGACTTCTACCAGACCTGGCAGGACGCCAAGGTGAGCTACAACCGGGTGATGGAGTACTTCGCGGAGGACTGCGAGTTCACCCTGGAGCCCGCCGAGCCGCGCGAGCCCCTCTCCCTGAAGGGGCGGGTGGAGGTCAAGGACCTGGTAATGGAGGCCCAGGGCGGCATCAAGCTGCTCAAGGGCGTCTCCGTCAGCGTGGAGCCGGGGCAGCACATGGCCCTGGTGGGCTTCTCGGGTTCGGGCAAGTCCACCCTGGCCCTGTGCATCGCCCAGATCTACCGCTATTCCAACGGGCACGCGCTGCTGGGGGGGCACGAAATTGCGGACATGGCCAAGTCCGACCTGGCCGAGAACATGGGCTTCGTGCCCCAGCACCCCTTCATCTTCGACGGCTCCATCCGCCAGAACCTGCTCTACGGCGTGAACTCCCGCATGGTGGACAAAGGCCAGGACCCCGCCGAGTTCGAGCCCAGCCTGGACGAGCTCATCGAGATAACCCAGCAGGTGGGCCTGTTCCTGGACGTGCTGCGCTTCGGCCTGAACACCGTGTTCCGCAAGGGCAAGAAGGAGCACCTGGTCCAGAAGATCATCGCCATCCGCGAGGCCTACGCCACCCAGCAAAGCGAGGAGCTGCGCGGCCTGGTGGAGTTCTTCGACGAGGGCCGCTACCTGCTCTACGCCTCCGTGGCCGAGAACCTGGTCTTCGGCAACGCCAACGACGAGGCCTACCTGCCCGAGAACCTGCCCCGCAACGCCGACTTCCGCGACTTCCTGCAGGACGCCGGGCTCATGGACGTGCTCCTGGAGCTGGGCAAGGCCCTGGCCATGCAGACGGTGGACATCCTCAAACTGGTGCCCGGCGCGGACGCCTCCTTCTTCGAGCAGACCCCCGTGCTCCAGGAGGAGTTCGAGGGCGACCTCCAACTGGCCGAACACCTGGATCGCACCCCCATAAGCGAACTCAGCGCCGAGGAGCGAGACCGCCTGCTCACCCTTGCCCTGCGCTTCACCCCGGGGCGGCACGCCCTGGTGCCGCTGACCGTGGAGCTGGAGCGCAAGCTGCTCTCCGGCCGGGCCCTGTTCATGGACCGCATCGCGGCCAGCGCGCCCGAGAAGGTCAGCTTCTACCGGCGCGACAACTACATCCACACCCAGACCATCCTGGACAACATCCTCTTCGGCCGCCTCAAGAGCGAGAGCCCCAAGGTGCTGGAGCGGGTCAACAAGTCCATCATCCGGCTGCTCATCGCCCAGGACATGCTGGAGCGCATCGTGGAGCTGGGCCTGGACTTCCAGGTGGGCACCATGGGCGACAGGCTCTCCGGCGGGCAGCGCCAGAAGGTGGCCCTGGCCAGGGCCTTCCTCAAGGACCCGCCCCTGCTTATGTTGGACGAGGCCACCGCTGCGCTGGACAACGCCTCCCAGACGCGCATCCAGAACCTGCTGGAGAACCGCTGGAAAGGCCGGTCCACCGTCATCGCCGTGGTGCACCGCCTCGATACCATCAAGAACTACGACATCATCGCGGTCATGAAGGCCGGGCAGATCGTCGAATCCGGCTCCTACCAGGAGCTGATAGAGAGAAAGGGGATGCTCTATGAGCTCGTCCACGGACCCAGGGCAAGCGCCTGAGGCCTGCGGGTACAGCGACTTCCTGGACATCATGCGCGGGCTGCCCTTGTTCGCCAAGGTGCCCCTGGAGGTCAGCAAGGTGCTCGCCTACCTGAGCCGCCTGGAGGAATTCCAGCCGGGCGACTACCTGGTGCGCGAAGGCGAACACGCCGAGACGTTCTATTACATCACCTGCGGCAGCATCGTGGTCAGCCGCATGGCAGGCGGGGAGCCCGTGACGCTGCGCCGCTTCGGCGCGGGGGACTGCCTGGGCGGCCTGGCCCTGATTTTGGGCGGCAGGAGCCTCTACACCCTGCAGGCCGATACGCGGACCTCGGCCATGACCCTGGGGCGCGAGCAGTTCCTCAAGACCGTGCAGCGCTTCCCGCAGGTGGAGCCCGCCATGCTCCAGTCCCTGGCGGAACACGTGCTCGCCTGGGAGGAGCGCTTCCTTTCCCGCCACCCGGAGCAGTTCGCCCAGTTCGGGCAGGATTTCGGCCTGACCCTCTATTGAAACCAGCCGTTTGACACGTGGCCGCCTTCCCGGCTACGTGCCTGCAAATTCAGCCGGAGAGCCACATGCAAGACCCGCACGTCCTGTTCAACGACTACGCCGCCAAGCAGCGCCTCAAAATGACGCCGCAGCGGCGGCACATCCTGGACGTATTCCTCGAACAGAAGGGGCACGTGACCTCCGAGGAGCTCTACGAGCTGGTCAAGAAGGCCTACAAGACCATCGGCCAGGCCACGGTCTACCGGACGCTCAAGCTCCTCTCCGGCGCGGGCATCGCCAAGGAGGTGGACTTCGGCGACGGCGTGACCCGCTACGAGCTGCAGCAGGGCGACGACCACCACGACCACCTCATCTGCGAAGGCTGCGGCGAGAACGTCGAAGTTCTCGACGAGGAGATCGAAAAGCTCCAGGAGCAGGTTGCCGCGCGCCACGGCTACCGCCTCACCCGCCACAAGATGTACCTCTACGGCATCTGCCCGAAATGCCAGGGGAAGAAGAAAGCCTGAGGAAGAAGAGGATGCCTCCGGCGGCCAAAGGGCCTTCGGCCCTCTGGACTCCCTTTTTGCTTCGCGCCTACCGGTGCGGATGCTTGGAATTGCGATAAATCGAACAGCCTGGAAGGCTCCGCCTTCCAGGCTGTTTTTTTCGCTACGGGCATCGTGGCCTGAAGCACCCGACGCTTCCGCCCTGTCCCATTTGCGGGTCAAGGGGGCCACGCCCCCTTGCGGGGCGCGGGGCAGCGCCCCGCTCTTCACTTCCTTCCCCTCCGCTCTCGCCCCAGCGCCCGAAAAAGAGGGAGCCCCCGCGTCTGCGCTCGCGGGGGCTCCCAGGGCGGCCTCCTGTCAGGAGGCTTTTCGGAGGAGGAAATTCTCGCCTGCCGCGGTCCTCACTGGGGGGGCGGAGGCGGTGGCCCGTCGGCCGGGCCCTGCCCGGGGGGCGGGGGCGGCGGGCCGCCGAAGAGGCCCAGCCCGCCGGGCGGCGGGCCAGGCGGGTGCACGCCCGGTTCGAAATTCTTGCGGCGCTGGCGCATCTCCTCCCGGCGCTTCTCGTGTATCTTGGCCTGCTCAGGAGTGAGGTACTGGCTGATGCGGCCCATGTAGTCGTCCCGGATGCGCTCCTCCTGCTCCATGAAGGGCTTGCGCTGCTCTTCCAGCTTCTCGACCATCTCCTTGAGCACCGCGCCGATTTTGAGGCGCTGCTCTTCGCTCAGGCCCAAGTCCTTGGTCATGTGCTCCAGAATGAAGGCCTGCGGCCCCATGCGCTGCATGCGCGCGAACTGGTCGCCGCGCACCACGCGCCAGGCTTCCGTGCCCAGGGCTCCGACAGCCGCGCCCGTGAAGAACAGGGCGGCCGCCAGCATCCATCCGCGATTTCTGGTCATCATTCCCCCTACAACGTCATCATCGAGGCCAACAGCGGGCCGTCCAGCGCGGTGGTCAGGTAACCGGCCGCGTCCTGGCCCTGCCCGTGCAGCACCACCGCGCCCAGCAGGGCGGCGGCGGCCAGCCCGACCGCGAACCAGGGTTTGGCCGAAAGGCCCAGCACGTCCCATACGGAGAGTTCCCGCCGTGCGGTGGACAGAGCGGCCATGACCCTGGCCTCGAAACCGAGCGACGCCCCCTGTGGGATGTCCCTGGTGAACCAGTCGCCCAGCAGGTTGTCGAGCCTGGTGAATTCCTTTTCGTCGTGCATCATGCTTCTCCCTCGAGTGCCGCCTGATCCAGGGCCTTGGCCATCAGCTTTCGGGCCCTGTGCAGGCGGACCTTGACCTTCTCAAGGCTCCAGCCGAGCATCTCCGCGATCTCGGAGAGTTCGTGGTCCCGCCCGTAGAAGAGCCCCAGGGCCACCCTGTCCTCCGGTTTGACCTTGCCCAGCAGCCAGGACACCACGGACCCGGCCTCCCGACGCCTGAGCAGCTCCTCATGGCGCTCCTGGGACTCCCCGGCCATGAAGGCTTCCGCCCAGGAGCTTCCGTCCGGGCCCGGCGCGTCCATGGAGACCTCGTTGCGCGAGCCCACCCCGCGCCAGTAGCGGATCGCCCGCCGCAGGGCCAGGGAGGACAGCCAGGAGCGGAAAGCCGCCTTGTCTCGCAACTGGCTGAGCTTCTCGAACCCCTGGATGAAGGCCTCCTGGGCCACTTCCGCCACTTCGGAGGCGGGCAGGTGCCGGCGCAGCAGGGCGAACAGATAGTCCTGATGCCGCCGGACGAGCACCGCGAAGGCGTCTGTCCGGCCTGAGAGCACCAAGTCGATCGCTTCGGCGTCGCTCGGGTCGGCGTCTTGTGCTTTTCTCATGCCTCTGGCTGCCGTGTTGAGGGTTCCCCTCCCCCCTTGACGGCCTGCGCTCTCTCCGGTCGCGCCTGGCGCGCTCCGGCTGCGCACTACTCCTCCCATCTATCGTTCCCGACTATGGAGCTAGAGCGGCGCCGCCTCTCCCGAGTTACACACCTGCCAGAAAAAACGTGCCTATGCAAAAGCGGAACCGCCCGGCTTGTGCCGGGCGGTTCATGGGGTTGGGGGGGGTGTTTTGGAAGGAAACTAGAACAGCCTGGTGCCGAACTGGAAGACGGCCACGGCCAGGCCGTAGGCGAACACGGTGTTGAAGGTCATGGAGAACACGGACCACTTCCAGGAGCCTGTCTCCTTGCCGATGGCGACAACCGTGGGGAAGCAGGGCGAATACAGCAGGATGAACACCATCAGCGCCAGCCCGCCCGCCACGGTGAGCCCTTCGGCGGAGAGCATCTCGGCCAGGGGCGCGGCGTCGTCCTTGTCCACCTTGCCCAGGGAGTAGGCGGTGCCCAGGGTGGAGATGATGACCTCCTTGGCGGCGAACCCGCCCACCAGGGCGATGTTGGTGCGCCAGTCGAACCCGGCGTAGCGGGTGAGCGGCTCCAGGGAGGCGCCCAGGCGGCCCGCTAGGGAGGCGGAAAGGCCCTCGGCGGCTTCCCTCTTCTCGATGTCGGCCAGCTTCTCCTTGAGGGCGTCCAGGCCCTCGGGTTCGGCGGCCTGGGCCGTGGCGGCCTCTTCGCCCTGGGCGGGGGCCTCGGAGCCGAGGGCCGGAGCCTCATCCTTGGAGTCGGCCGCGGTTCCGGGTGCGGCCGGAGCCTCGATGGCCTCGATCTTGGCCGCGATCTCGGCCTTGGCGGCCTCGAAGGAGGCGGCCTTGTCCTCGTCCACGCCGGGGAAGGTCATGGCGGCCCAGACCACGATGGACACGGCCAGGATCATGGAGCCCGCCTTCTTCATGTACTGCCAGGTGCGCTCCCAGGTGTGGATGGCCAGGCCGCGCCAGGTGGGCAGGCGGTAGGGCGGCAGCTCCATGACGAAGGGGGTGGCCTCACCGCGCACCATGCTGGAGCGCAGCATCCAGGCCACGGCCAGGGCCATGGCCCAGCCCAGCAGGGTCATGCCGAAGAGCACCTGGGCCTGGCTGTCGGGGAAGAACACCGAGGCCAGCAGGATGAGCACCGGCAGCTTTGCGCCGCAGGTCATGAAGGGCGCGGTGAGGATGGTGGCCAGGCGCTCCTTGGGGCTGCGCAGGGTGCGGCTGGCCATGACGCCGGGCACCGCGCACCCGCCCGCGATGCCGCCGGAGATGATGAAGGGCATCACCGAGCAGCCGTGCAGGCCGAAGATGCGGAAGACCCTGTCGAGCATATAGGCGATGCGCGCCATGTAGCCCGAGTCCTCCAGGAAGGCGATGAGCAGGAAGATGAGCATGACCAGCGGCACGAAGCCCATGACGCCGCCCACGCCCGCGATGATGCCGTCCACCAGCAGGGAGCGCAGCAGGCCCTCGGGCAGCGCGCCCTCCACCAGCTTGGCCATCAGTGCGAAAAGGTTCTGGGTCCACTCCATGGGCACTTTGCCCACGGTGAAGGTGATCTGGTAGACGAGGTAGAGCACGCCCAGCATGAGCACGGGGCCCAGCAGCTTGTGGGTGAGCACCTGGTCCAGCCGGTCGGAGAAGGCCAGGCGGTCGCCCAGGTTGTCCCTGGTGACCACGCCGCCCTTGAGCACCGAGGCGATGAAGCCGTAGCGATAGTCCGCGATGACGGCCTCGGGGTAGGTGCTCAGGGTGGTGCGCAGGTGCGCGGCCACGTGCGCGGCGCGCTCCTCCAGCCAGGCGGAGAGGACAGGGTCGGCCTGGACGCCCAGCTCCCTGATCTGGGAGTCGTTCTCCAGGTACTTGAGCGCCACCCAGCGGGCCGGGTAACGGCTGCTCAGGAACGACTTGGTCATGATCGCGGCGCTCATCTCGGCCAGCACGGGGTCCAGGTCCGGGCCGTAGGAGATCTCCACGGGCTTCCAGCGGCCCTGGCGCTCCTTGGCCAGGCGGGTGGCGGCGGCGGTGAGCTCGCGCACGCCCGTGCCGGTCCTGGCGACGAGCTCCACCGCGGGGCAGCCCAGCAGCTCGCCCAGGCGCTTGGCGTCCACCACCATGCCCATCTTGCGGGCCTCGTCCATCATGTTCAGGCCCAGCACCACGGGGATGCCGAGCTCCAGGAACTGCACGGCGAGGTAGAGGTTGCGCTCCAGCGACCCGGCGTTGAGCACGTCCACCACGGCCTGGGGGCGCTCCTCCACCAGGAAGTCGCGGGCCACCAGCTCCTCGGCGGAATAGGCGGTGAGGGAGTAGGTACCGGGCAGGTCCACCACGTTCAGCACCGCGTCGGAAGTGCGCACCTGGCCCACCTTCTTCTCCACGGTGATGCCGGGGTAGTTGCCCACATGGGTGCGCGCCCCGGTGAGGGCGTTGAACAGGGTGGACTTCCCCGCGTTGGGGTTGCCCGCCAGGGCGATGGTGTACGTGGAGAGGGCGGCGTCCTTGCCGGAGCCCTTGCCGGGCTCCTTGCCCGGGGCGCTGGCGGCGGAGACGTTCTGGCTGGCGTTGGTCACTTCATTCCTCCGGGGTGGCGACGAGAATATTGTCCGCCTCGTTGTTGCGAAGCGACAGGGTGAAGCCCCGCAGACGCAGGGCCACGGGGTCTTTCAGGGGCGCGCGGCCCACTATCTCAACTTCCGCGCCGGGCACGAGGCCCATGTCACGGATACGGCGTCCGAGTTCGCCCTCGGCGTTCACCTGGGCGATGATGGCCTTATCCCCCACCTTGAGGGAGCGCAGCGGTCGTGACTGGGGCATGTTATCTCCGATGTTGATAATCATTCTCAATTATGGGGCAAAAATTAAAGCCCCTTGGAGCAGCCGCAACCACCGCCAGGGCGCATTTCGCCAATGGAGCCGCCCTGGCAGGAGCAGCCCGAGGAGGACTTGCCCGAGCCCGAGGAGCAACAGCCGGAGCTGGAACCACAGCCGCACCCGCCGCCGGCGAACTTCCGGCGTATCAGCCAGGCGGCTGCCAGGGCCACAATGAGCCCGACGAGCACTTTTTCGAACATTCTTGTTTCTCCTTGAGGGGAAATCGTCGTAGGAGCCCGGCGCTAGACCCGCACCACCTTGATCTGGTCGGCCAGGCCGTTGCCCAGGCAGATCTCGTCGCCCCGGACACACACGCGGCAGCTCTCGCCGTCCTGGCGGATCACGGCCTCAACGCCGGGCGTGAGGCCCATGGAGCACAGCCTGCACCGGCACTTGGGATCATCGCAGAGTTCGAGGACCCGAACCTTGCTTCCCTTGGGGCATCTGCTCAAACTGACCATGAGGACTCCTCGGCGGCTTCCGGAAACTTTCGGGGCCTCTCCGCTCCGGCCGGTGGGCCATGCGCGGCAGGCGTTTCCTGCGCCACGGCTTCTTGATAATGTCATTGATAATCATTGTCAACAACGAATGAAAAAAACCTCCCTTCCTGATCCAGTTCCCCTCCCTGGCAGGCCCGGCGGAGGGGCCTCCGGGCCAGGCTCCTGGCGCGCTTACGCCCGTGACAACGAGCACTTGGAAGCACACCCCGAGTGGTTCAGGCTTCGGACGCGCGTGATCGGGGGGAGGCAGGAGGCGCGGCCACCGCGACTCGCCGATGAATTATCCTGGCCTCCCATGCCCGCGCGCGCCGCTCTGCCGGAACGCCGCGCGGCTACGCGCCTGGATAATTCAGGCGCTTGCGCGCATCCGCGCCTCGTCCAGGCCCGGGAACAGGCTCTGCGCGGTGGTGAGCAGGCGCTCCAGGTCCGCGTCGGCCAGGCCCAGGCGCGTGCGCAGGCGCTCCAGCTCCACCCCGGGGTCGTAGAGGGGGTAGTCGCTGCCGAAGAGCACGCGCTCGGCCGGGTGCCTGTCCAGAATGGCCCGAAGAGTCGCGTCCTGTATGAAGGGCAGGCTGGAGGAGGTGTCGAGGTACACGTCCTTGCCCGCCAGGTGCTCCAGGGCTTCCTCCCAGTGCATCAGCCCGCCCAGGTGCGCGGCGATGATGGTCAGCCCGGGAAACTCCCTGTGGATGGCCGCCAGCTTTATCGGGCAGGAGGGGTTCTTGTCCGGCGGGAGCCGGTCGCCCACATGGAAGATGGTCACGAAACGGCCCTCCAGGGCCGCCATCACGGGGCGCAGGGCCGGGTCGTCCAGGCGGAAGCCCTGGAAGTCGGCGTGTATCTTGATGCCCCGGATGCCCGCGCGCTCCAGGCGGTCCAGCTCCTTGGCGTTGTCCGCGTAGCCGGGGTGCACCGTGCCGAAGGGGATGAGCGCCGGGTATTTCCGGGCCAGTTCCATGGCCCAGTTGTTGGCCGGGATCACCTGGGCCGGGGTGGTCGCGGCGGCGTGCACGGCGGCGCGGTCGATGCCGGCGGCGGCCAGCCTGCGCAGCAGGTCTTCCGGGGTGCCGTCGCCCACGGCCTTGATATCGTAATGCTCGTTGAGCTGCCGCACCGCCTTGCCCGCGATCTTGGGGTGGAAGGCGTGGGCGTGTATGTCGATTTTCACTGCTGACAAATATCCTTGAGCCAGGCGGGAACGGCCACGGGCCTGCCCGAGGCGTCCACGCAGGCGTGCTGTGTGGAGCCCAGGCACAGGGGCCGGGTGCAGTCCGGCGGCCCGTAGACCTGGTAGACGAAGGTTACGGAAGCCCGCCCCCAGACGCTGATGCCGGCGCGCACGCTCACCAGTTCGTCGTAGCGGGCCGGGGCCAGGTAGCGCACGGCCATCTCGCGCACCGGCAGCATCACGCCCCGGCGCTCAACCTCCGCGTAGGAGAGGCCGCGCTCCCGCAGGAACTGGCCGCGGGCGCGTTCGAACCAGTGGGCGTAGTTGCCGTAATAGACCACGCCCATGGCGTCCGTCTCCCCGTAGGAGACGAACAGCCGGAAATCGGTGGATGCCTCGGGGAAAGGCTCGCCCGGCCGGATCATCGCAGGCCTCCCTTGGCCAGGGCGAACTCCAGCAGGGTGTGCCCCGGGTCGATGGAGAGCCCTGTGCCTGCCGCCTCGGCCTCGCTGAACATCGCCGCACCATTCCCGGTGACTCCGGGGCCGTAGAGCAGGAAGGGCACGGGGTCCTCGACGTGGGTGCGTTTTGCGACGGGGGTCAGGTGGTCGCAGGTGATGAGGAACAGGGCATCCGGGAAGGCCTGGCGCAGCGGGGCCACCACGCGCGCGTCGAAGCGGGCGATGGCCTCGGCCTTGCCAGGTGCGTCGCCGCCGTGCCCGCATTCGTCCGGGCCCTCCAGGTGCACGAAGACGAAATCCCCGTGCTGGAGAAAATCGACCGCCGCCCGCACCTTGCCCTCGTAGTTGGTGTCCAGCAGGCCGGTGGCCCCCTCCACGTCAAGCACCTCCATACCAGCGGCGCGGCCCAGGCCCTTGATGAGGTCCACCGCGGAGATCACGGCCCCGCGCAGGCCCGTGGCGGCCTCGAAGCCGGGCAGCTTGAGCGCCCTGCCCTGGCCCCAGGGCCAGATGGCGTTGGCCTTGGTGGGGTTGCCGGGCGCGGCCAGGCGTTCGGCGGCCTCCCGGCAGAGCGCCTGCAAATGCGGGATGGTGGCCAGGGCTTCGAGGTCCTGGTCGATGGGCTGGCCCGTGATGTCGTGAGGCGGGCGGATGGCCAGGCGCGCCTCCGGGGAGGAGGCCGCACCGGGCTGAACCAGCAAATGGCGGTACTGCACGCCGGGGAGAAGCCGGAAGCGGGCCTCGGGGCCGCTGCAGCTGGGGCACTCGCGGTCCAGGGCCTCCACCAGCGGGCGGGACTGCTCGGTTGCGATGTGCCCGGAGGAGTAGTCCTGCATGAGGCCGCCCGGAGCGTAGGAGCTCACGCTGACCACGTTGCAGCGCCAGACCAGGTCGTCATCGGCCAGTTGCAGGCCTTGGGCGGCGGCCTCGATGGGTCCGCGCCCGGTGTGGTGCCGGGCCGGGTCGAAACCCAGCAGGGCCATGTTGGCCACGTCCGAGCCCGGGGGCATGCCGGGGGGGATGGTGCGGGCCAGACCGGTCAGGCCTTCGCGGGCCATCTGGTCCATCACGGGCGTGGCGGCGGCCTCCATGGCCGTGGCCCGGCCCAGCTCGCCGGGCCAGCCGCCCATGCCGTCCGCCACCAGGAACAGGAACTTTCTTCGCATGGCGTGTTCTCCCGGCCCGCAGAGGTGGCCGTTTTTCTCGAAAAAGTCAAAACCCCGATCCGACGGCCTGGGCCGCGCGGATCGGGGTGGACGGTGCGGGGTATGAACCGATCCCGGCGAAAAACTCAGCCTACTTGGAGACCCACAGGGCCGCGCCCTCCAGCTTGCGCAACAGCGTCTGGCTGAGCGAGCCGAAAATATTGGAGAAAGCCCCAGGCTTGCCGCCGGTGCGCCCGATGGCCACGGCCGCGTACTCGCCCTTGCGCGCCTCCTCCAGGATCATGTCCGCCGGGTGCTTGGAGGACTTCACCAGGTAGCTGATGCGCTCCTCCTCCAGGCCGTTCTCACGCAGCAGTTCCCCGGCCTCGGCCATCACGCTCTCGATGCTGCGGTTGCCCACGGGGGTGGAGGCCCGGTTGTGCAGCACGGTGACGCTGTGCTCGGGCTCGTCGCGCAGCACGAAGCCCACATGGTCGGCCACCCGCAGGGACTGCTCCGAGCCGTCGACGCAGAGCAGCACGTTGCGGCGGTTGCGCACCGGGTTGCGGCAGACCCACAGCGGGAAGCTGATGGACTCCCACAGCAGCCGGTGGGAGACCGAGTCGTCGAACATCTCGTCGAACCAGCTCAGGCCCCGCCTGCCCAGCACCACGGCGTCGTACATGCCGCGCTCGGCCTCGGTGGCGATGTCCTTGACGGTGCCCAGCTTGGCGGGAAAGGCCTTGAGCTCGATGCGCTCGGCCGGGAAGCCCATATCCAGCAGCCAGTTGCGCGCCGTATGCAGGGCCTGGGGCACGGGCCTGCACCCCCCTCCGAAGGACTGCGTCTCGTCCAGGGAGCAGTAGGGCAGGTTTTCGAGCCCCGGCTGCGGGTGGCGCGGCCCCACGTAGAAGAGGGTCAGGCGCACCAGGTCGCGCCGGGTGAAGAAACCGAAGACGTAGCGCAACCCGAAGAACGCGTTGACGTCCTCCGAGATGCTCACCAGCAGGTGTTTTTCGAGCACTTCCATACGCCCGCGCCGATCAGTCCCGCCAGTGGATGCACTCCACGGGGCAGGTATCCATGGCGTCCTGGATGCACTCCTTGGATTCGTCGGCCGCGGGGTCGGCCTCGGCCTTGCCGTCGGCGTCCATATGGAAGACGTCAGGACAGATCTGCACGCAGGATTCGCAACTGATGCATTCGTCCTTGTCCACATAGGGGTGCGGCATGTCGGACCTCCTGAATGATGCTGAATTGGCCGTGAAAGCGAGCCATTGTGCGGACTAGAACGGATGCGGGAGGGAAAGTCAAGCCGGGGGGGCGGCACCAGGACGCTCGGGGCGGCCCAGGATGCGGCGAAGGCGCTAATTGCGCCGGCACCGGCGGGGACAGGACACGCGCGGGCGGCTCAAGGGGCGGTCTTGAGCATGTTGTAGATGATCTCGCGGCTGTTCACCCGGTAGCTGCCCTGGGCGATGCGCCGCTTGATCTCGGCCACGCGGTCGGCGCGCTCCTCGGGGCTTTCCGAGGAGGAGTCGTCGCCGTGGTCGGCTCTGTGTTTCGCGTCGGTTTCCATTGCCGTTTCCTGCCGTATGTTCACCTGCGATATCGGCAGGCTGCGGCGGAGCTTTAGCGTCCGGAAGGGGTCTCGCGGGCCCAGCCGGGGCAACCCCGTGAAACTGCGGCGTGTTTTTATTTTACGCCCCGCGAAGAGATTCCCTCGCGGGGCGAAATATTCAGGAAACCCGCTCCAGCACGTCCCCCGCGCGAACCCGCCCAGGCGAGAGAACTCTGGCGAACAGGCCCTCGCGGGGCATGATGCAGTCGCCCACGATGCGCCTGATGTCGCAGCCGTTGTGGCAGGTCTTGCCGATCTGGGTGATCTCGAGCACCGCGCCGCCCACCGTCACCCGGTCGCCCACGGCCAGGTTCAGGGCGTTCAGGCCCTCCACGGTGAGGTTCTCGGCGAAGGCCCCGGGGCTGATGCTGGCCAGCTTGAGGCGCATGCCCTCCAGGCTGCCGAAATCGAGCAGGCTCACCTGGCGGCCCGAGCCCGCGTGGGCGTCGCCCGCCACGCCGTGCTCCACCACCAGTTCGATGGATTCCACCGGCACCTTCTTCTGCCCCTTCCTCTCGCTGACGCTGACCGCCTTGACCACGGGCATGGGCCACCTCCTGTTGGAACCGTTTTCGTCCACTTCAATAACTCCTGCCGGGAGCAGGGGCAAGCCGCAGGCGGCGGCCCATGGCGGGGTCCAGGCGCAAAAAAGGCCCGGGGAGCCGCCTCCCCGGGCCGATTCATGCGTTTTTAGCCTTGCCGCCCGCCGCTCAGATTTCCGCCCGGGGCGGCACGGCGCTGCCCTCCACCCCGCGCAGGTGCTCGCGCATGGCCTGCGCGCTCAGCTCCGGGTCGCCCGCTTCCAAGCCCTTGACGATGAGCGCGTGGGCGTCGAGCGAGGCCGCGATCCGTTGCGGGCTCATCAGGTGCTCGTCCCTGCTCTCGGCCAGCAGGTCGTGGAGCATGGCCGCCACCTCCCAGAGCACCTCGTTGCCGCTGGCCTTGGCCAGGGCCATGTGGAAGCGGGTGTCCAGCGCGGAGAAGTCCTCCGGGCCGGCGTGACGCTGTTTCTCCAGGATGCGGCGGATGCGCTCCAGGTCCTCCGGGGTGCGGCGCAGCGCGGCCAGCGCGGCCACCTCGGGCTCCAGGATGAGCCGCAGCTCCATGACCTCGCGCAGCCGCCCGGGGCGCTGCCCGGCCTGCTTTTGCAACCTGCTCATGAGCAGGGATGTCTCCTTGCCGATCATGAGGGCCGCACAGCGCTATTCCACGCGCATCATCTTGTAGACGACATTGCGGCCGGGGTACTGCATGAGCACCTCCCCGTTCTCCACATAGAAGACAACGCCGTCCACGCCGGAGGTCATGCGGTCGCCGTCGATGGTGAAATCGGCCCAGCCCTTGAAGGCGATCTTCTTGTAGGAGTCATAATAGTAATAGACCGCGTACTTGTCGCCCTTCTGCACCAGCCAGTAGTTGAAGGCCCAGGGCTTGTTGAGCTCGGACGGGGCCGAGCGCCGCCAATAACCCAGGAGCAGCGGGTTGGGCGCTTTGTTCACCTTGGCGTAGACCGTCGGGGTTGTTTCGATGTCGGCGGGCTTGATGGGCGTGATGCCGCCACAGGCCGCGCACAGCAGCAGCACCGCGAGTACGGAGACGGAAGCGCAATGTTTCAGCATAAGATTCTCCTTGGCGTGAAACCGGTATCGAGGCGAACCACTATTGAATGTTATGCCCGCAGCCGGGGCAGACGTAAAGCCCAAAAGCCTCAGGGCTTCACGTAGGCGTAGCCCTCGCCCTGCAGGCGCACCAGTTCGACGATGGCCGCCGGGACCACCTCGCACCCAGGCACGAGAAAATCAGGAAACAGGCTGAAATCGTTCAATGAATTGGCGCAGGCCCGCACGCTGACGCCCTGCGCCAGCAGGTTCGAGAGGGTGGCGGCGTGGTCGGGGTTGGCCTTGCCCAGGAGCTGCACGGCCGGGCCGTTGGCCACCAGCACGATGGAGGCGGGCGCTCCGGCCAGGGCTTTCAAGGCGTTGGCTGCGTTGCGCGCGGCAACGGCGAGGCGGTCGTCCGCGGTGTCCACATGGAGCAGGAGCTTGAACATGGCGCCCTCCGGGGAGGATTACGGTTTCTTCACGGCGGCCGGCCGGCCGTCCTCCAGGATGAAATTCTGCCCGCAGGCCCCGCAGGCGCAGGCCTCGCCCGCGCCGAAATCCAGGCGCTCCCCGCAGTAGCAGACCCAGCCCGCCTGTCGGGCGGGCACGCCCATGACCAGGGCGTGGGGCGGCACATCCGCCGTGACCACGGCCCCGGCCGCGACCATGGCGTAGGCCCCGATCTCATGGCCGCAGACCACGGTGCTGTTGGCCCCCAGGGTCGCGCCCCGGCGCACCAGCGTTGGGCGGTACTCGTGCCTGCGGCAGACGAAGGCACGGGGGGTGAGCACGTTGGTGAACACGCAGGACGGCCCGCAGAACACGTCGTCCTCCAGGACCACGCCATCATATATGGAGACGTTGTTCTGGATCTTCACGCCGTTGCCGATTCGCGCCGTGCCCGTCACGCAGACGTTCTGGCCAAGGGTGCTGTTCTCCCCGATTTCGGCCCCGGAATACACGTGGCAGAAGTGCCAGATGCAGGTGCCGCGCCCCACGCGCGCGCCTTTGTCCACGCAGGCGGTGGGGTGCACCTGGGCGGCGGGGTGCACGCCGTTTTCCTCTGTTTCAGGTGCAGAACCGGCCGGAAGCCGGGCATCGTAGGGGAAGGGCTGCATGGTCCGGTGGTAGAGGGCATGCCCCGGGGTGTCAAGGATGGACGGGGCCTTCATGACTCCTGCCGCACGATGCGAACGTACACGCCCCCCGCGAAGGCTTCCTCCGTTGATCTCCGGGCTCATCCGGTTGCGATCGGCGCCCCGCCGCGGCGAATCGCTGGTTCATTTCGCGCCCATTCGCGGTGCGGACCGGGCCAGCGGCGCTTCACCGGCATGCCCCGCCCACGCCCGGCAGGGCCGAATGGAAAAAATGCCACACCCCATGTAACAAAATGCACACTCTACGGGTCTGATTTGGCCCCACGACAGGCGCCCCCAACCGCCCAAACTCCCCCGCAGGCCGCGCGGACTCTGCACCTTGAAAACCTGGAGCCCTTTCGGCACGCGGTTTGCTCAAGGCTGACCGCGCCCGGCGCGGACCCTTTAAGGACTACAAAAAGTGGAATTGGAACCGTAGCGGATTCAAAATAAAAAGTTTATTTCTCATGAATTCTTTCACAAAGGCATCCCCGAGTTGTTCCCTGGCGGACAGCCCCCAGTGTTACCATTTGCGACTTTCATGACACTGATCGCGCATCATGCTGTTATAATATGATGTTTCTGAACATTCCCCCGGATATCCGTCAACCCGCTCCCATCGGGATGCACACCCGCCCGCAAATTTTGAGATTGGGGTTGCATAACCCTTACAAGTGGAGCATAGTAGGTCAACCTCCTGGAATAAGAAGACTTGCCGGATTGCAAGGCCTGTTGCGGATGGAAACTGTGGGCAGTTGTTTTTGTACACAAGTTTGCGACACGCCAGAGCCGTGTCCACAACATGGCAAGACGCCCGGCATGGAGTCCGGGCGGCGCAGCGCGCAACGCCCGCAGACCCCGCGGCACCGCCGGCGGCGCACCGGCACCCGGGAAGTGCAGTTCCTTGATCGGCTATTGAAGCGAACAGCAAGGAGTGACGTCTCGTGAACGAAAACGCCACGCTCGACCTTCTTTACGTCTTCGCCTTCTTCCTGGGCGGGCTGAGCTTCGCCCTGGGCCCGTTCGTCATCGTCTACCTTCTCTCGCCGCGCTCCACCCGCAGCACGCGCGGCCAGACCCGCCAGTTCATCGAATGCGGCGTGCCCCCCATCGGCGACGCCTGGATCAAGTTCGGCGTGGTCTACTACCTCTACGCGCTGATGTTCGTGGCCTTCGCGGTGGACATCCTGTTCCTGTTCCCGGTGGCCCTGGTCTACAACAGGCCCGGCCCCGCTGGCGACCTGCGCGCCTTCGTCGAGATACTGATCTTCGTGGCGATCCTTTCGCTGGTGATCCTCTACGCATGGAAAAAGGGAGTGTTCAGGTGGCAACGCAAGACGTTCTCCAATCGATAGTGCACTTCTCGCAGCTCGACAAACTCGTCGAGCTGTGCCGGGCCAACTCCCTGTGGCCCATGACCTTCGGCCTGGCCTGCTGCGCCATCGAGATGATGGCCACGGGCGCCTCCCGGTTCGACCTGGCGCGCTTCGGGGCCGAGGTGTTCCGCCCGTCGCCCCGCCAGAGCGACGTGATGATCGTCACCGGGACCATCAACAAGAAGATGGCTCCCGCCGTCCAGACCCTCTACGACCAGATGCCCGAGCCCAAGTGGGTCATCGCCATGGGCAACTGCGCCATCTCCGGCGGGCCCTTCGTGTTCGAGGGGCAGTACAACGTGGTGGAGGGGGCCTCCAAGCTCTTCCCGGTGGACGTGTTCATCCCCGGATGCCCGCCCAGGCCCGAAGCTCTCATCGAGGGCATCCTGCTCTTGGAGGAGAAGATGACCGGCACCCGGCGCTGGCCCCGCGTGGTGGTGGACCCCATGCCCCGCCAGCCTCTGCCCCCCGAGGATGAGGAACAGGGCGAGCCCGCAACCGAGACCAAGGCGGAGGCCAGCTGACCATGGACGCAGACACCCTCAAGCAAAAGCTCGCGGCGCTGCCCTCCGCCGCCGTGCAGGAGCTCGACCACGCCCGCAGGGGCTTCTCCCTGGACGTGAGCCTGCCCCCCGCGCAGTTGGTTGCGGCCGTCACCATCCTGGACGAGGCCGGTTACTTCATCGAGACCATCACCGGGGTGGACTGGCTGGGCGAGAACGCCGCCAGGATAAAAGAGGCCCAGGCCGCGGCGGCCGCCAAAAAGGCAGCCGCCGCCAAGAAGGCCGCCGAGGCCCGCAAGGCGGCTGAGGAGGCCGGGGAGCCCCTGCCGGAGGAGGCCGCTCCGGAAGTTGAAGAAGAGGCCCCCGCGCCGGAACCCGCCGTGGACGACCTGGAGGCCATCTACGACTTCAACCGCTACGACCGCTGCCACAGGGTGACCCTGCGCACCCGCGCCCCCCGTGACAAACCCTCGGTGCCAAGCATCGTCCACATCTACCAGGCCGCCCACTGGCACGAGCGCGAGACCCACGACTTCTTCGGCATCAAATTCGAGGGCCACGGCTACCTGGTGCCCCTGCTGCTGCCCGAGGACGCCGACTACCACCCCCTCCGCAAGGACTACAGCGCATGACAGCCATCGCCCAAAGCGCAAGCAGCGAGACTTTCGTCCTGAACCTGGGGCCGCAGCATCCCGCCACGCACGGCGTTCTGCGCGTGAAGCTGGTCATGGACGGGGAGTACATCGTCGAGGCCGAGCCCGTGCTGGGCTACATCCACCGCATGCACGAGAAGATGGGCGAAAACCGGACCTGGGCGCAGTTCCTGCCCAACACCGGCCGCATGGATTACCTGCACGCCCTGGCCTACAACCACAACTACGTCTGCCTGGTGGAGCGCGCCGCCAGCATCGAGGTGCCCGAGCGCGCCGAATACATCCGGGTCATCACCAACGAGCTCAACCGCATCTCCAGCCATCTGCTCTGGTTCGGGGCCTTCGTGCTGGACCTGGGCGGCTTCTCCCCCCTGCTCTACGCCTTCGACGACAGGGAGCAGATCCTGGATCTGCTGGAATCCGTCACCGGGTCGCGGTTGACCTACTGCTATTTCCGCTTCGGCGGCGTCTACAACGATGTCGACCAGGACTTCCTCGACGGCTGCAAGGCCTTCGTGGCCCGGCTGCGCGAGCGCATGCCCATGTACCACAACCTGGTCACCAAGAACATCATCCTGATGAAGCGCCTGCAGGACATCGGCTTCATCGACGCCGAGATGTGCCGCAAGTACGGGGCCACCGGCCCGGTGGCCAGGGGCGCGGGCATCGACTTCGACGTGCGCCGCCACGAGCCCTACTCCGTCTACCCCCGCTTCGATTTCGACATCCCCGTGTACCCGGGCTGCGACTCCATGGCCCGCTACATGGTGCGCATGGACGAGATGGAGCAGAGCATGCGCATCATCGAGCAGGCCGTGGGCGCAATCCCCGAAGGGCCGGTCATGGCCGCCAAGGCGCCCAAGATCATCAAGCCGCCCAAGGGCGACTACTACCACGCCGTGGAGACCGCTCGCGGCTCCTTCGGCATCCGCGCCGTCAGCGACGGCACCAACACGCCCTACAGGATGAAGCTGCGCACCCCGAGCTTCTCCAACCTGGTGACCTTCGGCGAGGCCGCCAAGGGGATGCTCCTGCCCGACGCCCTGGCGCTGATGGGCAGCCTGGACCTGGTCATACCCGAGATCGACCGCTGAGGTGGGCAATATGACGATCGACTCCGAACTGTTGCGGCTTCTGCTCTACGTGGTGGGCTTCATCGCCTTCATCGCCACCAACGCCGCCTATCTGGTCTGGCTGGAGCGCAAGGAGGCGGGGCACATCCAGTGCCGCATCGGCCCCAAGGAGGTCGGCCCCTTCGGCCTGCTCCAGCCCGTGGCCGACGGCCTCAAGCTCATGACCAAGCAGCTCATCATCCCCAAGGGGGCGGACTCCTTCCTGTTCCGCCTGGGCCCCGTGCTGGTGATGACGCCCGCCGTGATGTGCTTCGTGACCATCCCCTACAGCGACACCATCGTGGCCCGTAACCTCGACGTGGGGCTGCTAGCCATCTTCGCCTTCGCCTCGGTGAACGTGCTGGGCCTGCTGCTGGGCGCGTGGGGCTCGCGCAACAAGTACGCCGTGATCTCGGCGGCGCGCGTGGTCTCGCAGAACGTGGCCTACGAGATTCCGATGCTCATCGTCATCGTGACCATGGTCATGGTCACCGGGACCATGAACCTGCACGAGGTGGTCACCAGCCAGAACGGCGGCTTCTGGCACTGGAACATCTTCCGCTTCTCGGCCAGCCCGCTGATGCCAGTGGCCTTCCTGATCTACTTCGTGTGCATGCTGGCCGAGACCAACCGCGCACCCTTCGACATGGCAGAGGCCGAGAGCGAACTCGTCGCGGGCGCCTTCACCGAATACCCGGGCATGGGCTTCGGCGTGTTCTTCATGGGCGAGTACGCCAACATCGTGGTGGGCACGAGCATGGCCACCATCCTGTTCCTTGGCGGCTGGAACTGCCCCTTCGGGCTCTGGCCGGGCCTGCACTGGTTCCTCATCAAGATGTACGCGCTGATCTTCACCGTGATCTGGATCAGGTGGACCTTCCCGCGCACCACGTTCTACTCGCTGCTCAACCTCTCCTGGAAGGTGCTGATCCCCGTGGCCTTCGCCAACCTGATCCTCACCAGCGCGCTGCTCAAGGTGCTCTAGCCATGAAAGCCTACATCAGAGACATCGTAAACGGCACGTGGAGCCTGCTGGTGGGCATGGCCATCACCATCAGGTACTTCTTCGGACCCGTGGTCACGCTGCAGTACCCGCACCAGACCGTGCCCATGAAGCCGCGCTTCCGGGGCCACATCGACCTGGTGCTCGACGAGCGCAAGGGCACCAACAAGTGCATCGTGTGCAACGCCTGCATGAAGACCTGCCCCTCGGGCTGCATCACCCTCGAGGGCGAGAAGCGCGAGGGCGTGAAGCAGAAGGTGCTCACCTACTACCAGCTCGATTTCACCAAGTGCAGCCTCTGCGGCCTGTGCGTGGAGGTCTGCCCCACGGCCGCCCTCGACTTCTCCAAGGACTACAACCTGGTGGGGTCGCAGGAGTCCGAATTCGTCTTCGACCTGCTCAAGCGGCTGGAGGAACGCAAGCAATGACCACGCAGACCTTCCCCGTGGAGGCCCTGGCGGGCCTCCTGCTGACGCCCCCAGGGTTCACGGCTTCGCAGGCCCTGACGGGGCTGCTCTTCCTGGGCTTCGTGGCCATCACCCTTGCCGGCGCCGTGGTGGCCACCGGGGCGCGCATGCTGGTGCGCAGCGTCGCCGGGCTGGCCCTGTGCTTCCTGGGCGTTGCCGGCCTCTACTACTACCTCGCCAGCCCCTTCGTGGCCCTGATGCAGATTCTGATCTACATCGGCGCGGTGTGCGTCACCATCATCTTCGCGGTGATGCTGGCCGAGACCGCCGGGCAGGAGCGCGAGGTCAAGCGCAAGCCCGTGATGACCTTCCTGGGCGTGGCGGGCAGCGCCGCCATGACCGCCGCCCTGGCCTGGGTGGCCCTGGGCACGAAATGGTCCGGCGCGCCGGCCGCGCCCGAGGCCGGGTCGCTGGAAAAGGTGGGCCAGTCCCTGCTGACCACCTACAGCATGAGCTTCGAACTCATCTCCGTGGTGCTGCTGGTGGCCATCGTGGGCTCGCTGGTGCTGGCGCGGGCAGGGAGGGACAAGTAGATGTTCCAGATTCTCAACCTGGGCGGCAGCCTGGAGACCTACCTGGTCCTCGGGGCCGTGCTCTTCGGCTTCGGCCTCTTCGGCATGGCCCTGCGCAAGACCTTCATCGGGATGCTCATCGCCTCGGAGCTGATCCTCTCCGGGGCTTCGGTGAACTTCATGGCCTTCAACCACTTCCTCGCGCCGGACCCCACGGTGGGCCAGATCATCACCCTGTTCATCATGGCCATCGCCGCGGCCGAGGCAGCGATCGCGCTGAGCATCATCATCGCCATCTACCGCAACTACCGCTCCATCGACGCCGACACCCCGGCGGAGCTGAACGGTTAGCGGACAGGAGAGCCCGCCATGGACAGCGTCGAATCCATCAAGCCTTTGGCAGCCAGCCTGGCGGCCCTCGTGGGGGCCGTGCTGGTGATGCTCTCGGGCCGCAACCCCAACATCAGGGAGTCGTGGTCCAGCGTGGCCTCACTGGTGATGTTCGCCATCATCATGTCCATCGTGCCGGACGTGGCCCCCGCGCCCCTGGGCAAGGGCCTGACCCTGCACTACACCCTGTTCAGCATCCTGCCGGGCCTTTCGGTGACCTTCCGGGCGGACGCCTTCTCCATGGTCTTCGCCATGGTGGCCTCCTTCCTGTGGATCATCGCGGTGTTCTACTCGGCGGGCTACATGAGGGGCCTGCACGAACACGCCCAGACCCGCTTCAACGCCTGCTTCGCCCTGGCGCTGTTCGGGGCCGTGGGCGTGGCCTTCTCGGACAACCTGTTCACCCTCTACCTCTACTACGAGATCGTGAGCGTCTGCACCTACCCCCTGGTCGCACACCACCAGGACGAGGAGGGCTACGAAGGGGCCAAGAAGTACATCGTCTACCTGACCACCACGGCCAAGGGCCTGATCCTGCCGGCCATGATCGTGATCTACGTGCTCACCGGCACCCTGGACTTCGCCCACAACATCCACACCGGCATCTTCCCCCAGGGCGTCAACGACACCCTGGTGACCATCCTCTACTGGTGCTGCATCCTGGGCTTCGCCAAGAACGGCATCATGCCGTTCCACAACTGGCTTCCGGGCGCCATGGTCGCGCCCACGCCGGTCTCCGCCCTGCTGCACGCGGTGGCGGTGGTCAAGGTGGGCGTGTTCTGCACCACGCGCGTCATGCTCTACGTCTTCGGCACTGACCTGATGGGCGCGCTGAACCTGGGCGTGCCCACGGCGTACTTCGTCTCCTTCACGATCCTGGCGGCCTCCATCATCGCCCTCACCAAGGACAACCTGAAGGCCCGGCTGGCCTACTCCACGGTGAGCCAGCTCTCCTACATCGTGCTGGGCGTGGCCCTGCTCACGGTCGACGGCATCCAGGGCGGCATCGTGCACATCGCCAACCACGCCTTCTCCAAGATCACGCTCTTCTTCTGCGCGGGCGCCATCTACGTTGCCACGCACAAGAAATACATCTCCGAGATGGGGGGGCTGGGGCGCACCATGCCCTTCACCTTCGGGGCCTTCGCCATCGCCTCGCTCTCCATGATCGGCGCGCCGCCCGTTGCGGGCTTCGTGACCAAGTGGAAACTGCTGGTGGGCGCCATGGAGATGCCCACGCACTCCATGGGCATCCTGCTGGTGCTGCTGGCCAGTACGCTCCTGAACGTGGCCTACTTCGCCCCGGTGACCTACAAGGCCTTCTTCGGCAAGCGGCCCGAGGGCGAGGTCTCCGCGGGCATCAAGGAGGCCCCGCTCTCCATGGTCATCCCGATCCTGATCGCGGCGGCCATATCCGTGTACATAGGCATCTTCCCCGACACCATCATGCTCTTCGTCAAGGCGGTGACCGGATGATCGTCAAATTCATCGACTTCCTGCGCGACCGGCTCACCCTGGTGATCCGGTGCTGCATCGGCGTGCTGGCCCTGCTGGTGCTCTGGGACGCCCTGTTCGTCTCCAAGGAGCACGCGCACACCATGGTGGAGCACATCCCGGGCTTCTGGTCGCTGTTCGGGTTCGCGGCCTGCGTGATCATCATCATCGGTTCCAAGTGGTACGGCCACCAGGGGATCATGACCCGCGAGGACTACTACGATGACTGATCTCTGGATCCACCCCTCGCTCATCCTGATCCTGGGCGCGCTCGTGCTGCAGATCACCCCCAAGGCGATGCGCAAGGCCGTGCTGATCGCGGTGCCGGTGCTGGCCTTCCTGGACGTGCTCTCCATGCAGGGGCACTTCGGGGTCTACGGGCAGGCCCGCTTCCTGGACTGGACGCTCACCTTCGGGCGGGTCGACGGCCTCTCCATGGTCTTCGCCTACATCATGACGCTCATGTGCATCATCGGCACCATCTACGGGCTGCACGTGGAGAACACCTGGGAGCACCTGGCCGCCTGGATCTACGTGGCCGGGTCGCTCGGCGTGATCTTCTGCGGGGACTACCTGGTGCTGTTCCTGTTTTGGGAGCTGATGGCCTTCTCCTCGGTGTTCCTGGTCTGGTTCAGGGGCCGGAAGGAGTCGCTGGCCACGGGCTACCGGTACCTGCTGGTGCACACGGCGGGCGGGCTCATGCTGCTGGCGGGCCTTGTGCTGCGCTACCAAGCCACGGGGGGCGACATCTCCTTCGGGCCCATCGGAGTGGGCGACCCGCACCTCTACACCTGGCTCATCATGGCGGGCTTCATCCTCAACGCCGCCGTGCCCCCGCTGCACGCCTGGCTGCCCGACGCCTACGGCGAGGCCACGGTCTCGGGCGCGGTGTTCATGTGCGCCTTCACCACCAAGACGGCGGTCTACGCCCTGGCGCGCGGCTTCGCGGGCATGGAGATCCTGGTGCCCCTGGGCGTGTGCATGGCCCTCTACGGCGTCGTGTACGCGGTGCTCGAAAACGACGCCCGGCGGCTGCTGGCCTACCACATCATCAGCCAGGTGGGGTACATGGTGGCGGGCGTGGGCCTCGGCTCGCAGATGGCCATCAACGGGGCCTGCGCGCACGCCTTCGCGCACATCCTCTACAAGGGCCTGTTGTTCATGGGCTGCGGCTCGGTGCTGCAGATGACGGGCAAGAGCAAGTTCACGGAGCTGGGCGGGCTCTACAAGAAGATGCCCCGCGCCTTCCTGTTCACGCTCATAGGGGGCCTCTCGATCTCGGCCTTCCCCTTGTTCAGCGGCTTCGTGAGCAAATCCATGATCGTGGCCGCCGGTTTCGAGCAGCACAACCTCTGGGCCGCCTTCCTGCTGATGCTGGCCTCGGCGGGCACCTTCCTGCACACGGGCCTCAAGGTTCCCTATTACATCTGGTTCGGTAAGAACAACTGCAGCAAGGAGACCTGGGAAAAAGCCAAGGATCCGCCGCTGAACATGCAGGCGGCAATGCTCATCGCCTCCTTCCTGTGCATCTTCATCGGCTGCTACACGCCGTACCTCTACGACATGCTGCCCTACCCGGACGTGGCCGCGCAGTACCACCCGTACGACACCTACCACCTGTCCGAGACGCTGCAGATCCTGCTGTTCACGGCCCTGGGCTTCTTCCTGCTGCTCAAGAAGCTCACCCCTGAGGCCGTCATCAGCCTGGACATGGACTGGTTCTACCGCATGGGCGGCCGCGCCTTCTTCTGGCTGGCGCGCAAGCCCATCCAGTCCGCCGACGACACCGTGAGCGAGGCCTACAACACCATCGGGCTCATCCCCCTGATGAAGACCTCGCGCTTCTGGTCCTGGTTCGACTGGAACATCCTCGACGGCGTGATCGACGGCACGGCGCGAGGCGTGCGCGAGACGGGCGGCGTGCTGCGCGGGGCGCAGGCCGGGCGCCTGCAGTACAACATCATCCTGATGCTGGCGGTGGTCGCCGTGGTGCTCGTCGTCCTGGCCGCGGCCTGAGCCCGTGAAGCCCTGGCCGTGCCTCGATCTCATTGAGCAAGGAGCGTGGGAATGGACTTTCTGACCATGAATACATTCGGGTTCCCGATCCTCTCGCTACTGATCTTCCTGCCGTTGGCGGGAGCGGTGGTGGCCCTGATGCTGCCGGGCGAGAACGCGGTGAAGGTGTGGAGCCTGATCGTCACCCTGGCCGTGGCGGCCCTCTCCCTGCCTGTGTGGTGGGGGTTCGACACCACCTCGCACCTCTACCAGTTCGGCGAGCACGCCGCCTGGATTCCCACGCTGAACATCAACTACACCCTGGGCGTGGACGGCATCTCCATCCTGCTGGTGATGATGACCACGCTCATCATGCCGCTGTGCGTGCTGGGCTCCTGGCGCTACATCACCACGCGGGTGCGCGAGTTCATGATCTGCCTGCTCATCATGGAGACCTCCATGCTGGGCGTGTTCATGGCCCTGGACCTGGTGCTCTTCTACGTGCTCTGGGAGGCCATGCTCATCCCCATGTACCTGCTCATCGCGGTCTGGGGCGGCCCCCGCAAGACCTACGCCTCCATCAAGTTCTTTTTGTACACCCTGGCCGGGTCGGTGCTGCTGCTGGTCGCCATCGTGGCGCTCTACATCAGCCAGGGCACCTTCAGCATCCCGGCGCTCATGGGCCAGAACTACTCGTCGACCTTCCAGCTCTACGTGTTCCTGGCCTTCTTCATCGCCTTCGCCATCAAGGTGCCCATGTTCCCCTTCCACACCTGGCTGCCCGCGGCCCACGTGGAGGCGCCCACGGCGGGTTCGGTCATCCTGGCCTCGGTGCTCCTGAAGATGGGCACCTACGGCTTCCTGCGCTTCTGCCTGCCCATCACCCCGGCGGCCACGGTGGGGCTGATGCCCTTCCTGCAGTGGCTCTCGGTGGCGGGCATCCTCTATGGGGGGTTCACGGCCCTGGCCCAGCAGGACATGAAGAAGCTCATCGCCTACTCCTCGGTGGGGCACATGGGCTTCGTGACCCTGGGCATCTTCGCGCTCAACCAGCGCGGCATCGAGGGCGCGGTGCTCCAGATGATAAACCACGGCGTGACCACGGGCGCGCTGTTCTTCTGCGTGGGCATGGTCTACGAGCGCAGCCACAGCCGCGAGCTGTCGGCCGCCGCCGGGCTTGGCCGCTTCATGCCCATCTACGTGACCTACCTGACGGTCTTCTCACTCTCATCCCTGGCCTTCCCGGGCACCAACAGCTTCGTGGGCGAGTTCCTGATCCTGGCGGGGGCCTTCTTCAACAACAAGATCGTGGCTGCCTGCGCCGTGCCCGGCGCCATCCTGGCGGCGGCCTACATGTTCAGGATGCTGCAGCGCGTCATCTGGGGCGGCACCGCCAACCCGGACCAGTCCAAGATGTTCGACCTCAACTGGCGCGAGACCGTGACCCTGGCCCCGCTGCTCGTCTTCGTGTTCTGGATCGGCCTGGCCCCCGAGCCCTTCCTCAAGGCCATACGCCCGAGCATCACCAACCTCATCGCGCAGACCGCGTATACGGCCCAGAACTCGCTGGCGCTCACCGAGCTGATGCCGCGCTGAACGGAAAACAGGACTTACAAACCAAGGCCAACATATGAACGCACTGCTCTTCGCTCCTGAACTGGTCCTCATCATAGGCGGGCTCGTGGTCTTCGGCCTGAGCATGGTCTCGGTGCCCCCGGGTGCGGTCAGGAAGATCACCCTGGCCCTGGCCCTGTGCACCATCGCGGCCTGCGTGCTCACCCTGCCGCTGAAAGGCAGCCTGTTCTACGACGCCTACCGGGTGGACCTGTTCTCCCAGATCGTGAAGCTGGCCCTGGCCGCCGGTTTCGCCCTGGTGCTGCTCTTCGGCACGGACCTCAAGGACGTGGCCGAGGACATCCGCCCCGAATACTACTTCTTCCTCATCACGAGCATGCTGGGGCTGACCCTGCTGGCCAGCAGCGTGGAGCTTCTGACCCTGTTCCTGTCGCTGGAGCTGTCTTCGTACTCGTTGTACCTGCTGGTGCCCATGCGCGACGAGCGCGGCGGCATGCGCGAGCAGATGGAGGCGGCGGTCAAGTACATCCTGTTCGGCGTGGTGGCCACGGGCATCATGCTCTTCGGCATGAGCTACGTTTTCGGGCTCACCGGCACCACCTACCTGTACAAGCTGCTCCCGGCCATGCACGCCGTGATGGGCCAGCCCGTGGCCTGGGTGGCGCTGCTCATGATGCTGTGCGGGTTCTTGTTCAAGCTGGCGGTGTTCCCGTTCCATTTCTGGTCGCCCGACGTGTACCAGGGGGCCTCCAACGACACCACGGCCTTCATCGCCTCCATCCCCAAGGTGGCGGCGGTGGCCATCCTGGCGCGGTTCTGCGCCCTCGCCACCCCCGAGACCCAGGCCGTGATCACCACGCTCACGGCGCTCTCCATCGCCTCCATGTTCTACGGCAACCTGGTGGCCCTGGTGCAGACGGACATCAAGCGCATGCTGGGCTTCTCCGGCATCGCCCACGCGGGCTACATCCTGCTAGGCTTCGTGACCATGCAGGCTTTGGGCTTCGCCACCGCGCTCTACTACGTGGCGGGCTACCTGGTGATGATGCTGGCGGCCTTCCTGGTGATCTGCACGGTGTCGCCCACGGGCGCCAACGTCACCATCAAGGATTTGAACGGCCTGCACAGGCGCTCGCCCCTGCTGGCCTTCACCCTGGCGGTGAGCATGTTCGCCCTGGCGGGCATACCGCCGTTCGTCGGGTTCATGGGCAAGTTCATGCTGCTGACCGGGGCCTACAAGGCCGGGCACCTGATGCTGGTCATCATGGCGGCGATCAACACGGCGATCTCCATCTACTACTATCTGCAGGTGGTGCGGGCCATCTACACCGTGCCCCCGCAGAGCGACGACGCCATCGGGCTGGAGCCCGGCGTGCGCGTGGCCAGCGTTGTCCTGCTGGCGGCGATCATCGCCCTGGGCTTGGCCCCCGACGCCATCGTGCAGATGACCTCCACCGCTGTGAAGGCCATCATGTAGATATTCGCGCCGCCCGCGCCCCACAAAAACCCGGCCCCCGCAGGCGCATGCCTGCGGGGGCCGGCTTCTTTACCATACTGCCGCTCTTGGGATTCCAGGCCGAAAACCGCCCTGTTCCCGCCGCCTCGACACCCCATACGGGATTTCAAAGGGAGGAACTCCCTTTGGCGGGGTCCAGGGGCGGCGCCCCCGGCCGCCGGAGGCATCTCCCCCCCGGCTTCCTCCCCTCAGCCCGGAATCAACGCCGCCCTCATCCCGCTCATCTCCGCTCCTGATTCCACACCGCCAGCGCGGCCCCCACAGCCGTAAACACCCCGGCCAGGATCAGGCCAACCCGGCCGTGGAGCCTAGCTCCCTAGCTCCGCCCGCCCGGCAGCGCGGCTTTGCGCGCGCCTGGGGCCAGCGCGCCCGCGTGGCCCGCTCCGCCTTCGCTCTTCATCTCCTCGATGAGGCTCTTGAGCGCCTGGGCCTGGTCGGCCAGTTCCACAACAGCCGCGGCGGACTGACGCATGGCGTCGGCGGTCTCGGAGGATATCCGGCTGACGTCCTCGATGGAGTGGTTGATCTCCTCGCTGGCGGCGGACTGCTCTTCGGAGGCCGTGGCGATGGAGCGCACCTGATCCGTGGTGATGTCCACCAGCCCGACGATCTCACGCAACGCTTCACCGGACTTCCCGGCCAGCTGCGTTGCCGCGTCGATCTTGGAGACGGCCTGCTCCACGTTGCCGATGTTCTTGCGCGCACCTTCCTGGATGCCATGGACGGCGGCGTCCACTTCCTTGGTGGCGGTCATGGTTTTTTCGGCCAGCTTGCGCACCTCGTCGGCCACCACGGCGAAACCGCGTCCGGCATCCCCCGCGCGGGCGGCCTCGATGGCCGCGTTCAGGGCCAGGAGGTTGGTCTGGTCCGCGATGTCGGAGATGACGCCGAGCACCCGCCCGATGCCCTCGGCCTGCTGGCCCAGGGCCGTCATGTCGGATTTGAGGCCCAGGGCCTGCTCCTGCACCTCGCCGATGCCCCGGATCACCTGGGCGACCACGGTCGCGCCGCCCTCGGCCCTGTGTTTGGCGTTGTCGGCGGTCTCGGCAGCCTGGGAGGCGTTCCTGGCGACCTCCAGCACCGTGGCGTTCATCTGCTCCATGGCGGTGGCGGTCTCGCCCACGCGCCCGCTCTGCTGCTCCGCCCCCCGGCTCGATTGCTCGATCTGGGCCGAAAGTTCCTCGGAAGCGGAAGTGAGGATCTCCACCACGCTCTCCAGCTTGCCGGCGGCCTGAAGCATGCCTTCAGCCTTGGCCAGCTCGGCGGCGTGGCGGGCCTCGTCGGCCTCCCTGGAGGCCTGGGCCGCGCGGGCCGATTCATCACTGGCCAGGCGGCTTTTCTCGTCCGCCTCGGCGATCTTGCCCTTGAGGCTGGCGACCATGCTGCGCAGGCTGTCGGCCAACTTGCCGATCTCGTTGGTGTGGCGAAGGCCCAGCGTGCTGTCCAGGTCGCCGCCGGCCACGCCCGAGGCGTACGCCTCCAACTGCTTCAAAGGCCTGACCGCGATGCGCTCCAGGGCCAGCAGGCACACGGCTATGAGAATGGCAATGGCCCCTGCGCCAAGCAGGATCATGAAGTTGCGCTCGTGCCTGGCGGCGGACTCGATCTCCTCCTCGTCCATGGAGAAGGCCAGCACCCAGTTCCAGCCGGGCACGCGCATCCAGACGACGCTCTTTTCCGCGCCGTCCCGGACCAGCCTGGCCGCGCCCTTGGGCGAGCCCAGCAGGGTGGCCACCCCCTGCTCCGAGGCGATGTCCTTGAGCAGCATCTCCTTGTTGGGGTGGGCCACCACCACGCCCTTGGGGGAGAGGATGAACGGATGGCCGGTTTTGCCCACGCGGGTGGCCTCGATGTAGTTGGCGATCAGGCTGTCCAGCGCGTAGGACATGCCCACCCCGCCCAGCACCTTGCCGGAATCGTCCGTGATTGGGGCCGTGACGCTGACGATCAGCTTGCCCGTGGCGATGCTTTTGGTGGGGACGTTGCTGTAGGCTTCCTTCCCGGCCAGGGTCTCGCGGATGTATTCGCGGTCGGCAAGGTCGTTGGGCTTGCCCGGCTTGCCCTGGATGCTCAAGAGCGCCTGCTTGCCCTTGGCGTCGAACACGTAGAACGTGTTCACGTCCGGGGAGGCAAGGGACATGGCTCGGACCAGCTCCCGGGCCTCGGCTTCATGCTCTCCTGTCTGGAGATACTGGCGCAGCACGGCGACCTTGGATATGCCGCGCATCCTCTCCATCTGCTGCGAGCCGAAGTCCGCAGCGGAGCTGGTGAGCGTTTCAACCATCTGCTGCATTTCATGCCGTTTGGCGGAGAGGCTTCCGTCGTATATGGAAGCTGCTACGAAATAGACCAACACAGACTGGACACAAAGAACGACAACCCCGATCAAGAGGGCCATCGTCGTCCTGATGCTTCTGGTCATCATTTGCATCTCCAATGTTGTGGATGCCGCTTCATTTCACTATTATACGTCACAACTCACAACCCCGTCCATACTAGATTTCGGGGCCGTCAATATCAGTCATCGACAGCACACCGGGGACACGCCCGCTCGCCCTGCGCAACATGACCCGGGCAATGCGCCGGGGCAGCTATGGTCGGGATGTGCGGGACGGATAAGGATGCGCGGGAATACGGGCGCTTCGTTCAAACGGGCGGCGGCGCTCTCCGCTCAGGGCCCGCCCAGAATCCATACCGCAAGCGGCGCGAACACCGCAGTGAACACCCCGGCCAGGATCAGGGCCAGCCCGGCCATGGAGCCCTGCTCCTCGCCCTCTTCGAGCGCGGCGGCGGTGCCCTGCGCGTGGGACACGGTGCCCAGGGCCAGCCCCCTGGCCACGGGGTTGCGGATGCCCACGCGCCGCAGGAACACGGCCCCCACCAGCGAACCCAGGGTGCCCGTGGCCACCACGAAGGCCGTGGCCAGAGGCGGGACGCCATCGTACATGCGGGCGATCTCCACCGCGAAGGGGATGGAGACGCCCTTGGGCAGGATGGACATGACCACTTCGCGCGGGAGCCCGGAATACTTGGCGATGGCCCCGGCCGTGAGCATGGCGGTGAGCGCGCCAAGGCCCACGCTGGCCAGGATGGGCAGCGCGTAGAGCCGCAGCAGCCCGCGATGGCGGTAGAGGGGCACGGCCAGGCCCACCGTGGCCGGGCCGAGCAGGAAAGTCATGATGTCGCGGGCGGGGATGTAGTCGGCGTAGGGCATGTTCAGGCCCATGAGCACGGCGCCCACCACGGCGGCGCTGAGAACAACCACGTTGAGAAGGGGGTGGGGGCGGCGCAGGTAGAGCTTGCGCAGCAGCACGTAGGCCGCCAGCGTGAGCGCCACGAGCAGGGGGGTGGTCAGATGTCGCACGGCTTGCCCCTGCGATGCAGCCACTGGGTCAGGGCGCCGACCAGCCAGAACGGGAGCAGTGAGCTGACGACCACGGCGGTCGAAAGCTCCAGCCAGTATTCCTTGAACACCGCGCCCCAATCCATCAGGCCCACGGTGATGGGCACGAAGAAGAACACAAGGTGCCTGAGCAGAAAGTCCGCCGCGTGGGAGACGTGCTCCAGCTTGACCACGCCCAGGCAGAGCAGGGTGAACAGCGTCACCACGCCCACCACGTTGCCGGGCAGGGGCAGGCCCACGGCCTCCACGAACCAGCAACTGCCGCGATAGACGGCCCAGAGAATGGCCGCCTGCCAGGTGAACCTGAACACATTGCCGAGGGAAACGTCCTGCATGATGCGCCTCGCCCGATCAGCCTGTTGAAAATACCCGCCGGCTGCGCCGCCTTGAAGAAGTCAAACCCCACGCACTCTAAGTGCGCCTCGTCATTGACTTTTTCTTGCGCCATGCCCGCAGGTTTGTGGGACGGGCTGACAATATCGATAGCCGCTAGGGATGGCGCGCAGGGGTGGGCCTATCCGAGGCGCGCCCCGATTGCAACGCCGGAACGGCCGGAGCCCCGTCCCTCCGTCAGTATCCCATGCTCACCAGCATGCGCCCGGGGAGCTTGCCCGTGTACTTGTCGATGACCAGACCCGTGCCCTTGCCCACCACGAAGCGCAACTCGGCCCGGGTGAAGGGCTTGCCGGGCGTGTAGACGCTGTAGAAGTAGGCGTCGTCCCCGCTGCTGCTCCCGCTCCTGTCCAGCACCAGCTGCTCGGGGCCGCCGTCCAGGGTCAGATAGGCTTTCAGGCCGCCGTTTTCCTCGTCGTTGAAAACCTGGGGGTGCAGGGTCAGCTCGAAATACGTTCGGGGTTTCCGAGAGGCGACCACCAGCCCGGCCACGCCGGGCGTGTCCTCGTAGGTGGTGATCTCGGCCCTGTTCGTGGCCGCCTGGAGCCCCTGCACATGGATGCGCGCGTCCGCCGACCAGTCGCCCGCAAGCTCGCCGTCGTCCCCCTGGATGGCCAGGCCGCCATCCTTCACGGCCAGGCCAACGCGCGAGACGTGCCCGAACCCGTACCAGGGCGCGGCGGCCAGTTCCACGCCGCCCTCCGGCTTCAGGGCGATGGCCCGGGCCGCCAGGATGGCGACTACGGTGTTGCCCGCCCTGTTGGCGTGGAAATCGTAAGGGGAGTTGTAGAGCGGCACGCCATCCTGGTGGAAGGCCGCACGGAAGGCGGGCAGTAGGTCGATGGCGGCCACGCCGTCGCGGGCCAGCCGGGGGTTCAGGTAGGCGGAGGGAGCCAGCCGCTCCTGCCGGACCTGGGTCTCGTCGGGCGCCATGAGGAACAGGAAGCGCGCCCCGCTGGCCTCCACGCTGCTTCGCAGCGCCAGAAGCCCCTCGTAGTACTTGCCCCAGCGGCAGGCCAGGGTCTCCAGGCTGGCCTGGTCCAGCACCCCGGAATCCAGGGCCTTGGCCTCCTCATCGGACGGCCTGGGACAGTAGCGCCCCTCGTACCAGGGGTCGGCGGGCTTTACGGGCTGCACCCGCGCCGGAAGCATCCTGGCCTTGAACAGCTCGTAGGCCGCAGTGGTGGCGGCGGCGTAAATCCTGGACTGCTTGAGCATCTGCCTGAACGCGCTGTACGGGGCCGCCTTGGCCCGGGCCTCCCTGCGGAAGGACTCGCCGTTCATGGTCTGCACGTCGTTGTAGTAGAACTGGCAGATCACCAGGTCGGGCTTGAGCGCGCGCCCCTTCTGCTCCCAGTAGTCCAGCTCGTCCACCACGTCGAAGAAGGGCATCCCGGCGTTGACGACCTCGATCTCCCGGCCGGGATATTTGGCCCGCAGCATGGCCTCCAACTGGGCGGGGTAGGCCTCGCTGTCGTTGACCCCGACGCCGAAGGTGAAGGAGTCCCCCAGGCAGAGCACGCGCACGGCCCCGCTCCCGGCCGGAGCCAGCTCGCGCGTGGCGCGCAGCCCCTGGGAGTTGGTGGTGACCGTATAGGGCAGGCCTTTTATGAGGGTGTCCGTGAGGTGGCGGTTCGGGGCGAAATCGCCCGCGCGGTCGGGGTGGAACTCGAAGCTCACGAAGCCGGGCACCGGCGCGGCAAAGAGCCTCAGGCCGAGTTCCGCCAGCAGGAGCAGGCAAACCATCGAGAACGGAAGGTAGAGAACGTAAAACAGCGCGCGTTTCATCGGTCACCGGGGGTCATTGTTGGGCCATACCGGCCAGGCGGGGCCGCGCCCCCGGAGACCGTGCCGGTCCGGGGCGCGCGGGTTGGGGAAGCGTGATCCGGGCCGGGGCCTACTCCTGTGCGTGAGGCGCGCCCTTTCCCGCCGGGATGGCGGGCCTGGCGTCCGGCGCGGGCGCGCCCATTCCCTGGGGCGGGGCGGGCATGGTCATCCGTTGATAACCGGCGGGCACGGTGAACAGCGCGGGGGCGATGGAGCCGGGCCTGATGTTCCTGTATTCCATGGTGATGCTCCGGCCGCCTTCCCTGAGCACGGACTTGATCGGCATGCCGAGCTGCTCCGCGTACCATATCGTCATTTCGCCGCTGGCGCCGCCGGGGTTCTTCAACTCGAGGGCGCGCTTCTCGCAATCCCAGTTTTCTATGGGCTCGCGCCCGATCCTGCGCCACTTCGCCGCATCCGGCCGCCCCGAGAGCGCCAACAGCCCCAGGCGCCGGGGATCCAGGGGAAGCTCCAGGTAGGACTTGGCCGCGGTCTGAAGCATGCAGGCCTTGCCCAGCGCCGCATCGATGATGAACACCTGAAGCTCATCCTCCACAGCGGTTTCCAGTCGCATCCTGCTGCCTTTGACGTAGACCCTTCCGTCCTGCAGGAACTTTCCGTCCGCCGTCAGGAGCATGTCCGCGGCGAAGTCTCCCGCCAGGGCCGCTGTCGCGGCCGGGAAAAGCAGGGCCAGCGCCAAAGCCAGCCTCAGGATTCGGTTCATGTCACGACCTCGTGTCGGGATTTGCGCCCCGCAAACGGCCAGGCCCGGGCCTCAGTCCCGGTCGCGGGCGGCGCCTAGAAGCTGAAGACCTTGGCCTCGACGGCCAGGTCGATGAGCACCGAGGCGGTGCTGATCTCGAACCCGGCGGGCAGGTCGTCCGCGCCGATCAGGCGGGCCTCCGCGCAGGGCTTGCACACCAGGAGCTTCACGCCCTTGTCCTGGAGTTCCCTGATCTGGTCGATCATTGCGTCCCCCGTGGGGATGCGCACCTTCTCGGCCATGCCCAGGTTGGCCCAGTACACGGCCTCGTCCAGCAGGAAGACCGTCACTTCGTGCCCCTTGCCGGCGGCGACCTTGGCCAGAAACATGGCGCGCACGGCGCGGGTGGTGTCTTCGGGGCCACGTGAAAGCACGAACAGGAACTTGCTCATGGTGTCCTCGCTTTGGATGCCGGTTTCGGGGTCCAGTCAGGGTACGCGAATGCGGCGCGCAAGGCCAGCGCGGCGGGGGCGCGGTCCGCCCTCATCCCCTCACTTGAGCGGCAGCGACACCGTGAAGCGCGTGCCCTTCCCCAGCTCGGAATGGGCTTCGATGAGGCCGCGGTGGTTGGTGACCACGATGAAATAGGACACCGAAAGCCCCAGCCCCGTGCCCTCGCCCACGCCCTTGGTGGTGAAGAAGGGCTCGAACACGCGCTTGCGCACGTTCTCCGGCATGCCGGGCCCGTTGTCCTCCACCTCGATGCGCAGGAACTCCCCGTCGAGGCTGGTCCGCAGGGTGATGGTCCTGGGTTCCTCGCGCTGCGGCAGCCCGGTGAGGGCCTGGGCCGAGTTCTTGAGCAAATTGAGCACCACTTGCTCGATCTCCGTGCGCGTGCAGGGTATCAGCGGCAGATCCTGGGCGTACTGGCGCTCGATGCGTATCTTCTTGAAATCGTATTTTTTCTTGAGGTCATAGTCCGAGAGGGCGAGCTCCACGGCCTTGTCCAGCAGGGCGTTGACGTCCGCCGGGGCCCGCCTGGATTCGCTCTTGCGGCTGAACTCCAGCATGTTGGAGACGATGCGCGCGGCCCGGATGCCCGCCTCCCGGATGCCTTCGAGGAAGGAGATGATCTGGCGCTTCCGGGCGTAGGCCAGGATGGACTCCATGGTGCAGCCGCTCTCCTGCGCCGCCGCGAGGTTGGCCCTGCGCTCGGGGGAGAAGTGCGAGAGCACCACCTGCGCGCTCTGCAGGATGGCGGAGAGGGGGTTGTTGATCTCATGGGCCATGCCCGCGGCCAGCCCGCCCACGCTCATCATCTTTTCGGTCTGGATCATGAGCTCCTGCATGGTGCGGTGCTCGGTGACGTCCGTGTGCGTGCCGCTCATGCGCAGGGCCTTGCCCTGCGCGTCGTACTTGACCACCCGGGCCTGGTCCAGGATCCAGCGGTAGCTTCCGTCCTTGGCGCGCATCCTGTACTCGGCCCGGTGCATGGGCGTCCTGCCCGCCAGGTGGTCGTGGAGGGATTTCAGGGCCATCTCCCTGTCCTCGGGGTGGACCAGCTCCGTCCACTGCCCGGTGGCCGACCTGACCTCGTCCAAGGTGTAGCCCAGAATCCGGGCCCACATCTCGTTGCGGTGGACGCGGCCGGTCTCCATGTCCCAGTCCCAGAAGCCCAACTGGCTGCCGTCCAGCACGGATTCGAGTCGGTCCTCGCTTTCGCGCAGGGCCTCCACGGCGGTCTTGCGTTCGGTGATGTCCTCGTAGATGCCCACCACCCCGCTGACCCGGCCCTGGGCGTCGAGCAAGGGGAGCTTGCTCGTCTCCACCCAGATGCGCTTGCCGTCGCTTTGCATCTGCTGCTCCACGAAGTTGCGCTTGGGCTCGCCGCGCTCCATGACCAGCCTGTCGTCCGCGCGGTAGCCCTCCGTCTCCTCGGGGAGCCAGGGCAGGTCGAAGTCGGTCTTGCCCACGATCTCCGCAGGGTCTTCCAGCCCGGCGGCCAGGGCGAAGGCCTTGTTGCAGCCGAGGTAGACGCTGTTCCTGTCCTTCCAGAAGATTGACTGGGGCACGGAGTTCAGGATGGTTTCGAGCACCTGGCGGTTTTCGCGCAGTGCCTCCTCGGCGCGCTTGCGCTCCGTGACGTCCAGCCCCACGCTGATGAAGCCTTGGAATTCCCCGTCCGCGCCAAAGAAGGGCCTGTTGTTCCAGGCCACGATCAGACGGCTGCCGTCCTTGCGCATGTTCTCGTTCTCGGACGCGGACTCCAGTCCGGGGGACGCCAGGATGTTTTCGATCCTGGCACCGAGATTCTCCCCGGCCATATCCGTCCGGGGCACAATCGTATCCAGGACGTGCCGGCCCAGAACCTCCTCGGGCTTGTACCCGAAGACCTCGCTGGCGTATTCGTTGAATTCCAGGATGCGCCCGCCCTTGTCGATCTTGAGGATCATGCTCCGGGCGTTCTCCACCAGCTCGCGGTAGCGCAGTTCGCTGGCCTGGGCCTCCTGCCTGGCGTCGTGCATGCGCTGGTAGCTCTCGCGCAGGCTGGCGCGCATGGCGTTGAGCGCGTCCGACAGGATGTCGATCTCGTCGCCGCTCCAGGGTTTGTCCAGGTCCAGGGGGCGGCCCAGGTCCTCGATGCCGGTGCTCTGCAGGAAGGCCGCCGCGTCGGCTAGGTGCCTGCTCACCTGCTGCTGGAAGCGCCTGAAGATGAACAAGGCCACCAGGAAGATCATGAGCGCGTAGAGCAGGCTCATTTTCAGCGTTCGCTCCACGATCTCGCGCGCGGCCCCCTCGCGGGAGGCCTGCACCGTGAGCGTGCCCACGGGCACCCGCCGCTGGCTCCCGGTGTAGACCAGGGCGATCTCCCGTGTGATCGCGCCCTTCTGGGCCTTCTGCCCCAGCTCCATGACGGTCTCGTCGTCGCTGGTCACGCCGACATAGCTTACGAAGCGCTGGGACTGAATGCCCTCGAGCTGGGCGGCAAGCTGGTGTTTGTCGAACTCCCAGAGCGCCGTGGAGAGGGATTTGCCGTAGCGTTGGCCAATGGCCTCCAGGCTCTTTTCTATGCCCGAGACGGCCTGGGTGTACTCCATGGCCAACTGGGCCAGGCTGAACACGGCCAGCAGGGCCAGGCTGAACACCAGCACCTGGCGCAGCAGGCGCTTGCCGATGCGGCTTTCCGGCGTGTCGCTGTGGAAATTCATCGGCTTACGGCTCCGTGCGCCGGGGTATGGGCACACGCGCCCGGGATGCCGTGGGCGGCAGGAAACTGGGTGGAATACGGACGAAGCATGACAGTCTCCCCAAGCCAGATAGCGCGCGGAGGCGCGGCAGCCGGGAATATGTACGCCGCCGCCCGCCGGGGCACAAGCCCCCTGCGGGGGCTGATGGACGCCCCCTCGGCTGGGGCTCGCATCGCGCGCCGCCGGCATGGGCGCGCCGGGCGAAAATGCCGGCCACCCGGCCCCGCGCCGCCGCGCCTTTACAGATTTCCAGACGCGGCGCGGCATGCGGGGCCGGGTGGGGCCGGCCTCATTTCATTCGCTGGGCGGCGTCAGGCGGCCGCCTCCGGCTCCGCGCCCGCTCCGGCGAGCTGGAGCAGCTCCTCCTCCGAGAACACCTTGTCGATGTCCAGAAGGATGATGAAGCTCTCCCCGTGCTTGCCGATGCCCTTGATGAAATCGGCCTTGATGGAGGTGCCGATCCTGGGCGCGGGCTCGATGTTCTCCGGTTCGATGTCCATGACTTCCTTGACCGAGTCGGACAGCGCTCCGAGCACGGTGGATTCCCCTTCGAGCTCCACCTCGACGATGATGATGCAGGTGTTCACCGTGCGCTCGGTCGCGGGCATGCCGAACTTGAGGCGCACGTCCACCACGGGCACGGCGCGGCCCCGCAGGTTGATGACTCCCCGGATGTACTCAGGGGTGCGCGGCACCTTGGTGATGGACGAGTACTCCAGCACCTCGCGCACCGAGGCGATCTCCAGCGCGAACACTTCCTCGCCCAGGGTGAAGGTCAGGTATTGGTTGTTGGCGTCGCTCACTTCGGGCTCCTGGGGCTAGAATTTCTCGAAGTCGTCGTCATGGCCTTCGGCGCCCATGTCCAGCACCACGCCCCTGCCTGCGGGCTTGGCCCTTCTGGCCTGGGTCTGCGCCGCAGGGCGCTGCGCCGCCTGGGGCAGGGCCTTCGGGGCCGAACGGCGGCCGGTCTGCCCGTCCTTGAGCTTGAAATAGCTCACGGTGGCCAGCAACTGCTCGGCCTGGCTGGAGAGCTCTTCGGAGGTGGAGGCCATCTCCTCCGAGGCGGAGGCGTTCTGCTGGATCACCTGGTCGAGCTGCTGCACGGCCCTGTTCACCTGATCCGCACCGGCGTTCTGCTCGCGGGAGGAGGCGGAGATCTCCTGCACCAGCTCGGCCGTCTTCTTGATGTCGGGCACGATGGCCCCGAGCATCTGCCCGGCCTTTTCGGCCACCGCCACCGACTCGGACGACAGCGAGGATATCTCGGCCGCGGCGTGGCCCGAGCGCTCGGCCAGCTTGCGCACCTCGGCCGCGACCACCGCGAAGCCCTTGCCGTGCTCGCCCGCGCGGGCGGCCTCGATGGCGGCGTTGAGCGCCAGGAGGTTGGTCTGGCGGGCGATCTCCTCGATGATGGAGATCTTCTCCGCGATCTGCTTCATGGCGCCCACGGTCTGGGTCACAGCCTGTCCGCCCTCCTCGGCGTCCTTGGCGGCCTTGAGGGCCATGGCCTCGGTCTGCACGGAGTTGTCGGCGTTCTGCTGGATGTTGGAGGCCATCTCCTCCATGGAGGAGGAGACCTCCTCCACGCTGGCGGCCTGCTCGGACGCGCCCTGGGAGAGCGATTCCGACGTGGCGGCCAGTTCCTGTGCGCCGGAGGCCACGTTGTTGGTGCCCTCGACCACCTCGCCCATGACCTCGCTCAGGCGCTGGACCATGGTGCGCAGGGCGTCGGCCAGCACGCCGATTTCGTCCTTCTGGTTCACGTCGAGGGTCTGGGTCAGGTCGCCCTGAGCCATCTTCTGGGCGAAGTTCACGCCTTCGATGACCGGCCTGGTGATGCCCCTGGTGATGACAATGGACACCACGATGCCCAGGATCAGGGCCACGGCCAGGCCGACGACCATGACTGTGGAGGCGCGGGAGAGGCTGTGCGAGGCCTCGGCGGTGAGCTCCTCGGTGATCTTCACGCCGTAGGTGGAGGTCTCCTCGGCGGCCTTGAGCACCTCGGCGGCGGCGGCGTTGCGCTTGGCGCCCAAATCCTCCAACGTCTTGTAGTTTTTGAGGAAACCAAGCATGGCCTCCTTGTACGCCTCGGCGGCTTTGGCGGTTTCATTCAAGGCCTGGGTGGCCACGGGCAGATGCGTCAACGGGCGGAGGGCGTTGATCTTGGCGGTGATCTGGTCGAAATTAGACATCGCCGCCGTTATCAGTTTCTGGTCGCGCAAGGCTTGGCCCTTGAAGTTGGCCACCCGGACGCCGTTGCCAAGCTCAATCACCTCATTGATGAGGGTGATCTTCTTCAGGCGTTCCGACGCTTCCAGGCTGGCGACGGCCCCCTTGGCTGCCGCTTCCGCAAGTGAAGAGTTCTGGCTTTCAAGATAAACGCCGGCGTTTTTCATGAAGGTCTGGGCTGCCTGGTCCATCTGCTTCCGGGTCTCGTCAATGGCCTTGTCTTGAGCGAACGTCTGCTCCGCAAGAGCCTTGTACTCCGCCAGCTTGGCAGTTGCCTTTGCTGCATTGTCCTTGAGATGCACCAGGTTGGGATACTTCTGGGCAAGGTCACGAGCTTGCTGCAGGGATTTCTCGACTGCACCCAGGCCTTCGGATGCCGCGCGCCAGTAGGTTTCTTCGCCCGTGAACGCAAAGCTTCGCATGGCCATCATGGTGTTGAGCGAGTTGCGCTCCACCTGGTTGGCGACGGCCACCTCGGGAGCAATCTCCTGGGCCAGCCGATCCGCCAGGGAGCCCACCGAGAGCATGTTCATCATGGCCATGCCGCCCAGGGAGCAGGCGATGAGCAGGAGAATGCCGAAGCCCAAGCCGATTTTCATCCCCAGTTTCAGATTCTTCACCGTACAGCCTCCTGATTGGATTGTTCGCCTTGCGAATGCCGCGACTGGCCCCGGAGGGAGCCCGTAAGCCTGTATGTCAGGAGCTCCTTGAGCTCCCGGGCGAGTTCGCCCTTGTCGGTTTCCTGGCTGAACGAACGGCACACGCCCAGCAGCATGGACCAGAGGATGAACTCCAGGGCATCCTCCGAGATGGCGTTGAAGACTCCGTCCTCCACCCCCTGGCGCACCCTGGACAGCGCCAGCCCCACGAGCTGGTTCTTGAGGACCACAAGCTCCGTCTGGGGAAACCTGGTGAGGTTCAGGCGCATGAATGGGTTGCACTTGGCCAGGAACACCGCGCTGTCGCTGTTTTCCCCGGCAAAGGCGAAAAGGCTGTCGATGAAGGCGTGCACGGCCTCCAGGTGGGTCATATCCGGGCGCATGGCCTTAAGCGCGTCGCGGTGCAGACGCGAGAGGATCATCCTGGTGACGATGAAAAGCAGATTATCCTTGGACTTGAAGTGGTAAATGATCAGCCCGGAGGAGACCTTGGCGCTCTTGGCCACCTCCAGCAGGGAAACGCCGCCCACCCCCCTCTCGGCGAAGAGCGAGGTGGCCGCCGCAAGAATGGACTCGACCGTATCCTTTACCATGCTGGCTCCTGACTGAATGCTCATTCAGTCAAGCTTTTCAACCGCCGTGTCAACGCCAATTATCGAGCCGCAGGAACATGCCCGCGGAACATGCTGAAAGCGTGAAGAATAATTAAATCCCTACCGCGTTACTCCAATGCGGAAGCGTCCTGAGAGGATGGTTGTGGAAAGGGAGTGACGGCCGGAACCCGGAAATATGAAGGCCCCAGTGGGCATCCGCTGAACAAGCATTCAGCCAGATGGCGCGCCGGCGGGGCGCTGCCCTTCATTACCTGGAGGCTGGTTCCCTCGGCTCGGAGGAGACAGGAAGGCGGATGAGAAAACGCGCGCCCTTGCCCGGTTCGGAGTCCACCTCGATAGTGCCCCGATGGTTGCTGGTGATGATGAAGTAGGAGACGGAGAGCCCAAGCCCGGTGCCTTCGCCCACGGGTTTGGTGGTGTAGAACGGCTCGAAGGCCTTGCGCCGGGTGGTTTCGTCCATGCCCGGCCCGTTGTCCTCCAGTTCGATGCGCACCCAGTCGCCCGCGCCGCGGGTGCGCAGGGTGATCCTGGGCGAGGGCGCGCCAGCCAGGGCGTGGGCGGAGTTGCCCAGGATGTTCATGAACACCTGCTGGATCTTCGACTTGGAGCACAGCACCTTGGGCAGCCCTGGGGCGTAGTCCCGCTCGATGGCCAGCTTGCGGAAATCGTACTTCTTCTTCAGGCTGTAGTCCGTGGAGCAGAGCGCCACCGAGCTGTCCAGCAGGTCGTTGATGTCCGCCCAGTCATAGACCGCGTCACTCTTGCGGCTGAACTCCAGCATGCTGTTCACGATCCTCGCGGCCCTGGTGCCGGCCTCGTGGATGCTCTCCAGGAAGCGGAAGATGTCGCGCGCCTGCATGAAACGGCCGATGGACTCCCACGGGCACCCGGCCTCCCGCGCGGCCAGGTGGTTCTGGGCCGAATCCTCCGTGAGGCGGCGCCGGATGACCTGCACGTTCTGCAGGATGCCCCCCAGGGGGTTGTTGATCTCGTGGGCCATGCCCGCGGCCAGCCCTCCCACGCTCATCATCTTTTCGGACTGGATCAGGGCCTCCTGCATCTCCCGGCGCTCCGAGATGTCGCGGGCGATGCCCATGAAGTGGGGCTCCTTGTCGAGATCCAGCACGGCGACCCTGACCTCGACCGGGTAGACCGTGCCGTCCTTGCGCCTGTGCGTCGTCTGGAAGATGCCGCCGCCCGCGTGGGACATGTCCTCCAGGGATGGAATCTCGGGCTGGCGCTGGTACTCCGGGTCCACGTCGCCGATGTGCAGGCCCAGCAATTCCTCCCGGGTGTAGCCGGTCTGCTCCAGGGCGCAGGCGTTCACATCCACGAGCCTGCCGCCGCGGTCGGAGACGTAGATGGCGTCCCCGGCGCTCTCTATGAGCAGGCGGTAGCGGCCTTCGCTCTCGCGCAGGGCCTGCTCGGTGCGTTTGCGCTCTGTGATGATGTCGAACACGGCCACGAAGTAGCCGGGTTGGGGGCAGAACACCGCCAGGGAGAACCAACTCTCAAGGGATTCGAGATAGTATTCGAAGCGCTCCGGCGCGCCGCCGCGAGCCACGCGGTCGTAGATGGAGAAAAGGCCGGGGTCGCGCTCCCTGATGCCGGGGATGACCTCCGACACGGCCCGGCCCGTCACGTTCTCGAGCCCGGTCAGAGTGGCGAAGGCCGGGTTGACGTCCACATAGACAAAATCAGAGGGGATATCACCCTCGTACACCATCTTGCAGTAGGCAACCCCCTGCACCATGGTGTCGAAGAAAAGACGAAGCTGCTCATGGTTCAGGCGGCCGAGGCTCCCGGTTTCGGTCTGGGGCTGGCCGGGAGTGCGCCGGGGGTCGGGGTTGGGCGTGTCCATGGGCTCTCTGGTACGGCGATTTCGGGCCACATTGTCCCGAAACTCCGGGTTTGGCAATCACCGCACGCGATCCGACGCGCTGATCGCGGCAGGCCGGCCGCCCGCAGGGCAAGAGCATGCCGGGCAGGCTGTTTTCTGCCCGGGCCGGAATGGCGCGGTCCCGCCCGGCCCGCATCGGACGCCATCCGGCGCGGGGCCGCGTGGTTCAACGGGCGGGGCGGCCTTCCGCCGGAACGGGCAGGGTGACCTCGACAGTCGTCCCTTCGGCCTCGCTGCTGCTGAACCCGATGGTCCCGCCGTGGGCCACGGCCACCAATCGGGCGCTGTACGTGCCGAGCCCGGTGCCCTGGGACTTGCCGCTGGTGACGTACTTCTCGAAAAAACGCTCGCGCACGGCCTCGGGCACGGTGCCTATGTTGTGGATGCGCATGAAGGCCCCCCCAGGCCCAGCCCCCCAGGACACGGCGACCTCTCCGCCCTCGGGCGAGGCTTCGACCGCGTTCCTGACCAGGTTGGAGAGCATGTCCGCCACGAGGAACTCCTCCCCGCGGATCATCACGGACTCCGGCGGGGCGTTCCTGACCAGGCGGCAGCCCTTGCGGGAGAACAGCGGGGCCAGCGTTTCCGACAACCTTTCCACCACGGCCCCCAGCTCGAACCAGGTGGCTCGGAGGACGTAGTCCCCCTTCTCCATGCGGCAGATCTTCTCGGACGAGTCCACGATGTCCATGACGTGCCGCACGGCCCGCACCAGATCGGGGAAGAGTTGCAGCGAACGTTCGGATACGCCTCTGGCCACGACCAATTCGGCCAAGCTCAGCAGGCCGCATAGGGGGGTCTTGATGTCGTGGCGGATAATGCGCTCAACGTCCTCCCGGAACTGCTCGAACTGCTTGAGCTCCGTGATGTCCTTGATGTTGCCGTAGACGCGCGCGACCCTGCCCCCTGAACGCCAGGCCTCCGCCGTGGCGCGCACCCACCGGCGGCGGCCGTCCCCCGTGGTGATGGGCAATTCCAAGTCGAACGGGGTTCCATCGGCGATCAGGATTTCAAACGCATTCTCCAGGGAGGGCTTCCAGGCTGCGTCCACGAAATCGAAATTGCGCTTGTAATCGCCCTGGTCGTACACGGCGCTGTCCACGCCGAAGATGTTGTAGAGCTCCCTGGTCCAGGTGATCTCCCCGGTGAGCAGATCGAACTCCCAGCCGCCCACCTGGGCGAGCCTCTCGGTCTGGTTGAGCAGGGCCTCGCTGCGGGCCAGGACCTCCTGAGTCAGACGAAGAGTGTCCTCGGCCTGGCGCCTCTGGGTGATGTCGTTGCCGTAGATGTAGAGCGCGTCCCCCGCTTCCGCGCGGACCACGTGGAAGGCGTACCACCTGCCCCCGAACCCCGCCTCGACGCACAGCGGCGCCCACTCGCCCCGGCGCTCCAGCACCGCGGCCTCAAGCCCGGGAAGGACATCGAAGACGGACGCGCCAAGAGCCCCCTGCCCCAGTACGCGCTTCGCCGCAGGGTTGAGGCGCTGGATGCCGCCGTCCATTCCGGCACGCAGCACGGGGGAGGGATTGTTCAGTACGAATTCGGCCAGTTGGGCCAACCTGGCCCGGTCTCTCGAACCCGCCCGGCAGCGCGCCGCGCAGGCCGCCAGCCTGGCGCGCGTCCTCGCCAGGTCTGTCGATAGCTGCTCGGTGGTTCTGCGACTGTCCCGCATGTGGTCTCCGGATGGGTTAACCCAGGGGGGGCTCATCCTCTTATTATACCACGAGGCTCGGAAAATGCCAGCGACAGATACCCTACCGCCACGGTCATGATGCGCCTCCCCCGACATGGGGCGGCATCCCCGCCGGGGCGGACGGGCCGTCAATCCTTCGTCAGCGGGGGCTCGTTGTCAGCCCGGGAGGGGTTTGCCCCCCGCTGCGGAAAGAAAAATCATCTTTTCTACCAAAATAGGTGGGATTCGTCACGGAATATACACGCAGACAGACCGTCAAAATCCGGAGAGGCACGGTTTGAGGCCTCCTGGCCCGGCGTTCGACGCACATCGCGCAAGCACCGGAAAACATGGTCAATCACGGGGTGGAAGCCTCAAAGCTCCACAATTTTGCCCTCACGGCTTGTTGACGCGCCTCCACGAATTGGAGGTTCCTGGGCCCCAGGATCGCGCAGCTATCGCGCGACTAGGAATAAATCCTTTTTAATATCGAGGTAGTCGGCATTCTTCTCATCAGTTGGCACGGCGAATGCTCTTAGGGAGGCAAGCAAAGCCGCTAGAGCAGGAGGGCCGGAGCAGTACGCCGCCGGTCCGGAATGCCGGAACCCCACTGCCGGGCGGGCGGCCACGAAACAACAGGCGAGGAAATCATGGACATCACCACCAGCAGGAACAGCAGCCGCACCGTCGGCAAGACGGATCCGGGCCAGGGCCGCCTCCGGGCGATCCGGCCGGGCTCCGCTCCGTGCGCCGCTGCCTGTGGTCCATGCGGACACCTCGCCGCGCAGGAGCTGCTCGCCAGCCTGGAAATGCCCGAAACCGGCCCCGTGCGGCAGGTTGGGCGCATCAATTCCCCGCTTCCGGGCTGTCATCTTGTTCATGTCGCGGCGCCCCGAAAGCACGATGCATGCCAAGCCCCTGTCCCTGGTTTTCATTCGTCCCCGAGTGTCGAATCCGGGCTGGCTTTGCGTTTTATCCATCATGAACCCGCAGTTACAAGGAATTCATACTCCCTTTTTTTAGTTCCTTCACCGTAACCAGTCCGATAGGAAGCGGCCGTAAGCTTGTTTCAGCTTGGCAACGCTCCCTATACTGTGATATGTCTTTCGGTTTGCCTTTCGCACAGATTTTGGAGCCCTTATGTGGCCTGAGAGTAGTAACAATTCCTAGGGCCAAGCAGCTTCAAGCTAATATTCGTCTGGAACATTGATACGTTGACGAGCCGCTCCAGCCCGGATTGGTCCGGGGCCTGGACGGAAGAAACAAATCTTTGAACGGGCGCTGAATCAAACCGGGCTGGCCTCCGCAAAGAAGCGCGCCACCCACGAGGAGTCGCAATGAAAAACCGCAACGTGCCTTCCGCCAAAGACATCCCTTGTCCTCCGGGAGTATCCCGGCGCTCCTTCCTGAAGTTCTGCTCGGCCGTGGCCGTCACCATCGGCCTTGGCCCCACGGGCATGGCCGAAGTGGCCAGGGCGCTCACCGGGCCCAAGCCCATCGTGGTGTGGCTGAACTTCAGCGAATGCACAGGCTGCACGGAATCGCTGCTGCGCATGTCCAACCCCACGCCTGACAGCCTGATTCTGGACACGATATCCCTTGAGTACCACGAGACCCTGATGGCCGCCGCAGGCCTGGCCGCCACCGGCCACCTGAGCGACGTGGTCAACGCCAACGCGGGCCAGTTCTTCGCCATCGTGGAAGGCTCCATCCCCACGGCCAACAACGGCGCCTACGGCACCATCGGCGGCGAGACCATGCTCTCCATCGCCCAGCGCGTGCTGCCCAAGGCCAAGGCCGTCATCGCCTACGGCACCTGCTCCTCCTACGGCGGGCTGGCCGCGGCCGCTCCCAACCCCACCGGGGCCAAGGGCGTGGGCGACCTGGGCATCCTGGGCAGCGTCCCCCTCATCAACGTGCCCGGCTGCTCGCCCAACCCCTACAACCTGGCCGGCGTGCTCACCACCTACCTGCTCAAGGGCACCCTCCCGGCGCTGGACGCCTACAAGCGCCCCACCTTCGCCTTCGGCAGGACCGTGCACAGCCAGTGCCCCCGCCCCCACGGCTGCCTCGAGGACTACAGGTGCAGGGGCAAGGTCACCTACAACAACTGCCCCACCGCCAAGTTCAACAGCGGCACCTCCTGGGACATCCAGGCCGTCCACCACTGCATCGGCTGCTCCAACCCGGGCTTCTGGGACGCCAACACTTCGTTCTACAGCAGCAGTTTCGGCACCCAGTTCGCTTCGAGCAACCACAGCAAGATCCAGGCTGTTGCCGCCGGCGGCGATTAATCCGATCTTCTCAGGGAGTTAACCAATATGGCTACAACCACCACCACTTCCACTGGCAGTTCGTTGCTCGGCGGCATCACCTCCACCACAACCGCCGCCGCGACGACCACGACCACGGCCACGACCGCCGCCACGGTTGCGGCCCCCGGGACCATCACCCTCGATCCCATCAGCCGCATCGAGGGCCACCTGCGCATCGACGCCAAGGTCGGCACCGCCGGCACCGTCGATTCGGCCTGGGCTTCGGCCACCCTGTTCAGGGGCATCGAAATGATCCTTGCCGGGCGCGACCCCCGCGACGCGCCCCTGATAACCCAGCGGCTGTGCGGCGTGTGCACCTACATTCACCTGCAGGCCTCCACCACCGCCATCGAAAACGCCATGAAGCTGACCGTGCCCGCCAACGCGCAGATCGTTCGCAATCTGCTGCAGGGCACCCAGTTCCTGCACGACCACATCGTGCACTTCTACCATCTGCACGCCCTGGACTGGGTGGACGTGACCAAGGCCCTCACGGCCAACCCCACGACCGCCGCGGCCCTAGCCCTGCAGATCTCGCCCTCGGCCCCGACCATCGACTTCGTGGCCGTGCAGACCAAGCTGAAAAACCTGGTCAACTCCGGGCAGCTCGGCCCCTTCTCCAACGGCTACTGGGGCCACCCGGCCATGAAGCTCTCGCCGGAAGCCAACCTGGTGTTCGTGGCCCACTACCTCCAGGCCCTGGCCCAGCAGGCCAACACCGCCAAGATGATGGCCCTGTTCGGCGGCAAGAACCCGCACCCCCACGTCACCATCCCCGGCGGCGTGACCAGCGGCAACGAGTTGGCCGTGGCGGCGAACATCACCAACTTCACCACTCAGCTCACCGCCACCAACGACTTCATCAAGAACTTCTACATTCCTGATGTGGTCTACCTGGCCAAGCAGTACCCCGAGTGGGCCAAGATCGGCGGCTTCCCCAACCTGCTGGCCTTCGGCGAGTTCCCCACGGACAAGTACGGCTCCGGCAACAACTTCATGCCCGGCGGCGTCATCATGAACAAGGCCGTCACCAGCGTGGCCGCCGTGAACACCGCCTCCATCACCGAGGACGTCTCCCGCGCCTGGTACGCCAAGTCCAGCCCGCTCAACCCGGCCTCGGGCGTGACCTCCCCGAGCTACACCGGCTACAACCAGTCGGCCCAGTACTCCTGGCTGAAGGCCCCCCGCTACCAGGGCAAGCCCATGGAAGTCGGCCCCCTGGCCCGCGTGATGGTGGCCTACGGCAAGAACCACGCCCAGATCAAACCCGCGGTCGACTCCCTGCTCAAGACCCTGGGCCTGACCATCAACGACATGTTCTCCGTCCTCGGGCGCACCGCGGCCCGGGCCATCGAGACCCAGGTCATCGGCACCGCCATGGTGGGCTGGCTCAACACCCTGAAGAGCAACATCAGCGCCAAGAACCTCTCCACCTACGCCAGCAACACCGTTCCGGCCAACGCCTCCGGCGTGGGCCTGGGCGAGGCTCCGCGCGGCGCGGTGGGCCACTGGCTCTCCACCGACGGTTCCTCCAGGATCAAGAACTACCAGATGGTGGTGCCATCGGCCTGGAACTTCGGCCCCCGCGACGCCCAGGGCGTGCCCAGCGCGGTGGAGGCGTCCATGGTGGGCCTGCCCATCGCTGACTCCACCAAACCGCTGGAGATCCTGCGCCTCGTGCACTCCTTCGACCCCTGCATCGCCTGCGGCGTGCACCTGATCGACGCTGAAGGCAAGGCCGAGACGCTGGTCACCGTCCCTTAGGGCGAATCAACCACAGTCGTGTAACCGGGGCCCCCGCCTGGGGGCCCCATTTGTTTCCCGACGCTTCGAAGGGGCCGACGCCCGCATCAAGATGCGGCGACTCCATCCCCCCCGGAATGTAAGGGATGTTCATCATTCACTTGCATGAGTGCAGCCCGGGCCAGCCCCGGAAGGGACATGCCCCCTCCGCAGGCGGCGGAGCCCCCCAGGATGGGCAGGGCGACCCGGAAATCAAGTCTGACAGCCGCTTCCCGACTCCATGGCGCGAGCGGAGTGCCCCAGCCGGACAGGGCGGAAACGGTCGGAGCGGGAACTTTTCCGGCAGTGATTGGCCGAAACATGCCAAAAACAGAAATGAACCGGCTATTACAAGGAATTAATACTATTAGTTTTTTATTCCTGGCTGAGAATTTTTTCGCTAGATCTCGAGTGCAGGCCGATTTTGCCCTGGCTACGGCCCTGGATTTGTGGCAAATAGAGAAATTTTCGCAAAGGCTCAAATTTGTCGTGTGTGAGCCCTTCCCTCCTCACAAATCCGGAATTATTATTAGCGCCGACTTTCACCAATGAAATAACCGCTTGGAGTTCGGCGTGGTGATCGTCCTCCTCTCCGGAAAGATCCGGACCCACGGGGGACCCTGATTCGAAACGGACAGAGCACTGGAATGGGTCGAACCCTGTTCACGCGATAACGGTCCACCTACGAGGAGTACTCATGAACGCACGCACATCGACCTCCGCCAAAGACATCCCCTGCCCTCCGGGAGTATCCCGGCGCTCCTTCCTGAAGTTCTGCACGGCCGTGGCCGTCACCATCGGGCTCGGCCCCACGGGCATGGCCGAAGTGGCCAGGGCGCTCACCGGGCCCAAGCCCATCGTGGTCTGGCTGAACTTCAGCGAATGCACGGGCTGCACGGAATCGCTGCTGCGCATGTCCAACCCCACGCCCGACAGCCTGATTCTGGACACCATATCTCTTGAATACCACGAGACCCTGATGGCCGCCGCAGGCCTGGCCGCCACCGGCCACCTGAGCGACGTGGTCAACGCCAACGCGGGCCAGTTCTTCGCCATCGTGGAAGGCTCCATCCCCACGGCCAACAACGGCGCCTACGGCACCATCGGCGGCGAGACCATGCTCTCCATCGCCCAGCGCGTGCTGCCCAAGGCCAAGGCCGTCATCGCCTACGGCACCTGCTCCTCCTACGGCGGGCTGGCCGCGGCCGCTCCCAACCCCACCGGGGCCAAGGGCGTGGGCGACCTGGGCATCCTGGGCAGCGTCCCCCTCATCAACGTGCCCGGCTGCTCGCCCAACCCCTACAACCTGGCCGGCGTGCTCACCACCTACCTGCTCAAGGGCACCCTCCCGGCGCTGGACGCC
>NZ_JAKZKX010000023.1 GCF_022808715.1 Fundidesulfovibrio agrisoli
CCAAGTGGCTCTGGACTTACAACAACGAACGGCCCAACATGGGCATCGGCGGCATCACTCCGAGGCAGAAACTGAGAACGGCTGCATAGCCCTACTTTTCAGACAGCCTAAAAAGGGGAGGATTACCATACAACAAGTCTCTTGATGTATTTGTGCTAAATGATATTAAACCGATCGATCCAGCACAAGTCAATCCTTTGATAAGAGAAGTGGTAAGATTTTTCAGGGATAGTAAGGTTGTTGGCCCCCTGCTTTCAGGCATGTTTAACTTTTTAATAGGGGTGTTTCCTGCAATGCTCCTCTATAAATGGATTTATTCGGCCTGGCCACGTATTGAATTTGATTTCGGGCCTGCACATACTAAATTGATGGGCAAAAGAAGGCGCTGTATCATTGTAGTGCTATCAATATTTGTGCTGCCTGTTATTGTTAATCTGGTCAGTCCGTATATTGGGAGATTGCTTGGTATCTAGTTGGTGCTCGGTACAGCCGGGTTAGCTTTGGATATATGTTAAAAGGTGAAAGTGCTGCTGTCGAACTGGACACCCCCCGCCCCAATGGCCATAATCCCCAAATGCCCCGCACTCCCCTCGACCAACCCTCCTTCCTCCCCATGACCCGGGCCGAGATGGACCGTCTCGGCTGGGCCGAGCTTGACGTCCTGCTCGTCACCGGCGACGCCTACGTGGACCATCCCTCTTTCGGTGCGCCGCTCCTGGGCCGCTGGCTCGTGGCCAACGGCTACCGCACCGGCCTCGTGGCCCAGCCGCGCTGGGAGCTGGCCGCGGGCGAACCCGGCGACGTGGAGGCCATGGGCCGCCCGCGTCTGTTCGCGGGCGTCACGGCCGGAGCCCTCGACTCCATGCTGGCCCATTACACCGCCTTCCGCAAAAAGCGCTCCGACGACGCCTACACCCCCGGCGGGCGCGCGGGCAGCCGCCCCAACCGCGCCTCCATCGTCTACACCAACCTGGTGCGCCGGGCCTTCCCCGGCCTTCCCGTTGTCCTTGGCGGCGTGGAGGCATCCCTGCGCCGGGCCAGCCACTACGATTTCTGGTCCCAGGGGCTGCGCCGCTCCATCCTGTTCGACTCCAAGGCCAGCGCCGTGCTCTACGGCATGGCCGAGCACTCCCTGCTGGCCGTGGCCGAGGAGCTGGACCGCCTGGCCGAGGAGGGCGGTGATGTCGCCTCCGTCTGGGAGCGCATCCCAGGCGCGGTCTATGCCCGAAAGGCCGGTGACCTGCCGGAAGGGGTGAACGCCGAGGACGTGCTGGAGTTGCCCTCCCACGAGGCCATCGCGGCGGACCACACACTGCTGCTCAAGGCCACGCGCCTGCTTGAGCGCCATGTCCATCAGGACAGGCAGGTGGCGGTGCAGCAAAGCGGCGACCGCATGGCCGTTCTCAACCCGCCCGGCCCCGGCCTGGAGGGCGAGGCCCTGGACGCGCTCTACGCCCTGCCCTTCAGCCGCTCGGCGCATCCCTCCTACAAGGAGCCCATCCCCGCCGAGGAGATGATCCGGGGCAGCCTGAACATCCACAGAGGGTGCGCCGGAGGCTGCTCCTTCTGCACCCTGGCCCTGCATCAAGGGCGCAGGATTCGCTCCCGCAGCGCGAAATCCGCCCTGGACGAGGCCAAGGGGCTGGCTGGCGTGAAGGGCTTCACCGGCAGCGTCAGCGACGTGGGCGGCCCCAGCGCCAACATGTGGGGCGCGCGCTGCGAGGGCGACATGGCCTCCTGTCAGCGCGCAAGCTGCCTCACGCCGAAAATATGCAAGCATTTCAAGGTGGATCAGGGCGCGTTCGTGGATCTGCTGCGCCAGGTCGCCCGCGTGCCCGGGGTGCGCCACGTGCGCGTGGCCAGCGGCTGGCGCATGGACCTGGGCCTGGCGGACAAGCCCGCTCTGGCGCGCATGATCCGCGAGTTCACCGGGGGGCAGGCCAAGGTGGCCCCTGAGCACCTGAACCCCAAGGTGCTCAGGCTCATGCGCAAGCCCGCGTTCAGCGTGTTCGAGGAGTTCGTGGAGTTCTTCGGGCGCGAATCCGGCAAGGCCGGCAAGGAGCAGTACGTGGTGCCCTACCTGATGAGCGCCTTCCCCGGCTGCACCGAGCAGGACATGCACGACATGGCCGACTGGTTCGCGGACCGGGGCTGGCGGCCCAGCCAGGTGCAGTGCTTCATCCCCCTGCCCGGCACGGCGGCGGCCGCCATGTATTTCGCCGGGACGGACCTTGACGGCAACCCCCTGCACGTGGCCGACACCGACGCCGAGCGCCTGCGCCAGCACGCCATCCTGGGCCGGGAGGGCGAGTCTCGCCCCAGCGGCAGGGGTGCGGGCGGCAAGGGAGCGGGGCGGCCTGGAGGGCGCACCGGGGAACACTCCCCGCGCGGTGCCAATGCGGGCGCGCGCCCCGGCCGCAGATCCGGCGAGCCCGGCAGGGATGGTAACCTTCATCCCGAGGGCAGGGGGAAAAGCTCCCCCGCAGCGCCGCGCAAGGCGGGGGCAGGCCAGCCAGGCGGCAGGCGCGGCGGCCGCCATGGCGGTGGACGGGGCAAGCCCTAGCCGCAGCCGACCCGACCGGCCCGATTCTTTCCCCGCGTTGGGCACCCGCCCGCACCCATCGACGAAACCGCTTCCCTCTATTGGATTCCATGCTATATGTGTGGGAATCCTGGCGTCGTGCGGGAGGCCGCCTTGAGGCGAAGCCTCCATGGGGCGTGATCCCCAGCGATCCGGGAGAAATCCGCTGACGCAAGCGAGGCGACAATGAAGCACTCTTCCCGCACTTTCGGCTGGTTTTTCGCATTGATGGCCGTGGGCTGCATCTGGCCGCTGGACCACACCGCCGGGGCCGTGACGCCCGAGGAGCTTGAGCTCAAGCCCGGCGAGGCCGTGGCCACCTTCGCGGGCGGCTGTTTCTGGTGCACGGAGTCCGATTTCGAGATGGTGCCGGGCGTCACCCGGGTCATCTCGGGCTACTCCGGCGGCAAGGAGCCCAACCCCACCTACAAGCAGGTCTCGGCCGGGCTCACCGGGCACCTGGAGTCCATCCAGGTGTACTACGATCCGCGCGCCGTGGATTACGCCATGCTGGTGGACTACCTCTTCCACCACATCGACCCCACCGACGCGGGCGGCCAGTTCGTGGACAGGGGCAAGCAGTACCGCGCGGCCATCTTCTACCGCACCGACGAGGAGCGCCGGATCGCCGAGGCCGCGCGCGACAAGCTGGCCGCGTCCGGCGTGTTCGAGGAAAAGCCCATCGTCACGCTCATCGAGCCATTCACCGCCTTCTACCCGGCGGAAGACTACCACCAGGACTACCACACCAACAACCCGCTGCGGTACAACTACTACCGCTACGGCTCCGGGCGCGACCAGTTCCTGAAGAAGGTCTGGGGCGACAAACAGGCCGGGCCCTCGACCCAGTCCGTGGTGCAACCCGCCGCGCCCGTGAAGGAGCAGCCCAAGGCCCCTGCAGGCCCCAAGGCCGTGGACGGCACCTACGTGAAGCCCAGCGAGGCCGAGCTGCGCAAGATGCTCACGCCCATGCAGTTCAAGGTGACGCAGCAGGAGGGCACCGAGCCGCCCTTCAACAACGCTTATGCGGATAACCACAAGGCGGGCATCTACGTGGATATCGTCTCGGGCGAGCCGCTGTTCTCCTCGCTGGACAAGTACGATTCCGGGACGGGCTGGCCCAGCTTCACCAAGCCGCTGGAGCCGGGGAACATCGTGACCAGGGAGGATAGAAGGCTCTTCACCACCCGGGTGGAAGTGAGGTCCAAGCACGCGGACTCGCACCTCGGGCACGTGTTCGACGACGGCCCCAAGCCCACAGGGTTAAGGTATTGCATGAACTCCGCCGCGCTGAAGTTCATCCCCGTGGAGGACTTGGAGAAGGAAGGGTATGGGCAGTATTTGAAGCTGTTCAAGAAGTAGACTGAAATAGCGAGAGATTAAGAAAACCGCCGCGCCGGGGAGTGATTCCCGGTGCGGCGGTTAGATATTCTTTGCTGAAGATGTCAGAGGCATGGATGAAGTAGGTAGATTGGGACAATCACCAGCCTGAATCTACGGCAGCCCTATCCGCGCTTTAAGTTGCTCAAATATGGCCGATGGGCTTTCGCCACTAAACTGATTGTCGACTCGGTAGTCTTTACTCTTTTTTTTCTTTAGAAGTGTGTTGTCCTCTGAGCGAATAAAGTAATAGGCTCCATTCCAGTTGCGAAGTTCATAACCTTCGTTGTTAACTATCCAGTCAGGCATGTTGTATTTTACATGTGAGAGTTCGCGTAGAAAGTCACTCACGTTGGTGTATCGCTTGCCTATTGTGGATGTTGCTGTCTTTAAAATTTTTTTGATGTTGCCAGGAATGTAAAATGGCAGACTGTCCCAGTTAATTAATTTTTTAGCCCTGATTCTATTGTAAATACAAGAGTCTACAAAGCGCGACTGTTCAACAACGTCAGATATCGTGGATAGATGTGATTTCTCTGCCCTTGTCATGTACGTGGTGAGGTCGTTGCTTAATTTGCCGCCAAATAGGAGGAATCCAATTAGTCCAGCCTGATAGACGTCAGATGAAAAATTATAAAATGGCTCAGGGCCGAATGCTTCAAGTGGCCGGTAAAGCACGCTGTGCCTAGAGGCGGGTGCCTTTTGAGTGGTTTCATTGATGCGCCTTACTGACCCAAAATCTGCTATAACAATTTTGTCGTCGTGAATTAGTAGGTTTTCTGGTTTTAAGTCGCGATGCACAAGAAGATTCGGCTTTCCATGTAGTGCTGAGATGCCTGACAATAGTTGGCATAACAGCGCATGCGCTAACGGTAGACTCACGTTGTAATCAGCTAGATATTTTGCAAGGTCGCCATAGTTTGCGGCTGATGTGAGAAAGCATGAACAATTGGTGTCTATCTTCCTTGCGTCATGGACCCTCAAGACATTGTCATGTGTAATTTTAGAAATATATGTAGGTTCTTGGTCAATCTCATCGGCTTCGTGGTAATATATTTTGATCGCAACATTAGTTCCTAAAATGTTGTGCTTGCCTATAAGGACATATCCATTCGCCCCGGATGTGTTGCATTCTAAGGGTTCGAAGTCGGGATACTGCTTTAAGGCGCAAATGACTTCTTCAGGAAGTTGAGAAGTGTCTATGCTCATTTTGCTATCCCAGTTTTTCAAATGCCAAATCATATGCCTTGCCAAGGTCAACCGTTGTGGGCTTTTTTGTTTTCTGCGCTTGATGTCTTCTGTTAGTTGCAGTCACCGTTGCACTGTGCACAAAAATCATAGGAACTGGGCATTTCGCTAGCAATATTCCTTCAAGTAAAAATGTTCCGGCACCACCAAGACCTTGGCCACTTGTAGCTCGTCTGTTGATGCAGACATAGTCGACTGAATGATCCGTACAAAATGCTCTGAATGCCATCGAAAATACCTCAACATCTTCCTGTGTTGGGTTTTTATTTAGGTCAATTTTGTGAAATTTTTCAGCGATTAAAGAGTGATTCTGTCTGTTGCCGCTAAGAGTGCAGATCCGTGCTGTGTGGCCCGTAAGGAAAATTCCAGCAACAATCATGCTGACTTCCTCCAAGTTATATTGTTTTGTGTAATTGCTGAAAATATAGTCGTTAGGTACAAGACGTTAGCGATGAGAGGCTGGTTAAGGTAGCCCTTGCTACGTCGAATGTTTGGGAGGTTGCCAGCCAATATTTGTTTGTGCGATTCACATCCGTAGCTTTTTCGTATTATCTACCGTGTCCTTGAACTTTGCAAGTGTTTGTGAAGGTGTCGTGAGATGATGTGAGCCTGTGTTTGACCTTGCTAATAATATTGATAGGTTTGTGACAGCAAAACCGCCGCGCCCGGAATCATCCTGGCGCGGCGGCTTTTCGAGGGGCTGGCAGGCCCGATATCGAAAACCGGCGGGCGCAAGGCGTCCGCCGGTTTCTTGTTTCGTGTAGCCCTAGGCTACATATCGTCCGTAATCTCCATGTTCCTCGCGGCCCGCGTCTCGTCCAACCTCCCCACCGGGGTGGTCACGGGCGCGGCCTGCACCGCCGCCGGGTCGCTCTCGGCCAGGGCCAGGATATCCCGCAGGTCGGCCACGAACTGGTCCATGGTCTCCTTGGATTCGGTCTCCGTGGGCTCGAACATCAGGCATTCCTTCACGATCAGCGGGAAGTAGATCGTGGGGGCGTGGTAGCCCTTGTCCAGGAGCGCCTTGGCAATGTCCAGCGCGCGCACGCCCTTCTGGGACTGCTTGTCCGCCGAGGCCACGAACTCGTGCATGCAGACCCTGTCGTAGGGCACCTCCAGCACGTCGTCGAGCGTCTTGCGCAGGTAGTTGGCGGCCAGCACGGCGTTCTCGCTGACCTTGATGAGCCCTTCGCGGCCCAGGCGCAGCATGTAGGCGTAGGCTTTGAGCACCACGCCGAAGTTGCCGTAGAAGGGCGCCACGTAGCCGATGGACTTGGGGTAGTCGTAGCGCAGGTGGAAGCGGCCGGACGGGTCCTTCACCACGCGGGAGACTGGCAGGTAGGGCACGAGCTTCTCGCACACGCCCACCGGGCCGGAGCCGGGGCCGCCGCCGCCGTGGGGGGTGCCGAAGGTCTTGTGCAGGTTCACGTGCACCACGTCGAAGCCCGCGTCGCCCACGCGCATCTTGCCCATGATGGCGTTCAGGTTGGCCCCGTCGTAGTAGAGCAGCGCGTCGACGGAGCGCAGCATCTCCACGATCTTGGGCAGGTTCTTCTCGAACAGGCCCAGGGTGTTGGGGCAGGTCATCATCATGGCGGCAACTTCGTCGTCGAGCACCTCGGCCAGGGCGTCGGGGTCCACGATGCCGTCCTTGGAGGCGATGGAGACCACCTCGTACCCGGCGATGGCCGCCGAGGCCGGGTTGGTGCCGTGGGCGGAGTCCGGGCAGATGATCTTGGTCTTCTTGTTGCCCTTGTCCGCGTGGTAGGCGGCGATGGTCAGCACGCCCGTCAGTTCGCCGTGCGCGCCCGCCATGGGGTGCAGCGTGAACTCGGACATGCCCAGGATCTCGCAGAGCCAGCGCTCCGTCTCGTACATCACCTCGAGCGCGCCCTGGGTCAGCTCGTCGCCGCGCGGCAGCTGGGGCAGCAGGGGGTGCAGGCGGGCGAACCCCGGCAGCCCGGCGATGTCCTCGCAGAACTTGGGGTTGTACTTCATGGTGCAGGAGCCGAGGGGGTAGAAGTTGGAGTCCACCCCGAAGTTCTTGCGGGAGAGCAGGCTGAAGTGGCGCACCACGTCCAGCTCGGAGAGCGAGGGCATTCCCGCGGGCGCACCGCGCAGCAGGCCTTCGGGCAGCAGCTCGCCCAGATCCTGCGAGGGGGCCTGGGGCCAGACGCCTTCGCGGCCGGGGGAGGATTTCTTGAACAGCGTGCTCATATGGCGTCCTCCATCCAGGCGGCCAGGATGTCGATGTCGCGGCGGGAGTTTTTCTCGGTGCAGCAGACCAGCAGGGCGTTGTCCATGCCCTGGTAGTAGCGGCCCAGGGGGAAGCCCGGCACGAAACCCTTTTCGATGAGCGTCAGGCACACGTCCTGCGCGGAGCGGGGCAGGGTGATGGCGAACTCGTTGCCGAAGGGCGCGCCGTTCAGCAGTTCCACGCCCTTGATGGCCGTGAGCTTCTTGGCGGCGTAACGGGCGTTCTCCATGCTCACGCGGGCGGTGCGGGCAAGCCCCTCCTCGCCCAGCAGGGAGAGGTGGATCAGCGAGCGCAGCGCGCACAGCGCCTGGTTGGAGCAGATGTTGGAGGTGGCCTTCTGGCGGCGGATGTGCTGCTCGCGGGCCTGCAGGGTGAGCACGTAGCCGGTGCGGCCCTGGCCGTCCTGGGTGCGGCCCACGATGCGCCCTGGCATCTGGCGCACCAGGGGCTTGGTGCTGGTCATGATGCCCAGGTACGGCCCGCCGAAGGAGAGGGGCAGCCCAAGGCTCTGGCCCTCGGCCACGGCGATGTCCGCGCCCATGGCGGAGGGGGTCTTGAGCACGCTCTGCAGCACCGGGTAGGCGCTGACGATGGCCAGCGCGCCCTTGGCCTTGGCCGCCGCGAACAGGGCCGAAGCGTCTTCCACGCAACCGAAGAAGTTGGGGTTCTGCACCACCACGCAGGCGGTGGCGTCGTCCAGCGCGGCCTGCATGGCGGCGAAGTCCGTGGCGCCCTTGGCTTGGGGCACCGTGACCAGCGTGAGCTTGAGGTTGCGGGTGTAGGTGTCCAGGAGGATGCGGTAGATGGGGCTCACCGTCTCGGAGACGATCACCTTGACCCGCTTGGTCTGGCGCACGGCCATCATCATGGCCTCGTAGAGCGCGGTGCCGCCGTCGTAGACGCTGGCGTTGGCGCACTCCATGCCCATGAGCCGGGCCACGGCGGTCTGGTATTCGAAGATGGCCTGCAGGGTGCCCTGGCTGGCCTCGGGCTGGTAGGGCGTGTAGGCGGTGTAGAACTCGCCGCGGCTGATGAGCGCGTCCACGGCCGAGGGCACGTAGTGGTCGTAGAAGCCTGCGCCGAGGAAGCTGACCATGCCGTTGGAGTTGCGCGCGGCCAGGTCTTCGATGCGCTGGCGGGTGGCCATCTCGGAGAGGCCCTCCGGCAGGTCGAAGCTCTTGGGGCGCAGGGCCAGGGGGATCTCGGCGAACAGCTCCTCCACGGAGCCCGCGCCGATTGCCCCCAGCATGGCCCGGGTGTCCTCCGGGGTGTGGGGAACGTAGGGCATGTGGGCTCCTCGCCTAGTGGCAGGACTTGGCGTTTTCTTCGTAGGCGGCGGCGTCCAGCAGGCCCTCGGGCTTGGCGGAGAGCTTCACCTTTATCATCCAACCGCCCGCGAAGGGCTCCTGGTTGACGAGCTCGGGCGCGCCGTCCAGGTCGGCGTTGACCTCCACCACCTCGCCGCTGACAGGGGAGTACAGCTCGCTGGCGGCCTTCACGGACTCGATGGAGCCGAACTCCTTGCCCTGGGTGACGGTGGCGCCGATGGCGGGCAGATCCACGAAGGTGATGTCTCCGAGCTGCTCCTGGGCGAAGGAGGTGATGCCGACGGTGGCGGTGTCGCCCTCGATCTTGGCCCATTCATGGGAGGGGGTGTACAGAAGGTCGGTTGGGAACATGCGTGGCTCCTTGTGGGGATCGGCCGTCGGGGTGCGGGTTGCGCCCGTGCGGTCCGTGCGTTTTCGTCCTCGGCGCGAGGCGGGGGGATAGTATCCGCGAGCGCCCCACGGGGCAAGGGTTTCCTTGCTCCGGCGCACTTGCGCGCGGCCCTGGATGCGGGTATCTGCTGCCCTTCGGAGGAGACGTTCATGCATACCGAAACAACCCCGGAACAGGCCCCCAAATCCCTGCCGGACTACACCGTGGGGCCGCGCCAGCGCCTTGTGGTCGAGGAGCTGGGCCGCGCCTGGCAGCTCAACCGCACCGGCGACCTGGAGGCCATCTGGGAGAACATGAGCCGCGAGGAGTTCGGCGAGGACGAGCGCATGCCCTACTGGGCGGAGCTCTGGCCCGCCAGCACGCTCCTGTGCCGCTGGCTCGCCCGCAACAAGGAGGCCATCTCCGGGCGCATCTGCCTGGACGTGGGCTGCGGATTGGGGCTCACGGGCATCGTGGGCACCTGGCTCGGAGCCAGGGTGGTGGGCATGGACCACCAGTGGCCCGCGGTGTACTTCAGCAGGGAGAACGCGGAGCTCAACGGCGTGGAGCAGCCCATGTGGGTCCAGATGGACTGGTGCGCCCCGGCCTTCAAGCCCCGCTGTTTCGACTTCATGTGGGGCGGGGACATCGTCTACGAAACCCGCTTCTACCATCCCCTGACCAGACTGTTCAGGGAATACCTGGCCCCCGGGGGCCGCATCTGGCTGGCCGAACCCAAGCGCAGCGTGTCCGCCCCGGTGTGGGAGCGCCTTGCCGGGGACGGCTTCAACGTGCGCAAGCTCTTCACCGAGCCCGTGCCCGTGGAGGGCTACCACGTCACGGTCAACCTCTGGGAAATGACCCTGCCGGACTAGAGGAGGCATCATGGGCAAGACCATACGCTTCGGCGTGTCGCTCAACTCCGACCTGCTGGAGCAGTTTGACTCCCTCTGCGAGGAGCGCAGCTACCCCAACCGCTCCGAGGCCATCCGCGACCTGATAAGGAGCGTCCTGGTGGAGAAGGAGCAGCAGGCGGGGGACCGCGAGATCGCGGGAGTGCTGAGCCTCGTCTACGACCACCACTTCTCCGACCTGGCCCAGCGCCTGGTGGAGATACAGCACGACGAGCACGACGTAATCCTGACCACCATGCACGTGCACCTGGACCACCACAACTGCCTGGAGGTGCTCATCCTCAAGGGCGGTGGCGAGGCCATCCGCAGGCTCTCCGACAGGCTCATCTCCACCAAGGGCGTCAAGCACGGCAAGCTCACCCTGACCACCACCGGGCAGGGGCTGGCCTAACCAACAGAATTTCAATGAAAGACATCCAATCATCACCCGCAGACGTCTCCATCGCCATCGACCGCGTGGGCATCAAGTCCCTGCGCCTGCCCCTCACCGTGAAGGACCGCGAACACGGCAGCCAGCACACCGTGGCCGAGGTGGACCTGGCCGTGGACCTGCCCGCCCAGTTCAAGGGCACGCACATGTCGCGCTTCGTGGAGGCCCTCGAGGGCTGGAAGGCCGGGCTGGACTACCAGGGCTTCAAGGAGCTGGTGGCCGACGTGCGTGAGCGCCTGGAGGCCCAGAACGCCCACGTGACCATGCGCTTTCCCTACTTCATGCGCCGCTCCTCCCCGGCCAGCGGGGCTGTCTCCAACATGGACTACGCCTGCACCGTGCAGGGCGACCTGGTGGGCCAGCGCTTCAGCATGACCCTGGGCGTGGAGGTGCCGGTGATGACCGTGTGCCCCTGCTCCCTGGCCATCAGCGACCAGGGCGCGCACAGCCAGCGCACCGTGGTGCGCGCACGCTGCCGCTTCAAGGGCTTCATGTGGCTGGAGGAGCTCATCGCCATGGCCGAGGGGGCCGGATCATCCCCGGTGTACTCGCTGCTCAAGCGCGAGGACGAGAAGCACGTCACCGAGGCGGCCTTCGCCAACCCCTGCTTCGTGGAGGACGTGGTGCGCGGCGTGGCCAAGGCCCTGGAGGAGCACCCCCGAGTGACCTGGTACAGCGTGGACGTGGAGAGCTTCGAGTCCATCCACAACCACTGCGCCGTGGCCGGGATCGAGCGGACCAAGGGCTAGCAGCTGTTGGTACAGGCGATTCTCGCAGCCTGTTCAAGGAACTCGCGGGCAAGGCGCAAGAAAAAGCCAAGCCCGATGCGTAGTTCTCCTACGTGAGGGTTTGGCTTTTTTGAAGCAACGCCGCCAGCGAGGATTCTTGGGCAGGCTGCTACCGCAGCCAGACGCTGGCCATCATGGCGAAGAGCGCGTCCCGGTTGGCCTCGAAGAGCTCGCGCGCGGCCTTCTCGTTGTCGCCCATGGTGTAGGCCAGCACCTGCACCAGCCTGCCCGGCAGGGGCGCGAAGAGCTGGTTCACGAACTGCACGCGCACCTTGCCGCCTTCGTCGGCCACCAGCCTGTAGTAAAGCGTGTCGTAGGCGCGGGTGTTGCCCACCTTGCCCGGGCCGCACGTGGGCCCGAGGCCCTTGAGCGCCTCCTGGATGTATTGCTTCACGTTTTCGCAGGCCACGAAGGCGTTCTGGGTCAGGAGCATCTCCTGCCGGGGAGGGCTCACGCAGATCTGGAAGCGAACGTCCTGGCCCGAGCTGGCCTCCACGGCGAAGCGGCAGCCCTCGATCTGTTTTTCGGCGACGCTCCAGCCCGGCGCGGGCTGGAAGCGCAGCCCCTCGGCCTTGCTCTCATAGCCCTTGAAGGCCGGGGGCGGCTCCGGCGAACAGGCCCAGAGCACCGGGAGTACGGCCAGAAGCGCGGCCAGGAGCCTGGGGAGCAGGGTGCTTCGCATGAGGATTTTCTAGCCCGCCGCGAACCGGCAGGCAACAAGCAGGAGAGATTCGATGAAGATTTGCGTGACCCTCCCGGACTGGGTGGACGCCGTGGCCCGCCCCGGAACCGTGTGCGCCTCCGACGAGGAGAAGATGGCCATCGCCGTGGCCCTGGCCGCCGAGAACGTGAGCAGGGGCGGCGGCCCGTTCGGGGCCGTGGTGTTCCACCGGCCCAGCGGCAGGCTGGTATCCGGCGGGGTGAACCTGGTGCTGCAGTCCGGCCTGAGCTGCTTCCATGCCGAGGTCACGACCTTGAGCGCGGCCCAGGCGCGCCTGGGCCGCTACGACCTGAACACGGACGGCGGGCACGAGCTGGTCACCTCCAGCGAGCCCTGCGCCATGTGCCTGGGCGCGGTGCTCTGGTCCGGCGTGAAGCGGGTGGTCTGCGGGGCCTGCTGCGACGCGGCCCGGGCCATCGGCTTCGACGAGGGGCCGGTGTTCCCCGAATCCTGGGCCTACCTGCGCCGCGCGGGCATCGAGGTGGTGGAGGGCGTGCTCTGCAAGGAGGCCGAGGCCGTGCTCAAGCGCTACAAGGAGCAGGGCGGGGTGGTCTACAACGCCTGATCTGATCCCCGCCTCCCCGGCCCGCTAGTTGTTCAGCAGCAGCTGCAATAGTCCGAGGTTCGGTACGATCTTCCTGTATGTTCCCGCAAGCGTCTGCGGCTGGCCGGCCTGGAAGGTGACGGCCTGCGCAGCGGGCGTTTTCCAGCCGGGCACGGCCGAGAACTCCAGCGTGTGCTGCCCGGCGCTCAGCGCCGAGACATACGCGCCGGGCTGCTGCCAGCTCCCCCCGTCCACCCGCCATTTTGCTCCGGCCGTCGCCGCTGCCTGCGGCAGTATATTCACCGCCAACTGAGCGGCGTAGTCACCCGTGAGCTGGAACGCCTGCCCTGGGGTGGCCGTGATGGTCTGGCTCTGGGGCGTGGTCCAGCTGCCCACCTGATTGAACTCGATGGTGTGTTCCCCGTCGGCCACGCTGCCGAACATCGTCCCGCTCGTCTGCCAGGCTCCGCCGTCCATGCGCCAGCGCGCTCCGGCCGTGACGGCAGCCGCAGGGGTGATGGCCACGGCGAGACTGGCCGGGACATAGCCGGACTGGTTGAGCGTGTATGTCTTCCCGGCGATGTTGAAGCTGGCGGAGCGGGGATTGGCGGAAGCGTTGGCGTCCACGTGGACCAGCACCTGGCCGGAGCCGGTCCCTGTCGTTCCGGCGTCTATCCTGGCCCAGGCGCTGTCGCTGTAGGCGGACCAGTTGCAGGTGCCGGCCCCGCCGCTGGTGATGAAGACGCTGTAATCCCCGCTGCCTGCTCCTGCCGCCTGGCTGTTCTTCGAGAGCGCGAATGAGCAGGATGGGCCGCCCTGAACCATGGCCAGGTAGGCGTACACGCTGTCCGTGTAGATGCTGGTGTTGGAGTTCTGGTACAAGAGGTGCCCTTTCTTGGGGACGAAGGACCAGGGCTGGCCATTGTATGTTGTATTTGCCCAATATCCTCCGCTCAGGTCGCTCGTGAGGCTCAATGCGCGCAGCGTCAGCAGTTGGTGCGGCGTGGGCATACGCCACTGGCTGGAATAATAGGTGTTCCACGCGCTGACGGCGTTGTTGTACGAATAGGCCGGACTCGGGATGTTCCAGGAGAGCCCCGTGGCGGAGTCGGTGTAGCCGGAGAACTGGGGGGTGAGCGCCGGCCCGCGCACGCAACGGATGTAGAAGAGGGCATCGTTGTAGACCGCGTCGTCGATGGCGTTGGTGGCGGTGTTCAGGTAATAGGAGAAGTTGTCCCGCCCTATGACGTAGGACTTGGCGTCGGTCCAGTAGCCGCTCGACTTGGTGGTGGGAAAGAAGTGCGCCGGGATGGGCGAGCCGAAATAGCTGCGGGTGGTGGCCAACTCCAAGGGGGAGGGCGCGCGCCAGTCCGTGTATCCGTTGAGCCTCAATTGCGTGCAGTAGGTGCAGGCTGCCGCCCAACCTCGGGTCACGCCGTCGTCGGCCTGTTGCCAGGTCAGCCCGGTGTTGAGGTCGGTGATGGTGCCGTCGCCGTTGTCCTCAAAGGCGAAGACCACGCCGTTGCCTTCTGGGAGGATGAAAGCCTGCGATCGGGGCGGCAGAATTACCGCAAGGAGCAAGAGGGCCAGTACGGCCAGGAGTGCCCGGCGCGTAGCCAGCCTGTAGCGGGAAGCGGGGCTGCGGGGTTGTCCGTCCACAGCGTCGTCATGTAAGCGGCAACCGATACGCATTGGGCCTCCGAGCTGTTTTTCGCGTTTCGCGACCCTAACATTTATCAATAAATTGTCAATGTTTTAGAGCTATTCGCATGTGGAGAGGCGCCCGGGCTTGACACGGCGGCCATGAAGGCCCACCTGTATCGCAGGAGCGCACGGCCATGATCGGCAGGGTGGATGTGAACATGCAGGCCATCGGGGCCCTGACCTACGCGGTGGACACCCCCGCGCGCAACGTCGCGCCCTCATCGGTCGCCAACCACATCCCCCAGCGCCTCGACCCCCCCGGCACCGACGCCTTCGTGGAATCGGCCCGGCCCGACACCGCCGCCTTCGGCGAGACCACCGGCCTCATCCCCGCCGAGGCCGCCTACGACCACAAGCTCATCGACCAGGCCTGGCGCACCGCCGCCCACGCCAGGGACGTCTCCGTGGAGCGCGGCATGGCCGCCACGGCCCGCATGGAGCTTGAACTGCGGGCGCGGGTGGAGGCCATGCGCACCATCGAGCAGAGCACCGGGGCCATCCTGAGGCTCATCGCCTGAAATACCGCGCATACGGCGGCTTTTCCCCCATTTCTTGGCTTGACTTCGCGTCATTTGATTGACAGCTTCGCCCTGTGACTACGGGTTCGACGCGGAGGGAGTCATGGATTTGGATACCTGCGGCATCATAGGCAAAAGCCAGGTTCTGGCGGGCGTGTTCGCCATGCTCGCCAAGGTCGCGCCCACGGACTCCACCGTGCTCGTCACCGGAGAGTCCGGCACCGGCAAGGAGCTGCTGGTGCGCGCCCTGCACGCCAACAGCCGCCGCACGGGCAAGCCCTTCGTGCCCGTCAACTGCGGGGCCATCCCCAAGGAACTGCTGGAATCGGAGCTCTTCGGGCATGAGAAGGGGGCCTTCACCCACGCCATCCGCAGCCGGGCCGGGCGCTTCGAGCTGGCCGACGGGGGCACCATCTTCCTCGACGAGATCGGCGAGATGGACCTCTCCCTGCAGGTCAAGATCCTGCGCGTGCTCCAGGAAAAGGAGTTCGAGCGCGTGGGCGCCACCAAGACCATGAAGGTGGACGTGCGCATCGTGGCCGCCACCAACCGCGACCTGGAGGCCGAAGTTGCTGCGGGCCGCTTCCGCGAGGACCTGTTCTACCGCCTCAACGTCATCCCCCTGCACCTGCCGCCCCTGCGCGAGCGCGGGGACGACATCCTGCTGCTGGCCGACGCCTTCCTGAAGCGCTTCTGCGAACACAAGGAGCGCAAGACGCTCGGCATCCCCCCAGAAACGCGGGACATGTTCCTGCGCTACCCCTGGCCCGGCAACGTGCGGGAGCTGGAGAACTTCATGGAGCGCCTCTCCATCCTCTGCGAGCACGACCAAATCCTCCCGGAGGACCTGCCCCGCAAGATCTGGGACGCCGTGGGCAAGGCCGTCCCCCCCAAGGAGGCGGCCCCGGCCCCGAGCCCGAAGGGCTTCGTCTGGCCGGTGCTCAAGGACCTGGCGGACAAGAACCTGGGGCTCAAGGAGTTCCTGGACGAGATCGAGGACAGGCTGCTCGCCGAGGCCCTGGCCCAGGCCGGGAACGTGAAGAACCAGGCCGCCGAGATACTAGGCATCAAGCGCACGACGCTCATCGAAAAGCTCAAGAAAAAGAACATGCTGAACTGACAAGGCCCGCACTGTGAAACATAGCACGCTTCTTGCTATGTTGAGCGCCGTGACGGCGCGATCCCTTGCCAGGGTTTCCTGGCTCCTCTGCCTGTGCATCCTTGCCATGCTTCCGGCCTCGGCCTGGGGGCAAAGCTATTCGCTCGCCGTGGGCCCCTCCGCGGACGTGCTCACCGTCAATTTTCCGAAGAAGGCCCCCCATCCCATGGTGCTGCGCACGGGCGGCAAGCGCATCGAGTTGCTCTTCCCGGCGGGAACCTCGTTCAAGGGCGCTGGCGCGGGGGGTGTGGGGGGCAAGCAGGTCGCCTCGGTGGAGGCGGCGGACAACGTGCTGGTGGTGCTCACCAACACCGAGGCCTTCGGGTTCGTGAGTTCGCCCAAGGGCGACAAGGCGATCCAACTGCAGGTTTTCCCTGACCCGGCCGGAGCGCGCTGGAAACCCGCCGAGGGCTCCCAGCAGGCAGCCCAGCCCCAGCCCGCCCCCCAGCAGGCGGCGGAAACCTCCAATCCTCAGGCGCAGAACCCCGAGCCCGCACAGCCTTCCACGCCCGCACAGCCTTCCAACCAGGTACGGGCGGTCATTAGGCCCGAGGGGGGCTCCTCCCAGAATGAACCTCTCCGACAGGGAGGACAGCAGGCCCAGGACGCGGCCAAGCCCCAGGCCGTCCAGGGCCAGCCTGCCCAGAATCAGCCTGTCCCGAGCCAGCCGGCGCAGCCCCAGCCGTTGCAGCAGGGCGCGCCCAACAAGCCGGACTCAGGCGGGGTGGTGCGCCAGAGCCTGATGCAGCCCGCCGCCCAGGCCCAGCCCGAGGCTTCGGCTCCACCCCGGAGTGCGGTCACGGCTCCGGTCCAGGCGCAGCCTGAGGCGGCTCCCACTGCTGCGGCCCAGCCCCGGACACAAACTTCGATCAAGGCCCCGATCCAGGCCCCGGGTCAGGCACCGGCCGAACCCAATGCTTCTGCGGCGCAGCAGCAGGCCCAGGCTCCTATTCAGGCTCCGGCCCCGACTCCGGCCCCGACTCCGGCCCAGGCCCCGGCAGCGGTCAAGGCCCTCATCCAGGCTCCGGCTCCCCCCGAGGCTGAAGCGACACAACCCGCACCGGCCGAGGGCAAGCCCGCCGTTTCGGCTCCCGGCCCAGTCCCTGGCCCCGCGTCGAGTCCGGCGTCGGGTGAAGTCCGCGTCTCCCTGAACATGGAGAAGCCCGTCCCCGTGGACACCCCCGCGCCGTCCACCCAACCCGCGCCGCCCTCGCAGCAGGAAGCGCCCGCCCAGTCTCCGGCACAGGCTCCGGGGCAGGCTCCGGCCCAGTCTCCAATCCAGGGGGCCACCGTCGCCCAGGGCGCCCCTCCGGCGGGCGCGGAGACCGAAGCTCCGAAACCTGGCGAGCCCAAGCTCAAGGACAGCATGGAGGACAAGGCCACAAGCATAAACGCTGAACAGGCCTTGGTGCGCGGTGATTACGAGAAAGCCCTCGGGCTGGCCCGGGGGCTGCTGGAAAAGCCCGACATCACCAAGGAGCTGCGCGAGGATGCGCTGTACCTCCAAGCCGAAGCCGTCTTCGCCAAGAACAAGGACAAGCTGGCCGAAACCTACCTGGAGACCAACGACACCATCCAGCAGGCCCTCAACTACAACACCACCTCCTGGCGACTGCCCCGCGCGCTCATCAAGCTGGGCTACATCAACCTCAAGCGGGGCAACCTGCCCGAGGCCCGCGCCTACTTCAACCTGCTGCGCACCAAGTACCCCCTGGACGAGGAGGTCCCCCTCATCGACGTCTACTGGGGCGAACATTATCTTGAGATGGCCAAGAAGGGCGACACCCGGGCCAACTTCGCCCGGGCGGGGCAGTCCTTCAGGGAGGTGCTGCAGAAGTACCCGGAGAGCCGCTTCGCCCGCGACGCCGCGCTGGGGCTCTCCAAGACGCAGCTGGAGCTGCAGCAGTACACCGAGGCCAGCAAGGTGGTGGACTACATCGACAAGCGCTGGCCACGCTACTACGTGGAGAACCCCTCCATGCGGCGCGTGGCTGCGGATATCGCCTACAAGCTCGGCGACTTCGAGAAGGCCAAGGACGACTACCTCTGGTTCTACAACCTGGTTCCCGGCGACGCCGCCAACGACCTCGTGCTGGCCCGCCTGGGCGACGTGAACATGCGCCTGGGCAAGCGGGAGGCCGCCCGCGAATTCTACGACATGGCCATCCGCACCTACCCGGGCAGCTACGGCGCGCTGATGTCCATGATGCGCATGGCCGAGCAGGGCGTGCACGACGCCCCCACCATGCAGGAGATGTTCAAGGCCTTCGCCGACCCCAGCGACATCAAGCCCGACAAGATCTACGAGATCATCACCGAGCAGTATCCCAAGAGCCCCCTTGCCCCCCTGGCCCTGCTCAAGCTGGCCATGTGGCGGCTCTACAAGAACGAGAACCCCGAAGCGCTCCAACTGGTGGAGAAGTTCCGCAAGGCCTACCCCGGCGACGACCTGGAAAAACAGGTGCTCGACGTGGGCACCCAGGCCTTCATCAAGATGCTCGCGGGCCACGTGGACGCCATGAACTACAAGAGCATCATCGACCTTTGGAACCGCTATCCCTTCCTGTCGGGCCAGGCGGAGCAGATGCCCGACCGCGAGCGCCTGGGCGTCGCACTTGCCATGTACTACCAGGGAATGCCCAAGGAAGCCCTGGCCCTGGTGGCGCCCTACCTGGACAAGGGCCCCAGCCCCGAGGGCCAGAAGGCCCTCTCCCTGACGCTGACCATCTACCGCGAAAACCAGGACTGGCAGTCCGTGCTGGACACCCTGCGCAAGGTCTCCTCCTGGAAGGTGGCGGACAACCCCCGCCGCGCCCTGGAGTTCGCCCAGGCCATGGCCCTGGAGCACACCGGGGATTTCGCCAAGTCGCGCCTGCTCTGGGCCAGGCTGGCTGCGGACGACCAGCTGGACCCGGCCAAGCGCGCCTACGCCGTGTACTACCAGGCCCGCACCGCCTATGAGCGCAAGGACTACGACCGGGCCGTGGTCTGGGCCATGGACTCGCGCACGCTCTTCAAGGAGGCCGCCAAGGACGACGGCAAGGCCCGCGACGCCCTGCGGTTGATGATCGAGGCCAACCAGGCGGCCGGGCGCTACCCCGAAGCCCTGAACCTGTGCGCCGAGTTCGCCAAGGAGGCCCCCGAGGGCGGGGCCGAGTGGGGAACCAACCAGCTGCGCATCGCCACGTTGTACCGCCTCTCCGGAGACCTGGACAACTGGCGCAAGACTCTTGAAGCCCTGCGCGATGGCCAGCGCGACTCCCTGGCGGGCCGGATGGCCGCCTCCGAGCTGGCCGGGCGCGGCCTGCAGGAGCGCGCGGGCAAGCTGACAGGCATGCCCTGAGCCCCGGTTTCCCGGCCCACCCGCTTGCATCCGCGCCTTCCCGGGCCTATGTGTGTGCCATCAGCTCAACCTCCGGGAGGTTCCGCCATGATCCGCCGCCCCATCGTCGCAGGGCAGTTCTATCCGGGCTCGCCGTCCGAACTGGAGCACGAGGTCCGCACGTATCTCGCCCAGGCCCCCAGGCGCACGGAACCCGCCGCCGGCTCCACGCTGCTGGCCATGGTGCCCCACGCCGGGTACGTCTATTCGGGCCGCGTGGCGGGCATCACCCTGGGCCAGGCCGACCTGGCCGACACCATCCTGCTGCTCGGCCCCAACCACACTGGCATGGGCACGCCCTTCTCCGTGTGGCACGAGGGGGCCTGGCAGACCCCCATCGGCACCATGCGCATCGACTCCGTCCTGGCCCTGGCCCTGCTGCGCAGCGACAACCGCCTGCTGGCCGACCACCTGGGCCACGTCAGGGAACACTCCCTGGAGGTGGTCATCCCTTTCCTGAACGTGCTCAAGGGCGACTTCTCCGGCGTGCCCATAGCCGTGGCCGAACACGGGCTGGCGGCCCTCTCCGGCGTCGCGGCCTCCATGGCGGGGGTGTTCAAGGCGCAGGGGGGCAAGGTCTCCATCGTGGTCAGCTCGGACATGAGCCACTACGTCACGGCGGAGCAGGCCCGCGAGCGCGACAACATGGCCATCGAGGCGATCCTGCGGCTGGACCCCGTGGGCCTCTATTCCATTGTGCGGGAGGCGGGCATCAGCATGTGCGGCGTGCTTCCCATGACCCTGGGGCTGATGATCGCCCTGGAGCTGGGGGCCACCACCGCGCGCCTGGCGGCCTACGCCACCTCGGGCGACGCCACCGGGGACGACTCCAGCGTGGTTGGTTATGCGGGCGTGCTGGTGGAATAGGGCGTGGAGCAGGGAAATCGTAACGGCCCCGTCACCGCCGCCGGGTTAGCCAACGGGCTGCGGACCGGCGAGGCCGCGCCGACTTCTTCCGCGAAGCGACGGAGCATGAAGAAAGCTGCCCTGATTCTGGCGGGCGCCGCGCTGCTGGCCCTGATCGTCTTCTGGTACGCGCACGCGTCGGAGATCCTCGATCTGGCCCGGCATTGGGCCCTGGCCTCCCATGATTTCGTGCAGGGGCATTTCCATGCCTGCTGGCTGGCTATGCTCCTGCTGTGCGTGCTCATCATCAACCTGCCAATCCCGGTGGCCGCGCTGCTCAAGCTCATGTCCGGCTTCATCTTCGGGATTCAGGCCGGGTTCGTGCTCAACGTGGGGGCCTCCGTGTTCGGGGGGCTGTTCGGCTTCGTGCTGGCCCGCCACTTCTTCCACCGGGCCTTCCACCAGCGCTACGGCCACCAACTGGCGCGCATCGACCTGGAAGTGGCCCGCAACGGCTTCTGGTACGTGCTCTGCTCCCGCCTGGTGATCGCCACCCCGTTCTTCGTGGTCAACGTGCTGGCCGGGCTCTCCTGCCTGCGCAAGCGCAAGTTCGTGCTGGGCACCCTCCTGGGCGTGCTGCCCAGCTCCATGATCTACGCCGTGTCCGGCAGCAAGCTGCACGAGCTGGCCTCCGCCGAACAGGTGGTGGACCCGCGCCTCATCGCGGTGCTGGCCGGGGCGGGGGCCCTGGTCATCATCCCCGCGCTCATCAACCGCCATAGAAAAAAGCGCAGCACCTAGCCAAAACTTCCTCGGTATGATACGGAGCAGGCAAGCTGTTCCCGGGAGGTCTCCATGCGCTTGATCCTCAGAGGGCTGATCGCCTTCCTGGCCCTGGTCGTGCTGTCCCACGCGGCCGAGGCCCGGTTCGTGCTGGTCCAGGGCGTGGAGGCCGTCAAGGGGGCGCAGCTTCAGCAGGGCTGGCTGGAGGCCGCCAAGGCCCGTGTGGCCAGTCTTCTGGAATAGGATATCGACAACCGGCAGCGCGCGGCCGCACAAAAAAGAAGCCCCTTCCGGCATGGCCGGAAGGGGCTTCTGTTGTTCGGTTGCGCTCGGGCTACCTGCGTCCGCCGCGATCGCCGCCGCGTCCGCCGCCGCGCCGGTCGCGGTCGCCGCCGGGGCGGTCGCCGCGCGGGCGGGAGGGGGCCGCGAAGTCGGCCAGGTCGATGGTCTCGCCCTGCTCCTCGAGCAGCACGGCCTTGCGGGAGAGGCGCACCCGGCCGTTGGGCTCAACCGCGATGACCTTCACTTCCAGGTCCTGGCCCATGGCCACGGCGTCGGAGACGTTCTCCACGCGGCCGATGTCCAGCTGGGAGACGTGCACCAGGCCTTCGAGCCCGGGCAGGATCTCGACCACAGCGCCGCAGTCGATGAGCTTCTTGACCTTGCCGTGGTAGTTGCGGCCCACGTCGGCCTTCTGGTCGTAGAAGAGGACCATCTCCTTGGCGCGCTCCATGGACTCCTGGGTGGGAGCGAAGATGGAGATCTTGCCGGAGTCGTCGATGTCGATGGAGGCTCCGGTGGCGGCGGTGATGGCCTTGATGACCTTGCCTCCGGGTCCGATCACCTCGCGGATCTTCTCCGGGTTGATCTCCACCACGGTCAGCTGGGGAGCGTAGGGGGAGAGCTCGGTGCGCGGGGCGTCCAGCACGGCGTTCATCTTAGCCAGGATGCCCAGGCGGGCGTCGCGCGCCTGGTGCAGGGCGCGGCGCATGACCTCCTGCGGGATGCCGGTGATCTTGATGTCCATCTGGATGCCGGTGATGCCTTCGGCGGTGCCGGCGACCTTGAAGTCCATGTCGCCCATGGCGTCCTCGTCACCCAGGATGTCGGTGAGCACCAGGTACTCGTCGTTCTCCTTGATGAGGCCCATGGCGATGCCCGCCACCGGGGCCTTGATGGGAGCGCCCGCGTCCATCAGGGAGAGGGACGCGCCGCACACCGAGGCCATGGAGGAGGAACCGTTGGACTCCATCACTTCGGAGACCACGCGCAGGGTGAAGGGGAACTCGCCCGGCTCGGGCAGAACGGGCAGGATGGAGCGCTCGGCGAGCGCGCCGTGGCCGATGTCGCGGCGGGAGGGGCCGCGCACGGGCTTGACTTCGCCCACGCAGTAGGGGGGGAAGTTGTAGTGCAGCATGAAGCGCTTGGAGTTCTCGCCCGCCAGGGTCTCGATGCGCTGCTCGTCGCCGGTGGAGCCCAGGGTGGCCACGCAGAGGGCCTTGGTCTCGCCGCGGGCGAACAGGCAGGAGCCGTGGGTGCGCGGCAGCACGCCCACCTCGATCTCGATGGGGCGCACGGTCTTGGTGTCGCGGGTATCGATGCGGGTGCCGGTTTCCTTGATGTAGGCGCGCATGGCCTTCTTCTCGAGGCCTTCGAAGATCTCGGCGGCCTTGGAGCCGATGCCGTCCTCCTCGGGGAAGGCGGCCTTGGCGGCCTCCACGGCCTTGAGCTTCAGGGCCTTGCGGGCGTCGCGGCGGGGCATCTTTTCCACGATGGTCAGCGCGCCGACGATCTCGGAGGCCACGGCGTTCTCCACCACGGCCTTGAGCTCGGCGTTCTCCACCGGGGGCGTGAACACGGACTTGGGCTTGCCAGCCTTTTTGCGCATCTCCTCCTGGAGGTCGATGAGCGGCAGAACCTGCTTGTGGCCCCAATCCAGGGCGTCGGCCAGCAGATCCTCAGAGATGAAGTTGCCGCCGCCCTCGACCATCACCACGGCGTCGCGGGTGGCCGCGAACACCAGGTTCAGGGAGGACTCGCCCTTGAGGGCGGTCAGGGGCGGGTTGAGCACGAACTTGCCGTCGATGTAGCCCACACGGCCGCCGGCGATGGGGCCCAGGAAGGGGATGCTGGAGATGTGCAGGGCGGCGGAAGCGCCGGTGACGGCCAGGATGTCCGCGTCGTTGACGCCGTCGAAGGAGAGCACCGTGGCGATGATCTGCACCTCGTCGCGGTAGCCCTTGGGGAACAGCGGGCGGTGCGGGCGGTCGATCAGGCGGCAGGTGAGCACCTCGCGCTCGGAGGGGCGGCCGATCTCGCGGCGGAAGTAGGAGCCGGGGATGCGGCCCGCGGCGTAGGACATTTCGCGGTATTCGACGGTGAGGGGGAAGAAGCCCTTGTCGAATTCCAGAACCTGGGAGCAGACGGTGACCAGAACCACGGTGCCGCCGCTCTGGACCCAGATGGCGCCGTCGGCCTGGTTGGCCAGGCGTCCGGTTTCGATGATGATGGGGTTGTCGCCCACCATGCGTTCAAGGCGTACAGCCTTATCGAGAAGACCCATAATGTGTACCTCGTGTTGAGGGTTGGGTGAAAGCCTTCCCGGAACGTGTTATTCGCGCCGGAGGCCGGGAAACCTGTGTTCCCGGGCTCGGGCGCGGATAACGTTCGGGGTCGGCTTGCATCAGCCGTCGCGCGCCTGGCGCGCGATGCCGCCCGGAGCGCGTCGCTCCAAGCGTGAGCGGAAGGCCCGCCCACAGGCGGGCCCCCGGAAATGGAAACCGGCCGGCCCCGCGAGGAAGCCGGGTCGGCCGGAGGGCACTCGTTACTTGCGGATGCCGAGCCGCGCGATCAGGGTGCGGTAGCGGTTGATGTCCTTGCTCTTGAGGTAGTTGAGCAGCTTGCGGCGCTGGCCGACCAGCTTCAGCAGGCCCGTGCGGGAGTGGTAATCCTTGGCGTGGGTCTTGAAGTGTTCGGTCAGGTAGACGATGCGGCTGGTCAGCAGCGCGATTTGCACCTCGGGGGAGCCGGTGTCTCCCTCCTTGGTCTTGTACTCCTCGATTACCTTGAGCTTGCTTTCAGGGGTCATGACCACAGCGGTATCCTCCGTTTCATCGGGTTCAGGCAGGATTGCCCGGTGCGTCCTGGCGGGGGTTGAGCCCACGCAGGATCGCCCATCGCCTGGCGCCGTCCTTGTCCTGGGGTTCGGCCAGGGCCACGGGCAGGCCGTCCGGCTCCACGAGCATGGCCCGCGTGTCCGGTCCGGGGAGTTCCTCCAGGGTGAGCCATTTGCCGTCCCGCACCTTCTTCACCTGGTCCTGGGTCAGGGCCAGGGCGGGCCAGTGCGGCAGGGCGCGCTCCAGAGGGACGACCCGTTCGGCCAACCGCTCGGGGTGGTCCACAAGCTCGTCGAGGTCGACGGCCTGCTCCAACCCGAAAGGATGGCTGCGCTCCCGGATGAGTTCAGTCAAGTGTGCTCCGCACCCAAGTCGCGTCCCCAGGCTGTGGACCAGGGAGCGTACATAGGCGCCGGAACTCACTCTCACCCGGAAATGTATCTGCGGCAGCTCCATGTCGAGCACATCCGCATCGAAAACTTTTATCGGTTTCACCACCACGGGGACTTCCTCCCCGCGGCGGGCCTTCTTGTAGAGAGGCTGCCCGCCCACCTTAACGGCGGAGTAGGGCGGTATCTCCTGCGTGGCCATCTCGGTCCAGGCGGCCACGGCTTCGCGGGCCTGCTCCGGGGTGATGTGCTCCCAGGGGGCCTCGGCGGTCACCGTGCCTTCGGCGTCGAAGGTGTCGGTGGTCTGGCCCAGGCGCAGCCGCCCGGAATAGACCTTCTCGCCCTCGGTGAGAAACCCCGCCAGCTTGGTGCCCTCGCCCAGCAGCACCACGAGCACGCCGGTGGCCATGGGGTCCAGCGTGCCGGCGTGGCCGATCTTGCGCTGGTCCAGCTGGCGCTTGATGATCTCCAGGCAGCGGGCCGAAGTGGGGCCGCCGGGCTTGTTCAGCGCCAGCACGCCGTGCTGCTGCGGATACCTGGGGGGCTGCTTCGCCACTAGGCCCCCAGAACCTGGCCAAGGGCCTCTATCAGGCGCGGCTCCACTTCGTCCAGTGCGCCCTTGATGCTGGCCCCGGCGGCGCAGCGATGCCCGCCGCCGCCGAAAGCGGCCGCGACGGGCTGGATGTTCAGCTCGGAAACGGAACGCAGGCTGAGCTTGAGCCCGCCGGCCTCGTCCTCGCGCAGGGACTGCACCACGCGGCAGCCTTTCACGCGCAGCAGGAAGTTGGCCAGGCCGTCGCAGTCCTCCGCGTCGGCTCCCAGCCTCTCCAGCTGCTCCCTCGTTATGCGGATAACGCCCAGCTGTCCACCGAAATAGAGATTGGCCGCGCCCAGCACCTCGCCCCAGAGCCTGAACCGGGGCAGGGACCACTGGTTCTGGATCAGCTCGTTGATGGGCGCGGGCTTGAGGCCCTGGCGCATGATCTGCGCCACCAGCTCCATGCAGTGGGGGGAGGTGTTGTCGAAACTGAAGTGGCCGGTGTCAGTGACGATGCCCAGGTAGACCGCCTCGCCAAGCGCCCCGGTGAGGGGCACGCCCAGGGTCAGCGCCAGCTCGGCCACCATCTCGCAGGTGGAGGAGCGGGTGACCTCCACCCAGTTGTGCGCGCCCCATTGGGGGTTGTTCACATGGTGGTCGACGACGATGGTGGGGTGCTGGGCCATGGCCTGCTGCAAGGCCGGGCCGCCGCGGCGCGAATCGCCGCAGTCCAGGGCCACGATGAAGTCGAAATCGTCCAGGGGCGGCAGCTCCGTGGCGATCTCACCCGGCAGCTTCACCCAGGAGAGCCCGCGCGGCAGGCCCGAAATGTCGTAGAGGGCCACCTGCTTGCCCAAGGCCAGGAGCAGATGCCCCATGGCGGCCATGGAGCCTATGGCGTCCCCGTCCGGGGCGGCGTGGGAGGCGACCAGGAAACGATTGCCCGACTGCAGGGCGCGCAGCACGTCATGCATGGGGCTGGCCGTAGACCATGGTTTCCAGGAACTGGTCCAGCTCGAAGCGCAGGTCCGGGACGAACTTGCTCTTGATGCGCCTGCCGATGTTGGAGCGCAGGAAACCCTTGGCCTGGTAGAAGGCGTCCTTGGCGGCTTTGATGCGGGCGGCGTCGCCGTGCATAGTGAAGAGCACGGTGGCTACGCTCATGTCCGAGTTCATGCGCACGCCGCTGATGGTCACGAGCTCCAGGCGGGGGTCCTGCATTTCCTCGGTGAGCATGATGGCGATCTCGCGCATGATCTGGTCGGCCATGCGGATGGAACGCCGGGAAGGGCCTTCTTCTTTAGTCGTCATGAAATATCCTGTGCGGGCGGGCGGGACGTCAGGTTGAAACTTCGTCCGGCCTGATGGCCCGTCAATCTCGCTAAAGTTGGTCCGGCCTCGTGGGGGGACCGAAATCTGGCCGGGGGGAGCCTCCGGCGGCCAAAGGACGAAGTCCTGTTGCGCCCTTTGGAATCCCGAGTCGTGTGTCGCCGTGGATTGAAGCCGGGCGGGCGGTCGCGAAGCGATCGTCGGGGGGCTTATTGTCCGATCAGCTCGATGTCGTCGTATATAAGTTCCGCTTCGTCGGCGGCAACCACCATGTTCAGGGCTTTCTGCAACAGGCCCTGGGCGTGCTTGGCGTCCGGACTGACGGTCACCGCCGCCAGCACGAGGGACTCGTGGCTGTCGTGGTGGGCCACTTCACTCACGGCCACGTTGAACTTGTTGCGCAGCTTGGCCTTGAGCTTCTGGGCCACGGAGCGTTTGCCTTTCAGGGAGTCGTTGCCGTGCAGGCGGAACTCCAGGCTCAGGACGCCGATAATCATGCTTGGCCCGCTAAAAGCCGCCCCGTCCGCAGGCGCGGGCGGGGCGGCTGTACGGAGTCTTAATCCAGGGTGTCGGCTTCTTCCACGGTCTCGAAGGCTTCGATCACGTCGCCGACCTTGATGTCGTTGAAGTTCTCGAGGCCCATGCCGCACTCGTAGCCCTTGGTCACTTCCTTCACGTCGTCCTTGAAGCGCTTCAGGCTGGCGAGCTTGCCGGTGTAGACCACCACGCTGTCGCGCAGCAGGCGGATCTGGGCGTTGCGGGTGATCTTGCCGTCCAGCACGCCGCAGCCCGCGACGATGCCCACCTTGGGCACGCTGAAGGTCTCGCGGACCTCGGCCTGGCCCAGGTACTGCTCCTTGAGCACGGGGGCCAGCATGCCGGACATGGCCGCCTTGATCTCGTCCACCAGCTTGTAGATGATGTCGTAGAAGCGCAGATCCACGTTCTCGCGCTCGGCCAGTTCCTTGACCTTCACCGAGGGGCGCAGGTTGAAGCCGATGATGATGGCTTCGGAGGCCGCCGCCAGGAGCACGTCGGACTCGGTGATGGCGCCGGTGCCCGCGTGGATGATGCGGATCTTGACCTTGTCGCCCGAGAGCTTGGTGAGCGCCTCGGAGATGGCCTCCTGGGAGCCCTGCACGTCGGCCTTGAGCACCAGCTTGAGCTCCTGGGCCTCGGCTTCGTTGCGGGAAGCCAGGAAGGTCTCCAGGGTGATCTTGGTGGCCTTGCCCAGCTCGCGCTCGCGCTGCTTGGCCAGGCGGTCCTCCGCGATGCGGCGGGCGACCTTCTCGTCCTCGAGGCAGGTGAACATCTCGCCGGCCTCGGGCACGCCCTCGAAGCCCTGGACCTCGACCGGCATGGCCGGTCCGGCTTCCTTGATCTTGCGGCCCTGGTCGTCGAACATGGCGCGCACGCGGCCGGAGAAGAGGCCGCAGACGAAGGCGTCGCCCTGGTGCAGGGTGCCTTCCTCGATGAGCACGGTGGCCACGGGGCCGCGGCCCTTGTCCAGCTTGGCCTCGATGATGTGGCCCTTGGCGCGCTTGTCCGGGTTGGCCTTGAGCTCCAGCACTTCGGCCTGCAAGAGGATCATCTCCAGCAGTTCGTCCAGGCCGGTGCGCTGCTTGGCCGAGACGTAGGCGAAGATGGTGTCGCCGCCCCATTCCTCGGGAACCAGGTTGAACTCGGCCAGCTCGCGCTTGACGCGGTCGGGTTCGGCGCCGGGCTTGTCGATCTTGTTCACGGCCACCACGATGGGCACGCCTGCGGCCTTGGAGTGGTTAATGGCCTCGCGGGTCTGGTCCATGACGCCGTCGTCCGCGGCCACGACCAGGACAACGATGTCCGTCACCTTGGCGCCGCGGGCGCGCATGGCGGTGAAGGCTTCGTGGCCGGGGGTGTCCAGGAAGACCACGTCGCCCTTGGGGGTGCTCACGTGGTAGGCGCCGATGTGCTGCGTGATGCCGCCGGCCTCGCCCATGACCACGTTGGTGGAGCGGATGGCGTCCAGCAGCGAGGTCTTGCCGTGGTCGACGTGGCCCATGATGGTCACGACGGGGGGCCTGGCCTTGAGGGTCTCGGGGGCGTCGGCGCCCTCGGTCACCAGGAACTGCTCCTCGTCGAAGCCGACCTTTTCCACCTCGTAGGCGAACTCGGCGGCCACCAGCACGGCGGTCTCGAAGTCCAGCGACTGGTTGATGGTGGCCATCATGCCCATGGAGAGCAGCACCTTCATGAGGTCCTGCGCCTTGAGGTTCATCTGGCGCGCCATCTCGGAGACGCGGATGGCCTCCTCCATGCGGATCTTGCGCTTGACGGCCTTCTGCGGCTGGGCCTGGGCCTGGGCGGCCATGATCTGCGCGATCTGATCGACGCCCTTCTTCTTCTTGGGATTCTTGCCGCCGCGTCCGGTGCGGTCTTGAATGTCGCCCATGCGCTTCTTGCCGCCGCGTCCGCCGCGTCCGTCCTCACCGCCGCCGGTGCCGAACTCGACCACGCGCTTGTCCTTGCGGCGCTTGGAGTCACGACCTTCGGCATCGGTCGGGGGAGCGGGCTTGGCGTCGGCGCCGGGCATGCCGGGGCGCGCGCCGAAGGGCGGGCGGGGACCGCCGGGGCCGCCAGGGCCACCGGGACGGCCGGGGCCGCCGGGACCACCGGGACGGCCAGGGCCGCCGGGACCGGCAGGACGGCCGGGGCCGCCAGGGCCGCCGGGACCGCCGGGACGGGGCTGATAGCCGCCGGGGCCGCCGGGGCGCTGCTGCTGGTAGCCGCCGGGGCCAGAGGGCCGCTGCGGTTCGGGAGCGCGGGGCTCGGGCATGGAAATGATGCGCACCTGCGGGCCGATGGGCACTTCGCGCTTGGGCTTCTTGACCTTCTTTTCCTGATCGGGGGCCTGGCCCTCCTCGGCCTTGGGGGCCTCGGCTTCAGGCGCGGCAGCCACAGGCTCCTCGCCGGAGGGTTCCTGGGCCACGGGCTCCTCGGCCTTGGGGGCCTCGGCTTCGGGAGCGGCGGCCACAGGGGCGGCTTCGGGCTCGGCCGGAGCCGCAGGCGCCTGGGCCACGGGCTCGTGGGCTGCGGGCGCCTCGGGCTTGGCGAATTCGTGCTCGTGCACCACGGGCATTTCTTCCGGCTCGGGCTCGGCCTCGGGCTGGGAGATGATCCTGGCCGGGGGGGTCTCGCTCAGGCGGCGGCGGGGCCGGGGCTCGCGGGGCTGCCTGGGGGCGGCTTCCTCCACGGTCTCGGCGGCCGGGGCCTCGGCGGCGGGAGCCGCCTGGGCGGGCGCTTCGGCTTGCGGTTCGGGCGCGGCTGCGGTCTTGGCGGCGGGGGCTTCGGCGTGGGCTTCCTCGCTGCCGTGCGCGCTGGCGCGGCGGCGGCGAACGACCACTCCCGGCTGGGACTGGCTCTGGACCACCTCCGACTTGGCGAGGCCATGCTTGATCTTGGAGCGCACAAGGGCGACCTGGTCGTCCTCCAGGGTGGCCATGTCGCTGGCCGCCCGGATGTCGAGCTCCCTCAGGGCTTGATAGATGTCCTTGTTGCTGACCCTCAGCTCCTTGGCGAGGTCGCGGACCCTAAGCTTCGTCACGTTTGCCTTCCCCCTTGCCTTTTCTCACGGCGGCGGCGCGCTTGGGGAATTTCGCCTTGCAGGCTTCCCCGGCGCAACAGTAGTAGCCCCTTCCGGGCTGGATATACGCCTCGTCGGGCGTCCAATCACCTCGCCACACGTGGCGGGTGAGCTCTTTCTTCGGGAAGCGCCCACGGCACACGATGCACGTGCGCACGGGCCCCCGTATGGCATCAGTCGTTCTGTTCGTCATTCCCGGCAGATTCCGCCGTTTCCCGGGGCATCTCTTCGCCCTCGGGGCCGCCGTCCTCCGCCTCTTCAGGCTTGGGCTGCGCGGGCAGCAGGAGCCTGATGGCGGCGCGCAGGTGGTCGCGCTTGGTGGGGGTCATCCCCTCGATACGATCCAGCTCCTCGTCGGCGGCTTCGGCCAGCATGGCCACGGTGTCGAAGCCCGCGGAGAGGAAATTCTCCATGCTCATCTCGGCCACGCTGGCAAGCTGCTCCATGCCCTTGCGCGCCACGTTGAGCTCCGCGTAGCGGGAGTCGGTGAAGATGTCGATCTTCCAGCCCAGCAGCTTGGCGGCCAGCTTGACGTTCTGGCCCTTGCGGCCGATGGCCAGGGTGAGCTGGTCGTCGGGCACCACCACCTCGAGGGTCTTCTCGTCCTCGTCCACCATGATGCGGGTGATGCGCGCCGGAGAGAGGGCGTTGGCCGCGTAGGTGGCGATTTCGGGGTGCCAGACCACGATGTCGATACGCTCGCCGTGCAGCTCCTGCACGATGTTCTGGATGCGCGAGCCGCGCACGCCGACGCAAGCGCCCACCGGATCCACGTCGCGGTCCTTGGAGGAGACGGCCACCTTGGCCCGGGAGCCGGGGTCGCGCGCCACGCCCAGGATGCGCACCGTGCCGTCGGAGACTTCGGGCACCTCGCGCTTGAACAGCGCGGCCATGTAGTCCGGGTGGGTGCGGGAAATGATGATCTGGGGTCCGCGTCCGCTGGGCAGAACTTCGATGATGAAGGCCTGGACCCGGTCGCCGCGCTTGTAGCGCTCGCGCGGGATCTGCTCCTCCTTGGGGAGCATGGCCTCGGTGCGGCCGAGGTTGATGATCCAGCCGCCGCGGTCGCGCCGCTGCACGATGCCGGAGACGATCTCGCCCTTGCGGTCCTTGTATTCCTCGTAGATGATTTCCTGCTCGGCGTCGCGCATGCGCTGGATGATGACCTGCTTGGCGGACTGGGCCGCGATGCGCCCCAGGTCTTCCACTTTGAGCTTGAAGCCCAGCTCGTCGTCCATCTGGACGTTGGGGTCCACCTCGCGCGCGGCCTCCAGGTCGATCTCGGAGAGGGGGTCTTCCACCTCGTCGACGACGATCTTGAACTGGAACACCTCGATCTCGCCGGCCTCGTCGTTGTAGCTGACCTCGATATCCATGTGGTCGCCGAACTTGCGGGCGACCGAGGAACGTACGGCTTCCTCGAGAGTGTCGATGAGCAGATCGCGGTCGATGCCGCGGTCCTTGCTGATCTGGTCGATGGCCTTGCGAAGCTCCATGCCCATGTACGGTCCTCCGGTGCCCCGGCGCCTAGCGGCGCTCGGCGGCTTTGTCTGCCTTGGAAGTCTTTTTTGCCCTGGCCTTGCTTTCTTCGGGGGTCTCGAACGTGTAGACCAGCTTGGCTTTGGTGACCGCGCTCCAGGGGAAGGAGACGGGCGCGCCCTCGCACGTCATGTGGAGGACGTCGCCGTCAAGGGAGTCGAAGGTCCCCTTGTAGCGTTTGCGGCCCCCGTGGGGGGCGGCCAGGGTGATGTCCAGCTCCTGCCCGATGTAGGGCGGCAGCTGGGAAAGTTCGAAAAAGCGCCTGCCGAGCCCCGGGGACGAGACCTCGAGGTGGTAGGCCCCGGGGATGAGGTCTTCCACTTCGAGGGCCGCGCCCAGCTGGCGGCTCACGGAGGCGCAGTGCTCCACGTCGACGCCGTCCGGCCCGTCGATGAACAGGCGCAGGGTGGGGCGGCCTTCGCCCCCGGCGAACTCCATGCCCCAGAGGGAAAGGCCCAGGCTTTCCACGAAGGGATCGGCCAATTCCTTAATTCTGGAGAGCACTTTGGTGTTGTCTGTGTTCATAGCAAAAAAAAAGTGGACCGAACCGAATGGCCCACCCCTGTAATCGCGGGGGCCTTCCGGCCCAAGCGTCATGAGGATTTATTTGGAGCGGGCGACGAGATTCGAACTCGCGACACCAAGCTTGGGAAGCTTGTACTCTACCAACTGAGCTACACCCGCTCGCAAAGACGACATATTATGCGTTAGGGGCGGTCTGTCAAGCAAAATCGGGCAGGTTCAGGCGGATAGCGCGCGGAATCACTCGGTCACGTCCCGCTTTTCCTGGAACAGGCGGTTGAGCAGGTAGGCCACCACCAGGGCGAAGTAGAACTGCCCCATGATGGCCTGGGTCACAGCCAGGCGCTGGGCCAGCATGGTGTGGGGCGACATGTCGCCGTAGCCCACGGTGGTCATGGTGGCGAAGCTGAAATAGATCATGGCGTCCATGAGCCGCTCGTACTGGAGCGGGATGTTGTAGGAGCCGGGGGTGATGCCCTCCACCAGCGTGTAGAGCAGGGCCCAGAAATAGCCCAGTGCCAGGTAGCAGTTCACCAGGGCGAATATCTCGGGCCGGGCCACCTCCTTGGAGGTCAGCACGAAGCGCACCGTGGTGGAGATGCCGTAGAGCAGGCACATCAGGCCCGAGGCGCAGAACAGGATGTCGTACTGCACGTCGTGGAAGGCCCTGAACCAGGCCAGCAGGAAGAAGCAGGAGCTCACCGCCAGCAGCCCGTTGAGGAAGACGTTGCGGGCGAAGCCGATGAGCGCCACCGAGAAGACGATGCAGTAGAAGAGGAGGCTGTCCCACCTGGGGGGGAGGTGGCCCCCGCCCACGAGCACGCCCAGGAGCATGCAGGTGACGATGAACTGCCTGTTCTTGGCGAGAAACGATTGGATCACGTGGGGGACCGCCTGAAGGTTGAGGATGCGCCGGAGGGATGCCTGGGCCGGAGAATAGCCGGTTAGCTCCCCGCCAGCAACGCACAATCGGGCCTTTCATGCCCGGTGGCGGGCTTCGCCCTGAGCGAATGGCACGCTTCATGCTGTCCAATCGCCCGAGGAGGACCGCCGCCATGCAACAAAGCACAATCAGCGCGCTGTTCGGGGCCTTGAGCAACGAAACGCGCCTCAACCTGATCGCCAACAATTTGGCGAACGCGAACACAGCCGGGTACAAGGCCGACAAGGTCTCGTTCCAGGACGTGTTCCAGCGCATGGCCTCCGACTTCAGCCCGGACGCCCGCAACGACCTGCAGGAGAAGAACCTCCTGCCCAGGCCCATCCTGGTGGCCAAGCCCAGGCTGGCCGAGCAGACCCTGGACATGACCCAGGGCGGGCTGGAGGCCACCGGCAACCCCCTCGACCTGGCCATCACCGGCCCGGGCTTCTTCCGGGTGCAGACCCCCGAAGGCCAGTTCCTCACCCGCAACGGCCAGTTCTACCGCAACAACCAGGGCATGCTGGTGACCAACCAGGGCTACCCGGTGCTGGGCCAGTCCGGCCCGGTGACCCTGGGCGAAGGCAAGACCGTGACCATCACCCGCGACGGCCAGGTCTCGGTGGACGGCGACATCGTGGGGGCCATCGACGTCGTGGACGTGGCCGACCCCAAGCAGCTCAAGAAGTACGGCCAGAGCATGTTCGCGGGCCCCAACAACTCCCAGCCCGTCACCCAGGCCATCGATACGGGCAAGACCGGCATCAACCAGGGCTACATCGAGAAGCCCAACGTCAACGTGGTCGGCGAAATGGTGGCCATGATCGAGGCCCAGCGCTCCTTCGAGGCCTACGCCAAGATCATCAGCAGCACGCAGGACATGGACCAGAACGCCACCAACAAGGTCGGCGAAACCAGGTAAGGGGGATCAGGCGTATGATGCGCTCTCTCTATACGGCCACCACCGGCATGGTGGCCATGCAGACCCAGATAGACACCATGGCCAACAACCTGGCCAACGTGAACACCATCGGCTTCAAGAAGAGCCGCGCCGAATTCGAGGATCTGATGTACCAGACCCTCAACGTGGCGGGCACCCAGAACGAGGGCGGCTCCCGCATCCCCACGGGCATGCAGGTGGGCATGGGCGTGCGCCCCACCACGGTGCACAAGTTCTTCCAGCAGGGCGACTTCCAGAACACCGGGAACTCGCTGGACATCGCCATCTCGGGCCAGGGCTTCTTCCGCCTGCAGGACCCCGCTGGCAACGACGTGTACACCCGCTCGGGCTCCTTCAAGCTCAACCAGGACGGCACCATCGTCAACGCCAACGGCTACACCCTGCAGCCCACCATCACCATCCCGCAGCAGACGACGAACATCGTCATCACCGAGCGCGGCGTGCTGAGCGCCACGGACTCCGCGGGCAACGTGCTGACGTCGAGCACCATCCCCCTCTACACGTTCATCAACCCGGCGGGCCTCACGGCCCAGGGCTCCAACGTCTACAAGACCTCCGAGGCCTCGGGCGCCGCCCAGGAGCTCACCCCCGGCGACCAGAACGCCGGCACCCTGGTGCAGGGCTTCATCGAAGGCTCCAACGTGCAGATGGTGGACGAAATGGTGGGGCTCATCGTGGGCCAGAGGGCCTACGAGGCCAACTCCAAGACCATCACCACGGCGGACTCCATGCTCCAGACCGCCGTGAACATCAAACGCTAGCCCGGGGGATAGGCCATGAACACCACTCGCACCGATCGGCAAAGGCACCGCGCCCGCGCGCTGGCCGTGATGGCCGCCGTCCTGGCGCTGCTGGCCGCCGCCACCGTCTTCGGGGCGGACCCCATGGCCTGGAAGGTGCGCATCGCCCCGGCCGCCGCCATCGGCGGGGAGCGGGTGATGCTGGGCGACATCGCCGAGCCCGTGGGCCAGATCGACCCCGACACCTGGCGCATCCTGTCCTCCACGCCCCTGTGGCCATTCCCGGGCCGCGAGGGCCAGTTGACGCTCACTCGCAAACGCATCCTGGAGGACCTGGACGTGCTCTTCCCGCGCTCCGCGGGCAACTTCATCGTGCCCGAGCAGGTGGTGCTGAAGAAGGGCGGCGGAGTGCCGGTGGCCGGAAACGACGTCACCAAGATGATCGTCGACTATTTGACGGAGAACATGACCGGCGTGGAAGGCGAGCTGGAAGTCAAGGAGATCTCCCTGCCCGGCCAGCTCTTCATCGACCCCGACACCGAGAAGCTCTCCGTGGAGTCCGTGGGCCAGATGACGCCCGGACGGGTCAACCTGCGGCTCACCGTCTCCGACATGCAGGGCAAGCCCATCCGGCAGATCGCGGCCAGCGCCTTCGTGAACCTCTGGAAGGTGATTCCGGTGGCGGCCAGGCCGCTCAACATGCGCGACGGCGTGGTGGCCGGGGAAATGGTTACCTACGAGCGGCGCAACCTGGCCTACATCAAGGGCCTGCCCTGGGACGCCAAGAACCCCACGCCCATGCGCGCCAAGACCTCGCTCAACCAGGGCGTTCCCCTGACCATGGACAACCTCGAGCCCATGCCCGCCATCCTCAAGGGCGAGCAGGTGACCTGCCTCTGGAACGGCAGGAGCATCCACCTGGCCATGCCCGTGACCGCCGTCACCGAGGGGGCCAAGGGCTGCCAGATAACGGTACGGAACGTGCAAAGCGGAAGGGAGCTGGCGGCCTGGGTCCAGGACTCCAAGACCGTGGTGGCCAGATAGGCCTGACAGGCCAAGCAGGGAGGAGAAGGCAATGCGGACCAACAACAAATTCATGAGCGCGGCGGTGTGCGCCCTTGCGGCCCTGAGCGCGGCCTGCGCCCCTCCGGCGCAAAAGCAGCCGAGCCCCATGAGCTCGCTGACCCCGCCGGTTATGCAGGCGCCTTCCCCGGCGAACAACCCCGGCTCGCTCTACTCGCAGGCCGCCCAGCCCAGCTACCTCTACGAGGACAACCGGGCCAGGCGCATCGGCGACGTGGTGATGGTCAACGTCACGGAGAAGTCCAACGCCAAGAACAAGTCCAAGACGAAGTCCAACGGCAAGAACACCATGGACATCGGCGTGAACAACTATTTCCAGAGCGCCACCATGGACCCCTTCCCCGGGTCCAAGGCCCTGCGCTCCGCCACCGGGGTGGACCTGGGCGCGTTGGCAGGCATGAAGGGCGTCAACGGTTCGACCCCCATGGTCAACACCAGCCGCAACGACCAGTTCGACTCCGACGGCGAGACAAGCCGCGAATCCACCGTGACCTACACCATCGGCTGCCGCATCGTGAACATACTGCCCGGCGGCGTGATGCAGGTGGAGGGCGCGCGCCAGGTGCGCGTCAACGACGACACCCAGATCATGGTGGTGCGCGGGCTCCTGCGGCCCATGGACGTGGGCCCGGACAACGCCGTGCCCTCCACGGCCCTGGCCGAGGCGCAGATCGACATGTTCGGCACCGGCGTGCTGGCGGACCGTCAGAAGCCCGGCTGGCTCTCGAGGATTCTGGACAACATCTGGCCGTTCTAGCCGCGCGCGGCCGGGGAATGCTTTCCCCGGCGAGCCGGCAGAACGCGTGAACGCGATTTTGAAGCCGACGCTTCAGCAACCTCGGGGGAGGGGGCGAACGTCAGCGGACCGCACAACGGTCACAGAGGTATCGACATGTTCAGGCATCGCATGACCACACTGCTCTTGACGGGCCTTGTCCTGGCCGCGCTGTTCTCTGGGGAGGGGCGCGCGGCCAGGATCAAGGACGTGGCGTCCTTCTCGGGCGTGCGCACCAACCAGCTCGTGGGCTACGGCCTTGTGGTGGGCCTTTCCGGCACGGGCGACAAGCGCGGGTCGGACTTCACCATCCAGTCCATCTGGAACATGCTCGACAAGATGGGCGTGCGCGTGGACAAGCGGACCCTGCGCCCGGCCAACGTGGCCGCGGTCATGGTCACCTGCCAGATGCCCGCCACTGCCCGGCCCGGCACCAAGCTGGACGTCACCGTTTCGTCGCTGGGCGACTCCTCCAGCCTGCTGGGCGGCGTGCTGCTCATGACGCCCATGAAGGGCGTGGACGGCGAACTCTACGGCCTGGCCCAGGGGCCGCTGGCCGTGGGCGGCTTCCAGGCCGCGGGCGCGGCGGCCACGGCCACCAAGAACGTGACCACCGTGGCCTCCATCCCCGGCGGGCTCAACGTGGAGCGCGCCATCCCCTTCGATTTCAACCAGCAGCACGACCTGACCATCAACCTGGGCTACTCGGACTTCTCCACGTCCATGGCCATCGCCAAGAAGATCAACCAGAGCATCGGCGGCAGCTTCGCGCGCGCCACCGACGCCTCCACCATCAAGCTCGACATCCCCGAGCAGTACAAGGGCAACCTCGTTCCCCTGATGGCCACCATCGAGAACCTGGAGGTCACCCCGGACAACAAGGCCCGCGTGGTGGTGGACGAGAAGACCGGCACCGTGGTGGTGGGCCTCAACGTCAAGCTGACCCGCTCCGCCGTGACCCACGGCAACCTGCAGATACTCATCCAGGAATCGGCCGAGGTGTCGCAGCCGCTGCCCTTCGCGCCCATCGGCGCGCAGACCGTGGCCACCCCCGAGACCAGCATCAACACCAAGGAGGAGAACCGCAAGCTGCGCATGGTCGAAGGCGCGACCCTCCAGGAGCTGGTGGAAGGCCTCAACGTGCTGCGCGCCACCCCGCGCGACCTGATAAGCATCCTCAAGACGCTCAAGTCGGCGGGCGCCCTGCACGCGGACCTCGAGGTGATCTAGCATGGCCGTGGCCCCGGAAACGTCGCTCAAGCCGGAGCAGCTCCTGGACGTCCAGAAGAAGACGGCCATGGACGCCCTGCGCAAGCGAGTGACCCCGGGGCCCGCCAAGGACGCCAAGCTGAACGAGGCCTGCGAGGGCTTCGAGGCGGTGTTCATCGGCCAGATGCTCAAGGAGATGCGCAACTCCATCCCCAAGGACGGCCTGCTCCACGGCAAGCACGAGGACCAGTACGTCGCCATGTTCGACGAGGAGCTCTCCAAGACCCTGGCCAAGCAGGGCGGCATGGGCCTGGCCGACTTCATGCGCCAGCAGCTCGCCGCCAAGGGCCAGACCGCCGACCCCAAGGACGGCGCCCAGAACCGTCCGGGTCTGCACGTGTCGGGCACGGAAAGGCTCTCGGCCCCTTCGGCGGAGAAGAAGGCCGGCAAGCGGATGGGCCAGCACGCCGCCACACCCCTTTCCAACAAAATCGGCATGGGCCGGCCCGACCAAGCCTCCGGCGGCGAGGAGCAGGCCCAGGCCCCGGCGGCGCCCGCGCCCAGGGCCGACAAATCTTTCGCACGGGAAACCCGGGAAACCGTGGACCCCATGCAGGCGGCCGCCCAGGCCACGGCCGAGGCCGAGGCCCGCGCCAGGGCCCAGGCCGCGCAAGCCCCCGGAACCCTCGACGGCACTCCCTCCCAGCACCTGGGCCTGCCCGGCGCGCAGTACCTCCAGGGCGCGGACAAGGCCCTGGCCCTGGCCCCGGGCTTCACCACCCCGGTGCAGGGGGAGCTGACCTCCGGCTTCGGCTGGCGGCGCGACCCCTTCACGGGCCAGCGCGCCTGGCACAGCGGCGTGGACATCGCCGCGCCCGAGGGCTCGCCGGTGCGCGCCTGCGCCGACGGCGTAGTGTCCTTCGCCGGGGGCAGGGGGGGCTACGGCAACATGGTGGAGCTGCGCCACGCCGACGGCACCGTGAGCATCTACGGCCACAACAAGGCCAACGGCGTGGTGGAAGGGCAGAGCGTGAAGGCTGGTCAGGTTATTGCACAGGTCGGGCAGACGGGAAGGGCCACCGGGCCGCACGTGCACTTCGAGATCAGGCGCGACGGCGTGGCGGTGAACCCCGGCAGCCCAGGCGGAGCAACGCTCGCCCAGGCCGAGCCGCAAAGGGTGCCCATCCCGGACCTCTAACCGGAGACGACCATGAACCGGCGCATACTGGAAAATCTTACCCGGCAGCATCAGGCCCTGAGAGTGCTCGGCACGCTCCAGCAGGAAGAGTTTGCCCACCTCAAGGAGTTCAGGCCCCAGTCCGTGGGCGCGGTGGAGTTCTCCATCCAGGAGCTCATGCGCCAGCTCATGGCCGAGCGCCTGGAGATAAAGCGCATGGTCCAGGCCATCGACCCGCAGGCCCAGCGCCTGCGCCACGTGGCGGGCTCCCTCGGGGAGGACTGGCCCCGCGTGCAGGAGCTCCTGGACAGGATCGACGCCCTGGAGCAGGCCAGCGCCAAGCAGGCCGAAAAGAGCTACAGCCTGGCTCTGGCCCTCTTCGACCAGTCCACCGGCTACGTGGACCTCTTCAAGAAGTCCTTCACGGCCAATAAGCCCGGCTACGGCCCGCGCGGGGCCTTCCAGAGCACCAAGCCCGCGCCCGCCATGCTGAGGGGAGCCCTGTAATGGCCGGCATCACCTCGCTGCTCAACACGGGCATGAAGGCCCTGAACGCCTCGCAGATAGGCATCGAGGTGACGGGCCAGAACATAGCCAACGTCAACACGGTCGGCTATTCCCGGCAGCGCGTCGTCTACAAGGACGACATGTACATCGACTCCTCGCCGGGCCAGATGGGCACCGGCGTCAAGGCGTCCGAGATCGTCAGGATGTTCGACCAGTACATCGAACAGGCCTACAACCTGCGCTCCTCGTCCAGCCAGCGCTACAACGTGCTGTACCAGAACATGCAGTCCGTGGAGACGACCTTCAACGAATCCTCCAACGACGGCATCTCCAAGAGCCTGGCCTCCTTCTTCCAGGACTGGCAGAACCTCAGCCTGGACCCGTCCAACTATCCCCAGCGGCAGAACATCCTGTCCGACGCGCAGAACCTGATGTCCATCCTGCGCCAGTCCGCGGCGGACCTCGACGACCTGCAGCGGCAGACCGAGGCCAGCATCGCCGACGACGTCACCGCCGCCAACAACCTCGTCAAGGACATCGCGGCCATCAACCAGCAGATCGCCGTGCACGACGACCCCGGCAACAACAACGCCAACGGCCTCTACGACCAGCGGGCCATCAAGGTGCGCGCCCTGGCCCAGTTGATGGACATCAAGACCATCGACAACGGCGGCGGCAACTTCACGGTGCTCACCGGCGCGGGCCACACCCTGGTGGACGGCGGCAGCGCCTTCGACCTCAAGCTCGAGAACGGCAAGGTCACCCGCAACCTCCTGCCCGGCTCCGACTTCAACGGCACCGTGGGCTTTTCCGGGTCGGATTCCTTCGAGTACACCATCCGGGTGGTGCAGGGCGGCGTGGTCTCCAACGGCAACCCGGCCGCCCAGTTCCAGGTGTCGCTCGACGGCGGCGTGACCTGGCTGCGCAGCGACTCCGGGGCCATCAAGACCTTCTCGGCCAGGCCCCAGGCCCAGAGCGTGGGCGTGGGCAACCTCTCCATCTATTTCGGGGCCCAGTCCAACGCGGGCGTGACCCCCACGGGCACCCTCCAGGCGGGCGACACCTTCACCGTGGTGCCCAAGACCGCGCTGTACTGGTACCAGTCGGCCTCCACGCCGGTGAACATCACGCCCCAGACCTATTTCAACGGGCAGGACAACACGAGCCGCCTGACCGGCGGTTCCCTGGCGGGCGAGTTCGAGCTGCGCGACTACAACATCGGCCGCTACAAGGAACGCCTGGAATCACTGGCCAACTCCCTCATCTGGGAGACAAACAGGATCCACAGCCAGGGCTCCGGCCTGACCATGTTCAACGACACCACGGGCACCTACCAGGTCCGCAACGCCAACCTGGCCCTGGGCTCCGACGCCTCGGGCCTGGCCTACGGCTCCAAGCTCTCGGCCGGGGCCTCCACGCTCTACGTGTACAACTCGGCCACCGGGGCCTGCGTGTCCAACGGCTTCCTGGATTTCGACCCCGCCCAGCCGGGCACGCAGCTTTTCGACCCCACCAAGCATTCGCTGAACGACGTGGTGAACGCCATCAACAACACCTTCGGCAGCTTCCTCACGGCCAGCGTGAGCAACAACAAGCTGCAGATCGACTCCAAGCCGGGGTACTCCTTCGGCTTCGGCACCGACTCCACCGGGCTGTACGCAGCCCTGGGCGTCAACACGTTCTTCGACGGCTCCGACATCCACACCATGACGCTCAACCCGCTGGTGGGCTCCAACACGAACTTCGTCAACGCCGGGCACATCAACGGGGCCAGCGAGTCCAACCCCGGCGACAACACCACCGCCAAGGCCCTGGCGGAGCTGGCCAACAAGAACGTGACCATCCGCACCAGCTTCGACGCCCCCACCAGCCAGAGCCTGGGGGACTACTACAACAGCCTGGTAGGCGTGGTGGGCGTGGACACCGAGAAGGCAAAGTTCAACTACGACTTTGAGAACTCGCTGGCCACGGAGCTCAACAACCGCCAACTGGCCGTCTCGGGCGTGAACCTCGACGAAGAGATGTCTAACCTTGTGAAGTTCCAGCATTCCTATCAGGCAGCGGCGAAGATGATCTCCACCGCCGACCAGATGTGGCAGACCGTGCTGGGCCTCAAGCAATAGAAGGGGGGACGCCATGGCCCTGCGCGTCGCTCAACAGCAGATCTACTCCGCCAGCCTGACCTACATGAACTCCTCGCTGGGGCAGCTCATGGAGTCCAACCTCCAGGCCTCCAGCCAGAAGAAGGTCAACCGCCCCTCGGACGACCCCGTGGGCATGACCAGGATTCTGGGCTACCGCAACAGCCTCTCGGCCATCGACCAGTACCAGACCAACATCAACGCGGCCAAAGGCTGGCTGACCCTGGCCGACGGCACCATGAGCCAGGTAAGCACCGTGCTCACCAGGCTCTCCGAGCTGGCCGAGCAGGGCTCCACAGGCACCCTCAGCGCGGACAACCGGCAGCAGATCGCCTCGGAGGCGCGCCAGCTCTTCGAGCAGCTTGTGGGCCTGGCCAACACCCAGTTCGACGGCAAGTCCATTTTCGCCGGGCACAAGACCAACGCCGAGGCCTTCGAGGAGACCCTCTCCCTCTCCGTGAACCAGGCGGGCGTGGTCTCCAACGGCGGCTTCACCATCAACGGCTCCAGCCAGAGCACCGTGCTGGTCCAATACCTGGACGGCGGCGCCCTGGCAGCGGGCAGCCGCTACCGCTACACCACCGACGGCGGCAAGACCTGGGTGCAGGGCGCCGTGACCGACCCCGGCCCGGCCTCCAGCAAGCTGCACATGGACCTGGGCGGCGTCTCCATGGACATAGACCGGGGCACCACCGTGGTGGCCACCAGCGCCACGGACACCAACGACTCCAAGGGCACCTGGATGTGGATCAGGCCCTCGGCGCGCTACAAGGGCGACGACGAGGACTACGTCGGCGTGGACCCCCTGCAGGGCATGGGCACCAAGATCACCGGGACGGCCTCCGGCAGCTTCACGGGCAACGTGATCGTGCGCATCGACCAGGCCGGCACCCTGGCGGGCGACGTGCACTATTCCTACAGCCTGGACGGCGGGGCCAGCTGGGTGCAGTCCAACACCTCCACGCCGGACACATTCGCCAGCAGCGCCAGCCTGAACCTTCCCGGCGGCGTGCTCACCCTGCACTCCAACGCGGGCAACACGCTGCTGGCTGGCAACATGTTCGTGGTGCACCCCCGCCAGGCCAAGATCTACGTGGACATCTCCCCCACGGAGTCCGTGGCGGTCAACGGCATCGGCAAGAACATCTTCGGCGGCCTCTACAAGGACCCCTCCTCGAACCACTACGCGCCCGTGGTGGTGGCCGGGTCGTCGGGAGCCTCCAACCTCTTCGAGACGGCGGGCAAGCTGGTCGCCTTCCTGGAGACCAACAACCAGTCGGGCGTGCAGCAGTGCCTGGCGGATCTTCGATCCTCCAAGCAGAACATCCTGAACTACGCCGCCGACGTGGGCGGACGCGAAAACCGCCTCACCGTGGCCACCAGCGTGCTCGACAACCTGCAGTACAACCAGAGCGAGCAGCTCTCCAACATCGAGGATGTGGACATCTCCGCGCTGATGACCAAGCTTGCGCAGCAGCAGCTCGCGTATCAGTCCGTCCTGAAGTCGACCTCCATGATCATGAACCTGAGCCTGATGAATTATCTGTGACGGCAAAGGGCTGGAATGATTCGTTGACAAGGCGGATGCGGCGCACTAGGGTGCGCGGGAATGGTCGCGTATAAGAGGCGGGAATGCTCATACTGACGCGTCGGCCGGGGGAGTCCATCCACCTGGGCGACAAAATCAAGATCACCGTACTTGGGGTGCAAGGCAAGCAGATCAAGATCGGCCTTGAAGTGCCCCAGGAAATGCCGGTATACAGGGAAGAAGTATACCTGCGCGTGTTGGAGCAGAACCGCATGGCTCTGGAAGCAGATCAACAGGACGTTCTTGCGGCGGCGGCGTTATGGCAAAAAAACAAGAACGGGTGATCCAAAGCCGCATCGGGGTGCTCACCATCCCGCAGGACAGGGTGATCCATTTCCCCCGCGGCCTCATCGGCTTCGAGCAGGAGAGGGAGTTCACCCTGGTGCAGGTGCGCGAGGATTCCCCCTTCCTCATCCTCCAGAGCATGAACGACCCGAGGCTCGGCCTGCTCGTGGCCGACCCTTACGGCTTCATCAGCGAATACGACGTGGTGGTGGGCGAGGCCGAACGCAAGATCCTGCGCATCGAGAACATCCGCCAGGTCATGGTGCTGGTCACGGTGACCATCCCCCAGGGCCGTCCGCAAGACACCACGCTCAACCTCACCGGCCCGGTCATCGTGAACATGCAGAGCCGCGTGGGCCTTCAGGTGCCCCAGACCGACGCCAAATACCCCAGCCGCTACTGCCCCAGTGAGCACGCTCCGCCGGCGGCGGAGCAGGGCGCAGCTGAACAGGGCGAAGAAGACACCGCGCCCTAGCAGCCCCAGCCTTCCCATTCTGCCGCGAACCCTTCCGCGGGGCTCGCGCGGGCGCACGCCCTCGCCGGCGCGTCCGCCAGTCCATCATCTCCCGAGTCATCCCCCGACCGCTCTGTCCGGCAGTGCCCCAAGTCCCGATGCATCCGCTTGTGAGGCGGCGGCTTTTTGCGAACCGGCAGGCCGGGCGCTTGCTGCCGTCCGGCCCGGCGTCCAACCCGGGCGGGGGGAGTCCCCTTGCCGCCTGGGTCACTCCCTCGCGACGATCCACCCCTTGGCTTCGTCCAGTTCCGAGACCCTGAACAGCCCGACCTCGCCCCGGAAGAAAGGCTTGAACATGCTCACGGCGGCGCGCATCCAGCCCACGTCCGCCACTATGGCCATGCGGGAGAAGTCGCGCCAGTGCTTGGAGCCGAATGCGGCGTCGTCCCACAGCGCTTCGAGGTCATAGCCCGTGAAGTCCGGCCCGGCGACGAAGAGCACCCGGATGGGCCCCTTGGCCATCAACGCCTCCGCAGCCGGGATCAGCGCTTCCTGATAGTCCTGGTGGGTGACCTTGCCTATGGCTTCGATCGCCAGCACGTCGGGGGGCAGGCCCGGAATGGGTTTGAACATCGCCTTCCTCCTTGATCTCAGTGGTTCAGGCGCGGCCAAGCCTTGCGCGAGGGCCGTCAGGTGGCCGCCAGTTCGGGCATGGCCAGTGAGATGCTCGTGCATTCCGCGTGGTAGATGCACTGGTGCTGGTCGCAGTATCCGGAGGCGGCCCGCCCGAAGCAGTCGAAATGCCCCTCCTTGCGCTGCCTTTCGCGGATCTCCTTGACCCGCAGGGCGGTCATCATCACGACGCCTTCGAGCGTCTCGGACACGTCAGGGGGCAAGGCGCACTTTTCCAGGAGAGTGGGAACTGTTCTGGTCATGATGCAACCTCCTTTTGAGACAGAGGGATAACAGCACGCACAGCCGCCCGGGGCATGGAGTGGGCCGATAAGCTATCACCTCGGGGGGGGCGTGTCAGCAGGCAGGGGGGATTGGTGGATGTTTTTTCATGGAACGGCGGGGCGGCCCGCAGGGTGGCCTTCATCCCGCGCATTCCGAGGGCGCGACAAAGCGCCCGTGGACCGCGCTTCACACGGTCCACGGACGCGCTGATTCAAATAACGACGGGCCGGGCCCGTCAACTCCGCAAAAACTCCAGATCGCTCTGCACGAGCTTCTCGGCGATCTTGCGGGAATCGGGGGTGTAGGTGCCTGTCTGCACCTGCTGGCGCAGGGCCTCCACGCGATCCACCCGCACATCAGGCGACTCCTCGGCGGCTTTGGCGGCCTCGGCCACCAGCAGCGCATCCGAGGATACGGATACCTTGTCTCCTTCGGCGGAAGTACTCCTGACCCGGGCTTTCGCGCGCTCCAACCTCGAAGAGGCGGAGGTGCTGTCACCCTTGTCCACCTGGGTTCGACTGTACGGGCTTACTCCTCCAAGTATTTTCTTGATGTCCATTATCCCCTCCCCGGCGGTCCTGATCCGCCAAGGCGTTCACGCAGTCTCCTGATTGGACAGGGACCGTCTCCCAAGGCGGCCCGCCTGCGGAACGTCTAAGCCAGCGGTCTCCCGGACCGCACGAGCTACTCCGACTAAATCATCGTTTCGTCGACCTTCTCCAGCGCGATGTGCCACAGGGCCTCGAGAATCCTCACGCGCTCGTTTCCGGTCGCTTCCACCGCGTTGTTTTCGCCCAGGACCTTGAAGATTTGCAAATCTTGATCCTCGGGGGGATAGGCGAATATGAACGCGGTCTTGAAGGTTCTTTCCAATTCCCTCTTGATGTCTTCCACCACGGGGTTTTCCGAGCCGGTGACGATGAGGCTCTCAACAATCTCCGCGGCGACCTTGTGCACCAGTTCGCGCCTTCTGGCCTCGCGGGAGATGGCCACCTGGTCCTCGGCCCCGGCGGCGCGCAGCGTTCGCTTGTAGCGCGCCAGCCGCCTCGCCGTGGTGGCCTGCCGCCCGTATGTGCGCAGCATGTTCCTGACCAGGGCGGGGTTGGCGGACATTTCTTTCTCCTCACTCGTCACAGCAGTTATCGTCCATTGCCCCAGAATACTTTAGGGCCTCGGGCAAAAAAAATTCCCCTCGGGGCAATTGGGGCCGAATGCGTCCTGAATGGGCCGGAAGGCGCGATACGGCTTGAAGCGGGCTGCGCTTTCCTCTAGTAACGCTGGCATGCAGCCAGCAGTACACAATGTCCTCGTGGTCGCCAAGTCCGGCGAGCCATCCGTGATGAGCCTCGCGCACGAGGTGGCGGATATCATTTCCGACCTGGGGGCCTCCCCGCGCATCGTCCTGAACAAGACCGACGTGGACGGCTGCGCCGACGCCGCCTCCCTGACCGGGGGCGGGGGCGTGCCCGAACTGGCCGTGGTGCTCGGCGGCGACGGCACCATGATAAGCGTGGCGCGCAAGCTCATGTCCGAGGCGGTGCCCCTGCTTGGCATCAACCTGGGGCGGCTGGGCTTTCTCTCCCAACTGTGCGCCGAGGGCTGGGAAGAGCCCCTGGCCCAGGTGGTCTCCAAGGGCTTCGGCGTCAACAAGGTGATGATGCTCTCCTGCGAGGTGGCCCGCGAGAACCGGCGGGTGTTCCAGTGCGGGGCCGTGAACGACGTGGTTGTGGCCCGGGGGGCCATGGCCCGCCTGATCCGCGTGACCATCAGCTACGGCGGTGAGCGCCTGGGCACCTTCCGGGCCGACGGCATGGTCGTTTCCACGCCCACGGGGGCCACGGCCTACTCCATGAGCGCGGGCGGCCCGCTGGTCCACCCGGACCTGCACACCCTGACGCTCACGCCCATCTGCCCCTTCCTGTGCGATCTGAGGCCCATCGTGCTGCCCACCGACAGGTACCTCGACATCAACGTGGAGGAGGCCTCGGCCGACGCAGTGCTCACCTGCGACGGCCAGACCGCCTTCCCCCTGCTGCCCGGCGACTGGGTGCGCGTGCGCCGCGCCCCCAAGCCCCTGCGCCTGGCCGCCGTGGGCCGCCACTCTTATTTCCGCAAACTCCTGGACAAGGGATTCATCCGGGAAAGGTAGGCACGCCATGAGCCCGGTCAATCTGCCCACCACCAGTTCCCCCGCAGACCTGCGCTACGGCAAGGACCCCCTGCTCGACGCCTGGCTCATCCACTTCATGAGCGAGAACCACATCGAGTACAGCATCGACCCCACGCGCAACGCCTCTCCGGAGCAGATCCGCTTCATGGTGCACCTGGGGCCGGACGAGAACTACGTGCCCTGCTCGGACGAGATGCTGCGCTCCTTGTTGGAGAAAACCCAGGAGCCCGCGCTGCTGGAGGCCTACGCCAAGGTCTGGCGGCAGGTGATGGACCTCATCGAGACCCACTGCTCCAACCAGTACGACAAGATGATGATCCTGGCGCTGTGCGACCACAAGTACCGCCAGGCCGTGAACGCCCCGGTGATGATCCCCTCGCGCCTGCTCAAGCGCCTGACCACCATCTTCCTGGCCCAGTCCGGCCAGGACGACCCCTACCGCGAGCGCAGGCGCACCCTCAACCGCCGCGCCCGCCAGTTCATGGACACCCTCTCCATGCAGACGGCGCTCAACGCCTGCCCGGGCTTCGTGGCCAGCTGCGGCTCCATCCAGGATCTGCGCTTCGAGCTGGACATGCTGGAGATCTCGCGCCTGCTGGCGCTCTCGGTGTGGACCGACATCTGGGAGAAGGACCAGTTCGAGCCCGGCATCGAGGAGGTGGAGAAGCACATGCTGGCGGCGGGCTCCTTCGACGACCTTCGCCGCGTGCTGAACCCAAACCGCCCGAAGTCCATGAAGATCCTCTACATGCCCGAGAACGCGGGCGGGCTGATGTTCGACATCAGGGTGGTCAAGGTGCTCATCAGCATGGGGCACAGGGTGATCCTGGCCCTCAAGGAGGGGTTCTACTTCGACGCCCCCACGGTCTGGGACGCCGAGGAGGACCCGGTGCTCAGTCAGAGCCTCGCCGAGGCCCGGTTCTGGAGCGGCAACCAGATGACCAAGAACGCGCTGCTGCAGGCCATCAAGGAGAACTCCCTCCTGGTGATATCCGACGGCAGCCGCGAGCGCCTCAACCTCTACAAGGTCAGCGTGACCTTCGCCCGCGCATGGAAGGAGTGCGACCTGGTGATCGCCAAGGGCGTGCTGAACCACAGGCGGCTCATGCTCACGCGCACCGAGTTCACGCGCGACGTGCTCTGCGTGCACCAGGACGACCAGGGAGCGCTCAAGGTGCAGGCCAAGATGAAGCCCGCCACGCTGCGGGTGTTCACCGAGCCGGAGATCACGGCCAAGGCCGAGGCCATCATCAGCAGGATGCGCTCGGAGAGGGCCGCGGGCAAGACCATCATGTTCTATTCGGCCATCGTGGGCTCCGTGCCCCACGAGACCGAGACGGCCATCGCCATCCTCACCGCCTTCGTCAAACACCTGCGCTCGCGCCTGGCGGGCACTTACGTCATCAACCCCGCCGAGCACTTCGAGGAAGGCCTCGACGCCGACGACCTCATGTTCATGTGGGAGAAGGTGCAGCGTTCAGGGCTGATAAACGTGTGGCGCTTCCAGACCTACGAGGACATCGAGCAGGCCTTCGTGCTCATGGGCCGCCCCGTGCCGCCGGTCTGGGCCGGGAAGGACGCAACCTTCTCCACCGGCTGCACCAAGGAGATGCACATCGCCCTGGACATGCAGCGCACCCACCCGGAAATGCAGATCATCGGCCCCAACCCGGAGAAGTTCTTCCGCAGGCGGGAGTACGGGGTGGGCAAGTTCTTCGACTCGGCCATAGCGGCCAGGTAAGGCCTCGGCGCGGGCGCGGTCCGCTCGATCAGCACATGAGCGATGAGACGTGTATCCGGCATTCCTTGTTGGTGAGCGTGTCCCTGATGGCGTAGGGGCCCTTGGTGTCCTCGTCGAGCAGGTTGACGTCGCGCCGTTCGCAATAGCGGTTGTTCCCGTCAAGGATCACCCTGATGTGGGGGCGAAGCAGGTTGTCGCCGTTCTGCCTGGTGACGATGCCCTTCATCCCGGATTCCAGCGCCACGATGGTGCCCACGGGATATATGCCCACCGTCTTGATGAATTTGTCCGTCAGGTGCGGGTCGAAGGACTTGCCGCGCAGGCTGTACACCACGCAGATGGCCTTGTGCGAGCTGACGGCCTCCTTGTAGTAACGGTCCGAGCGCAGCGCGTCATAGGTGTCCAGCACGCTGATGGCTGCGGCCACCCGGTTGATCTCGACACCCTTGATGCCTCGCGGGTAGCCCGAGCCGTCGTGGTGCTCGTGATGTTCATGGGCCACGTGCACCACATCCTCCGGCATGTCCCGGTGCTGGGAGAGCAGTCTCCTGGCGTACACGGGGTGGCGTTTGATCTCCTCAAACTCCGCCGTGGTCAGCCTGCCGGATTTCTTGAGTATCCTGTCCGGTATGAGGGTCTTGCCTATGTCATGGAAGATGCCCGACATGCCGAAGACCAGTTGGGTGTCCTGGCCGTACCCCATGGCCCTGGCGGCCATCACCCCGAGCATGGAGACGTTCAGGCTGTGGGTGTAGGCGTAGGGGTCCGAGGTGCGCATGCGCGATACGAGCAGCAGGGCCAGGAGCATCTTCTCCTCCGAGACCACCAGCGACTCCGTCAGCTTCTCGCAGGCCGCCACGTCCACAGTCTGCGCACCGTGCATCCTCTTGGCGATGGCCTTGTATTGCTCCAGCATCTCCGTGTAATTGGCGTCCGCAGCCCTGAGGTTTTCCAGGATGTCGTCCAGGCTTTGCTCGCCGTTGTCGTCCCGGCCGCCGGAAAAGACGATGGAGTTGAATAGGGACTCGAAGTCGGCCTTCTCTTCAGGGTGCTCCTCGAAATACGACCCTTGCTCGGTGTCTATGTACGCGTCGCAATAGGGCTGTGCTAATTTTTCGAGGCTCGCCTCGTCGGCAAGGAGGCCTTCACAGAGGTAGACGTGGGGGTTGCTCTGGCCCGAGAGGCCCGGGTTGGCGATATACATGCCAGGTTTCAGCTTGGATATTGGACACTTGACGATCATGACTCACACCTGGAAACGTGTTGGATACGCAGGGATGCGGACTTGTCCGCCAGATGCCTCGTCCCGAAAAAAATAGCGCCCCGCATCCCGTGAGATCCGGCGCGACGAATCATTTTGTCACGGCATATCGGCCCTGGGCAATGGGGGAAACCCCACCCTTGGGATAGAGGGAGTTTGGCAAAGGCATCCGGCAGGCTGGACGGAAGGCCATGAGGGCGGTAGCCGCTCCATGATGGAGCGGCGGGAAGCGGACGCGGTCAGCCGCGCCACCGGGGCTGTGCGGCGGCGGAGGCAGCGGCCCCCGCCTTCGGGTCTGGGGGGGGGGAAGGGCCGTCGCCGAGGGCCGGCGGCCTACCCGGCCGACTTCAAGCGATCCTTGAGCTTTGGGGCCTCCGTTTCCCAGCTTTGGGCCACAGGGCGTCCCTTCTTGTACCTGAAGTCGCAGACCGCGCCGCCCTGGGCCAGGGTGTTCTCGCGCGCAAGCCCCGTGCCCTGGAGGCTGGAGCGGGGGAAGTCGTTGATGCAGAAGTAGGGCGCGACGTCCTCTTCCCCTTGGGAGCGGAAGAACTTGAGCGCGCCGCACTCGCTGTAGTTCAGGCCGATGTCGAAATCCCGGCCGTCCCCCAGCCACACGGTCGCGACCCAGTCCCCCGGGTAGGTGCGCAGGTGGGTCCACTCCGCCCAGGCCGCCGTGGCGGCGTAGCCTTCCGGGCTGAAAAAGGCCTCCCCGGCGGCGGCGAGGGCTGACGGGGGCATGGAGCGCAGGCTCTCCAGGCAGATGTCGTAATACAGGCGTCCGGCGTCCGCAGCCGTCAGGCCCTGGGCCTTCATGGCCTTGGATATGGCCGCGAGCCAGCCCGCGTATACGATGTAGGGCTGGTTGCGGTTGGCCTCGCCGCCTATCTCGGGCATGGCCTCGATCATGGGCGCGAAGGCCTCCATGGCGTCGCGGGCCACGGCGCCGGACCTGTCCGTGCTGGGCGCGAGGAGTTGGCCCACCTCGCCGCATACCCCGGCGAACTCGGCAAGCATACGCTGCCGGTTGGCCTGGCAATAGGCAGGCGGGGAAGCCCAGCCCGCCAGGGGCAGGCAACAGCCGCAGATGGCCGCGAGCCCCGCCGCGATGAACCGGCGTCTGCCGAATGGTGCGCCGTGGGTAGAGGGCATCGGAACCTGCCTTTGCCGTGTAGGTGAGGGAAACCGGGGAGCCGCGCGCACCGGCGCGGCGAACCGCTCATTGAAGACCCATTGCCCGGGGCGGGGCGGGTGTCAAGCGGCCGCCGGCGTCCAGGCTGCCGCGCGGCCCGGATTTCCCCTTCGAGCCCATCTGTTTTTCGGGGCGGATGTATGTTAGGATCAACACAATGAGCAGGGATTTTTCAGCAGCGCGGTCCGGTCCCGGCCGCCGCCGGAGCGGCGCATGAGCCTCGGTGGCGTCAAGCCGCCCGTGGTGCGCCTGCGCCTCTGGCTGGAGACCGAGGAGGGCATGTTCTTCGGCACGGGCCGGGGCATGCTCCTGGAGGCCGTGGAGCGCAACGGCTCCCTCAAGAAGGCCGCCGAGGAGCTGGGCATGTCCTACCGGGCGGCCTGGGGCAAGATACGCGCCTCGGAGAAGGTGCTGGGCGTGATGCTCATCGAGCAGGCGGGCAGCAAGAAGGGCGGGCACAACCTCACCCCGGCGGGCAGGCTGCTGGTGGACAAATTCCGCCAATGGTACGATGCGGTGGAGGGGATCGCCGTGGAGAAGGCCCGCGAAATCTTCCCCTGGGAGTGCCGCGCCTTCGGTGACGCCCACAAGGAGCGCAAACGCCGCAAACCCGCACAGGACGACGCACAGGAAGCAGGCGGCGAGGGCTGAGCCCTCAGAGCGCCTTGCGCATCAGTCTTAGGCTCCAGGCCTCCTGATTTCCGGGAGGGCCTGCCGGCTCGAAGCCCAGGGCCGAGCACATGGCCTCGGCCCGCAGATTTCCGGCCTCGCAGTAGAGTTCCAGGGCGTTTCCGCCCGCATCCCGCACCTCGGCCGCCACGCGGCCCAGCAGCGCCCTGGCTACGCCCGCGCTGCGGTTCTCGTAGCGTACAGCCAGATATTCCACGGACCATGTTCCCGCAGGGGCTGGGCCGCGCGCCCCGGCCAGCGCTCCGGTGAAGGCCCGCTGGCGTTTGAGCGCGCCCTCCAGCCATGCGCCGCCCAGGCGTTCGGCGGCACCGGCCTCGGCCAGGGCCTCGGGCGAGAAGGGGAACTCCTCCAGGCGCCCGGCCGGGCGCACCGTGACCATGCCGGAGCACACCCCGTCCACCAGGGCCACGTAAGCGTTGCCGATGCGCCCGCAGAGCTGGGCCGGGTGGGCCGCCAGCCGGGCCAGCAGGCGCAGCGCCTTGGGCTTGGGCAGGTCCAGGATGTGCTCGATGAAGCCGCGCAGCCGATGGGCGCGGCTGGAATCCAGGATCATGGCCGCCAGGCAGGGCGCGTAGCCCGGCCCCGCGGCGTACACGGACAAGGGCTCGGTGTTGTTGACGGGCATGCCAATCCATACAAGCGAAGTATGGTTCTGGCAATCTCACCCCGCCAGAAAAGGCCCGGCCTCACTCGCCCGCCGGGCCCGCCTCGTCTGGCCGCAGGGCGCGCCTCGTCCAGGGCGGGGTCTTCTCCGCGACACTATCGTGGCGCCGCCGGGGCAATCCATTCGCGCGCGATGCCGCTCCGGGTTCCTTTCAATCACGCGGCGCCATCGGTTGATTACCAATATATGCTGACCGGCAATTGCTTATTGTTACGATTTGATGTAATAATGGGTGAGAGGTCTTTTCAGCACTCGCGGTTGGCCAGCCCCGCCCGCCGCAATCCAGCTACGTCCCGTGCGGCGTCAGTATATGGAATCTCTATGAGCAGTGCGACATTTTCGGACCGTTTTTTGAGTGTCGTGGGCAAGGGCATGGCCCTGGCAGGCAGACCCGGGGAGTGCGGCGGCCAGCTCGCCCGGGCGATTCAGGATTTGACCGGCGCGAAAGCCGTCCTGTTGATCGAATGCCTTGAACACTCCGGGCTGAACCATCACAGGCTCGCGGCCGCGATCCCGCTCCAGGCGGGATGGATCGCCACGCATCAGGACATGGAAGGGCTGGCCGTGCTTTCGCATGACTACCTTCAGTCCACGGCCATCGACATCCTGCACGCGCGCGGCGAGGAGGCGGTGTTTCTGCGGGAGATGCGCGCCTCGAACATGGTGGTCGTCCCCTTGTGTTATGCGGGCGAGCGCATGGGCGCGCTCTTCCTGTTCGGCGTGGAGGCTCCGGACCGCTTCGGCGGCCTGCTTGCCGGCCTGGATTCATCGGCATCCCTGCTGGGCATGATCCTGCACAACGACTTCCTGTGCCAGAACCTCGAACATCTGGTGGACAGCCGCAGTGCTGAGCTGATCCACACGCACGAAGCCCTGCGCCAGAACGAGGAGCGCTACAGGGCGCTTTTCAGCGAAATGTCCGACCCGGTTCTTGTGGCCGAAGCCCATTCCGGCATCATCGTGGACTGCAACAAGGCCGCCGAGGCCTACTTCGGCAGGCCTCGGGAGCAGCTCGTCGGCTCCCACCAGCGGAGCCTGCATCCCGAGAGCGAAGTCCAGGGCGGCTTCAGCAGGGGCTTCGTCAGGCACGTCCAGAACCCGGAGGAGGCGCTTGAGACCCGTGTTGTCGCCGCCAGCGGCCGCGTGCGCCTGGTGAAAATCCGGGTGAGCAAGCTGGAGCTTGGCGGGGTGACCTGCCTGATGGGCATCTTCCGCGACATAACCGAACGCCGCGTCATGGAGCAGGCCCTGACCTTCCTGGCCACCAGTTCGGAGCCTGGCGGCGGGCGCGGATTTTTCGAAACCTTGGCGGAGTTCCTCTCCGAGACCCTGGAGATGGAGTTCGTCTGCATCGACAGGCTGCACGGCGACGCCCAGCATGCGCGCACCCTGGCGGTCTACCACCAGGGCGTCTTCGAGGACAACATCACCTACGCCCTCAAGGACACCCCCTGCGCGGAAGTGGTGGACCGGGACGTATGCTGCTTCCCGCAGAACGTGTGCGAGCTGTTCCCCGGCGATCCCGTGCTCCGCGAAATAAAGGCCGAGAGCTACGCCGGCATCACGCTGCGCAACGCTTCGGGGCAGGCGACGGGGCTTATCGCGGTTATCGGGCAACGCCCCCTGGAAGACATCAGTCTGGCGGAGTCCATCCTGCATCTGGTCGCAGTCCGCGCCAGCGGGGAGCTGGATCGGCTCATGGCCGAGGAGGCCACCGAGGCCTCCCTGCGCGACAAGGAGCTGCTGCTGCGCGAAATACACCACAGGGTGAAGAACAACCTCCAGATCGTCTCCAGCCTGTTGAGCCTCCAGGAGATGAACCTGGAGGACGAGGCCGCCTTGCAGGTGCTGGCGGAAAGCCGGGGCCGGGTGGCATCCATGGCCCTGATCCACGAGCAGCTCTACCGCACGCATACGTTTTCCAGGATAGAGGTGGAGGGCTACCTCAGGGATCTGTTGCCCCGCCTGGTGTCTTCCTTCAGCCGAAACCGGGACATACGGGTGGAGATTTCTGCCTCCGGCGTGGGCCTGAACATCGATCAGGCCATCCCGTTCGGCCTGCTGGTCAACGAGCTGGCCACCAATTCCCTGAAGCACGCCTTCAACGGCCGTGACAAGGGGGTGGTCCGCGTGGACGTGTCCCTGCGCGACGGCAGCCTGTCCCTTGTGTTCGAGGATGACGGCGTCGGGCTGCCCGAGGACTTCGATCCTTTCGCGGCGGGAACCCTGGGGCTTCAGATCGTCAAGCTGCTCGCGGGGCAATTGCGCGGCGAGTTCGGAGTGGAAGCGAAGCGGGGCACCCGGTTCACGCTCCGCTTCCCGCTGCAGTCTGCGGAAGCGTCGAACGGCCGCTACGCCATCCGCCCCTGACCGGCTCCCCCCGTGCCTGGGGAGCGGTTCTTGACAACGACAGTCGGGTACTGCGACTAGGCTGCATGGACATCGCAGCTTCGTCCTCCGATTCTCACTCCGGGTTCCCGGGCGCGATTCCTGCCCGCACCCGGCGTTCGAGCCTGGCCCGCTGGGGGGCATCGCCCGGCGCGGGCCTGTCCGCCCTGATCCTCCGGGCCGTGATGGTTATCGCGGTCCTGTTCGCAAGCCTCCCGCTCCAGGCCAGCCCTCTCCTAGCCGCCGAACCGTCCAATTCACCACCGGGCCTGCTCACCGATGTGCGCCTCCAGCTCAAATGGAAGCACCAGTTCCAGTTCGCGGGCTACTATGCTGCCGTGACGAAAGGCTTCTTCGCCAAGGAGGGCCTGAACGTCCAGCTTGTCGAAGGCGTCCCCGGCCTCACGCCCTCCGAGCGGCTGTTCACCGGCCAGGCCGACTACGCGGTGGACTCCACCGCCATCCTGCTGCTGCGCCAGAAAGGCGTGAAGGTGGTGGCCCTGGCCGCGATCTTCCAGCACTCGCCGAACATCCTGCTCACCCGGCGCGACAGCGGCTTGACCACCCCGCAGTCCCTCGCGGGCAAGCGCATCATGTTCACCGATCCCACGGACCCCGAATGCAGGGCCATGCTCGCCAACGAGGGCGTCTACGCCAAGGATTACATCACCGTGCCCCACACCTGGAGCATAGACCCGCTCATCAACGGCACGGTGGACGCCATGAGCGCCTACATCACCAACGAGCCCTACACCATGGAGCGGCGGGGGGTGACGCCGGGGATCATCGTCCCCAACCAGTACGCCGTGGACTTCTACGGCGACTGCCTGACCACCTCCGAGGAGGAGATCGCCCAGCACCCACGCAGGGTGGAGGCCTTCCTGCGCGCGGTTTCCGAAGGGTGGCGCTACGCCATGGACCACCCCGAGGAGATGGTGGACGTGATCCTGAAAAATTACCCCACTCAGCGCACCCGCGATGAATTGTTGTATGAGGCGGCGGCCATGCGCGACCTCATTCAGCCCGAGCTCGTGGAAGTGGGGCACATGAACCCGGCGCGCTGGCAGCACATCGCCCAAACCTACGAACGCCTCGGCTTGCTGGCCCCCGGCTTCAGTCTGGAGGGGTGGCTCTACCCCGAGCTCAAGCAGGCCCAGAGCGACCGCGAGCGCAGGCAGGTTCGCGACATGCTCACCATCGGCGTGGCCGTGTTCCTGGCTGGATGCATGGTTGGAGGGACGCTGCTTGTATTCAACAAACGCCTGAGCAGAATGGTGCGCGAGCGCACACGCGCCCTGGAGCAGTCGAGGGACTTCTTCCTGGCCGTCATCAACGCCATGAAGGACCCTGTCTTCGTAAAGGACGCCTCCCTGCGCTACATCCTGCTCAACAACGCCTGCGCGGAGCTGGCGGGCGGCAAGCCGGAGGACTTCATCGGCAAGACCGACGAGGGACTCTTCCCCGAGGATGTGGCCCTGGCCTACGGCAACGAGGACAGGGCCGTGCTGCGGGAGGGAAACGCGCCCGTACGGCAGGAGACCATCACCGACGCCCGCGGCGCGCCCCACACCCTGCTGACCCAGAAGACCCGGTACACGGACTCCGCCGGCCAGGAGTTCATTGTGGGCTCCCTGCGGGACATCACCGAGTTCAAACGCATGCAGGACGTGGTGGTCCAGGCGGAAAAGATGATGTCGCTGGGCGTGCTGGCGGCGGGCATGGCCCACGAGATCAACAACCCCCTGGGCATCATCATGCAGTCATCCCAGAACCTGCAGCGCCGCCTGTTCGAGGGCCTGACGGCCAACAAGGCGGCGGCCGCGGAGCTGGGCCTCGATTTCGAGGCAATGTCGGCCTACATGAAGCGCAGGGGCATCCTCGAATCGGTGGAGCACATCCGCGAGGCCTGCGGCCGGGCCGGAACCATCGTGAGGAACATGCTGGAGTTCAGCCGCAAGAGCGAGGAGGATCATTCCCTGTGCGGGCTTCCGGCCATCGTGGATAACGTCCTGGACATGATATCCAACGATTACGACCTCAAGAAACGCTACGATTTCCGCAAGATAAAGCTGGAGAAAAGCTACGCGCCCGATTGCACCCCCGTGCTCTGCTCGCCCACGAAGATCGGGCAGGTCATCCTGAACATCCTGCTCAACGCCATGCAGGCCATGACCTCCGGCGGCCAAAGCCCTGAGGAGCCCACCTTGAGCATCCAGGTGCGCCCTGACGGAGACCGCATGCGCATCGCCCTCCAAGACAACGGCCCAGGCATGGACGCCGAGGTGCGCAAGCGCATCTTCGAGCCCTTCTTCACCACCAAGGACCCGGGCAAGGGCACGGGCCTGGGTATGTTCGTCTCCTACAACATCATCACGGAGATGCACGGTGGGCAACTGCTGGTCGATTCCTCGCCTGGCAAGGGCACGACCTTCACCATCCTGCTGCCCATGCCTTCCCCCGGCGGGCACCCCGAGGCGGGCGCGGAGGCTTGAAGCCGGTGCGCCGCAGATTGAAAAGGCGGCCCGGTCACAAGACCGGGCCGCCTTCTTTCATTGCGTCAGCAGCGGATCGGTCTCAGGCTCAGGCCAGCAGCGTCTTGGCCTCGCGCATGAGTTCGGCGATGGCCAGGCCCTGGGGGCAGGCTTTCTCGGCCTTGGCGTAGTCCACATCGAGCATCCTGGCGCGGGTCTCCTCCGGCAGGGAGGCGAACACCTCGCGGGCCAGGTCCTGGTCGCCGTAGTCGCGGTAGTACATCAGGCAGCGCATCACGTCGTTGACGGCCACCAGCCCGCCCACGGCGCCCTGGCAGATGCTGCCGCAGCCCGCACAGTAGTCGCACTTGGTGGCCTCGGCCAGCTCGCCGAACACCAGCACGTCCTCGCGGGCCAGGGCGGTCTTGTCCCTGGCGGAGGCCACGTTGGCCGAGAGGATGGTCAGGTTTGGCATCTGGGAGCAGATGCTCGCGATGGCGGGCTCCTCCCAAACGGCCTTGAGCTTGGCCTGCTTGTCGGTGAAGCCCTTTTCCATGAAGCGCCCGGCCATCTTGAGCTCGGCCTCGGAGTCGGTCTTCACCGGGCCGCCGCCCTGGGTCTTCATGGCCACCACGCCGACGCCCGCCTTGACGCATGCGTCCAGCGCCTCGCGCATCTTGGGCGTCTGCATGAGCCGGTAGTTGTAGGTGACCATGACGGCGTCGATCCAGTCCATCTTGGCCGCGCCCAGCATGCAGTCTTCCATGTTGGTGTGGGTGCTGAAGCCGAAGAACTTCATCTTGCCCGCCTTCTTCATGTCCGCGGCCCACTGCTTGTACTGGGTCATCTCGTCGATGCCGGAGATGGCGTGGATGAAGAACAGGTCGACGTGGTCGGTCTGGAGGCGCTTGAGCGCGGCGTCCAGGCGGGCGGTGTAGTCCGAGCCCTGCTTGGCCACGACCTTGGTGACCAGGAAGATATCCTTGCGGGCGTTGGGGTTGCGGCTGAAGTAGCGCCCGAAGCCCTCCTCGGAGAGGCCGTTGCCGTAGGCCTCGGCCGTGTCCCAGTAGGTTACGCCCCAGGTGTGGGCCTGCTTGAGCAGCAGCTGGTTGTTGATGGTGTCGAACATGCCGCCCAGGCCCAGCACCGAAACCTCCACCCCGGTCTTGCCCAGCTTGCGCTTGGGCATGGTACCGGGCTGGGGGGCCGCGTCCTGCGCGGCCAGGGCCGCGGCCGGGCTGACGCCCGCCGCCAGGCCGGTGGCTCCGGCCGCCTTGAGGAAGTCCCTGCGGGAAAATCCCGCTTTTTTGCCCGTGTCGCTCATACGTTGACCTCCCCGCCGCAATCGGCGTGAACGCAAGACATTGTCAGCGTGATTCGATTCATTCCTAATATACGGTGCCGGATGAATTGCAAGCTCAGGCCAGCATCCGCCCGGAGCGCGAACGCGATTCGTTCTCGCTGGTGACACGGATGGCCCGCAGTCCGGAAACCGGGCACTCGTGCTCGCACATGCCGCAGCCGATGCAGCGGGCCGGGTCCACGAAGGGGCGCTGCAGCCGCACCACCACGTCGAGCTTGTCGCCGGGGGCCGGGTCCGCCCAGCCTGCGGGCGGGCGGTCCAGGGTGAGGCGCGAGCCGGACTGGGCCAGGATGCGCCTGGGTGTGGCGTCCGGGGCGTTGGCCGGGCGCACGGCGTAGTCGCCGCTGCCCAGGTTGATTCCCTGGGGAAGCTGGCCGGTGACGTCCAGGGCCTCGCCCGCCAGGCGGACCGCGGCCACGCGCCCGCCGCGCACTGCCTCGAAGACCACGCGGGTGAAGATGGCCTTGGGGCTCACGGGGCAGAGCTCCTGGCAGACGATGCAGGGGCGGTCCATGGCCCAGGGCAGGCAGCGGGTGCGGTCCACGAAGGCCACGCCCAAGCGGACCGGCCCGGCCTGGGCGTACTCGCCCACGCCGTGCTTCTCCTCCAGGCTCAGGGGCCGGATGGCCGCCGTGGGGCAGACGTTGCCGCAGGCCACGCAGTTGGGCTGGCAGCCGCTGCGCCCGATGCGGTAGTTCAGCGCCGGGGTCCACAGGCCCTGTACGCCCGCCTGGAGCAGCGCGGGCTGGATGATGTTGGAGGGGCAGGCCCGCATGCACTGGCCGCAGCGGATGCAGCGCTCCAGGAAGCGCTCCTCGTCCAGGGAGCCGGGCGGGCGGATGAGCGACGGGTCGCGGTCGGCGGCGCCCAGCGCTCCCACGCGCCACAGCGGGGCGCTCAGGGCTCCGGCGGCCACGGCGGCCAGGGCTCCGCGCCGCGAGATGGCGGGCATGGGCAGTGAGCCGGCGGCCGGGGGGCTTACGGAAAAGCCCATGCGTCCCGCAGGGCAGCGCTTCAGGCAGTTCATGCACAACACGCACTCGCTGCTGATGATCTCGCCCGAGGGGCGGCAGCCGCCCTCGCAGTATTCCTCGCACAGGCGGCAGTCGCCGCACTTGTGGGCCTCGGCCTTGCCCATCCGCCAGGGCGAGAAGCGCCCGGCGAAGGCGAACAGCGCCCCCAGCGGGCAGAGGAAGCGGCAGAAGAAGCGCGGCCGCAGCAGGTTCAGCCCGATTACGGCCAGGAGCACCGCGCCGATCAGCCAGGCCGATTCGTAGGCCCGGGGCTCGTCGCTGAGCGCCTGGAAGTGCGCGTCCGCCAGCGGCAGGATGGTCAGGTTGATGGAGCGGTGCAGCAGGGGCAGGGGGTCCAGCAGGCCCGTCTGCACCGAGCCCAGGGCCGCGCAGGCCAGGAAGAAGGCCAGCAGCAGGTACTTGAAGGATTGCAGCCTGTGGTGGGCGTTGCCCTGCACCCTGGCTTCACGGGCCTCGCGGGTGTTGCCGCGCCGGGCGAGCCAGCCGGTCAGCTGGTTCAGGGTGCCCAGGGGGCAGGCGAAGCCGCAGAAGAAGCGCCCCAGCACGGCGGTGAGCGCCACGGCTGGCACCGCCCAGAAGAGCGGCGCGTAGAGCGTGCCCGTGGAGAGCAGGGTGGAGAGCGCCGTGAGCGGGTCCAGGCTGAGAATCCAGTTGATGGGCCAGCCGCGCAGCTGCCACCACTGCGGCCCCACCGTGGCGGCCACGCAGAACCAGAGGAACAGCAGCAGGAAGAAGGCCTGGCTGATGCGGCGGACGGTGACGATGTTCATGACTGCCAAGGCCCCCCGACGGCTAGGGATGGAAGAAGGGGATGCAGGCGGGTTGGGCCTTGCACGGCTGCCGCGTCTCTTTTGCGGGGTGAGCCGCACCGGGTCTGGCCCGGGCCTCCGTGGTGCCGGACTGGCCGATGTTCTTCAAATACAGCGGACGGTCCGGCGCCACGGAGGCCCGGGCCGGAGCCTGAAAGTGGGGAGGGGCCTCCGGCGGGGGGGGGGGGGGGGGGGGGGGGGGGGGGGGGGGGGGGGGGGGGGGGGGGGGGGGGGGGCGCGG
>NZ_JAKZKX010000024.1 GCF_022808715.1 Fundidesulfovibrio agrisoli
CGCGTTTTCAAGCGCGGGGAAGCGTATCTACGCCGCCCGGCCCGCGGTGTCAACGACTTATTTCGTCGACGCTCAATCTTCGTTTTTCAATCCCCGCCGAAGCACTCGGCTCCGTCGGGCGAGGCGGCAACCTATGGGCTTCCGTCCTCCGCGTCAACAACTTTCTGCGAAGTTTTCGACACGTTCCGCTCCGGCCAGGGCGTCTCCACCCTTCCCGCAGCGGGCCGAACTTCCTACCGAAGCCCGACTGCCGTGTCAACCGCCTTTCGCGTCTTGTTGTCAATTTTTCAAACCCGCCCCAGGTGGCCGTCAGGCCCTCCCGCAGCGGGAGAGGCTGTCTAGCCGGACCAGGGCCCCGCGTCAACAGCTTTTCCGCAACCTGCGGAACTTTTTTATGATTCGAGGCGGGGCAAGAGGCGCAAGACCTCTGCATCACTATGCTTCACGCCGCAGCGAATTTGCCCTTCCCCAGGGCGCACCCCAGGCTCCCCGGTGCGTCCTATTGAAGAAGGGTATCTGAGCCGCACATTGTAATATAGCACAGAAACGCAAGAGGGGAAGGCTTTCGCCCTCCCCCCTTTCAAGGAAACAGTCTCCCGGAATTGAAGCCGTTTAGAATTCCAAGTGCTTGTACGTCCTGGGGAAGGCGATGACGTCTCGGATGTTGGTCACACCCGTGACCAGCATGACCAGGCGCTCGAAGCCCAGGCCGAAACCGGCGTGGGGGGCCGTGCCGAAGCGGCGGGTGTCCAGGTACCAGCCGTAGCTCTCGCAGGAGAGGCCCAGCTCGTCGATGCGGGCCTGGAGCCTGTCCATGCGCTCCTCGCGGGCGCTGCCGCCGATGATCTCGCCGATGCGGGGCACCAGCACGTCCATGGCGCCCACGGTCTTGCCGTCGTCGTTCTGGCGCATGTAGAACGCCTTGATATCCTTGGGGTAGTCATAAACGATCACTGGCTTGCCGAAGTGCTCCTCGGCCAGATAGCGCTCGTGCTCGGTCTGGATGTCCTTGCCCCAGCCCACGGGATACTCGAAGGATTTCTTGGCCTTGGTGAGTATGTCGATGGCCTCGGTGTAGGAGATGCGTTCGAAGGGCTCGCCCACGAGCTTGTCCAGGCGCTCGGCCAGGCCGGTGTCCACCCACTTGGCGAACAACTCCAGGTCGGAGGGGCGGTTCTCCATGACCGCCTTGATGCAGTACTTGAGCAGGTCTTCGCCCAGGTCCATGTCGTCGGTCAGGTCGGCGAAGGCCATCTCGGGCTCCACCATCCAGAACTCGGCCGCGTGGCGGGCCGTGTCGGAGGGCTCGGCGCGGAATGTGGGGCCGAAGGTGTACACGTCGCCCAGGGCCAGGGCGAAAGGCTCGGCCGAGAGCTGGCCGGAGACCGTCAGGAAGGCCTCCTTGCCGAAGAAGTCGGCCTTGATTCCCTCGGGGCCGAGCATCTGGCCCGGGGTCAGGGTGGTGACGCGCAGCATCTCGCCCGCGCCCTCGCAGTCCGCCCCGGTGATAAGGGGCGAGTGCAGGTAGAAGAAGCCGCGCTCCTGGAAGTAGCGGTGCACGGCCAGGGCCAGCTCGGAGCGGATGCGGAAGAGCGCGCCGAACTTGTTGGTGCGGGGCCGCAGATGCGCTATGGTGCGCAGGAATTCGTCGGAGTGCCGCTTCTTCTGCAAGGGGAAGGTGTCCTGGTCGGAGGCGCCGATGAGCGCGACCGACGTGGCCTTGATCTCCCAGGCCTGGCCCTTGCCGGGGGAGGGAACGAGCTCGCCCTCCACGGCCACGGAGGCCCCGGTGCCCATCTCCTTCACGGAGTCGTACCCGGGGATGCCGGCGTCCACCACGGCCTGGATGTTGCCCAGGCAGGAGCCGTCGTTGATTTCCAGGAAGGAGAATTCCTTCGAATCGCGCCGGGTGCGCACCCAGCCCTTCACCAGCACACGGGGAGCGGGCCCTTCGGCCGCGAGCAGTTGAGCGATCTTGGTACGTTTCATCCCGACATTCTAATCCAATCGGGAGTATGCGGGCAAGAGGCGTCTGCGCCCTTGTCTGGGAAGGCCCGCTGGGTTAGGAGAGGTGCGCACAGTAAATCTTATAAGGATGGCTCATGGGTTTTTTCTCCAAGCTCAGCTCCTGGATCGGCCGCAAGAAGCCCGAAGAACAGACGCCCGAAGAGAAGGCTCCTGAAAGCAGGGAAGCCTCCGAAGCTCCCGCCGGGGAACAGGCCGCGCCAGCGCCAGAGCTGGGGCCGGAGCCGGAAAGCCCCGCGCCTGCCGGGGCTCCCGAACGGGAAGAACAGGCCGCATCCGCCGCCTGCCCCACGCCCGAGCCCGGCGCGGCTCCCGCCTGGCAGTCCGAACTGACCCTGACCTTGCGCCAGGCCGAGCCCAAGCTCTCGGTGTGGCTGGGCATCGTGCTCCAGGGCGTCGATCGCGGCGGCCCCGAACTCTGGGCGCGTCTGCGCTTCCTGTTCAACTGCCTCGAAGCCCCTGCGGCCGAGGCCGACGAGTTCATCGCCTCCTTCGAGAAGTGGCTCGCCAACATGGGCTACGAGGAGGTGGAGGAATTCCGCTCCGAGCTGCAGTACCGCCTGGCCCTTGCCCTGGACCTGGAGGACGAGGAGGACGAGCGCAGCCGCCTGTTCATCAAGCTCTCCGAAGGCCTGGCCAAGACCCGCGAACAGATCGCGGCGCGCATCGACGGGCTGCTCTCCTCCCACTCCAAGATGGACGACGACTTCTGGGACGAGCTGGAGGAGATCCTCATCATGGCCGACGTGGGCTTCGAGCCCGCGGCCAAGCTGCTCTCCCAGCTCAAGAACCGGGCCCGCAAGGCCGGCGTGACCGACCCCTCCGGCTTCAAGGACATCTTGCGCGAGGAGCTGGCCCAGATCTTCAAGGCCCCCAAGACCATCAAGGCCGTGAACCCGCCCGAGGTGGTGATGATGGTGGGCGTCAACGGCGTGGGCAAGACCACCTCCATCGCCAAGCTGGCCTACCGGGCGCAGATGCAGGGCCGCAAGGTGCTCATCGTGGCGGGCGACACCTTCCGAGCCGCCGCCATCGAGCAGCTGCAGATCTGGGCCGGGCGCGTGGGCGCGGGCTTCTTCTCCAAGGGCGAGGGCGCGGACCCGGCGGCCGTGGCCTTCGAGGCCATGGACCACTGCCTGGCCAACGGCTACGACCTCATGCTCCTGGACACCGCGGGCCGCCTGCACACCAAGATAAACCTCATGGAAGAGCTGAAGAAGATCGAGCGGGTGCTCGGCAAGAAGCACCCCGGGGCGCCCCACCGCACCATCCTGGTGGTGGACGCCACCACCGGCCAGAACGCCCTCTCCCAGACCAAGCTGTTCCACGAGGCCGTGGGCGTGGACGAGATCGTGCTCACCAAGCTCGACGGTACGGCCAAGGGCGGCGTGGTGGTGGGCATCGCCCTGGAGCACGCCATCCCCATCACCTTCGTGGGGCTGGGCGAAAAGATGGAGGACATGCGGCCCTTCTCCGGCGAGGACTTCGCCAAAGCCCTGCTGGTCTAGAACATGCTCGTAGACAACTCCAACCAGGCCGGTACGACCATGCGCACCCCCTCCAGGACGGAGGCCCTGGCCCTGCTCGAACAACATCAATCCAAGCCGGAGCGCATAGCCCACAGCGTCGCCGTGGCCGAGCTCGCCCTGGCCATCAGGGACAGGCTGGCCGAGCGCGGCCACGTGCTGGACCGGGGCCTCGTGGAGTCGGCCGCCCTGCTCCACGACATGTGCAAGGGCCAGCCCGACCATGACCGCGCCGCGGGCGAGTTGCTGCGCGGCCTGGGCTACCCCGAGGTGGCCGCCGTGGCCGAGGTGCACACCCGCCTGGCCGGGCGTACGCCCCAGGAGCCCGAACCCGTAAGCGCCGCCGAGGTGGTCTACATGGCGGACAAAAGCTACCGCCGCACCACCCGGGTGAGCGTGGAGGACCGCTACGCCATCTGGCTCAAGACCTGGGAGGGCAACGCGGAGAAGCTGGCCAGCCTGGAGAACGGGCAGAGGCGCGCCGAGACGGTGCGCGCGCGCATCGAGCGGGCCATGGGGCTGCCCCTGGATCAGGTGGGCCCGAAACCGTAAATTTTGACTTTACACAATCCGCTTGCACATGACATCCTCCGGCCATGATCCGCTGCCGGAGGCTCCCACTATGACCAGCGCCCCGCCCGAACGATCCGCCCGGGCCATGCTCGGCAGCGTGTTCGGCTTTCCGGGGTTCCGCCCCGGCCAGGCCGAGGCGGTGCAACGCCTGCTCGGCGGGCGCAGCGTGCTCGCCGTGTTCCCCACCGGCGCGGGCAAGAGCCTCTGCTATCAGCTGCCCGCGCTGTGCCTCTCGGGCGTGACGGTGGTCATCTCGCCGCTCATCGCCCTGATGAAGGACCAGCTCGACTTCCTCACCGCCAAGGGCATCGCGGCCGCCCGCTACGACTCCAGCCTGGACGCGGCCCAGGCCCGCGCCGTGCTGGACGACCTGCGCGGCGGCAGGCTCAAGCTCCTCTACATCTCGCCCGAACGGCTGGCCAACGAGCGTTTCCTGCAGCACCTGCGCGGGGTGAAGATCTCCCTGCTGGCGGTGGACGAGGCCCACTGCATCAGCGAATGGGGCCACAACTTCCGGCCCGACTACCTCAAGATCGCGGACCTGGTGCGGGATCTCGGCATCCCGAGGGTGCTGGCGCTCACGGCCACGGCGGACCAGGCCACCGCGCAGGACATCGCCCGCGCCTTCGCCATCGCCCCCGAGGACGTCGTGCGGACCGGCTTCCACCGCCCCAACCTGGAGCTGCGCGCCACGGCCGTCACGCCCGGCAGCCGCAGGCGCACCCTGCTCGACCGCCTGGCCTCGCGGCCGCGCGGCCCGGCCATCGTCTACGTCACCTTGCAGAAGACGGCCGAATCCGTGGCGGAGTATCTGAGCCGCAACGGCTTCCAGGCCAAGGCTTACCACGCGGGCATGGAGAACGAAGACCGCGACGCCGTGCAGGACGCCTTCATGGCCTCCGCCGACATGATCGTGGTGGCCACCATCGCCTTCGGCATGGGGGTGGACAAGGCCGACATCCGCGCCGTGTACCACTACAACCTGCCCAAGTGCGTGGAGAGCTACGCCCAGGAGATCGGCCGGGCCGGGCGGGACGGCGCACCTGCCGTGTGCGAACTGCTGGTCTGCCGCCAGGACACCGTGACCCTGGAGAACTTCGTGCTGGGCGACACCCCGGACGAGGGCTCCATCGCGGCCGCGCTGGACGAGATCCTCGGCGGGGAGGCGCAGCAGGACATCTCCGTCTACGATCTCTCCAACCGGCACGACATCCGGCCCCTGGTGGTGCGCACGCTGCTGACCTACCTGGAGTTGGCCGGGGTGCTGCGCTCCGTGGGGCACGTCTATTCCAGCTATCTGGTGGAGCCGCTCAAGCCCTCGGCGGAGTTCCTCCCCCTCTTCGACGCCCAGCGGCAGGAGTTTCTGCGCCGGGTGCTGGCCAAGCTGGTCAAGCGCCGGAAATATTTCGCCATCGACGTGGACGAGGCGGCGAAGGCCCTGGAGGAGCCCAGGGAGCGGGTGGTCAGCGCGCTGGAGTACCTGCACGCCCAGGGGCATGTCGCGCTCAAGACCAGCGGCGTGAAGCAGCGTTTCCGCGTGCTCGCGCCTGACAGGGACAGGGCGGCGCTGGCTGCGGAGCTGGCCCGGCGCTTCAACCAGCGGGAGACGAGGGATGTGGAGCGCGTGGGCAGGATGCTGGCCCTGGCCGCCACCTCGGGCTGCCTCACGCGGGAACTGGCCGGGCACTTCGGGGAGGAAATGGGAGACTGCGGGCACTGCGGCCCCTGCCTGGGCGACGCGCCCGCCCACCCCGCTCCGCTGAACGTGCGCCGCCCCAAAGGGCAGGCCATGGAGCGGGTCGCCGCCCTGATCCGGGAGCGGCTGTCGCAACTGGGCACGCCCCGGCGCATGGCCAAGTTCCTATGCGGGATATCCTCGCCCGCCACCATGCGGCTCAAGACCCATGAGGCGTTCGGGCTGTTCGAACGCGTGCCGTTCACCATGGTGCTGGAGCTGGCGCGCAGAGAGATTGAGGGATGAAGGCTGTCTTTACTCCGGCCACATCATGCGCGTGTGCAGGAGTCGCAGAATTTCCACCCGGCCCTTGGCGAGGCGGTACACGCAGACAAACGCCGTGCCCGGAATCACGAGTTCCCGCGTATCCTGGACCGCGCCTTCACGGCCAACACGGGGAAACTGGTCCAGTCCGGCGCAGGACACCTTGATTTTGATCGCCGTCCGCCGGGCGGCTTCGGGGTTGTCCTGGGCGATGTAAGCCAACTGGGCGCGTAAATCGTCCAGGGCATGAACGGTCCACATTGGCATGGCTAGGCCCCGAACTCCCTGAAGGCGGAATCGACCTCATCCTGGGGCGCGAAACGCCCCGCTTCCGCCGCTTCGACCCCCTCCCGCACCTTGGCGAGATACCACTCGTGGTAGGCGATGAAATCCTCGATGGCCTTGTTCAGGGCCCAGTTGCGGCTTCTGCCCATCTGCTTGGCCACTTCGTCCAACCTGGCCAATGTGGCGCTGTCCGTGCGCAACGTGCTGGCGACGCTCATGGCGGTGCCTCCCGGATGCATGATGCCACCATGGTATCGCTATGACATCAAGTTGACAACATCCGAACCGGGCTTCCAGTGCGCATCAACAAAAAACGCGGCCATAGCTTCCGCCGTGGCCGCGTCAATTCGCGAATATCCTCAACAATCCGTCTAGGTGAAGGCCTTCACCAGCTCCAGCGGGGTCTCCGCCGGCAGCTCGATGCGATTGTCCTTCAGGAAGGTTTCCGCCAGCTTCTGCATCCACTCCCTGCTCACGCGCAGTTCCTCGAAGCGCAGCACGGGTTTGCCGTCCTCGCGCTCCAGGCTGTAGCCCACCAGCTCCACGCGGATGGCCTCGGCCTCTCCCTTGGGGGTGCCTTCCAGAACCAGCACCTTGCCCTTCGAATCCAACTCCACGCGCAGCATGTCGCAATAATCCTTGAGCAGCGGTTTGAGTTTCACCGTGGCCGCCGCGGCGGCCACGCTGTCCATGATGGCCCTGAGCAACGCGGCCTACCAGGTCAGGGCGTTCTGCTCGTCCATGCAGAGCTTGCCGCCCTCGGCGCACGGCGGGATCACGTAATTCCCGTCGAAGCAGGCCAGGCAGTACTTGTGGTGCTCCCTGTCCGCGCCCACGGAGTCCAGCAGGCCGCCGATGGAGAGGTAGTGCAGGCTGTCCAGCCCGATGTAGCGGGCGATGTCCTCCACGGCGTGGTTGGCCGCGATGAGTTCGCCCTTGGAGGAGAAGTCGATGCCGTAGAAGCAGGGGAACTTGATGGGCGGGCAGCTCACGCGCATGTGGATCTCGCGCGCGCCCAGCTCCCTGAGCTTCTTCACGCGGGTGCGGATGGTGGTGCCGCGCACGATGGAGTCTTCCACGATGATGATGCGCTTGTTCTTGATGAGCGAGCGCACGGGGTTCAGCTTCACGCGCACGGAGAAGTCACGCATGGACTGCGAGGGCTGGATGAAGGTGCGCCCCACGTAGTGGTTGCGCACCATGGCCACCTCGAAGGGCAGGCCGGACTGCTGGGCGTAGCCCACCGCCGCGTAGACGCCCGAATCGGGGAAGGGCATCACGTAGTCGGCGTCCACCGGGGCCTCCTGGGCCAGGGTCTTGCCCATCTGCTTGCGGCAGGAGTAGACCACCTCGCCGAAGACCACGGAGTCGGGCCTGGCGAAGTAGACCAGCTCGAAGATGCAGCGCTTGGCGGGCTTGGGCTCGCCGATGCGGAAGGTGCGCAGGCAGTTGCCCTGCACCACCAGCATCTCGCCCGCCTCCACGGTGCGCAGGTATTCGGCCTCGATGAGGTCGAAGGCGCAGGTCTCGGAGGAGATCACGTAGGCGTCGTCCAGGCGGCCCAGGCACAACGGGCGGATGCCGTGGGGGTCGCGCACGGCGATGAGCTTGTCGTTGGCCAGGATCAGCAGGGAGTAGGAGCCCTTCACGCGCTGGCAGGCCTTGATGACGGCGTCCTCGATGGTGCCGCCGTTGAGGTGCTTGGCGATGAGGTGCACGAAGATTTCGGAGTCCATGGTGGTCTGGAAGATGGAGCCGGAGGCCTCCAGTTCCGCGCGCAACTCCAGGGTGTTCACCAGGTTGCCGTTGTGGGCGATGGCCAGGCGCCAGTCCCCGAAGCGCACCAGGAAGGGCTGCGCGTTGCGCAGCAGCGAGGCCCCGGTGGTGGAGTAGCGGATGTGGCCCACGGCGATGTTGCCCTTGAGCTCCTTGCCGAGGTGGCGCTCGTTGAACACGTCGGCCACCAGGCCCATGCCCTTCTGCTCGCGGATCTGCTCGCCGTCCCAGGTGACGATGCCGGCCGACTCCTGCCCCCTGTGCTGGAGGGCGTAGAGGCCGAAATAGGTCATGCGAGCGGCCTCGGGGTGGCCGTAGATGCCGAACAGTCCGCAATACTCTTTCTTCATGTGCTTGCTACCTGCCGTAAGCTGAAAGTGAGGAGATAATGCTCCTTCCTTCCGAGTCAACTAAAAAGCCCCGGCCGTCCTTGCGGGCGGCCGGGGCGCTTGCTTGCGCTACTAGGCGTAGTGTTCCTGAAGGCTCTTCACGCCGAGGCCGTGTCCCTTCATTTCCTTGATGGCCTGGGCCATGGCCCGCGCGCCCGCCACCGTGGTGGTGTACGGCACGCCGTACATCAGGGTGGTCTGGCGCAGCTGGGAGGAGTCCTGCACGGTCTTCTTGCCGGAGACGGTGTTGATCATCAGCTGGATCTGCCCGTTGATAACGTGGTCGGCGGCGTTGGGCCTGCCCTCGTAGACCTTGAGCACCTTCTCGGCCTTGACCCCGCTGGCGCTCAGGTGGGCGGCGGTGCCGCCGGTGGCCACGATCTTGAAACCAAGCTCCTCGAAGAGCTTGGCCACGGGAACCACGGCGTCCTTGTCGGCGTCGTTGACGGAGATGAACACCGTGCCCTCCATGGGCAGGCGCTGGCCGGCGGCGAGCTGGCTCTTCATGAAGGCCAGGCCGAAGCTGGCGTCCACGCCCATGACTTCGCCGGTGGAGCGCATCTCGGGCCCGAGCAGCACGTCCACGCCGGGGAAGCGGTTGAACGGGAACACCGACTCCTTCACGGAGATGTGCCCGGTCTTGCGCTTGTTCCAGGGGTCGAGATCCTTGAGGGTCTGGCCCATCATCACCTTGGTGGCCAGGTTGGCCAGGGGCACGCCCGTGGCCTTGGACACGAAGGGCGAGGTGCGCGAGGCCCGGGGGTTGACCTCCAGGATGAAGATCACGCCGTCCTTGATGGCGAACTGGATGTTCATCAGGCCCACCACGTTCAGCTCCACGGCCAGGGCCTCGGTCTGGCGCTCGATCTCCTTGACGAGGGCCGGGTCGAGGGTGTGCGGGGGCAGCACGCAGGCCGAGTCGCCGGAGTGGATGCCCGCCTCCTCGATGTGCTCCATGATGCCGGCCACGTAGGTGTCCGTGCCGTCGCAGAGGGCGTCCACGTCCACCTCGACCGCGTTCTCCAGGAACTTGTCGATGAGGATGGGATGCTCCGGGGAGACCTGCACCGTGCGCTTGAAGTAGCTGGCCAGGGCCTCCTCGTCGTAGACCACCTCCATGGCCCGGCCGCCCAGCACGTAGGAGGGGCGGACCACCACGGGGTAGGTGATCTCCTTGGCGATGTCGCGGGCCTGCTCGAAGGAGAAGGCCGTGCCGTTGGGCGGCTGCTTGAGGCCCAGCTTGCGCAGCAGGGCCTGGAAGCGCTCGCGGTCCTCCGCGCGGTCGATGGAGTCGGGCGAGGTGCCCAGGATGGGCACGCCCGCGCGCATGAGCGGCACGGCCAGGTTCAGCGGGGTCTGTCCGCCGAACTGCACGATGACGCCCTCGGGCTTTTCGGTCTCGATGATGTTCAGCACGTCCTCGAAGGTCAGGGGCTCGAAGTAGAGCTTGTCCGAGGTGTCGTAGTCCGTGGACACGGTCTCCGGGTTGGAGTTGACCATGATGGACTCGATGCCGAGCTCCTTCAAAGCGTAGGAGGCGTGCACGCAGCAGTAGTCGAACTCGATGCCCTGGCCGATGCGGTTGGGGCCGCCGCCGAGGATCACCACCTTGCGCTTCTCGGAAGGAGCGGTCTCCTTGCCGGACTCGTAGGTGGAGTAGAAGTACGGGGTGTAGGCCTCGAACTCGGCGGCGCAGGTGTCCACCAGGTAGTAGGTGGGCTGCACTTCGAGCTTCTGGCGGATGGAGCGGATGTCGAGCTCCTCCTTCTTCCAGAGCGCGGCGAGTTGCCGGTCGGAGAAGCCGAACTGCTTGGCCTTGCGCATCACCGGGGCCAGCTTGGGGTTGGAGGCGCTGACGGACTCCTCAAGCGCGAAGGAGTGCAGCTCGGCCTCCACGTCCACGATCTCGCGGATCTGGCGCAGGAACCAGGGGTCGATCCAGGTGGCGTCGTGGATCTCCTCGTCGGTCATGCCGCAGAGCATGGCGGAGCGCACGTCGAAGAGCCTGCGGGAGTTGGGCTTGCGCAGCGAGGCCAGGATGGCTTCCTTGTCCCAGTTGCAGCGGTCGAACTCCTTGGAGAGGCCGGGCATGCCCACTTCCAGGGAGCGCATGCCCTTCTGGAGCGACTCCTTGAAGTTGCGGCCGATGCTCATGGCCTCGCCCACGCTCTTCATGGCAGTGGTGAGGTAGTCCTCGGCGCCGGGGAACTTCTCGAAGGTGAACCGCGGGATCTTCGTGACCACGTAGTCGATGGTGGGCTCGAAGGAGGCCATGGTCTCCCTGGTGATGTCATTGGGGATCTCGTCCAGGGTGTAGCCCACGGCCAGCTTGGCCGCGATCTTGGCGATGGGGAAGCCCGTGGCCTTGGAGGCCAGCGCCGAGGAGCGCGACACGCGGGGGTTCATCTCGATGATGACCATCTCGCCGTCGGCCGGGTTCACGGCGAACTGCACGTTGGAGCCGCCGGTCTCGACGCCGATCTCGCGCATGATGGCCAGGGCCGCGTCGCGCATCTTCTGGTATTCGTCGTCGGTGAGCGTCTGGGCCGGGGCCACGGTGATGGAGTCGCCGGTGTGCACGCCCATGGCGTCGATGTTCTCGATGGAGCAGATGATGACGCAGTTGTCGGCCACGTCGCGCATCACCTCCAGTTCGAACTCCTTCCAGCCGAGCACGGACTGCTCCAGCATGATCTCTGACTTCATGGAAAGGGCCAGGCCCCGGGCTGAGATGGCCTCCAGGTCTTCCATGTTGTAGGCCACGCCGCCGCCGGACCCGCCCATGGTGAAGGCGGGCCGGATGATGATCGGGAAGGGGATCTGGCGGCCCCAGTGGCGCACGTCGTCCATGGTGCGGGCGATGCCGCTCTTTGGAGTCTTGAGGCCGATCTTGTCCATGGCCTCGCGGAACTCCTGGCGGCTCTCGGCCTTCTTGATCACGGCCAGGTTGGCGCCGATGAGCTCCACGCCGAACGTGTCCAGCACGCCGGATTCGGCCAGGGCCACGGCGGTGTTCAGGCCGGTCTGGCCGCCCAGGGTGGGCAGCAGGGCGTCGGGGCGCTCCCGCTCGATGATCTTGGCCACGATCTCGGGGTCGATGGGCTCCACGTATGTCCGGTCGGCCAGGCCGGGGTCGGTCATGATCGTGGCGGGGTTGGAGTTGACGAGGATGACCTCGTAGCCCTCCTCCTTCAAAGCCTTGGCGGCCTGGGAACCGGAATAGTCGAATTCGCAGGCCTGGCCGATGACGATGGGGCCGGAGCCGATGATCAGAATTTTCTTAAGGTCCGTGCGTTTGGGCATGACTTGGGAAGGGTTGTTGAGGTTGGGTGGGCGCGCGAGGCCCGGACACTGCGCGATTTTGTAAAATCGTGGGCTTCGCCTCGCGGGTGGATGTACGCAAATAGCCGCCCCCCGGCAAGATGTTTGAGGCCCCGCCCGGCGATTGACTTCCCGGCCAGCTAGCATATTGGGATGCGCAGCCGCTTACGAACCACAAGGAAGCCACGTGAAGCCACACTACCTGCTCGCCGCGAGCCTCGCCGCCGTAGTCACCCTGCTGGACCAGGCCTCGAAATACCTGGTGCAGAAGCACATCACCCTTTTCACCGGGCGCGAGGTCATCCCCGGGTTCTTCAATCTGGTGCACACGCTCAACAAGGGTGCGGCGTTCGGCTTCCTCAATGACACGGGCGGCAACTGGCAGACATATTTCTTCCTGGGGGCCTCGGCCCTGGCCGTGGTCATCATCGCCAACCTGCTCACCAAGGCCCACCCCAAGGACACCCTCTTCGTGACCGCGCTGGGCCTGATCCTCGGCGGGGCGCTCGGCAACATGGTGGACCGCATCCGCGCGGGCGAGGTGACCGACTTCCTCGATTTCTACATCGGCTCCTACCACTGGCCGGCCTTCAACGTGGCCGACATAGCCATCACGCTCGGTTCACTGTTCCTTATATTCTCACTCTACGAACGCAAGAGGCCCTGAAGCCAAACCCCTCGCGGCCTTGCCAAACCGGCCGCCTGGATATAGCAAGGACGCACCTATGAGCCTGACAACACTCGTCGGGGGGTTCCCCATCTGGTTCTACGTCGCGCTGGCCCTGCCGCTGGTGCTCAACTTCTGGGCGATCACCCACGCCTTCTATCGCGAGTTCCCCACAATACAGGAAAAGATGGTCTGGCTGTGCCTGGTGGTCTTCGTGCCCGTGGTCGGAGCCGTCATCTACCTCTTCGTGGGCAAGAAAAGAGGAAAGTCAATCAAATGAGCCGTAAGCATATCGCCGCCCTGGCCGCCCTGCTCATGCTCTCGGGATGCGCCGGAAGCTCCGACGCCCCGGTGAAGGGCAAACCCGTGGACCCCAACGCCCAGGCCCAGGCCAACGCCCTGGCCGAGGTGGACGGCCTGCGCTCCCGCGTGCAGCAGCTCTCCGCCCAGGTGGAGGAATTGAACCTCCAGGTGCGCTCCCTGACCTCCGGCGACGGCGGAGGCGGAGGCGCGAACTCCCTGCCGGAGCTCTCCAGGCGCATCCAGAAGCTGGAGGGCAACCTGAAGCAGGTGGCCTCCCAGCTCGGCGTGGAGATCGACGGCCAGGTGCCCGCCGCGCAGCAGGCCCCCGCGACCGACCAGGGCCAGCCCGCCATGCAGCAGGCCGCACCGCAGCAGCCCCAGGCCCAGGCGCAGGCTCCGGTCCAGGGCAAGGCCCCGGGCAAGCCCACCGACGTGCCCGCCGCCACCAACACGGACCCGGCCGAGGCCATCTACGCCAAGGGCATGCAGGCCTTCCAGGCCAAGGAGTACGACAAGGCCGCCTCCATGTGGGGCGACGTGGCCAAGAACTACCCCAAGCACACCCTGGCCCCCAACGCCTACTTCTGGATGGGCGAGGCCTACTTCCAAAAGGGCGACATGCCCCAGGCCGTGCTCAACTACCAGGAAGTCATCGAGAAGTTCCCCAAGAGCAACAAGGCGCCCGCGGCCATGCTCAAGCAGGGCATGGCCTTTCAGAAGCTGAACAAGAAAGAGGCCGCCAAGATGATCTTCCAGGACCTGGTCAAGAAATTCCCCGACTCGGCTGAAGCCCGCCGGGCCAAGAGCCTCATCTAAGGTACCCAGCAATGAACGAGATCAGAAAGATCGTGCACCTGAGCTTCTCCCCGGAGACCTCCGGCAAGCCCGTGGTGTGCAACATCATCAAGCTCTACGACCTCTGCTTCAACATCCTCAAGGCGCACATCACGCCCCGCGAGGTCGGCGAGATGATCCTGGAGATCAACGGCCTGGAGAAGGCCGTGAGCGACGCCATGGACTACCTCAAGGAGCACGGCGTCAAGATCACGCCCGTGGGCCAGAAGATCCGCAAGGACGAGGCCTCCTGCATGCACTGCGGCGTGTGCACCGCGCTGTGCCGCCCCCGCGCCCTCTCCGTGGACAGGGCCACCTGGAAGGTCACCTTCGACCCCGAGAAGTGCGTGGCCTGCGGCCTGTGCGTGAAGGTCTGCCCGGTGAAGGCCATGGAGACCCAGTTGGAGAACGGCACCATCTAGCGCGCGTTCCCGGGAGTCCGGCATGGATGAAGACAAACGCACGTTCCTGCGCATCCCCACCAACCTGCGCGGCAGGATCAGGCTGCTCGCCTCCGACAAGGAGCTCCAGCTCTTCCGCGAGGCCCCCATCACCAGCACCTCGGTCTCCGTGATGGAGCTCAAGAGCGCGGGGGTGAACGAGGCCCTGGTGAACGCCCTGGCCGGCATCGACCGCAAGCTGGACATGCTCATCTCCGTGCACAGCCAGGACAACCTCCTGGACGACTTCCCCTACCCGGTGCGGATCGGCGAGATTTCCGGCGCCGGGGTCAAACTGACCAGCTCCCTGCCGCTGGAAGTGGGCCAGATGATCGAATGCGTCATCACCCTGACCCAGGTGCCGATCCGCATGGCCGGGATCATCGGGCAGGTTGTCCGCAACGAGGATGTTGGCGGCGAGCCCGGTTGGGCCGTGGACTTCACCCGCGTTCGCGACCGCGACCTGGAGTCCATCGTTCAATTCGTGTTCCAAACCCAGCGCGACGAGCTGCGCGTCAAGATGTGGGAGTAGCCAGGCATGGTTCAGAGCGAGGCGGCGATCGAAAACATCATGGACAAGCTCATGGACGAGATGGTGGACAACCTCAAGGCGTCCATCACCCAGGCCGTTGAGACCGAGCTGTCCAAGACACTCACCCGCTCGCTTTTGCAGAGCGAGTTCTACAAGCGCCTGAGCGACAACATGCGCACGGGGCTTCAGTCCATCTACAAGGAGCTGTCCAGCGCCCGGCAGGACGAAGGCGGCGCCGAGATCACCAAGGAGAAGAAGCGCGCGGACCAACTCTTCAGCGAAGCCGCCGACCAGTTGGACAAGATCCTGGCCACCACCGAGCAGGCCACCGGCGAGATCATGGACGTGGTGGAGAAGCACCTGGAGATGCAGGCCGAGTCCAACAAGATCCTGCACAGCCTGAAGTCCGGCGGCGTCACCAAGGAGCAGTTGGCCGAGCTGCGCTCCATGAGCGACGCCCTCAACGAGGACCTCATGAGCATCATGACCACCCTCTCCTTCCAGGATCTCACCGGCCAGCGCATCAAGCGCATCATCGGGGCCATCAAGAACGTTGAGGCCATCGTGCTGGACCTCTACCTCTCCACGGGCTTCAAGCTGAAGGCCCACGAGGAGGCCCCCGAAAAAGACATCGACCTCATCGAGGCCGAGGCCGACCGCAAGGTCAGCGAGCTCAAGGGGCCACAGATGGACTCCAGCCAGGCCTCCGTGGACGATCTGCTGGCTTCGCTCGGGATGTAGGCGTATTTCAGGCGGCAAAACGCGGAAGGGGGCCAATCGGCCCCCTTTTTTTTTCGTGCGCCGCCCGCTCCCCGCGCTACTGCACGGCCTTTCGCGCCAGCTCCGTCTTCTCCAGCTCCCGCACCATGGGGACGATCATCTCCCCCACCCTCTTGTGCGTTGCCTCGTTGGGGTGGGCGTCCAGGGAGCCAACCACAAGGTCGGACGGAGGCGTCCCTGTGAACACCGGGCTCAGGTCCAACACGGCGGCCCCCTGCTCCGTCAGTGCTCCGGCGACCTTGGCCGTGATGGGCGCGCTCTGGCCCGGGGCCTGCAACATGGGGAAGACCACCGCCACCAGCGCGATGTGGTTCTCCCGGCAGTAGCGGGCCAGCTCCGTCAGTTCGGCGTTGTGCGCCCCCCAGACCGCCGGGTCGGCGTAGGCCCCCTGGAGCGAGGCCCAGAAGGTGTCGCCTCCGCCTGTCAGGTTGCCGCCCCAGCGCTCCATGCGCCAGTAGAGGTAGTCGGCCAGGGCCGAGTTCTCCAGCAGGGTCTTGGTCAGGCCCTTGGGCAGGTTCACCGCAAAGTTCGCCGGGTAACCCACCTGCCGGGCGGCGGCGAAGATGTCGTTGACGTAATAGGAGAAGACCACAACGTCGGGCTTCACCGGGAACTCCTCGAGGGCCTTGATCTCGTCAGGGGTGTCCCAGCCGATCTTGGAGACGTTGTACACGCGCCAGGCCTCGCCCAGCGCGCGGGCGGCCACGTCGGAGAAGCGGTCCCCGGCCTGCTTGACCCCGTGCCCGGCCGCAAAGGAGTCGCCCAGCACAACCAGCACGCGCTGGCCTGGCCCCGGCGGCGTCACTTCCATGTCGCGGTAGCCCAGCTTGTTGATGGGCTGCCAGTGGCGCTCGAACCACTTCTTCCCGGCGCGGGTCAGGTTGAAGCCGTCTGACTGGTCGTAGAAGTGGGAGAAGTAAAGCTCCAGGAGCAAAAACCCCAGCAGCAATGAGTCGAGCACGAGAATCCCGGCCGCCAGGGCCTCCAGCGAGACGGGCAGGCGCTTGCGCACCCCGGGCAGCAGCACGGCGTGCAGGGCCAGGACCAGCAGGATGATGGCGAGGATCAGGATGGCGCGCTCCTTGGGCGCGGCGCCATGGCCGCGCGGTATGTCCCGTGAACGACCGGAAACTGGTTTCCCCCGCCCGATCGGGCCGGGCGGGATCATCCGAATCTTTTTCTTATGTCCCGAAGCAAGTCAACGCAGTTACCATGGAAGCGCGGAAAGATGCGGCTGGAGCCGGCCCGTCCGTTCAGCCCGCGCCGCCTCCGTACTGCTTGCGCCACTCATCCAGGAAGAGGATGGCCGTCTCCACCGGCGAGAGTTTGCCCGCCTTGGCCCTCAAGGCCCAAACGAGGTCAGCGAAGGGGGCCTCGGGGCTGAGCCCCAACTCGCCGAGCAGCCTGGCGGCGGCCTCGCGGTGTTCCTCGGGCAGGGCGTCCAGGGCGTTCCCGCCTTCGGCTGACCGGGGCCAGCCCTCCAGGCGCGACTCCAGGAATTCGAGCAGCGTGCGCATCCTGGCCTGATAGGTGTGCTCGGCCAGGGCGCGGTTGCGAGCCCGCTCCGCGTAGGCGTCGCGCTCCTCGGGGTGGGCCAGGAAGTGCCGCAGGGATTCGTGCAGCTCCAGCATGGAGCCGAAGGTGGCCAGCTCCCCCGGGGCGAACAGCTCGCCCATGAGGCTGCGCTCGTCCACCAGTTGGAAGGCCCCGCACATGGCCAGCTCGAAGGTGCGCGGGTTCACGAAGTCCCCGCCGCTGACCAGGTCCCTGGCGGAAATGCTGGAGTGCAGGTTGAGGTTCACGGCCGTGGCGTTGAAGATCTTCACCGCGTCCTCGGGGCTCACGCGCTCCCCGCCGCGCTGCACGTAGGCCTGGAGCACGTCCTCCCCCTCCCAGTCCGAGCCCCAGATCTTGAGCCCGTAGGAGACCAGCTCCTTGAAGGCCACGCGCCGGTTGGGGTAGCCCGCCCCCAGGAAGGAGACCTCCGAGCCGTAGACGCGCTTCTCCACGGATGAAAGCTCAAGCGGCGCATGAAAATCCGGGTCCGCCGCCAGGGGCAGGTACAGGGCGTTGGGCTGCCCGGCGGCGGCCAGCTTGGTGAGCAGGGGCTCCTTCTGGATCACGGCGAAGGCGTCGTAATGGGCCGCGTAGGACTCCCAGTAGGTGAAGAGCCGGAAATCCTCCACGAACCACATCACCGAGGGGATGCCCATCTGGCGCAGCCGCTTGAGGGCCTGGCGCGAGAGCGGGGCCTGGGCCAGGGCCAGCACGAGGTCGGGCCGGAAGGTGTCCGCCTTGGCCAGGATGGCCTGGGCCACCACCTGCAGGAAGGCGTGCTCCAGGTGCTCCAGCCGCTCGGAGGTGACGCGCAGCCCCTTGAGCGCGGAGAACGCTCCGTAAAACTCCGGGGCGTCGAACACCTCGACGCAGTGGCCCAGCCCCGTAAGGGCTCGGGCGCAGTAGCGGCCGATGGGCAGCGAGCCCCCGTACATGGGCAGGACAACGAGCACGCGCAGGGATCGGTTCATAATGTCTCAAGAAGTGCTTGATGTTTGGGGAGCATGAAGTCCGGGTCCGCCACCATGTCCTCGGCGAGGGCTGGCGCGGGCTGGTAGCCGTCGCCGCCGAGGCCCAAGCTGCGGGCCGCGAAGGCGCGCAAGGCCAGGCGTTCGCCCCTTCCCGGGTCCGCGCCGCAGAAGGGCTCGCAGCACGCGCCCAGGGCGTCGAAGCCGGTGCGGAAGCCAGTGAGCCCGGCGGGCGGCTCCACACCAGACTTGCCAGAAACCAGCCGCAGGAATTCGCGGGAGGCGAAGGGCTCCAGGCAGGCCACCTCGTTTGGGCACGGGGCGGATTCCAGGCAGGGGGCGCAGTCCAGGGTGGCCTGCCAGACCGTGTGCCCCAGGCCGTAAGGGCCTGTCTCGTGGCACCAGGCGTTGGAGAGGAACAGGGCCGTCACGGGCACGCCCAGGTGCGCGGCCAGGTGCATGATCCCGGTGTCCGGGGTGAGCAGGCGGTCGAGCCCGGCCACAGTGTCCACAAGTTGCTCCAGATTGGTGCGGCCGGTGAGGTCCGTGACCAGCCGGGCCACGCGTTCCGGCAGCAGGGCCGTGAGCTCCTTGGCGGCGGGCCGCTCGGCGGCGGTGCCCAAGAGCGTCACCCCGGCTGTGCCCAGCGTGGGCAGCAGGGCCTGGATCACCCCGGCCAGCACGCGCGGCGGGGGGGAGCGCCTCGGGTCGCGCCCGGCCAGGGCCACGCCCAGGCCGCCGCCCTTGGGCCCGGCTGCGGGGTTCACCGTGGATGCCTCGGCCAGCGGTGGGGCGTAGCCCGCCCAGAAATCCGCCAGGTTCACCCCGGCCTGCCTGCGCCTGCGCGTCCAGCGGAAGGCCATCGCCGCCCAGGGGTCACGCTTAAGCTGGCCTTGCTCCAGGCGGTGGCCGCGCACGGTCTCCGGGTCGAAGGCGGTGCTCAGGGCGGCGCTGAGGCCCGAATAGTTGAGGTTGTAGACCCGCCGGAACCCGGCCTCGGCCAACTCGCGCACTCCCTGTTGCAGGGCGGCCAGGTCCGGCCGGGAGTGGGCCGCCACGGCGTGCACCGTCGCCCGGGGATAGACCAGGCCCGCCAGGCCCGCCAGGGATGCGTCCACCAGCAGGTGCACGGGCCGCCCGGACTGCTCCAGGCCCGCCACCAGCCGCTTGGTCTGAAGCAAATCCCCGAAGCGGGCCAGCTGCATGACGAGCACGGGTTTCATACGCCCAGGGTAGCCCAAGGCCGGGGGGAAAGAAAGTGGGTTTGCTGGCGGGCCGGGTTGTGCTAGGCTCTCTGCCCATGCGTTACTACCCACTCTACGCGGACCTCACCCGCAAGCGCTGCCTCGTGGTCGGCGCGGGCGAGGTCGGCCGCCGCAAAATAGGTACCCTGGCCGCCTGCGGGGCCAAGGAAATCCTCGTGCTGGACACCAGCCCCCCGGACGCCGAGCTCCAGGAGGTCCTGGCCCTGCCCAACGTGAGCTTCGAGCAGCGCTCCTTCGAGGAGGCCGACCTGGACGGCCGCTTCCTGGTGATCGCCTCCACCTCCAACGAGGAGCTCAACTGGCGCATCAGCCGGGCCTGCGAAGCCAGGGACCTGCTCTGCAACATCGTGGACCAGCCCGAGAAGTGCAGCTTCATCGTTCCCGCGCTCTACACCCAGGGCGACCTGACCGTGGCCATCTCCACTGGCGGGGCCTCCCCGGCCATGGCCCGCAAGATCCGCAAGGAGATGTCCGAGACCTTCGGCAGCGAGTACGCCGCCGCGCTCATGCTCATGAGCAGGCTGCGCCCCCTGGTGCTGGAGCTGGGCCTGGGCTCGCCGCGCAACGGGGCCATCTTCCGCAGCCTGGTAGAATCGGGCCTGCTGGACGCCCTGGAGCGGCGCGACATGCCCGCCACGGCGGAAATCCTCACCGCGCACATTCCTTCCGAGCTGCACGGCAGCATCCCGGAGCTACTGGATGGACTCAGCTGAACTCGCCCTCTACGCAGCGCTGACCCTCTATCTGGTGGGCAGCGGCGGGCACATCTGCGGCATCTTCACCGGCAAGCACCGCCCGAACACCTTCGGGGGCATCGCCTCCGGCGCTGGTTTCGCCTGCCACACGGTGAGCCTGGCCCTGCGGCTCTTCGCCAACCCCTCCCTGGCCCTGGCCAGCGGGGAGTTCTACCTGAGCCTGTTCTCCTGGAGCCTGCTGCTGATCCTCTTCGTGCTCTGGGTGCGGCTCAAACTCTCCTTCCTGGGGCTCATCGCCACGCCGCTGGCCTTCATCATTCTCCTGGGCTCGCTGGGCGTCAATTCGGCGCGCCTGCCCCTGCCGCCCTCCCTGGCGGGGCTGTTCTTCGGGCTGCACATCGGTACGCTGTTCTGCTCGCTTGGGCTCATGGCCATGGCCGGGGCCGCCGGAGCCGCCTACCTCAAGCTGGAGCGGCGCATCAAAAGCAAGGAGAAGCTCAACGGCGTATGGGCCGCGCTCCCCTCGCTGGACAAGCTGGACAACGCCAACCGCCTGGCCGTGACCTTCGGCTTCCCCCTGTACACCGTGGGCCTGCTCTCCGGCTTCCTCTGGGCCGGGCTCACCTGGAAGCGCTACTTCTCCTGGGACCCCAAGGAGATCACCGCCGTGTTCATCTGGCTTCTGTTCGCCTTCCTGTTCCACCAGCGCGTGGCCCTGGGCTGGCGCGGCAGAAAGACGGCCTGGCTGGCCATATGGGTGTTCGGGCTCAGCCTGGCCTCCATGCTCGGCATCAACTTCTTCGTAAAGACGCACCACAGTTTCGCCTGATGCAGCACGACATCCATATTCTCGGTCTCAACCACCGCACGGCGGACGTGAACGTGCGGGAGTGTTTTTCCCTCAAGGAGCAGGTGAGCTTCGAGGAGTGCGTCGAAAGCCTGGGCAAGGCCGTGGACGAACTGCTGGTGCTCTCCACCTGCAACCGGGTCGAGATCCTGGTTGTGGCACCCCTGGGCTCCGGCGCGGGGGAGAAGGTCATCCGCTGCTGGGCGGAGTCCAGCGGCCGCAGCCCCTCGGAGCTGGCGCCCCACGTGTACCATCGGCGCGGGCTTGAGGCCGTGGAGCACCTGTTCCAGGTGGCCGCCGGGCTCGACTCCATGGTGCTTGGCGAACCCCAGATCCTGGGGCAGCTCAAGCAGGCCTACAAGAACGCCGTGGACAAGGGCCAGACCAAGGTGGTGGTCAACCGCCTGCTGCACAAGGCCTTCTCCACGGCCAAGCGCGTGCGCACGGAGACGGGCATCGGCACCAGCGCCGTCTCCATCAGCTACGCCGCGGTGGAGCTGGCCAAGCACATCTTCGGCGAGATGGGCGACAAGAAGGCCATGCTCATCGGCGCCGGCGAAATGGCCGAACTGGCCGCCACGCACCTGGTGGGCGCGGGCGTCAAGTCGCTCAGCGTGGTCAACCGGACCTTGTCCCGCGCGGAGGAGCTGGCCGCCCGCTTCAAGGGCAGGCCCCTGGCCTTCGCCGAGCTCATCGACCGCCTGCCCGAGGTGGACATCGTCATCAGCTCCACCGGCTCCCCCGAGCCCATCATCCGGGCCCGCGACATCAAGGACGTGCTCAAGAAGCGCAAGTTCAAGCCCATGTTCTTCATCGACATCGCGGTGCCCCGCGACATCGACCCGGACATCAACAGCCTGGACAACGTCTACCTCTACGACATCGACGACCTGAAGGACGTGGTGGAGGAGAACAAGGCCCAGCGCGCCACCGAGGCCGAAAAGGCCCGGGACATCATCCGCTCCGAGTCGGAGAAGTTCGGCCAGTGGCTCAAATCCCTGGACCTGCAGCCCACCATCGTGGACCTGCTGGGCCAGGGCGAAGCCATCGCCCGCAAGGAGCTGCGCCGCACTCTCAAGCGCCTCGGCCCCGACTGCCCCCAGAGTGTGCAGGACGCCGTGGAGAAGCTGGCCCTGTCCCTGGCGCACAAGCTCTACCACCCGCCCCTGTTGTTCCTGAAACGGCGCTCCCAGGAGGAGGACGGCGGCGAACGCTTCCTGGACCTGGCCCGGCGCATGTTCGACCTCGACGACGAGGTGGTGCCCCCCGATGCCCACATGGACCGCAAACCAGCCGCCAAGGAGTAGCCATGCGCGTATACCAGATTGACGAACTCACCCGCGAAGACGTGGAGAAGGTCGAGGCGCGCCTGGTGCAGAAGGGCTGGACCGGCTCCATCAAGGGCATGTACTATGTGCCCATCCCCGAGGAATTTCTGGGGCCGGAGCAGCGTGAGCACTTGGAATCCTGCGGGCCGTTCTTCCTGCCCCTGGAGACCGGCGACGGCTGGATTCGCCTGGAGCTTCTGGTGCGGGCCAGGCAGATTCTGCGCTGCTCCTGCGTGGCATACGCCAACGCGGCCATGCGCGAGCACATGATCGACAGCCTGGACGTGCTCGTGCGCGAGCTCGACATCGCCGTCTAGGAGCGCGCCATGACCATCTTCGTCTGGTCCGACAGCCTGAGCGTGAACCACAAGGAGATCGACCAGCAGCACATGCGCCTGGTCGAGCTGCTGGCCGACCTGGAACGGGCCCACGCCGCCGGGGAAGGCAAGGAAATCCTGGCCCGCGTCATCCGCGAGCTCAACGACTACGTGCGCGAGCACTTCAGCACCGAGGAACGCCTGATGAACCGCATCGGCTTCCCCGGCCTGGAGGCGCACGTGGCCCAGCACGAGGCCTTCATCGAGAAGCTGCTCCACTTCGAGCTTGACTACCTGGGCGACAGGGCCGAGCTGTCCAACGACCTGCTGATTTTCCTGCAGCGCTGGTTCGAGGAGCACGTCACCGGCTTCGACCAGGAATACGCCCGTCATTTCCAGCAGCACGGGCTGCTCTGAGCACATGGCCCTGCCCGGCGGGCTCTCCGCCCTCTCCCCCTGGTCCGCCCATCTCTGCCTGCGCGTGGAGCGCACACTGCTTGACCTCGCCGGGCAGGAGCTGCGCGGCCAAAGCGTGGTGCTCGCCGTATCCGGCGGGCTGGACTCCACGGCCCTGGCCGCCATGCTCTCGATCCTCGGCCCGCGCCTGGGCCTGACCCTGCACGCCGCCCACCTGGACCACGGCCTGCGCCCCGACTCAGCACAAGACGCCGCCCACTGCGCCGAGACCTGCGCCGCGCTGGACATCAGCTGCGTGGTCAAGGCCGCCGACATCCGCGCCGAGGCCGCCAGCCGGCACACCGGCCTGGAGGACGCCGGCCGCAGGGCGCGCTACGCCTGGCTGGAGGAACTGCGCCGCGAGACCGGCTCCTTCGCGGTGCTCACCGCGCACCAGCTGGACGAACTGGCCGAAGACGTCATCATGCGACTGCTCCGCGGCGCGGGCTGGCCCGCCCTGGGCGGCATGCCCGCCTGGGACCCGCAGCGGCGCATCCTGCGCCCCCTGCTCACCCTGCCCAAGGAGCAGCTGCGCCGCTTCCTGAACGAATGGGGCCTGGCCTGGCGCGACGACCCCAGCAACGAGGACCGCGCTTTCCTGCGGAACCGGGTCCGCAAGGATTTCGTGCCGTTGTTCATTCGTGAAAATCCGCACTTTCTGGGGACCGTGGCCGAACTCTGGACCCAGGCGCGCATCGACGAGTCTTTCGTCCATGACGCCGTGTCGCCGCTGATCCCGGAGCCGGACACGGCCACGGGAGAGCGCCTCCTGCCCGGCGACACCCTCAAAAACCTCCCCAAGGCCCTGCGCCTGCGCCTCTACAAGCGCGTCGTGGAGTCGCTCGGGCCAGGCCAGCCCCTGGCCGCGCCACTGCGCGCCCTGGACGAGGCCTGGGCGGCTCGCTCCCTCGGCAAGGACTTCCAGTTCCCCGGCGGCAAGCAGGCCATGGTGACGCGCGATGGCATCGTTTTCATTCCAGGTTCCGGGGCCGCCGCCGTTGACACTTCCCCGCCCGAGGGATAGAGAGCACCGATTGTTACTTTTTAAACAAGGAGGCGGCGCGTGAATATCCTGACCTTCGGGCCCAACGGCAGCGGCAAGGGAACTCAGGGTTCCCTGGTTAAGCAGAAATACAATCTGGCTCACATCGAGTCCGGCGGCATCTTCCGCGAGCACATCGGCGGCGGCACCGAGCTGGGCAAGAAGGCCAAGGCGTATATCGACCGCGGCGACCTGGTCCCCGACGAAATCACCATCCCCATGGTCCTCGAGACCCTGAAGACCAAAGGTCAGGGCGGCTGGCTGCTGGACGGCTTCCCCCGCAACACCGTGCAGGCCCAGAAGCTGTGGGAGGCCCTGCAGGCCGAAGGCATGAAGCTCGACTACGTGATCGAGATCCTGCTGCCCCGCGAAATCGCCAAGAACCGCATCATGGGCCGCCGCATCTGCAAGAACGACCCCAACCACCCCAACAACATCTTCATCGACGCCATCAAGCCCAACGGCGACAAGTGCCGCGTCTGCGGCGGCGATCTCTCCGCCCGCTCCGACGACCAGGACGAGGCCGCCATCGGCAAGCGTCACGACATCTACTACGACACCAACACCGGCACCCTGGCCGCCGCCTACTTCTACAAGGACCTGGCCGCCAAGGGCGTGACCAAGTACATCGAGCTCGACGGCGAAGGCGCCATCAACGACATCAAGGAAAAGCTGCTGGCCCAGCTGGCCTAACGCATCCGCTACCTAGCCCCGGAGCCCGGCCCGCCGGGTTCCGGGGCTTTTTTACATCCAATGAGCAAAGCCGCCCGCATAGACGCCCTGCTGGCCCGCCTGGCCGCCGTGCCACAGGCCCCTGACCTGTTCAATCCCTTCCAGGACGCGCGCCTCGCGGGCAACATGCGCCAGTTCCTGCTCTTCCTGGCCCGCCAGCCCGTGAAGCTGGCGCTCATCGGCGAGGCCGCCGGGCACCGGGGCTGCGCCCTGACCGGCATGCCCTTCACCAGCCCGGAGACGCTGGCCACCAACGCCAATCCGTTCTTCGCCTCCCACCGGGAGACCATGTTCCGCCAGGGCGACGTGTTCGAGCCCAGCGGCCGCTACGTTTGGGGCGTGGCCGACGCCCACGGCGTCATCCCCCTGCTCTGGAACGCCCTCCCCCTGCACCCGCACCTGCCTGGCAAGCCGCGCACCAACCGCACCCCGCGCACCAAAGAGCTGGAGCTGGGCAAACCCTTCCTGGCCGAAGTTCTGGACATCTTCCGCCCCCACCTGGTGGTGGCCGTGGGCCGCAAGGCAGAGCACTCCCTGGGGGCGCTCTTCCCCGGGCTGGCCTTCCGCACCGTGCGCCACCCGGCCATGGGCGGCAGCACCCTCTTCCGCGCCCAGATGGCGGAGATCCTCGCCTAGCACGGCTTTACCTCGAGCACCTGGAGGATCGCCAGGCAAGCGGATGCCGAAGCATACGCCCTGATTCCCGCCCCGCCCAACGGAGCGAACCAAAGGGCCACGAAGGGCGTCTGTCCCGCCCGCTGCGGCGCCGCGCCCCGTCTTCTGCTCGAGCCCCACGGTTCCGCGTCTGAAGCACTTTCTCGAAGGCTTGGTATCCTAATAATTTGCGTTGCCTGGGATGCCGCCAGAGGTTAGAGACAGGCCGGACACGATTGAACATGATGTAAACCGCATCCGGCATTTGGCGCCGCAACACCAATCCATCAGATGATGAACCGCTTCTTCGCCGCCCTTTTCTCGGTCCTCTTGCTGGCCACAGCCACCGGGCTGCTGATGCGCGAAAGCATCAATACCAGGCTTCTCGACATCCACGCCTTCAAGCACGACCCCGCCGCCACCACCTCGCCCACTCTGGGGTTCCGCCTCAGGCAAAGCAACGAGATCAAGGACAAGGCCCTCCACGGCTTCCGGCACAACGCCTACGGGTTCACCGGACCGGACTTCAGCCTGCGCAAGCCTTCCGACACTTTCAGAATCATCTGCTTGGGCGGCTCCACCACCTACGGTGCGGGCGTCGAAACGGACATGTATTCCTACCCCGCACTCCTGCAGGCGATGTTCGAGCGCACCAGATCACCCGGCGGCAAACGCATCGAAACGATCAACGCGGGCGTTTTCGGCTACAACTCTCTGCACACCTACCTGCAAGTCGCCACTCGGCTGCGACTCTTCGACCCGGACATGTACATCATCATGGACGGGCTGAACGATCTCGATGCAGCCCAAGCCTTGCATCGAAAGGTGTATACACGGGAATACACCATCCCCGAAACATTCCGCAACGTCGTGGGTTACGAACGCAATCTGCAGAAAGCCCTTGACGCCGCCCGGCGCGACAATGTGCTGGCCGTGCTGGTCAGCGATCCGCTGAAGTCCGGCAAGGACCCGGCCGCATCCTACCTGACGGACGGGAATCAGGACCTGGCCGAGTTGCTGGCCTTCGGACGCACGGCCCTGCCCGTCATCAACGCCTCGCTAGCCGCCAGGAACCACGTCCCCTTCGACAACGCGCAGGACACCTTCGACCCCATCCTCTCGGATCGAGCCAAGACCCGCAGGGTCTGGGCGGACGACCTGCACCTGACCCGCTACGGCTATTACCTGCTGGCCCGCGAGGTTTACCGACAGTTGATGGCCATTCCCGCCGTACAGCAGGCTGCAGGAACCAGCCGGGCCGCCTCCAGCGAGGAGTTGGACGCACTCTTCCCTGAAATCGTGCTGTGGCGCCCTGCCGACGGCATGGGCTGGGCCGCGTCTACGGCACTCCGCAACGGGGAGCCGGAGGCCGTCAACATCAAGGACCTGGAAACCAACGACAAAGGCTGGAGCGCCTTCACGCCGTCCGACAGCGAAATCCCGGCCACATTGACGGTCGCCCCGGGCGCGGGCGTCACCCGGTTCAGAATCTACCCGCGACTGGAGAAGGCAAGCGACAGCGTGAGCGTGTTCTGGCTGTCCGCCGACGGCAGGCGGCAGCCGATTTTCACCTTGGCCAAGGGTTTCGACGACAGCCATTGGACTCCTTAGTCGGCATGGTATGACATCAGCGTGCCTGATGAACCCGGCGGAAAATTGGAAATCATCCTGAAGGGGTTCACTTCACAATTCTGGCACAACGGCCCGGGACTGCTGTTTCCTGTCAACTGAGGAATATCCCCGCCCTCTTGCTTAACCCCGGCAGGCGCACTATCATCAATGGGCGATCATCATCAGCCCGCGAGGTTCGTCCATGCCGCACGCCGTCAGCCCCCGCATCGTCCATGTGGAGCCCACCACCCGCTGCAACATGCGCTGCCGCATGTGCATCAAGGCCGTCACCGATTCCCCGGTCCCCGACGGAGACATGCCGTTTGAGGATTTCCAGCGCCTGCTGCCCGACCTGGCCGGTTGCGGCAAGCTGGTGTTCGCCGGCATCGGCGAGCCCCTGCTGCACCGCGACCTTCCCGCCATGATCGCGGCCGCGCGCCAGGTCATGAGCCCTGACGCGGAGATCGCCATGCAGTCCAACGGGCTGCTCCTGACCAAGGAGCTGGCCCTGGAGCTGGCTACCGCAGGGCTGGACACGATATGCATTTCGATCGACTCCCTCGACGACGCGGACGGCGAATCCCTGCACGGCGCGGTGCGGCTGCAGTCCCTGGCCGACGCCTACGAGGCCCTGCGCCTGGCCGGCGAGCGCGCCGGACGCCCGATCCGGGTGGGCGCGCAGATCGTGCTCATGCGCGAGAACGCCCCTCGCCTGCCCGAGATGGTGCGCTGGGCGGGTGACCACGGGGCGCGCTTCGTCATCGTGTCGCACCTGTTCCCATACACCCGCGAGGCGGAGGACCACTCGCTGTTCAACCCCAACCCCGAAGAGGCCGCCCGCTACTTCTCAAAGTGGAAGGCCATCGCGGCCGGGGAAGGGCTGAATTTCGACGACTACTACAACGTGCTCTGGCGGGTGGACAAATCCGATGGAGACAAGCGCCTGGTGCACCTGGTGAAGCTCATGCAGCGCGACGCCAACGCCAACGGCGTGTGGATGAACGTTCGCAGCCTCTTCGACTGGGACCGCACCGACAGGGCCGACCTGGAGCGAGCCTTCGAGGGCGCGCGCGCCGTGGCGCGGGAGCTGGACATGGAGATCAACCTGCCGCCGCTCTCGGCACGGCAGGAGAGACGCTGCGACTTCATGGAGGAAGGCGCCACCTTCATCAGCCGTTCGGGCCAGGTTGCGCCGTGCCACTTCCTGTGGCGCAACTACCGCTGCATCATGGGCGGCGAGACCAAGCACGTGCGCGCTGCGTTCTTCGGCTCCATCAGGCAGGCCCGCCTGGAGGACATCTGGAACGAGGCCGGCTACAAGGACTTCCGCGACCAGGCCCTGGCCTACGAATATCCACACTGCGCCAGTTGCAACGGCGGCCCCTGCAGCGACATCACCTCGGCCAGTTCCCCCTTCGAGGAGGACTGCATCGGCTCGCGCGTGCCCTGCTGCCACTGCCCCTGGCCGGTGGGGCAACTGGCCTGCCTGAGCTAGCGCGGCAACGCCACTCTCCGGGGGCGCACTCCACGGGCTCGGCGCAGCAAGACCTTGCACCGGCCTGCGGTACGGCTCGTGTCGCCTCAGCCCGACAAAGCAGGGCTGCCGCCAATGCCGTGTCGCATCCTCCCGGAGCGGCCAGCCATCAACGCGAAGCCGGAAGGGATACCGAAGGGAGGAACTCCCTTTGGCGGGGTCCAGGGGCAGCGCCCCTGGCCGCCGGAGGCTCCTGCTCCCTCCTCCCTCCGCCCTTCCCCCTTCAAGAACGACGAAAAGCCCGCACGGCGAATAGCCGGCGGGCTTGTTGTCGGTATGGCGGGCAACTAGGCCGTGATCTTGTTCACGGCGAGATTCAGCCTGGAGACGTTGCGCGCGGCGGTCTTCCAGTGAAGAATCTTCTTGGAGGCGGCCTTGTCGAGAATCATCGTGGCGGCCTTGAGGGCCTCCTGGGCGGCGGCGGCATCCTTCTGCTCGACGGCCAGGCGCACGGCCTTGACGGCGTTGCGCACACGGGTTTTCATGGCGCGGTTGCGCGCACGGGCGATAAGGCTCTGACGGTGCCTCTTCAAAGCGGACTTATGATTGGCCAAGGGATCTCCCTCCTCGCATCAAGTTCAAAGACGGACTTGATAGATGCGATCTGTTAAGCTGTCAAGTGATTTCGTCTAAACCTGCAACGCGGCGAAGTCCGCGAGCCTGCCCAGCCGGTCCACCAGCGATTTCAGAATATTCAGGCGGCTTTTGCGCAGCCCTTCGTCCTCGCACATCACCATCACCCCGTCGAAGAAGGCGTCCACACCGGGGCGCAATTCCGCCAGGAGCCCGAACAGGGCGTCGAAATCGTCGTTCTTCCAGAGCTCCTCGAAGCGTCCGGCAGTCTCCTCCAGCAGGGCTGCCAGGGCCACCTCGGCGGGCTCCACCAGCTTGGCCTTGTCCACCACGCCGTCCAGGGCATCGCTCGCGGCCTGCTTGCGGATGATGTTGGCCGCGCGCTTGAAGGCCAGCACGGCCTGGTCGAAGCCGTCGCCCTCGCTGAAGCGCGCCAGGGCGGCCATGCGGGCGTCCAGGGCCCACACGTCGTCGAAGCCCGCGCCGATGGCGGCGTCAACCACCTGCGGGCGCAGGCCCTTGCCCAGGTACTGGGCCTTGATGCGGGAGCCGAAGAACTCCAGCAGCTTGGCCTTGGCCTCGGCGGGTTCGAGCTTCCAGCGCACTCCGTCGTAGCCCTCGAAGGCTCGCTCCACCAGCCAGGCCAGGCTCACGCGAAGGCCGCGCTCCACCAGGATGCGGCAGATGCCCAGGGCCTGCCTGCGCAGGGCGTAGGGGTCGGCCGCGCCGGTGGGGATCATGTCCAGGCCGAAGCAGCCAGCCAGGGTGTCGATCTTGTCGGCCACGGCCAGCAGCGCTCCGGCCTTGCTGGAGGGCACGGGGCTCTCAGGCCCCAGGGGCAGGTACTGCTCGGCCACGGCCTGGGCCACGGCCTCGTCCTCGCCCTTGCGGCGGGCGTACACGCCGCCCATGACGCCCTGGAGGTCGGCGAATTCGCCCACCATCTCGGAGACAAGGTCGGCCTTGCAGATGCGCCCGGCCTGGATCAGCGGCGCGGAGAGCGCGTGGTCAACCTCGCGGGCCAGGGCCGCGCACAGGCTCTCGATGCGGCGGGACTTCTCGCCCATGGAGCCCAGCGGAGCCAGGAAGGTCACGGATTCGAGCTTGGCCAGCCAGGTCTCGAAGCTGGAGGCCAGGTCGGTCTCCCAGAAGAAGCGGGCGTCCTCCAGGCGGGCCTTGAGCACGCGCTCCCAGCCTTTGCGCACCAGGGCCACGTCGGTGGGCTTGAGCCCCGCCGTGGTCAGGAAGTGCGGCAGCAGCTCGCCCTGGGCGTTCTCCACGCCGAAGCTCTTCTGGTGGCTCTCCATGCTGGTCAGCAGCACCTGCCGGGGCAGCTCCAGGTAGCGCTTGTCGAAGTTGCCCAGGATGACCAGCGGGTATTCCACCAGCCCGCAGACCTCCTCCAGGAGCCTCTCGCCGATGATGGGCTTGCCCCCAACGGCCGCGGCGGCCTTCTCGCACTGCTCGAGGATGAGCTCGCGGCGCTTGGCCGGGTCGGCCACCACGGCGGCCTTGTTCTCCAGCGTGGGCAGGTAGTCGGCCGGGGTTGCCAGCTCCCAGGGTCCGGTGCCCATGACGCGGTGGCCCCAGGTGGTGCGACCGGAGGGCACGCTGGCAACCTCGAAGGGAACCACATCGCCGTCGAGCAGGGCCACGATCCAGCGGATGGGCCGCCCGAAGGTGTAGTCCAGGCTGCCCCAGTGCATCTTCTTGGGGAAGTTCAGCGCCTTGATGGCAGCCAGGCAGGCGGCGGGCAGCAGGTCCGCGGCCTTGACGCCCCCGGTGCTCTTGCGCAGGGCCAGGTACTGGCCTTTGGGGGTGTCCACGGTGAACAGGGCGGACATGTCCGCGCCCTGCCCCTTGGCGAAGCCCAGGGCGGCGGGGGTGGGGTTGCCGGAGGCGTCGTAGGCGGCCTTGACCGGCGGGCCGGTGACCACCTCCTCCTCGCGGCGCTGCTCGGCGTCGAGGCCTTCGACCATCACGGCCAGGCGGCGGGGCGTCACCCAGGCGCGCAGGCCCGTGAAGCCGAGCTTGCACTGCTCCAACTGGGCGGCCACGGCCTGGCGGAATTCGTCGGAAAGCGGGGCGAGGAAGCGCGAAGGCATCTCCTCGAAGCCGATTTCAAGTAGAAAGACGGGCATGATGGCTTCCTTTAGCGTTGCAGGAGGGGGTAGCCCATGTCGCGGCGCTGCTCGGAGTAGAGCCGGGCCAGGGCCGAGGCCAGGGCGCGCACGCGGGCGATGTAGCCGGTGCGCTCCGTGATGGAGATGGCGCCCCGCGCCTGGAGCATGTTGAACGTGTGCGAGCAGCGCAGGCAGTAGTCATAGGCGGGCCAGGGCAGCCCTTCCTCGCAGAGGCGCTTGCACTCGGCTTCGCAGGAGTTGAAGAAGTTCAAGAGCATCTTGGCGTCGGCCAGCTCGAAGTTGTACTTCGAATGCTCCACCTCGCCCTGATGGTGCACCTGCCCGTAGGTGACCTGCCCGTTCCAGGAGAGGTCGTACACGGACTCCTTCTCCTGCAGGTACATGGAGATGCGTTCAAGGCCGTAGGTGATCTCCACGGACACGGGCGAAAGCTCGATGCCGCCCACCTGCTGGAAGTAGGTGAACTGCGTGACCTCCATGCCGTTGAGCCAGACTTCCCAGCCCAGGCCGGAGGCGCCCAGCGTGGGGGACTCCCAGTCGTCCTCCACGAAGCGGATGTCGTGGGCCTCGGGGGGGATGCCCAGCGCGCGCAGGCTTTCAAGGTAGAGGCTCTGCACATTGTCCGGCGAGGGCTTCAGGATCACCTGGAACTGGTAGTAGTGCTGCAGGCGGTTGGGGTTCTCGCCGTAGCGGCCGTCCGTGGGGCGGCGCGAGGGCTCCACGTAGGCGACCCTCCAGGGTTCGGGGCCGATGACGCGGAAGAACGTGGAAGGATTGAAGGTTCCGGCCCCCACTTCCAGGTCGTAGGGCTGGACGATCAGGCAACCCTGTTTGGCCCAGTAGCTCTGCAGGGTGAGTATGACGTCTTGGAAATGCATGCGGACTCCTCTGGAGTAAAAGGCGTCAGATGCGCCTAAACGAGCCGTGGTCCCAGGTCAAGCCCAGGTGGTATTCAACGAAAAGGTCAAGGGCGCGCCCGCACTCCATGCGCGCCTGCGGGTCCAGCGCCATGCCGGCCCACTGCTCCGCCGCGCCCTCGGCCACGCACCGCAGCACTTCGAGCGACCCGCGACCCAGGTGCGCCTGCGCGCCCTTGCCGTACTGGGCGCAGTCGCGACAATACAGCCTGCCCTGCTCCACCAACATCCTGGTGGACTGGGCCTCGTCCAGCGGCACGCCGCAGCGGGCGCAGGAGTGCAGGTCCGGCTTGAAGCCCTGGTCGAAGGCCATGCGCGCCCGGAAGAACAGCGGCATGAGCCTGTTCACCGATTCGCAGCCCTCCATGGCGGCCAGGGTGGAAAGCAGCAGGTCGTAGGCCGCCTCGCTTCCGGGGAGCCCCAGGTGAGCGGCATCCAGAAATTTCAGGCAGTTGACGGCCATGCCCAGGCGTTCGCCGTCCTGGCGCAGGCGCGGGTGGGACGCGATGAGCGAGCCTTCCAGCAGGTAGGTGTAGCCTGTGCCCCCCTGGGACTTCACCTTGAAATTCACTACGTTGAACGGGTCCAGGCAGCCCAGGAAGCGCCTGCGGCTCACGGAGCCGCCAAAGGCGAAGGCGTTGAACACACCCTTGCGCGGCGAGAAAAGCCGCACCCAGGCGTCCACCTCCCTGAACCGCCCGACCTTGAGCACCAGGGCTTTTTCCGTGGATTCCATGCGCTAGGGGAAGGTGACGGTCCGCCCTTCGAGCTTGCCGCCTTCCAGCGGATAGTCCTTGCCGTTGAGCTTGGCCGCGACGGCCCCGGCGTTCAGAAAGCGCACGGTGACCTTGTCGTTGAAGCGCAGGGCCAGGCGCTGCCCCTTGAGCAGGGAGAACGTGCGGGTCTGGCCGTCCTCGAGGGTGACCTCCAGGCGCGCGGGCTGGGTGGCGTTCAACTCCACGCCCTGCTTGCCGGACGTGCCGAAGTTGGCCTCCGCGGCCAGGGCCGCGGGGGAGACGTCCTGCCCGGGAGCGGCGCTCTGCTGCGCGGCGGGGGCCTTGGGCGCGGAGCTGCCGGTGGCCAGCACGTCGCGCGCGGGGGCACCCTCGCCCGTGGCGGGCTGGGGCTTGGCCTCGGCTTCGGGCTTCTGCGGGGCCTGCTTGGCGGAGTCCGCGGGCTTCGGAGCCGTCGGGGACTGGGGCGCGGCCTGGGGCGCGGCCTGCGGTGCGGGTTGCTGCGCGGCCTTCTCGGGGGAGCTGAACAGTTTCTGAAACTCCTCCAGGGGGAGGCTCACCTTGAAGTTCGAGAAGAAGAAAAACCAGACCAGCCCGCCGAACACCAGCAGCAGCGGCACCCCGAGCCAGAGCGAGGGCCGGAAACCGGAGCCCGTGGCGATGGACGGCACGGACAGCTTGCGCTCCTTCAGCGGGGCGGGGATGTCGCGCGGCTCCAGCCGCTGGGGAGCCTCGCGCACATGGTCGTCGTCGGCGCGGTAATGGTTGGAGAGCACCCGGCCCATCTCCTCGGGATCAAGGCCAACCAGCTTGGCGTAATTCTTGACGAATCCCTTGGCGTAAACGGGATGCGGCAGTTCCTTGGTGCGCCCTTCCTCAAGGGCGACCAGGTACTTTTTGCTGATCTTGATCTCGGTGGCGGCCTGCTCCAGGCTGATGCCCAGGCGTTCCCGCTCCTGGCGCAGCAGCGCGCCCATTTCCTCGAGGGTCATTGGTAGTCCTTACAACAGCCTCAGTTGGATCAAAGATTGATTTTGATGACGGACTTGGCGCGCAGCTTGTCCATGTACTCGGTGAACTGCTTCTCCAGCTTGACGCGGTAGATGCGCTCCTGGATCTCGTCGTGCATGCTCTCCAGGGAGGGCACGCTGGAGGCCGCCGGAGCCTGGGCGGCGGCATCGCCGCCGACGGTCAGCAGCACGGGCTTGCCGTCGAGCAGCACGGGCTGGCTCACGCCGCCGGGCTGGGTGTCCTGCAGGGCCTGGCGCAGTTCGGGCGCGAGGTCCTTGAGTTCGACCTTGCCGATGTCGCCGCCCTGGTCGGCGCCGGGGCCGATGGAGTGTTTGCGCGCGGCGTCGGCGAAGCTGATCTGGCCGCTGGCGATGCGCTGGCGCAGGGCCTTGGCCTCGTCCATCTTGGCCACCATGATGAGGCCCACGCGCTGGCCGGTCTGCACGCGCAGGTCGCCCTTGTTCTCGTCGTAGTATTTGCGGATCTCGTCCTCGCTGACCAGCACCTTGCGCTGCACCATGTAGCCCAGGAGCTGCTTCTTGAGGATGTCCTTCTTGATGCTGTCGGCGAACTGCTTGCGGGACATTCCCTCCAGGCGCAACTGCTGGACGAACTGCTCCTCGCTGATCTTTCCCTTCTCCCGCATTTCCTTGATGCGGGCCTCAACCTCGGCGTCGGAGATGTTGACCTTCATCCTGACGGCTTCCTGGCGCAGCAGGATATCCTCCACCATGGAGGCCAGGATGCGCGACTGCAGCTCCTTGTTGACGGACGAGTTGGGGTCGTACGGCTTCTTCTCCACCTGGGTGACGTAGAGGCGCACGCGCTCGTTGAGTTCGAAGAGGGTTATCATCTCGCCGTTAACCTGCGCCACCACCTTGTCCACCACCTGTTGGGCGGCGTTGGCGGTTGCAACCAGGGAGACGGACAGCAGCACGGCGGCAAGCAGACGGGGGAACAGGGACAATGGTATCCTCCAAGAAGGCTGGATGGCCGGAGTCGGGACCGGCCTTGCGGCGAGCCCCTTGTATGCTGTTTTGTTTGCCTATGCAACGAGGCGGCCTCTAGCCGCCGCCTTTTTCGGGAACAAGGGCCGGGCTTATCTGCAGCACCGCGCCGGAGAGGGCTTTTTCCAGCCAGGCGGAGAACTCCGCGGCCAGTTTGGCCTCGGCAAGGCGCTTTTCCACCAGGGGATAGACTTGCGCCACGCCCTCCACCCGGGGTTCGGAGCGCTCCAGCAGCAAAAGAGCCTGGAACCCCGCTCCGCCCGCAGCCATGGGACCCGCCTGCCCGGGCTTGAGCCCGGCCAGTGTGTCCCGCCATTTGCGGGGCAGGCTCTCCACGGTGCCCGCCTGGGTCTGGATGGAGACGTCGTCGAAGACGGTGAGCAGGTCCACGGGGTCCTTGGCCTTGGCCGCCGCCTCCAAGGCTTTTTTCAGGCTCTCGGCGTTCTTTGATTCGATCCGCAGGAATTTAACGGCGGCCGGCTGGGCGAACTCCCTGGAGTGCTCCTTGTAGTAGGCCTGCACCTCGATGGGCGCGATCACCACGCGCGGCCGCAGCACCTGGGCGATGAGCGTGTCCATGGCCAGGCGGGCGCGCAGCCTCTCCCGCCAGATGGCCGGCTCCACCCCCTCCTCGGCCATGGTCAGCTCGAAGGCGTTGCCGGGGTAGCCGTCGCGCAGGGCGGTCTCGGCGCGCAGCACGTCGGCCTCGCCCGGCTCCAGGCCGCGTTTTTCGAGCTCCTGGGCCACCAGTGAATCCACCACCAGCACGGCCAGTGCCTGCCCGTATTCGCTCCTCAGCCGCTTGAGCTCCTCCCCCTCCCCTCCGGGCTGGACGTAGAGCTTGAGCCCGTGCACGAACTCCAGGGTCTTCAGGCTCACGGGCCTGCCGTTGACCAGGGCCACCACGCCCGGCTCCATGGGCTCGCCGCCGCACCCGGCGAGGCTCACGGCCGCCAGCAGGAGGCCCGCCAGCAGAAGGCCGCGCATCACGGAGCCAGCCCCGCAAGCTCTTTGGCCGCGTAGAGCAGGTTCTCGCGCACGGCGCCCTCCTGGGGCAGGCGGAGGTCCAGCTTGGCGGGCGGCAGCAGCTTCACCCAGCCCTGGCGCGGCGCGATCCAGGCCAGCAGGGCCTCGGGCGAGAGCGAGGCGGCCTGGGCGTCCCAGGTGAGGGCCAGCTTGGCGGGGTGGACGTCCGCCTTGCGCACGCCGAGTTTGGTCAGGATGCGCTTGAGGCCCAGCACGGCGGCGAAGTTCTCCACTTCCTCGGGCGGATGGCCCCAGAGGTCGCGGATGTCGGCCAGCACCTCGGCCAGCTCGGCCTCGCCCTGGGCCGTGGTCATCCGCTTGTAGAGGCGCAGCCGCTCCTTGGAGTCGGGCACGTAGGTCTCGGGGATGCGCGCGGGGATGCCCAGGTTGAGCTCGGTCTCCACCTCCTCGCGGGGCGGCTCGCCCTTGACCCGGCGGACCTCCTCGTCGAGCATCTCCAGGAAGAGGTCCAGGCCGATCTTGGCGATGTGCCCGGACTGGGCCTCGCCCAGGATGTTGCCCGCGCCGCGCAGGCGCAGGTCCTCCATGGCGATCTGGAAGCCCGCGCCCAGGTAGTCCATGTCCAGGATGACCTGCAGGCGCTTGCGGGCCAGCTCGGGCACGCGGTCGAGCGACGGCACCACGAAGTAGGCGTAGGCCTGGCGCTCCGAGCGCCCCACCCGGCCGCGCAGCTGGTAGAGCTGGCCCAGGCCGAACATCTGGGCGTTGTCCACCACCAGGGTGTTGGCCCGGGGGAAATCCAGCCCGGATTCGATGATGGCCGTGCAGACCAGCACGTCTATTTCGCCGTGCCAGAACTTGTGCATGGACTCTTCCAGGTCCTTCTCGGCCATCTGGCCGTGGGCCATGCCGATGCGCGCGCCCGGGGCGATCTTGCGCACGAAGTCCCCTGCGGCGGCCAGGCTGTGCACGCGGTTGTGCACCCAGAACACCTGCCCGCCCCGCTCCAGCTCACGGCCCACGATGTTGGCCAGCATGGCCTCGTCGCGCTCCACCAGGGCCGTCTCCACCACCTTGCGGTCGGCGGGCGGGGTCTCCATCACGGAGAGCCCCCGGATGCCGGAGAGCGAAAGCTGCAAGGTGCGCGGAATGGGCGTGGCCGAGAGGGTGAGGGCGTCCACGTTCTTCTTGAGGGTCTTGAGCTTTTCCTTGTGCTTGACGCCGAAGCGCTGCTCCTCGTCGAGGATGATGAGCCCCAGGCGCGGGAAGCTCACATCCTTCGAGAGCAGGCGGTGCGTGCCGATGAGGATGTCCAGCTCGCCCTTGGCGGCCTGCTCCGTGACCAGCTTGGCCCGCTTGGGCGGCACGAAGCGCGAGAGCATGCCCACGTTGACGGGGAAGCCCTCCAGGCGCTTGACGAAATTCTGGTAGTGCTGCTCGGCCAGCACCGTGGTGGGGCACAAGAGGGCCACCTGCTTGCCGTCCAGCACGGCGCGGAAGGCGGCGCGCATGGCCACCTCGGTCTTGCCGAAGCCCACGTCGCCGCAGACCAGGCGGTCCATGGGTTCGGGGCGCTCCATGTCCTCCAGCACGTCGGAGATGGCGCGCTCCTGGTCGGGGGTCTCCTCGAAGCCGAAGGTGGCCTCGAACTCCCAGTACAGCTCGTTGACCGGCCCGTAGGCGTAGCCCTTGGCCACCCGGCGATAGGCGTACATCTCCACCAGGTCCTGGGCGATCTTCTCGATGGCCTTGCGGGCCTTTTCCCGGCTGGTCTTCCAGCGGGCGCCGCCCAGGCGGTCCAGGGAGGGGTCGGTACCCTCGGGGCCCTTGTAGCGCTGCACCAGGCCCAGGCGGTCCACCGGCAGGTAGAGCTTGTCCCCGCCGTCGAAGAGCAGCAGCAGATAATCGTTGGCGGCCTGGTCCACGGAGAGGCGGGTCAGCTCCTCGAAGCGGGCGAGGCCGTAGTCGCGGTGCACCAGCAGGTCGCCGAGGTTGAGGTCGTCGAAGGCGGTGAGGCCCTTGAAGCCCTTCTCCGGCTTGGGGCGGGCGGCCTTGCTCGCCCCGGGCTGGATCACGTCCTCCGGCAGGACCAGGCAGTTGTTCCAGCCCAGCTCCATGCCGCGCCGCAACGGTGAGATCAGGGCGTAGAGCCCGGGCCGCCCCGCCGGGGCCTCCTGCGAGAAGGCGAAGCCCTCGTGCTCGGCCAGCTTGAGGAACTTCTTGCGGGATTGGCGCGAGTGGAAGGAGAACAGCACCTGCCTGCGCTCCTCCTGCCACTGCTTGAGCCCGGCCACCAGGGTGCTCCAGGGACGGCGGGCCTCGTCGGGGCGCCAGAACAGGTCGGCGAAGTTGTCGATGTGGCGCTCGGGCAGGTCGGTGCCGTGCTTCTCGCGCCCGATGACCAGATCCTCGAACACCAGCTGGGGCCTGTCCATCCAGGTCCGGCGCGACATTGCCTCGGGCCAGACCAGCTGGTGCCTGGGCCAGGGGAAGCCCTGCGCCCCGGCCAGCTTCTCCAGCTCCGTGACCCAGGCCAGCTCCTGCTCCTCCAGGCGGGGGCGCAGGCTGGCGGACTGGTGCAGCACGAACACGGCGTTCTTGGGCAGCCAGCGCTCCAGGGGCACGGGGGCCTCGTAGTAGAGCCCGGGCCAGATGTTGCCGTCACCGCGCAGGAGCATGTCCTCCATGTGGGCCTGGGCCGAGCGGTTGAGCTCGCCGGTCTGGGCCAGCCTGGCCCAGTTGGCGCGGGCCTGCTCCTTGAACTCCTCCGAGAGGATGGCCGGGGCCACCGGCAGGATGGAGACGCGCTCCAGCGGGGCCTGGGAGCGCTGCGAGCCCGCGTCGAACAGGCGGATGCTCTCCAGGGTGTCGCCGAAGAACTCCAGGCGCACGGGCTGGTCGTAGCCGGGGGGGAAGATGTCCAGCAGGTCGCCGCGCAGGGCCATGTCGCCCGGCAGGGAGGCCATGCCCACGCGCTTGTAGCCCCAGAGCACGGTCTGATCCAGGATCATCTCCGGGGAGATCTCCTCCCCGGCGCGCAGCTCCAGAACGTTGTGCGCAAGCGCCGCCGGAGGCGGCCACTTGGGCAGCAGGTTGTCCACGGAGAGGCAGAGAATCCTGGGCTCCACGTCGCTGGCGCAGGCCTGCAGGAAGGCCCAGCGTTTGGCCCAGAGCGCCGCTCCCGGGGGCGCGGGCGTGTAGGACGGCAGGGCCGCCCAGGGGCGCTCCGGCCCGGCTGGGGCATCCTGGGGGAAATAGAGCTGCATGAGCGCCGTGAGCTGGGCCATGTCGGCCGCGCCCGGGGCGAGGACGACAACGGGCCTGCCCTTGGCGCGGATGTCGCGGCAGAGGCTGACCAGGCTGCCCGGCCCGCTCTTGTAGACGCTGAGCGACTGGGCCTTGCCCGACAGCAGTTCGTTCAGTGGCAGTTGTAAATTGGCCATGGGCCTAACGGCGAAAAGCCGCCGGTCCTCTCGGGACGGCGGCCTGTTCGGTTGGTTGGGGTTTGCGCTTACGCCCCGGAGAGCGTCTCTTGCTCCTCATGGGAGAGCAGTCTGTCGAGATCGAGCAGGATGAGCAGCCGGTCCTCCAGCTTGCCCACGCCGCTGATGTATTCCGATTCCATGCCGGAGACCACGGGCGGCGGCGGTTCCACCGTGCTGGAGGGTATGCGCAGCACCTCGGAGACCGAATCCACCACGAAACCGACGATCATGCCGTTGATCTCGATCACGATGATCCGGGTGTTCTTGTCGTGGCTGCGCGCCTCCAGGCCGAAGCGCCTGCGCAGGTCGATGATGGGGATGACCTTGCCCCGCAGGTTGATCACGCCCTCCACGAATTCGGGGGCGCGCGGAACCCGCGTGATCTCCATCATGCGGATGATCTCCTGAACTTTCAGGATATCCACGCCGAACTCCTCATCGCCGATGCTGAAAGTCACCAGCTGCATGAGTTCCGCGTCTTGCTTCTTCTGAACCTCGTCCATCCTTGTGATACCTCCAAAGGCGAGCAGGCAGGCACGAATCGTGCGTGCAGGATGGGCCCGCGCCAGGGCGAAGCGTTACCCGTATTCGTTTGAGGAGGCAACACCCATGTGGCGGCCCTCCCCGCGCAGCCCGCGCTTGCAATTATCGGCAGGTGGTATAAGGATGCCGGGGCCGGGAGCTTCCGGCGGAGGCATATACGCTTTATGGGCCAATACATTCCCGACAACGACCAATATCCCCTGGAAGACCAGCTCAAGACCCTCGCTGACGACGAGCTGCTGGACTTCTGGGAGGAAGCCCAGATGCTCGACCGCCCCCTGGGCGAAAACGCCGAGCCCGTCAACGTCACCCCGCTGGAGTACGAACGCATCATCCTCCAGGAGCTGATGCTGCGCTCCTGCATGCGCGGCGCGGGCCCCCGCTAGCCGTCACCCTGGCTCTAACCGCCATATAAGGAATCCGCCCGGCGGATTCCTTTTTTTTCGGGCGCAAAAAAGCCGGAAGGGCTCTCGCCCTCCCGGCCTTTTTGCTATTCGGAACGCGGGCCTACAGGTTCTTCTGCAGCAGCTCGCCGAAGGCCTTGCAGCCCACGGTGGTGCTGCCGGGGATCTGACCGGCCAGGTCCACGGTGACGGTCTTGGCGCTGATGGCGGCGTCCATGGCCTTGTGGATGCTCTGGGCGGCCTCGTGCCAGCCCAGGTGCTCGCACATCATGGCGCCGCAAAGCACCAGGCTGCCGGGGTTGGCCTTGTCCATGCCCGCGATAGTGGGCGCGGTGCCGTGGGTGGCTTCGTAGAAGGCCAGCTTGGCGCTCATGTTCACGCCGGGGGCCAGGCCGAGCCCGCCCACCTGCGCGGCCAGCGCGTCGGAGAGGTAGTCGCCGTTCAGGTTGGTGGTGGCGATCACGGAGTACTGCTCGGGGCGGATGAGCACCTCCTGGAACATGGCGTCCGCGATGCGGTCCTTGAGGATCACCGGCTTTGCGCCGCCGTCCTTGGCCTCCTGCTCGGTCATCACCTGGGCGGCGAACTCCTCGGCGGCCAGCTCGTAGCCCCAGGCCCTGAACGCGCCCTCGGTAAACTTCATGATGTTGCCCTTGTGCACCAGGGTCACGCTGGACTTCTTCTGGGCGATGGCGTGCTCGATGGCCTTCTTCACCAGGCGCTTGGACCCGGCCGGGGTCATGGGCTTGATGCCCACGCCGGCGGTCTCGTCCACGTTCTTGCCCAGGGAGCGCAGGAACTCGATGAGGCGCTTGGCCTCGGGCGTGCCGGAGGCCCACTCGATGCCCGCGTAGACGTCCTCGGTGTTCTCGCGGAACACGATCATGTCCACCAGGTCGGGGCGCTTCACCGGGGACTCGATGCCCTGGAAGTATTTGATGGGCCGGATGCAGGCGTAGAGGTCCAGCACCTGGCGCATGGTCACGTTCAGGCTGCGGATGCCGCCGCCCACCGGGGTGCCCAGGGGGCCTTTCATGGCCAGTTCGGCGCTGGCCAGGGTGTCCAGGGTCTCCTGGGGCAGGTAGTTGCCGGTGTGCTTGTAGGCCTTCTCGCCGGCCAGAAGCTCCTTCCACTCGAACTTCCTGGAATCGCCGTAGGCCTTGGAAACGGCGGCGTCGATCACGGGGCGGGCGGCCGCGAAGACCTCGGGCCCGATGCCGTCGCCGATGATGTAATAAACGGTTTTGTTCATTTCGCGCTCCTGCTGGGGGTCGTGTGGGAGCCCAAGGGCTTACGTTCGCGCCTCGCCCCTGTCAATGATCCGAGCCCCGCCGGAGGCGTTGTTCGTGCCGTTTTTCACAGATCGGCGCACCAGGTAGATGCCCCCAAGCACCAGGCCCCCGCCCCCGATCTGGCCCCAGCCCACGGGCTCGCCCAGGAAGGCCCAGCCCAGAGCCAGGGCCGCCAGCGGCGGCAGATAGGACACCGAGGAGGCCGCCACCGCGCCCACCGCGTGGATCAGCCCGTAATAGATCACGTAGGCCGCGCCCGAGCCCAGCGCGCCCAGGCCCAGGGCCACGCAGGCCAGCAACTGCCAGGAGCCCGCCACGCGGGACATGCCCTCCCACTGGGCCAGGGGCGCATAAAGCACCGCCGCCAGGAGCATCTGCAGCGCCGCCAGGCTCAGCGGCGGGACGCCCGTCTGCGTGAGGAACCTGCGGGCGTAGACGAAGGCCGCCGCGTAGCCCATGCCGCCCGCGAGCATGTAGCCCGCTCCGGCCAGGGTGGAGGCGGCAACGCCGCGCCAGGGGGCCACGATGCAGACGATGCCCAGGAAGCTGACGCCAAGCCCGGCCAGCCTGGCGCGGGTGAGGCGCTCCTCCGGCAGGAACGCGGCCGCCAGCATGGCCGTGAGCAGCGGCACCGAGCCGGAGAGCACCCCGGCCACGCCGGAATCGAGCCGCTTCGTGCCCTCCATGAAGCAGTGGAAGGTGAACACGTTGGCCGCCAGGGTCATCACGGTGACGTGCAGCGCCAGCCGGGGGGAGCGGCGCGCAGCCCGCAGCGCGGCGGGCAGGAAGGGCGTGAGCGCCAGCGCCCCGGAAGCCAGGCGCAGCCACACGGCCTGGGAGGCGACCAGGCTTGCGGTGCTGATCTTCATGAACAGGAAGTTGGCCCCCCAGAGCAGGCCGAGCACGCCCAGCCAAAGGAACGGGGCGTTGCGCAGGGAAAGACGGTCGCGGAGCATGAAACCCTCCTGTGTGTTCAGGAGGCTTCTGCATCCTTCGCGGCGGAACCGTCTTGCAGATTCTTGCTCTTTTTGCGGAAGGCCCCGGGGGTCACGCCCACCACAGCCTTGAAGCGGTTGGTCAGGTGGCTCTGGTCCGCGAAGCCGGTGGCCGCGGCCACGTCCGCGATGGAGGCCCCGCCCGCCAGCAGGCGCTTGGCCCCCTCGATGCGCCGCTGCAGTTGGTAGATGTGCGGTGGCACGCCCACCTCGGCCCCGAAGGAGCGCACGAAGTGGTAGGGGCTCATGCAGGCCACGGCGGCCAGCTCATCCAACCCGGGTGCCCGGGCGTGGTGAGCGTCCAGGTAATCGCGGGCGCGCTGGATGCCCGGTCGGGCCTTGCGCAGGGAGGGCGCGGGGGGACGGGGCGAGGCGTGCCTCCCGATCAGCCGGGCCAAGGCCCAGGTGAGCAGGCTCTGCTTGGCCAGGGGCGTGGCGCAGCCCGAATCCAGGGCGGCGTGCAGGGCCAGGAGGCCGCGTGTGAGCTCGTCGTCGCGGATCACCAACTCGTCGAAGGCGGGCACGCCCACGGGCCGCCCGGCAAGCTGGCTGGCTATCCCTTGCAGGATGGCGGGATGCGGGTAGACCACCCGGTAGCTCCAGCCCGCCTCGGTGGCGCCGTGGCCGGTGTGCTGCTCGCCCGCGTTCATCACGCAGGTGGTGTCGGCGGGCATGATCTCGTCGCCGCCCCGGTAGCGGGCGCGCTGGGCCCCGGCCTGGATCACCCCGATGACGAACTCCTCGTGGGCGTGGGGCGCGAAGCGGTGGTTCACGAAGGAGGCCTGGAGGCACTCCAGGCCGCCCAGGTCGTGTTCGATCCAGTAGCGGGCGCTGTCTTTCATGGGCTGGGCTCGCGAATAGCTTGCCGGGAAGGATAGGCGCGGCCAGGGCGCAGGGCAAGAAAAAGGGCCGATGGGGTTACCATCGGCCCTGTGGGCTCAGTGGCGCGAGAGACGGGACTTGAACCCGCGACCTCCGACGTGACAGGCCGGCGTTCTAACCAACTGAACTACTCCCGCGCATGCCCCGCGTCGGCTTTCACCGTCGCGGGGAAGCGTGATTTATAGGGGCTGGCCAAAAAGGTCAAGCCCCTTGCGCGGGGAAAATGAAAAATCATGCTCCCGCGCACTCGCCGGGAAAGCGCACGCCAGTCAGCCGCTCGGACGCGGCCCACAACTCGCGCGCCAGGCCGATATCCCTGGAGCGGCAGGAGCCGCGCACCTTCTTGGGGTAGCCGCGCGCCTGCAGGCAGCCGTCCGGCCCGATGAAGTCGCCGCTTACGATCTCCGGGTCCGTGGCCGCGCACAAGGTGGGCAGCGCCCCTTGCCAGGGGCGCATGGCGAAGCAGCCGTTCAGGCGGCGCAGGCGGGTGGTGCGCTGCAGATTGGTGGCGGACCAGCCCGGGTGCGCGGCGGCCACCACCATGCCTGGCTTCGCGCCTCGCGCCACGGAGGCCAGCTCGTTCACGAACAGCAGGTTGGCCAGCTTGCTGTCGCCGTAGGCCTTCCAAGAGCCGCAGGAGCAGCCGCCCTTGCAGCAACAGCCGCGCTGGGGCTGGCCCAGGCGCTTGACGTCCAGGCAGCCCCACTTGTGGGCCATGCTGGAGACCACCACCACACGCGGGGCGTCCGAAAGCATCAGCTGCGGCCAGAGCAGGCCCGTGAGCGCGAAGTGGCCCAGGTGGTTCACGCCCATCTGGCTCTCGAAGCCGTCGGCGGTGACGCCGGGGGGCGGCACCATGACGCCCGCGTTGTTCACCAGCAGGTCCAGCCTGGGGAAGCGCTCCCCGAAGGCCTGGGCGAAGGCGCGCACGGTGGCCAGGTCGGCCAGGTCCAGCGGCATGAACGCTGCCTGTGCGCTAGGAACTTCAGCCGCCAGCCGGGTTGCGGCCTCCTCGCCGCGCTCCGGGTCGCGGCAGGCCAGGACGACCTGAGCGCCTTTGGCGGCCAGCGCTTTCGCGGTTTCATAGCCGATGCCGCTGTTGGCCCCGGTGACGATGGCGATGCGGCCGGTCTGGTCCGGGATGGATGCGGTTGTCCATTGCATGTGCGAGCTCCTTTTTGATTCTACAATTTGATAAGTTTCAAACTTAATAAACGCAGCTCCAGGGATGCGGGCGCGCGCCCGCATTGGTCCTCCGCCGCCGATTACGACTCCCTGGCCGAGCGGAAAACGTTTCGACAAACGTCGAATCGACATCTATGCCCGGTTCCGCCGCATGTCAACGGAAGAGCCATGAAACTGTCCGCGCGCTCTTCCGATTCCGGGAAAAGGCTTGCCACAGGCAACGTTCCGCCGCACTACTCGTTAAGGGACGCGATTCTCAGCGGCCCCGAGGCCCGCAACCGGGAAGGACGACAAGGGAGACACCATGGAAGACCATACGTGCGGGAACTGCCTGTATTGGCTGCCCTTCGACGGGCACACCCAGCGCGGCTATTGCCGCCTCAACCCGCCGTGCGTGCCGGACGAGCACTCCGGGCGCATGCTCCCGGACGGCAGCGGCAGGATCGTGAAGCGCTGCGAATGGCCAGTGACCGAGCAGGGGCAGTATTGCGCCCAGTTCAAGCAGGCGACGGGACCGGCCACCAAGGGCGGTGCGGAGTTGTGGGGGTAGGGTCCGGCGCGGCTGATACCGTAGCTCGGCCCACCCCAGGCCGCCACAGCCAATGAGGGGGCGAACCGCAGGCGAAGGCCCAAGCGCACAAAAAGCGAAGGGCCAAGCGTGCGCTCGGCCCTTCATAATCCGATCAGCCAATCTGGCTGTTGTTTACTGGCGCGAGAGACGGGACTTGAACCCGCGACCTCCGACGTGACAGGCCGGCGTTCTAACCAACTGAACTACTCCCGCGCGTTTCTCTGTGGTAGGCGGAACAGGGCTCGAACCTGTGACCCCCGGCTTGTAAGGCCGATGCTCTTCCAACTGAGCTACCCGCCCGCCCTCACGAGAAGAGTGCTTTTACGCGCACACTCCGGGAAGGTCAACTGGTTTCTCGACAAAGCGCGCAAGCCCCCTCCTCTCCACTTCACCAGACAGCAAAATTTGTCTCACGTTCGCCATTTTCGTCATCAAACCGTAACAATGAACGCCTAATCGACATGGACAACGCCCGGGAAGGCCACCCCAGGGACGGAGCGCTCCATGCTGCAGACATTCATCCTGTGCATTTTAGCCGCAGGCACCGTTATATCGGGTATTTCATACACGCTCTACTGGCGTTCAGCCCTGCGTGATCCACACCACTCCCACGGCACGGCGTTCAGCAGCGGCTCCGGGCTCTTCTTCTGCGTACTCCGGGCGTTCATGGGCAGCGTTTTCAGCCAGTTCTTCATCTACGCCTCCTACCCGCTGGGCTTCCTGAAGCCGCGCCGGGGTCCGAAGTTCCGGCCGGATTGCGAAAAACCCACGGTGGTGCTCGTCCACGGCCTGTACCACAACGCCTCGGCCTGGTACGTCTACAGCTGGATGCTGCGCCGCCAGGGCTACGCCAACATCGTCTGCTGGAGCTACAACACCGTCAAGTACGACTTCTGGGAGCTGGCGGAACAGCTTCGCGGCGTCGTCGCGCGGGCTTCGGAAACAAGCGGCGGCCAGGTGGCCCTGATGGGCCACAGCCTGGGCGGCTTGCTGGCCCGGGCCGCCGTGGCCGACCCGGACTGCGCCTCCCGCGTGCTGGCCCTTGTGGCCCTGGGCTCCCCCCACGGGGGCAGCACCCTGGCCGGGCTGGCCCTGGGCCGCCTGGGCCGCAGCCTGGCCCACGGGGGCGAACTGGTGCGCCGCCTGGCCGCCCTGCCCTGCCCGCGCGCCGTACCCAAGCTCAACATCTATTCCCCGCTGGACAACATGGTCCTGCCCACCGGCTCGCTGGAGATCGGCCAGCCCGGCTGGGTCCAGGCCGAGACCGCGCCCATCAGCCACGTGAGCATGCTCTACCATCCGCCCACCCTGCGCCTGGCCCTGGACTTCATGGAGGAGGCCACGGGCTGCGCCGCCTGCCGGGGCGAAGAGGCGCTCGCGGGAGCTTGATAAACCGGGGGCAGGTGGTCTACTGGCTGTGCAGGCGGCACACCAATGAAATCCCCCCTGCTCACTGTCCTGTTCCTGTTGGCGTTCGGGTGCAGCCTGGCTCATGCCCAGGCCGAAGGCGCCAAGAAGCGCATCCTCTACTTCAATTCCTACCATAGCGGCTACGCCTGGTCCGACCAGGTGCTCGTGGGCATCCGCACCGCGCTGGACAAATCCGGCCAGCCCTACGACCTGCTGATCGAATTCATGGACACCAAGCGCTTCGTGACCTCCGACGTGGGAGACATCCTGGAGCGGCTCTACCGCGACAAGTACGCCGGGATCACCCCCGACGTGATCATCGCCTCGGACGACTACGCCTTCCAGTTCCTGCTGGAGCGCCAGGACAGGCTTTTCCCGGGCGTCCCGGTGATCTTCTGCGGCGTCAACGATTTCGACCCGGCCATGATCGCCTCGCGCCGCAACATGACGGGCGTGGTGGAGAACCCCGACTTCAAGGCCAACTTCAAGCTCGTGCGGGAGCTCCTGCCCGACGTGCGCCGCGTCATCGTGGTCACGGACTACTCCCTGACGGGCCAGGCCATCCAGAAGCAGCTGCTGCGGGCCGCAGCGGAATTCAAGACCGACTTCACGCTGGAGTGCATCACGGTGCGCACCCTCAACGAGGTGCTGGAGGAGACCAAGAACCTCACCGAGCGGGATATGGTCTACCTCGTGCCCATCTACCTGCACGACGACGGGCAGGTCTATTCGGTGGAGGACGTCTGCGACATACTCTCCGTCAAACTGCCCGTGGCCATCAACAGCGCCTGGCAGTTCATGCTCGGCCACGGCATCATCGGCGGCAAGCTGCACTCCGGCGAGGGCGAGGGCGCGCTGGCCGCCAACATGGCCCTGCAGGTCCTGGCCGGGGAGCCGCCCTCCAAGATCAAGGTGGTGGACACCTTCGACGACCCCTACATGTTCGACTACAAGGCGCTCAAGCGCTTCGGCATCCCGCAGATCAAACTGCCCTTCGGGTCCACGCTCATCAACGAGCCCCTGAGCTTCTACACCATCAACAAGCACATCGTCTGGTTCGGCCTCTCGGGCTTCTTCTTCCTGGTGTTCATCCTGGTGCTGCTGGTCACCTCCATCCTGCAGAAGCGCTCGGTGGAGCTGCAGATCAAGAACCAGCTCTCCTTCCTGCGCATCCTCATGGACACAATCCCCCTGCCCCTTTCCTACAAGGGGGTGGACGGCCGCTACCTCGGCTGCAACCTGGCCTTCGAGAAGTGGTTCGGCGTGGAGCGCGACCAACTGCTTGGCAACCCGGTGCATCCGCTGGCCACCCGCTTCGACTCGGCCGAGCGCAACCTGCTGGCCAGGCCCGGGGTCATCAGCTTCGAGTCGGACATGCTCGACGCGGCGGGCAGCCCCCACGGCGTCATCGTCAGCAAGGCCACCTACCTCGACGCCAAAGGCGAGATCGCGGGCGTGGTGGAGGCCATCCAGGACATCACCCTGCGCCGCGAGGCGGAGAAGGCCCTGCGCCAGTCCCAGACGATGCTGCAGACCGTGCTCAACAACATCCCGCAGCTCGTCTACTGGAAGGACAGGAACCTCAACTTCATCGGCGTGAACCGCTCCTTCCTGGACTTCTTCGGCCTGGAGGGCCCTGAGCAGATCGTGGGCAGCAGGCTCAACAAGCTCCTGCCGGAGGAGGAGGCCAAGTCCTCGGAGGAGATCAACCGCAGGGTGCTGGCCTCCGGCCACTCCATCCACCGCCGGGAGTGGATACTCAACCTGCCCGGGCGCGAGCCCGTGGTGCTGGAGATGACCATCGTGCCGCTCTACGACGGCGCGGGCAACGTGGTGGGCATCCTGGGCACCGCCGAGGACGTCACGGCCAAGATGAGCCTGGAGAAGCAGCTGCTCCAGTCCCAGAAGATGGAGGCCATCGGCGCCCTGGCGGGCGGCATCGCGCACGACTTCAACAACATCCTGACATCCATCATCAACTCCACCGAGCTTGCGCTCATGGACATCTCCGACGACTCGGACACCGCCCTGGACCTGGAACGCACCCTCAAGGCCGCCCGTCGCGGCGCACGCCTCGTGAAGCAGATCCTCTCCTTCAGCCGCCCCACGCAGGAGGGCTTCACCGCCACGGACGTGGCCGAAGTGGTGCACGAGGCCCTGGCCATCTTCGCGGCCACGCTGCCGCGCTCCATCTCGCTCAACGAGCGCATCAGCGTGCACCCGGCCATGGCCTTCGCCGACCCCACCCAGCTGCACCAGATCGTCATGAACCTCTGCGCCAACGCCTTCCAGGCCATGCGGGAGAGGGGCGGCCACATGTCCATCGAACTCGACGAGACCGACTTCGACGAGGTGGGGGCCGAGGTGTTCTCCATCCAGCCGGGGCGCTACCTGCGCATCAGCGTGACGGACAACGGCCCGGGCATCCCCCCCGAAATCATGGACCGCATCTTCGACCCCTTCTTCACCACCAAGGCCAAGGGCGAGGGCACGGGCCTGGGCCTGGCCGTGGTGCACGGCATCGTCAAGTCGCACCGGGGGGCGCTCAAGGTCTCCAGCCAGCCCGGGCAGCGGACCAGCTTCGAGATCTTCCTGCCCAAGCTGGAGGAGGTCAGCCGCGCCAAGATCGCCCTGCCCACGGCCGCGCCCATGCGCAAGGGCCACGAGCACGTGCTCTTCGTCGAGGACGACGAGGACCAGCTCAAGGTCATCCCCCGGGTGCTGGAACTCATGGGCTACACGGTCACGGCCAAGAGCGGCGCGCAGGAGGCCCTGGACTATCTGGCCCACTCGGTCGGTGATGTGGAGATCGTGGTCACGGACTTCGACATGCCCACCCTCTCGGGCGTGGAGTTCGCCGGACGCCTGGGAACGCTCCATCCCCAGCTTCCCGTGATCCTGGTGTCCGGGCGGCGCAGCGCCTTGACTGCCGCCGAGCGCGCGGGCAACATCCGCACCGTTCTTCTCAAACCCTACAACGGCGAGGACCTGGGCCGGGCGATCGGCCACATCCTCGATGCCGGACGCACCTGATGTCCACCATACTCGTAATCGATGACGACGCGGAAATCCGCGACACGTTCCAGAGCCTCTCCCGCCGCATGCGGTTCACCTTCCTGGGGGCTGGCACCCTGGCCGAGGGCCTTGGCATGCTGCGCGCCAACCCTGTGGACGTCATCCTGCTTGATATCCGCCTGCCCGACGGCAACGGCCTGGACGCCCTGCCCGAGATCAGGCGGGGCGACTCCCCGCCGGAGGTCATCATCCTCACCGGCCTGGGCGACCCGGACGGCGCGGAGATGGCCATCGCGGGCGGCGCTTGGGACTACCTGGTCAAGCCCGCGCCCATCAAGCAGACCATGCTCTCGCTGACCAGGGCGCTCAAGTACCACAAGGAAAAGGGCATCGAGGTGGCCACCGTGGCCCTGCGCCGCGAGGCCATCGTGGGCACCAGCCCCAGGCTGGAGGCCTGCCTGGACCATGTGGCCCAGGCCTGCCGCCTCACCGGCCCGGTGCTCATCATGGGCGAAACCGGCACCGGCAAGGAGCTCATGGCCCGCACCATCCACCAGAACTCCCCCCGGGCCACGGGCGAATTCGTGGCCGTGGACTGCGCCTCACTCACCGAGACCCTGCTCGAGAGCACCCTGTTCGGCCACCGCAAGGGCTCCTTCACCGGCGCCGACCAGGACAGGCCCGGCCTGGTCAAGCTGGCCGACGGCGGCACGCTCTTCCTGGACGAGGTGGGCGAGATGCCGTTGAACATCCAGCGGGCCTTCCTGCGCGTCCTGCAGGAGAAGCGCTTCCGCCCCGTGGGCTCCAACGCGGAGGTGCAGAGCGATTTCCGGCTCATCGCTGCCACCAACCGCGATCTGGAGGACATGGCCGCGCGCGGCGAGTTCCGGCAGGACCTGCTCTTCCGCCTGAAGACCTTCACCATCACCCTGCCCCCCCTGCGCGAGCGCAAGGAGGACATCAAGGCCCTGACCCTGCACCACCTGGACACGCTCTGCGAGCGCTACGGCCTGCCCACCAAGGGCGTGGGCACGGACTTCTCCGAGATGCTCATGGCCTACTCCTGGCCGGGCAACGTGCGCGAACTCTACGGCGTGCTGGAGCGGGCCCTGGCCGCCTCGGGCATGGAGCCCACGCTCTACGCCAAGCACCTGCCCCCGGAGGTCCGCCTGCAGGTGATGAAGGCCAACATCGAGCGAGGCAGGCAGGACGACCGGCCCGCGGCCATGCCCGAACCCCTCCTGCGGGATCTGGCCAAGGGCCACATGCCCTCGCTCAAGGCCTACAAGGAGAACAAGGAGCGCGAATACCTGGACGCCCTGATCCTGCACACCGGGAAGGACCTCCAGTCCATGCTGGACACCTCGGGCCTGTCGCGCTCTCACCTGTACGCCTTGCTCAAGAAACACAACATGTCCCTCTAGGGGAAGCGCATGGGCTACCGGCAGGCGCACGCCCCCATCTACGGCTACATGCGGGGCCACAGGCACACCATCCCCCTGCATCTGGTGCACTACGCCCGCACCTTCAGCATCTTCAGGCTGCTCAACTCTCTGGACCCGGGCAGCGTGCTCAACGTGGGCGGGGCGGACGGATGCCAGTCCCACCTGATGCGCGCGCTCTTCGGCGCGCCCGTGACCACCGTGGACATCGACGAGGGCGCGCTGGCCATCGCCCGCGAGCGTTTCGGCCTGGAGGTGGCCCTGGGTTCCGCCCTGGACCTGCCCTTCGCGGACGACTCCTTCGACACGGTGCTCTGCATCGAGACCATCGAGCACATCCGCGACCCCGGGCGCGTGGTGGCGGAGCTTACGCGCGTGGCCCGGCGCAACGTGATCGTCTCCACGGAGAGCTTCTTCGACAGCGAGGAGCAGAAGCGGGCCTTCCTGCTCTACATCCGCGAGACGCACCCCCAGTTCTTCCGCGAGCGCGACCCCGTGACGCCGGGGGACGTGAGCTACTTCACCCGCGAGGACTTCCACGCCCACTTCGGCACCCGGAAGCTGCGCTTCCTGCCGCAGTTCAGCGGCAAGCAGGCCGAAATCATCGGGAGCATCGAGGCGGTGCGCGAACACGTGCGGGCCATGACCGAGGGCATCGCCCCGGACAGGCGCTCCAAGGTGATCGTGCACTACGCCAAGGGCGCGCCCGCGCCCAACCCCTCGCCGCTGGACGAGGACGACATCCTGCGCGCCATCGTCACCGAAGGCCCCCTGTTTCCGATGCCCTCCCTGGAGCGAGACGAAGAGATGCTGGCCGAGGACGAGGAGAACCTGGAGAGGATCGCCCGCTTCCACGCGGAGAAGGCCTTCTGCGCCGTGACGACGCCAGGTGGTGTTCCTGAAACTCCCATCGAGGAGCCAGGTGCCGTGGGCATGAACATGCGCTGGCTCACCCGGGACGACCTGGAGCGCTCACCCCGCTTCTGCACCAGGCTGGTCACGCTGGCCCCGGGCGGCCGCACCCCGGAGCGCGAGACCCCCTGGGAGCACCAGTTGCACATCCTCTCGGGAAAAGGCCTGCTGCTGGAGCGGGAGCGAAAGACGGAACTCACCCCCGGGACGACTGTGCTGGTCCGCGAGGGGCTGCATTTCCGCGTGGAGAACCCGGGAGACGAGCCCCTGAGCTATCTGGACATCATCCCCTCCATCACCCACTACTTCGGGCGCTGAGCCCTTCCCGACCACCGATCCTCCCATCGGCGTGCCCCCCGGTGCGGCCGAATCTTCACCCGTACCGTTGACTCGCCGCAATATGTGTATATACACTCATTCAACGACGCTCACGAGAGGCTGCCATGAACCAGCACATCACCCCGCACAACGGCCCCGCCCCCGGCGAACTCGGCCGGGCCTGCGCCTGCTACAACATGCGCCGGGCCAGCCGGGCGCTCACCCGCCTCTACGACGCCTGGCTCGCGCCCAGCGGGCTCAAGGCCACCCAGTTCTCCCTGTTGGCGGCGGCACGCTCCCAAGGCGAACTGACCGTGAGCAGGCTGGCCGAAATCATGGCCACGGAGCGCACCACCCTGACCCGCAACCTGAAGCTTTTGGAGGAACGGGGGCTGGTGAGCACCGCCCCAGGCCGCGACAAACGCGAGCACCTGGTGCGCATCACCAAGGCGGGCCAAGCCGCCCTGCTTGCGGCGCTGCCCTACTGGGAGAAGGCCCAGACGGCCATGGAGGAACGCTTCGGCAAGGAGCGCCTGGCCGAATTCATCACCGGCCTGCGGGAATTGACCGAGGCCGCCGGGGAAGCACCCGCGCAGCCCGAGGAGGATGCCTAGATGCAAGCGGACACCCATACGGTAATCGAGCCGGCGGCCAATGCCGCAACCGATGACGCGCCCGTGCTGGAGGCCGCCTTCCTCAAGGCCCTCTGTCTGGAGGCCGGGGCGGGCGACGCCGGATTCGTGGAACTGGAGCGCCCCGCGCTGGACTTCGAGCGCGAGGACATCCTGCAAGTCTTCCCGGGCGCGCGCACCGTGGCGGCCCTGGTGTTTCCGCTCAACCCGGAGAACATGCGCAGCCGGGTGCGCAACATGTCCTCCTCGGAGTTCCACAACGCCTCGGAGGAAGCCGCCGAGGTGTCGCGCAAGCTGCTGCGCCGCTTGAACCGGCTCGGGGTGCGGGGCGTGGCCGTCCCGGCGGATTTCCCCATGGACATGAGCCGCTACCCCGGAAAGATCTGGCACGTGAGCCACAAGATCATGGCCGTGCAGGCCGGTCTCGGGCACATGGGGATCAACCGCCTCGTCATCCACCCGGAGTTCGGCAACTTCGTGCGCCTGACCTCCCTGCTGCTGGACGCCCGGCTCGACGCCTACGGCAGCCCCCTGGAGGAGAACCCCTGCATCCGCTGCGGCCTGTGCACGGCCGTTTGCCCGGTGGGGGCCATCAGCAGGGACAAGCCCTTCGACCTCATGACCTGCATGACCCACGCCTACCGCGACAACTCCGTGGGCTTCACCGACATGCTGGGCGCGCTGGTCGCCTCCAAGGACATGGCGGCCTTCGGCGAGCGCTTCAACGAGCGGGAGATCGCCTCCATGTGGCAATCCCTCATGTACAAGATGAACTACCGCTGCGGCTACTGCATGTCGGTCTGCCCCGCCGGGAAGGCCGGAGGCATGGGCTACCTGGGCAGCGAGAAGCAGTTCGTGCGCGAGGTCTTCACCCCCCTGCGGGACCGCAAGGAGGAAGTCTACGTGGCTCAGGGATCGCCAGCCGAGGCCCGCGCCAGGAAGAACCCCAACAAGAACGTCCGCGTGGTGGGCTACACCAGGGAGCGCAAGCAGTAGGAAGTCGGCGCGGATGGCGCAGAAACCTCACCCCTCCCGCAGCGCCGTCCAGACGCCCGCCCCCACCATTACTGCCCCGCCGGTGCGCGCGCAGGCGCGCTGCATCCGGGGGTTGGAGGCCACGCGGCGCAGCCTGCCTGCAAGGCAGATGTAGGCAAGGGTGTTGAGGAAGGCCAGGAAGAGAAAGGTGGCCAGCATGGTGGCCAGCTGCGGCAGAGGCGGAGCCTGGGCCGAGATGAACTGGGGCACGAAGGCCACGAAAAAGAGGATGGACTTGGGGTTGAGCGCCGTGACCGCGAAGGCCTGCCCGACCATGCGCGTGCGGATCCCAATCCCCACGGTTCCGCCGCTGGACGCCACGAGGGGGGACTCTTCCGGCCGCTGCCGCCACATTCTGTATCCCAGCCAGAGCATATAGGCCGCGCCCGCCAGCTTGAGCGCCGTGAAGGCCGTGGCGCTGGCCTGCAGGAACACGCCCAGCCCCGCCAGGGAGCACCCCAGGGACAGCGCATCGCCCATCACGACCCCGATGGCCGCCCACCAGGCCCGCCTGGCCCCGTAGGCCAGCCCGAAGCCGGAGACGAGCATCACTGTCGGCCCCGGAAACACCAGCAATATCGCAGAAGCACCCACGAACGCCAGCCAGGTATGCAGTTCCATCTTTCACTCCTGATCAGCACGGTCTGCCGCCGCTCTGGTTCGAGGTTCCGGCCCTTACGAGAAAGGCCGCGCCCTTGCGGGCGCGGCCTCTTCGATCGTCGGTCGGAGGCGTTGCCCTCCCGCTAGTCGCCCAGCACGTAGCTGAAGATCAGCGGGGCCACGATGGCCGCGTCGGAGTTGATCATGTAGCGGGGGGTGTCGATGTCGAGCTTGCCCCAGGTGATCTTCTCGTTGGGCACCGCGCCGGAGTACGAGCCGTAGGAGGTGGTGGAGTCGCTAATCTGGCAGAAGTAGGCCCAGAAGGGGGTGTCTTCCATCTCCATGTCCTGGATGAGCATGGGCACCACGCAGATGGGGAAGTCGCCCGCGATGCCGCCGCCGATCTGGAAGAAGCCGATGGGGGTCTTCTCTTCGGCCATCTTGATGTACCAGTTGGCCAGGTGCTGGAGCTGCTCGGTGCCGTGGCGGATGGCGGCGTGGCTCTTCACGTTGCCGCGCATCACCTCGGAGCAGAAGATATTGCCCAGGGTGCAGTCTTCCCAGCCGGGAGTGTAGATAGTCAGGCCCATTTCCTTGGCGGCCAGCACCCAGGAGTGCTCGGCGGGCACCTGGAAGTGCTTCTCGATGCCGGGCTGGTCAAGCAGGTCGTAGATGAACTCGAAGGGGAACTGGGGCTTGTTCTCGTCGGCGGCCTTCTTCCACAGCTTGGAGATGTCGCGCTGCACCTGGCGCAGAACGCCCTCGGGGATGCAGGTGTCCGTGACGCGGTTGAAGCCCGCGTCGTAGAGCTCCTTCTCGGCCTCGGGGGAGAGGTCGCGATAGTTGGGGCACATCTTGTATTCGTTGTGGTTGAAGAGGTTGAACAGGTCCTCCTCCAGGTTGGCCGCGGTGCAGCAGACGGCGTGCACCTTGCCCTGGCGGATCATGCGCGCCAGGCTGATGCCGATCTCCGCCGTGCTCATGGCCCCGGCCATGGTCAGGAACATCTTGCCGCCGCCGGCCAGCAGGGCGTTCCAGTCCCTGGCCGCGTCCAGGGTCTCGCGGGCGTTGAAATGTCTGAAGTGAAGGTCCATGAATTGCGTGATGGTGCTCATTGCCGCTCCTGTGCCGCAGCCGCGCCGTACGGCGCTTGATGATCTTGATTGGATATATGTGTATTCAAAGGAAATGCTCGAATGCACTCTGCCCTGGGCCGCCGCGCAGCGCCTCCGCCATGTGGGAGAAACGGCTGCCGAACCGGCCCGGGACGGCGATGCCCCAGCCAAAGAATCAAGTCCGTAGCAGACAATAGGGGGGTGCGTAAAGCCCGGCGGGCCGTTCTGGGCGGTTGAAGGGGGCCGAAAGTCACTGTAGTGTAACCTTCGCAGGGCAAAACATGTTCGTCTGGCCGCATTCGGCCCGCACGCCACCCCAACCCGGAACATCCATGACGTACAGCGCCTCCCCCTGGCTCGAGCACTACGACCCGGGCGTCCCCGCGAGCATCGAATACCGCCTGGAGCCCATCACCGCCCTGCTGGATTTCGCCGCCGAGCGCCACCCCCGGCGCACCGCCGTGCTCTTCCGCAACCTGCGCATGGATTACGCCACCCTGCGCCACAAGGCCGGACGCTTCGCCCGCAGCCTGCGCGAGATGGGCATACGGCCCGGAGACCGCGTGGCCATCATGCTGCCCAACCTGCCCCAGACCATCGTGGCCTACTGGGGCGCGCTCTACGCCGGGGCCGTGGCAGTGTTCGTCAACCCGCTCTACATGGAGACGGAACTGACGCACATCCTAGAGGACAGCGGGGCCAGGGCGCTCGTCGTGCTGGACCTGCTCTGGGAGAAGCACCGCGCGGTCATCGAGGGTTCGGCCCTGGAGCGCATCATCGTCACGCGCGTCAGCGGCGGCCTCGGCTTCCCGCTGGACTGGCTCTACAGGGTGTCCGCCTGGCGCCAGGGCAAATTCCCCCGCCTGGAGCTGGACGGCAAGCGCACCCTGCGCTTCGGGCGCTGCTTCGCCGCCGAGCCCTATCACATCGAGGGCGTGGACCCTCTGGAGACAACGGCACTGCTGCAATACACCGGCGGCACCACCGGCATCTCCAAGGGCGTGGTGCTCACGCACCACAACCTCTCCAGCAACATCCAGCAGGCCAAGGCCCTGCTCTCCGTGATGGCCAAGGAGACGGAGGTCTTCCTGGGGCTGCTGCCCTTCTTCCACATCTACGGCCTGCAGCTACTGGTGAACTTCGCCACGGCCAACGCGGCGGCCGTCGCCCCGGTGCCCCGCTTCGACCCGCTGGATACGCTCAAGGCCATCGCACGCTACAGGCCCACGGTGTTCCCGGGCACGCCCTCGGTCTACATGGCGCTCTTGCAGCAGAAGGCCCTGCCGGATTTCGACCTGACCTGCGTGCGCTTTTGCGTCTCCGGCTCCGCGCCGCTGCCCGTGGAGGTGCTGCGCCGCTTCAAGGAGGTCACCCGGGCCGAGATCGTGGAAGGTTTCGGCCTCACCGAGGCCTCGCCCTTCACCCACGTCACGCCCCTGCACGGCCAGCGCAAGCCCGGCTCCATCGGCCTGCCCTTCCCGGACACCCAGGCCCGCATCGTGGACCTGGCCGACGGCGTGACCCCCATGCCCCCCGGCAGCCCCGGCGAGCTGCTCATACGCGGCCCTCAGGTGATGCGCGGCTACTGGAACCGCCCGGAGGAGACCGCCGACACCCTGCGCGGCGGCTGGCTGCACACGGGCGACATCGCCGTGATGGACGAGCAGGGCTACTTCTTCATCGTGGACCGCAAGAAGGACATGATTATCAGCGGCGGCTTCAACGTCTATCCCCGCGAAATCGAGGAGGTTCTGCACACCCACCCCGGCGTGCAGGAGGTGGCCGCCATCGGCGTGCCGCACCGCTCGCGCGGCGAGGTAGTGAAGGTCTACATCGTGCCCAAACCCGGCCTGACCCTGACCCGCGAGGAGGTCATGGCCTTCTGCAAGTCGCACCTGGCCGCCTACAAGGCCCCCAAGTTCGTGGAGTTCCGCACCGAACTGCCCAAGACCTTCGTGGGCAAGGTGCTCCGGCGCACCCTGCGGGCCGAGAACCCGCAGACCGCCCCCGAAGCGCGGGCCTAGCGGTTTTCCCCGCCCTGTGGCATACCCGCCGGGCGGAGGAACACCATGGAATACAGCGCGGGCGAAGACCTGTACCACAACCCCGACGTGGGGCCCAAACTGCTGGAGATGCTCGACAGCTCCACCTGGGCCAAGGACCTCTCCGAGGACGACATCAAGGGGCTGTGCCGCTACTTCAAGCTGGAGCTCCACCCCAAAGGCTCCACCATCTTCGAGGAGGGCGCCGCCGAGGATTCGATGGCCATCATCCTCACCGGCTCCATCGAGATCACCAAGAAGGACGCCACCCCGGACCACCGCCCCAAATGCCTGGTGCGCATCGGCCCCGGCAGAGCCTTCGGCGAGCTGGCGCTCATCGAGGGGCCGCCGCGCTCGGCCACGGCAAAGGCCATCGAGGACGTGAGCATGCTCGTGCTCACCCGCTTAAGCTTCGACAGCCTCTGCGCCAAGGAGCAAGCCCTGGCGCTCAAGTTCGTGCTCAACATCGCGCGCCTCATCAGCTTCCGCCTGCGCAACACGAGCGTGAAGCTGGTGGAATATCTCTAAAGGCCCAGCGCCCAATCACATTCTGGAGAAACGAATGGCTTACAAGGACCTGCAGGAATTCATCCGCGTCATCGAAAAACACGGCGAGCTCAGGCGCGTCGGCGTGGAGCTGGACCCCTACCTCGAAATCGCGGAGGTCACGGACCGGGTGAGCAAGTCCGCCGGGCCGGCCGTCCTGTTCGAGAACGTGAAGGGCAGCAAGTTCCCCGTGCTGACCAACGCCTTCGGCTCCTACAACCGGATGAACCTCTCCCTTGAGGTTGAAAGCCTGGACGCCCTGGCCGAGCACATCGAGACCTTCATGGAGGTCAAGAAGCCCGACGGCATCATCGAAAAGCTCAAGCTGCTGCCCAAGCTGGCGCGCATGGCCAACATCTTCCCCAAGGAGGTCACCAAGGCCCCCTGCCAGGAAGTCGTCCACACCGGCGACGACGTGGACCTCTCCATCATGCCCGTGCTCACCACCTGGCCCGGCGACGCGGGGCCCTTCATCACCTTGCCCCTGGTCATCACCAAGAACCCCGAGACCGGGGTGCGCAACATGGGCATGTACCGCATGCAGGTGTTCGACAAGAACACCACCGGCATGCACTGGCACAAGCACAAGGGCGGGGCCTACCACTACCACCTGGCCGAGAAGCTGGGCAAACGCCTGGAGGTGGCCGTGGCCATCGGCGCGGACCCCGCCGTGACCTACGCCGCCACCGCGCCCATCCCCGACGAGATCGACGAGATCATCTTCGCCGGGTTCCTGCGCGAGTCCCCGGTGGAGATGGTCCAGTGCAAGACCGTGGACCTGCAGGTGCCCGCCAACGCCCAATTCATCCTCGAAGGCTACGTGGAGCCGGGCGAGCGCCGCCGCGAAGGCCCCTTCGGCGACCACACCGGCTACTATTCGCTGGCCGACAACTATCCCGTGTTCCACGTGACCGCCCTGACCCACCGCAAGGACGCCATCTACCCCGCGACCCTGGTGGGGCCGCCCCCCATGGAGGACTGCTACATGGGCAAGGCCACGGAGCGGCTCTTCCTGCCGCTCATCAAGAAGTCCCTGCCCGAGGTCAAGGACATCAACCTCCCCCTGGAGGGCGTGTTCCACAACCTCTGCTTCGTCTCCATCGACAAGCGCTACCCCGGCCAGACCCGCAAGGTCATGTACGCGCTGTGGGGCATGGGCCAGATGATGTTCACCAAGGTCATCGTGGTGGTGGACGCCGAGGTCAACGTGCAGAACGTCTCGGAGGTGCTCTGGCGCCTGGGCAACAACGTGGACTGGCGGCGCGACATCGTGGTGCTGGAAGGCCCCACCGACGCCCTGGACCACGCCTGCCCCCTGCCCCACTACGGCGGCAAGATCGGCATCGACGCCACCAAGAAGACCGCCGAGGAAGGCCACTACCGCGAGTGGCCCGACGCCCTGACCATGAGCAAGGACGTCAAGGCCAAGATCAGCGGCCTCTGGAGCAGCCTGGGCATCGACTAAGCCCGGTCAGCTAACCCAATCAGATTGAAAGCGCCCCACGGCTCAGATCCGTGGGGCGCTTGTTCTTTCCAGAGCTGAAAACACTGAGAAGAGAGCCACCGGCGGCCAGAGGGCCTTCGGCCCTCTGGACTCCCTTTTCGCTTCGCCTTCACCGCGGAAGTCCGCCTCCAACGTGATAGGACGCTGTGTCTTCCGGCGGGGCCTCCGGGCGCGAAGCCGAAGGATGTTCTTCAAATGCGTCCGAGGTTTCG
>NZ_JAKZKX010000025.1 GCF_022808715.1 Fundidesulfovibrio agrisoli
GGCGCCTACGGCACCATCGGCGGCGAGACCATGCTCTCCATCGCCCAGCGCGTGCTGCCCAAGGCCAAGGCCGTCATCGCCTACGGCACCTGCTCCTCCTACGGCGGGCTGGCCGCGGCCGCTCCCAACCCCACCGGGGCCAAGGGCGTGGGCGACCTGGGCATCCTGGGCAGCGTCCCCCTCATCAACGTGCCCGGCTGCTCGCCCAACCCCTACAACCTGGCCGGCGTGCTCACCACCTACCTGCTCAAGGGCACCCTCCCGGCGCTGGACGCCAACAAGCGGCCCACCTTCGCCTTCGGCAAGACCGTGCACAGCCAGTGCCCCAGGCCCCACGGCTGCCTCGAGGACTACAAGTGCAGGGGCAAGGTCACCTACAACAATTGCCCCACCGCCAAGTTCAACGACGGCACCTCCTGGGACATCCAGGCCAACCACCACTGCGTCGGCTGCTCCACCCCGAACTTCTGGGACGTTAACGCCCCGTTCTACAGCAGTAGCTTCGGCACTCAGTACGCCGCGAGCAACCACAGCAAGATCCAGGCTGTCGCCGCCGGCGGCGACTAACCTAATTTTTCAAGGAGAATATACTTATGGCCACCACCGGTAGCGTTCTCACTGGCGCGGCTCCCGCCGCCAACACCGCAGCCACCACCGCTGCGGCCATGCAGCCCGCGCTCAACCTGCTCCTGACGAACACCACCAGCACCGGCGGCAGCGCCGGCGCCAGCATCACCCTGGACCCCATCAGCCGCATCGAGGGCCACCTGCGCATCGACGCCAAGGTCGGCACCAACGGGACCATCGAGTCGGCCTGGTCCTCGGCCACCCTGTTCCGTGGCATCGAGATGATCCTGGCCGGACGCGATCCCCGCGACGCGCCCCTGATCACCCAGCGTCTGTGCGGCGTGTGCACCTACATACACCTGCAGGCCTCCACCACGGCCATCGAAAACGCCATGAAGCTGACCGTGCCCGCCAACGCGCAGATCGTGCGCAACCTGCTCCAGGGCACCCAGTTCCTGCACGACCACATCGTGCACTTCTACCACCTGCACGCCCTGGACTGGGTGGACGTGACCAAGGCCCTCACCGCCGACGTCGCCGCCACCGCGACCCTGGCGGCCCAGGTTTCCCCCTCGGCCCCGTCCATCGACTTCGCGGCCGTGCAGACCAAGCTCCAGGGCCTGGTCAGCTCCGGCCAGTTGGGTCCCTTCTCCAGCGGCTACTGGGGCCACCCGGCCATGAAGCTTTCGCCCGAGGCGAACCTGCTGTTCGTGGCCCACTACCTCCAGGCCCTGGCCCAGCAGGCCAACACCGCCAAGATGATGGCCCTGTTCGGCGGCAAGAACCCGCATCCCCACGTCACCATCCCCGGCGGCGTGACCAGCGGCAACGAGCTGGCCGTGGCGGCGAACATCACCAACTTCACCACCCAGCTCACCGCCACCAACGACTTCATCAAGAACTTCTACATCCCCGACGTGGTCTACCTGGCCAAGCAGTACCCCGAATGGGCCAAGATCGGCGGGTTCGACAACATGCTGGCCTTCGGCGAGTTCCCGGACACCTACGGCTCCGGAACCAACTTCATGCCCGGCGGCGTCATCATGGGCCGCAACGTGGGCAGCGTGGCCACCGTGAACACGGCCTCCATCACCGAGGACGTCTCCCGCGCCTGGTACAACACCTCCAGCCCGCTCAACCCGGCCTCTGGCGTCACTTCGCCCAACTACACCGGCTACAACCAGTCGGCCCAGTACTCCTGGCTCAAGGCCCCGCGCTACCAGGGCAAGCCCATGGAGGTCGGCCCGCTGGCCCGCGTGCTGGTGGCCTACGGCAAGAACCACGCCCAGGTGAAGCCCGCCGTCGATTCGCTGCTCTCCACCCTGGGCCTGACCATCAACGACATGTTCTCGGTCATCGGGCGCACCGCCGCCCGCGCCATCGAGACCCAAGTCATCGGCAACGCCATGGTCGGCTGGCTCAACACCCTGAAGAGCAACATCGCGGCCAACAACCTCGCCACCTACGCCAGCAACACCGTGCCCGCCAACAGCACGGGCGTCGGCCTGGGCGAGGCTCCGCGCGGCGCGGTGGGGCACTGGCTGTCCACCGACGCCTCCTCCAAGATCAAGAACTACCAGATGGTGGTGCCTTCGGCCTGGAACTTCGGCCCCCGCGACGCCCAGGGCGTCTCCAGCGCGGTGGAGTCCTCCATGGTGGGCGTGCCCATCGCGGACTCCAACAGCCCCCTGGAGATCCTGCGCCTGGTGCACTCCTTCGACCCCTGCATCGCCTGCGGCGTGCACCTGATCGACGCCGAGGGCAAGGCCGAGACCCTGGTCACCGTGCGCTGACCGGAACCGGCAAACGATACTGAAGGGGGGCCTCCGCAGGGAGGCCCCCCTTTTTCATTCCGCGCGTGCATGATGCTGTGGATGGCTGGCGGAGAGCGCGGGGAGATTGTCATGCATCGCGCGCACGCAGGCCCCGGGCGGGATTGCCATGAACGCCGCGCCGGGCTAGCGTCCTGGGTGATTTTGTCCAACACCCGCCCCCCGGGAGGCCGCCGTGGCAACCTCCCGGCGGGTCTGACGAAGCGAGGCGCAACCCTATGCTCTTTATCAAACGCGTCTACGACGAGCCCTCCCCCGAGGACGGCAAGCGCTACCTTGTGGACAGGCTCTGGCCGCGCGGCATCGCCAAGGAGGCCCTGCGCCTGGACGGCTGGCTCAAGGACCTGGCCCCAAGCAACGCCCTGCGTACCTGGCTGCACCAGGACCCCGCCCGCTGGGGTGAGTTCGCCCCGCGCTACGAGCGGGAACTGGCCGCCCCCGACGCCGCAGCCCTGGCCGCCAGGATCGCCGCCGAAGCCAGGGAAGGCGCGGTCACGCTGCTCTACGCCGCGCGGGACAGGGAGCGGAACCACGCCCTGGTGCTGAAGGAGTATCTTGAGCGGCTGGGCGCAGGCGCCTAGCCCGGCCAGCCCTGCAACCAGCCCGGGGAGGGCTATTTTCCTTTCAGGATGCCCTGCAGGGTCCAGATTTTGCCGTCGACGCCATACCGGGCGTCGTCCATGACCCAGCGGCCCGACTCCTTGACCAGGACGAACACGTAGGGCTTTTGCCCCTTGCAGCCGTTTGTCACGGTCATCAGGTAGGAGTCCTTTTCCTGAGCCAAGCCCAAAATCTTAAGCGGCTTGCCGCACTCGTCCTGGGCGTTGAAGAAGAGGTCAAAGTCGAGCCGCCCCATCCCTTCCTTGTTCCTGAGGCGCTGTTCGGCCTTGAACAGCTTCTGCAACGCGGAGGAGAACATGTTCTTTTCCAGCGCGAATCCGACGGGATCTGAGGGCTGCGGCTTCAGGAACAGCCGAGAGTACTCCGCCAGCAGGGGCCGGTACACCTGCAGGATGGCTTCCGATTCGTCCGCCGCGCAGCGCCCGGGAACGGGGACGGCCAGGAGCAGAACAATCAGCGGAACCAGGCAGCCCAATGCCAACCGGCGGAAATCGCGGCGTGCTCTCGGAATCATGGGTGCAATCCTCACGTAAATCGGGTGACGGGTTCTGTTCCGCAGTTCATAGGGCGAATGCCCCCGCTTGCATAGAACGGATTCAGACCAGAGCGCGATAATGTTTCTACTTCCCCGCCGCTTCTCAAAACCCGGCCGTTCTGCTACAGAGCGCCCATCATCTCCATCCCGGGCCATTCCCAGGAGGCATTCATGAATAACGAGACCTTTCCCGAGCTGACGCTCGAGGAAGTCAAACTAGCGGTCGAATCCGGCGGCGCCATGCTCGTCGACGTGCTTCCCCCCGAACATTTCGAACGCCGCCACATCCACGGCGCGTTCAACGCCTGCGTGTACCAGGTCGTCTTCCTGGACATGGTCGCCAAGCTGGCGCCCGACAAATCCATGCCCATCATCCTCAGCGGCGCGGGCGCGGGTTCCATGGACGTGCACACCGCGGCCCAGAAGCTTCGCCGGGCCGGATACGCCAACATCTCCGTGTATCCCGGCGGCATCGAGGAGTGCGCCGAGGCGGGCTACTCCCTGGAGGGCAGCGCGGCCCAGTCGCTGGACCAGCCCTTCCCGGCCTTCGCCCCCGAGCCCAGACTCTACAAACTCACCAGCGGCGACGCGGCCATCCTCTGGACGGGCCGCAACCACAACATCAGCCACCACGGCACCCTCTCCGTCTCCAGGGCGGAGATGGACTTCACTCAGGGCGTGCGCAGCGGGTTCAAGGGCCTCTTCGAGATCGACATGACCAGCATCGCCGACAAGAACCTCGAGGGCGACCCCCTCAAGGACGTGCTGGAGGCCCACTTGGCCTCGGACGACTTCTTCTTCGTCTCCCTCTTCCCCACGGCCGTGTTCACGCTCACCGAGGCCACCCCCGCCGCCGAGGGCACCGCCACCCGCCCCAACTACGTGATGACGGGCCAGCTCTCCCTGCGCGGCGTGGGCAAGACCATCTTCTTCCCGGCGCACCTGCGCATGCTTGGCGACGGCAAGATCGGCCTGCACGCCAACTTCGACTTCGACCGCACGGATTGGGGCGTGATCTACGGCTCGGCCAGGTTCTTCCGGCACCTGGGCATGCACGTGGTGTACGACCACATCTCCGTGGAGATCAGGCTCGTGCTGGAATGAGCCGGCATCCAGCCGACACCGCGCAATGAAAACGGGGCCGGGTTCTTCACCCGGCCCCGTCGTTTCCTGTCAGAAGCAGAAGCCCCGGCCTAGTTCCAGCCGGACTCCTTGTCGCACTCGGCCCGCTCCTTGGGATGGGTCTTCTCCCACTGGGTGATGGACTGGGTCTCGTTGTCGCTCATCTTGTTGTTCATGCAGGTGCAGTACTTGGTGATGACTTCGACGGGCACCTTGGCGTCCTTGTTGTCCTTGAGGCACTGGGCGATCCATTTGGCGTCGTCGGCGTTGGCGAAGGCCAATCCGGCGGAGAGGAGCAGCGCGAGGGCGACGGAGGCGAGAATCTTCATCTTGAACTCCTTGGCGTTGTGGGGTTGACGCAATTCGGAACCGACTCATCAGTAGGAATGTCCGAGGGTTCCGACTTCTTCTTATAATACCCCCAAACAATTCGCCTCACAAGCAGATTGTCCCGCTTCCTTGGCGGCCCTGCTCAGTACCACGTACCCAGCAGCTTCTTCGCCCCCTCCTCCTGCAGCTTCCAACCCATTCGCTTGATGAGCCTCTTGCTCATGGGGCTGGCCTTGCCGGTCAGCCACAGCTCCACGCCCCGTGCGGAGAGCTCCCGGGCCTTGTCCGCCATGGCCTCGATGATGGAGGCGTTGGTCCTGGTGCAGGCCAGGTAGTCCAGGGGGAAGGCCAGCACCAGCGTGCCGTCGTCGCGCTGCGCGCCCACGAACCGGCCCAGGCGAACGAAGCGCGCCAGGTTGGCCACGGTGTTGTCGTACCCGGCGTACATGCGGGCCATGCGCTGACGGAACAGGGCCACGTCCTGCTCCTGGGTGCCCGCCGCGAATTCCACGAAGTCGGCCACGCCCTGGGTACCCTGCATGGAGGTCAGCGCCTTGACGATGGAGGTCTGCTGGGTGGGGGTGAACTGCTCGTTGTTGATGAACAGCCTCGCCAGGGACTCGGGCACCCCGGCGTCGAGCAGCGCCTGCCGGTTCTGCCTTCGCAGGTCGGTGGGCGGCACGGAGACGTCGATGTCGCCCAGCACGGCCGTGCCGCTCACGCCGGAGACCGCGATGCCCACCCCACCGGGGATCAGGGCCTGCAGCGCCGAGCCCGTGATGCTCCCGGCGTAGCCCGCCTCGGCCAGGGCGTTGAGCTTGTCCTGGAGCACGGGGTTGGTGGAGTAGGGGTCCACGCCGAACTGCTTGGCGTAGTCCCGCTTGGTCTGGGAGTAGCCGATGAGGTTCTGGAAGCGGTTGCCCTCGTACTTGCTGGGGGTGCTCTCCACCAGGCTCTCCTGGGCGCGCACGAACATCTTGCCCACGCCGGAGAGGGCCCCGCCCACGGTGTTCAGCGGGTCGGTGACCAGATTCACGGCGCCCTGCACGGTCTGCTTGCCCTTGTCCGCCAGGGAGGTGCCGAAGGCCGAGGTGCCCGCCACCTGCTCCATCTTGTCCATGGCCGCGATCTCCGCGATGCGCGTGTAGAGCAGCGCCGTGGATTCCGCGCGGAAATCCCCGAAGCGGGAGCGGATGGTGTAGGCGTTGAGGTAGCCGTCGTTGGTCACGACGCTGTCCACATAATAGGACGGCCCCGAGAGAATGGCCTTGGGCAACACGGCCCGGGCCTCGAAGGTGGGGGGCGTTTCGGTTTCCTGGGCCAGGGCCGTGGCCGCGAGCAGGGCCGTGAGAGCCAGGGAGGCCAGCAGGGCCCCCCAGGCCGCGCGATGCGTCGTCATTGTCCGCCTTTTCCTTGTGCAATGGGTTTATGCCGCAGGTGCATGCCGCCGGTCCGGGCGCGTCAGGCCCCGGCGTCCGAACCCTTCCGGAAGGCGCTGTGCTTGCCGCGCTCCAGGTAGGTTTCAGCGTCTATCAGCCCGAATATCTCGATGAGCTTGGCCACCAGGCCAGTCCACCCCGTCTGGTGGTTCGCCCCGATGCCCGCGCCGTTGTCACCATGGAAGTACTCGTAGAACAGGATGTTGTCGCGCCAGTGCGGATCGGCCTGGAATTTTTCCGCCCCGCCGAACACGGGCCTGCGGCTGTCCTCCCCGCGCAGGAAGATGCGCGTCAGCCGGGAGGCGATCTCCCGGGCGACCTCGAAGAGGTTCATCATATTCCCCGAACCCGTGGGGCACTCGATTGTGAAGGTGTCGCCGTAGTAGGTGTAGTAGTTGAGCAGGGCGCGCACGAGGAGGATGTTCACGGGCATCCACACCGGGCCGCGCCAGTTGGAGTTGCCCCCGAACATGCCCGAATCCGATTCGGCCGGGAGGTAGCCGACCCGGTACTCGTCGCCGTTGGCCCGGAACACGTAGGGATGGTCCTGGTGGTGGCGGGAGAGCGCCCGGATGCCGTAGGGGCTCAGGAACTCCTCCTCGTCGAGCATGCACGTGAGGATGCGCCGCAGGCGCTGCTCGTTGACCAGGGCGATGATGCCGCGCCCGCCGTGGCCGTAGTGCCCCGGCCCCGTAAGGTGAATGCTCTCCAACAGCTCGGGCATGCGCCGCATGAGCCTGACGACTGACGATGCGGCCCGGGGCATGCGCTCGCGCTGCCAGGGCTCGATCACCGTCACCGCGCACAGGGGCAGCAGTCCCACCATGGAACGGACCTTGAGCCGCTGGGCCGAGCCGTCGGGCAGGCGCAGGATGTCGTAGTAGAAGCCGTCCTCCTCGTCCCACATGCCTTCCCCGCCCCCCTGGTTGACGGCGCTGGCGATCCACAGGAAGTGCTCCAGGAACTTGGTGCAGAGGTCCTCGTAGAAGGGGTCCTCCTCCACCAGCTCCGCGCAGATCTCGATCATGTTCTGGCAGAAAAAGGCCATCCAGGCCGTGCCGTCCGCCTGCTCGAGGTGCCCCCCCGTGGGCAGGGAGGCGCTGCGGTCGAACACACCGATGTTGTCCAGCCCCAGAAAGCCGCCTTCGAAGACGTTCTTGCCGAAGCGGTCCTTGCGGTTGACCCACCAGGTGAAATTCAGGGTCAACTTGCTGAAGCAGCGCCGCAGGAACTCCGTGTCGCCCTTGCCGTCCCTGGACTTCTCCGTGAGGTACAGGAACAGGGCGGCCCAGGCGTGCACCGGGGGGTTCACGTCGCTGAAGTTCCACTCGTAGGCGGGCAGTTGGCCGCTGGGGTGCATGTAGCTCTCGCGCAGCATGAGCTCCAGCTGCTCCTTGGCGAAGTCCGGGTCCGCGGAGGACATGGCCACGGTGTGGAAGGCCAGGTCCCAGGCGGCGTACCAGGGGTATTCCCATTTGTCGGGCATGGAGATCACGTGGTCGTTGACCATGTGGAACCACTCCCGGTTGCGGCTGGCGCGCTCCTGGCGGTGCAGGGGGTGGGCCTTGTGCTCGTCGAGCCATTTGTCCGCGTCGAAGTAGTAATACTGCTTGGACCAGAACATCCCGGCCAGGGCCTGGCGCAGCACGCGGGCCTCGTCCTCCCCGGCGTTCTTCGGGGTCTGGTCCGCGTAGTACTCGTCCGCCTCGCCCTCGCGCAGCGCGAACAGATCGTCGAAATCGTGTCCGAAGGGCTCCCCGGCCGCCCCGCCCACCCCGGCCTCACCGCTTGGCCGCAGCCGCACCCTGATGACGGCCCCGGCCCCGGGCTCCACAAGCACGCGGTAGCGCGCCGAGGCCTTGGTGCCGGTCAGGTCCGGGTTCACCGCATCCCGCTCGCCCTGCACCACGCTGCGGTGGATGCCGTCCTTGACGTAGGGCGATTCGTTGGGCTGGCCGTAGAGCCTGACGCGGTTGGTGTCGTTCTCGGTGAAGAGCAGTTCCGGCTCCGCCTCGCAGCAGAGGGCGAATTCGGGCAGGCTCTCCAGAAACAAGGGGTCGGTGTGGCGGGCCAGGATCTCTTTCCCGTGGCCCCTGTCCACGGCCCGGAGCTCCGGCCGCGAGCCCCCCTCCGGCCAGGACCAGGTGTTGCGGAACCAGAGCGTGGGCAGCACGTCCAGCACGGCCGCCTCCGGCCCCCGGTTGCACACGGTGACCCGGATGAGGATGTCCTGGGGAGAGGCCTTGGCGTACTCCACGAACACGTCGAAGTAGCGGTCCTCATTGAAGACGCCGGTGTCCAGCAGCTCGTATTCGGGCTCCAGGCGGGTGCGCCCGGCGTTGGTGCGCACCAGGTCTTCGTAGGGGAAGGCCTGCTGCGGGTATTTGTAGAGGTACTTCATGTAGGAGTGCGTGGGCGTGCTGTCGAGGTAGAAGTAGTACTCCTTCACGTCCTCCCCGTGGTTGCCCTCGCTGTTGGTGAGGCCGAAGAGGCGCTCCTTGAGGATGGGGTCGCACCCGTTCCACAGGGCCAGGGCGAAGCAGAGCACCTGGTGGCTGTCACTGATGCCGGCCAAGCCGTCCTCGCCCCACTGGTAGGCGCGGGAGCGGGCCTGGTCGTGGCTGAAGTGGTTCCAGGCGTCTCCGTCCTGGCTGTAGTCCTCGCGCACCGTGCCCCACTGGCGCTCGCTGAGGTACGGCCCCCACTTCCTCCAGGGGACGCCCTCATCCCTGGCCTCCGACAGCCTGCGTTTCTCTTCGGTGGTCATGAAGCCTGCTCCCTGCATCGCGATTGGCGGAGGGGAAGCCCGTCGATCCGGTCTTCTTCCGCGGATTGTCCAGCCTGCCACGCGAGGCGCCCTCAGTACATGCCGGGGGCCATTTCAAGCGGAAACTTCGCCCTCGCAGCCGCCCAGCCCGGGCGGGCTACTGGTTCACCAGCAGCATCAGGGCCCCAGGAAGGGCGCGGTTGAGCCCCGGCTCCCTGAAGTTGGGGTTGGTGGTCCAGATCACGCCGTTGTCGCCCACGGCGAACAAGGCCTGCTGCTCCGGCGCGCTGGAGAGGTTGTAGATCATGGAGCTGAACCCGCCCTGCACCAGCTCGGCCGTACCGTTCTGGATGCGATAGAGATAGGCCTTGCCCCCGTCGGTGTAGCTGCCGCTGGTGATGAGCGCGGCCCAGAACACTCCGCCCCCCGCGTGGACCACGCTCCTGAAGAAGGCCAGGGGCCCGGCCTCCTGCGGCGGCCGCCGCGTGACGCCCGCCACCGGCTGCCAGTTGGAGCCGCCGTCGGTGGAGTAGAAGGCGGCCTGGTTCTCGCCCAGGGGCACCACCATGCCCGGGCCCGCCGCCACCGCGTTCAGGCCGTCCTTGGGGGAGAGGCCCTGCGCGCCCACCACGCTGGTGCTCCATGTCCCGTTGCGCCAGACGGCCAGGCGGCCCTCCTGCCCCACGGCGTAGACGCTCCCGTCCGGCCCGGCGGCGATATCGGCGTAGGTGTAGGAGTTCGGATCAAAGGGGTCCAGGCAGGTGGTGGAGGCCGCGCCCGCGAAGCAGGGCTGGCCCTGGCTGTTGGAGGCCAGCAGGATACCGTAGCCGCCCGTCGCCTTGGCCACCCCGGTGATGGCCTGGGGCAGGCCGAAGAAGCCGGGGGGCTGCCAGTCGGACCAGGCGGAGCCGTTGAAGCGCTTCAGGTAGTTGGCGCCGTCGCTGGAGGCCACGGCCGAGAACCAGACCTCGTTGGAAGCGAACACCTTGAAGGCCCGCAGGTAGCTGTCGCTCACGCCCGGGATGGGGTGGCTCTGCATCCTGCCCTTGCTCCAGGAATAGATGCCCGTGGCCTGGGAGATGTACATGGGCGCGAGCCACAGCCGCGACCCCAGGCCCGCGCCGCCCCAGGCCAGGCTGTTCCCGGCGACGGTCTTGCTGGAGAGGGCCGTGCGCGCGGCCGTGGCCCCGTTGAAGGTTTCGATGAGCCCCAGCTCGCCCGCCAGGAGGTAGCTGTTGCCCGTGAGGCGGGTGATGGCGTGCCTGCCGTACAGGGGAACCGTGTCGTGGTTGGCCAGTTGGTCCACCGCGCCGGTCCAGTGGCGCAGTGTCCCGGCCAGGCCCGCGAGCCAGACGTCGTTCGGGCCGGTGCCGCTCATGGCCGCCAGGTCGTACCCGTTGAACAGCCCGCCGCCCTGGTTGACCATGCTCCAGGCCGGGGCCTGGGCGGTGTTGTCGAGCATGTACATCTGGCCGAAGTTGCCGCTGGCGAACACCGTCGCCGCACTGGGCCCCCAGACGCTCTCCAGCAGGTTGAAGGTGAAGGTGCCCCCGGAGCCGCCGTCCGTCTCGAACTGGGCCATGAGCTTCCAGCCCGAGGCGTCGCGGTGCAGCACCGTGCCGTAGGAGCCAGCGGCGTAGACGTCGGTGTCCGAGAAGCCGAAGATGGAGGAGCAGGAGAAGTCCGACCGGGCGTTGGGGTGCGCCTGGTAGTCGATGACCAGATCCTCGAAGACCCACTTGTTCTGGCCCGTGTCGAAGCGCGCCGGGGCGTTGTTGTACTCGACCACGGCGAAGGCGCCGCCCGTGGGGCTGACCCAGACCCCGTTGACCACGTAGTTCTGGGCCAGGCCCTGAATGCCCGGCGGGGTGGTGCGCGTCCAGCTCTGGCCGTTGTAGTGCAGCAGCACGCTGCGCTCCGGGTCGGTGCTGGACTCGGTGAAGGAGCTCCCCCCCACGGCCCAGATGTCGTTGGGCCCCGAACCGGAGACCCCGCGCAGCGGGGCCATGGTGCCCGTATCCATCAGCGAGAAGGCGGTGCCGGATTTCTTCACGATCACCCCGCCGTCGCCGGCGAAGTAGACCGTGGCCCCCGCGTCGGGAGTATAGGCCGACAGGAGCGTGTTGGCCGTCGGGGAGTAGTTGAGGAGCTTCCAGGGGGCATCGGCCCTGGCGGGGGCGGGGGCCAGGGCGACGAGCGTGACGAGCAGCGCGAGGAAGGCCGGTCGGGTGAACATGGCGGCGCTCCGCAGGGGTGTTTACAGCTTGGTTTGAACCGCAAACGCATGGGAACGGCTGGTCATGCTTGCTTCCGGCATAGCACTCCCGGCCCGGGCTGTGAATGGGAAGCTGCACACCCCGACGCCTTGGGGGAAGACCTGGGGGAAATATTCGGCTAGGATCACGCCAGGATTCCATGCGCGCCGCCGCCCGGTTTCGGCGGCGCACCAGCGCCCCTGGAGGCCGCCATGCCCAAAACCTACCTCCTCTACCGTTGCGGCGAAGCCGGTCACAGGACACCGGTGACGTTCTTCACGGCCGACTCCGAGCAGGAGGCCCGCGAGGCCCCCACCTGGCTCAGGCACCAGCACCCTGGCAGCGCCACGCTGCACCTGGGCCCCGGGGAGTTCTTCGAGATCATCGAGGAGGGCAGGTGCCCGCCGCAGGAGTGGGAAGAGGCAAAGGCCCTGCTGGATACCGGCGCGGCTCGGTAGACCCCGCGCCGGTTCGGCCCATGCCTCTTCGGCCACTGTATTCCGGCTCCCCTGTTCCGTCCCAAATATCCGGCCCTAATGCCCGGCCGATATGTTCCGGCCCACGCCGCTAGCCCGGGCATCGGGGCGGCGTATTGTCCTCCCCGCCGCTTCCGGGTAGGCTGCGCCCTTTCGAATTTCCCTTCAGGAGGTTTCCATGGCCCGCATCGGCACGCCCAACACGGCTTCGGCCACCAGGATCATGCTGCTCGGCTCCGGCGAGCTGGGCAAGGAGGTGGCCATCGAGGCCCAGCGCCTCGGCGTGGAGGTCATCGCCGTGGACCGCTATCCCAACGCCCCGGCCATGCAGGTGGCGCACCGCTCCCACGTGGTGAGCATGCTCGACGCCGGGGCCCTGCGCGCCGTCATCGAGCGGGAGAAGCCCGACTTCGTGGTGCCCGAGATCGAGGCCATCGCCACCGAGGAGCTGCTGGCCCTGGAGGCTGAAGGCGTCACCATTGTGCCCACGGCCCGCGCCGCCCGCCTGACCATGGACCGCGAGGGCATCCGCCGCCTGGCCGCCGAGGAGCTGGGCCTGGCCACCTCGCCCTACCGCTTCGCGGACACGAAGGAGGAATTCCTGGCGGCCTGCGAGGCCGTGGGCTTCCCCTGCGTGGTCAAGCCGGTGATGTCCTCCTCGGGCAAGGGCCAGAGCGTGGCCCGCGACATGGCCGGGGCCGAGGCCTCCTGGGAGTACGCCCAGACCGCCGGGCGCGCCGGGGCGGGCCGCGTGATCGTGGAGGGGTTCGTTGATTTCGATTACGAGATAACCCTGCTCACCGTGCGCCACGCCGGGGGCACCAGCTTCTGCGAGCCCATCGGCCACCGGCAGGAGAAGGGGGACTACCGCGAGTCCTGGCAGCCCCACCCCATGAGCGCAGCGGCCCTGGCCGAGGCCGAGCGCATGGCCAAGGCCGTGACCGGAGCCCTGGGCGGGCGCGGCATCTTCGGCGTGGAGCTGTTCATCAAGGGCGACACGGTGCTCTTCTCCGAGGTGTCGCCCCGGCCTCACGACACGGGCATGGTCACGCTCATCTCGCAGGACCTTTCGGAGTTCGCCCTGCACGTGCGGGCCATCCTGGGCCTGCCCATCCCGGCCATCCGGCTCTACGGCCCGGCGGCCTCCCGCGTGATCCTGGCCGAGGGCGACAGCGCGGCCCCGGCCTTCGAGGTGGCCCCTGAGGCCCTGGCCGAAGCGGACACTTCCCTGCGCCTGTTCGGCAAGCCCGAGGTGCACGGCACCAGGCGCATGGGCGTGGCCCTGGCCCTGGGCAAGGACGTGGAGGAGGCCAAGGCCAAGGCCATCCGCGCGGCCTCGCACGTCACGGTGAAACTCTAATCGTTCATGCTGCCGGGGTGCGGGCCAGTCCGCGCCCCGGCTTCACTGTGCGGGCTGGCCTCCACTTGGGGCCCGAAACTTGTACCCGCCCGCCGATCGGAGCCCTGCCTCCAGTCATCCTTCGCCCCGGGCGGCCTTGAGCCCGCCCACGTAGTGCACCACCAGGGAGCGCGCCAGCTGCGCCGCGCTGCGCGCCGTGACCACCTCCAGCTTGCCGCTGGTGGCCAGGGAGCCGATGCCGTGCAGGCTGGCCCAGAGCACCTGGACGGCCTCCTCCACCCCGGCCGTGTCTTCGGGCGCGAACAGCGGCGCAAGAACCCGGGCCATGCGGGCCAGGATGGCCTCGATCCTGCCGGTGAACCACCGGGGCAGCTCGGAGCCCTCGCCCAGGCGGTACTCGAAGAGCAGCTCCCACAGCCTGGGGTGGCGCTCCACGAAGCCGAAATAGGCCAGGGCCAGGGCCAGGGCGTCGGCCTGGGGGTCGCCCGTGGGGGCGGCCCCGGCGAGCTCGCCGTCCAGAAGCTCCAGGGTGCGCGCGTTCACGTGCACCACCAGGTCGTCCAGGTTCTTGAAGTGGTTGTAGAGCGTTCCCGGGGAGTAGCCCACGGCCTCGGCCACGCGCCTGGCCGTGAGGGCCTTGAAACCCTCGGCCTCCACCAGCCGCTGCGCCTCGCCAAGCACCAGTTCCGCCAGTTGCTCGCGTGTATGGTCCGACCGCCTGGCCATGGCTTGCCTCCTGCCGCTTCCCGGCTCCGGGCCGGAATCTCGCGGTTGGATGAAAAATATATTGAACATTGTTCAGAAGCAAGCTATTCCCGTTTCTGAACAGCGTTCAATAAGCTTGCGGCGCTGTTCTGAACAATGTTCAATTTTAAGGAGGCACCCATGCAGGCCAGATCCTTGTTCACAGCCCTGTCAGCGCTGCTCATCCCGCTTGCCGCCGAGGCCCAGGCCGCGCCCCCCGCGAAGGCTCACGCGATCCCCCAGGAGAGCTCCCGGGCCATCCCTCAAGCCACTCCCCGGGGCCTCTCCGGCGGCCTTCCAGGGGACAGCTCGGCAAGCCTCCCCCCGCACGTCTCCAAGTCCATGCCCAGGCCAAGCGACAAGCGCCGGGACGCCGCTCCCCTGAGCCCCGGCGCGCAGGCCCTGGTTGAGCGCGCCTTCGCGGACCTGGGCGGCCGCAAGCCCCTGGACTGCCACGTGCACATCCTGGGCCTGGGCACGGGCGGCAGCGGCGTGTACGCCAGCCCGGCCCTGCGCAGCTGGCTGCGCCCCTGGTCCCGCCTCAAGGCTGGCGCGGTGCTGGCCGCATCGGGCGTCACGGACCCGGCCCGGGCCGACCAGCAGTACGTTGAGCGCCTGCTGTCCCTGGCCAGCGATTTCCCCGTTCCGCCCAGGCTGGCCGTGCTGGCCTTCGACTGCCGCCACACCCCCGGCGGCGAGCGCGACCTGGAGCGCACCGAGTTCCGCATCCCAGACGGCTACGTGCTGGACCTGGCCCGCAGCCACCCGGACACCTTCGTCCCGGTGGCCTCGGTGCACCCGCGCGACCCGCACGCCCTGGCCCGGCTGGAGAGCCTGGCCGCGCAAGGCGTGCGCGTGATCAAGTGGCTGCCCAACGCCCAGGGCATGGACCCCTCGGACCCGAGCTTCGACCCCTTCTACCGGGCCATGGCCCGGCTCGGCATGGCCCTGCTCTGCCACACCGGGCACGAGGCCTCGGTGGCCTCGGCCGACCAGCGCCTGGGCAACCCCCTGCTGCTGCGCCGTCCCCTGGACCTGGGCGTCACCGTCGTCATGGCCCACGCCGGGAACCGGGGATCAAGCGAGGACCTGGACCACCCCGGCCGCCGCGCCCGCAACTTCGAGCTGTTCCTGCGCATGATGGACGACCCGCGCTACGCGGGCCGCCTCTACGGCGACATCTCCATGCTGGCCCAGACGGCCCGCAGCACCGGCGACCTCAAGACCCTGCTGGAGCGCGCCGACCTGCACCCGAGGCTCATAAACGGCAGCGACTATCCGCTCCCCGCCGTTGACATCCTCGTGCAGCCGCGTGTTTTATGGCTGGCGGGTTTCCTGACCGAGCGCGAACGCCGTCAGCTGGACGAAATCCGCAGGGCCAACCCCCTGCTCTTCGATTTCGTGCTCAAGCGCACCCTGCGCCACCCGAAGACCGGGGCGCGCTTCCCGGCCTCCGTGTTCGTGGAGCACCCCGCGTTCGCCTGGCGCGACGCGCCCGAGTTTGAAGCGACCCCGGCCGTGACTTCGGCCTCGGCCCCCATCCCGGGAGGATTGTAGAATGAACGCAGGAATCACCCGCGTGCTCGGCAAGCGCAGCTTCTGGCCCCTGTTCGTCAGCCAGTTCCTGGGCGCGGCCAACGACAACGTGTTCAAGAACGCCATCGCCATCCTGGTGATCTACCGCCTGGGCGAGGCCTCGGCCATGCCCCCGCAGGTGCTGGTCAACATCGCCTCGGGCCTGTTCATGCTGCCCTTCTTCCTGTTCTCGGCCACGGCCGGGCAATTGGCCGACCGCTATGAGAAGAGCGGGCTCATCCGCCTGGTCAAGCTGGCGGAGGTGGCCGTGGTCTCGCTGGGGGCCTGGTCCCTGCTGGCCGAAAGCGTATCCGGGATGCTGGCCGTGCTCTTCCTGCTGGGGGCGCAGGCCACGTTCTTCGGGCCGCTCAAGTACGCCATCCTGCCCGAGCAGCTGCCCGAGGCGGAACTGGTGGACGGCAACGCGCTCATCGAGGGCGGCACCTTCCTGGCCATCCTGCTGGGCACCATCGCCGGGGGCATGCTGGTGCTGGAGCGGGGCGGCGTCGCCATCATCTGCGTCATGCTCGTGGGCTTCTCGGTGCTGGGCTTCGCGGCCAGCCTGCTGCTGCCCGAGGCCAGACCCGGAGACAAGACCCTGTCCGTGAGCCCGCACATCCTGCGGGAGACCTTCGCGGTCATGGGAATGGCCAAGAAGAAGCGGGACGTGTACCTCTCGGTGCTTGGCATCTCCTGGTTCTGGCTGGTGGGCATCACCTACCTCTCGCAGTTCCCGGCCTTCGCCAAGGACGTGCTCCACGCGGGCGAGCACGCCGTGACCCTCATGCTCACCGTGTTCTCCGTGGGCATCGGCCTGGGATCGGCGCTCTGCTCCAGGATGCTCAAGGGCGAGATCTCGGCCCGGCACGTGCCCCTGGCCGCCCTGGCCATGAGCGCCTTCGCTTTCGACCTCTGGCTCTCCTCCGCGCACTTCGCGCACCTGTCCGCCGAGGCCCCGGTCATGGGGCTCTCCGCCCTGCTGGCCATGCCCGGCGCGTGGCGGGTGCTGGCGGACCTGCTGCTGTTCTCCGTGGCGGGCGGCGTGTACATCGTGCCGCTCTACGCCATCCTCCAGGCCCGCAGCGAGGAGCACGAGCGGGCGCGCGTGGTGGCCGCCAACAACATCATGAACGCGGCCTTCATGGTGGCCGCCTCCCTGGCCGGGGCGGGCATGCTGGCCCTGGGCTTCGGGGTGGAGCAGGTCTTCCTGGCCGTGGCCGTGTCCACGCTGGCGGTGGCCGTGTACATCTGCAAGCTGCTGCCCGACGCCCTGTTCAAGGCGTTCTTCGTCTGGCTGCTCAGGTCGCTCTACCGCGTGGAGGTCCGGGGCGTTGAGAACCTGCTGGCCGCCGGCGAGCGGGCCGTGGTGGTGGTCAACCACGTCTCCTTCCTTGACCCGGTGCTCCTGGCGGCCTTCCTGCCCGGGCGGCCCGTGTTCGCGGTGAACAGCTTCGTGGCCCGGCTCTGGTGGGTGCGGCCCTTCCTCAGGCTGGTGGAGGCCTACCCCATGGACCCCACCAACCCCATGGCCACCAGGGGCCTGATCCAGGCCGTGCAGGCAGGGCGGGTCTGCGTGATCTTCCCCGAGGGGCGCATCACCACCACCGGGGCGCTGATGAAGGTCTACGCCGGGCCGGGCATGATCGCGGACAAGGCGGACGCGCCCCTGGTGCCCGTGCGCATCGAGGGCGCGCAGTACACGCCCTTCTCGCGCCTGGGCGGCAAGGTGCGCCGACGCCTGTTCCCCAAGATCACCATAACGGTCCAGCCGCCGCAGCGCTTCGAGCTGCCCGAAGGGGCCAAGGGGCGGGAGCGCCGCAAGGTCATCGGGCTTAAGCTCTACGACGTCATGTCGAACATGATGTTCGCCACCTACGACCACCGGCGCACCCTCTTCGCCGCCCTGCTGGAGGCCCTGGGCACCCGTGGGCGCGGGGCCGTCGCCTGCGAGGACGTCAACCGCGCGCCCCTGAGCTGCGGCAGGCTCGCGGCCGGGGTCATGGCCCTTGGCAGGCGCGTGGCTGGCATGACGGCCCCGGCCGAGGCCGTGGGGCTGATGCTGCCCAACTCCAACGCGGCGGCGGTGGCCTTCTTTGGCTGCCAGGCCTTCGGGCGCGTCCCGGCCATGCTCAACTTCACCTCGGGCGTGCAGAACGTGCTCTCCGCCTGCGACACGGCGCGCATCGCCACGGTGCTGACTTCGCGCCGCTTCATCGAGCAGGCCGGGCTGAGCGTTCTCGCTGACGCTTTGGCCGCCAAGGTGAATCTCGTCTACCTGGAGGACCTCAGGGCGCGGATGGGCCTCGCCGACAAGCTGTACGGGCTGGCCGCGCCGCTCCTCCCCGGGCGGTTCGCTCCGGGGCTGCGCCTGTCCTGCGACGACCCGGCCGTGATCCTTTTCACCTCCGGCTCTGAGGGCGCGCCCAAGGGCGTGGCCCTGTCCCACGCCAACATCCTGGCCAACTGCGGCCAGTTGGCCGCGCGGGTGGCCTTCTCCGCCTCGGACGTGGTCTTCAACGCCCTGCCCGTGTTCCACTCCTTCGGGCTCACCGGGGGCATGATCCTGCCGCTGGTCTCGGGGCTGCGCACCTTCTTCTACCCCTCGCCCCTGCACTACCGCATCGTGCCCGAGATGGCCTACGACACCAACGCCACCATCATCTTCGGCACGGACACCTTCCTGGCCGGGTACGCCCGCGTGGCCTCGCCCTACGATTTCTACAGCGTGCGCTACGTGTTCGCGGGCGCGGAAAAGGTGCGCGACGAGACCCGGCGGCAGTGGATGGACTCCTTCGGGCTGCGCATCCTGGAGGGGTACGGGGCCACCGAGACCGCCCCGGTGCTGGCCGTGAACACGCCCATGCACTACCGGGCCGGCACCGTGGGCCGCCTGCTGCCGGGCATCGACTGCCGCGTGGAGCCCGTGCCCGGCGTGGACGAGGGCGGCCGGCTGTGGGTGAAGGGCCCCAACGTGATGCTCGGGTACCTGCGGGCCTCGCGCCCCGGCGTGCTGGAGCCGCCCGTCGACGGCTGGTACGACACCGGGGACATCGTCTCGGTGGATGAGGCGGGCTACGTGCGCATCCTGGGCCGTGCCAAGCGCTTCGCCAAGGTGGGCGGGGAGATGGTGCCCCTTGGCCGGGTGGAGAGCGAGATTTCCGCGCTCTGGCCCAAGCAGGCCCACGCCGTCGTCGCCCTGCACGGCGACAAGGGCGAGCGGCTGATCCTGGCCACCACACGGGCCGGGGCCACTCGCTCCGAGATACTGGCGCACTTCCGGGCCACGGGCCTGCCCGAACTCATGGCGCCCAAGGCCATCCAGGTGCTCCCGAAGATGCCTCTGTTGGGCAACGGCAAGACCGACTACGTGAGCGTGCAGGCTTTGATGGAGGCGGCCGAGGCCGCCAAGCGCGAGGGGAGCGGCGGCGAATAGCCGCACCGGCAATCCGAACGAAAAGAGGCCGCCCGGCTCAGGGGGCCGGATCGACGCTGTGCGTCACGGAGATCTTGGCCAGCTCGCGGTCCCTGGCGTCCAGGGCCTTGACCTGCACCTGCACCTGGCTCGGCTTCTCCTTGGGGCAGGGCATCTGGGCCGGGCCGTACATCGACCCCTTGGGCACCATGGCCTGGGCCCCGTTGATGTAGAGGCCCGTATTGGTGGTGGTGAAGCCGAAATCCTGGTTGAAGATCTCGGACCCGAACTCGAAGTTGAGCACCTTCACGTTGAGCTTCTTGGTTTCGGGCGGGATGTTGTCGATGTGCATCTCGGGGGAGACGTTCTGGCACATCTCCACGGCCTTGAAGCCGACCCTCACCCCGAAACCCTTGGCCGCGTCCACTCCGTCGCCGGTCTTAGGCGCGCAGCCCGCGAGAAGGGCCAGGGCGGCGAACATGACAGCAAGTCGAAACCCGTTCATGGAGCCTCCACCGTTCAGCGGTTGTGTTTGAGCGGCCCTGGCCGGAGCCGGAATAGCCGCCGGTCGCCCGAACCGTAGCACGGGGCGGAGGCTCTTTGGAACTGGGAATCCACATGGAGGGGCGGCGTCACTTCTGGGGACGCTCGCCAGGGCGTGTATGAATATCCCCCGGCAAACATTGGCACATGCGCCACGACCGCGTTATGATCCGGCAGGCCCGGCCTGCGGACACCGCGCCCCGGCCGGCATCAACACAATCAAAGGAAGAAGCCCATGGAAGTCACACGGAGCGGCGCTCAGCCGTCAATCAAGGGATCGGAAGAGAACTACACCGGGGCGGTGCGCATCGACCCGCAGTTCACACCCGAGGAGCCCGCGCGCGCTGGCTGCACCCTGGTAACCTTCGAGCCGGGGGCCCGCACCCGCTGGCACTTCCATCCCCTGGGCCAGCACCTGATCGTCACGGCGGGCAGCGGCTGGGTCCAGCGCGAGGGCGGCCCGGCGGAGGCGATCCACCCCGGCGACGTGGTCTGGATCGCCCCGGGCGAGAAGCACTGGCACGGAGCCACGGCCAGCACCGCCATGAGCCATATCGCCGTGCAGGAGAAGCTCGAGGGGAAGTTCGCCACCTGGTTGGAGCCCGTGAGCGCCGCGCAATACCCCGGATGACCAGGCGGCCCGGCTTTTTCCGGGCCGGGCCGGGCGGCAGCGGCGAGCCCGGCGGTCCGGAGGGATTTCCGCCCGGTTGTCTGCGACCGGCCCCATTGGTGTCCATCAGCGCGGCCGAATCCGCCCGGCCAATATTTCGGTTGCCACGTTGCCTCAAATTGATATGCATGGTCACTCAAACCCAAAGGGTTGTGGATAGCGCGCCGGAGCACCCTCGCGTGCCCGTTCCCGGAGGCGCGCCCGGAGCCCGGCCTGGCGGCTCCAGGCCGCCATGGGCTCGGCTCAACGCAGCGAACGTAACGGAGTAACTGCTTACCGGACAACCTCAACGCGTTGCGAGGGCGGATCAGTGAAACATCTCACAGTCTTCCTGCTGGCGTTCCTGTTGTGGCCCCTCCCGGCGTCCGCCTTCGACCGCTTCGACATCGTGACCACCGAACAGGTCCGGGAGATGCTCGCCGCCCGCGAGGCGGGCACCGGCGAGGACTTCCTGCTGGTCAACACCCTGGACGACATCATCTACCACCACGAGCACATCCCCGGCTCCGTGAGCCTGCCCTGGACCCGCGTGGCCGAATACGAGGCCGTGCTCGGCGGCGACAAGGGCAAGTGCCTCGTCTTCTACTGAATGGGTTCAAGGTGAGTATTCGCCTACAAGGTGGCGGTCGCCATCAAGAACCAGGGCTACACGAACATCAAGATTTACAACGGCGGCATCAAGGATTGGAAGCAGGCCGGGCTGCCCGTGGCCTCCATCGAGCCCCTGCCGGAATACACCGGCGAAATGATCACCTGCGAGGAGGTCTACGCCATCATGCAGCGCAGCGAGAACTGCCTGGACGAAAACGGCAACCCGCTGCTGACGATCCTAGACTTCCGCATCGAAAACTCGCTGGAGGAGGCGGCCGACGGCCTGAAGCGCATCAAGACGCGCTGCCCGGTGATAACCTGCCTGCTCGACGAGGTGCGCCTGCCCGAGCAGCGGGCCCGCATCCCCAAGGAGGGGCTCGTGGTCACCATCACGGAGACGGGCAACCGGGACGATGTGGCCATGCGCTACCTGAGCGGGTTCGGCTACAGGAACGTGAAGGGTCTGGAGTTCGGCATGCGCGGGTGGATCAAGAGCAAGCTCCCCATAGAATAGCCGGGGGAATCCGATGCATCTGCCGTCCATAGGTACCCGGCTGTACCAGCTTGTGGTTCTGATGTGCCTGCTCGTCGGGCTGGCCATCTCCATGCTGGTGCTCAAGAGGGTCGACTCCCACATCCAGGAGCGCACGCAGGAGGTGCTCCGGCTGGACAAGGCCCTGAGCAGCCTCGACGCCGACGAGGAGGCGGCCCTGCGCGGCGAGACCGTCGCGATGCCCTCCGGGCATCTGCGGATATCCGAGCACTTCAAGGGTCACCTGACCCCCGAGGTCGAAGGGATGCTGGTCACGCGCGGCGGCATTTTCGACCAGCTCCTTGTCCTGACCCGGCGCATGGAGAACGAGCACACCGAAGTCTTCTCCAAGCTGCTCGACATCACGGACGCCGTCCGCTACATCCACCAGCACCATGCCACCTTCCTCCAGAACCTGGTCAACCGCGAGGCCATCTCGGGGCCATCTCCCTCCGGCCGCGACCCCCAGCGCAAGCTGAACGAGTCCGCCAACACGGAGCTCTCCATCATCCGTGAATCCCTGAACATCTATACGTCACTCTTCGATATCCACGCCGTGTTCTTCAAGCTGCAGCAGGCCGGGCCCGAGGGCGTGGGCGAGCTGTTCCAGAAGCACATGGCCAAGTTCAATGCCGCCATCACCGCCTTCGAGGACTACTCACTGGACGCGCAGGACGGCCTGCTGGTGGAGGAGCTGCTGCTCACGGGCAAGAACTTCGAGCAGTCCTTCTCCGGGCTGGTGGAGATGGCCCGGGAGCGCGTGCGTTTTCTCCAACTGCTGGACCAGAGCAAGGCCGCACTGAACGTGACCACGCAGAAGTTCCTGGCCGAGCAGGAGGCCGAGGTGCGCAAGGCCCAGCTCTGGTCGGACATCCTCCAGACCACCTTCATCGCCGTCATCGTGCTGTTCGCGGCCCTGTTCATCGCCCACTGCTCCCAGATGTCCAGGGCGGTGAAGCGCATCGCCAACGAGGCCCACATGCTCCAGAAGGACCTGGGGCACCGCGTGGACACCGATTCGGCCTGGTTCGACGAATTCCAGGCCGTCTTCATGACCTTCAACACCATGGCCGGGACCCTGGGCCATCAGATGGGGCAGCTCACCTCCCTGGCCTTCAACGACACCCTCACCGGGCTGCCCAACAGGACGCACCTGCTGCACCGGCTGGAATACGCCATCGCCGCCTCGCGCAAGACCCCGGACTACATCTTCGCGGTGGTCTTCCTGGACCTGGACCGCTTCAAGATCATCAACGACAGCCTGGGGCACGAATGCGGCGACGAGGTGCTCAGGACCTTCGGGCGCACCCTCGTCGAGTGCATCCGCGAGGGCGACACGGTGGCCCGCCTGGGCGGCGACGAGTTCGCCATCCTGCTTGAGAACCTGCGCTCCCGGAGGGAGGTCATCCAGGTGGTCAAGCGCATCAAGGCCCGCATCGCGAAGCGCATCTCGGTGTCGGGCTTCGGTCTCATCGTCCAGGCGAGCATCGGCATCTCCATCAACCCCAAAGGGCAGAAACCCGAGGACATCCTGCGCGACGCCGACATCGCCATGTACGACGCCAAGAAGAAGGGCGCGGGCAAGTTCAAGGTCTACACCCCGCGCCTGGGGGAACAGGCCCTGCGCGTACTGAACATGGAGCTGGACCTGCGCCAGGCCATCGAAAGGGAGGAGATCGAGGTCTATTTCCAGCCCATCATGGAACTGGAAACCGGCAGGCTCCACGGCTTCGAGGCCCTGGCCCGGTGGAGCCACCCGGTGCACGGGGTCATCCCGCCCTCCAAGTTCATCCCCCTGGCCGAGGAGACCGGGCTGATCCTGCCGCTGGGGCGGCTGGTGCTGTCCCGGGCCTGCGGCTACGCGGGCCGCTGGCACGACACCCTCGGCCCCGGGGTGGGCCTGATCGTGCACGTGAACCTCTCCCCCAAGCAGTTCTGCGACGCCGGGCTGGTGCAGGAGGTGGCGCGGGAGCTGGGTACCCACGGGCTGCCCGCCCGGCTGCTGAACCTGGAGATCACTGAGACCATGCTCATGGCCAACGCCATCAACGCCCTGGGCATCATGAACCGGCTCAAGGATCTGGGGGTCGGCCTCTCCCTGGACGACTTCGGCACGGGCTATTCCTCCCTGGGCAATCTCCGCGACTACCCGGTGGACACCTTCAAAATCGACCGCTCATTCATCACCAGGCTCTGCCACGACCAGAAGACCGAGGATATGGTCCAACTGGTGCTGGCCATGTCCAGGACGCTGGGCAAGGAGGTGGTGGCGGAAGGGGTGGAGAACGCGGGGCAGGTCGCGCTGCTGCGCAGCCTGGGGTGCAGGCTGGTGCAGGGGTACCATTTCTCCCGCCCGCTCAGCCCCCGGGATATGGACGCCTTCATCGAGTTCGGAGTGCCGCGGTACCAGACGGCCTGATCGCCCGCCCGTCCTTCAGGCGCGGGTCAGGCCGCGCCGTTGCGGAAGGCCTCGATCATGTCCCAGGTGAGGCTCATCAGGGATTCGGCGGGGGGCAGTTCGTGCCGCCCGAACCAGCGCGCCTCGGCCAGCTCCTTGCCGTCCAGGGTCACGGCCGGGTCGCCGTCCAGATCCGCGAAGAAGCCCATCAGCAGGGAGTGGGAAAAGGCCCAGGGCTGGCTCTTGTAGTAGCGCGGGTTGGCGACCTTGAGCCCCACCTCCTCCATCACCTCGCGCGCCAGGGCGGCCTCCAAGGTCTCGCCCGGCTCCACGAAGCCGGAGACCAGCCCATGGTAGCGGTACTCGCCCCGGGCGTTCTTCACCAGCAGCAGGGAGTCCCCGTGCACGATGCCCACGATGACCACGGGGTAGACGTTGGGGTACTTCACATCGCCGCACTCCGGGCAGGCCAGCGCGCGTTCGTCCCCCTTGGCCTGCATGGGCGCGGCGCACCGCCCGCAGTAGCGGTTCCTGCCGTACCAGCCCGCGATGTGCACCGCCGTGGCGCAGGCGAAGGCGAGCTGGGGCGGCTCCAGCCCGCGCAACTGACGCATGTTGGAGTAGGCGAACGGCCCGAAGGGCTCCGTTTCCCCGGCGCAGCAGTAGAACCCCGCGCCGTCCATGGAGAACATGTAGGTCAGCGCGTCCGGCCGGGCCTGGAGCGCGGGCGGCAGCGCGCCGAACACGGGGAGCGCCGGTTCCTCGCCCTGCCCGAGCAGGACCCGCCCGCCCTTGAGGAAGACCACATGGTCGTCGGCTTGCGGCGCGCCATGGCCAGGGTCGTAGCTGATCGTGTGAGGATGGATATCCTGGAACATTCTTCGGCCTTGTATGAATTCAGGCATGGCCCGGCCCGGACGGTGAACCGCCCCGCGCCCGGCCGTCTGCCCCTGGCCCGCCCTTGTCGTCCCCCGGGGGGCTGGCGTCAAGGCCGGACGCAGCACGGAGAAGGCGTTCGGCATGTCCCGCCCGCCGGGCATGGGCCTTTCTCAGGGATTGAGCGGCCCGAGCGCATCGCGGCGGGCCGGGTGGGCATGGCTGCGTCGGCTGTTCCTGCGCGCCGCGGCGAACCCCTTGGCGAGCAATTGCCCTGACCAGCTTTCTTTTTGCCTGCCGTAGAGGCAGGCTTCCAGGGCGGCGAATTGCCGCTCAAGCTCCGCGTCGCCGAATTGCGCGATGAACCCCAGGATGGTGCCCGGATGGCCCGCCGCATCGAACCAGCGGGACAACGCCCGCATCGTCCCGGCCTCTTCCTGGGAAGCAGCCGCGCGCGTGAATTGCCGGAACAATTGTTTCTCGTTCTCCTGCGCCGTTTGCCCGCCCTTCCCGCTACGCAGTACAGCGATCCCCGCGCCCGCCACGGCGAGAACAGCGAGCGCGGTTGCCCACAGCCAGGGTGAACGCGCCCCGCGCGCCCTGACCGCGCCTCCGGAGGAGCCCGCATCCAGCACGGGGGTCGGGGCCACATGGAGCGTGACGGGGGGCAGCGTCACCACCCGCAACGCCTCGACAGCGGGGTTCCACCACTGCACCCGCAGCTCCGGCAGGGTATATGTCCCCGGACTCTGGCACACCAGGGAGAACGACTCCACGCGCTTCCCGATGAAATCCCCGCGAGCCATGTCGGTTCCGACCTGCGCCTGCCTGGCGTACACGGCCAGGCCGTCCATGGGCTCCATCCGCAAGGGGGGCATGGCCATGCCGGGCAGGCCGGCCGCCCGCATGATGATGGCCCGGGTGAAGGCGTCGCCCACCGCGGGCTTGTCCGGGCTGGGGTCCCAGCGGTCGTCGAGGGTGAAGTCCGTGGCGGTGACGAGCGGGAGCTTCCGGTCCGCCCCGGGCACATCCAGCACCGTGACCGTCGCGGCGGTGGTGGGCAGGGTCGCGTCCTGATCCTGCCCCGCGTCGCCCTTGTACCCGAATTCCACCTGGAAGGCGGGTACGGCCAGCGCGCCTGCCCGCAAGGGGAAGAGCGAGATGGAATACTGCTTCGTGAGGTAGGAGACGCCGTCGATGGTCGTCGAGCCCAGAACCGGGTGTGCATCGTCCGCGAACATGGCCAGCCCGGCGTCCTTGGGCAGGTCGAAGCGGGGAACCCCGGTGAAGGACTCGGTGGTGAAGAGGGTGACGCTCAGTTCGAGCCGCTGGCCGACCCACACCTTGCCCGGTTGCGACAGTTCGCTTCGCAGCAGGGCCTGCTCACCGGCCGCGAAACACGGGGCCACCGCAAGCCCGGCAGCCAGCGAGGCCGCACCCACGGCCGCCAGCAGGAACTTCATCCGCAGGGTGCGCAGGGCTGTCCGGGCGTTCATTCCAGCCCCTCCTGCCCCTGAGCCCCCGGAGCCTTCCGCGCGGCCTGATAGGCGAATTTGGCCCGCAGGAAATCCGCCGGGCTGGTCTGCACCCGGCGCAGCCACATGGCGCGCAACTCGGCGTCCGAAAGCCGCCGCTCCCCGCCCGCCACCGTCTCCTTCTGATCCTGCGGGGCGTTGGCGGCCTGCCTGTCGAAATCGATCTTGTCCGGCGGCAGTTCCCCTCCCGTGCCCTCATCCCCCTCGTCGGGCGGGTGGAGCCGTTTTTCCCGCTGGTCGGCCAGCTCCAGGTTGTCGGCCGCTTCCTTCCAGCCGGGCTTCAGGGCCAGGGCCTTGCGGTACCCGGCCATGGCCTCCTGGTAGCTGCCCAGCATGACCAGGGCGTTGGCCCGGTTGTAGACGGCCTCGGCGCTGTCGTCCTGCCCGAAGGCGGCGGCCGCGTCCTTGAAGTCGCCCGCGCGGTACAGGGCGGCCCCCCGGCGCATGGGGTCCTCGAATTCCCAGGCGGCCTTGTCGTACTCCTTGCGGGCCATGGCGATGCCGCCGCGCTGGTCCGCCGTGAGGAAGAGGCCCTCGGGCGACCAGTTGGCCAAATGCAGGGCCAGCACAAAGGCGCAGGCGCACAAGGCCAGCGTACCCGGCAGGATGTATTTTCCCCGGCTAGTCATAGCTGACCATCCAGCCGCGCCGGGCGAAAAACAGCCCTATCGCCAGCAATGCGGGCAACAGCCAGTAGCCTTCATCCTGCCAGCTTTGCCCCTGGCCCTCCTGGGCGGCGGCCATGCTGGACTGGATGCGCCCGGCCAGCTTCTCCACGTCCCCGTCGTCGACGCTCGCCACGGTCAGGTCGGCCCCCAGCGCCGAGGCCGCCTTTTCCCAGGCCTCCGGGTCCAGGGGCGGGGCCGGGGGGCTGTCCGCCGGGACGCGCACGCCCTTGGGCGCGGCCATGGCGTACAGGTGCAGCGCGATCCCCGCCTGCCTGCGCAGCTGCTCCATCCGGGCCAGTTGCGACGGCGGCAGGGAATCCGCGATGAGCAGGACCGAGCCCCCGATGTTCGCCTGCCTGAGAAGCGCGGCGGCCTGGCCGAACGCCGCGAGCGGATCGTCCCCCTCGTCCGGCATGACGTCCGGGTCCAGGGCCTGGGAGAACATGTCGATGATGGCGGGGTCCACGGTGAAGGGCATGACCAGATGGCTCGACCCGGCATAGGCGATGAGCGCGGTTTTCGCGCCGGGGCGCAGCTTGAGCAGGTCGTGGATTTTCTGCGAGGCCCTGACGAGCCGCGAGGGCTGGACGTCCTTGGCCGTCATGGTGGGCGTGACCTTGAGCACGACGGCCAGCCCGGCGGTATCCTGGGTGAAGGGCGAAGGCGTCTTCTTCCAGGCCGGTCCGGAGACGGCGAGGATGCCGAGGCCCCAGAAGGCGGCCAGCAGCATCAGCGGCAGCCGCCGCTTCCGCCGCCCCTCGCCCACCAGCAGATGCGCGAGCAGATGCCTGGCGATGAGCGTCTGCATGCCGCGCCTGCCGTCCTTATGCAGGGCGTACCCGATCAGCCCGGCTGCGGGGAGCAGCAACAACAGCAGCCAGGGGCGCAGGAAATGGAAATTGTGGAGGCTCTCCATCAGGCCGCCCCCCGCGTCCGCGCGATGCGCCCCGCGTGCAGCAGCATGCTGAGCAGGAGCGCCGCCCCCAGGGGCCAGTGATACAGGTCCGCCTTGGGCCGGTAGCTGACGCTCTGGACCTGGTGCGTGCCCAGCTTGTCGATATCCTTGTAGATGTTTTCGAGGCCCGCGCCGTCGCCGGCCCAGAAGTAGGAGCCCCCCGTGGTCGCGGCCACGTCCTTGAGCGTTCTGACGTCCAGTTTCTGCTCGCCCACGGCCGTGGGGTCGCCCACGGCCACCGTGTAGATCACGATGCGCTCGTCCTTGGCGATGGCCGCGGCCTTTTCCGGCGCCAGCCTGGAGCTGCTGTCGTTGCCGTCGGTGAGCAGGATCAGGAGCTTGTCCTTGACGGTGCTGGCCTTGAACATGTTGATGGCCACGCCGATGGCGTCGCCGATGGCCGTCCTTGGACCGGCCATGCCCACCTGGGCCTCGCGGAGCAGTTCCCGGCAGGTTTCGAGGTCCTCGGTGAAGGGGGCCTGGATGAAGGGCGCGGTGCCGAAGAAGATGAGCCCCACCCGGTCGCCCTTGCGCCGCTTGAGGAAGTCGTCGAGCACGCCTTTGACCGCGTCCAGGCGGGTGCTCTTCCGGCCGTCGGCGGTGGTGAAATCCTCCGTCTCCATGGAGCTGGAGAGGTCCACGCCGAGGAGGACATCGCGCGTGGGGATCTCCCTGACGATCGGCGGCTCGACCCACTGGGGCCTGGCCATGGCGACCACCAGCAGGAGCCAGCACAGGCTGGCCACGATCTGCCTGGGCAGCGTCTGCGCGCGCACGACGGCCCCGTCCCCCGGAGTCTGGCCGGAGAGGGCCGCCAGTTCGTCGAAAAAGGGCACCAGCACCGCCGGGCGCTCCTCCCGATAGGGCCGGGAGAGCCACCGGACGACCAGCGGCAGGGGCAGGACGGCGAGCAGCCATATGTGGGCGAAGGTGAACATGGGTCAGGCGGAGCCAGCTGTTGCGGCAACGGTCGGTTCGGGGCCGTCGCCCGCGCGGTGCCCGGCCAGCCACGCCCGCACCGCCCCGCACAGGCCTTGGGCCTGCGCCCGGCTGACGCCGTGGAGCAGCGTTTCCGGGCCGTAGGAGCACAGCAAAAGCAGCCTGCCGTTGTCCCCCGCGAACACGGGCCTGCCCAGGCGGGCATCCAGAAAATCGAGCCAGGGCTGCCCGCTCAGGGAGGCCGCCGCCTCGCGCCCGTAGGCGGCCAGGGCCGTGCGTTTGAGAAGTTCGGGAATGCGCGGCAGCAGAAGGTGGGCGGGCTGCTCCCCGGCCAGGCCGCTTTGCAGCCGCGCGAGCTCGGCCAGGGCCTCGCGCCGGTAGGCGTCGCACCGCCGGTGCCGCGCCAATGCGACGGCGCCCCAGATCATGAGCAGCGCCACGGTCAGGCCCAGCGCGTACCAGCCCGGCGCGGGCGGCAGCCAGGGCGCTGGCCCGGGGACGATTATATCGTGCAGATCCTGCAGATCGATGGGGCTTGGCATGGGCGGTTCACCGGTTCATGTTGTGCAATACCTGTCTCCAGCCCTCTTCCAAGGCCGCAGCGCGGCATCCCGTCCCGCGCCGCGTGCGCCGGGATCTCCTCAGCGGGACATGCTCAGCGGGCTCCTTCCAGGGGGACTCTGACCGCCCGGACATGCTTGCCGGGCACAAGCCCCAGGGCGTCGCGCAGCTGCGCGGCCACGTCCCTCACCGTATCCAGGGGCAGCACGGGAACCCCCAGCCGGTTCAACGCCTCGCCCAGGGTCTTCAGGCGGCCTTGCAGAAATTCCGGGAAGCGCTCCTTGAATTGCCGGTCGTGGCTGTCCAGCCGGATCTGGCTCTTGCCGTCGCTGATGACCAGGTAGCCCTTTTCCGGCAGCTGTCGCGCCAGGGGGTCGTACACCGGGGTCAGCAGAAGATCGTTGTGCCGGGCGAGCTCGGCGGCGTGGCGCAGGGTCGCGTCGTTCATGCCGAAAAAATCGCTGATGACGCAGACCAGGTAGTCGTGCCCCGCCAGGGACACGGCCTTTTGCAGGGCCTGGTTCAGCATCTCCGGGGAGGGCGCGATGCCCCGGTCGACGCCCAGGGCGTTGTTGCGCTCCACCACGGCCCGCAGGATGCGCATCACGTTCTTCTTCGAGCGCTGGCACCGGATCACCCGCATGTCGCCGTCGCCGAAGATCATGGCCCCCACCCGGTCCCCGGCGGAAACCACGCGCCAGGCCGCGAGGGCCGCGGCCTGGGCGGCCGTGACCGATTTCATGTTGACCTGGGAGCCGAAAAACATGGAGAGGCGCTGGTCCACCACCAGCAGCACCGGCCGCTCCCGGTCCTCGGTGTAGACCCTGACCTGCGGCTGGCCGGTGCGCCGCGTGGCCTTCCAGTCCATGGAACGGATGTCGTCCCCGGGGCGGTACTGGCGGAGCTCCTCGAAATCGAGCCCCCTGCCGCGCAGGCGCGAGGCGTGCCTGCCGGAGAGCAGGCTGTGCACGGGCTGCCTGGGGAGGAGGCTGAAGCCCGACGCCTTGTGCTGGAGGCGCACCAGATCCTCCAGGGAGACGTAGACTCCGGGGCTGTTTTCGCTTGGTTCCGGCCGCATGTCGCCCTTCCCGGCCATTCTCAGGCCACGGCCACCAGCTTCAGGATGGCGTCTATCACCTGGTCGGCGTTCACTCCGGCCGCGTTGGCTTCATAGCTCAGGATCAGGCGGTGCCGCAGGCAGTCGTGCACCACCGCCCGGACGTCGTCCGGCAGCACATGGTCCCTGCCGTGGAGCCAGGCGTGCACGCGGGAGCACTTGTCCAGGGCCAGGCTGCCCCGGGGGCTGGCCCCGACCTCCAGCCAGCCCGCGAGCTGCTTGTCGTATTTCTCGGGGTGGCGGGTGGCGCTCACCAGCGCGACCACATAGCGGTCGACGGCATCGGAGGAATAGACGGCGCTGATCTCCTCGCGGGCGGCGAACACGGTCTCCTGGGCGATGGCCTCCTGCGGGGGCTGCTGCCCCGCCCCCTGCTCGCCGCGCACCAGGCGTATGATCCCGAGCTCGTCCTCGTCGCCGGGGTAGCCGATCCTGACGTGCATGAGGAAGCGGTCCATCTGGGCCTCGGGCAGGGGGTATGTGCCCTCCTGCTCGATGGGATTCTGGGTGGCCAGGACCATGAAGAACCGTTCCAGCTTGTGCGTCTTCCCGGCCACGGTCACCTGCCGCTCCTCCATGGCCTCCAGCAGGGCCGACTGCACCTTGGCCGGGGCCCGGTTGATCTCGTCCGCCAGGATCAGGTTGGAGAAGATGGGGCCGGGCTGGAATTCGAACAGGTCCTTCCCGCCGGAGGCGTAATACATCTCCGTGCCGGTGATGTCGGAGGGGAGCAGGTCCGGGGTGAACTGGATGCGGGAGAACTTGACGGAGAGGTTGGCCGCCAGGCTCTTGACCGCCCTGGTCTTGGCCAGGCCGGGCAGGCCTTCCAGCAGCAGGTTGCCGTCGGCCAGGAGGCAGACGATCAGCCGTTCGACGACGTCCGCCTGGCCGATGATGGATTGCTCCATCCGCGCCTGCAAATCCTTTATCGTATCACGTGTGGCCATGATGATTTCCTGGGCGATGCGACGCGGGTTGAGCCCGCACGCCTGCCCCGGAGACCCGCCCGGCCTTGCCGGGCGGGTGCTCCATGAGCCCGTGCGGTTGTCGGTTCAGGCTACCTCTTGGCGCCGGCGGCCTGTTCCAGCTGGAACAGCGCCTTCTTCACTCCGTCGATGGTGAAGCTCCCGGGGAGCTGCGCCGGAGGGTAGTCCTTGAAGGTCATCATGAACTGGCCGAGCACCTCCTGCAGCGGGTAGAGGAGGAAGATGTGGTCGAGGGTCCAGTCCCAATAGGTGTTGGAGGTGATGGGCGAGCGCTCGTACGGGTCGAGCCGCAGGTTGATCATGAGCGGGAAGCGCAGGTTGCGGAACTCACGCTGCCAGACGTCCAGGGTTCCCGGGGAGTCCTGCACCATGAAATGCAGCTTGTAGTTCCCGTAGCGGAGGGCCAGCAGGTCGAGGTCGTCCGAGAAGTACCAGAGTTCCTTGCGGCGGCTCTTGTCCTCCTGGCCGGTCAGGTAGGGGAGCTGGTTGTAGCCGTCCAGGTAGTTCTTGAAGTTCTTTCCGGCGGCGCTGTAGCCCTTCTTCAGCTCGTCCGCGATGTTGGGGTCGCCTGCCGCCGCGACCAGGGTGGGGAACCAGTCCAGGCCGGAGAAGATCTCGTTGGAGACCTGCCCCGCCTTGATGTGCCCGGGCCAGCGGACCATGGCGGGAACGCGGAACGCGCCTTCCCAGCCGGAGTTCTTCTCGTTGCGGAAAGGCGTCATGGCGGCGTCCGGCCAGGAGTTCATGTGCGGGCCGTTGTCCGTGGTGTAGATGACGATGGTGTTGTCGGCGATGCCCAGCTTGTCGATGGTCTCCAGGATGGCGCCGACGTTCTTGTCGTGGTCTATCATGGTGTCATGATAAAATCCCTGGTTCTCGCCCGCCTGGCCCACGCTCGCGGGCTTGGTGTGGGTGCGGAAATGCATGTGGGTGAAGTTCGTCCACAGGAAGAACGGCTTCTTCGCCTTGACCTGGCGCTCGATGAAATCCTGGGAGCGGGTCTGGATGTCGTCGTCGATGGTCTCCATGCGCTTCTTGGTCAGGGGGCCGGTGTCTTCGATCCTGCCGTCCGCGAAGGAATGGATAACGCCCCTGGGGCCGTACTTCTTCCTGAATTCCGGGTTCTTCGGATAATCGGGCAGCTCCGGCTCCTCCTCGGCGTTGAGGTGGTAGAGGTTGCCGTAGAACTCGTCGAAGCCGTGGTTGGTCGGCAGCATCTCGTCACGGTCGCCCAGGTGGTTCTTGCCGAATTGGGCCGTGGCGTAGCCGAGGTTCTTGAACACCTGGGCCATGGTGATGGTGGAATCCTGCAGGCCCTGCTTGGCGCCCGGCATGCCCACCTTGGAGAGGCCCGTGCGCGCGGTGCTCTGGCCGGTGATGAAGGTCGACCGGCCGGCGGTGCAGCTCTGTTCCGCGTAGTAGTCGGTGAACAGCATGCCCTCGTGGGCCAGCCTGTCGATGTTGGGCGTCCTGAAGCCCAGCAGCCCCTGCGAATAGGCGCTGATGTCGGTGAGGCCGATATCGTCGCCGAAGATGACCACTATGTTGGGTTTGTCGGGGGCGGCGAGAGCGCTTCCAGCCACCAGGGCCAGTGAAATGATTATGGACGACGCAAAGGCGAACTTCCATCTATTCATCAGGGTGCCTCCTTGTCTCGGCGGAATGTTTTCATCGGCGTTTACAGTGTTGCCATCCTTGATTCATGCATTCACCTTGCATCAAGGCATCTTGCGCTCTGCTGATGTAACCGATTCACAGCCCCGGACAAGCGGCAATCGACTTGGATGCTGCGCATCCTCCCAGGCCCATGCTACGGGCGCATGTTTCCATGATTTCAAATGCGCGTCCCTTTCCCCCTGCGGCTTCACCTCGCCACCAACCCGAATGTGACCGCGATGCATTCCGGATCGTTTCGCTCGGGAACAATACTACAGGGTTCAAGACCATTGTTGCATACCCCAATCGAAACGCCAAGCAGGGAAAAGGAGGTTCTTCACATGCAGACACAGGGTGGGGCAAATCCACCGGGAGCCCCTCGCCTTATCGGCAAGCAGCGCCTCTCACCCTGGAGGGCTTTCCGACGCCCCGCCTGTCGGGCTGCACTTGGCACTCACTGAGACAAAGAGCGGTGCGGAGAGCAGGCGAGATGCCGACAAGGCAAGAACGGCTCAAAGGGAACCCATTACTGGGCGCGAGGCGGAACGGTTTCGTTCATCTCCAGGAAGGTCAAGACGATTCGGGAAAACTCCGAAGGAACCTCAAATTGCAGATGGTGCGTTCCATTCTTGAATTGCACGAGCCATGCGCCGGGAATCAGGCGGGCCAGCGTTTGTGAGCTCTCCGTACCCACGATGTTGTCCGCGGTGCCGACCAGCAGCATGACCTGGTTTTTGATGAGCGGCATCTTGTCCAATGGGGATTCCCAGTCCATCGCCGCCATCAGCTGCTTCTTGACCGTGGGATTGTCAGGCAGATCAATGCCCTTGAACGCCGCGGCAACGGCTTTTCCATTGATCGACGTGGCGTGGATGACGGCCTTGCCGACCCGCTCAGGATGGTAGAGGAGAAGGTTTTGCGTGGTGACGCTGGATTGGGAATACCCCAATACGTTCGTCTTCGCGACTCCAAGAGCGTCAAGCAGGCTGACGACGTCCTGGGCGAATAGCTCATAGCTGAACTTTGCGCCGTTGTCCGTGGTGTACCCCATGCCGCGATTGTCCATGACGATCAGCTGGTACTTTTTAGATGCCTCGTCGATGAACTCCGGGGTCCAGCGATCCATCGTGCAGCCGAGGCCGGTGAGCAGCAGGAGCGGATCACCGGAACCGATCAATTTGTACCCGATCCTGATCCCGTTCCCTTCAACCTGGTAAATGGCGCGGCCTTGAGCATCTGCGGCAATGTTCTCGCCAACGGGCGCTATGTCCTTGGCCGAAGCCACGGAAAGCGTGGCGACCAACGCGAGGGCCAACGCACACATGACGCGCATACCAAAGAATAGGGCGCTAATATTTCTCATGATATTCCTCGGATCGGGATTGAGCAGGCATGATCTTCATGAACGAATGCCATATCCACGAAAACGGTTTCCCGCAATTCTCGGCAAGGGGCGCAGGACAAGGCCATCCCCTGGGTGCCGGGCGGGATGCGGTGGACCGGGAGGACCCTGACGCCGGAAACTCCCTGCCCCCTATGACCTTCTCCGGCTGTGCCAGCCCCCCCAGCCGAACACCATCCAAGCGGAATGTGGCGCGCGGACCGCTTCAAACGCCTTATCGCGTTTCGGGCAAACAGACCGGTAACTTTCCCTATGCAAAGCGCCATCTGTTCATTATATTTGGGGAATGAGCACAGCAACGTCATGCATACGTACTTGCCGGATTATTCGGCGGCATGTTGAGGTTGCGCTGGCCATATCTCTGCTTGCCTTGTCTGCGCTGGCGGCATCAACCTCGCTGGCTGCGGATGTCCCCACGACGAAAATACTCTATATAAATTCCTACCACCGGGGATACTCCTGGAGTGACGGACTCGAGGACGGACTGCGCGAGGCCCTGGAGGCTTCCGGCAGAAAGTTCGAAATCTCCGTTGAATATCTGGACAGCCGCCGTTTTGCATACAATTCGCTGGTTGAGCCCCTGGCAAAATCCATGGAGGTAAAATACGCCTCCTACCGCCCGGATCTTGTCGTAGTTTCGGACAACGCCGCATTCGACTTCGCCCTCCAGTTTCGTGACCGCCTGTTCCCGGGCAAGCCCATTGTTTTTTGCGGATACAACGATTTTCGACCTGAGGTTCTCGACGGGATTCAGGATGTCACCGGCGTGAACGAGGAGATCGACGTGACAGGCGCGGTGGAAATGGCCATCAAGGTCCACCCCAAAACCCGCGCTCTGGCCTTTATCGTTTCCACGGGCGAAGCCAGCAGCAGTCGCATCGGCGAGATGGCCGAGCGCGATGTCTTCCCCAAATTGCGGGACCGGTTCGAGGTCGTGGTCATGAAGGACTTGTCCATCACGGAGTTGAGCGAACGTTTGGCGAAGTTGCCACCAGAGACACTCCTTTTTCTGTGCGGACAGGTCCGGGATGTGGGCGCGGGCCGGGCTTTGTCTCCAAGCGAGAACGGTCGCCTGATCACCTCCGTCAGCCCGTTCCCGACCTACACGTTCTGGGATTTCCATCTGAACCAGGGCGTGATCGGCGGCCATATCATCACGGGGCCGGATCAGGGCCGGGCCGCGGCTGATCTCGCCCTGCGCGTTCTTTCGGGAACTCCGGCCGGGCAGATTCCAGTCATAATGACTACTCCGCACGCAAATGTTTTCGATTACGAGGTCTTGGAAAAATTCGGCGTTTCAGAATCCAGACTGCCTCCCAACGCTCGAGTCATCAACAGGCCGCATTCCTTATGGACGCAATACCGCATACAGATCATTGGCGTAGTCGTGCTGATGACTCTGGAAACCATCCTCATCGCCGTCTTGCTGCGCATGATGCGCGAGCGTCGTTTAGCCCTGCAGGAGTTGAGCAAGGAACGTGAACTGCTGGAGCACAGAGTCGAGGAACGCACCTCCGAGCTGAAGATCGCCAACGATCAACTCGCCGAGCTCAGCTTGAAAGACGCGCTGACAGGGCTGGCCAACCGCCGGCGGCTCGATGAGGCCCTCGAAGTCGAGTTCCGGCGGCTGCACCGTTCAGGCAAGCCACTTTCATTGATCATGCTCGACGTGGATCACTTCAAGAATTTCAATGACGCACACGGGCATGTGGCTGGAGACGAGTGCCTGCGCCGCATCGGCACGCTGATCGGGGGCATGGTCTGCCGTTCCCCTGATCTGGCGGCGCGCTACGGAGGAGAGGAGTTTGCGATCATCCTGCCGGAGACCGGCTCCCAAGGCGCGGCAGGGATGGCCGAACGAATCCGCAAGGCTGTGGAGGACTTAAGAATTGAGCACGCGGACTCGCCAGTGGCTGGTTGGGTTACCGTCAGCCTGGGCGTGACCACTGTTTTCCCCTCCCGCATGGACTCGGCCCTGGAGGTTGTGACCAGGGCGGACGGCGAGCTTTACAACGCCAAGTCCGCTGGCCGGAACAGGGTATCAACCCTTTATTGCGAGACAACAAACTGACTGCCGGCCTCGAAACCGTCCCGAACCAGCCGATAGATCAAGCACCCCCCTGATTTCTCCTCAGGAGGCGCTTTCCAAATCGATCATGCTCCGCTCCGTCTTCTCCGGAATCAAATCCCTAAACCCATCGAAAAGACGCAATAAAAGCCAACCTCTCGAAAACTTGCGAGGGGCCTTCTCCGGGCATGCTCAAAATGGGATGATTGCGCTTCGCCGGATCAGCTTGGCTTGGGGGGCCAACAACTTCCTGTTCCGGAACCAAGAAAGCCAAGTTTTTTTGGCTGGCCCCACTTTTCCAGCCCTTTTAATGCGGGTATGATCCGTCACAAACAACACCTCGGAACTCATTCTGGGTGAAAGCCATTCCAGGAGACGCACCCCAGCACCCGCCCCCGGTATCCGCAGAGGAGGCCGCCATGACGAGCAACTCCGTCCTCGACTCTCACCTGTGCTCCCAGCCCGGTCGCGGCATGCATCCCGGCGATCCGCAGGCCGCCTACGCTGACACGATCTCCTCTTCCCGCGCCGAGATTCTGAAGGAACTGGACGGGAACGAGAGCAGGACGACGGCGGTTTCCGTCGCCCTTGTCGACGGCGAGCGCACCCTCTGGGCCGAGGCCTTCGGCTCCATCGACCGGATACGAGGCGTGACGCCCACCACGCAAACCCTCTTCTGCAGCGCCTCCTGCAGCAAGGTGATTGCCGCCGTCGCGACGATGATCCTGGTTGACCGGGGGATGGTCGAACTCGATGCCCCGCTGGCCCGCTACATGGCCGACTTCCGCATGGCCGACGGCGAACCCTGGCGCGACATCACCGTGCGCATGCTGCTCAACCACTCCTCCGGGCTGCCCGGCGTCCATTTCCCAAACGTCCTCACCGTCATGCCGTGCCCAGGCTATGCCGCCCAGGTCAGGGAGATGCTGTCCGCCGAGCGCCTCAAGCACGCTCCGGGGGAGATGGCGGTGTACGGCAGCGACGGCTTCCTGCTGGTCGAGCCGCTGGTCGCCGCCCTCACCGGCCAGACCTATGCCGGGTTTGTCGGGCAGGAGATCCTGGAGCCCCTCGGCATGAGCCGCAGCCGCTTCGCCCTGGCCCCCTTCCCACCCGGCGGCTTCGCGCCCACCCTGGATGAAGCAGGGCGGCCTGAACCCCAGGAATACGCCAACATCTTTTCCAGCGGGCTCTTTTCGACACCGGGCGAGCTTGGAAAATTGGCGATGATGTTCATCAACGGCGGCCGACTGGGGGACCGGAGAATCCTCTCCGAGGCAGCCGTGGCCGAGATGGGCCGGGACCAGACCCTGAACCTGCCGTTCAACCCTGTCACGGATCACCATGCCCATTTTGGCCTGGGCTGGGACGGTGTGCGCCAGGGCGGGCTCGCGGCGGCAGGGGTGAAGGCATGGCACAAGGCGGGTGACGCGGATCATTATCACAGCTATTTCATCGTCGCCCCCGACGAGCGCCTCGCGGCCGTGGTCATGGTCGCCAACCGCATGGGAATAGGGAGCATTGCCATCCCCCTGGCCGAACGGATCCTGCTCCACGCCTTGGCCGAGCGGGGGAGCATCACCCATGTCCCGGCGCCGCCCGAACCGGCCGCCCTCCCAGCCGTCCAGGCCAGTGACGGCGACCTGGCCGCCATCGCCGGAATCTACGCCAGCAGCTACGGCGTGCAGCGGCTGGACGCCTGTACGGACCACACGCTTACCCTCTCCAATTTCACCAGCGGCGGCTGGCAACCCGCCCTTGAAGGGCTCAGGCTCCGCCAGGATGGACGTTTCTCGGCCGACAGCAGCCCCGGCACGTCCTACCGCGTGTTTGCCGCAGCGGGCCGCCGTTATCTTGCTGTGCGCTTCCCCTTCGGGATGAGGCACTACACGATGGAGCTCCCCGCCGGTCATGAACTCCCCCCCGCTCCACCCTTGTCGGCCCGATGGCAGGCGCGCATCGGCAGACGCTGGCTGGCCGCCAGTGAACCGTACAGCGTCTTTCTGGCCCTGGGGCGGCAGCCCCCGCTGATCACCCTGGCAACGGTCCCGGGCTTGGAAGGCTACGTCGCGGTATCGCTCCGCTTGGCGGGGCTCGACTTGATGCAGATTGTGCATCCGGGCGGGAGTGACCATATAGCCCGCATGTGCCTCAGGATACCCATAGACAACGGCTGGGGGCTCAGCGACCTGGTGGTCGAAGAGCGGGAGGGAGAGGAATGCCTCCTCTGGTTCGGCACCCGGTACCGCCCGCTGGAGACCGTCCCTGCGCTGGAACCAGGGCGGGGCGCGGTAACCATCGGCCCCGAAGGGCAGGGCGAGTGGTTCCGGTGGCCGGCGGTTGCCCCGCTCAGCCTGACCGGAGCGCGATCCTGGTACCTGTATGACGGCGGATTCGGCCTCAGGGGCTGGGGCATGGGGGAAAAGGCAGTCGTCGGCGCAACCGACGAGGGCGCGTACCTGCTGCTTTATGGCGCGCCGGGTTCGGACATCGCGCTGACGGCGCAAGCGTGAGCGTTCAGGGAGCACTGGGTGACGATTTCCGGCATCTCTCGTCGTCGACTCGCCGGGATCGCGGATTTCGACTGGCACGGATAATGGGAGATTTACGCCGGGATGCCCAAACAAGGGCGATTGTGCTTCCCTGGGCCGGCTCAGCTTGGGGGGGGAAACGGCTCGGGTCGGCGGGGGCGGCATCGTCAAAAGCAGAAGGGGTTAGATCTTGCGATCTAACCCCTTGAAAAGTGTGGTGGAGCTGGACGGAATCGAACCGACGACCTCTTGAATGCCATGAATGGGTGCCGATGCTATAACACCTTTAAATAGAACAATTTTTAAAAAGTGATGTCACCCGCCAAGTGGCAAAAAACGGCAGAAAGTAACGAAATAAGGTGACATCGCCAGTTTTAGGCACCAGTTCAACGTTCCCCCCCACTGTTCGCTGGGCGGTTTGAGACCGAAGGAATACAGGTGGGGCCCGAAAAGTGAGAATCTAAAAGAGCCGAGTCCGAACTTATCCTTGGCATACCCGATAGGGTAAGGTCACTCAAGCGAGGAGGACGGTCTACTGACCTGCCGGGTTTCTCCGGACCACTCAATTCTTGAGGGCGGCCCTCCGGTTCAGGTTATTGCAGTTCATTGCCGCAAAGGCGCTTGGGGTCATTTTCCCCAGGCTCGAGTGAGGACGGACCTCGTTGTAGAGCCTGCGCCAGTCCTCAATGACGACCTTGGCCTCCACCCTGGAACGAAACCACTCCATGGAGAGGCACTCGTCCCGGAACTTCCCATTGAAGCTTTCGACCACCCCATTTTGCCAGGGCTTGCTGGGATCGATCAGGGCGATGCCCAGCGATTCATTCGTGGCCCAGCGCAGCAGCGCCTTGAACACGAACTCCGGTCCGTTGTCCGAGCGCAGGTAGCGCGGCGCTCCCCGCTCGCTGCAAGGCGCGACAGCACCTCAATCACCCGCCCAGAGCGAATGCTTCCGGCCACGTCGATGGCCAGACACTCCAGAGTAAATTCGTCAATGATCGTAAGGCATTTCAGCTGCTGCCCGTTGGCACAGGCATCAAACACGAAATCGTAAGCCCATACCTCGTTGGCTCCGCTTGGCAGCTGGGGCCGGGGACGTGACCCTGCAACTCGTTTCCTGGGGCGTTTCTTTGGCACTTGAAGGCCCGCCTTACTCCAGAGCCTGAACGTCTTGTCAGGCCCAATGACATGGCACAGATGCTCCATGAACACCTGTATCCGGCGGTTTCCGTACCGAGGATACAGGTTCGCCAAGCCGGTCATGGCTTCGATGAGTGGGCCGTCACGGGCTTCCATGCGCGACTCGTAGTGCAAAGCCGAACGGGAGGTGGACAACTGCGCACACGCCCTGCGTTGTGACAGTCTGCGGTTCAACGCGAACGCAATTTGCTGGCGGCGGACGAGTGCGCCTACCATTTTTTTTGCCGCGATCTCCTTCTTCACCTCGATTTCGAGGTCACGCTCGACCAGCAGCTTTTTCAGCCTGGCGTTTTCTTGCTCCAGCAGCGGAGTTACTTCACGTCATCGGCGTTCATGCTGCTGACGCGCTGCCGCGACGTGTAAATGGTCTGTTCGCTGATGCCGTGCCGCTTGGACACCTGCGCCACCGGGTCACGGTCGGCTTCTCGCAAGATGTTCACCATTTGTTCTTCTGAAAAGCGTGTCCTCCGTAGACTCCCTCTTCGTCGTCGGGAGCCACCGTCTCAAGTTTCAGCTGGTCCGAAAAGTGCCGAGCAGGACATTTGCACAGGATTTGAGCATTCGTTTAAATCGACTATGGAAGGATTGTTCATCCTTAAGTTTTGTTAATTGGCAAATGACTTGAGGGTTATCCGGGGAAAAATTGAGAGCAATTAATGCTTCTTCGGTTGCCTCATGCATCTTACCTCGATGCATCAGTAAGTTGATGTAGCTTAAACGAAAATCATAATCATCTGGAAGTACAGAAATTGCCTTTTTATAATATTCTTCAGCCAGTTCAAATTCCGAAACTTTAAAATACAGATTCCCAAGATGGTGTAGTAGGTAAGGATGTTCGGGGACAATTTTAAGAGCAGCTAAGACCTCAGAAATGGCTCTTAGGGGTTTGCCTTGTTCACTTAACAGGTGACTGTAGCTTGCATGGAAATTAAAGTCGTTGGGGTATATGGAGATTGCTTTTATATAGCTGGCCTCAGCAGAAACAAAATCTTTTACGTTCCTGTAGAAGTTCCCGAGGTGATGATGAACATGAGGGTTTCCAGGGCCTAAGTCCAAAGCCAATAAAGCAATGGAGATTGCCTCGTGTGTTTTACCTTGTTCAAATAGTAGCAGATAGCTACTTATATAGTAATCTTGATTATCAGAGTCGATTTGCAGCGCCCTGTTATAGCAGTTTTCAGCCTCGCAGAAATTTTTAACTTTTTGGAATAGAGTTCCAGTGTAGTGTTGGTTGCGAGCATTTCCTGAATTTAGTTTTAGAGCAAGCAGGGCTTCATCGATCGCATCATAAATCTTGCCCTGAATATTTAGTAGTTGGCTGTAATTGATATAAAAGTCTACGCAGCCAGGGCTAAGTTCAATCGCTTTTTTGTAATAGACCTCTGATAATGTATAATCTTTAACACGTCTATGAATGTTAGCCATGTGATTTATGATATGAGGATTTGCTGGGTCAATATCAAGCGCCAACATGACCTCGGCAATTGCCTCATCAACTCTTCCAAGTTCATTCAACAAATGACTGTAGTTAACATGAAAACTAGCAACTCCTGCATTCAGAAATATTGCCTTTTTATAGCAGTCTTCTGCTAAAACATATGATTTTAATTTTCGATAAATTCCAGCCAAATGATGAAGTGTATGTGGATTATTTGGATCTAAATCAAGAGCCAATAGTACTTCAGCAATTGCTGCTTCAATTTTATCTAACTCAACTAAAAGTTGACTGTAATTGACATGGAACATTGGAATGTTTCTGTCAATTTCGATTGCTTTTTCTAAAAATTGTGAAGCCAAAAGAACATTGGTAGAGCGAACGATGCCCGCCGCATCTGCATAAAAATCAGCAGACATAGATAAATTTGACTCTAATACGGAGTGTGCGAATCGAATAGCAAGATCGCGGTCGAATTGACTAACAACCCTAAGGAAAGACGAGTCAAGGTGTTCGCGATTGGAATCAATTGTTTTGAATTCGTTCAATAAGAAATAATCATTGAAACTAACAGTAGTTTTATCAGAAAATAGACCCACTAATGTAGTGAATTTTGTATCGTTAACAACTTTGAATTCTTTAAAAATATCATCAGACCAGTTTTTATTATTGGAATTTGTCAGTGCATCAGATGATGGCGCAAGAATGGTTTCGCGATGAAAGATATGTTCGGAATCACTCAACAAAGGGAAGCTACCACTGTCTGTAATCAATAATAGATCGAAATTTAATTCAGGCAATACGTGGCAAAGGGTCGAATACAACTCTAGTAAATCAGAATACAGTTCATTAGCACTATAAATTTTGTCAGCGATTTTTTCTTTCGGGAATTTCAAAATAAACAAAACTTTTTTGCCAGAATTTTTGAGATTTAAAAATTTCATCCAAAGATAGGCCTGGCGGGATATCAATTCGTCATCAGCACATTGAATCCGTTTGGCGCGAGTGTCTTCATTTAGATTTCCAAGGGTGGCGAATTGAACTCTACCATGGAATGCAACGCCAAAATCTGGATACATAAAAAAGTCTCTACCGTTGGGTTCAGACTGCTCGGTCAAAAGATTCATGCCCGTCGAGAGGCATTTGACCAAAGATTTTAACGTAAAAACAGAGGCCCATCCAAAAAAACTAGAAGAATAAGAATGACAGAATTTTCTAATTTTTGATGAAACTTCACAATTCAATCCCAAACTGATAAACGCATCATAATACTTTATGTCCTCCATTAATTTCCTCCACTGAAACTTTAGAATGTTAACCCCTTAACACATTGACTTTACAGCTAAGGCTAAACATAATTTATGACTGTTTCGTAATTATCTGTGTCGATTATTGAACGTGGACAGAGACAAACAAAAGTTGTATTATTGGCGCAACTTATTTGATAAATAATTTTGTCTGGAATAACCTGAATAGGCTTTAGGCCAATAATTCGAAACAAAATTATAAAATGAAGGCATAGTACTGCCCCTAGTTTGTTAAGCAGCCGCCAAATGAGTCCTCGGTAAAGAAGTTCAGCAACGAAAAGCCACTGGCGACATGTTGCCGAGGGCGAGTGCAGAGAGTTTGCATAGATGTCGTCGAACCAGGGATTCTGAGGCTTAATAAAGCCTCCCGGACTTGCAGACCAATTGTTCCAGACAAGCTTCTCCTTGAGTTTGCGCATAAAGCAGTCCGCGTCAGCTTTGCATTTGATAATTAAATAGCAGTTGAAAGATTGGGGGAAGCCAATTCACAGCAATCCCCCTTGATGCCTACCGCTATTGCGAAGCTGCCGCTGTCATCCTTAAGATTGAGGCCGGGTCCCTGCACGGTTGCAGGAACAGCAGGTTCACTGCTATGTCCAGGACCACTAGTCAGTGTCTATAATGTGGCTAACTAGCGACTACATCAAAGGCTGGATGGTACATAAAGTGGGAGTTATTAGACAAAAACAAAGGATGTTTGCGTTGGTGAAACATGCGAGTAATCTCCTTTGGAAATCCTTCAGACAACATAGAAAGCTTTTCACGATAGTAATAGCCAAAAAGGATAGGGACAAATACAATTGTTTGATTTTCAGCAAACAAATGTGAAACTAGCTCCCAATCTTCGACACCTTTTACACGACCCGAAACAGAATACCCCCCCGCCGATAAAATGATTTCGGAATTAACCAAAGACATTGCATCGATATAATTTTTACAAAATAAGGACTCACAAATAATGTCATGGTTTGAAAGGGAGACAGGCTGACCATTTTCAATCGTGATGATATTTCCATATACCATTGCAGCGTTGAATTTCAACGCTGTCGAATAGAAAGAATACATATTGAGAGGTGCAATAGAATTGTCAGCATCAAGCATGCAGCAGAATTTATAACGAGAACTATTTAAGGCGAGATTTCTTGAAGCTGGCAAGCCAAGATTATTTTCGTTGAAACAACACGATATGTTTATATCAGAGTATAGCGCTATTAATGAGCATATAAATCTCTGTGAACCGTCACGCGATGCATCGTCTACAATGATAATCTCAGATGGCACACCTAGCCTAGAAAGCTCACGACATGCTCGCACAGAACTGCCGACGCTTCTGGACAAATAAAATCTATGGTTCCAATTAGGTATAACAAATGTTATACCGTTCGTTTTATTTCGAAAATTACGGCAATTCATTCGCCCTCCCTGTAATTATAAGAAGTTAAGCATTTAGCTAAGATTTCAGAGTGAAATTACAAATTTGAAGAGAAGAAATGTCGCAGCCAAAGGAATATGTTGAGATAATAATATGCCCTGAATTTTGCAGTCTCGACTTGAAAACATTCTGAAATGTGATGAAATTTGAACTAGCGACAACCCAACCAGAATCGTAATCTGCATCACAAAAAGTCTCAGAGACAAATGGTCCGGCAAGAATTTTTATATATAAACTATCCGCTGGAGAAGTGACATAGAATGTAATTTCGAAGCCAACTGTGTTGACAGGAAATGCAGATATAATGTGAGTAAACGAGATTTTGTTTGGCTCAAAACGCAATGGCAAGTCAGCAGTCCTAGTAAGGCATCCGTAGTTGTTATGAAATGCATTATACGGAAATGAAATCGATTTTGGAAGGCCAGACGGTGAGGTGAAAAGCGGAAGGGCTGGCCTGAAATAGTTCACAAAAGAAACAACTGGATTAACGTACTCGAGGATGATGTTGTTAAAACGTGCCTGGGCGTAACGGCAATTTGAGTTTGATTTTGTAGCAAATACAAGAAAAAAATCAGAGTTGTATGGAGTGTTGAAGTTTAATTTTAATTTTTTTGAGGTATTGTGCTTAGTGATCTCTGCCCACGCAGAAGCCGATATCAAATGCTCAGAGCTTATGATATCATCAAAATTCATATTGGAAGGGTCAACAGAAATTGAAAGCAGACAAAACTCTACTCCTGGGGATAATTCATGACTAATAAAACAGTCGGCTTCGATCGCGACGACAGACATTTTGGTTTTTATAATAAATGAAGCATGTGTTACCGATGAAGGGATTGGATGAACAAGAATCTCATTCAAATCACCATCGATTTGTATCATTTTCTTGTCACAGAGTACTTTATGCCGAGAATAGATACTTTTGGAATAGTCAGTGAGACTGAGAATGAACTTGTGACATCCGATGTTTTCTTTGAATATACTATTCAATACTGAATCAGTATTATGGCTTTGGCTTTCCCCGGCTAAGGCAACGGCAGAAAGGAATAACTTGTTTTGATATCTCAGATGACTTGCTCCGAAATCGACAGCAATGAAAAGGAACTTTCCTCGGTCACTTGTCCTAATTTCGAGTGTTTGCGAACTAGAGTAGTCAAAAATTGTCCAATCAATGGAACTATCAGGAAAATCTGAACCAGGATAATTTGTAGCAAGGCCGTCATGAAAAAAGCACCCAACTTTCACATCTGATGATGGCTTTGATAATTGAAACGACAACACAATTGAAGCAAAGCTAGAATATTCTGTAACATCTATTTTAAAATATTGTTTTCGAAATTCATTTGACACAAATACATAGGATTCTCCAGACTCACCCGTAGAAGAAGTGATCTTTTTGGAATTCACACCCAAAATGTTTATATTTAATTCCTTACGAACTAGAACAGCTGCAGGTGAAGAATGGCTGTCGCAAGTAGCTATATCAATGCCGACAACATCGAGCCATTGATTTGCATTTGTTTTGTGCGTAGTCTTGCTATAAATCACTAAATTACATTTTTTGACGATCAATTGACTAGTACAAATACTTACAGTAGTATTTTCGAAACCAGTAGGGACATTAGTCCAGCCAGAAGAGGCCGAATTTAGTGCCCGTGAGGTTTTATCAAAATCAAAATCTGGGGGAAGAATTTCACATAAGATCTCAGCACAACTTGAATTTTTGTGCGAGATTCTAGCAGTAATATCAATCCCAGAAATGTGCGCATTAAACTCTAGAGGAACAATAGCTGATGTCACACCAGACCGAGGAGGATGCACTCTAATTTGTTGATTCATTTTGTTAATGGAAAAATATTTAGGCTGACTCTCATTGGAAGACAGATGCTTCGAATAATACGCCCTTTCACAAGCTTTCTTAATATATCTTCTGGGAGAATTAAGAATGGCACTAAAACACTGAGAAACATGCTCTTCAAATAACCCGAAATCAGTGAAAAAATCGAGACTTGCAACATAAGACTCGAGAATTCCTGTTGAATTTATCGCTTGATACGCATGTTCGACATCTGAATAAACCCAAGGGAAATCACTGAAATGTTCGTACGTTCCTTTGCTTATCCGAACAGGAACACAATGATTTTTGAGACAAAAAAGAGTTCGCAAGGCTTCATGGTGCGGGAAAGAGTGGTGTGAAGACCAAATATTTAGATTCGAAGAAGATAAGATCTCAAAATATTTTTTAAAGCCAATGGTTTTTGTTGAATCGTTAACATTGCGAAGATTGGGAAGAAAAAAGAAACCATCAGCACCAAACCTTTCGACAGAATCATATATGTCACGAGTCCTTTCGAGTGAATAATGGCCGACATAGCTCCACGTAATTTTTTTTGGGTGAACATCGTTCTTTATAGAGGCGATATCTAACGTAGAAAAGGATTCCTGCAGGAACAAAAAAGGCACAGAGAATGAACTTTTATTGTAATCCTGTGGGGCGACCCCATAGTCAACAGCAGCCAACCATTCGATTCCATACTTAAACTGATTTTTAAACCAGCTTGAAGAAATAGATTCTGCCGAGATCAATATGTTTGACTGGAAACTTTTGGCGACTTCAACTAATCTTGATCGAGCTGTGCTTGACATTGAGCTCATAACACACTCATCAAAATTCACCCACAGGTTAGTCCCGTTTATGAAACGAGAAGGAAATCTGCGAAATATACGAAGGAAATCGCTCGCCTGAATTAATTTCACATCGCCCTGAAAAGCAGAGGCAAGCGAATTTGTGATCTTTTGAGAAATAAAGCTATAGTACCAGTTTATACCAGGAGAGATAATGTTTATTCTTTTCATAGCTATTAGGGATAAAGTTGTAAAAAATCATTAACCCACACGTCAACAATTCGCCGCATCACAGTATCAAGACAGTGTTCACTTTTTACATAATCAAATGCATGCCTCCTCATACTTTCAATAACATCTTGACGCACTTGGCTGGCTGTTCTAATCGCCAGTTCAAAACCATTTATATCACAAGGTTGCACTAGATACCCAGTGTTGTCATTCAGTAGGTCCGGAATTGATGACACGTTGGAAGAGAACAATGTACATCCCCGAGCAGCTCCCTCAAGTAATATTACGGGCAAGCCATCTAAATCGCCATCGTTTGCTTCTTTGCATGGCAACAAAACCCCACCTGCACGGTTAAGAGTTGCATAAACTTCATTGTGCGAAATTTTTCCGCAGTAAAGTGCGAGGTTAGGTACGGAACCAGCTCTTGATGCAACTTCTTCCTCCAAAACACCGTAACCATAAAGTTCAAATTGAAGATTTAAGTCTTGGCATCGTTGCGCGATTTCAATGAAATCGAATACCCCTTTCTTTTCAACAAATCGAGAGACAAGAACTATCGGACTCAATGGCTTAAAAAAATCAGGCGAATCATCAAACCAACTAGTGGGTACACTGCATCCTACCCTAGTAATCTTGCTCTTTGAAACACCGTTATTGATGTAGAAATTTTCATGGTAGGATCCAATCGCAAAAATTCGCTTACAAAATGTTGACTTTGAAATAGCTAACAATTCAACACGATTTCTGTTTCCTTTACTAAAGACATCAATCCCGTGTGGCATTGTTGTAAAAGGTATTAGAGCATTTTCCGCTGCTGGCCAACCAAGTTTTGTAGTTTGAGGGTAACCAAAATGAGCATGTAGCAGATTCCTGCGATGAATCTTTGCCAAGGAACTTAGATGTTCATATGAGTCGATTTTATAATGCGGAACTTCAAAATCTAAATTAGCAGCGGGATTTGCTTCTTCCCGATAATAAACAACCACATCAAACCCACTGCAAACCAGCCAAGAAAGTTCGTTATGAACGAACATCTGTGAAGAAGCCGGAAAATCCCATAATACATAACCAACTCTGAGATTGCGACTTCGAAATTTAGACACAGCAAGTTTTGTAGGAGCCCACGGCCTTATTCTGTCTTCAGAATGTGTAATGCCACCCGCCCCTCTATAGTAAATATATAAATGCTCATTTATGAAAAAGAAAGAAGTGAACTCGGAAGCTCGAAGCATCATTTCATAGTCTACCCAGCGGAATAAATTCTCATCGAAATTTCCGGCGAGTTGAATCAGGCTAGATTCAATAACAAATCCATTTAAGTCTAGAAGAGGCTGATGAAACATCAATGCTTCGGAGTATAGAGGGGGTATCGTTCCCCGAAGACTGTCCTTATCATACAAATACCCATTGCAGTAAAACACTCTAAATTTCGAAAAGTTATTTTGTATGGCATCATGGAATTTTTCCAAGAAGTTGCACTTCCACTCATTGTCTGCATCCAAAAAAGCTATGTACTTGCCTTTCGAATTTTTTATGCCAACGTTTCTCGCAGCCGAGACGCCTGAATGTTCAATTTTTTTAATTATAAATCGATCATCATCAATTTCAGCGAGGACTTCAATGGTGTTATCCGAGGAACCATCATCAATAACAATCAATTCATAGCTATCGAATGTTTGCGAAAGCACAGATCGTATAGCCCTATTGATTGAATCAGCCTGATTAAAGGTAGGCATAATAACGGAAAAAAAAGGGTCACTCTTCATCTGTTTCTCCGAAAATAGTATTTAATCTTAATATGATTGGCACAACTGCTATTTATTTATCCGTAATCACCAGGAGATATCCGTCAATGCACAGCCATTATGCAGGCGCAAAACAATTTACTTAGTTACCCTTCCAACCTCAACATCCACTAGCCTTTGAAAGATTGATTCGTGGAGATCAAGAATGCTTAAGCATGTTGCGTTGAATGTAATATCGCAAATTTTACGAAATTTGCACACAAGATCTTCGTACGTGTCGTTATAAACCAAGATGAAATTTGTATTGCATAGTGCAGGATGAAATTGAGACGAAAATGCAAAAGTATTATGCATTTTCTGCTGACCCAAGGCAAACAATTCATCAATTGAGAACGCGCGCGGAGAATTAAACAAAAAACAAGGCGTCCCTTCAGGCGGCCTCACATTTGTATGAAGGTAAGAATTATAATCCGCAAAAAAAACTTGCGCATGCGCAGCTTTATCCACGTTAACGCGAAAGCCAATTTCGTTCAATTTTTGTTCTATGGATGACATTGCAGCTGACAAGCAAAAGTCAAGGCCGAGAAATTCCCAGCCATTCTCTTTAGCTAAATACAAAGCGATGGATGTGTCAAGTGGACTAAGATTTTGTATGCCAAAATCTGCAATAAAACAGTGCACAATTTTTTTGATGTCTGAAAAAGTCTGCAGACCCCTAGTTGCCATCACTGCTCTCCCCCTTTTATGTTGACAGTAACATATACATATTGACACGACTGTTACAATCACAACACCATCAACCAAGATTATAGTAGCATTATTGCTTCAGGCAGATATAAAGTTGACAATTTTACAATTTCAATTTACCGCCTTGACCATTTCAAACTTTGAAATTTAAATACCATGACTTTCATAATTAGTAAATAATAAAATTTAATTGTCAAGTAAAATGAAGCAGACAACTAGAGCGACCTTTTTTACATCATTTTTTTGGAGGTCGAAGCCGGCAATGTATTTGCGTCAGAGATTTTGCACGGGATGTAAGGCTGTTGCCCATGACGAAACGCTTTCTGGAGTCGATTCACGCGTAGTCGTGTAAACCAGAGGCCGAGGAGGCGCGTGTCGCTAGATAAGCCGTGTGAGCTCGGTGAAGAAGGCCCGGATAGTTCGAATACAATGTCGACAAAATCTGAAATTATGTCCTTTGGGTGGACGATGAGTTCGAAATTGCGAATCAGACCTGCCTTATCCATTTTGAATCTCGCAATCGCTCGCCCGCAAAACAAGACACGGACCCCTATCTTTCTACATCCCCCTGCTAGAAAGGGACGTGCCTCAAACTCAATTACAAGTCCATCCGAAAACTCTTTGGGGAGGGTCATGACCACACGCGCACGGTTGCCAATTGTCCAACGCCCTTCTCCTTCACCAACTCCCCAGCCTTCTTTGAGGAACTCAACGCAGGCTAGGTCGTTACCCATTTGGATGTTGACCCCAAAAGGCGATTCGTTCGGCGGTCGATACGTAGCACGACAAGGGTAACACATAGTAGACGCGGTAATTCTGTCTGTCAGACAAGCTATCAATTGCGAGTAGTCCTGAATCATGCGCTTAGCCGAGAAAAGGCACTGAGCCCTGTTGCGAGCCGATTTACCAAGAAGCAACCTATAGGCTGGATCTGTCGCCAACGTGGTCAATGCCTGAGCAAGCGCTGAAACAATGGAGTCGGGATTTTGCACTGGGTCGGGCAAGAGGATACCGGTACGTCCAATTTGTTCTGGAATACCGCTTACTGCTGTCGCAACAATTGGTAGTGCCTGCCCCATGGCCTCTATGATGCTAAGAGGCATGCCTTCAGACTCTGATGCGAGAATGAAGATGTCCGACACTGATAGCCAGTCACGTACATCGTCGCGTTGACCGAGGACAAGGACACGAGAGGAAATACCCAAATTGGCAAGGTCACGAGTGACCCTTTCCTGCTCATTGCCAATGTCATGACCGATCCAAGCAAAACGAAGCTTACAACCCACGGGATGATCCTTCAGTGCAGTTGCAGTCTTCATAATATATTGATAACCTTTTCTATGTTCAAACCGAGCCACAGTTGTACACAATACAGCGTCCGCTTCAAGCCCAATGACTCGCCGCATGCTTTCGCGTTGCTCGTATGGTTGCATTTGAAAATAATTTTGCGGCCTTCCATTATAGATAACGCTAGACTTATTTTTTGAAACATAACCGTGTTTTTGCAACAAATTTAAATTGTCTGTAGAGACTGCAACTACGTGCAATGCCCCAGCCATAGCTATTATCGCTTCTTTTTTGTACCAAGATTCTTTTTTTAGTACAGATGCTGCTATGTAGTTCACAATAATGACATACGGGATTCCCCAGTCTCTACAGACCTTTTTTGCTGCTAAGCTTGAATCATATGCACTGTCACAGAAAACAACGAGGTTAGGCTTAGCCGTGAGAAATACAGCCTCAGGTTCGTTGCGACTAAACGCCCCCTTGGCGGAATTTTGTAGTAGTCCATTTTCAATGGGAATATGTCGCAGGCCTTCAGGACTACCAGACACCTGTGGATAGCAGGCAATTGTAATGTCATACCCCTCCTCCAAAAGGCCTGTTGACAGTAACTTCGCGTTGCCCCATGTGCCCCCTACTCCTGGATCATCGCAATATATCATTACGTGCATATAAATCGCCTGACTTTCATTCAATCATGCCTAGATTTACATTCTAAACTTGCTGACCTCAAACAGGACTTTATAGTTGACTATATTCGCTTTGTTAGACATGTACTTGTTTCTTACAAATGCCAGAACAATCCGTATCATTTGAGACCCTGGAATCTCGCTAGCCTGTTTTGAAGAACCCCAAAATGCTCTCAAGGCAATTGATTTGACTATGCTGAAGGGGAAACTCATTCTCTACAGGTTGCCTAGAAACTGCATTCTATACCAGGTCAATGCGGCCGTTGTTATATAGCAAACCATCTGAAGGAGGGTGATACTCCGACTACCCCCACTTCATAAAGCATCCACAACAGGAACTCTTGCCATCGCGCAAGTCATCAACGCCATATAATATATAGTGCTAACTATACAAAGACGTTTTGTCCTGTTAATTATTGTAATTTAAGCCTGGCATCCACTAATACAATCAACAACCTATTGTCTATCGGGATTCGGGTAAGCCTCCACCTATTGAACAGCTTTCCTTCTAATCATACAAACTAAAGATTCAAGAGCATCGTCATGACTGATGGACTGTAGACACTCGCCGTTACGCACTTCCGCAACCGACCCACCCTGCACGAAGGTGCCTGAGTAACAGATGTCATAGGCTTGCTCTGCCCAGCCTTTTAACCGTGCCACGAAGCCCAGTAGCGGCATACCCTTGCCACGCGACCCGCAGAACTGGGGTGCCGCCGCCCAGGGGGTCAGACGCCCGTCGTGGGAAATGGCGGCGTATTCCAGAGCGTCGGGCTCCAGGCCTTCGGCGAGCATGGCCACGGCCTCGAGGTGCAGTTTGGAGCCGGGCAGGCCCGCGGGCTGGCCGTCCTCGGCCACCTGGTCGCCGATGTTCTGGATGTGACAGGCCAGATGCAGCTTGACGCCGGTGGCCGCCTGGGGCTGCTGCCCGTACATCGGCATCTGGGGAGCCTGGGGGGCCTGGGGCTGAGCGAAAGGAGCGGCCTGAGGCTGCTGTGCGAACATGGGAGCCTGGGAAGCCGCCTGGGGCTGCTGCCCGAACGTGGGAGGCTGGCACTGGGCGAAGGGGGCCGCCTGGGGCTTCTGCCCGAACATCGGAGTCTGAGGAGCCTGGGGAGCGGCCTGAGCCTGGCCGAAGGGAGCCGCCTGGGGCTGCTGTCCGAAAATCGGAGCCTGGGGAGCCTGGGGAGCGGCCTGGGGCTGGCCGAAGGAAGCGCCCTGCACGGCCGCCTGATGCCTGCGGACTTCCAAGTGCATGCCCGTGGTGGGGTAGTCGCCGGGGCGCAAAGTCAAAAACTGCACGATGGCGCCGCGCTCGCCCACGGTGACGGCCACTTCCTGCCCTGGGGAGGTCAGCCAGGCCACTTCGCCGGATTCGAAAGCCACCGAGCCGGAGCCCATGAGGGGCAAAATAC
>NZ_JAKZKX010000026.1 GCF_022808715.1 Fundidesulfovibrio agrisoli
GGGCCGGCCCAGGAGGAGATTCTTCCGATATGTCGGCTTGCGCCGTCCCGCGCGGTCCTGGCAGGGAGACTCCAACAAGCCAACTCGCCGTATCTCGCCATAATAATATGGGATTCCAAAGGGAGGAACTCCCTTTGGCGGGGTTCAGGGGCAGGGCCCCTGGCCGCCGGAGGCGTCATTCGGCCCGCGCTTGCGAGCCGGGCGTCGCTTCCGTACACTCGGGATACGGCTCCCCTCCCGGCCGCAACCGCCTCCCGCAGGTGCCACCGCCATGCTCATCCTGAACCATGACGATCCTAGGCCGCTCTACGTCCAGATCTACGCGCAGGTACGCGAACGCGTGCTCACCGGGAAGCTCCCCGCCGAGGCCAGGCTCCCCTCGGCCAGGGATATGGCCGCCGAACTGGGCGTCAGCCGCAACACGGTGGAGAGCGCCTACCAGGAACTGCTGGCCGAAGGCTACATCCACACCAAAGCACGCAGCGGCTACTTCGTCTCGACCATCGGGCACGAGGTCCCGCCCGCGCCGCCGCAGCGAACCGCCATGCCCTCAAGGGTTCCCCGTACCCGCTACACTTTCGATTTCCATCCGGCCGGGCTTGACCCTGTCAGCTTTCCCGCCTCAGTGTGGCGCAAATACTATCTGGAACACCTGCGCATGGATGAACCCCTGCTGGCCCGCTACGGCGACCCGCAGGGCGACCCTGCCCTGCGCGCAAGCCTGCGGGACTACCTGGAGCGTTCGCGGGGCGTGGCCTGCGGCATCGAACACATTGTGATCTGCTCCGGATTGCAGCACAGCCTGGACATGGTGGCCCAACTGCTGCGGGGCAGGTGCATGGCTCTGGCCACGGAGGACCCCGGCTACCCCCTGCCCCGGGAGGTCTTCGCCAACCACGGCTACGAGGTCGTCCCCACGCCGGTGGGGCCGGGCGGCCTGGACCTCGCAGCCCTGGAAGCAAGCACGTGCGACATCGCCTACATCACGCCCTCGCACCAGTTCCCCCTGGGCGAGGTGATGCCCATCGCCAACCGGCTGCGGCTCATCGAATGGGCGCGCCAAGGCAGGTTCATCATCGAGGACGACTACGACAGCGAGCTGCGTTACCAGGGCAAGCCCATACCGTCCCTGCAAGGGCTGCGGCCGGACGGCAACATCATCTACACGGGCACTTTCTCCAAGATACTCTCCCCGGCCCTGCGCCTGAGCTACATGGTCCTGCCTCCTTCGCTGCTGGCCGAGTACCATCGGCGCTTCCTCTTCCATCTGCCCGGCGCGGCGCTGCCGGAACAGAGAACCCTGGCGGCCTTCATGGACAACGGCCATCTGGAGCGCCACCTGCGGCGCATGCGCGCGGTCTACAGAAAGAAGCGCCAGGCCCTGACGGCGGCGTTGGCCCGGCACTTCGGCCCCAAGGCGGAGGTCATCGGGCAGGAGGCCGGGCTGCACGTGGTGGTGCGCCTTATGGGCGAGCCGCGCGGTGAGGCGGAGCGGACCAAGCTGGCCGAGGCCTCGGGCATCCGCCTGCTGCCTTTCTCCATCGCTCACGCCGACGGACGCCCCGCCGACGAATTCCTGCTCCTGGGCTTCGGGGCCATGACCCCGGAGCAATTGGACCAGGGCGTGCGGCTGCTGTTCGATATCAGCTACGGCCCGGAGCCCCGCTCGCACTAAATGGGAAAGCCCGGCGCGGCCACATGGGCCGCACCGGGCGCAGAAAACGGGAAACGTGGGGAGGACGGTTCTATAGCGAGCCGGGGGTCCCCATGGCGCTACAGGGTCTGCTCGATCTCGGTGACGGTGACCACCAGGGCGGCCCTGGCCCACTTGAACTTGCTCACGGCCTCGAAGTCGTGGCCCCCGGTCACGAATTTCGCCGATCCCTTCACCAGGAAGCCCGTTCCGGGGCCGTTGCGCCCCTTCACCTTGCGGCTGCCCAGCGTCAGGAGCACGCGTTCATTCACGGCCACGTTGGCCTCGGTCTTGTTCATGCCCCCCACCGGAATCACCAGGCGCTCGTTGTCGAAGAGCTGCAGGTAGCTGTTCCAGGTGTTGACCATGTGCGGGCCGTCGTCGCCCAGGGTGGCGATGGCCACCACGCCTTCGTTCTTCATGACCTCGCGCAGGATTTCGAGGATGTTTTCGGGTATCATGGCTGGTTCTCCTTGGGGTCGGTGTTCACGGCGCGGATGAACGCGCCATGTTGGGAGACTTAGCCATCAATCGGACGGGACAACAGGGCCAGTTGAAGAAAAAAACAGGGGGCCAGACGAAAGGCCTATTTCGCTTTCAGGCTCTTGCGGCGGGTGGGAATCTCGATGCCGTATTTCTGGATCTTGTAGTTGAGCGCCCGGCGGCTGACGCCCAGCAGCGGCGCGGCGTCCTTCTGCACCCAATCGGACTTCTCCAGGGCGCGGATGATGGCCTGCTTCTCGCTCTCGTCCAGGGAGAGCGCTCCGGACTCCTGGTGGGCCTTGGCGCTGGGGAACACCTGCAGGTCCTCCGGCTGGAGCACGCCGTCGCGGCAGAGCACGATGCCCGCCTCCACGGCGTTCTTGAGCTCGCGGATGTTGCCCGGCCAGGCGTACTCCATCATGAAGGCCATGGTCTCAGGGGGCAGGCGCACCGGGTCCAGGCCTTGGCTGGCGGTGAAATCGGCGGCGAAGTGCTGGGCCAGGAGGGGGATGTCCTCCTTGCGCTCGCGCAGGGGGGGCACGTTGATGGTCACCACGCGCAGGCGGTAGTAGAGGTCCTCGCGGAAGGTACCCTCGGCCACGTCCTGGGCCAGGTCGGCGTTGGTGGCCGCGATGACCCGGCAGTCCACGGCGATCTCCTTGGTGTCGCCGATGCGCCGGATCTTCCTGTTCTCCAGGAAGCGCAGCAGGCGAACCTGCATCTCCTGCGAGATGTTGCCGATCTCGTCCAGGAACAGCGTGCCCTTGTGGGCCTCCTCGATGAGGCCCTTCTTGTCGCGCACGGCGTGCGTGAAGGAGCCCTTCACATGGCCGAAAAGTTCGGATTCCAGCAGGCTGGCCGGGGTTGAGCCGCAGTCCACGATGACCAGGGGATGATCGCGCCGGGGGCTCAGGGCGTGCAGCAGGTGGGCGATGCGCTCCTTGCCGGTGCCGGATTCGCCCAACAGCAGCACGTTGACGTCGCGCGGGGCCACCTTCTCCACCATCTGGGCCATCTCGCGCATGCGCGGGGAGTTGGTCTGCCACATGCCCCCGTCCGGGCCGGAAGGGGTCGGCGAAACGGCGGGCGCCGCGGGCTTGCGTGCGGCGGGCTTGGCCTGGGCCTGTTGCAGCTCCTGGGCCTGGCCCAGCACCTTGCTGACCTTGTCCAGCAGCTCGCGGCCCTCGAAGGGCTTGGTCAGGTAGTCCACCGCGCCGCTCTTGATGGCCTTCACCGCGTCCTGGATGGAGCCGTAGGCAGTGAGGAAGATCAGCGGCATGCCTGGGGAGGATTTCTCCAGCCGGGCCTGAAGCTCCAGCCCGTTCAACCCGGGCATGCGGATGTCGGAGATGACCAGGTCCACCGGGCGTTCGGCCAGAATGTCCAGCGCCTCCTGCCCGTCGGCGGCCAGGATGACGTCGTACCCGGCCGAGGTGAGGCGCACCTCCAGGACTTCCTGAATGTGCGGGTCGTCGTCGGCGACGAGGATGGTTTTGCCAGCTTGCTGTACGGACATGCCTATTGAGCCGTCATCTTCTTCTTTTCCTGGATCTCGCGGTGGATCGCCTCCAGGGCCTTGATCTGCTTCTGCAGCAGCAATACCTCTTTCTCCTTTTCCTGCAAGCGCCTTGAGAGCTCCTGCTCGCCGACGGAGGCCTTGGCCGCGGGGGCGGGCTGCTTGGGTTCGCGCTGCGGGGCGAAGAGCTTGGCGTTCATCAGGAAAGGCGTGAGCATCCTGGGGTCGGCCTGATCGACGTTGCCGCCGGAGGAATGCTCCCATTCCTGCCAGACGGCGCGGGCGGCCTTGAAATCCTCGGCGTTCTCGGCCCCGGCCAGGCGGGCGCAGGCCAGGCCGAACAGGGCCTTGGAGCGCATGGCCTGATCCTCCACACGGCGGGCCATGGCATCGAACAAGGCCGCGCTGGCGCGGTAGTTGCCGCTCCAGAAGGCCTGGAGCCCTTCGGTATAGGCGGTCTCCGCATCCAGGCTTTCCAGGGTCTCGGGGCTGGGCACGGCCTGCAGGGAGGGCTCCGGCGCGGGTTGCGGAACCTGCTTGGGCGTGCAGCCCGTGGCGGCCATGCCGAGCGCCGCCGCCAGGGCGGCCGCTGCCAGCCAGCGTTTCCGGTTGGTTGGTTGCGAATGCATCTTACGGATTCTCCCTGGAGATGGGTATGGTGAAAAAGAACGTGCTGCCCCGCCCGGGCCTGGAGTTGAGCCAGATCTTGCCGCCGTGGGCCTCCACGATGTTCTTGGCGATGGAGAGGCCCAGGCCGATGCCGTCGGCGGACTTCTTGAGCTTCTCGCCCCGGTAGTACTTGTTGAACACCAGGGGCTGCTCCCCCTCGGGGATGCCCGGCCCGGAATCCACCACCGAGAACAGCAGCTGGTTGCCGCCGTCCGCCAGTTGGAGCGAGGCCTCCACCGTGGATCCCGCCGGGGAGAACTTCACGGCGTTGCCGATCAGGTTCAGCAGGGCCTGGCGCAGATGCTCCACGTCGGCGGTCACCGAGGGCACGTCGGGCAGGGCGTGGGCGTTGATGGTGATCTTCTTGGCCTCGGCCGCGGGCATGGCCTTGTCCACGGTCTCCTGGAGCAGGTGCACCGGGTCCATGGGCTTGAAGCTCAGGTTGATGAAGCGCGAGGACATGCTGGAAACCTGCATCAGCCTCGCCAGCAGCTTGGAGATGCGCTCCAGCTCGGAGGAGGCGATGTCCAGGAAGCGCTTCTGGCGGTCGCTGACCTCGCCCAGCACCTGCTCGCGCATCAGGTTCACGGACTCGCGGATGGAGGTGAGCGGGGTGCGGATCTCGTGGCTCAACATGTCGATGAAGTCCGTGCGCATCATCTCCTCCTCCTTGAGGCGCGCGGTCATCTCGTTGAAGGCCTGGGCCAGCTCGCCCAGCTCGTCGCGTGAGATGACCCGCACGGAGGTGAGCTTGCCGTCCAGGGTGAAGGCCCTGATGCCGCGCCGCAGCTCGCGCAGGGGGCGCACCAGCGAATAGGTGAGGTAGGCGCTCCCCATGAGGGCCACGGCCATGAGGATGCCCAGGCCGATCATGCCCGCGCGCACGGAGCGCTCGCTCCAGGCGTAGAGCTCGCGCATGCTGGATTCGATGAAGCGCTCGTTCTCCTGCTTGGCCGAGGCGATGGTGGTCAGCCAGGCGTTGAGCTTCTCCTGCGGCACCCAGGGCGGCTCGGACTTGAGCAGCTCCGCCGGGTCGCCCAGGTTGGGGAAGGTCTCGCGGTAGTCGTCCTGCAGCCTGGTCCACACGTCGGAGCCGGGGTAGCTGAACCACTGGATGGAGCCCAGGTTGCGCCTGTACTCCTTGAAGGCGGAGAGGAAATATTCCTTGTAGTTGTCCTGGCGCAGAACCTCGTACTTCTTCTGGTTCTCCTCGATGGCCAGCAGGTTGTCCACCATGGACTGCGAGATGGAGATGACCTCGAAGCGCACCTTAACCACCTCGCGGGAGATGTTCACGATGCCCTTCTGGTAGTCGAAGATGTTGGAGGTCGTGAAAAAGATGATCACCAGGATGCTGGCGAATACGAGTATCAGCTTGAAGAGCAAGCCGATGCGGAAGATGCGGGGTCTGCTGGGGAAACGCATGGTCTGGTCGGGTCCACCCTGTTGGCGGGGGGTTCTTTACACCCAGGCGTGCCGGGGGGCAATCACTTGGCGCCGAAAAGTTCGCGCTCGAACTCGTGGGGGCGGCGCAGGTTGGGGATGGAGAGCTTCTGGCCCGAGCCCGTCACGATGCTCACCTTGCCGTAGTTGAGGAGCGAACCGAGGAGCCCGGTGTGGGCGCACACGGATTCGATCCGATGCAGATCAACCGAGAACACGGAGCCCCAGAGCACGTCCTGCTGGATCATGCGTTTGGGAGTGACGATCACCTTGTTGCTGAAAAAGCCGAGCAGGCGCATGAGGCCCATGAGCGCGAGCACGGCCGCCGTGGTGTAGCAGGCCCCCTTCACGGACCAGGAGATCACCGGGGGCAGAATCTTCTTGAGGTCTTCCGGCGGGTTGAACTGGGTGACGCTCAGCAGGTAGGGCAGGTTCTGCATCACGGCGTAGGCCAGGGCGAAATAGATGGCAGCCTTGAGAAACACGGCCCAGTGCTTCTTGGTCTGGTAGAGAATGTCCTCGTTTTCGGCCAGAAGGCGTCGCGTGTTCATTGGGGCTCCTGCTGCGGCATGCGCCGGTCTTGTCCGAAGCCAGGGCTGTAGCCCATTGAGGCCGCCGGTGTAAAGGAATGCGGGCGCTTGAACGAAATCGGCCGGCCCGCCCTTCTCTTTTTGGGCATCGGGAGTTATGATATTTCCATTGAGCCTTGATAGGAGTTTCAAATGCAGGACGCCATCATCTTCTTCGTGGTGATCGTGGGCGTGGTGCTCGTGCTGAACATGCTGTTCCCCAACCTCAAGGGCAGGGGCGGCTGAGTGCCCCGCGTGGAGGACTTCGGTCTGGAGTCCGACGGAAAGAGCAAGAAGAAATCATGCAAGTAGGGCCACGAACCAGGCCCCCGCGCACATGATCGCCGCCGCCAATCCCAGCCAGGGGGAGAGGCGGCGGTCCACGTTTCCGGTGGCGCGCAGCCACCAGGCGTAGGCCGCACCCAGCAGGAAGCCCGTGCCGAAGCCGAAGAAGTGGCCCATGAGGTCGATCTTGCGTGCCTCGTCCTCGTCGCCCACTCCCAGAAATGCCAGGATCATCAGCCCCGCCGCGAAGGGCAGCGCCCGCCGCCAGCGCAGCGCCCGCCCCAGGCGCACCAGCCTGACGCCCGCCAGGGCCCCCAGGGCCGCGAACACCGCCGTGGACGCGCCCAGAAAGGTATAGCCGGGATCATTGAAGGGAATCTTGGCCAGGTTGGCCAGCGCCCCGGCGGCCACGGCCAGCCACCAGGCCCCGCCGAGGCCCACCTCCTTGGCCAGCAGCAGCAGGAAGGTGCCGCCCAGGCCCACGTTGCCGATCAGGTGGGCGATGTCCGCGTGCAGGGTCAGCGAGGTCACGGCCCGCCAGAGCTGGCCCTGTGCCATGAGCCGGGTGTCGCCCAGGCCGCGCCCGTGCCAGTCCAGCTCGAAGGCCCCCAGGGAGTGCTGCGCCCCGGTGAGCGTGAGGAACACCGTGACGACGGAGAGGCTCCAGATCACGCCGGGCAGCTCCCCCCAGGAGAAGCCGGGCTTGCGCAGGTCGCGCAGCTCTATGGGCTGGGGCGGGTTCTCCACGGCGAAGGCGCGCAGCTCGGCCACGGCCTCCTCCTCCCGGGAGGGCGGCACGAGCAGGCGCATGCCCGGCCAGCCCTGGCGGATGCGACAGGGGATGCCCGCGGCCATGAGCGTCAGGGACCACTGGTGGGCCATGTCCGGCGTGAGCTCCGAAAGCCCCAGTTCATCGAGTACGGGGGCGGCGGCGTCGGGCCAGGGGCTCGGGCGCAGGGGTGGGCTTGGGTGCATGGTGCTTCCTGGCGTAATTGCCGCTTTGCGGCGGGGTGCAACTTTGCTAGACGTTGGTCCGGCAATCCATCCGATCAATCGAGGCATCCAATGGCCAGACAGGAACAGATATATTCGTTTTTTCTACTCGGCATCCTGGCGGTGTCGCTCTACTTCGCCTTCCAGGTGCTCACGCCCTTCCTGCACAACATCCTCATCGCCATCATCCTGGCGTCGCTGTTCCACCCCCTGCAGGGAAGGCTGAACAAGGACCTCAAGGGCCGCAAAACCCTCGCGGCCCTGATCTCCACGCTGACGGTCACCCTGGTGATCGTGCTGCCCACCCTGTTCTTCCTGGGCGCGCTGCTCGGCCAGGCCGCCGTCTCCATCGGGGCGCTGCAGAACTGGCTCAAGGGCGCGCACCTCTCCACCTGGCTCAGCAGCGAGACGTTCACGCCCTACATCACCTGGGTCAACGAGCACTTCCCCTGGCTGGAGATCGACCTGAACAAGCTGAACCTGCAGGGCAGCCTGCTGGACCTCTCGCGCAGGCTCGGCCAGATGATGATCGACTCCGGCACGAAGATCCTGGGCAACTTCATCGGCATCGGCCTCGATTTCGCCATCATGCTCTTCGTGCTGTTCTTCCTCTTCCGCGACGGCGACGCCATGCTGGTGCAACTCAAGCACCTCTCGCCCCTGCACGACAGCCAGGAGGACCGCATCCTGCGCCGCATGCGCGACGTGGCCCGCTCCGTGGTGGTGGGCAGCTTCCTGGTGGCCGTGTGCCAGGGCGTGGCGGGCGGCATAGGGCTTTACATCGTGGGCATCCCGGCCCTGTTCTGGGGGGCCATGATGGGCTTCGCGTCCCTGATTCCCGTGGTGGGCACGCTGCTCATCTGGGGCCCGGCCGCGATCTACCTGCTCATCGTGGGGGACTGGAAGGGCGCGCTCATCCTCACGGGCTGGGGCGCCGTCATCGTCTCCGGCATCGACTCCGTGGTGCGCCCGCTCTTGATGCAGGGCCAGGCCCAGATGTCCACCTTCTGGGTGTTCCTCTCCATCATCGGGGGCATCAAGTACTTCGGCCCACTCGGCATCCTCTACGGCCCCATGATCCTGGCGCTGGCCATGGTCATGCTGACCATCTACGCCGACGAGTACCACGAGGTGCTCGACGCCAAGTGCCACAACCCCGAGGCGCCGGACACCGACATCTGAGCCGGCGCCCTAAGCACCGGCTAGCTGCCCGTCGAAACTGCCGACTCCTGCAGCCTGTTCAAAAAACTCGCTGGCAAGGCGCGAGAAAAAGTCAAGGCCGAAGCGTATTGGGCATACGTGAGGGTTTGACTTTTTGCAGCAACGCAGCCAGCGGGGATTTTGGGGCAGGCTGCTAATTCCCGGGGGCCCATTCCTTGCGCAGTTCGTCCAGAATCTCGTTGGCCTCGGGCACCTGCTTGCGCTGCATGGCCCATACGCGCAGGGCCTTGTTCACGGGGATGTGCTTGTTGGCCGGGTCCTTGTAGAAGGCGTCCATGCCCTCCACGAACTCCTTGAGGGAGAGCCCGAAGAAATAGCGGCTGGTGTTGTACTCGTAGGTGGTGCGGGTCTTCTCCACGCAGGGCTGGTCGGGCTTGTAGAGCGCAACGCTGCCCCGGGAGAGCACCGGCTGGGAGAAGTCCCCCCCGGTGACCACGCCGTCGAGCACGCCGGTCAGGTAGGCGTATTTCCAGATGTCGTTCTGCTGGGTCCAATAGGCTCCGTCGCGTTCCTGGGCGAGGGCGGGCGAAGCGGCAAGCAGCAGGGCGCAAACGAGGGTCAGGATCAGGCGCATGGAGGTCCTCCGGCGGAATGTGTGCTTGGAAAGCGATGCGTAGGTATCAGCCCCGTCACCCGCTGGCAACAAGGGAGGCGGAGCCCGGCTTGCGGCAGGCCATCCTGCCCATGAACCGGGGCGGATCGTCCAGTTCGCCCTCGAAACTCTCCAGGATTTCCCAACCCCGGAACCAGGCCCCCAGCTCGCCGCGCCGCAGCAGATGGGCGGGGTTGCGGGGCTTGCCGAAAACCTCCTGCCCCTCCAGGTAGGTCTCCATCACGAACAGGCCGCCAGGGGCCAGGCAGGCCTTGAGCCCCTCCATGAGCGGCCTGTGCAGGTAGCGGAACACCAGCACCACGCCGTAGCTCCCGGGCTCGAACGCGGGCGGAGGGTCCGTCTCCAGGTCGAGCTGGCTGAAGCGCACGTTGGCGGGCCAGACGCCCCGCTCCAGGCCCTCGCGGGCCAGGCCGGAAACATCCACCAGGTGCACCGTCGCCCCGGAGACCGCCAGGTACAGCCCGTTGCGGCCGTCCCCGCAGGCCACGTCCAGCACGGGGCCCAGGCGCGCGGCGTCCAGGGCCGCATCGCGCCAGCGCACAAGCAGTTCCGCCGCCTTCGTGGCCATCATCTACCTGCAGCCCGCCAGGGTTTTCTTGGGCCCGGCCCGGCGGGGAACGCCTACCGTCACGGCGTAGAGCATCCCCACCCCGGGAGGCAGGCCCAGCACGTCGGCTGCTTCGCCGTCGTAGAAGGCCCCCACCCCGCAGGCCCCGAGCCCCAGGGACTCGGCCGCCAGATAGAGCCTGTGCCCCAGGCGGCCCGCCCCGATGAGCGCCGCGCGGTAGCCCCTTGGTCCCAGGGTTTCCTCCAGGGCGGGCAGGTCCGCCAGGAAGACCACCTGCAGGGCCGCGTCGCGCATCCAGTGCTGGTCCAGGCAGATTCCGGCCATGGCCGGCCCCATGTTGCCGTCGCGCACTTCGGCCGCGCGCAGCGCGGTGCGGTTGAGCAGGAAGAACCCGGGCAAGGCCAGGAAGCCCGCCAGGCAGGCGTTCTCGCAGGGGTGCCCGCTCGGGTGCAGGGGCGCGCCCAGGACCTCGATCACCTGCCCCAGGGCCCCGTCGGGCAGGCGGTCATGCGAGTAGGCCCGGCGGGAGCGGCGCAGGGCCATGGCCCGGAAGAGGTCCGTGGCGGGGGCGGTGTCGGGCAGGGGCGGCAGGTCCTGCCAGTTCAGGCCCTGGCCCAGGTGCGAGGCCTCGGGGCGGGGCATGCCCTCGCCCTGCCGGAAGCGCTCCATGCACAGGCCGTGCACGGATGCCAACTGGGCGGGGAGGGTGTCCGCTCCGCCGGCTCTGCTCCAGGCGGCGGCTCCAGCGGGGAGCGGCCCGGGTTCGGCCAAGCCGTCCGCATCGCGGCAGGCGGCCCGAAGCACGGCCAGGCAGCCCTCGCGGGCGGGGTCCACGCCCAGGAACCCGTTCACGGCGCGGTCGTCGAAATCCAGCTCCACCGAGGCGTCCACCTCGTGGGCGGCCAGACCCAGGGCAAGCCCCTCCACCACGTGTCCCGTGTCCAGGTTCAGGTAGCGGTAGGCCCTGGCGCGGTATTTCCAGGCGCTGCGGAAGAAAATCGAGCTCACGAAGAAGAGGGCCTCGCCCGCCTCCCCCGGCAGACCGAGGCTGGCGGGCGTTGTGTTGCCCGGGCGCAGCAGGGTCAGGCCGTGGCCCGCGACGCCGTAGTGGTAGAGCCCCTGCCCAAGCCCCGCGCCTCCGGGCCATTGCACATAGATTTCACACGGATAAAGAGCCCCTGCCGAGGGGCAGGCGCGGTAGAACATCATGCCGCCGCGATGCGGGCAGGAGCGCGTGAGCCCGGCGGCATGGAACAGCACGGCGGAGAGCGCGTCGAGGTCTAATGTCCGGGAGGCGTGGGTCCGGGAGGCGCGACTGCGGCCCAAGGCGCTCCAGAGGGTCGCTTGGGGCAGCCCGGCGTCGCGGTTCAGGGGAAGCGGGGGCAGATCCCCGTAGGTCTTGAAGGTCGAGGGTTCGTTGTCCCAGTCCAGCCCAAGGCCGGAGAGGCGTCCCCTGCCGTAGGAGACTGCGTTGTGGTACTCCGTTGCGGAGCTCACCATGCCACGGCCCGGAGCAGGTCGATTCCGGTGTAGAGCTGGCAGATGGCCAGCAGCACGGCCAGGGTGTTGCCCACGGCGTGCACCAGGCCCAGGCGGGTGCCCGGTTTCTTCTCGCGGTCCAGCCGGACGCCGGTGGCCAAGCCGGAGACCGCCAGCGCGCCGATAACCAGGGCCAACTTGCCGTGGAGGCCCGTGGTGAAGGGGGCGGTCCAGACCAGCCAGGTGGTGCTGAGGCCTGTGACCAGGCCCAGGAGCATGCCCGCCAGGGCGATCTTGCCCAGCAGCACGTGTGTGCGCCAGGGGAACATGGCCTTGCGCCCAAGGCGCACGGAGGCGAAACGGATGGAACCCTGCCGCAGGGCCACGCAGGCCACGCCCAGGATCAGCAGCATGAAAACGGGGTGAGGATAGTTCATCAAAGCATTTCCGGGCGGCGCGGGCGGCCGGTTGCCAAGCCTCTCCGCGCCGGGTAAGGGTGATCGCCGACGGCCGCCGCGCCCAAGCGGGCGGATAACACTTCAATTCTCCTACCGTGATATCATGGGCATTGGCAACAAGACCATCTTCAAAGACGCTTCGAACCGCGTGCTGGCGGGCACACCCCTGCACGGCGGACAGCTCGACGAATTCATAGCGGCCGTGGCCGAGGCCGCGGGCGAGGAGGCCGACGCGCTGCTCGCGGCGGCCAGGCGCATCCGGCTGGAGACCCTGGGCACCGCTGTGGGCCTCTGCGCCATCGTCAACGCCAAGAGCGGGCGCTGCTCTGAGAACTGCTCCTTCTGCGCCCAGTCCGGGCATTTCAACACCAGCGCCCCGGTGCACGCCTTCCTGGAGGTCGCCCAGGTGGTCCGCGCGGCGCGAACCATGCGGGAGCGCGGGGCCACCCGTTTCGGCATCGTCACCAGCGGCCTGCGCCCCACCGGGGAGGACTTCCAACGCCTCAAGCAGTGCATCGGCGAAGTCGCCGCCCTGGGCATGGGCGCGGACACATCCTGCGGGGTGCTGACCCGCTCGGAGCTGGACGAACTCAGGGAGGCGGGCCTCAGCGCCTATCACCACAACCTAGAGACCGCGCGCAGCTTCTTCCCCCAAGTCTGCACCACCCACGACTACGAGGACGACGTGCGGGCCGTGCGCGACGCCCTGGAGGCCGGGCTCTACGTCTGCTCCGGGGGCATCTTCGGCCTGGGCGAGAGCTGGACCCAGCGCGCCGAGCTGGCCCTGACCCTGCGGGAGCTTGGCGTGCCCTCGGTGCCGGTGAACTTCCTCACGCCCATCCCGGGCACGCCAATGGGCGCGCGACAGCCCATGCAGCCCCTGGAGGCCCTCAAGACCGTGGCCCTGCTGCGCTTCCTGCTGCCGGGCGCGCAGCTTCGCGTCTGCGGCGGCCGGGACGCGGTGTTCGGCGCGGAGCGCGGCCTCGATCCGCTCGAGGCCGGAGCCAGCGGGCTCATGATCGGCGACTACCTGACCACCAAGGGCGTCCGCGTGGAAGAGGACGTGCGCAACCTCCGGGCCAAAGGCTGGGAGACCGGCGGTGATTGAGCGCCGCTTCGCGGAGGCGCTCGTGGAGTTGGAGTCGATCCACCGGCTGCGCCGCACCCGCACTTTCGACCCCGACCGGCCGGGGCTGCTCAACGCCTCCTCCAACGACTACCTGGGGCTGGCCCGCCACCCGGAATGCGCTGCGCGCGCCTGCGAATTCGCCCGAGCCTGGGGTTCCGGCTCGGCCTCCTCGCGCCTGATCTGCGGCACCCTGCCGCCCCACGAAGCCCTTGAGGGCAGGCTCGCGGCCATGAAAGGCAGCGAAACCGCCCTGGTGATGGGCTCCGGCTTCCAGACCAACGCCTCGGTCATCGCCACGCTGCTCGACGCCCAGGCCCTGGGCCAGGCCCCGCTGGTCTTCGCGGACAAGCTCAACCACGCCAGCATGCACGAGGGCTGCCGCCTGGCGGGCGTGCGCCAGATCCGCTACCGCCACCTGGATATGGGCCACCTGGAGGCACTGCTCGATAAGCACGCGGCCGAGCCCGGCCCGCGCTTCATCCTGAGCGAGACGGTTTTCTCCATGGACGGCGACAGGGCCGACGTGCCCGCCCTGGCTTCCCTGGCCGAACGCCACGGGGCCTTCCTCTACCTGGACGAGGCCCACGCCGTGGGGGTGCTCGGGCCTGGGGGCCGCGGCCTGGCCGCCGGGGTGCCCCTGGAACAGGGGCTGGTGATGGGCACCTTCAGCAAGGCCCTGGGCAGCTACGGGGCCTACGTGTGCTGCACGCGCACCGTGCGGGAGTATCTGGTCAACCGCGCGCCGGGATTCATTTTTTCCACCGCCCTGCCGCCCCCGGTGCTGGGCGCTGTGGACGCCGCCCTGGACCTGATTCCGGCCATGGACGCCCAGCGCGACCGCCTCTCGGCCTGCTCGGAGCGCCTGCGCCAAGGTCTGCGGGCCGCAGGGCTGGATACCGGCGGCTCCAGCACGCAGATCGTGCCCGTGCTGGCAGGGGAAGAAGCCCGCGCCTTGGAGGCCATGGCCGCCCTGGAGTCAGAAGGCATCCTGGCCGTGGCCGTGCGCCCGCCCACCGTGCCGCCCGGCGGCAGCAGGCTGCGCCTCTCGCTCATGGCCGCGCACACCGAGGCGGACGTGGATCGGCTCGTCGAGGCCGTCGCCCGCGCCCTTGGGGATGCACGATGAGCGCGCCCAGGCTTTTGCTGGTCCACGGCTGGGGCTTCGGCCCGGCCTTCTGGTCACCCCTGCTGGAGGCGCTGGGCGACGTGGAGTCGCACCGGCTGGACATGGGCTTCTTCGGCCCCCCGCGCCTGGAGCTGCCGCCCGGCCCCTGGGTCACAGTGGGGCACTCCCTGGGTGCGCTCTGGCTGCTGCGCGAAGCCCTGCCGCAACTCGAGGAACGCCTCACCGGCTTCGTGAGCCTTGGCGGCTTTCCCCGTTTCGACGTGCCCCCCGGCCCCACCCGCGCCATGCGCCGGGGCCTGGGCCAGGGTCCGGGCCACGGTCCGGGCAGGAACGCGGCCCTGGTGCTCAGGAATTTTTACAGCGCCTGCGGGCTCCCGGAGGAACTCCACCCGGATATCTCCAACGCGGACCCGGAGCGCCTGGCCGAAGGCCTGGACGCCCTGCTGCGCTGGGACGAGCGCGAACGGCTGGCGGGCCTGGTCGTTCCCCAACTGGCCCTGGCCGCCGAGGACGACGCTGTCGTCCCGCCCGCGCTGAGCCGGGCCAGCTTCCCTGCAGCCGAGATGGTCATGCTCCCGGACGGCGGGCACGCCTTCCCCGTCACCCGCCCCGGCATCTGCGCCCGGTACATCCGGGCCTTTCTGGAGTCGATTTGAGAGAGCCGCAGCTCCTTTCGCGCAGACGCCGCATCATCCGCGCCTTCTCCGGGGCGCGCGCCTACGACGCCAACGCCGCGGCCCAGGCCGCCATCGCTGAACGCTTGGCAGGGCTTGTGCTGGAATCCGCAGTACCGTCCGGCGCTGTGGCGCTGGACATGGGCTGCGGCACCGGCGCGCTGGCCGAACGGCTGCTCGCGGGCGGCTCGTTCAGCGGCTACCTCTGCGCGGACATATCCCCAGAGATGCTGGCCCGGGCGCGCTCGCGCCTGAACTCCCTGGGGCTGGCGGCCCGGCAGCGGACATGGTTCGCAGCCATGGACGCCGCCCGCCCCGCCCTGACCCCGCGCTTTAATCTGGCGGTCTCCAGCATGGCCCTGCACTGGGCCGCCGACCTTGGCGCGGCCCTGCGCGGCCTGTGGGAGGCCCTGCTCCCCGGGGGCAGGCTGGCCGTGGCCATCCCGGGCGAGGGCACCTTCCAGGCCTGGCGGGACGCCCACCAGCGCCTGGGCCTGCCCTGCGGGCTCCAGGATTTTCCCTCCGCCGCCCAACTGGAGGCCCAACTAGCCGCCCTGCTCCCGGAACGGGCCAGCATCACACAAGAAACTTTCCCCCTGCGCGCCGCACGCGCCGTGGATCTGCCGCGCCACCTCAAGGCCGTTGGCGCGTTCGTGCCCAGGCCCGGCCACTCGCCCTTGCCGCCTGGAGACTTCCGCGCCGTGCTGCGCGAACTGGACCGGGCCATGCGCCAGGGGGCCGCAATCGAATACCGCGCGCTCTTCGCCCTGGCGGACAAGCCCGCCTGACACGAGGCCACCCATGAAAGGATATTTCGTCACCGGAACGGACACCGACGCGGGCAAGACCGTGCTCTCGGCGCTTCTGTGCATGGCCCTTGGGGCCGACTACTTCAAGCCGTACCAGACCGGCCAGGCGGTCCAAGCCAGCCAAGCGGGCGGCGACGCCGATACCGCCACGGTTGCCCGGCTGGCAAAGCTGGGGCCGGAGCGGCTGCACCCGCCCGCCGTGATTCTGCCGGACCCGCTCTCCCCGGCGCAGGCCGCCGCGCGGGCGGGGATCACGCTGGACATCGCCGCCGTCGGATTGCCGGATACGCCGCGCCCGCTGATAGTCGAAGGCGCGGGCGGCGCGCTGGTGCCCATCGCCCTCGGGCAGGACATGGCCGCGCTCATGGCCCGCCTGGGCCTGCCCGTGATCGTGGCGGCGCGCTCCGGCCTGGGCACGGTGAACCACACCCTGCTCACCCTGGAGGCCCTGCGCCTGCGCGGGCTCACGGTGGCGGGCGTGGCCCTCTCCGGCCCGCCCAACCCGGAGAACCGCCGCGACATCGAACGCCTGGGCAACGCGCCCGTCATCATCGAAATTCCCCGCCTTGAGCCGCTCGATCACGGCTCGCTCAAGGCCCTGCTGCCCGCGCTCTCCCTTCCCGGCGTGACCGGCGACACCACCCAGGACGTGCTCCGGTGGGACCGCGAGCACGTCTGGCATCCCTTCACCCAGGCCAAGACGGCCCCCGTGCCCATCCACCTGGCGCGCGCCAGCGGGGCGGACCTGGTGGCGGCCGACGGCAGGCGCTTCGTGGATATGGTATCCTCCTGGTGGGTTTGCGCCCACGGGCACGCCCACCCGGACGTGGCCCGCGCCGTGGCCCGGCAGGCCGCCACCCTGGAGCAGGCCCTGTTCGCCGAGTTCACCCACGAGCCCGCCGCGCGCCTGGCCCGCAGGCTGGCCGAGTTGCTGCCCGGCGACCTGGAGCGCGTTTTTTATTCCGACAACGGCTCCACGGCGGTGGAGGTGGCCCTGAAGATGGCCCACCAGTACTGGCGCAACCAGGGCCGCCTGGAACGCACCCGCATCGCCGCCTTCGAGGGGGCCTACCACGGCGACACGGTGGGGGCCATGTCCGTGGGGCGCACCAGCGGCTTCTTCAGCCACTTCGAGCCCCTGACGTTCGGGGTGGACTTCCTGCCTTACCCCTCCACCTGGCTGGCCGACCCGGATGCGGAGCAGAAGCTGTCCCAGGCCCTGGCCGTGCTGGAGAACTACTTCAGTGTGCACCACGGCACCGTGGCCGCCGTGATCCTGGAGCCGCTGGTGCAGGGGGCCTCGGGCATGCGCATGGCCCCGCCCGCCTTCGTGAAGGCCGTGGCGGACATGGCCCGCAAGGCCGGGGCCCTGGTTATCCTCGACGAGGTGATGACGGGCTTCGGGCGCACCGGGACCATGTTCGCCTGCGAGCAGGCCCAGGCCCGGGCGGACATCGTCTGCCTGGCCAAGGGGCTCACGGCGGGCTTCCTGCCCATGGCCGCCACCGTGGCCAGCACCGCCGTGTACGAGGGCTTCCTGGGCGAGACCTTCCACCGCGCCCTGGCCCACGGGCACTCCTTCACGGCCAACCCCCTGGGCTGCGCCGCCGCCCTGGCCGGGCTCGAACTCTTCGACCGGGAGGACACCCTGGGCCGCATCGCCCGGCAGCAGGCCGTGCACCGCGAGCGCCTGGAGGCTCTGTTGGAGCACCCCAAGCTCGTGCGGCACCGCACCCTGGGCTGCATCGGCGCGGTGGACGTCACCGGGCGCGGCGAGGGCTACGACGTGGACACCGGGCGCAGGCTCAAGGCCTTCTACATGGAGCGCGGCTTCTTCGTGCGCCCCATGGGCGACGTGTTCTACTTCCTGCCGCCCTCCTGCGTGACGCCGCAGCAGCTCCACGACGCCTACGATCTGCTGCCGCAGGCTTTGGAACACTGCCTTTAGAACGCACAAAGCCCCCGGAGCACGCCCGCCCGGATGGCCGCAGTGCGCCGCCGGCGGCTGTTGCCTCTAAAATATGAAAAGCCCCCGGGGCGCGGCGCGCTCCGGGGGCTTTGTGATGAGATCGTATCGACCCGCTTCAGCAGCGGTCGCAATCCTTCCCGCCGCTGAACGCGCCCCACAGAGCCACGAGCCCTAGGAGCAGGATGAGCCCGTCCCGCACCAGGGTCTCCTTGCTGACGGCCTGCCCCGCGCCGCCGAAGCAGCCGCAGGTCACGTCCAATCCCCGAACCATGGCCCAGCCCATGAGCGCCATGAACACCGCCATGAGCACGTTCAGCACCACGGCCGCGCCGCGCGCCAGCGTCCCCACGCACAGGGCCAGGCCGCAGACAACCTCCAGCGCGGGCAGCAGCATGGCCGCGCCGTAGACCATCTTGGCTGGGAGCACCTGATAATTGAATATCACGGCGGCGAAGGCCTGGGCGTCCATGACCTTCTCCGCCCCGGCGTAGACGAACAGTGCGCCGAACACCAACCGGCTGAGCGTGAACACGGCGCGCATCAGTTGCCCCCCTCCACCGGCCCGCCAGCTGCGGTCCAGCCTTCCATGCCTTCGGGCATCACGGCCAGGGCGGTGAAGCCCATCTGCTTGAAGCCTTCGGCCAGATCCTTGCTCTTGGGGCAGCTGATGCCGCCGCAGTAGAACAGCAGGGGCTTGTCCTTGGGGAAGGCCCGGGCGGCGGCGTCCAGCCCGGTGAGCAGAACCTCGGCGGAGATGTTCACCGCGCCCGGAATGTGCCCCGCGGCGAACTCGTCCGGCTCGCGGGCGTCCACGAACACCCAGGACCCGGCCTTCAGCGCCTCCATGGCCTGGGCGGGGGTGAGCACCTCCAGCCCCTTCCTGGCGGCTTCCTGTACTTTTACGGCCTTGTAGTCACCCCACCAGGGCAGGGGCTGCGGCCTGGCGACGTTGACAACCCAGGCGGCCATGATTGATATGACTGTGAGAACAACGACATCCGGCCACCAGGGGCGGCGCGCTTGCTGCAACATGCTATGCCTCGCTGTAAGTGCTTGCGGCCCCCTGCCTAGAGGAAAACGTGCGGAAACTCAACGCCCTGCTGGACTACTTCAAGTTCGTCCTACGCCATACCTTCGGAGGATCATCCATGGCCGAGAGCGCCACTGCCCCCAGAGACGTGGACCCTGAAACCGTGCGCTCCATCCTGGCCAACACCCCGCCGGGCGGGGTGACCGTCCTGGATGTGCGCCAGCCCTGGGAATACGAGCAGTTCCACCTGCCCGGAGCCACGCTCCTGCCGCTTGGCGAGCTCGAGGAGCGCATGGGCACCGTCCCCACGGACAAGCCCCTGATCGTCTATTGCCACTCCGGACGGCGCAGCGCGGCGGCGGCCTCCCTGCTGGCCGGGCACGGCCACCCCGGCGTGATGAACATGCTGGGCGGCGTCATGGCCTGGACCGGGGCCACCGCGGTGGGCGCCCCGCAGACCGGGCTGCAGCATTACCGGGGCGACGAGACCCCGGAGGAGATCCTGGCCCTGGCCTACGCCATGGAGGCGGGCCTGGGCGAGTTCTACGAGTGTCTGGCCTCCACGGCCGCCACTCCCGAGCTGGCCGAAACCTTCTCCCGGCTGGCCGGCTTCGAGGACAAGCACAAGCTCATGGTCTACCACCTCTACAAGCGGCTCCACCCCGAGAGCGCGGGCGTGGAGGACCTGGCGGCCAAGGCTGCCGGGGGTGCCACGGGCAAGGTGCTGGAGGGCGGGCGCAGCGGCGAGGAGATCCTGGCGGACGCCAAGACATTGGACGGGGCGCATCCCGCGCTGGAGCTGGCCATGGGCGTCGAGGCCCAGGCCATGGACCTGTACATGCGCCAGGCCGCCCTGGCCGCAAATGACGAAGCCCGTGCGGCCCTGCTGGATCTGGCCAAAGAGGAACGCACGCACCTGCGCTCCCTGGCGGTGCTCATGGACAAGCTCGGCCCGGCATCGGAGGCCGCGCCCGCCTAGGAGGGCGCCCTGACCCAGGCCCGGGCCCAGGCCCGGAAACAAACGAAACAACAGCGCGGCATCCGCAGCGCGCGAACCAACCACGAGGTTTTACTTATGGCTCCGGTCAATTTCTTCATGAACATCCTGTGGCTCCTGTTCGGGGGCATCTGGATGGGGCTGGGCTGGTGCCTTGCCGGGCTGATAATGGTGGTCACCATCATCGGCATCCCCTGGGCGCGCTCCTGCTTCGTCATCGCCGGGCTGGCCTTCTGGCCTTTCGGCAAGATGATCGTGGACCGCCAGTACGTGCAGGGCTACCACGACGCGGGCACCGGCCCCCTGGGGCTTCTCGGCAACGTGCTCTGGTTCGTTTTCGCGGGCTGGTGGCTGGCCGTGGGGCACCTGAGCGCGGCGCTGGTCAACTTCATCTCAATCATCGGCATCCCCTTCGGCATCCAGCACCTCAAGCTGGCGCTCATCTCCCTGGCCCCTGTGGGCAAAACGGTGGTGAACAAGCCGGAATGCGGGGTCTGCCAGTAGACCCTGGAACCCAAGGAGAAACAGCCATGAAACGCATCGTGCCCATGATCGTTCTCGCGGCCCTGGTGGCGGCCCCCGAAACAGGGGTGGCCAAGAAGGACAAGGACTTCCAGGGCGGCCCTCCCGGCAGCGTGCTCATGGAGCCCCTGCCCCCGGGGCAGGCCAAGAAGCAGGGCGGCGGCCCCCCGCCCTGGGCGCCGGCGCACGGCTACCGCGCCAAGCAGCAGTACCGCTACTACCCGCGCTACAACCTCTACCAGGACCCGGCCTCGGGGCTGTTCTTCAGCTTCCAGGGAGGGTCGTGGATCAAGGGCGGGCTGCCCGGCGGCGTTCCGCCCGGGCATCTGGGCAAGGGCTACATGATCCAGGGCGACCCGGACGCGCCCTACAAGGGTAACGACGTCCACATGAAGAAGTACAAGGTGAAATAGGCCACGCGCACAAAACAAGGGCGGCTGAAAAGCCGCCCTTTTTCATGGTGCCTCGTCCAGCGCGCGATGGCCTGGCAGCGGCAAGCGTTTCGGGATTACCGGTCCGCCTGGCGGGTTACCTCACGCAGGCCAGCAGATACTCCTGGTTGCCCTTGGGGCCCTTGATGGCGGCGGGCTCCACGCCCAGCACGTGCAGCCCCAGCTCCCGCGCGGCGTTTTCCACCATCTGCACGGCAAGCAGGCGCAGGCTTTCGTCGCGCACCACGCCCTTCACGGTCTGCCCAGGCCCCACCTCGAACTGGGGTTTGATGAGCGCCACCACGCGCCCGCCGAGCTTCACGAACCCGGTCACGGCGGGCAGCACCTTGGTCAGCGAGATGAAGGACACGTCGATCACCGCGATGTCCACCTGTTCCGGGATCAAGTCCGGCGTTGCGGTGCGGAAGTTCACGCCCTCCATGCTCACCACGCGCGGGTCGGCGCGCAGCTTCTCGTGCAGCTGGCAGGTGCCCACGTCCACGGCGTAGACCTTGGCCGCGCCGTGCTGGAGCAGGCAGTCCGTGAAGCCCCCGGTGGAGGCCCCCACGTCCAGGGCCACGGCCCCGCTCACGTCCAGCCCGAAGTGCTCGAGCGCGGTGAGCAGCTTGTAGGCCCCGCGGCTGACGAAGCGCTCCGGCTCCGCCAGGGAGAGCTCCGCGCCGGCGGGCAGCATGCGTCCGGGTTTGTCCAACAGTTCGCGCCTGCCGCTTACGGTCTGATAGACCTGCCCGGCCATGACCAGGCGCTTGGCCCGCTCGCGGCTCTCGGCCAGGCCCTGGTCCACCAGGAGCTGATCCGCCCTGAATTTGGGGTTCGCCATGTTTTAGCCCGCCAGACCGGGCCGGGTTGATGGTTCGCGCGCCAAGACGGCGCGCCTGGGGTGTTTCACGTATTGTCGGGCGAGGTCAAGATGTCCGGCTCCCCGCCCGGCTTGCTCGGCCCTGCGGTCCACGTACTGCGGAGCCCCCTCCTTCTGTTGGCGGGATTTATCCGTGTGGACGGGAGTGGGCCCTCCCACAGAGCGAAACAGGCTCGATGAACGGGGATATCCCGTTCTTGGGGGGCGTCCCCCATGCCCCGGCGTGCAACAAAAGAGCCCCGGCTTGGCCGGGGCTCTCATCGATCTAGCGTGTCGGAATCCGCCGCAGGCCACGTCTCGGCCTGTGACGGCGCGGCCTAGTTCTTCCCGGCCAGGCCCAGGCGGGCCACCACCTTCTCGGCGGCCTTCACGGTGTACTCCTCGGGGGTCAGGGCGGCCTTCTCCTCCGGGGTGATGACCAGCTCGGGCTTGTTCACCAGCCCGGGCTTGGGGGTCACGCCGTATTCGGCCGGGAACGAATTCGTGAAGTACATCTCCTGGAAGCCTGAGAACTTCAGGCTGTGGGCGGTGGCGTCCAGGATGGCCAGCTCCGAGGTTTCGATGAGCCCGGCCTCCTTGGCGCGGATCAGGCCCGCCAGGCATTCGCCGCCCTGGGTGCAGCTGATGTGCCCGTGGCGGTTGGCCAGGAGCATGGCGTCCATGATCTCCTGCTCCTCAACCTGGATCACCTGGAAGGAACCGGGGCCGCCGATCTTCTCGTACTGCTCCGCAAAGTACTTCACGCGCGGGAAGGAGACCGGGTTGCCGATCATGGCGGCCTGGGCAACGCTTGGGATGACCTTCACGGGCTCGTAGGCGCGCTTGGCCGGGTCGGGCTCGCGATAGAAGCGGAACACCGGGTCCGCGTGGGCGGACTGCACGCCGAAGATGCGCGGCAGCGAGGGGATCACGCCCAGGCGCTGCAGCTTGAGGAAGCCGCTCATGACGGCGGTGATGTTGCCCGCGTTGCCCACCGGCACGAACACGGCCTTGCGGTAGGTGTCCCAGTCGTACCACTGGGCCACCTCGAAGGCGTAGGACTCCTGGCCCAGGATGCGCCAGGCGTTCTTGGAGTTGAGCAGGGCCACGCGGTAGTTGTCCGCCAGGTGCTCAACCACCTTCATGCAGTCGTCGAACACGCCGGGCACCTCCAGCACGATGGCCCCGCTGCCCAGGGGTTGCGAGAGCTGCGCGGGCGTGACCTTGCCCTGTGGCAGGATGACCACCGAGGTGAGCGGGTGCCCCACGTAGGCCGCGTACTGCGCGGCGGCGGCGGAGGTGTCGCCCGTGGAGGCGCAGACGGTGAGCACGCTGTCCCAGTTCTTTTCGCGCACCAGCGACTTCAGGAAGCTGAAGGCGCAGGCCATGCCGCGATCCTTGAAGGAGGCCGAGGGGTTCTGGCCGTCGTTCTTGAAGGCCATGGGCGTGCCCAGGATCTTGGAGAGCGCGGGGCTGGCCTCGATGACCGGGGTGTTGCCCTCGCCCAGGTAGACGATGTCCTGCGGTTCGAGGATGGGGGCCATCAGCTCGTAGAAGCGGAAGATGCCGCGCAGGGAAGTGGTCTTGGTGGCGGCGCGCTTGTCGAACAGCGACTTCCAGTACACGGGCGGGTTCTCCGCCAGGGAGTCGAACCAGGTGTCCTCCAGCAGGAACACGCCGCCGCACCTGGGGCAGGTGTAGTGGAGCTCGCCGATGTCGAAGCGCTCCTCGCAGCCGAGGCAGAAATATTCCATGTTTCCGCGATACGTGGGGAAATCGTTGGTCATGTCGCTTCCTTCTGTTTCCGGCTCAGGCCGGGGGCTTGGCATGTAATAACCGCAGCGGGATTAAAAGCCAAGCAGCACGACAGCTTGCCGCGCGGCCTCGGCGGGCCAGACCGAACGGGCGATCAGGGCCAGCATGGCGCCGCCCAGGCCGATCTTGACTACGAAGCCCAGCACCCTGCCCCACATGGCCCCCTTGGCGGCGTGCCAAGCCTCGGGCGAGGGGCGGCCGTGCATGCGCTCGAAGGCGTAGCAGCCCAGGTAGGCCCCGCCCACCGCGCCCACCAGCGCGCCGAAGCCCAGCAGGAAGGGGGCGCAGAAGATGGCCCCCACGATGGCCCCGATGAAGGAGCCCATGTTGCCCTTGGATGAGCCGCCATACTTCTTGGTGCCGACGTACTGCGCGCCGAACTCCAGGGCTTCGCCGGCCACGGCCATGGCGATCAGCGGGGCGTAGAAGCCCCAACCCAGCGGCAGCGAGGGATGGATGAGGCCCCAGAGCCAGGCCAGGCCCAGCATGATCCAGTTGGCGGGCAAACCAAGGATGTTGAGGCCGAGCACGGCCAGTTGCACGGCAAGGAAGAGGGAGGCGTAGAAGTATTCCATGGTGTTGCGCCCTATCGGTTGATTATCTTGAATTGATGATGCTGGAAGAAATCGAGGAACGTGAAACTGGCTTGCGCGAAAGCGCAGCCCCCACGGCAAGGGCGAGGGCTAGGATTAGAGCATCCAGGGGAGAATCAGCACGGTCCTGCCCTCTTCACTCTCGATCCGAGGGGGGGTGCGCCGGTAGGCGTCGACGACAGCCTGTAGAAGCAACGCCTGTTTTTCGGGGGTCCTTTCCCGGGTCCGGTTGTGGCCGGGCCGGGGCAGTCCTTCCTGCGCAGCCTTGTAGCGTGCCCGGCGTCCAGCGTTTTGCAGTGTCTCGAACTCAAGCATTTTCTTCTCGCAATTTCCTGAACAGGTCCTCAGTTTGTTCTTCGGTAGCCCTGGCCTCAAGATATGTCCAGTCCAGTTGTTGTCCAGCTTCTTTGGCCGCCCTGGCAATGGCCCTCGCCCACAAGAAGCCATCTGCATTTTTCCAATGCTCGGCTTGGTTCAAGCGATCTATAATCAAGTCTTCAAAGGAAATGATGCGGACACGGAGGTCCGGGCTGCCCATGGAAACATCAAAGATACGTTCCCTGTTCTCGAACGGCGCCTCTGGTCCTTCTCCAAGCCATTGGACGTAGATGGAAAGGGATTCGTCGCCATATGTGGAATTTGAAAAACTGGTGAACCCAGCTTCAGACAACAAAGCTTCAACAGCCTTCTTTGGCCCTTTGATGTCGATGTCTTCCGAGGCGTATGCTCCAGCTGTATAGATTTCGACGGCGAACCCACCCACAAGCAATACGGGGCGCTCGCCCCGTTTCTCAAGTTCGCGGTTGAGCAAGGCCAGAAACATGCCGCGGCGCTTGGTATCGTTTTCGATAGATGCGATACCGCGCAGTGTCTCTTTGAAGGAAGTTCCGCCCATTGGTTCCCCAGAAGCGAGGTGCTCGATGAATCTGTCGGGAGAGAGCATACCCATACCCCGTTGCGGGGTCCAGGGGGATGAACCTCCCTGGAGGGTGCGGGCGGCGGCCCCTCGGAGTCTTGGGCCGGGGGTGCGGGGGCGGAGATCCCACCCAGCCAAGCATCCAGACAACCTTGCCGGAACCGATCCTTAACTCGCCCCGCCCTGCCAAGCCTTCTAGTTGTCCTTGGCGCGTTTATCCACCACGCGCACGGCCTTGCCTTCGCTCTTGGGCAGGCTGTTGTGCTCCACCAGGTCCACCTTGGGGGTCACCAGCAGTTCGTCGCGCATCATGTGGGCGATCTTGGTGCGCAGCGCGCCCAGCACGCGCATGTCCTCCACGAAGACATCCTCGCGGACCTCCACCTTGATGCGGATCTGGTCGATGGGGCCTTCGCTCTCCAACTCGATCAGGTAGTTCTGGCCCACTTCGGGCAGGCGCATGAGCACCTGCTCGATCTGCATGGGGTAGATGTTCACGCCCTTGATGATGATGAGGTCGTCGGAGCGGCCGGTGATGCGGTCCAGCCGGATATGCTCGCGCCCGCAGGGGCAGGGCCCGGGCAGGAAGCGGGTCAGGTCGCGGGTGCGGTAGCGCAGGATGGGCATGCCCTCGCGGCAGAGCGTGGTGAGCACCAGCTCGCCCACCTCGCCCTCGGCCACGGGTTCAAGGGTCACCGGGTCGATGACCTCGGCCAGGTAGGCGTCCTCCCAGAGGTGCATGCCGCTCTGCTCCAGGCACTCGAAGGCCACGCCGGGGCCGTTCATCTCCGAGAGGCCGTAGGAGTTGAAGGCCTTGAAGCCGAAGATTTCCTCCAGGCGGCGGCGTGTTTCCTCGGAGTGGGGCTCCGCGCCCACCAGGGCGATGCGCAGTCCAAGGCCCTTGGGGTCCACGCCGTTCTGCTCGCAGAAGTTGGCCAGGTAGAGCGCGTAGGAGGGGATGATGTGCAGGGCCGTGACCTTGAAGTCCTGGATGAGCTTCAGCTGGCGCTGGCTGTTGCCCGCGCCCATGGGCACGGCCAGGCAGCCCAGGCGTTCGGCCCCGTAGTGCATGCCCAGGCCGCCGGTGAACAGGCCGTAGCTGGTGGTGTTCTGGAACACGTCGGCCGGGCGCATGCCCACCATGTGCATGCAGCGCGCCACCAGGGAGCTCCACCAGCTGATGTCCGCCGCGGTGTGGTAGACCACGGTGGGCGTGCCCGTGGTGCCGGAGGAGACGTGCAGGCGCACCATCTGGTCCGTGGGTACGGTGTTGAGGCCGTCGGGGTAGGAGTCGCGCAGGTCCTGTTTGGCGGTGAAGGGGATGCGGCGCACGTCGTCCAGGGTTTTCACGTCCTCGGGGCGCAGCCCGGCATCCTTGAGCTTGCGGGCGTAGAGGGGCGAGCGCGCGGCGCGCTCCACGGTGGTGCGCAGGCGGGAAAGCTGCAGGCGGGAGATATCCTCGCGGGTGAAGGACTCGGCCGGATCGTAGTACATGCGCTCTGCTCCGTGGATGGGCCGCCCCGGCCACGTGCGCGAGCGCCTGTTGGCGGGCGCCACGGCCGGGCGGCAGGTGTCTGGGTGGCTCAGCCGCCGTATTCGGAGGGCGGCGGGATGTCCGTGGGGTTCTCGAAGGAGGTGGATTCCTTGAAGAAGCGCAGCTTGACCACCCCGGTTGGGCCGTTACGCTGCTTGCCGATGATGATCTCGGCCACGTTGTCCTCGGGGGTCAGCTCGTCCTTCTTCTTGTAGGCGGCCTCGCGGTAGAGGAAGATGATCATGTCCGCATCCTGCTCGATGGCGCCGGATTCGCGCAGGTCGCTCATCATGGGGCGCTTGTCGCCGCGCTCCTCCACCTTGCGATTGAGCTGGGAGAGCGCGATCACGGGGACGTGCATCTCCTTGGCGAGAGCCTTCAGGTTGCGCGAAATGTCGGAAATTTCCTGCTCGCGGGAGTCGACGCGGCGCGCGGAGCGCATGAGCTGGAGGTAGTCCACCACCACCAGGCCCAGGCCGTGTTCGGCCTTCAGGCGGCGGCAGCGGGAGCGCACCTCCATGGTGGTCAGCGCGGCGGAGTCGTCAATGAACAGGGGAGCGGGGGAGATGGCGTTGGCCGCGTCGTAGAGCTTGGCCCAGTCGTTGTCGTCCAGCCTGCCCTTGCGCAGCTTGGAGAGGTCCACCTTGCCCCAGGAGCAGAGCGTACGCATCATGATCTGCTCTTTGCTCATTTCCAGGGAGAAGATGGCCGTGGGCGTGTTGTACATGCAGGCCGCGCGCATGGCCAGGTTCATGGCGAAGGCCGTCTTGCCCATGGAGGGGCGTCCGGCCACGATGATGAGGTCGGACGGCTGGAGCCCGGCGGTGTATTCGTCGAAGCTGTAGTAGCCCGTGGGCACGCCGGTGACCACCTCGTGGTTGGCCATTCGGGCTGTGAGCTGCTCGAACACCGAATCCACCAGCGTCTTGCTGGGGCTCATGACGCCGGTTTTCTTGGAGTCCGAGATGGCGAACACGGCCTGCTCGGAGGCGTCCAGCAGAGCCTCGGTCTCCTCCGCGCCCTCGAAAACCTTCTCGATGATGTCCGACGCGGCGGAGATCAGGCGGCGCTTCACCGCCTTGTCCCGCACGATCTGGGCGTGGTACTCGGCGTTGGCCGCGCTCACGGTGGCGCTGGCCAGCTCCGCCAGGTAGATGGGGCCGCCCACGTCGTCGAGCTTGCCCATGCGGGACAGCTCGTCGGCCAAGGTCACCAGGTCCACGGCGACGGACTTGCGATTGAGTTCGAGGCAGGCCTGGTAGATGGCCTTGTGCACCGGGGAGTAGAAGTCGTCTTCCCCGAGGATGTCGATGAGGGCGTGGAGGGTGGCATTCTTGATGAGAATGCCGCCCAGGACGGATTGCTCGGCTTCGGGAGAATGCGGGGGAACCCGGCGAAGGAGATCGCCGGAGACCCGCTCAAGAGTTTGCGGGGCGAGCTGGCCGTCGGCCTCGCCCGCCCCGCGACGGGTCTTACGCTTGGGCTTCGTCTGCGGGCTGTCCACTTTCCGCCGCTTCGGCTTCGGGGGCCAGGAGCTTCTCGCCCTGACGGCAGACGCGAACGCGCACGACGCCGCGCACGTCGGCGTGGAGCTTCACTTCCACTTCGTGCACGCCGAGGGTGCGGATGGCGTCCTCGAGCATGATCTTCTTGCGGTCGACGACGATGCCCTGGGCTTCCAGGTTGTCGGCGATCATGGCGGAGGTGACGGAGCCGTACAGCTTGTCGCCGTCGCCGGTGCGCACCTCGATGGCCACGTCGGCCGCGGCCAGCTTCTCCGCCAGGTCGGCGGCGCCTGCGCGCAGGGAGTCCATCTTGGCCTGGAGCTTCTTGCGCTCCAGTTCGAAGACCTTCAGGTTGGAGGTGGTGGCCAGCATGGCCAGGCCCTGGGGAATGAGGTAGTTGCGGCCGTAACCGGGCTTCACGGTGACGACGTCGCCCAGTTTGCCCAGGTTTTCCATATCGGCGCGCAGGATGAGTTTCATGGCAGACATGTGATATCTCCTACGGCATCTTCTTCAGAAGTTCGGCGCTGTGCGTGGCGGTGTAGTAGATGAGGGCCATCTGGCGCGCACGCTTGATCTGGGTGGTCAACCGGCGCTGGCACTTGGCGCAGGTGCCGGTGATGCGGCGGGCGATGATCTTGCCGCGCTCGGTGATGAAGTCGCGCAGGATGTCGGGGCGCTTGTAGTCCATGGGCAGGTTCTTGTTGGCGCAGAACCGGCAGAACTTCTTCTTGGGGGTGAATTTCTTCTTGAAGGACATGATTTAGGCCTCCACGGGGGCGGCGGGCTCGAACTTGTCGGCCAGCTTGACGGTGACGAACTTGTAGATGCCGTCCGTGATGCGCACGATGCGCTCCAGTTCGGCAACGGCCGCGCCGGGAGCGGCGAACTCCATGCGGACGTACTGGCCGCGCACCTGCTTGCGCACGGGGTAGGCCAGCTCCTTGGTTCCCCAATCGTCAACGGTCAGCATCGTGCCTTCCTGGCGGACGATGAGGCCGCTGAGGCTTTCGATGAGCTCTTTCTTGCTTTCCGCGTTGAGCTCGGGGCTCAAGAGCAGAAGCGTCTCGTACTTACGCATGCGATCCTCCTTTTGGTCTGTGGCCCTCCCCCTTCGGGGAAGAGCAAGGCGAGGGGTTGTCGTTAGGCGGTTTGCCCCGGTGTGTCAAGGGCTTTGGCGAATCCTTCCCGAAGCGAGGCGGCCTGGGCCTCCTGCTCGCTCAGGGCCTGGCCGCGCCGCTCCAGTTCGGCTCGAAGCGGCTCAAGCAGGGCCACAATGTCGGAGAAAATCCTTTCCACGCGGGCGCGCAGCAGGGCGTCCAGCTCATCCTCCAGGCGGCGTCCGCCCTGGCTCAGCTCCTCTCGCAGCCGGCGGATGAGCCTGGGCCGGCTCACGGCCAGCACCCCGCCCGCCAGGAGCACGCCCGCCCCGGCCAGCACCCCGCCGGTGACGTCCACCACGACGCCCTTCACGGAGAGCACGAACAGGCCCCCGGCCAGCACCATGAGCCCGCCCATGGCCGCCTTGGGGTCCATGCGGGCCACGCTCAGGGGGTCCACCCGCCCGGGCTGCCCGCCGGAAGCGAGAAAGGCGTCCAGCCCGGCGGCCACGTCGCGCAGCACGGCCTCGCGCTGCAAATCCAGCCGGGCGGCGTCCGGGGCCGCGCCAGGCCCGGCCAGCTCGCGCAGGTCGCGGGCCATCTGGGAGAGTTCGAGCCCCAGGTTGCGCGTCAGGTTGGAGGCCCCCTCCCGGGCCAGGGCGTCCACCCTGCCCTCCAGCGAGTCGCGGAAGGCGCGGGCCAGCTCCTCCAGCAGGGCGGGCACGCCGGAGCGCCTGCGGAAGAAGCTTCCCAGGCTGCGGCGCACCATGCTGGGGAAGGAAAGCTCCAGCTCCACGGCGGCCAGGTAGTCGGCGCAGGCCAGGTCGTAGCTGCGCAGCACCTGCGAGGCCAGCAGCCCGGCTTCGCGGCTGGCGGCGTCGCGGGCCATGTCGAGGCGCTCCAGCAGGCTGGAGAGGCGGGCCTGGTCCTTGGCGAGGGCCGCGCGCTGCTCCCGGCCCTGGGCGTCCAGGCCGTCCAGCAAGCCCATGGCTCCCCTGGCCAGCGATTCCAGCTTGGCGGCCCCGTGCGCCCCGCCCGTGACCATCTCCCGGATGTGGCGGCGCACGGCCTCGATGCCGGAGAGTTCGGGCTGCACGGCCTCCAGCACGGAGGAGACCACGAACACCGGCGGCTCGCCCAGCCCCTTCTCGCGGGCCAGTTCGGCGATCCTGCGCCGGTTCACGCTCAGTTGCTCCACGCTGGCCAGGTCGGCCTGGGTGAGCACCAGCACCACCTTGCGCCGCCAGCGCCCGGCCACCTGCTCCAGGAAGTCCCAGGCGGAGCGCGTGTAGGGGTTCAGCGCGGAGAAGGTGAAGAGCACCAGGTCACTGCGGGGGATGAAACGCTCGGTGACCTCCTGGTGTCTGTCCACCACGGAGTCAACGCCGGGGGTGTCCACCACGGCCACGTCGCGCAGGATGGGATGGGGCAGCAACAGCCGGGTGAGCAGCGGGCCTTCCTCATGGAATTCCCGCTCCGGGCCGTAGCTGATGATCTGGATGCGGTCCGTGCAGGGGTCGGGGGCCACCTGGGCCGCCTGCTCCCCCAGCAGGGCGTTGATGAAGCTGGACTTGCCCGTCTTCACCTCGCCCACGGCCACGAACAGGAAGGGCTCCCCCGCCGCCGTGAGCAGGGAGCGGGCGTCCTGCGCCACGTCGCCCCGCCCGGCGCGCTCCGCAAGGGAGCACAACCCGCCCAGCAGCGCCGAGAGGGCGGCCCGGCGTTCGGCCAGGGCGCGGTCCACCAGGGTGGGCGCGGCGCTCAATGCGGCATTCCCGCTTCCATGTCCTTCAGGCGCCCGCCGCGATGCTGGGCCCCCTTGCCGTCGGGGTGGGCGGCGGCCCAGCAGTCCCGGTTGCGCGCGATGAGCCCCGGGGCCGAGAGGCGGATGGAGTTGCCCTTGGTGAAGGTGTCGTCATCCCCGGAATAGTATTGAAGGATCAGGGAGATGTCGCCCAGCTCGGGGTCGGTGAGGCTCCACTTCCAGATGCGCAGGCTGCCGAAGGGGTTGCCCCGCCACTGGGCGGGCTCCCCGTAGCGCTGCTTGAGCAGGGTGAGGATCTTTTCGTAAAAGGCCCTGGAGTCGTCGGCGTAGTTCATCTTGACGCGCACGACTCGGCCCGGCTGCTCGCAGTTGCCGTAGGTGACGTAGCCGGAGCGGAATCCCTCGGGCACCTCCACGGCCACGGTGGAGAGGTAACGCACGGCGGCGTCCACCTCGGGGGTTCCGGGCGAAACCCTGGAGCCGAATTCCTTGATGTCCGCCCCGAGGCGCAGCCCCGCGATCTCGCGCGGGGCCTTGGCTTCGGGCCGGTCCGCTGCCTGGCCCTTCATCTGGGCGCAGGCCGGGGGAGCGGCCTGAAGGCCAGCCAGGAGCAGCATGGCGGCCAGGGCCAGCAGCCTGAGAGCCGGAACGGGGGCGCGCATGGTCAGCCCGGGAAGGCGGCCAGGGCCTCGGCCTGGCCGGGGAAGATGGGGAATATCTCGTTGTAGCCCGAGATCTCGAACACCTCGCGCATGTAGTCCTTGATGTCGCAGAGGTGCAGCAGGCCGCCGGACTTCTTCAGGTGCTGGAAGGCCATGAGCAGCACGCGCAAGCCGCTGGAGTTGATGTAGTCCACCCCGCCGAAGTCCATCAGCAGGAGCTGCGCGCCGCCGGTGATGAGTCCCATCACCTTGTCCTCAAGCTCCTTGGAGGTGTTCGAGTCCAGCCGCCCGGCAATGGCGAGGACGGTCACGGGTCCGGCGTTGGTCACGGCGAATTCCATCGGCTAGCTCCTCAGGTGATGTTCTTGCGGATGTGCAGAATGTTTCTGCCCTGCGCGCGCTGGTAGGCCAGATGGTCCATGGTCTTGCGCACGAAATGGATGCCCAGCCCGCCGATGGGGCGCGTCTCGGGCGAAGCCTCGAGGTCCGGCTCGGGGGCCTCCAGGGGATTGAAGGGGATGCCCTCGTCCTCCAGGATGATGTCGAGCCCGCCCGGCGTCATCGCGAGGGAGAGCTGTATGGGGTGGCCGCCCTGGGCCTCGAAGGCGTAGCAGATGATGTTGGTGACCAGTTCGTCCAGGGCCAACTGGATGTGGTAGGCGTCGCGCCCGGTCACCGAACAGGTTTCCAGGAATTCCTCCAGCGCGGCGCTCATGCGGGTGAGTTCCTGAAGGCGGTTGTCGATGTGCAGGGTCATCTGCTGGGCCATGGCCCAAGTGTTTTTCACGATAGGGGGCGGCTGTCAACGCGGCGCGCCTTTTCGGGTTTTCAAGCCCGGTCCGGGATGATAGACGGGGCGGGCCATGACCACCGACAACACCCCCCTGAGCGACCAGGACGCCACCCAGGCCTTCCTGGAGAGCCTGCCGGAGCTTGCCCCCGGCCAAAGCTTCCGGTTCGCCTGCCACCCGCAGGTGCCTTGTTTCAACGCCTGCTGCTCCGACCTGACGCTGATGCTCACGCCCTACGACGTGCTGCGCCTGCGCGCCCAACTGGGCATGACCAGCAAGGAGTTCATCGCCAAGCACGCCCTGGTGGCCCAGGCCCCGGACACGGGCTTCCCCATGATGCGCCTGCGCATGCTGGACGAGGTGCACGGCTCGCCCTGCCCCTTCGTGCGCCGCGAGGGCTGCTCGGTCTACCCGGGGCGCCCCGGGGCCTGCCGCACCTACCCCCTTGGCCGCGCCACCAAGACCGGCCCCCTGGGCGAGGTGCTGGAGCAGTTCTTCATCGTGCGAGAGCCCCACTGCCGGGGCTTCGAGCAGGAGACCGACTGGAACTCGGCCGAATGGCTCAAGGACCAGGACCTCAAGCGCTACAACGACAGCAACGACCGCTACATGCTGCTCATGGCCCAGGCCAGGGACAAGGGCGCCCCGCTGGATCAGCGCCAGGCCAACTTGGTCTTCCTGGCGGCCTACAACACGGACGCTTTCGGCGACTTCCTCACACGCATGGGCGTGCTGGAGCGCCTGGAACTGGACGAGGAGCGCAAGGCCGAGATCCTCTCGGACGAGGCCAAGCGCCTGGAGTTCGGGCTGGACTGGCTGGAGCTGATGCTCTTCGGCTCCGAGCGCGCGTTGAGCAAGAAGAAAGGCTAGCCATGTTCGCCTCCACACGATGCAAGGCCCTCCCCCTGGAGGAACTGCTCGCCCGGCTTACGCCGCTGCGCGCCGCCGGGGGCATCGTGTTCACCAACGGCTGCTTCGACCTGCTGCACGCCGGACACGTTGACCTGCTGGAGCGGGCCAGGGCCCTGGGCCGGGTGCTCGTGGTGGGCCTCAACGCCGACGCCTCGGTGAGCGGGCTCAAAGGCCCCTCCCGCCCGGTGACCGCCTTCGCGGACAGGGCCAGGGTGCTGGCCGGGCTGGCCTGCGTGGACTTCGTCACCGGCTTCGACCGCCCCACCCCGCTGGAGCTCATCGAGGCCGTGCGCCCCGACGTGCTGGTCAAAGGCGGGGACTGGCCCGTGGAGTCCATCGTGGGCAGGGAGTCCGTCCAGGCCCGCGGCGGCCTGGTGATGAGCCTGCCCCTGTTGCCCGGTTATTCAACGACTTCCGTGATCGAACGCATTCTCGCCCTCTCGGGGCATGCGGGCCTTGACGCTTCTCCCCGCCGGGATTAAAATTTGTTCATCATTCACGGGAGAGATTTCATGGCCGCCTTCATTTCCCCTATTGTCAACCGCGCCCTGTGCGCCACCCTCCTGGCGTTGCTGCTGTGCGGCGTCTGTCATGCGCAGGCCGAGCTGGAAATGCAGGTCGTTTCCAAGGACGCCACCCTCGTCGCCGTCGTCGGCGAGGAGGACGGCGAAGGCCTCTGGGTGGTGACCAACGACGGCACCAGCTACTCCGTCTGGACCCCCGAAGACGTGAGCCTCGAAGCCGTTTCCGCCTTCCAGCAGACCTACAAGAACAAGGAAGTCACCCTCGTCGGCGACATCTACAAGGACAAGTTCGGGAACCTCAATCTCTTCGTGAAGTCCCTGCCGAAGTGATCCCCGGACGGGCAGGAGATCGCCACGTCCCCTCACGCTTCACCCTCGCATCCTGACCGCCGGTTTGGCGCTCGCCTCAGGGGCCTCCTGTCGCGGGCGCTTCTTCCTTTGGCCTGCGGCCTGGCCGTCTGCCTGGCCTCCCTGGGCCTGCACCCGGCCGCTGCGGCCCAGCCCATAACGGTGCTCACGTTCGAGCGGCCGCCCTACTACACGCTCGGCTCAAACGGCTATCCCCAGGGCTTCCTGCTCTCCCTGACGGACCGCATCCTGCGCGAGGCGGGCCTGCTCCCCGAATATGTGGACATGCCCTCCCGGCGCATCCTCATGGAGCTGGCCGAGGCCAAGACCCTCACCTGCGCCGTGGGCTGGTACATGACCCCGGAGCGTACCCGCATCGCGGAATACAGCTACCCCATCTACCAGGACGCCCCGCTCATGGCCCTCTTCCGGGAAGGCTACCAAGGCCTGCCGGACGGCCCCGCCACCCTACGCGGGCTGGCCGCCATGCCGGACCTGGTGTTCGGGCTCAACGAGGCCTTTTCCTACGGGCCCGAGGTGGACGCCCTGCTGGAGAAGATGCCCCGCCCGCCCGTGCGGGTGAACGGCACCCAGGTGCAGTTGGTGCGCATGCTCCACGCCAGCCGCTTCGACGTCATGCTCGTGAACCCCGAAGAGATCGACGCGCTTTCGAACGAATCAGGCGTGAACCCTTTCACCCTGCGCATCGTGCCCCTGGCGGACCTGCGCAAGGGCCGCCTGCGCTACCTGTTGTTCAACAAATCCGTGGACCCGGCCGTGCTGCGCAGGGTCAACCGGGCCATCGAGAAACTCGTCAAGCTGGAATGACCCCGTGACATTGCCCCCTGAACTCCTCCCTGCCCTGGAAGCCATTCGCACCCTTTTGGAAAAGGGCCTGCCGCAGGACGAAACCGTGTTGCGCTATGCGGCCTCCACCCACGCCGACGCCAGCTCCGAAACTTTGGCGGCCTTGTTCGCCAACCGAGACGATCCCGAGGCCTCATCCCTGGCGGAGCTGCTGCTCTTCCCCGGCGAGGAGGCGCAACGCCGTCTGGAGACAGCGCTGGAGGCCGCCTGCGCCACGCCCGAGCAGGCGCGGGAGCTTGAGCAGGCCGTGGAGGATGCCGTGGCGCGCACCTGGGCCCTGCTCCCGGGCGGGCAGCGCCTGGAGCTGCCCCTTGAGCCCGGCGAGGCCGCCCTTTTCGTGCGGCGGCTGCGCCCGGAGCACACCGCCCCGCCCCAGGTGCTGGCCGCGGTGGAGCGCCGCTTCAGCGGCGAGGAAGCGCTGGAATTCAAGATCATGCTGCGGCACTGCCGTCTGGCCTGGACGCCCCAGCGCCGCGCCTATGTCTGCGCCGTGCTGGGCGGGCTGGAGGCTTCCGCGCGCGACACCGCCGACGCCCTGGCCTGGGCCCTGCGCCACCTCGCCGACGCCGACTCGCAGGCGTCGTTCGTGGACGGGCTGAGCGCGGCCTACGCCGCGCTGGAGGCCAACCTCAAGCGCGCGAGAGATTTCGGCCGCCTGCTGCGGACTTCAAGTTACGAGGTGATGATGTCGCAGGGCGTGCGCGCTCCGCACCTGCACGAGGAAGGCATCCGGCGGGAGATGGAACTGGTGGACATGATCTGCCAGGCGGTGGCCGGGCGTCCGGCCTGGACCCTGGCGGGCCTGGGGCAGATGGACATGGGCGACATGGACGACCCCGAGGCGCTGATGGAGGCGTTCACGCGGCTGGGGGGCTGAACAGCCCTTGCTTGCAGTTTATAATGCCGTTTGTGTGCCGGGGAAAGGCCGGCCCGGAGGGCCTTCCCCCGGCAAATCCCGCTTGAGCGCGATGACCAGCTGTCAGGTCACGCATCTCCTTTCTTGGCCAGCTTCGCCACCTGAAGGCTCGACTTGGACACTTCACGCAGGGTGACGAGCAACTCCTTCACCACATTTCCCCAAGGAGCCTGGGCTTCAGGATTGAATTTTGAGAACGCGTTGGCCTGTGAAACGTTCCAATTGAATGCTTGCTCCATCTCCTCAAGCGTCAACCTGCCGCCATTGAGGTGTACAAAGAGTCGGCCTTGGCGCAAGGCGTGCCTGCGGTCCTTGATTCGCTCCGCCTGGTCGAACATGGCTTGGGCCATACGGTAGGAATAGACAGCGATCAGCACCATCAAGCCGTAGAAGGTAAAAGACTTCGCGAAAGCGAACAGCAGACCCAGCCACCCTTGGCCGACGACGGATTGTATGGCAGCCTCATTAGGTTTTATGCCGCCATACGCAACGGCCGCCGCAAGCACCACGGTCACCGTGCCGAGTATCATGAGCATTCGCGCGGCGCGCTGATACGACCTGGCCTTCCTGTTCATGTAGGCCAGCGCTTTCTCCACGAAGAGATCGGTCACGGCGAGGTTGTAGGTCCGCAACGCGGGGGGGAGGATCAGGAAATGATGGCCGGACTTGGCGCTGCCACCATTCGACTGAGCTGAATCTGCACAGGAAGTGACATTATCATGTGCTTGCTGATTGCCCTGCGCCTGTTCCGCTGGGTCTGATCTGTAATGCAGATCGGCTTTGGCCTCCGCTGCTTCAGCAGTTCCACCTGCGGGTGGTTTCTTCTCGGTGTGTTGAGCTTCCCCAGCACCATTTACGGATTGTCCATCAGCGGTTCCGCCACATTTTTCACACCTCGACGACAGGAGCCCTTCGGGATAAAGCTCGCACAACACCTTGTTGACACGGTGCGTTCCGGCGACACCTTCAACCTCGCCGAGAACCGTGTGGCGAAGTTGCAGACGCCTGAACACTTTTTGGGTGATGTCGTCGTGATTACCGTCAATCTCGTTGCCTGGTGTTGGTTCATCGCCCGTGATCAATTCGTAAACCCAGGAATATATCCTGGAGGTTACCTTGCGGCTCGCATTAATGGCGCTATAAATACTTTTCTGTTTAAACGTGTCATACAATCGTTCTGCAGCCCAACACTTTAACTCTGAAAAATTGCAATAATAGCGTGATTCTTTATCGCACTCGACTTTACCGCTCTCCTTGCTCGCGCCAGCCATACTTCCTCCTTAATAGACCAGTCATCGGCACATATTGCGCGCAGCAGTGGCTATGTAAACACTTACACGATATAATTCAAACTATAGATATGTATTTGTGTATTGCGGTCAAGGCGGACGTCAGCCGTTCTTGAATCTCAGAGCTGGGGAGGCGGGTCAGGATGAGGTTCTAATCAGACGTAGGCATGGCGGGCAGGGTGACCACGAAGACGGCCCCTGGGCCGTCCGTGCGCGTCAGCGCGATGCTCCCGCCCAGGGACTTCATGATGCCGTCGCAGATGGAGAGCCCCAGCCCCGAGCCCTTTCCCACCTCTTTCGTGGAGAAGAACGGCTCGAATATGCGCTGGGCGATGGCCTCGGGCACACCGGGGCCGGTATCCTCAAGTTCGATCTCCACTACCCCGGAGGGGCGGTCGCGCACTTCCGCCCGCAGCGTCCCGCCCCGGGGCATGGCGTCCAGGGCGTTCTCGGCCAGGCGGCGCACCACCTGCTCAATCTCGAAGCGCGGCAGGAACACCCTGGCCACGGGTTTGGCCGCGCAGACGTCGAAGACGACGCTCTGGTCCGCCGCGCGCTCCCGCACCAGTTCCAGCCCGGCGCGCACGGCCTCCACGGGGTCGAACTCGGAGGCGCGGGGGTCGATGCGCCCGCCCACCTTCATCAGCCGCCCCACCACCGTCTTGCAGCGCCGCCCCTGGTTGACGATGGCCTCAAGCTCCGCGCGCACCTCGTGCGCCTCCGGGGAGGCGGAGAAGCCCGGCTCCTCCATGAGCTCCAGGGCCCAGCCGGCCTTCTGCATCATGATGTTCACGGGGTTGCTGATCTCGTGGGCGACCCCTTCGGCCAGCCTGCCTATGGCGGCGAGCTTGCCGGTCTCGATCATGCGCAGGTTCTCTTCCTGGTCCATGCGGCGCATCACGGCCCGCTCCAGCGCAGCCGTGAGGGCGTCGATGTCCACGGGCTTGGTCAGGTAGTCGGCGGCGCCGTATTTCATGCCCGCCACGGCCGTGGCCACGTCGGACTGACCCGTGAGCATAACCACCTGGACCAGCGGCCAGCGTTCGCGCATTTCGCGCAGCACGTCCAGGCCGCTGCGGTCCGGCAGGTTGACGTCCAGCACCACCACCGAGGGGGCCTGGCTCTCCACGAGCGCGAGCCCCCCGGCCGCGTCGAACGCGGCCGTAACGGGGAAGTCCCTGGCCTCCAGGCGCACGGCCAGGAGCTGGACGAAGTCGCGCTCATCGTCGATGAGCAGGGTCTTGGGGCGCATGGCCCCCTCCCGGGTTATTTGTCCTCGTCGAGCACCTGGCGGGCGCTTTCGAAGTCGCCTTCCTCGGCCAGGGCCGCGACGACCATGGCGTCTTCCATGCGGTCGCGGTAGGCCTTCTTCACGGTGCCCAGCAGCTCGTCGATGTCGATGGGCTTCTTGTGGTAGTGGAACGCGCCCAGCTTGCGGGCCTCTTCCTCGTCCAGGTCGGTGCCGTGGCCGGTGAGGATGATGATGCGCACGGTGGGGTTGGTCTGGCGCACCTTGCGCAGCACTTCCATGCCGTCGATGCCGGGCATGCGCAGGTCGAGGATCATGACGTCGGGCTCGCCGGTCTTGAGCGCGTCCAGCGCGGCCTCGCCCGAATACACCACCTTGGAGGGCACGTCGCGCATCTTCATGCGTTCGGCCAGGGTGTTGACGAAGTTTTCCTCATCATCCACGAGAAGCAGCTTGATCTTGTTCATCTCCATCTCCTTCCATCATTGGGCGCACTCGCCCGCCTCGGTAAAACGCCTATCGCCCAGCCTCCGCGAAGGCCAAGCGCACCCCGCCTTGAACGATACCAATCGTGAAAATTCCGGGCTTGCCCGCGGGCAGCGCCCCGGCCAGCGCCTCCTGGCCCTGCGCGGCCATCCCGGCGCAGACCACGTCTATGAAGACCTCGCCCTCGCCGCGCCCCGGCGCCAGCCGGAGCGCGCGCGGCTCCCCGCCGCAGTGCGGCAGCACAGCCTGGACCACCGTGTCCAGGGCCGTGAGCACGTCGATGAGCCGCGCGGCCGCCTTCAGCGGTTCGGGCGCGCAGGCCACCTCCAGGCTCGCCTTGTGCTTCTTGGCCGCCCGGCCGCACAGCGAGCCCACCAGCGCGGCGGCCACGCCCACGTCGGCCGTCTCGGGGCCGTCGTCCGTGGAATGGCCGAGGGCCGAGAGCCTCTCGCAGATGCCCTGCCCCCGGTCCACCTGGGCCTGAACCTGGGCGATGATCTCCTGAAACTTGTCGTGATACTTGAACTTCGGCCTAAGCCCCATGGACTTGAGCGACTCCTTCCGGGCCAGGTAGAGAAAGTCTCCCATGAGGCCGGAAGCCTGCTGGATGGTGGCCAGCACGTTGCACAGGTCGTGGCTGACCATGGCTGCCATGCGGCCGAGGTATTTTTCGTTGTCCATGCCCGCCACTAGCTCCTGGCCACCTTCACGGCCTCGCCGATCTTGGACGTCAGGTCGTCGATGGAAAGCGGCTTGATCATGTAGTCGAACGCGCCGAGCTTCATGCCGTCCATGCCGTCCTTGGTGGCCCCCTGCCCCGTGAGCAGGATCACCTGCACCTTGGGGTGGCGCTCGCGGATGAGCCGCAGCACCTCGAGGCCCTTGATGCCGGGCATGAACATGTCCAACACCACCACGTCGGGCTGGCTCTCGGCCATGGCCGCGAGCCCGGCTTCGCCGTCCAGCGCGACCCGGCACTCGATGCCGCGCAGTTCGAGTCGTTCCGCCAGGGTCTGGACGAAGTCCTCTTCGTCGTCCACCAGCAGGATGTTCCAATCCTTCATGCTCACGCGGCCTCCACGGCGGCGGTGGGGGGAGCCATCACCGGCAGCAGCACGGTGAAGGTGGAGCCCACCTGTTCCTGGCTCTGCACGGAGACTTCGCCCCCGAGCCTTTTGATGATTCCGTAGGTGATCGAAAGCCCCAGCCCGGTGCCCTTGCCGCGCTTGGTGGTGAAGAAGGGCTCGAAGATGCACTTGAGCGTATCCTCGGACATGCCGCAGCCGTTATCCTGGATGGAGAAGCCCACGTGCTCCTCCCCCTGGTTCCAGGTGCGCACCGCGATGGTCCCCCTGTCGGGGATGGCGGCCAGGGCGTTGTTGAGGATGTTCAGGATCACCTGCTGCAACTGCCCCCGGTCGGACTCGATGCGCGAGAGCGCCGGGTCGAGCTCCAGGCTCAGGCTCACGTTGCGGCTCTCGGCCTCGCGCTGCAGGAAGCTGGAGGTCTCGGTGATGACCTCGTTCAGGCTCAGGGCCTCGATCTTCACGTCCATGCGCCGGGCGAAGCCGAGCATGCGGTGGGTGATGCCACGGCAGCGCTCCACGGCGCTGATGATGGCCTCCACCTGCCGCAGGAACTTGGACTTGCCGGGGTAGTCCTCCTGGAGGGCCAGCAGATCCTTCATAAGCCCGGCCTTTTCGTTGATGATGGCCAGGGGGTTGTTGATCTCGTGGGCCACGCCCGCGGCCAGGCGGCCGATGGAGGAGAGCTTCTGCGCGTGCTCCACCTGGCGGAAGGCCAGGGCTCTGCGCTCCTCGGCCTCGCGCATGCGAATCAGCAGCAGGCCCGTGAAGCGCGAGACCACGTAGAAGGTGGCCACCACGCCCGCCAGGAAGATCACCAGCAGATCCCCGCGCAGGTTGTACCAGGCCGTGAGCACGCCCAGGCGGGGTTTGGCGGCCATGAGCACGAAGTCCGTGTTGGGGAAGTAGGCGTAGGAAAGATAGATGTCGCGCCCGGAGGGGTCCGTGGTGGAGACCACCGAGGCCTCGTAGCTCACCGGCGGCAGCGGCAGCGGGCAAGGCTGCAGCACGTCGCCGTAGAGGTAGGAGCTGGTCTGCAGGATGCCCTTGCGGTTCACCAGGAAGGCGTCCGACCCGGGCTCCAGGCCCATGGCGGCGATGATCTTTTCGAACTGCCGGGTGTCCAGGGTGGCTCGCAGAATCCAGGATTCGCCCGATTCCGCCACGTGCTGCACGCAGATGACCACGTGGGGCAGGTTGCGGTAGCCCAGGAACACGTCGGAGACGTACTTGCCGTTGGCTTGCACCTGGGCGAACCACTCCTGCCCGGAGTAGTCGCGGCCCTTGAGATCATACGGCCCGACGTAGCTGACCTGATGGCCCTTGGAGTCGATGAGGCCCAGGTCCATGAAGCCTTCGAACTCCTTGCGCATCACCCGGAAGATGCGAGCCAGGTCGCGCTCGCTGGAGAGGTCCTGGAAGCTGTAGGCCTGGGCGATGAAGGCCACGGTGGAGACGCGCTCCGCCAGGAACAGGTCGATGGAGTTGCGCGTCTTGCCCAGGATGACGCGCAGCGGGTTCTGCACCTCGCGCGACATGGTGGCCTGGAACTCCGCGAAGTTGATCAGGGCCATGAGCAAGAGCGGCACCATGGTGACCACGGCCATGAGGCCCACGATCTTCCGTTTGAGGGTCTCGTAGCGCTCAGGCGAGATGGAGTCCTCGCTGGTGTGCAGGTCCTTGAAGTGGCGGGTGAAGATATCACCGAGCATCGGAGCCTCCCTTGGCGAAGAGGATGTCCCCGGCCCGAAGCGCCCCTTTGGCGAATCGCTCGAGAGCGACCCTGGCCGGCGCCGCCACATTATCAAGTACTTCCACTCTCTTCCAGCGAAGATAATGGTAATATTCCTCTTCGATGGCCCCGCAGATCACCACGTCCACGTCCTTTTGCAGCACCAGGTCGCACACGCCCTCGGCCGAGGGCTGCGGCAGCAGGAAGTCCGTGGTGGGTATGGCCTCCTCGCCAGGGGTGACCACGGCCACGAGTGCGGCCGAAGCCAGGTCGAACCTGGGGGCCACCTCGTCGCGGTAGAGCGGGATGAGCACTCGCTTGCTGCGCATGCTATTCGCCTCCCGCCCCGGCGAGGCCCAGGTGCCCAAGCAGGTGGACCGGCAGGCAGGCGGGGGGGATGTCCGGCTTGGTGCAGACCATCACCGCGAACTCCACCACGTTGCGCAGCTCGCGCACGTTGCCCGGGTAGTCGTGAGACAGGAGCAGCCTGCGGGCCTTGGGCGTGAAGCCCTCGACCTTCTTGCGGAACTTGGCCGCGTACAGCTCCAGGAAGTGCGCCAGCAGAAACTCGATGTCCTCCCGGCGCTCGCGCAGCGGCGGCAGGTCCAGGCGCAGGGCGCCCAGGCGGTAGGCCATGTCCCTGCGGAGCTTGCCCGCGCGCACCAGCTCCTCCGGGGCCACCGGAGAGGAGGCGATGAGCCGCGCCTGGGAGCGCACGTCCATGGCCGCGCCCACGGGGCGGATCAGCCCCTCGTCGGCGAACTGCACCAGGCGCACCTGCAGGGCCTCGGGCAGCTCGCCGATGTCGGAGAGGTGCACGGTTCCGGCCCCGGCGCGCTGGAAGGCCCCGGGGGTTATCTCGCCGGTGGGCTGGCGGCGGCCGAAGATCTCGGCCTCCAGCAGTTCGGGCGACATGGGCCCGCAGTTGACCCGCACGAAGGGCTCGCGCGAGCGCGGCGAAAGCTTGTGGATGGTCTCGGCCACCGCGTCCTTGCCGGTGCCCGTCTCCCCGATGACGATCACGGGGGCGTCGGCCTGGGCCATGGCGGGCAGCAGGCGCATCAGGCGCTCCATCTGGGGGCTCTTGCCCACCAGGCCACCCACGCCGCCCGGCTCCTCCAGGCGGCGTTCCAGGGCCTTCAGCGCGCTCAGGTCCTCCACGAGGTCGAGCCGGTAGCGCATCTCCCCGCTGGCGTCGTTGACGGGCAGGGAGTGCAGGCGCACCGGAATGCGCCGACGGTGGCGGTTGACGATGTCGGTATCCGCCGGGCCCTCCTGGGCGGTGCGCTTGTGGCACAGCCCGGAGCGCAGCACATGCCGCCCCGGCACTCCGGCCACCTCGTCCCTGGCGAACCCCGTGAGCCGCTCCAGGGCGGCGTTCATGGTCACCAGCAACCCGTCCCTGTCCAGGACGGCCACCCCGAGGGGCAGGCCGTCCAGGACGGGGGCAAGGTCGAGCGATGCGAGGATTTCGGGGCTCAAGGGCTTCATCTGCTGAAGGCTCCTAGTGTCCGCCGCTGCCCACGATGCCGGAGGCGGCGATCGTCAGCACGATCACCTCGAGCAGAGCGATGATCGCGAAGGAGGTGTCCTTCTTTTTCAGGAACGCCGGGATCAGCGGGATGTAGGCCACGATGGTCAGGCCGGCGAGCAGCGCGATCCCCAGGAAGTTGAGGAAGTCGCCCTTGGCGAGCAGCGTGGCCCAGCCCCAGCCCACGGGCACGTTGCCCTGCTCAAGATAGACCTTCACGGGCTGGCTCCAGAGCTGGACGATCTTGTCCATGGGCACGTGGGGGGTCATGAGGCCGGTCACGTAGAGGATGTAGGTGAGGGCCATCAGGGCCAGGCCGCCCCAGCAACCCCAGAACAGGAAGTCGGCGTAGAGGGTCTGCTCGGGCGGGGTTTCCACGCTCACGCAGGCATTGGTATTGTCAGCCATGATTCACTCCTTCTCAGATTGGGCGGATTAGAGGCCCAGGCCCTTCATGAGCGCCTTGGCGCCGGAGAACAGCAGCACGCCGATGACCATGTACCGGATGAACTTCGGCTTGGCCTTGGCCAGCAGCTTCACGCCCGCGAACGAACCGAACATCAGGCCGATGACAGAGGGGATGGCCATCAGGGGGATGACGCAGCCCTGGTTCAGGTAGACCCAGGCGGCCGAGGTGTCCGTGATGGACAGCAGGAACTTGGAGGTTCCCACGGAGATCTTCAGCGGAACGCCCATGACCAGGTTGAGCACCGGCACGTTGGCCCAACCGGCGCCCAGGCCGAACATGCCCGCCATCACGCCGATGACGATGAACAGCAGCAGGCCGGGCAGGGTGCGGTGGGTCTTCCAGTCGATGACTTCGCAGGTGCCGGGGTCATAGTAGGCGCCGTTCATGCCCAGAGCCAGGCCGAGGGCGTCCTGCTTGGTGACCACGGGGCGCACCGTGTTCTTGGAGAACAGGAGCAGGCAGGCGATGAACAGGATGGTGCCGCCCAGGGCCATCTGCACGATGTTGGTGGGCAGGGCCAGGCCGACCATGGCGCCCACGATGGCGCAACTGCTGGCGATGAGCGCCACGGGCAGGGCCAGGCGAAGGCTGGCCATGTTGCGCTTGAGCAGACCGGGGCCCGCGGCCAGCGCACCGGCCAGGGCCACCAGCAGGCCCGCGCCTCTCACGAAGTCCAGATGGAACGGGAAGAAGCCGCTCACCAGGGGGACGAACAGCACGCCGCCGCCCACGCCGGCCAGCACCGCGATGATGCCCAGCACGAAGCAGAACACCAACAGAACGGCGGGCCACTGCCACCACGGGGCGTCGGGGGTTCCCGCCGCCTGGGAAACATCGGCCAACGCCTTGCCGCCGTCGGCGCCCGCGGCCAGGGCGATGGCCACCCAGGCCAGGCACAGGGCCAACACCACCATCGAAAGTCGCATCCATCTCGATTTCATGTTTGCTCGCTCTCCCTTGCTTCCGAATTCATCCAGTACCGCACCGTTTGGATCGGGCGGCACGCCCCACGCTTGTTCCTTCCCGCACAATCAAGAAGCGTACCAGCAAAGTAACTCCATAATTCCAGATATTTGACATTTTACGGTCAACTGAAAGCGGCAAAAGTTTGCCGCTTGCGGCAAGGGGTTGCCGATTTGGCTTTTCATTTCGAGGGGCAAGGGATATAATGCAGGGGTAAGCGGCATAAAATTGCCACCAGGATGGAGGCCTCCGCAATGCGAGGGAACCGGCCGCTATGACCAGCGGCAAAAACCTGCCGTTACGGCTGCACCTGGACGACCTGCCCGAGGAGGGCGGGGGCGTCACGGCCGTGCTCATCGGTTCGCGCTCCATGCGCGACGCCCATCAGCTGGCCTCCAAGGTGGCGCCATCGGACGCGCCCATCCTGCTGCAGGGCGAATCCGGCACCGGCAAGGAGCTCTTCGCCAGGCTCATCCACACCCTCTCCAACAGGAAAGAGAAGCCTTTCATCCCCGTGAACTGCGGCGTGCTCAAGGGCGAACTCTTCGCGGACAAGTTCTTCGGGCACGAGGCCGGAGCCTTCACCGGGGCCTCGCGTCAGCAAAAGGGAAGCTTCGAGCTGGCCGGGGACGGCACGCTGTTTCTGGACGAGGTGGGCGAGATACCGCCCAACAACCAGGCCGACTTCCTGCGCGTGCTGGAGCAGCGCACCTTCCGCCGCCTGGGCGGCGAGCGCGACCTGCCCTTCGACGCCCGCATCGTGGCCGCCACCAACCGCAACCTGCTGGAGATGGTCCGCTCCGGGGACTTCCGGGCCGACCTCTACTACCGGCTCAACGTGGTGCCCGTCTCCCTTCCGCCGCTGCGCCAGCGCACGGACGACATCCCGCACCTGGCGGGCCACTTCCTGGAGCACTACGCCCACCGCTACCACCGCCCGGTTCCTGGCCTGGCTGAAGAATCTTTAGCGATCCTCGGCAAGTACGCCTGGCCCGGCAACGCGCGCGAGTTGCGCAACATGATCGAGCGGCTTGTGCTGGTGCATCCCGGAGGCAGCATAGAGCCCGACGACCTGCCCCCCGAGGTGCACAACAGCCCCCTGGCCCACAGCGCGGAGCCCCCGGGCCCGGAGAGCATGCTCCTGGAGGCTGCGGTGCGCGACGCCGAGATCAAGGCCATCTTCCGCGCCTTCAGGCACGCCCAGGGCAGCAAAGCCAAGACAGCTGAAATACTGGGTATTTCTCCCAGAACGCTGCGCTACAAGCTCAGTGAATACGGATTGGAACTGGACCGGACGGCCCGCTGAAAAAAGAATTCGCAAAGATTCAGGGTCGGTGGGATTACCGCCGCGCAAGGCGATGCGGCGTAGCGGCAAAATCTTGCCGCAAGGGTGGGGTCGGCCCCTCGGGCGGCCTAGGCCGAGGCGGCCACGGGCATGGCGACGCCCCCCCCGGGGCTGAAGCGTTCCACCATGCGGACCACGGACCGCTCGTCCAGGGGCTTGCGCATCACGGCGTCGGCCCCGAACTCCATGGCGTAGTCCAGGTAGTCGAAATTGTAGGCCGCGCCCCCGTTGGACATGGCGATGACCGTGATCCCGGAATTATAGTCCTTCACGTCCAGCACGATCTGCAGCCCGGAACGACGGCAGAGGAAGATGTCCGTGATGACCATGTCCACCCCTCCCTCCTGCTTGATGAGGTCGAGGCAATAGAGGTCGTCGGACAGGATGACGTCATGGCCGTTTTTGATCAGGATTTCCGCGATGCTGGTCGCGGATTCCATGTTGTCTTCGACGATCATTATGCGCACCGTTTTCTCCTTATGGTCGCCTCTCACCTGGAGGTACAGCGCTTCTTGTGCGCATAGTTGGCTATCGGACGGTTTTCGTCCAGTAGGGAAACCCTACTCTTGGCGGGCGGTTTTGGGGTAGTTGGCAGAAGGCTTTGATTTTCGAACAGTTGGCGATTTATGTTGCCCTTTCCGGTGAAGTGGCGGTAGTTTGCGGCATGAAAACCCACGCATTCTCCCCTCGCCCGGCCGGGCCCGGAAGCCCAGCCGGGAGTTCCGTTTGAGCGCCTGCGTCGGCTGCGGCTGGTGCTGCCTGAACGACCAGTGCGTCGAATCGCGCATCCTTTACGGTTACAAACGGCGCTGCCCGGAAATCCACTGGGACGCCGGCCTGAAGCTCTATCGCTGCGGGTTCTCCGGCTCGCAACGCATGCGCCTGCTGCTGGCCATGGGCGAAGGCTGCTGCGCCCCGCTCAACTCCTGGCGGGACGACGTGCGCGACCGCGACGCCCAATACCCCCCGGACGACGGCCCCTATTGAGCCCGCCCTCCCCTCACTTTGCGGGCTTGGACCAGTCGGCGTGGAAGATTCCCTCGCGGTCCGTGCGCTTGAAGGTGTGCGCCCCGAAACAGTCCCGCTGGGCCTGGATCAGGTTGGCGGGCAGCCGCGCGCTCCGGTAGGCGTCAAAGTAGGAGAGGCTCGCGCCCAGGGCCGGAACGGGGATGCCCGAGGCTGCGGCGAGGCCCGCCACGCGCCGCAGCGCCGGGATGCGGCTCTCCACCATGCCGGTGAACTCCCGGGCCAGCAGCAGATTGTCCAGCGCGGGGTCGCGCCGGAAGCTGGCCGTGATGTCGTCCAGGAAGGCGGCGCGGATGATGCACCCGGCCCGCCAGACCTTCGCCGCCAGACCCAGCTCCAGCCCGAACTCGGAGCGCCGGTCCGCCTCGGCCAGCAGGCTGAAGCCCTGGGCGTAGGAGCAGACCTTGGCAGCGTAGAGGGCCTGCTCCATGTCCGCCACCAGGGCCTCGACATCCACCCCTGCCTGGGGCGGTGGCCCAGCCAGCACATGCGAAGCCCGGACGCGCCTGCCCTTCATGGCCGAAATGTTGCGGGCCTCCACCGCCGCCGTGAGCGTGGGCACGGGCACCCCCAGCTCCAGGGCGCTCTCGGCGGTCCAGCGCCCGGTGCCCTTCTGCTCGGCCTCGTCCAGCACCAGGTCCACCAGGGGTTTGCCGGTTTCCTCGTCGGTTCGGGCCAGCACCTGGGAGGTGATGTCCACCAAGTAGGAGGCCAGCGGCCCCTCGTTCCAGCGCGCGAAAACCTCCGACTGTCGCCCGGCCCCGAGCCCTCCGGCCCGGCCCAGGATGTCGTAGGCCTCCGCGATGAGCTGCATGTCGCCGTATTCGATGCCGTTGTGCACCATCTTGACGAAGTGCCCGGCCCCGCCCTTGCCCATCCAGCCGACGCAGGGCTCGCCGTCCGCCCTGGCCGCAATGGCCGTGAGGATGGGCTCCAGCCGGGCGTAGGCCTCCTTGTCGCCGCCGGGCATGATGCTCGGGCCGCGCAGCGCGCCCTCCTCCCCGCCGGAGACTCCCACGCCCAGGTAGTTCAGTCCTTTGGCCGCCAGGGTCTCGGCGCGCAGCTCCGTGTCGCGGTAGTGGGAATTGCCGCCGTCCACGATGATGTCGCCGGGCTCCAGCAGGGGGGCCAGTTCGTCTATCACGTGATCCACGGCGGAACCCGCCTTCACCATCAGGAAGACCTTGCGGGGCCGCGACAGCGTGGCCACCATCCCGGCCAGGGTGTCCTCCGCGTGGAGCCCGGCCGCTTTCCCGGCGCGCTCCATGAATTCATGCGTAACCGATGGCGTGCGGTTGTGGACTGTGACTGAGAAGCCCTTGCCGGCCATGTTCAGGGCGAGGTTCTGGCCCATGACGGCCAGGCCGACGAGGGCGATGTCCCGGTTGTTCATCTGCGGTCTCCTGGAGCCGCCCAGCGGGCCGGGTGGCGGCCGGGTGGCGGGATGGGGTCGCCTGCATATATGATCGAGCCGGGCTGCGGGGTCAACACAAGTCCGATGTCGCTGGGGCTTCCATGGAGCACGCCGCGCAAACCCGGCCCTGGCGCAACACCCTGGAATTGCCCCTCCTGGCCGCATGGAGCCAACAGGAATCGACCGCCCGGCGCGGCCAGGCTTTTTCCAGGCACGGCGTGTCCTAATTGAAACTTGACCATCTTCTTCGGGATTCACTACATGAGCACAAGATCGCCGATGAACCGCCTGCACCGGGAGGGTCCCATGCTCCGCACGACCGCTATCTCCGCCTGCCTACTGCTCCTCGCCCTTTTGTCCCCCGCGCACGCCGCCAGCGAAAAGGCCCAGGAGCTGCGCAAGGCCGACGGCCTGGTGGCCTTCACCCCGCCGGACTCCTTCCTCGCCGGGCTGTTCATCGCCGACGAGATGGAGCCGCACTTCCTCTTCGGCACCGTGAAGGACTTCCAAACCTCCCGTAAATGCCCCACCGCCTGGCTCATCGAGGAGGGCGAGAAGGCCCGCATCGGCAAGCCAGCCGATTCCGGAGCCCCCCTGGAATACACCCTCTACCTGGAGGAGGACTGCCCCGGCGGCGTGGTCCACTACGTCTTCGTGGACCAGAGCGCCATGACCCCCCAGCAGTGGATCGAGTGGCGCAAGCAGTTCCACAAGAGCAAGGCCGAAGGCGAGTACGGGGCCACCAGGGAGCGCATGGAGAAGGCCGTGTCCGGGGGCTCGAAGATGGGCGGCGAGCTGCGCTTCATCATGGTCGACGGGCAGCTGGGCCAGGGCAAGACGCCCGAGCAGGCCCTGCGCCAGGACATGAACTTCCAGCCCTGCTACGACCTCAAGCAGGGCGCCAAGCTCGGCCAGTAGGCTTTCCCGTGGCAAGAGTGCGCACAAGCGGGGCCGAAAGAATGACGGGGCTGGCCGTGCTGGCCCTGCTCGCCTGCGTGGCGGCATGGCTCGCCGTGCGGCAGGCCGACTTCAACCCCGCCGTGATCGTGGCCATGAACCACCCCAAGGGGGCCGGGCGCATCGTGAGCGGGCAGCAGGGCGCGGCCCTGTCGCAGAGCGCGGGCTATCTGGCCGACGTGCAGGGCTATACGGCGCTCTCCGAGCTTGAGAGCTACAACCCCGAGACTCTTTCCGACAAGATCGACGGCAAGGCCGAGCTGTACCTGGCCTCCAACTTCCAGGAGATGGCCTGCCGGGCATTCTCCGTGGCGGACGCACGGGCCGAGGTGTTCGTCTACGCCATGGAGTCCCCCAAGGACGCTTTCGCCGTGTTCAGCGGCCAGCGCCGCCCCGGTGCCGATCAACTGACCCTGGCGCAGAACGCCTACGCCACCGAGAACGCGCTCTTCCTGACCAAGGGCCGCTTCTACCTGGAGCTCGTGGCGGACCACGCCTCCCCCGAGTTGCGCCCCGCGCTGGAGAGCCTGGCCCAGACCCTGCTCGCAGCCCTGCCCGAGGACGCGGCGCAAAAATCCGAAGCGGAGCTCTTCCCCGCCGAAGGCCTCCGGGCGGACAGCGTGCGCCTTGCCGTGAGCGACGCCCTGGGCATGGAGGGGCTGGAGAACGTCTACACCGCCGAGTACGCCCTTCCTTCCGGGGAAGCGGCGGCCTTCCTGGCCCGGCGCGAGAACGCCGCCCAGGCCCGGGCTCAGGCCGAAGCCTATGCGGCCTTCCTGACGGGCAACGGGTTCAAGCCCGTCCCCCCCGGCCCGGACACGGCCGGGCTGCCCGAGGGCGCGCGCGTGCTGGCCCTGGAGGACATGATCCAGGTGGTGATGACCAGGGGGCCGGTGCTGGCGGGCGTGCACGACTCCGTGAACCGGGCCGCCGCCCTGGAACTGGCCCGCGTCCTGGGGAACGCCCTGGCCAAATCCCCCGAGGAGAACAAGCCGTGAGCACCACCGGCCCCGATCCCGCCTTTCCGCCCGGCGAGGGCATGAAGCGCCGCGAGTTCCTCAAGCGCGTGGCCGGGGCCTCGGCCGTGGCCGTGGGCGCCTGCGGCCTGGGTTTGGCCCTGCGCGACCCCTCGGGGCCGTCGGCCCTGCCCGAGCTCAAGGCCCTGCCCGGCCTGGGCGACTACTCCGTGAAGGACCGCCCCTCCGGCAGCCCGCGCATGGCCGTGGTGCGCGGGGCGGACCGCGCCGCCATGTTCGAGCAGGGCATGAAGGCCCTGGGCGGCATGGAGCAATTCGTCAAGAAGGGCGACCGCGTGCTCATCAAGGTCAACGCGGCCTTCGCCTCCCCGGCGTCGCTGGGGGCCACCACCCACCCCGAGCTGCTGGCGGCCGTGGCCGCCGCCTGCGCCAAGGCGGGCGCGGCAAGCGTGGGCGTGACCGACAACCCCATCAACAACCCGGAGAGCTGCTTCGAGATCGCCGGGCTGGCCGGGGCCGCCCGCCAGAGCGGCGCGAAGATCATCATCCCCCGGGCCGGGCTGTTCGCGCCCGCCACCCTGCCCGGCGCCAGGCTCATCAAGGACTGGCCCGTGCTGGCCGGGGCCTTCGCGGGCGTGACCAGGCTCATCACCCTCTCTCCGGTGAAGGACCACGCCCGGGCCGGGGCCTCCATGTCGCTCAAGAACATGTACGGGCTGCTTGGCGGCAGGCGAAACGTCTTCCACCAGGACATCAACGCCATCATCACCGAGCTTTCCATGCTGGCCAGGCCCACGCTCAGCGTGCTGGACGGCACCGTCTCCATGATGACCAACGGCCCCACGGGCGGCTCCCTGTCGGACCTCAAGGCCACCAACATGCTCGTGCTGACCACCGACCCCGTGGCGGGCGACGCCTTCGGCGCGGGCCTGCTGGGGCGCACCCTGGAGGACATCCCCTACATCCGCATGGCCCAGGCCGCCGGGGCGGGCACGGCGGACTTCGCCTCCCTGAACCCCATCTACCTGGACTCGGGAGCCTAGCCGTGCGCGCCGCCGACCAGCACCCCATGAGGGATTCCAAAGGGCGCAGCCCTTTGGCCGCCGGAGGCCCCTCCCCACTTTCAGGCTCCGGCCCGGGCC
>NZ_JAKZKX010000027.1 GCF_022808715.1 Fundidesulfovibrio agrisoli
GCCCCTGCAGGCGGTGCAGCGCGAGGTGTCTACGAATATCGCCTTGGGCATGATGCAATCTCCCTGCGGGGCCGGCCCGGCGCGCCGGGCCGGCCCTGCTGATTAGATCGAGAGTTCGGTGACCTTGTCGGCCTTGCGGATGTTCACCAGGCTGGCCTTGTACTCGGGGATGGCCGTGTTGGGGTCGCCCACGGTCGGCGTCAGCCGGTTGGTGGCGTCACCCACGCCGGGCGTGGTCCAGCCGAAGCAGAAGGGCATGCCGATCAGGTGCACGGTCTTGCCTTGCACTTTGAACGGGGTCATGCGCACGGTGACCATGGCGATGGCCTCGACCTTGCCCCGGATGCTCTCCACAACCACCGGGTCGCCGTTGGCGATGCCCTTCTCCTTGGCCAGCTCCTGGCTGAGCTCCACGTAGAGCTGGGGCTCGGCCTCGAGCAGGTTGGGGGTGTTTCTCGTGTCGCCGCCACCGCACCAGTGTTCGGTGAGGCTGTAGGTGGTGAGCACGATGGGGTAGTTGGGGTCGGCCGGGGCGGCCAGCTTGTCCATGTCGCTCTTGATCCACTTGATGCAGGGATTGTTCAACTGCTTGGAGAACGGATGCGCCTTGACCGGGGTCTCGGCGGGCTCGTAGTGCTCCGGGAAGGGGCCGTCCACCCGGCCTGGGCCGTAGAGTTGGCCGTGGCCTTCGGTGTGCATGATGAAGGGGTACTTGCCGCCCTCCATGGCCATGGGCGGCCAGGGGCCGTCGGGCACGTCGCCCACCCACTTGCCGTCCTCCCAGGAGATCACGGGCAGCTCCGGGTTGAAGGGTTTGCCGTTCACGTCCACGGAGGCGCGGTTGTAGATGATGCGGCGGTTGACCGGCCAGGCCCAGGAGAAGTTCGGGAACAGCCCGATCTTGGCCTGCATGGGCGTCTGGGTGTGGTCGCGCCGTTTGGCCAGGTTGCCCGAGGGGCCGTAGCAGCCGCAATAGAGCCAGTTGAGGCTCGTGGTGGAGCCGTCGTCCATCAGCATGGCGAAGGCGGGCACCTGGTCGTCCTTCTTGTACTCCTTGTCGCCCACCTTCACGTCGCGGGTGAACGAGCCGTTGATCTTCCTGGCCAGGATGTCCGCGTCGTAGGATTCGGGCCAGTCCGAGTTCAGGATGGGCTCGGCGAACGCGCCGCCGTCCTTCATGTAGAGCTCACGGATTTTCTTGAATATCTCAACGACCATATAGCCCATGGGCTTGCTCTCGCCCATGGGCTCGACGCCCTTGTGGTGCCACATGTGCCAGCGGCCGCTGTTGGAGATGGTGCCGTCCTTCTCGCCGCGCTGGCAGGAGGGCAGCACGAAGATTTCAGTCTTCACCGACTTGGGGTCCACGCCGGGGCCGCGCCAGAAGTCCGTGGTCTCGGTGTGGTGCACCTCGCCCATCACGAGCCAGTCCAGCTTGGGCAGGGCCTTCCGGATTTTGTGGGTGTTGGGCATGCTCTGGGCCGGGTTGTGGCCGAAGATGAAGCCGCCCTTGATCTTGCCCGCGTACATCCTGTCGAACAGGAACATGCTGGCGTAGCTCACCCCGGCGTCGACCTTGGGCAGCCACTCGTAGCCGAAGCCGTTCTCCTTGGTGGCTTTCTCGCCGAACCAGGCCTTGAGCAGGCTTGCCATGTACTTGGGCCTGTTCTGCCACCAGTTCACGCTTTTGGGGTCCGCGGTCTTGGGCGTATTGGCTTTGAGGTAGTCGTCGTAGGTCGCCCAGTTGGTGTTGGGCACGGGGTTGTAGCCCGGCAGCGAGTCCCAGAGCAGGGCATGGTCAGTGGAGCCCTGAACGTTGGGCTCGCCGCGCAAGGCGTTGATGCCGCCGCCGGCCACGCCGACGTTGCCCAGCAGCAACTGGATCACGCCCGCGGCCCGGATGTTCTGCACGGCCACGCTGTGGTGGGTCCAGCCCAGGGCGTACATCATGGTCCCTGCCTTGTCCGGCCTGCCGGTGGCCGTGTAGACCTCGTAGACCTTGAGCAGGTTGGCCTTGGACACGCCAGTGATGGCTTCGACCTTGTCCAGGGTGTAGCGGTCGTAGTGCTTCTTCATGAGCTGGAAGACGCACCTGGGATTCTTGAGGGTCATGTCGCGCTTGGGCGTGCCCTTGTCGTCGCGTTCGAAGTCCCACTTCTTCTGGTCGTAACCGGCCTTCTGCGCGTCATACCCGGAGAAGAGGCCGTCCTTGAAGTCGTAGTCCTTGCCGACGATGAACGCAGCGTTGGTGTACTGCAGGACGTAATCCTTGAAGTATTTGTCCTTCTCGAGGATGTAGCGGATCATGCCGCCCAGGAGGGCTATGTCCGTGCCGCTGCGTAGCGGCACGTGCATGTCGCAGCGGGCCGACGTGCGGGAGAACTTGGGGTCGATGTGCATCACCGTGGCCCCGGCGTCCTTGGCCTTGAGCACCCACTTGAAGGCTATGGGGTGATGCTCCGCGCAGTTGCTGCCCATTATCAGAATAGCATTGGCGTTCTTGATATCGATCCAATGCTGGGTCATCGCACCACGTCCGAACGACTCTGCCAGAGCCGGTACAGTGGGGCTGTGTCAGACCCGCGCCTGGTGGTCGATGTGCACGACCCCCAGGCTGCGAAGCATCTGGTGCGATACGGCGCACTCCTCGTTGTCCATCTGGGAGGTTCCCAACTGGAACACGGACTCCAGGCGGTTGACCGCCTGGCCCTTGTCGTTCTTGAGGATGAAGTCCTTGTCGCGGGTCTCCTTCACCTTCTGGGCGATGCGGTTCAGGGTCCAGTCCCAGTCCTTCTCTTCCCACTTGTCGCTGCCGGGAGCGCGGTACAGCGGCTTTGTGAGCCGGTGGTCGGAGAGGTGCATGGAGAGGAAGGCCGCGCCCTTGGCGCACAGCGCGCCTTCGCTCACGGGGTAGTCGGGGTCGCCCTCTGCGCTGACGAGCTTGCCGTCCTTCACGGACATAACGATGTTGCAGCCGCAGGAGCAGAAGCCGCAAATGGAGATCACCTCTTTCGCGCCAGCAATCTTGAGCGTTGCGGCGTGAGCCTTCACAGGTGCAAGGTTGAAGCCCAGCTCCGTAAGGCCCAGGCAGGTGGCCGTCGCCCCTGCCAGCTTTACGAATCCTCGCCGTGAAATGTTCATGCAGCCTCCTTGGCTTCGAGAGGTGCCCGCGTGGGAGCGCGCGTGTGCGTGTGGGTTGGCGTCCTCTCGTTGGGTTGGTGGGCGCATGGTGGCACGTTTCGTTATGTCAAACAAGGCATAATCTGAAAAAGTTCAATTATTTTAATATGTTTAATCTAACACATTAACATACAGAATGGAATTGATCGAGTGTGCCTATGGGTTTTCCGGCAGCACGCATCGCATCCTCCAAATTCGATGGTGTTTGACTGGGGGAAGAATGATTCAGAAGTCGGTATGAAAAGTGAAATTTTTCCTTATACCATGAAAAATAGATGAACTCAATACATCGCGGCAGATTTAATCTTGTCACCTGATTCCTATTTCCCTAGGGTTGGGCCGTCAGCATTTTCGAGGCCCGGTTGCAAGTCCCGCCCTGTTGGATCGGCGGGGGCCGGGCCTTCAACGACTCCACCTTCCGGATGGTGCTCTATGCGCAGATCGGCACTCTACCTCCTCCTCATGCTGGCCGGCATGTCGTTCCCGCTGGCTGACCCGGTGGCCGCACTCGCCTTTGCAGACGACGATCTCCTCCTCCTGACCGTGCCGGGAATCGCCGCCGCCACGCATCTGACGGGCAGCCACGCCACCCGCGTGGCCGGGCTGGACCCCAACAACATCACCGCCACCTGCCTGAAATGCCACCAGACCCAGGCCGCCGCCATGGGGGCCTCGGCCCACTATCGCTGGCGCGGCGACGCGGGGGGCGTCTCCAACCTCACCGGGGACGTGGGCAAGCTGGGCGGCATGAACGATTACTGCATCTACCCGGATTTCAACTGGCTCACCAAGCTGACCAACGTGGACGGCAAGGCCGTGGACGGCGGTTGCGCCGCCTGCCACGTGGGCAAGGGCAAGAAGCTCGACGCCACCGAGCTGGCCAACCCCACGCTGACCAACATCGACTGCCTGATGTGCCACTCCAAGAAGTACAAGCGCACCGTCTCGCTGGACGGCGGCACCGCGCACTTCGTGCCCGACGTGGCGGCCATGGGCGTGAGCGCCAAGCAGGCCGCGGCGGACATCGCCAAGCCCGACCGCGACGCCTGCCTGCGCTGCCACCTTCGGTCCGGCGGCGGCAACAACAACAAGCGCGGCGACATCGAGCCCATCCTGACCAACCCGCCCTTCACGCATGACGTGCACATGTCCGCCGACGGGCAGAAGTTCACCTGCGCGAGCTGCCACAAGACCACCAACCACCGCATCGGAGGGCGCGGCGTCGACCTGCGCGAGGTGGACAACCCCGCCCAGCCCGTGAGCTGCACCATGAGCGGGTGCCACACCGCCACGCCGCACACCAACACCGCCAACCTTTCCCGGCTCAACAAGCATGCGCAGAAGATCGCCTGCCAGACCTGCCACATCCCCACGTTCGCGGCGTCGACCCCCACCGACATGTTCCGCGACTACTCCAACACGCCCCAGGTCAACGCGGCGAGGCTCTACGAGCCCTGGATCCAGTTCCAGTCCAACGTGACCCCCACCTACGGCTGGTCCAACGGCACGAGCACCTTCTACAAGTTCGGCGACCCCGTGGCCCCGCAGGCCAACGGGCGCACCCTCATGGCCGGCCCCGTGGGCGGCGTGAACGACAAACCCTCCAAGCTGATGCCGCTCAAGCACCACCTTGCCAAGCAGCCCGTGGACCCCGCCACCAAGCGCCTGCTGCCGCTGAAGATGGGCATTCTGTTCCAGACCGCCGATGTGAACCAGGCCATCCTGCAAGGCGCGGCGGCCGTGGGCTGGTCACTGCCCAGCGGCTACCAGTTCGCGGACACCGAGCGCCTCCAGGGCATCTACCACGGCGTGCGCCCCCGCACCCAGGCCCTGGCCTGCGCCACCTGCCACACGGCCCCCGGCGTGCAGGGCCCCGTGGACTTCGACGCCCTGGGCTACGCCCTCAAGAACCCCGACCTGCACACCTGCAGCAGCGGCTGCCACGGGGACAGGTCCGGCGAGTGGAGCGCCAGCCAGCTCTTCAACGGCGTTCACGCCCAGCACGTGACGGACGAGAAGTTCGACTGCTCCAAGTGCCACAACTTCACCCGCCTCTAGGCGAGCGATGACGGACCCAAATGAAGGGGCGGCCGGCAGATGCCGGCCGCCCTTTTCTTTGGAGGTGGGGAGGACCCTGGCGCCAGGCCCCAGGAGCCCGGGCATGGTGCCCCGGCCCCGAAGCACGCGCCATTGAACCCGCGCCATGGAGCCCGGTCCATGGAGCCCGGCCCGGATGCATGCAGGCGCGGGGTGGTGCCGCCCCGGAACCCCGCTGGGTTGGATGAGGTGAACGTGAAGGAGCGTTTCCAGGGCGTCAACGCCCCGGCCCGGGCGAAATCCGCCGGGAACGGCCCCGCCTGTCAGACCAGGCGGCAGGGCTTGAGGGGCGTCACGGACGCGCACGAGCGCCCTTACCGGTTCTCACGGGTTTCATCCCCGCCGCCTGGGGCGGCTGTCATTCGCCTGGGGCGCTTACGGAGAGGGCCTCCAAGGCCGCATCGATCTTGTCAGCCTGGAAACCGGCAATAATCGTCTCCCCGATGACGATGGTGGGGAAGGTGAGGGTGGGGTTGATCCTGCGCAGCTCGGCCATGACCTGGTTGCGGTCCTCGGTGTAGAGGCGGTCCACATAGACGCAGTCGAAGGGCAGGTCGCGCGAGGTCAGGTATTCCTTGGCGGCGGCGCAGTGGTGGCAGGTGGACAGGGCGTAGACCTTGATCGCAGGGGTCATGGGCGTCTCCTCATGCGGCACTGATTTTGGCGATTGTAACGTCCTCCCCCGGCCGAAGGTCAAGTTCTGGGGAGGGGTAGGGTACATGCTCCACACGCTCCGGTGCGCAGCCTGAACAATTTATTCAATTATAAAATGATGATACGTATTGTGGTCAACAGAGGTATGAAATGATGCCTTGTGCCGGGGCGGAACTGAGTTATTAGTTATTAGTTTCATTTCCACGTGGCGGCTCAAGCCTCGGGCCGACTCCAGAAAGGGCTCAACCATGCCGTTCCTCCCTCGCATCCTCGCTGCCGTCGCTATCCTGTCGCTTGCCGTGAATTCCCTGGCCCTGGCCGGCCCGGCCAACCCGTTTCCGGTGGAGGCGGAGCAGCCCGACGGCTCGAAGCTGACGGTCCGCATCCGGGGCGACGAATTCCAGAACTGGACGGAGACCACCGACGGCTACACCCTGGTCCGCGACAAGGCCAACGGATACTTCGAATACGCCCTCCCTTCCGGGCCGAAGAACACCAAGCGCCAGGCCTCCGGCGAGACGTTCTCCGAAAGCCCCGGGCTCGTCCCCTCGGGATTGATACCCGGCAGGCACGCGCCCCCCGCCGATGGCATGCATCTGCGCCCCGCCCCCGATGCGGCCAAGAAGGAAGGCTACGCCCTGGGGTTGCGCCTGACGCGCGATGCGAACTGGCAGGCCGCCGGGGTGCAGGCAGGCTCGGCCGCGTCGACGGCCGCCCAGTCCGCCGCCCAGTCCGTCGCGGTGCAGAGCGCCGCCAACCCGTGGACGCCCACCCTGGTGCAGGGCCAGAAGAAGATGCTCATCGTCCTGGTGGCCTTCGCCAACCGGGCCCTCTCCACCACCAACCAGGCCTGGTACGACCGCGTGTTCAGCACCGCGCCCGGCGTGAAGTCCGTGGCCAATTTCTACAAGGACAACTCCCACTCCAAGCTGGCGGTCACGCCCATAAACCACACCCAGAACGGCAACGCCACGCCCGGGGTGGTCAACGTGACTATCGCCTCGAACCATCCAAACTACGGCGGCAACTACACCTACCCGGCCGAGACGGCCTGGCTGAACCAGGCCCTGGCCGCCGCCGCGCCCTATGTGGACTTCGCCAGCCTGGACGCCAACAACGACGGCTCCATCACTCCCTCCGAAGCGGTGATCTACTTCATCCCCGCGGGCTATGAGGCCTCCGGCACCGCCCTGACCCCCAGCATCTGGGCCCACGCCTGGGGCGGCGCGGGCGTGCTGGCAGGCGGCAAGACCCTGACGAACTGGGCCATGAACGGCGAGCTCAACGTGTATTCCCGCCAGCACCCCATGGGCGTCATCGCCCATGAGATGGGCCACCAGATGTGCGGCATGCCCGACCTCTACGACACCAGCTACACCAACTACGGGCTGGGCATGTTCTCCATCATGTCCTTCGGCTCCTGGGGAGCGGACACCGGGGAAGACCCCGCCACCACGCCGGTGACCTTCGACGCCTGGTCGCGGGCCTATTGCATCTGGGACACGGTGCGCACGACAGGCATCAACGGCCATACGCGCAGCTTCGGGCCGGCGCTTTCGGACACCACCCTCAAGCTCGTCGACACGGGCCTGAGCACCACCGAATACTTCCTGGCCGAGAACCGCAACTGCGAGGGGTGGGACAAGGGGATCAGGTACTTCCGCCCCGGCTACCAGGGCGGTCTGCTCATCCTGCACGTGGACAACGCCGTCGGCACCCCCGGCGTGGGCAACCCCGGCAACAACGACATCAACACCTATGTGGCGGGTTCGCACCAGGGCGTCACCGCGGTGCAGGCCTCCAGCGCCTACAACATCCTGGGGCCATACGGAGCCGGGGGCTCCTACGGCGACCAGACCGACCTGTTCTACCTGGGCAACGTGACCAACGCCTTCACGCCCGCGAGCACGCCCGCCTCCAGCCTGTATAACGGGCAGGCCACGCACCTGGGCCTGAAGGACATCTCCTTCGTGGGCTCCACCATGACGGCGACCATCGTCTCGCGGACGAACCTGTTCCTGCCGCTGACGATCCTGCTCGGGAACTGAGCGGCTAAAAGTGTTCACACGGGCGCCTAGGCGCCCGTGGCCTCCCGGATGGCGGCCAGCAGGACCTCCTTCTCCACCGGCTTCGAGATGTAGCCGTTCATGCCCGCCTCGAGGCACTTCTCCCTGTCGCCCTGCATGGCGTAGGCCGTCATGGCCACTATGGGCACCAAGGCCTTCGCGCCCAGCGACGTGTCCGCCCGGATGGCCCGTGTGGCCTCGAGGCCGTCCATCACCGGCATCTGCACGTCCATGAGGATCAGGTCGAAGTCCTGCTCGCGGAAAAGGTCCAAGGCCTGCGCGCCGTCCGCCGCACGCCGGACCTGGTGCCCGCACTTCTCCAGGATGCGCCTGCCCGCCATGGCGTTCACGGCGTCGTCCTCCGCCAGCAGGATGCGCAGGGGCCGCCCCCCGGCCGGGGCATTGGGCCGGGCCTGGGCCATTGGCCCCGGCGTTGCGCCGCTTGGGAGCCCGAACGGCAGGCTGAGGGTGATGGAAGTCCCCTCCGGCCCGGAATTGTCGATGCACATCTCCCCCTTGAGCAGGCCCGTGAGCTTGCGGGCGATGGTCAGGCCCAGCCCGGCCCCCTGGAAGCTGCGCGAGTAGGAGGCCTCGGCCTGCGTGAAGGGTTCGAGGATGTGCTCGAGCTCGGCGTCCGGGATGCCGATGCCCGTGTCGCTCACCGTGAACAGCACGCGGGGCTCCCCGCCCGGCCCGGACGGCAGGGGGGACGCCTCCACCAGCACCCGGCCTTTCGAAGTGAATTTGATGGCGTTGCCCACCAGGTTGAAGAGGATCTGGAGCAGCCTGTTCTCGTCGCCCACCAGTGTTCGCGGGAGTCGCTCGTCGAGCCGTATCTCCAGGGCGAGGTTCTTTTCCCGGGCGGCCACGCCGAAGAGCTCTAGCAGGGTGTCGCCGATCAGGGATGTCTTGAACTCAGTCACCCGTATGGCGAGCTTGTGGGCCTCGATGCGGGAGAGGTCCAGGATGTCGGTGAGCAGGCTGGCCAGCCGCAGGGAGGCCTTGGTGGCGGCCTGGTGGTATTCCCGCTGCTGGGGGTCCAGCTCGCCCATGTCCATGAGCTGGAGCATGCCGATGATGCCGTTGAGCGGGGTGCGTATCTCGTGGCTCATGTTGGCCAGGAATTCGCTCTTGGCCTTGCTGGCAGCCTCGGCCCTGTCCTTCATCTCGATGAGTTCGGCCTCCGCCCGCTTGCGGGCGGTGATGTCGCGCGCGATGGTCGAGATCCCCGTGACGTTGCCCTGCCGGTCCATGATGGGGGAGACGGATACGGAAACATCCACGGGGGAGCCGTCTTTGCGCAGGCGCACGGTGTCGAACGGCGGGATCGCTTCGCCGGTGCGGGCGCGGGCCATGATGTCCGCTTCCGTGGCGGCCAGTTCGGGCGGGAAGAGCCTGAGCGCCGACCGGCCCAGGATCTCCCGCGCCGGGTGCCCGAATATCTTCTCCGCGCCCGAGTTCCAGGTGAGGATCACGCCGTCCAGGGATTTGCCGATGATGGCCTCGTCCGTGGACTCGACGATGGCCGCCAGCCTGGCCTGCTCCTCCTGGATTTTCAGCCTGCCGCTGACGAGCAGGGCCACCCTGGCCTGGAGCTCCGCCACCGAGAAGGGCTTGGCGATGTAGTCCTGCACGCCGCTGCGCAGCATTTTCTCCCGCAGGGCCTCGTCCGCCTTGGCTGTGAGCATGACGATGGGGGTGTCCGCCGTCTCGGGGCGCCGCCGCAAGGCCAGGGCCATCTCGTCCCCGCTCATCTTCGGGATCATCACGTCCGCCAGGACGATGTCCGGCTGGAGCTCCAAGGCCTTGGCCAGGCCCTCCTCCCCGTCGAAGGCGTTGACCACCCGGTAGCGCCGCTCCAGGGCGGAGGTGATGAACCTGTTCATGTCCGGGTTGTCCTCCACCACCAGCACGACCGGGGCGTGCGGATCGGCGGGGCAGGCGTCCTGGGCGGGGGGGATCGGCTCCGGCGTGAATCCGCCCCAGTTGAGGCGGAACATGTCCTCGTCGATGTTCTGGGGGTCGGCGTCGAAAATGGTGCCGGCCGGCGCGGTCAGGGGCATCTCCAGCATGAAGGCCGCGCCGCCGCCCGGGGCGTTGGCCGCATGCACCCGCCCGCCGTGCAGTTCCGCGAATTCCTTGACGATGACGAGGCCCAGGCCCGTGCCGCCGTGCTTGCGCGTGGCGCCATCGTCCACCTGGCGGAAACGTTCGAACACGGCCTGGAGCATGTGCTCGGGGATGCCGGGGCCGTTGTCGCGCACGGTGAGAGCGGCGCGGCCGGCCTCCACGGTCAGGCTCACGCGGATTTCGCCGCCGTCAGGGGTGAACTTGAAGGCGTTGGAGAGCAGGTTCAGCAGAATCCGCTGCACCTTGTCGGAGTCCATCTCGCAGGGCAGGTGCGCCGGAGTCTCGATGTGGAAGGCGACGCCCCGCACGCTGGCCAGGGATTCGAAGTGCGAACACATGACCCGGGTGAGGTAGGCCAGGTCGAAGCGGGAGTAGCGCATGGCCATGCGCTTGGCCTCCAGCTTGGCCACGTCCAGCAGGTCCGTGACGTGGCGCTGGAGCAGGCTGGCGTTGCGCCTGATGACCTCCAGGTTGTGGCGGGTCCTGTCGTCGAGGGAGCCGGAGGCCAGGCTCTGCTCCGTGGGCCCGAGGATGAGGGCCAGGGGGGTGCGCAGCTCGTGGCTGACGTTGGCGAAGAAATTTGTCTTGAGCCGGTCGAGCTCGCGGGTCTTCTCGTAGAGCGCGGTGATCTGGTTCTTGGCCTCAAGGGACTCGCGCAGGGAGTCCTCGGCCTGCAATCTGGCGCGGCGCAGCCGTTCCTGGCTGTCGCTGAACAGCGCGCCCATGACCAGGAACAGCAGCACCGAGTAGAAATTGCCCGGTGAGGTGATGGTCCAGGAGAAGCGCGTGGGCATGAACGCATACCACACGATGACGGCGGAGATCAGGGTGGAGGCCAGTCCGCCGTGCAGGCCGCCGATGCGGGCGCTGAAGAACACGGCGGGGAAGAACAGGAACCAGACGAAGGGGTCGATATATTGCCAGAAGGCCAACTGCACCGCGAACGCCAGGAAGGGCAGCAACACGGCCAGCAACAGGTTCCTGAGTGGTTCGGTGCGGTTGGTGTCCAAGGCGGGGCCTCCCGCAGTGGCGTTCTCTTTCATTGGAGCGTGCCCGCGGCCACGCCCGCCGCATGTGACCGGGAAACGTCACGGTTCTTTTTAAGCTGTTTGTTATGGTGGCATCAGAACGGTAACTTTGCAAGATCTTCAGGGATTGAAGTTGTGAAGCGCACGTTTCAGGCGTATCTGGCGACGCAATTCACTCCTTCGCGGTATGTTTTGTGTCGGGTTGCTCAGTGCCATGGGGCGATTTTTTGGCGGTAATTAACAGTTTTGTCGTCTGGGTGGCGTGGTGCACAACAGTATGCTCCGGCACGGCATACTGTTGGAGTGGCGCTGCGCCGGGATTTCGCCGCAAACCAAGAGGGATTTTCCCGCTCCGCCACTGCGCACAGGCCGCCCCTTCCGCCGGTACACACGCAAGGCGTTCGCGGCTGTAACCTTACGGGGCCGCAGGGCGACTTCCCCTGCGGATGCATAGCCCGGGGGCCGTTTATGCGGCGGCCTTCGGCCCGCGGCGGACGGCGCACTACCAGGGTGCCCGCCCGCCGCGAGCGCCGGCCTCGGCCCTTCCGACACGCGGCCCGCCCGGAAGGGCGCCTGGCCCGCGACGGCTGACGATCCCCGTCATTTCCCGGGCAATCCGTTGCCCACGTCACCTTCCCACTAGAGGGCGGTTCAGGCGACGATATCGTCTGAACCTGCCACACAAAAACCGCCGCCTCCCGGCCCGCAGCGGAGGCACGCTCTCCGCAGGCACCGCCAGCCGGCAGGAATGTCTGGGAATATTGTTTCCGGAGATGAAACCTATTGCCGGATATGTCGATTGTGAGAATTTTTCTTGACCAAGACTGGATTTCTAGGAATATCTTTATAAGTCCGCCCTCGCCCAGGGTGACATCTGCTTTCGATGCAGTGGGGGATTTGCCGTTTTGCAGAGAAGAGCGGGATCAAACGGAGGACGTCTTCATGCGGCACCATTTTTGTGTGTTCCTTAAATCGGCTGTGGCCACCGTCCTGCTCCTTGCGGCGACGGCGCTTCCCTGGAACGTGGATCAAAACGGGATCGGCACCACAAAGGCGTACGGGTTCGCCCAGAGCCCCATCCTGAGCAAGTTCGTGGACCCGTTGCCCTCGATCCCCATCGCAACCCCTGACCCGGGGCAACCTTACGGGCCCAACTGCGACTATTACGTCATCGGCATCCAGCAGTACTCGATGGTCATGCACAGCGAGATGCCGCTGGGCACCAAGCTGCGCGGCTACGTGGACCTGACCACCAACCCGGTCAACACCCCCAGCTTCGGCGGCCCGCTGATCGTGGCCCAGAAGGGCAGGCCGGTGCGCATCAAATACATCAACCAGTTGCCGCAGGATAATTTCTTCCTCCCGCTGGACACCACGCTCATGGGCGGCATGCTGCCCCAGAACGCCGTTTCCGTGCACCTGCACGGCGGCTTCACCCCCTGGATCAGCGACGGCACGCCCTTCCAGTGGTTCACCCCGAGCGGACAGACCGGCCCGAGCTACAGCAACGTGCCGGACATGCCCACGCCCAACCCCGGCGAGGAGACGGTCTACTACTCCAACGACCAGAGCGCCCGCCTGCTGTGGTACCACGACCACTTCGTGGCCATGACCCGCGTCAACCCCTACGTCGGGCTGGCCGCCGGATACTTGATTACGGACAGCGAGGAGCAGGCCCTCATCAACAACAATACCCTGCCCGGCTACGGCGTGCCCCTGATCATCCAGGACAAGAGCTTCGTGGCCGCCGACATCGCCACGCAGGACCCCACCTGGGCAGCCAACCCCGACTGGGGCCAGACCGTGGGCTCCCTGTGGTATCCGCACATCTACGAGGTCAACCAGGACGCGGCCACTGGCGCACCCGTGCCCTCCGGCCGGGTGGATTACGGCAAATGGGTCTATCCGCCAGTGCAGAACGTGACGGAGCCGCTGCCCACGCCTTCGTGCGTGCCCGAGTTCTTCGCCGACACCCCGGTGATCAACGGCAAGGCCTACCCCTACCAGGCGGTCAGGCCCCAGGTGTACCGCTTCAGGGTTCTCAACGGCTCCAACGCCCGCAACTATAACCTGCAGCTCTACTTCGAGCAGCCGGGCGACAACGGCGAGCCCGTGCTGCCCGCAACTCCGGTGACGCCGCTGGTAACCGCCCCCCCGACAATCCTGCAGATCGGCAACGAGGGCGGGTTCCTGCCCGCCTACACGGAGCTCAACACCAACCCGCCAGCCCAGTGGGACGGCATCCACTACAACCTCTGGCTGGCCCCGGCGGAGCGCGCGGACGTTCTCATCGACTTCTCCGGCCTGCCCGACGGAACCCGGCTGATCCTCTATAACGACATGGCCGCGCCCGCCCCGGGCGGCGATCCCCGCAACGACTACTTCACCGGCGACCCCAACTTCTCGTCCACCGGCCCCGGCGCCCTAAGCATGGGCGGCGCGCCCACCACCCTGATTGGCAAGGGGCCCAACACCCGCACCCTGATGGAGTTCCGGGTGGACAGCAACGCCCCCGATCCGGCGTTCAACACCAGCCTGGCCACCATCAAGACCCGCCTGGCCGACCCCAACACCGGCCTGCCGGGCATTTTCGCGCGCTCCCAGCCCGGGCCCATCGTGCCCCTGAACACCGCGGTCAACAACCGCTCCGCCACCGTGGGCGGGCTGCCCAACCAGATCAAGACCCTCAACGAGGACTTCGACGACTACGGCCGCCTGATCCAGAAGATCGGCACGGCCCAGTACCACCTGAACAACCAGGGCATGTACATCCAGGGCTTCGGCTACGATGAGAAGGTCACCGAGACGGGCATGGCCGGGGCCAAGCAGGTCTGGACCGTGGTCAACAACACGGGCGACGTGCACCCCATCCACTTCCACCTGTTCAACGTGCAGGTGGTGGCCAGGACGGACTGGGCCGGAAACAGCCTGCCCGTGGACCCCAACGAACAGGGCTGGAAGGAGACCGTGAGGATGTTCCCCGGCACCAACACCACCGTGGCCCTGAAGCTGGACCTGCCCAAGACGCCCTTCCCGGTGAAGGACAGCGTCCGGCCGCGCAACGGGGCCATGCCCTTCGACGCGGTCATGAACCCCCTGGTGAACTTCGGGCACGAGTACGTGTGGCACTGCCACATCCTGGAGCACGAAGAGCACGACATGATGCGCCCGCTCTCTGTGTATCAGGTGCGCGTCCTGCCGGGCATCTTCTCGCTTCTGGGGTTGCTGCAGACCAACTAGCGCATGAAGCCGTGCGTAAAAACATTTGAGCGGAGGAGTCCGATCATGCTGCGGACAATGAAACACTTCTGCGCGCTCGCCCTGCTGGGCGGGCTGCTGCTCGGCGCGGCGGCCGCGGGCCAGGCTCAGAGCCAGGTCCAGGCCCCGAGCCCCTATGCGGACCCGGGCTACTGCAAGAGAACCTACAGAACCTGCATGGCGACCAGCCAGGATAAGGCCCAGTGCGCCAAGGCCTACCAGAGCTGCGTGGTGAGCGCCACGAAGCAGACCAACGCGCAGGCCGCCAAGGCTGCCGCCGCGGTGAGTCCGGCGAACTGAGGTTCGGATTCACAACGTGAAAGGGAGGGGAATGCCCGGCGGCGGGCATTCCCCTCCCTTTCTGCCGCGCTTCGAACCCGTTGGTGCCTGTCGGTGCAATCCTACGCTGTTGGAGGGCCGGACCGGCCCGGCCCAGGCCGGGGCGTTTACGTCAATGAAACCCCCGCACGCCGGCCCACGACATACTGTTCGAGGCCGAGGTTGCCACTCGGCGAAACATGACCATTTTTCTGGAAACCGCGAGGGCGCGAAGCGGACACCGCCAGCCCAGCCCGAGCGTCTGACGGGCGCTCACTGGGGCAATGCCCAAACGCGCCGGGGAGGAAGCATGAAACGCCTGATGCTCGGCCTCTGCCTGCTGCTGTTGAGCGGCTGCGCCGTCTACAAGGACAAGGACGGCGTGACCCACTACGAGCTGCTGCCGCCAGCCCCGGCGGTCTACTACGGCCCTGATCCGTATTATGCCCCCCCGGCCTACTATTACGGGCCCTACCCGTATTACTATCAAGGGTACTACTACGGCCCCGGGCACTACCGCTGGTACTGGCGCTGATCGTCCGCCGGGTGTCCCCACTGGCCGGACCGTGCCGGCTTTTCGATGATTCGCCCTTGTGAATCGCCATCGCCGACAGGCTGCCAGGGTAATGCGGGCGCGAAACGGGAAGTGAGCGTCGTGGCGGCGGCAATGGTTCCGCTCCGTCCGTCGGGCACGGCGCGCCAGCTTGACCTGGCTGGGCCGTTCCGGGCGGAGGCCCCGCCGCTCAGGCGGGGTCGAACTTGGCCAGGAACTCCCGCTCCTTGCGAACGCTCACGAAGGCCGGGTCGTCCCGCGGGCAGTAGACCACCACGGGCAGGCCGTCGCGCTCGTTGGTGCAATCCACGGCCCTGGCCAGCATCACGTAGAGCTTGCCGTTCTTCTTGTTGCGGTACAGCGCGGCCTCTTCCCCGGCCCAGGCCGGAAGCCCCTGGCCGCCCTTGCTCTGCGGTCCCGTCATGTGCGCTCCTTCTCGGGGCCGGGCGCTTTTTGTGCCCGCCGCCCCTGGACAGACTGAATTTCCTGACTATTTAATAAGCATGGCAAAGGCAACGTGGACCACCCCAACGGAGGTGAAGACCATTGGGCCAGCATCAGGACCATACCGGCGGATGACCGCGACGACCCCTCGCCTCGGCAACCGGGCGCACAGCCCACAAGGCCAGGCAAACCAGACGGAGTGACCGTCACCGGATCGCGGACCATCCATAGCGGACCGGTAAAGCCATGAAGATCCCGCCGTGGAAGGCAGCGGCGGGGCGCCACGAGGAAGGGATGCGATCCCTGAAGCGGCAGCGAATGCCTCCGAATCCAACGCCTCGTCCCCACCCAAGGGACGGGGCTTTTTTTATGGCCTTCCGCCGCGTCTATGCGCCGCCTCGCCGGCGGCCCGCGCCGCAACATGGCTGACAAACAGGACTTCCGGGTCTATCATGGCCGAGCGCCGTTTTACGCCATATCAAAAAGCGAGCAGGATCAGGCCCATGAGCACCCTCGACGCGCTTCTTTCCCGGCTTCCGCACCTGACCATCCGCCAGAAGGTGCTGGTGGGCGTGGTGATCCCCGTACTGCTCTTCACCGTGGTGGGCGTGGTCTCCTACAACTACCTCATCCGCCTGGAGGCCACCCTGACGCTCATGGAGGGCGCGGACGACCTCTCCAACACCATCCTCGAGATCAGGCGCTACGAAAAGAACTACATGCTCTACGGCCACGACGAGGACTTCGACGAGGCCCAGAACTACACGGCCCAGGCCCGCAAGACCCTGGCCGAAATGGCCGCCATCGCCCGCGACGGGCGCGCCAAGAACGCCATGGCCCGGCTGGCCGTCGCCCTGGACGGCTACCAGTCCCTGAGCATGTCGCTGCACCCGGTCAAGCCGGGCACGGAAATCTCCCAGGCTCGGGAGGAGCTGCGCCAGACCGGCAAGGACATGGTGGACCTCTCCCTGGACATCAAGAACTCTGAACGCAACCGCACCTTCCGCCTGGTGGCGGACCTCAAGCGCCAGCTGTTCGTCTCCGGCCTGCTCATCACGCTCTCGGGCATCGTGCTGGCCTTCCTGCTGGTGCGCAAGATCCTGCGGGCCCTGGGCACCATCACCAGGGCGACCACCGAGGTGGGGCAGGGCAACTTCAAAACCCTGGACGTGCCCCGCTCAGGCGACGAGACCCAACTCGTGCTGGAGGCCTTCAACCGCATGACCCGCGAGTTGGAGCGCCGCCAAGACCAGCTCATCCAGGAGAAGAAGCTCTCCTCCCTGGGCGTGCTCACCTCGGGCATCGCCCACCAGCTCAACAACCCGCTGAACAACATCTCCACCTCCTGCCAGATCCTCATCGAGGAGCAGACCGAGTGCGACCCGGCCTTCGCGGCCAAGATGCTCGGGAACATCCAGCAGGAGGTCATCCGCGCCCGCGACATCGTGAAGGGCCTGCTGGAGTTCGCCCGCGCCAAGGATTTCAGCCTCAAGCCCGCCAGCCTCGACGAGGTGGTGGCCAAGGCCTTCAGGCTCGTCTCCTCCCAGGTTCCGGCGGGCATCACGCTGAGCAAGTCCATCCCCGAGGGGCTGGTGGTGGATCTCGACGCCGCCCGCATGCAGGAGGTGTTCATCAACCTGCTGCTCAACGCCGCCCAGGCCATCCCCGCGCCGCCGGGGGCCATCACCGTCTCCGCCGAGGCCGACGCTGCGGACAACACGGCCGTGATCGCCGTGGAGGATACGGGCGTGGGCATCCCCGAGGAGGACCTGGGCAAGGTTTTCGACCCCTTCTACACCACCAAGGAGGTGGGCAAGGGCACCGGGCTGGGGCTTTCCATCGTGTTCGGCATCATCGAGAAGCACAAGGGCTCCATCGCGGCCGAGCGCAACCCGGGCAAGGGGGCGCGCTTCGTGATCCGCCTGCCGCTGCACGGCGGGGCCAAGAACTCTGAGCAGGCGGGCAGATGAAGGGCGGCACGATCCTCATCGTGGACGACGAGTCCATAGCCGTTGAGAACCTCACGCACATCCTCACGCGCGAGGGCTACGCCACGGCGTCCGCCGCCAGCGGCGAGGAGGCCGTGGCCCTGCTGGACAACCGCGAGTTCGACCTGGTGCTCACCGACCTGCGCATGAAGGACCTGGACGGCCTGGCCGTGCTGGCCGAGTGCAAGCGCCTCTGGCCGGACACCGAGGTGGTGGTCATGACCGGGCACGCCACCGTGTCCACCGCCGTGGAGGCCATGCGCCTGGGGGCCTGCCACTACCTGACCAAGCCCTACAGCCTGGCCGAGGTGCGCGCCACCGTGGCCGAGGCCATGGTCAAGCGCCGCCTGCGCCAGGAGGTTGCCCGCCTCTCCCGCCAGGTGGCGGATTTGGGCAGCGGCCCGCTGATAATCGGAGAGAGCCCGGCCATCCAGGCCCTGCGCGACAACATCCACCACATCGCGCCCACGGACTCCACCGTGCTCATCCTGGGCGAAACCGGCACCGGCAAGGAGCTTGTGGCCCGGGCCATCCACGAGGCCAGCCCGCGCGGGGGCGGCCGCTTCCTGGCCATCAACTGCGGGGCCTTCAACGAGGATCTGCTGGCCAACGAACTTTTCGGGCACGAGAAGGGGGCCTTCTCCGGGGCCTCCACGCTCAAGAAGGGGCTCCTGGAGGTGGCGGGGGAGGGCACGCTCTTCCTGGACGAGATCGGCGAGATGTCGCTGACCATGCAGGTGCGCCTGCTGCGCGTCTTGCAGGAGCGGCGCTTCTTCCGCGTGGGCGGCACCCAGGAGATAGACGTGAGCGCGCGCATCCTGGCCGCCACCAACAAGGACCTCAAGACAGAGGTGGACCACGGCATGTTCCGGGCCGACCTCTACTACCGGCTCAACGTCATCACCCTGCGCGTGCCCCCGCTGTCGGAGAGACGGCAGGACATCCCGCTGCTGGCCGGGTACTTCATCGCCAAATACGCGCCCGCCATGGGCAAGACGGTCTCAGGGGTGTCGTCCGAGGCGCTCAGGCACCTGATGGCCTATGACTACCCCGGCAACATCCGCGAGCTCGAGAACATCGTGCAGCGAGCGGTGATTATGGCCAAGGGCGAAAAGCTGGAACCGGCGGATTTGCCGCAGGATCTGAGGGGCGAGGCCCCGGCCCTGGTGAAGCACGAAGGCCCGGAGCTCATCACGCTCGAAGAGCTGGAGAGAAGGCACATCGAGGCCGTGCTGGCCCACGAAGGCGGGAACAAGACCAAAGCCGCCGAGATTCTGGGGATCGATCGGGTGTCGCTGTGGCGGAAGGTGAAGAGATATGGGTTGGGGGAGTGATAACCGAGCGGTGCTCCTTCGGCGTCCAGGGTCAAGGGTGTTTTCTCTCCGCAAGAGCCTCCGCCGCCTGAACCAGAAAGCCCGACCTGGTCAGGCCCAGCTTCTTCGCGGCCGCGTCGATTCGCTCCAGTCGGAACCTGGGAACGCTGATGTTCACCCGCACCGGTTCCTTATCCAAAAAGGCGAGGTCAAGCTCGACAAAAGCCAGAACGCCTCCCTCGGCTTCGGCCAAGGCCAACACCGCACCAGGCGCGCTCGGCTCCGGGGCCTTGTCCGCGTCGAACAGAAAGGCTTCCACAGCCTCCTGGACGTTTGAAAGCGCTTCCTCAAGCGTGTCGCCGGAAGTGAAGCAGCCGGGCAGGTCCGGCACGGTGACACCGTAGGCAACGCCGTCGTCGGTATGCAGGATTACGGGATAGTGTTTGCGCATGTATGGTTTCTCCTATCGGGGCGGCCAGGGCCAACCAGCCTGCCGGAAGATATTGCGCAGGGTACCGGCGGGGATGTCCTTGCGGGGATGTGGTACAACCACCCGTTGCCCGTCGGGTCGCCCTAAAACATGGTGGCTGCCGTTTACGCGTAGCAGGGTGAATCCGCACTGTTCAAGGCGTTGGATGATTTCCCTGCTCTCCATGTGTGTAGAATACACACCGCAGGGCGTCAGTCAAGCCGGATCGCGTGCGATACCCCCTGGAACGGCTACACCCCCGCTAACGCCAACGCCTCCAGCGCGCCCATCACGAACACCACCTTCACCCCTGACAGCTCCTCCGCGCTCATGGCCTCCACCTCGGGCCTGTTGCCCTCGGGCAGAAGCAGCAGCACTGGTTGACGCCCCCATCCGCCTGCATTATACAAAATTATCATCCCTGCCGTTGCATCACCGCACAATGACCGGATGAGCGGCATCGGCGGCGGGATGCAAGCGATCCCGCTCGGGATTCTCACGTGAATCCATCGACAGGAGCCGGAGGTAACCCATGACCATGGAAGTCGTTCTGAAACGCTGGGGCAACAGCATCGGCCTGCGTATCCCCAAGGGAATCGCGGACGCGGCGGGGTTCAAGGCCGACGACGCCGTGAGCATCGACACGTCGGTTGACGGGCTGACCATCAAAAAGGCCCGGCGGAAATACGACCTTGCGGAGCTGCTCAGCAAGGTGACGCCTGAGAACAGGCACGACGCCCTCGATATGGGCGGCCAAAAGGGCAGAGAGCTGCTGTGAGCGGGAAAACGCCTGACAGGGGCGATTACGTGCACCTCGATTTCGACCCCCAGGCCGGCCACGAGCAGGCGGGGGCGCGATTCGGGCTTGTGATGTCCCCGCGCGCGTTCAACGAAGTCACCGGGTTCGCCTTCGTGGCTCCGCTCACGAGCCAGGTGAAAGGCTATCCCTTCGAAGTCGAAATCCCGTCCGGCGAATGCTGCTACGGCGTCGTTCTGGTCGATCAGACCAAAAGCCTGGATTGGCGCGCAAGGGGCCTGAAAGTGAAGGGCCGGGCATCGAACGCCCTTGTGGAAGAAGCCAGCGCGAAACTTGCCGCCATCCTGGGCTGGTAGGCGGGAGGGTTATCACACTCGACGCACGGGCCTCGCATCGATGGTTGCCGCCTGCCATCGCAACACTGGCCTGCGGGGGCCGCGCCCGTTCAGGGCCCCTACACCCCAGCCAACTCCAGCGCCTCCAGCGCGCCCTTAACGAACACCACCTCCACCCCTGACAGCTCCTCCGCGCTCATGGCCTCCACCTCGGGCCTGTTGCCCTCGGGCAGAATCACCCGCGCGGCCCCGGCGCGTGCGGCCGCCAGAATCTTCTCCCTGATCCCCCCTACGGGCAGCACCTGCCCGGTCAGCGTGATCTCCCCGGTCATGGCCACGTCGCGCCTGAGCGCCCGGCCCGTATAGAGCGAGGCCAGGGCCGTGGCCAGGGTCACGCCCGCCGAGCTGCCCTCCTTGGGGATGGACCCGGCGGGGATGTGCACGTGCAGATCCTCGCAGAGGAAGCACTCCCCGTCGATGCCCAGCTCCGCCGCCCTGGAGCGCACCAGGCTGTGCGCGGTCCGGGCCGACTCGCAGAGCACCTCGCCCAGCGACCCGGTCATGGTGAGGTTGCCCTGGCCCTTCATGCGGATGGCCTCCACGAAGATGATCTCCCCGCCGTGGTCGGCGTAGACCAGCCCCGTGGCCACGCCCACACGCGGCTCGCCCCCGGCGGCCTCGCGGGCGTATTTCCTCGGCCCGAGCAGTCCGGGGATGAGGTCCTTGCCGACAGTGACGGCCGCTGCGGCGGCGCCGTCCGGCCCTGCCTCCAGGCGCAGCTTGGCCAGCTTGCGGCAGGCCCGGCCCAGCTCGCGGTCCAGGTTGCGCACGCCCGCCTCGCGCGTGTAGCCGTCCACCACCGCGCCCACGGCGTCGGCGGTGAACTCCGGGAAGGGGTGGGTCAGGCCGTGCTCGCGCAACTGCTTGGGCAGCAGGTGGCGCAGGCCGATCTGCACCTTTTCGGCGGTGGTGTAGCCCTGGAAGGGCACCAGCTCCAGGCGGTCCAGCAGGGGGCCGGAGAGTTCGCGCACGTCGTTGACCGTGGCGATGAACAGCACCTGGGAGAGGTCGAAGGGCACCTCCAGGTAGTTGTCCACGAACTGGCTGTTCTGCTCGGGGTCGAGCATTTCGAGGAAGACGGCGGCCGGATCGCCCCGGAAGTCCTTGCCGATCTTGTCCAGCTCGTCGAGCATGAACACGGGGTTGCGCACGCCCAGGCGGTTGATGGACTGCAGCACCCGGCCCGGCAGCGCGCCCACGTAAGTGCGCCGGTGGCCGCGCAGTTCGGCCTCGTCGCGCAGGCCCGCCAGGGAGATGCGGTGGAACTTGCGCCCCAGGGCCTGGGCGATGGCCTGGCCCACGGAGGTCTTGCCCGTGCCCGGGGGGCCTGAGAAGCAGAGCACCGGGCTGCGGAACACGGTGGGGGCCGCCTTCTCCCGCGCGATGCGGGCCACGGTGGCGCGCAGCTCGTCCAGGTTCACGGGCTTGGCCAGGTAGTACACCGCGCCCTGGCGCATGGCCTGCACCGCGGTGTCCACGGTGGCGAAGCCGGTGACCATCATCACCTGCGTGTTGGGCGAAATCTTGCGGGCTTCCTCTAAGAGCTGCATGCCGTCCATGCGGTCCATCTTGAGGTCCGTGACGATCAGGTCGAACTCCCAGCGCCCGATCTCCTCCAGGGCCTCCAGCCCGTTGCCCGCGCCGCGCACGCGGTAGCCTTCCTTCTTGAGCACATACTCGAGGTTGGTGCGGGCGATGTCCTCGTCGTCCACCACCAGGATGTGGAAATCGCGCGAGGCCCGAAGCGCCCGCGAGGCCAGGTACTCAAGCACACGCTCCTTCACCTGCCCAAGGCCGTAGTGGCGTTCGGCCAGCACTTCCCCGGCGGCGGCCAGGTCCAGCTTGTCCTGCGTGAGGGCGTTCCAGGGCAGGCCCAGGAGGAAGTCCAGGTAGCCCAGGCCCACGGAGTATTCCGCCACGGAGGGGTCGGTCTTGGCCAGGCGGTCCAGCTCGCGCAGGGCGGCCTCGCTGGCGTGGGCGGGCAGGTCCGGGCTCTTGGCCCGCGCTCGCAACGCCTCCAGGTCGGAGGTGGGCGATTCGGGAGTTTTCCCCTCTGTGCGCTTCTGGAAGAAGATCATGTGCACCTCGCAGGTTTGCACCTGTCTACGTTCAATCCCGCCCCCGGCGCAACAGCGCCGTTGCAGCGTGTAACATTATGCAACGGCTGTTGTGATGCGCAACACGCCGTGCAGCCCCCTTGGGCCGAAAGGCGTTGCACGATGCAACGCAAAAATCTTCTGCCATTCAAAAAAGTCAAATAATTACAGCACGTATGCTGTTGGCACGCATCTTGGACTATGGGGGCAACGAAACGAGGAGGACACGATCATGGCCAGCATCAGGGAACGCATTGAAACCGTGTTTGCAGCCCTGGCCTTCGCGGAGCAGGACCTGGACCGCGAAGCCCTCGAGATCATGGCCGCGCAGCGTGGCCGCAAGGCTTCGGCCGCAACCAAGCGCCCCGACAACCGCCCGAGGGCGAGGGTCTAGCCAGTCATGGCGAGGCGCGTCAGCGACAAGCCCGAAGGGGCTGTCCGCATCCGGCGGCCCGGCCGCATCCGGGAGTTCCTGGAGCAGACCGGCCAGGCCGCCGGGTTGGCCGAATACGGCCTCTCCGGCCCTGACCTTGGCCTCACCCCCACCGGCGGGGAGAGCAAGAAGATCGTGGCCGTGTCCACCGAAGCGGAATTTTCTCCGGCGCTCATCCGTCAGGCCCTGGGTGTGGCCGGCAGGCTGGGCACGGAAGTGGTGGGACTGAGCGTCGGCAGGCCCGACGCGGACAAGAACGACGAGCAGGCGGCCAAGCGCCGTGGGCTCTTCGAGATGCGGGCCGAGAAGTCCGCTGGGGATTTCGCCCGCGAGGCGCGCCAGGCCGGGGTCGTTTTCCGGCACGTGCTGCGCTTCGGCAGGGCCTCTGATGTGGTGGAGCAGGAATGCGGCAGGCTTCGGCGGGTCGAATTCGTGCTCGCGGTGAAGGAGCAGCGTGGCAGGGACGGATTCCATGTGAGCATGCCCCTGTTCGAGGTGATCGGGTAGGGGTGGGGTTGGACCGCCCTTGTTTGTGAAAATTTTAGCAACAAGGAGACTCAGAATGCACGCCAACAAGAAGAAGCCCTACGGCAAGCTCGTGGCATACGGCATCGGCAGCTGCGCGTTGTACACCGCCGTGTACATGTTACAGGACGTGATCATGGCCAACTTCGCCCGCGGCGGCATCTATACCGCGCTGCCCATCGCCACCGTGTTCCTGTTCTCCTGGATCCATGGAACCTTCGCCGGCACCCTCTGGCAGGTGCTGGGCATCGACGCCGTGAAGAAGGCCCCGGCCCAGGCCACCGCCCAGGCCCCCGCCCGCAAGGACACCCGCCCCCGCGCGGCCGTCAACGCCTAACCAGCCCAGAACCGCAAGGAGAACGACAATGGATATGCTCAACGAAGCCACCAAATTCATCACGCTCGATCCCGCCGGGATCAGCTTCCTGTTCATCGTGGGCTTCATCGGCGGCCTGGTCAGCGGCTTCATCGGCTCCGGCGGTGCCTTCGTGCTCACCCCGGGCATGATGAGCCTGGGCGTGCCCGGCACCGTGGCCGTGGCCTCCAACATGTGCCACAAGTTCCCCAAGGCCCTGGTGGGCTCCATCAAGCGCTACCGCTACGGCCAGGTGGACATCAAGCTGGGCCTGTTCATGGCCGCCTTCGCGGGCATCGGCGTGCAGATCGGCATCAAGATCCAGAATTTCATCCTGAACGCCTGGGGCCAGGCCGGCTCCAACCTGTATGTCAGCGTCTCCTTCGTGCTGGTGCTGGTGGTGGTGGGCGGCATCGTGATGATCGACGCCCTCAAGTCCTCCAAGAACTCCTGCGGCGTCGAGCAGACCTGCTCCCTGGCGCTCAGGCTCCAGAAGATCGAGCTGTGGCCCATGGTCAGCTTCAAGCGCGCCAACCTGCGCATCTCCCTGTGGTTCCTGCTGCCCGTGGGCCTGGCCACCGGCCTGCTGGCCGCCACCATCGCCGTGGGCGGCTTCGTGGGCGTGCCCGGCATGATCTACATCCTGGGCGCCACCAGCCTGGTCGCCTCCGCCACGGAGCTGGTCATCGCCTTCGTCATGGGCCTGGCCGGCTCCATCAACTGGGCCATGCAGGGCATGGTGGACATCCGCCTCACGCTTATCATCCTGGCCGGGTCGCTCTTGGGCGTGCAGCTCGGCGCCATCGGCACCACCTACGTCAAGGAGCACATGATCAAGATCGTCATGGGCACCATCATGCTCATCGTGGCCGTGTCCCGCGCGCTGGCCATGCCCGAGTACCTGGGCAAGCTGGGCCTCATGGACGTGAGCGACGCCACCCTGGCCGTGCTCAGCAAGGTCAGCTTCGGGTTCATGGTCGTCTCCCTGGTGGTGGGCGCGGTCATCATCCTGGGCAGCATGCTCAAGGCCAAGAAGGCCATGTCGCCCACGAGCGTGGAACAGGAAGCATAACACTCCGCCAAGGCACCGGCGCGCGCAGCGCTTTGGATGAACAGTCAGGCCCCTGGTATGCGCAATGCTTCGGGCCTGACTTTTTCTTGCGCCCGGCCCGGGCGGATGATTTGTAGAAGAACACGAACCGTTAGCACCCGGAGGTCCATCATGCCCATCAAGCGCCTGCTCGTGAGTGTGGACGAATCCCAGCCCAGCATGCACGCCCTGAAGGCGGCCCTCGACCTGGCCGGAACGCATGGGGCCTCACTGACGGCGGTGGCCGTGGCCCCGCCCTACCAGGGCGACCTGAGGCTGGTGGGCGTGGGGGACATCTCCCGCGTGCTGCGCCAGCCCTGCGAGCAGGCCCTGGCCGCGGCATCGCGGGAGGCCTCCTTGCGGGGCCTCACCATCGCAACCGTCTGCGAGAGCGGCGAGCCGGGCGAGGTCATCGCGGATCTGGCCGACTCCATGCGCGCCGACCTGGTGGTCATGGGGCGGCGCAACACCTCCACCATGGGCCGTCTGCTGCTGGGCAGCGTCACCGCCCGGACCATCGGCTTCTCCCATACCGACGTGCTCATCGTGCCCGAGGGCGCCGCCGTGAACCTGCGCCGCCTGGTCCTGGCCACGGACGGCTCCCGCTACGCCCTGGCCGCCGCCGAGAAGGCCCTGGCCGTGGGCGCGGAGCTCAACTCCCTGGTGGAGGTGGTCTCCGTGATGGACGTGCCCAACGAGTACCTGGCCCTGGCCCCCCAGGCCGCGCAGGAGCTGGCCGTATCCACCAAGGGTTTTGTGGGCGAGGTGCTGGAGATGGCCAAGGCCAAAGGGGTCGCCGCCAAGGGCAAGGTGCTCGAGGGCAACGCGCCGGAGGAGATCCTCAAGTACGCCGAGGAGGGCGGCAGCGGGACCATCGTCATCGCTTCCCACGGGCGCACCGGGCTGCGCAGGCTGCTCATGGGCGGCGTGGTGGAGTGGATCGTGGCGCACTCCGGCCTGCCGGTCTGGATCACCAAGAGCTGATTTCTCACCCACCGGGGGCGGAGTCCTGACCCGACACCATGTTGGGAAGGGGCCTTGTATGTTTGCCACGTTTAGACGAGGTGAGCCATGGCGGGTCCAGCCGGGGCCTCCTCAGGGCCGAACTGGCTGATGTTCTTCAAATACAGCGGCCGGTTCGGCCCTGGGGAGGCCCCGGCGGGTGCCTGGACCAACGGGGGCGGCCTCCGGCGGGGCAAGGGAGTTCCTCCCTTTGGAATCCCTTATCATTCAAAAGGCCCCCGGCTTTCGCCGGGGGCCTTTTTCATAGTGTGGTGAGGCTTGGCGAGGCTAGGCGTCGATGCCGCCCATGAGGATGTACTTGGTGTCCATGTAGTCCATGAGCCCCTCGTGCCCGCCCTCGCGGCCCATGCCGCTCTCCTTGACGCCGCCGAAGGGGGCCTCGGCCATGGCCAGGGTCACCTCGTTCACGCCGACCATGCCGTACTCCAGGGCCTCGCTCACGCGCCAGATGCGCCCGATGTCCCGGGTGAAGATGTAGGAGGCCAGCCCGGCGTTGGTGTCGTTGGCCAGGGCGATGGCCTCTTTCTCAGAGCTGAAGCAGACCACGGGGGCCAGGGGGCCGAAGATCTCCTCCTTGAAAACGCGCATGGAGGGCGTGACGCCCGTGAGCAGGGTGGGCTCGTAGAACAGCCCGCCCAGGGCGTGGCGCTTGCCGCCCACGGCCACCCTCGCGCCGGAGGCCACGGCGTCGGCCACGAGCGACTCCATGAAGGCCACGGCCTTGGAGTCGATCAGCGGCCCGAGGGTGGTGGCGGGCTCCAGGCCGTTGCCGGGCTTGAGGCCGTCCACCTTGCTGCCCAGGCGGCGCACGAAGGCGTCGTAGATGCCGTTCTGCACCAGGATGCGGTTGGCGCAGATGCAGGTCTGGCCCGCGTTGCGGAACTTGGAGCTCAGGGCGGCCTCCACGGCCTTTTCGATGTCCGCGTCGTCGAAGACGATGAGCGGGGCGTTGCCGCCAAGCTCCAGGGAGAGGCGCTTCACGGTGCCCGCGCACTGGGCCATGAGCTTCTTGCCCACCTCGGTGGAGCCCGTGAAGGAGAGCTTGCGCACGCGCGGGTCGCCCGTGAGCTCGGCCCCGATGCGCGAGGAGTCGCCGGTGACGACGTTGAACACGCCCGCGGGGAACCCGGCCTCCTGGGCCAGGGCGGCCAGGGCCAGGGCGCAGTAGGGCGTCTGGGAGGCGGGCTTGATGACCACCGTGCAGCCCGCGGCCAGCGCGGGCGCGGCCTTGCGCGGGATCATGGCGAAGGGGAAGTTCCAGGGCGTGATGACGCCCACCACGCCCAGGCCCTGGTGGATGGTCAGGGGGCGCTTGCCCCGCGCCGGAGTGGGGATCACCTGCCCGCAGGCGCGGCGGGCCTCCTCGGCGTACCAGGGGAAGTAGGACGCCCCCTGCAGGATCTCGCCCCTGGATTCGGCCAGGGGCTTGCCCTGCTCCAGGGTGAGCAGGGCGGCCAGCTCGTCCAGGTTCTCCAGGATCAGGGCGTGGAGTTTGTGCAGGAAGGCCCCGCGCTCCAGCGCCGTCATGGATCGCCAGGCCGTCAGCGAGCGCGAGGCCCCGGCGATGGCCAGGGAGGCCTCCTTGGTGCCGCAGCGGGGCACGGTGCCCAGGGCTTCGCCCGTGGCGGGGTTAGTCACCTCGATCGTCTCGCCGTCCAGGGCGGGCATCCACTTGCCGTCGATGAAGCAGAGGTTGCGGAAAACTTTGAAACCGTCGGGCCGCATGGCTCACTCCTGTGGGGCGGTCCCCTGTTATTGGGGCCTTGCGGCCCCGGATTTTGGACGCACTCCAGGACACGGCTTTTTCAAGCCGTCCCGGAGGGCGCTGATTGTCGGCGCGAAGTTCTAGCTTAGTCTTTGACCCAGTAGAGCAGCTGATGCCTGGATTGGATGCGGTCCCTGATGCGGTACTCGTCGGCCTCGGTCATGGGCCGGAGGCGGATGTAGACCGTGCGCTTCTTCTCGTCGCTGGCGTTGAGGTGCGAGAGCATGCTCACGATCTTGGCGTCCATGCCGCGCAGGTCGTCGATGAGTTGCTTGAGGTTGCCCTGCTCCACGGGCAGCACGGCGGCCAGCTGCACGCCGCCCCGGTCCACGCCGCTTATCATGGTGAAGAGCCGGAAGATGTCGGTATCGGTGATGACGCCAACCACGCGGTCGTCGTCGTCAACCACGGGCAGGCCGCCCACCTTGTTGTCGCGCATGATGGCCGCCGCCCGCTCCACCGTGCCCCCGGGGCGGATGCGCAGGGGCTTGGGCGTCATGATGTCGCGCACCTTGATCTGGGAGAGCAGCTGCGTCATCTCGTAGATGTCGAGCGAGGTGGCCTTGGAGGGCGATGCGGCCTTGATGTCGCGCTCGGTGACGATGCCGGTCAGCCTGCCCTCGCCGTCCACCACGGGCAGGCGGCGCACGCCGCGCTGCTGCATGATCCTGCCCGCCTTGTGCATCGACACGTCCTCGGTAACGGTGGTGACGTCCTTGAGCATCCATTCGCCCACAAGCATAAGCCGCTCCTTTGGTGGCGTTACGGGTTCGGGTCAGCTGGCCGCCGCGCCCGGAACCGGCTCCTTGAGGCAGCCGTTGTCCGTCCAGCCGCGCAGCCGGTAGTAGTCCGCCAGCATGTAGTCCATCTCGTCCTTCGTCAGCTTCCGGCCGTCGGGCAGGGCCTCGCGGTGCAGCCTGGCGGGCAGGCGGTCGTGCTCCGGGGTCAGACCCTCGCGCAGGTTGAAGGCCCGCGCCATGTCGGACACTGCGGCCGCGCGGCGGCGCAGGGCGGGCTTGGAGGCGTCCAGCCCGGTGACCAGGTGCACGGCCTTTTCCAGCTCCTCCCAGGTGTAGAGGTCGCGGAAGAAGCGGCAGAGGATCAGGGTGTCGAAGATGGTCAGCCTGTCCTCGTAGTCGATGAGCATCTCGGCCTTGTTCTCCACGGCGTCCGCCGGGATGAAGCCGGCCAGCTCGGGCTTGTAGAAGGTGGTGCGCAGGTGGCAGGCGCCCCGGTCCGAGGTGGCGTAGGCCAGGCCCATGCCCTTGAGCACGCGCGGATCGTACCCGGGGGGCTCCATGCCCTTGACGTGGATGGCCAGGTCCTCCAGGCCCCACTCTCGCGCGGCGTGCACGATGCCCTTGGCCAGCACGGCCCCGGCGCCACGGCGCGCGGCGATGTCCTCGATGAGGCGGGCGCAGGCGTCGGCGTCGCCGTAGCGCACGTCCATGTCCAGGCGGCCCCGCTCCACGGCCTCCATCACCAGGGCGCAGAGGTTGCCCGCGGTGATGGTGTCCATGCCCAGGCGGTCGCAGAGGTCGTTCAGGTAGACCACCTCGGTCATGTCCGTAATCATGCACAGGCCGCCGAAGGCGTAGATGGTCTCGTATTCGGGGCCTTCCAGGGTCAGCCCGGCGTGGCGGCCGGTCTTGAGGGTGGCCATGCGCCCGCAGGCCATGAAGCACTTCAGGCAGGCGTGGGGCTCCACCTGATGCTCCTTGTGGAAGCGCTCGCCCGAGAGGTTGGGCCAGTGCTCGCAGCTGCCCTGCGACCAGTACTTGGCCGGGAAGGCTCCGGCGGTGTTCATCAGGGCCACCATCATGGTGGTGCCCTGGGCCTTGTAGGCCTTCACGCCGGGCGACTGCACCCCGGCCTTGGCGAAGGCCGCCGCGTAGGAGCGCAGGCCCATGGGGTCCGCCGGGACGCGCTTGGCGTCGCCCTGGAACACGATGGCCTTGATCTTCTTCGAGCCCATGACCGCGCCAACGCCCGCCCTGCCGGCGCAGCGCCAGTGGTCGTTGGCGATCATGGCGAAGCTGACCAGGTTCTCGCCCGCCGGGCCGATGACCACCGCGCCGGGCCTGCCGTAGCCCGGCTTGTCGATGGAGAAACGGGCCAGGGCCTCGTCTTCTGACTTGTAGGAGTCCATGCCCCAGAGCTCCGAGGCGTCGTGGAACTCGCAACCCCCGGGGTGGATGGTCAGGGCCAGGGGCGCGTCCGCCGCGCCCTCGATGACCACGGCGTCGAACCCTGCCGAGTCCACAGCCTCGGGCGTCCTGCCGCCGGAGTAGGACTCGGCGTAGAAGCCCGTCTGGGGCGACTTGGTGAACACCCCGTAGCGGCTGCCGCCCCAGGCCGCGCCGCCGCAGAAGGGCCCGGCCGCGAAGATCAGCCTGTTCTCCGGCCCGAGGGGATCGGCCCCGGCGGGGTTGCGGGTGAGCAGGAGCCAGGTGGCCAGCCCCTTGCCCCCAAGGTAGGCCTCGTACACCTCGTCGGGGACGCTCTCGACGCTGAAACTGCGCGAGGTTGCGTCCACCACCAGGATCTTGCCGTGGAAACCGTGCATCGTCCCTCTACATGCCCAGATAGGCGGATTTGATGTGCTTGTTGTCGATCAGTTCGGCGGCCGGGCCTTCCAGGGCCACGCGGCCGTGCTCCAGCACGTAGCCCCGGTCCGAGAGGCTGAGCGAGTGGTGCACGTCCTGCTCCACCAGGAGCACCGTGGTGCCGGTATCCGCGATCTTGCGCAGGGTCTCGAAGATGGACTTGACCAGGATGGGCGCCAGGCCGAGCGACGGCTCGTCCAGCATGAGCAGGCCGGGCAGGGCCATGAGCCCGCGCCCGATGGCCACCATCTGCTGCTCGCCGCCGGAGAGGGTCATGGCCATCTGGTCGCGCCGCTCCAGGAGCCTGGGCAGCAGCTCGTAGACCTGGCGCAGGGTCTTGTCCTTCACCTTGAAGGCGCGCTTGATGTAGGCCCCGATCTCCAGGTTGTCGGCCACGCTCATGAGGGAGAACAGCCTGCGTCCCTCGGGCACGTGCACAAGGCCGCGCTCCACGATGGTCTCCGGGGGCTGGTTCTCGATGCGGTCGCCCTTGAAGGTGATGCTGCCCGAGCGCACGGGCATAAGCCCCGAGATGGTCTTGAGCAGGGTGGACTTGCCAGCGCCGTTGCCGCCGATGATGGACACCACCTCGCCCTCGTTCACGGTGAGGGAGAGCCCGTTTATCACCTGGACGTCGCCGTAGAAGACGTCGATGTTCTCCACGCTAAGCAGCGCCATATTCACTCCCCAGGTAGGCCTTGATCACGTTCTCGTCCTTGGTGACGTCCTCGGGCTTGCCCTCGGCGATCTTCTCGCCGAACTGGATCACCACCACCCGGTCGGAAAGGGCCATGACCGCGCGCATGATGTGCTCGATCACGAACACGGTGACGCCCCGGTCGCGCAGGCCCTTGATGATGGCGATCATGTCGTCCACCTCGGTGGGGCGCAGACCGGCCATGACCTCGTCCAGCAGCAGGAGCTCGGGGTCGGTGGCCAGGGCCTTGGCGATCTCCAGGCGCTTGCGGTCGGCGATGGTCAGGTTGCTGGCCAGCTGGTCCTTGCGGTGGTCGAGCTGGAGGGTTTCGAGCACCTCCATGGCCTTGTCGCGGGCCTTGGAGGTGGAGCCCGTGTGCAGGAACGCGCCCACCATGACGTTGTAGAGCACCGTCTTGGAGCCGAAGGGCTTCACGATCTGGAAGGTGCGGGCCAGGCCCAGGGAGCACAGGTCCCACGGCTTCTTCCCGGCGATGGACTCGCCCTTGAAGCGGATGTCGCCCACCGAGGGGGGGAACACCCCGGCCACGCAGTTGAACAGGGTGGACTTGCCCGCGCCGTTGGGGCCGATGAGGCCCAGGATCTCGCCCTTGGCGATGTGCAGGTCCAGGTCGTGGATGGCGGTGAGGCCGCCGAAGTGCTTGGTCAGGTCCTTGATTTCCAGGATGTTCATTTCGCGCCTCCCTCACCGGTGATCCGCGCGGCGAATTTGTCGTAGAGCCTGGCCAGGGGGGGCGTGAGGCCCTTGGGCTGGAAGAGCATCACCAGGATCAGGATCGTGCCGAAGATGACCAGGTGCAGGCCCGGCAGCTGGGAGCCCAGGTAGATGCGGGTGAACTCGTTCAGGGGCCGCAGGGCCAGAGCGCCGATGACCGGCCCGGCGATGGTGCCGCGCCCGCCGATGAGGGCGATGAAGGCGATCTCGAAGGAGAGGTCGAGCCCCAAGAGGCCCTTGGGGTAGAAGTAGAGCATCAGCTGGGCGTAGAAGGTGCCCGCCAGGGCCGTGAGGAAGCAGCTCATGGCCATGGAGATCAGCTTGTAGCGCGCCACGTTGATGCCCAGGGCCTGGGCGGCTTCCGGCTCTTCGCCGCCGGCGGCCAGGTAGTAGCCCATGCGCGAGCGGGAGATGAACCAGGTCAGGGCCACCACCAGGAGGAGCATGGTCAGGATGATGTAGTAGTAGGGCTCCTTGTGCATGAACTGGTAGTTCCAGAAGGAGTCCCCCTTGAGCGGGATCAGCAGGCCGCGCGGGCCGTTGATCTTGATGGGCCCGATGGAGTCGATGTTCTCGATCATCACCCGGATGCCCTCGGCGAAGGCGATGGTGCACAGCGCGAAGTAGGCCCCGCGCATGCGGAAGGTCGGCTTGCCGATGAGCACGCCCACGAAGGCCGCGATCACGCCGCCCGCCAGCATGCCGATCCAGGGCGAGACGCCGTACTGGTTGGAGAGAATGGTGGAGGTGTAGGCCCCGATGCCCACGAACACGGAGTGCCCCAGCGGCAGCACGCCCGCGAACCCGCCCACCAGGTTCCAGGCCGTGGTCAGGTAGGCGTAGAAGAAGAGCAGAATGAGGATCTGCAGGTACGTCGGGCTCGTGATGACCAGGGGCAGTGCGAAGCACACGGCCACGGCCAGGACGAGCAGCGTCATGTCGAGTTGTTTCCGGCTCACGTGCGCCTCCTACCAGTCCTGTTTTTTCCCGAAGAAGCCGGAAGGTTTGACGAAGAGGATCACCAGGAACACGGCGTAGATGATCGCCTCTGTCCAGGTGGAGGGCATGAACTGCGAGAACACCGACTCGATGAGCCCGATGATCACGCCGCCCAGCATGGCCCCGTGGATGCTGCCCAGGCCGCCCAGGACCACGATGATGAAGGCCCTGATGTCGAAGACCACGCCCACCGAGGGGTAGACGTAGTAGAAGGGCATGATGACGCAGCCCGCGATGCCCGCGATGGCCGTGCCGATGCCGAAGGCCAGGTTGTAGATGCGGTACTGGTCGATGCCCATGAGGTTGGCGGCCTCGCGGTCCAGGCTGGTGGCCTGCAGGGCCTTGCCCGTGCGCGTCTTGACCATGAACAGCCAGAGGCCCACGGCCGTGGCCACGGAGACCACGAAGCCCGAAAGTTTGGGTATGGAGACGATGAAGTCGCCCATGGAGAAGGATGTGCCGGTGATGGAGGTCTTCACGGTGCGGTACTCCGCGCCGAAGAGCATCAGGGCCAGGTTGTCCAGCACGTACCATACGCCCGTGGTGACGATGATGACCGTGAGCGGTTCGCGCACCTGCTGCTCGGCCCTGAACACGGGCTTGATGAGCAGGTTCTGCATGTAATAGCCGAAAAAGAAGAGCAGCGGCGGAACCACCAGCAGGGAGAGATAGGGGTGGATGCCCGTGAGCTTGATCAGCCAGTAGGCGGCGAACATGCCCACCATCAGAAGCGACCCGTGGGCGAAGTTGACCACCTTCATCACCCCGAAGATCAGGGTGAGCCCCAGGGCCGTCAGGCCGTACATGGCCCCCATCATGATGCCGTTTATCACCGCCTGTATCACCGCGGTCATGCGTCGTCTCCGGTGTTTGTGCGCCTCCCCGGGCCCGTGCGGCGGACGGGCCCGGGCCCGGGGAGGGCTGTGGCAGAAGCGGGTCGGTGTTTTACTTGTTGGCCGGGAAAACCGGAGTGTACCCGGCGCGGCGGGCGTTCTTGGGCCAAACGGTCACGCGGTCGAGCTGGCCGTTCACGTCGGCGACCTGCACGATGACGATGCCCGCGTTCTTGTTCTGGCCGGATTCGTCGAACTCGATGCTGTCGTAGGAGCAGATCATGGCCGGGCCGGTGGAGAGCTTGGTGGCGGCCAGGGCGGCGCGGACCTTCTCCGGGTCGGTGGAGGCGGCGCGCTCCAGGGCGTCGGCGATCACGTACATGGCGACGTAGGCGTCAACGGACTCGCCGGTGAGGTCGTAGCCGTACTTGGCCTTGAAGGCGGCGTTGGTTTCCTTGGCACCGGGCTTGTTCACGTCGGTGTTCCATTCGACCTCGTCGAACAGGTACAGGGCGTTCTTGCCGGCGTTCTCGAGGAACTTGGGGTCGGCGTGGCCGCCGCCGCTGGCCACGGTGACCTTGGGCTTCACCTTCATTTCGGCCATGGTGTTGGTGATGAGGATGGCGTCGGCCGCGTTGGACACGAGCATCACGATGTCGGGGTTGGCGGCCTTGAGCTTGGTGACCACGGGGGTCAGGTCGGAGGCGGTGGAGGGGTAGGGCTCGTCGAGCACCAGTTCGTAGCCGTCCTTCTTGGCCAGGGCGCGCCACTTCTCGGCGAAGCCGGTGCCCCAGTCGCCGTTCTCGAAGACCAGGGCCATGGTCTTGAGCTTCACGCCGGTCTCGTCCTGCATGTCCTTGAGGAAGCGGAACTGGTCGCGCACCCACCAGGAGTCCTTGGCGGCGATGCGGAAAACGTACTTGAAGCCGCGCTCGGTGATGGTGTCGCGCACGGCGACGGGCACCACGAAGGGGACGCCGTAGCGCTCGGCCACCTGGGTGGCGGGGTAGGTGACGGCGGAGTTCCAGCAGCCGGTCATGAGCTGCACCTTCTCGGTGTTGATCAGGCGCTCGGTCTCGGTGACGCCGACGGTCGGGTCGGACTTGGAGTCGGCGTAGACCAGCTCCAGCTTGGCGCCGCCCAGGCTCTTGATGCCGCCGTTCTTGTTGATCTCCTCCACGGCCATCTCGCGGGCCTGCTTGCCCTGGACGCCGACGGAGGCCGAGGGGCCGGAGAGGGGCTCCACGTTGCCGATCTTGATGGTTTTCTGTGCGAACGCCGGGCCGGAAAGGCCGGCGGTCAGCAGGCCGATGGCGGCCAGTCCGAGAAGCCGTTTGCCGATGGAGGCGTAGCTCATGCCTTACTCCCTGAGTTGACGGTTGTCGCGCTGCGGGGGGTCCCCGGTCCTCGTTGCGTTGATTGCTACAGCGTGCCCCTGGAAAGCTCGCTGAAACCTTCTTCAAGAATCGCCAGGCCGCGTTCGAGCTGCTCGTCGGTGATGACCAGCGGCATGAGCGTGCGGATGACGTTGCCGTGCGTGCCGCAGGAGAGGAGCAGCAGGCCCCTGTCCACGCAGTATTTCACCAGGGCCTTGGCCTGGGTGGTGGCCGGGGCCTTGGTCTCGCGGTCGGTCACCAGTTCGAGGGCGCGCATGGGGCCGAGGCCGCGCTCCTCGCCGATGATCTCGTACTTCTCCATCCAGGAGGCGAAACGGGCCTGGAGCTTGGCGCCCAGGGCGCGGCCGCGCTCCAGGAGCTTGTCCTCCTCGAAGGCCTCGATGACGGCCAGGGCCGAGGCGCAGGAGAGGGGGTTGCCGCCGTAGGTGCCGCCGGTGCCGCCCACCTGGGGCGCGTCCACGATCTCCCTGCGACCCACCACGCCGGAGATGGGCATGCCGCCGCCCAGGCTCTTGGCCACGCTGGTCAGGTCGGGGGCCACGCCGTGGTGGTTCATGGCGAAGTATTCGCCGGTGCGGCCGAAGCCGGTCTGCACTTCGTCGGCCACGAAGACGATGCCGTTCTCGCGGCAGATGGCGGCCAGCTTCTGGAAGTAGAGGCTGGGGGGGGTGACGAAGCCGCCCTCGCCCAGCACCGGCTCCACCACCAGGGCGGCCACGCTCTCGGCGGCGGCGTTCCCGATGAAGAAATCCTTGAGCATGTCGGCGCAGGCCGCGTTGCAGGTCTTGCGGTCCAGTCCGATGGGGCAGCGGTAGCAGTAGGCGTAAGGCATGCGGTACACTTCGGGGGCGAAGGGGCCGAAGCCGAACTTGTAGGGCTTGACCTTGCTGGTCATGGTCATGGTCAGCAGGGTGCGGCCGTGGAAGCCGCCCTCGAACACGATGACGCCCTGGCGCTTGGTGTGGCTGCGGGCGATCTTGACGGTGTTCTCCACGGCTTCCGCGCCGGAGTTGGCGAACAGGGCCATCTTCTCGAAGTCGCCCGGGGCCAGCTCGCAGAGCTTCTTGGCCAGCTTGATATAGGGCTCGTACATGACGATGTGGAAGCAGGTGTGGATGAACTTCTCAGCCTGCTCCTTGATGGCGGCCACGACTTTGGGGTGGCAGTGCCCCACGTTGACCACGCCGATGCCCCCGGCGAAGTCGATCAGCTCACGGCCTTCAAGGTCGGTGATCACGGCTCCGTTGGCGGAGGCGGCGATGTAGCGGCTCGCGTTGAACGGCCCCTTGGGCACGTAACGGTCGCGCATTTCGAGAAGTTCTTGGACGGACGAAGTTGAGTGTCCCACGGGCATCCCTCATGGCAGGAGGTTATAGGAATGGGCCAGTGCCGCACCTTTTACGAAAAGGTAAAAAAGTTCAGCAAGAAGCAGGCCAGCGCAGGATGCCGTGGTAAGTCCAGCTATTTCAGCGTATTGAGTAAATGGCCTGCCCGTCTTGCGCGTGCTTTTGATTCATTATCGGATCAAATTTTTCACGAATGTATGTAATTTCAGTGCGTTAAATCTGATTCAAAACAGATTCAAAACAATTTTCACAAAATTCGGAAAAATCAACAAAGCAGGAAGCGAGAGGCAAAAACCAGGTCTGAGGCGGTGATGCGTTGAGCAGGAAAAACGAACCGTTGTCTGGCCTGCGGGGCCAAATCCAGGAAAAATGAAGCCTGTTTCGTTTATGAAACCGCGTCCTGATTCACTTGTGAATCAGAAAGCCTGATGCCGTACTTGGCGAGCTTGCGCACCACCGTGGACTGGCTCACGCCCAGGCAGGCGGCCATCTCGCGCGTGGTCCTGCAGCGGGCCGCGGCGTGCCTGAGCGCCAGCACGCTGGCCTGGTCCGTGCTCTCCACCAGGCCGCGCGTGGACCCCAGAGCCGGCGCCACGCCGAGGGCCTCCTCGATGGCTTCGGTGATATCATCACCTTCGCTCATCACGAAAGCCTTCTGGATGATGCCCACCAGTTCGCGCACGTTGCCGGGGAAGTCGTGGGCCTCCAGCAGGCGAATGGCCCTTGGCGAGAGCCGCTTGCTCTTGTTGTAGCGCGTGTTGCAGCCGGCCAGGTAGTGCTCGGCCAGGCCGAAGATGTCCTCGCGGCGGTCGCGCAGGGGGGCGATGCGCACGATGAAGGTGTTCAGGCGGAAGAAGAGGTCCTTGCGGAAGCGTTTCTGCTCCACCAGGCGTTCCAGGTCGCAGTTGGTGGCGGCCACCACGCCGCAGACCACCTTCTTGGAGAGCGACCCGCCCAGGCGGCGCAGTTCGTAGTCGTCCAGGTACTTGAGCAGCTTGGCCTGCACCGAGAGCGGGATGTCGCCCACCTCGTCCAGGAAGAGGGTGCCGTCCTTGGCCAGCTCGATGAGCCCGGCCTTGCCCTCCTTGAGGGCGCCGGTGAACGCGCCCTTTTCGTAGCCGAAGAGCTCGGCCTCGAACAGGTTCTCGGGCACGGCGGGGCAGTTGATGGGCACGAAGGGCTTCTTGGCCCGGGGGCTGTGCTGGTGCAGGAACTTGGCCAGGAGCCCCTTGCCCGTGCCGGATTCGCCCAGGATCAAAATGCGCGAGGCGTCCATGTTGGCCAGCTTGAGCAGGGCGTGCAGGCAGTGGCGCATGGCCGGGCTGTCCGCCACGATCTCCTTCTGCCGAAGCTCCAGCATGGAGAGCTCGGCCAGCTCGTTGCGGTATTTCTCCTCCACCTTGCGGGCGTTCTGCAGGCCCTCGCGCAGGGCGTTGAGCTCGGTGACGTCGCGCTCGTTGACCACGACCATGGAGATCTCGCCGTCGTCGCCGAACACCGGCGAACCCGTGACCAGGAGCTGCTTGCCGGTCTTGGTGATGCGCTGGATGATGCTGGACTGGCGCTTGTAGCGCAGCACGTCCAGGGTGACGGAGTGGTCCACCAGGCCTTCGTCCAGGATGCAGCGGATGCTGCGGCCCACGTAGTCCGAGGCGCGCACGGAGTTGAGGCGCTGGGATTCGCGGTTGATGTCCAGGATGGTGCCCTGGCCGTCGCAGATCCAGATGCCTTCGGAGACCGACTCCAGCACCGCGCGCAGCGGAATTTCCGGCACGGGCAGGCCGCAGGGGCCGGGCTCGCCCATGAGCGCCATGGCCCCGGCCACCCCGCCCTTGCGCCGGATGGGCGAGACCTCCACCTGGAGCATGCGGCCGTCCACGTTGACCAGGGCCGGGGGCACGGCTTCGCCCTCCAGGCAGGTGCGCAGCCGGACCGTCAGCTCCTGCAGGGGGTCGGGCAGGTGCTGGCCCCGGTCGCGCGCGGCGTCAAGCTCCAGGAGGCTCGCGGCGTAGGCGTTGAAGGAGACGATGCGGCAGGCTGCGTCCACGGTGAGCACCCCGCGCGCCAAGGAGTGCAGCACGTCGTCTGGCGTGTAGGGCGCGGTGGCCGGATGCCTGGTCTGCATGGCGTGGTGGGGCATGCCCTCAAATGCCCCGAAACGGCCCGGGGCGCAATGCCCGCGCGCGACAGGATCAGGGCTTCGCGACCAGCAGGGTATGCTCCGCGCAGGTTTCGATGGGCTTGTAGTTTTCGCGGACGGTGCGCGTGATGACGGACTCCATGTCGTTGCGCAGGAGCACCAGGTGGAAGCGCCTGGCGGCGATGTCCTTGAGCAGCCCCGAGCAGGGCCAGCACCACTGGCCGGACTTCTCGTAGCAGAGCATCTCCATGGAATCGAAGGTGTACAGCTCGGACTTGCCGCCGGCCAGCAGGAAGTAGGATTCCGAGTCGCACAGCGTGGGCCCGGTGATGGCGGAGGTGATGTTGCCGAGCCTGCGCCGGAAGGTGAGGAACTCCTCGGCCTGGGGCGCGTCCGGCAGAGCGGCGAAGGCGGGCAGCCCGGACCAGGTGAGCCCCTGCGCGCCCCGGCCCCCGGCCAGGGCCAGGCACATCACCGCGCAGCACAGCCAGACCTGGCGCCGCCGGCCGTCGAACAGCCGCGCGCAGGCGGCCACCGTGCCCGCCGTGACCAGCAGGATCAGGCCCAAAGAGTAGTTGGTGTCCGCGCCCCAGCTGCGCATCAGGCTCACGTAGAAGGGCAGGTAGACCAGCAAAAGGGTGAGCGACAGCGCGCCCGCGCCCCGCAACAGCCCGGCCAGGGACAGCAGCAGGAAGGCGAAGGTCAGGGTGAAGTTGCCGAAGAAGTAGGTCGACAGGCGGTCCAGCAGCCAGCGCGTGCGGTTGAAGTCCGGCTGGGAGCTCAGGCCCACCGGATATTCGAGGATGTTGAACAGGAAATTGCCATCGGTCAGGGCGTTGAGCGCCAGGGCTGCGCCCAGCGCCAAGACGCCGAAGGGCAGGGCGAAGCGCTTGAACACGTCCTCGCGGTGTTCGCCGTAGAGACCGTAGCAGAGCATGCCCAGCACGATGGGCAGGGTCTGCTGCTTGGTGAAGATCGCCCCCGCGCACAGGCCCGCCGCCGCGTACAGGTGGTTCCGGCGGCCCCCCAGCCCGGAGAGGAATGCCAGAAGCCCCAGGGCCAGCAGGCCCCATGCCGTGGCGTCCGGGCGGCCCAGGGCGGCCCACTGGGCAAGGGTGGGGTCGCACGCCAGCATGAGCATGGCGATGCCTGCGAGCGCCCTGTTCCCGGTGGCGCGAAGAACCAGCCAGCCCAGGCTGCCGATCAGCACCGCGCAAAAGAGAATGGATACGGCGCGCGAGGCGTAGAGCGTCTCGCCCAGAAGCAGGGTGGCGCCCTTGACCAGGGCCGAATACACCGGCGGGTAGATGGTGATGAGGTAGTTGTAGGCGTCGGCGGAGGTGTACATGGCCCGCAGGTCCGGGAAGAGCGCGCCCTTGTAGAGCTCCCGGCCCTCCACGGGGTTGCCCTCCATGGGCAGGGCCAGGGTGTGGGCCATGCCCGCCAGGCTCTTGTTGGCCACGATCACCACCAGCAGCAGGAACAGACCCAGGCCAGCGATGTGGGCCGCGCGCAGCAGCTTGTCCGGCATCGACTGCTGGCCTCTGCCGGATGCGGCCGCGTCGAAAAGCAGCAGACAGAGGAAGAACAGCCCCAGGCCGGTGTAGGGGTTGGCCAGCGCACCGGCCACGGCGGCCGGGTCCGCGAGGCCGTCCAGGCGCTCGGCCAGAATGTCCAGCGCGCGCCGCACATAGCCCGCCTTGGCGAAGGGGAACACGTCGTTCACGTTGGCGGCATCTATGGAGAAGGCGGAGAAGCGGACCACGCCCGCCGGGGCCGGGTCCTGCCGGCCGCCGGGGCCGGTGGCGGCGAGGCGCACGCGGTTGAGGCCGCGCTTGCCGCAGAAGGAGAGCGTCTCCTGCGCGGGGCTCGACCCGGCCTGGCGGTCGAAGAACCATTGGTCGTTTACGGCAATGGAGTACCCGTCGGCCTGCTGGAGTCCATCCAGGGCGCAGACTATCTGGAGCTGCTTGTCGCGGTCGAGCTTGAAGACGATTTCCGATTCACCGGAAAAGGAAAGGCCGGAAGTCCCTGTGCCAGCCCGGCCGGACGCGGAAACGCCCGTGCACTGGGCGGCCGCGCAGATGTCCCCGCCGCCCAGGGCGTCGGCCGCGCCGCTGCGGAAAAGGATCGCCACAACCATGAGCGCGCACAACGCCAGCGCCGCGGCGGCCCGGAACCCCCATTTCAAATAGATGCTGTCCACACGGCCACCTTGTGACGGTCTGCCCGGCCGGTCCCGGCGCGGGCGGCGCGAAGATACGGAAAGGCCCCCCCGCGCGCAAGGGAGCGCGCGGCCCTTAGGGCGGATTTCGCGCTTCCAGCGCCTTGCGCGGCAGGGCGTTGTGTTTTAAACGTTGTGAATATCGACGTGCCGCCAGGCGGCATGGGAGGTCGGATTGGATATTTCCAAGGCCATTGCCGAATTGAAGGGGATGCCGGGCTTCACCGAGAAGGTGGGCATGGTGCTGGTGCACAACGGCGTGGTCCGGGCCACCTCGCGCAACGAGGGCAAGGCCGTGGAGCGCCTGGAGGTGCACCCCGACCAGGAGAAGATCCAGGCCATCTGCCGTGAGATCGAGGCCCGGCAGGGCATCTTCGCGGTGCGCGCCGTGGCCAAGGACGGCATTTTCCACCCCGGGGAGGACCTGCTGTTCATCATCGTCGCCGGGGACATCCGGGAGAACGTGCTCTCCGCCCTGACCGACGCCCTGAACCGCATCAAGGCCGAAGCGGTGAGCAAGTGCGAACACTGCGAGGTGGCCTGAGGCCCCCCGGCCCGGCCGCAAGGCGGAGAAATCCCCGCCGCGCGGCCTGGGACGCCAGATTTGTGTTTACACGGCCTGCATTCGGCCTGTAAGCGGAATGTTCGGGTGGCGACACCCGCGAGTCAGTACCTGGACCGCAGGCAGAGGCCTGCGGCATGGATAACAGCTACCGGCTGAGTAATTGCGGAACCTGCCTGCGGGGCCGCAACGTTCAACGCGCATGGTTTCTTTGGATCTTGGGCTATGAAGGACGCGCAGCTCCAAGCGACGAGACACAGCATGCCAAAACAGGAGCTTTAAGCGTATGTCTAAGAAACTTTATGTCGGCAACCTGTCCTTTTCCTCCACTGAAGACGACGTTCGCAACGCCTTCTCCGCTTTCGGTGAAGTCTACAACGTCAGCCTGATCACCGACCGCGAGACCGGCCGCCTGCGTGGCTTCGGCTTCGTCGAGATGGACGAGGAAGGCGCCAAGGCCGCCATCCAGGGCATGGACGGCAAGGAGCTCGGCGGCCGCACCCTGAAGGTCAACGAAGCCCAGGAGAAGCCCCGCAGCGGTGGCGGCGGCGGCTACAACCGTGGCGGCGGTGGCGGCGGCCGCTGGTAGTATCCGCTTTCCGCCGGCGTGAACGCCTGGCCGCATCGCCCTGAGAGGGGCGCGGCGGGGCGAAGCTGGCTGGCATTGCACGTAAGGCCGGGGGAAACCCCGGCCTTTTTTGTTTGCGGTTCGGGAGGCGGAGCGCGGCAGGAGGGGCAGAAAAGTCCTGAGCAGAAACTATGCTGTATTGATCCGTGATTGAACGGTTTCGTCTCGCGCGGCTTCCAGTTGCGAGAAGTTTTAGCTTCGTGTTTCACTACCATGCCCGGAAGACACAGGCGGGAAGCCGTCTGGTGGGCGTCCCGGTCTTGACGGCTTTCACAGGTGTGTCATAATGACATTCCAGGAACACAGTCGACCGCATCCACGCAACGGGCAGGGCAACGGGCCGCCGATATCGCTGGAGCCGGTGCTAGGTTTCAGTTTTGGGCATCCTGATTGGTCCGGGGCATCTGTGGCTGGCCGTAGCAAAAAATTCCATTCGTTCAGGAAGGATCTGCTCATCCTGCTCGCCTGCGTCACGGGCGTGCTGGTGGCGGGCGTGGTGCCGGCAACGGCTGCCTGTTGGACGCCGTCATCACCGAATTCCGCGAGAGCCAGATCCGCTCCATGCTGGGCAACGTCCGCCGGACGCTGCTCATTCAGGACAGGGCCTACCTCCTCTACGAGACCATGCTGGACGAGCGCATGCGCGTCGCCATGCGCCGCTTCCAGGAGGCCTATTCCCGCAGCGGCGGGGACCTGGGCGCTCTGGACCTCTCCTCCCTGCGCCTCCCGCAGGACCAGGACATCGACTTCTTCGTCATCGACGGCGACAACGTCGTGGTGCGGACCACCTTCGATAAGGACCAGGGGCTCAACATCGCCGAACCCGGCACCGAAATCGCCGCCTACCTGGAGAAGGTGCGCCGCTCCGGCGAATACGCCACCTACCGGGCCACGGTGAGCCGCTACGACGGCATCAAGAAGTTCGCCTACCAGGTGGCCGAGGGCGGAAGGCACCTCCTGGAGGTGGGCGTTTCGCTCTCCAGGCACTCCGCAAGCCTCGCAGGGGTCAGGCTGGAGACCGTTCCCGGCGACATACGCCAGGACAACGACATGCTGCTCTCATTGCATGTGTTCAACTCCTCCGGGGTCTCCTTCACCAGCGACGAGAACGGCAAGCATTTCCTGCTCCAGGGCGAGCGCCGCGAGGCCATGAACCACGCCATGGCCGCCGGGCAGGCGGAGCTCAAGGCCGGAGACGGGGTGCACTACCGCTACTTCCAGCTCGCGCCCACGGAAAGCGGGCAGCTGGGCAAGGTGGTGGAGATCGCCCTGGACACGGCCAAGCTGCGTGGCCTGCGCAACGGCCACCTGCTCATTCTGCTGGGCGTGGGCCTCGTCAGCGTGGCCGGAGGCCTCGCTGCCAGCCTCTGGCTGGCCAGGCGGTTCAGCCGTCCGATATTGCAGTTGTCCGAAGGGGTGCACCGCATCGCGGAAGGGCATCTGGACGAACCCGTGGTGGTGGACAGCACCAACGAGATAGGGCTGCTCGCCAGCGACGTGGAGGCCATGCGCGTGCGCATCGCGGGGCTCGTCTCCCGACTGGAGGCCACCAACCAGGAGCTGCTCGGCAACTACGACCTGCTCATCCGGGCCTTCCTCAAGGCCCTGGAGCATCGCGAGAGCGGCACGGCCGCCCACTCCCTGCGGGTGAACCGCATCGCCATGGCCATCGGCGAGGCCATGGACCTGGACGAGCGCCGGATGAACCTGCTGGACTGGGGCTCCCTGCTGCACGACATCGGCAAGCTGACCCTCAGCAACGCGCTCCTACTCAAGCCGGGCTCCCTGACCCCCGAGGAATACGACTGCGTCAAGCGCCACCCCGTCCTGGGCCACGAGGTGCTGCGCGAGCTGCGCTACCTCGGCGGCGCGCTGGAGGTCACCCTGCACCACCACGAGCGCTACGACGGCAAGGGCTACCCCCACGGCCTCTCCGGGGAGGACATCCCCCTGCTGGCCCGTATCTGCGCCGTGGCCGACGCCTTCGAGGCCATGACCAGCGACCGCCCCTACCGCAGCGGCATGGACCGCGCCCGTGCCTGCGAGGAGATCAAGGCCGCTGCCGGGACGCAGTTCGACCCCGCCGTGGTGGAGGCCTTCCTGCTCCTGCCCTGGCGGACGCTCTAACCGCCTTGGGGCTTGCGGGCCGCCTCCCCGGCTGCTACCCGGGTCCGGAAAAGGGGCCGCGCGGCAGCGCCCGGCCCGTCAAAGGCGCATCAATATGGACATCACCACCTTTCTGACCTTCGTCGGCCTGGTCTTCGTCCTGGTCATCACGCCCGGGCCGGACATGCTCTACATCGTCACCACCTCCATGGCTTCCGGGTCGCGCAGCGGGCTGGCCTGCGTGCTGGGCGTGGCCGTGGGGGCCTACGTGCACGCCGTGTGCGTGGCCTTCGGGCTCTCCGCCGTGCTGGCCGCCTCCCAGACGGCCTACGATGTGGTGCGCTGGGGCGGCGCGGCCTATCTGGTGTGGATCGGGCTCAAGACCATGTTCGGGCCTTCCGTGCTGGAGTTGCGGGGCGGCGGCGCGCAACGCACTTTTGCTCAAAGTTTCAGGCGCGGCGTGCTGACCAACGTGATGAACCCCAAGGCCTTCCTGTTCTGCGTCACCTTCTATCCGCAGTTCGCGAGCCCGGCGGCCGGGCCGGTGTGGTCCCAGGTGCTTATCATGGGGGTTGTCACGTCGCTGATGCTGCTGGCGGTGATGACGCCCATCTCGTTCTCCAGCGGGCGCTTCGGCCGCTTCCTGGCCCGCAACGCCCTGATGCGGGTGCACCTGCCCAAGGCGCTGGGCGCGGTGTTCGTTGGGCTGGGGCTGCACCTGCTGTTCAGGACGGACGGAGCGGGGGCGGCGCGGTAGCGGCGAAAGGCTTCGCGTTAGCGGCGCGAGGGCGTAAGAATTTGGGTTGTAGGCTCCCTGCCTGGCCTCCGGCGGGCGGGGCAAGCCGATATTCTTCAAATATATCGGTTTGCCCCGCC
>NZ_JAKZKX010000028.1 GCF_022808715.1 Fundidesulfovibrio agrisoli
CTCCGTCCGCGCCACTCAACGGCGCGGACGGAGGCCCGCCGCGTTTACGGGTTCAGATGAAGCGTTCCAGCGTGATGTTAAGCTCCCCCGGGTCCAGGCAGGCCTCGATGTCCACGCCGCCTTGGGCGCTCTTGGGCGTGGCCGAGAGGTCCACCAGCTTGGGCAGCATGGGCTGGAGCCTCCGGGAGAAGTTGACCTTCACCACCGGGCGCGCGGGGGACTCGGGCCGGGCCTCCACCACCAGGCCGTGGGTCTGGTCCGTGAGGCGCACGAAGGTGCCCGGGGGGTACACGCCGAAGCACTCCACGAATTTCTCCAGCATGCCGGGGGGGAAGGTCTCGTTGCGCCAGCAGAACATGGCCTTGAGCGCGTCGTGCGGGGTGGAGGCCAGCTTGTAGGAGCGGCGGCTGGTCAGGGCGTCGAAGATGTCCACGATGGAGATGATGGGCGAAAAGCGGTCGCGCCCCTCCTGCCCCACCTGCAGGGGGTAGCCCGTGCCGTCGTAGCGCTCGTGGTGGTGCAGCACGCCCAGCAGGATCTCCTTGTCGGTGCCGGGGTGGCCGCGCAGCAGCTCGAAGCCCAGGCGGCTGTGATCCTTCATCACAGCGAACTCCCTGTCCGAGAGGCGGCCCGGCTTGTTGAGAATCTCCACGGGCACGCGGAACTTGCCCACGTCGTGATAGAGCCCGGCGAAGGCCAGGCGGCGCAGGTCGTCCCCCTGCATGCCCAGGTGCTTGGCGAAGATGATGGAGAGCAGCGAGACGTTCAAGCTGTGGCGGAAGGTGTAGTCGTCGAAGTGGCGCAGCTTGGCCAGCAAGGTCATGTGGGCCGGATTTTCGTCCACGCCTGCCATGAGCTGGTCCACGGCTGTGTAGGAGTCGGAGAAATCCACCTCGCAGCCCCGGCGCACCTTGTCCATCACGTCCAGCACGTGCAGCAGGCAGTGCTCGTAGGCCCTGCGGGGCTTCTCGGTGTCGGGAGGCTTGTTGGCGCGGCGCCGCTCCCCGGCGGGCGTGGGCCCGGCGAGGCTCTTGGAATCGTCGATGGTGACGCTGGCAACGCCCTCGCGGGCCAGCTCCCGGATCTTCTCCGGGGAGTGGATGAATTCCCTCAGGGTACGCCTGGGGTTCTGAAAGGAGCCGTCACCGTAGCATTCGACATACATGCCCACGGCCAGTTGGCTTAAGGGGATATCCTTGAGCATGGCGCTTCGCCCGGTACGGCCATGGGCAGAAGAATCCCTAGCATATTCACCTCCCGAAGAAAACTGGCAAAAGGCCCGCCCGGTTGTGATCCGGGCGGGCCTTTGCATCGTATGGAACAGGAGAGTTCAGCGGCCCGTCAGCAGGCGCACTTGTAGAGGTCCCAGGTCTGGACGAAGGCCCGGTCGAAGGAGCGCTGCTCCATGGCGGCCCTGGCGGCGCGGCTCATGCGGGCCAGGCGGGCTTCGTCACCCATGAGGCTGTCCACGGCCTTGACCAGGGATTCGGCGTTGACCTCGTCCACCACCAGCCCGGTGACGCCCGGCTCCATGTTCTCCTTGGGCCCGCCCAGCGGCGTGACGATCACGGGCAGGCCGGATGACTGGGCCTCCAGCACCACGTTGCCGAAGGTGTCCGTGGTGCTGGGGAACACGAACAGGTCGCTGGAGGCGTAGACCCCGGCCAGCTCCTCGCCCTGGATGTAGCCCGTGAACACGGCCCCGCGCCCTTCGAGCTTGCGCTTCATGTCCCCGGTGTAGGGGCCGTCGCCCACGATGACCAGGTTGAGGTCCGGGTGGCGGTCGGCCAGCTCAAGGTAGGCGTCGGCCAGCAGGTGCAGGTTTTTCTCCTGCGAGACCCGGCCCACGTAGAGCAGGGTGGTGCCGCCTTCGAGGCCGTAGCGCTGGAGCGCGCCGTTGCGCTTGGCCGGGGTGAAGCGCTCGATGTCCACCCCGCGGGTGAACAGGGTGATCTTCTCCGGGGCGATGCCCTTGGCGGCCAGCTCCTCGCCGGTGGCCTTGGAGGGCACGAACACCTTGTCCATCTGGTTGTAGTACCAGATCATGTACTTCCACATCAGCTCCTCCATGGCGTCGTCCCCTGTGAGCACCTTGGCGTACTGGGGGAAGGCGGTGTGGTAGGTGCCGTAGATGGGCAGCTTGAGGATGCGCGCGATGCCCAGCGCCGCCAGGCCGATGGGGCCGGGCGTGGCCGAGTGCAGGTGGGTGAAGCCCTGCTCGTAGGCGTGCTCCAGCATCTCCAGGAAGGGCGGATAGTGGAAGGTCTGGCCCGGATACTCGGGCAGCTCCCAACTGCCGATGGGCTCGAACTGCTTCACCCCGTGGAACTGTTCCCTGTCCTGCCCGCCGCAGGTGATGACCATGAGCTCCTTGCCGTGCTTGAGGGCCATGTTCACCTGCATCTTGAGGGTCAGAGCCACTCCGTTGACGTCGTGGAAGGTGTCGGTGAAGTGGCCGACCTTCACGGTCTTCTCCTGCTCTCCGCCGCTCAGGCTGGCTTTCGCCTCGCGGCAGAGGGCGCGGTCCTTGGTGAAGACGGTGTAGGCCACGAAGTAGGGCGCGAGCATGGTGTAAAGCGCCCCGGCCGAGCCCAGGCAGTTGAAGATGTCGAAGACGTTGGCCCCGGAGATCTGGTTGAGCATCCGGTCGCCGAAACCGGCCAGCACCGTGTTGGAGGCCCGGGTGACGAAGCGGAACCACTCCTCTTCGGGAGGCAGGGACTCGGCCACGCCCTTCTTGGCCATGGAGTAGAGGCGGGGGTCGGTGTGGATGAGCTTCTCGGCCTCGTGGCGCATGAGGTCCGGCAGGGAGTCGGAGGCGGGCTTGCGGCCGCGCAGCTTCATGCCCGACCATAAGGCCTGCAGCCGGAAGACCATGCCGGGCTTGCGGGGCTCGCCGCCGGAGAGGAAGCGGTCCATGAAGGTCAGGAACACGTCCTTGTCCACGTAGCGCTCCAGCCCGAACTTGGATTTATAGAACTGGTAGGCGATGGCGTAGAGGTTGTGGGCCATGGTCTTGGGCGATGCGGCCCTGCCCGCCGGGCGGGAGAGGCCCGAGCCGATGCCGTCCAGGAAGGTGGCCAGGCTCCTGGCCCCGGGCACGTAGGTGTGCATGCTGGCGATGTTGAGCGAGCTGTGGTCGTCCGAGCCGCCGGTGACGCTCTTCTTCCAGGGGGTCAGGCCGTAGGGCTCCAGGCCGTGCCGGTCGGCCAGTTCCTCGATGGACTCGCGGGTCAGGGCGTTCAGTATCGAGCGAAGGATGGCGTTCTGGTAGGAGTCGCGTGTGCCGTTGAGCTCGAAGTTGGAGAACATGAGCAGCATGCGCTCGAAGTGCCAGGGGGTGAGCTTGTCGTTCACCCCGAACAGGGGATGGGCGATCACGTGGGTGATGTTCTGCTCGCGCAGGTAGGGCACCAGGTCGTAGACGTTCTCGCGCAGCTTCTGGAACTCGGCGTGGTGCGCCTCAGTGATGTCGAGCGCCAGGATGTGCGCCTTGCAGCCGTCCTCCGGGAAATAGCTGGTGATCTCCTCGCTGATGAAGGTGTCGGGCAGGTGGGCGATCTCCAGGGCCCCGGCGATGGTGTTGTGGTCGCTTATGGTCACCATGCCCATGCCCCGCTGCCGGGCGATCTCGTAGAGGCGCGCCGGTTCGGTGAAGCTCTCGGGGCAGCCGAGCTTCTGGAGGAACCACTGCGAGGGGCGGGTGGAGTGCTTGGAGTGCACGTGGATGTCGATCTTCATGGGCGGGCTCCTGGCTTGGTGGGGAAATGAGAAATCGGCCCTGGGCGGCCGATGCGGTGGAGGCGGACGGTGCGGGGAGCCGCGAAGGCGGCGGGGAGGGCGGGCATGCCGCCGTTCATCCCTGTTTCCCTGGGAAGATGTCTTTTATGAGCGTTTTCACGCCGCCTCCCTGTCTTTCGGCCCGATTCCGGTCCGGCTCGGGCCCGGCTCGTGCCGGACCGTGTGTTCCGGGCGCTTTAGCACGCGGGGCGGGGGGCGTTGTTACGGCGGGCGGATATTTGCGTGACGTCATCGGGCCGGGGATGTGACGCCGCTGTTTCAAGGGGGGAATGGGCGGCAGGAGCGCACAGGCAGGAGCGCCTCGGGAGGGGCGTCCTGGGTGAACCGCCGCATGGGGAGCGTGGGGCGGGCTAGTTGGTCAGGGCCGCCTGCTCGCTGGCGAAGAACACGTACTGCCCGCTCAGGCCCGCCCCCGGGTTGGGGCTCCCAGCCGGAGTCCGGGAGGGGACGAATGTGGCCCTGTACCCGAAGGAGACGTAGGCCGCGCCGCTGGGCGTCTCCACGCTGGGCAGCAGCAGCTTGAAGGGGAAGCCGCCCTGCGGGATGGGCTGGGGCGCAAATGCGGTGGAGGCCTTGGAGAGCACCCGGCCGTGCTCGTCGCAGAGGTAGGCCGTGACGTTCAGGGCGTCCACGGAGTCCGCCCAGGCCGGCAGGCTCTCCCGGATGGGCTGGGCCGTCCCGAGCACCTCGTACTGCGCCCCGGAGCGTGTCGCGGTGTATTCAAAGCGCAGGAACTTGGCGGCCAGCTTTTCAGTCGCGCCGCTTGCAAGAGGCTTGGACTGCAGGTGCGCAGCGGAGAGCCTGGAACAGCCCGCCAGGGCGCAAAGGGCCAAGAGCGCCAGGGCCAGGATTACGGGCCTGGAGACGGGCCTGGAGAAGGATTCCTTCCAAATGGATGTCCGGCTGAACATGGCCCGACAGTACCCTGAAATGAAGGAACAAGGCAAGAAGGCCCCGAAGCGGGAGGAAAACGTGCCCGCCACGGGCAAGAGCCCTGGGACACAGCGAAAGAGCCGGGGCTTTCTGCCCCGGCCCTGGATGTGCTCGGCTTGCCGAACCGGCTGATGGACTGGCGGGACGACTGCTGACCTGAGCTGGCCGGGCCCGGCTCCGCCTGCCGCGCCCTGCGGGAGGGCTTGCGCGGCGGGGATCCTGGCGTGAGTCGTCCGGCTTAGACCCCTTTCTCCCAATTGCGCAGCGCCAGGCGCAGCGCGGCGACCACATAGGTGTCGCAGTCGGACTTGGGGTCGACCATTTCGAGGTTCTGCTTCAGGTCATCGCCTGAGAACGACCAGGCAGAGTCGACATCCATCCCTTTCACCAGGGATATCAGGGTACCCAGGCACTGGCGGCTGTAGGAGCATTCGACGCTGCCGCCGATGTCCTTGACGATCCCGTCGTCCACGAGAATCTGGACGGCTATCTGCCTCTTGCAGAACGTGCTGCCGTAGACTGCCCTGGCGGAAAAAGTCTCCAGCGGCTTGACCAGGGCGTCGTTCTTGTAGGTCCGTTTTGGTGACATACTCTCTCCCGTGCCGGCCTGCGCGCGCCTGTGCGCGTGCGGCCTTGTTGCCGTGGGGGAAACGTCCCCCTTCTTGCGGTGCAAGGCCACCCCGCCCGTAGCCTTGACCATCGTGCCCGTGTCCATCTTGTCCCGGCCCGCGCGGCCGCACAGCCGTGCGCCGTGCCCTCGTCCGGCCGGAAATCAAGAACGCGCCAAGCGTCAGGACGCCTTGCAGTGCACTCCCAGGGCGATCAGAATGTCCCACATGGTGATGACGCCAACCAGCTTGCCGCCGTCGATGACGGGGAGTCCGGCCACGTTCTTCTCATCCATGATCTTGGCCGCGGCGGCGAGCGCGTCGGCGGAGGCAACCGAAATCAGAGAGGCGTTCATGATGTCTTTCACCTTGATGGAGGCCGGGTCCTTCCCGGGGGCGATGACTTTGGAGATCATGTCCCGCACGGTGATCGCGGCGTAGGCCCCACCGGTGTCGTCCTTGTCGATCATCAGGCGGCGCATGTTGTTCTCGGCCATGAGTCGCATGGCCTGGGCAACGGTGGCGTCCTTCTTCACGAACATGATCCGGGTCGACATCGCGTCTTTGACTTGCATTGCTACCTCCTTGGTAGGCTAAACGCTTTTGATGCTTATTTTTTATGACTATGTGAAATTGTTGTCAAGCTGAACCGGGTTGGGGACTATATCGATAACGGGAAAGGGAGAACGGCGGAACCGGCAAGCCGGTATGCAGGTTGCGGTCCAGGCTAGATCTGGCGCGGCTTCGAGACGTGCTTATGTTTTCAGCGCGACTGGACTTGAGTCGAAATAGGAGATAGAGAATCAGCTTGACCAGTTGGTTAGTCGCACTTCGTTTTTGTCCGCGTTTTTGGATGTGGAAATGCTTGAAGGGTGGGGTATGCGTAGTACAAAGCTGTCGATCCGCAGTAGGGAATACGCCGTGACTGCTTTGCCGTACGCTTTGCGCTTCTTGCGCCGGGCGCTGGCCATTCTTGTTGTGGTCCATTTCCTCGCCTCGTTAGGCCCCTCCATTGCCGCCGCTGGCACGGGGAGCTCCGTGCTCGTGCTTTACGACAACACCGGAACGGAGAACTGGCGCGGGCCGCTCTACATCCAATTGCTGCGCAACCTGCTCTCCCACTTCGAGGCGCAGGTGACTTCCAAGCCAGTGGAGGATTACGTCTCCGGGGAAGTCAACAACTACGATGTCACTTTCTACATGGGCATCATCTTCGATAACCCCATCCCCGACGCCTTTCTCGCCGACATGTTGGTGACCGACAGGACGGTGGCCTGGCTGGGCTACAACTTGCAACAGATGGCCTGGGGCACCCACGGTACTGACTTCACCAACCGCTACGGGCTGACGTTCGTATCAGAGGACACCGTCAAGTACACCAATGTGACCTACAAGAACACGTCACTGACCCGCGTGGGAGCGGGAACGACCCTCTCCAAGGTGGCCATCGCCAGTTCGTCCGCCGGGGCGGCCGTGAGCACGCTGGCGACGGCCTCCAACAATGCCGGGAGCAAGACAGCCCCGTACATCCTGCACTCGCAGAACCTGTTCTTCGTGGCGGACAACCCCTTCACCTTCGTCACCGCCACCGACAGGTACCTCGCCTTCGCGGACGTGCTCTTCGACATTCTCGGAGTTCAGCAGGCCCAGACCCCGAAGACGATCGTCCGCATCGAGGACGTGTCCCCCATGTCCGACCCGGTCAATATGCGGGCCATCGCGGATTATCTCTCGTCAAAGAACTTCCCGTTCATGATCAGCGTGATCCCCGAATACCGCGACCCGCTCGGAGCCTACAATTCCGGTGTGCCCTTGACGGTGAAATGGAAAGACAAGCCCCAGGCGCTCAGCGCGCTGCGCTACATGCTCTCCAAGGGCGGCAGGGCGATCCAGCACGGATACACCCATCAATACCAGGCCCAGGCCAACCCCTTCTCAGGCGTCACCGCCGAGGACTGGGAGTTCTTCATCGTCACCAAGGACGCCAACGGCAACAAAGTCTACCAGGGGCCAACCCCGGAGGATTCCTACGCCTGGGCGCTGGGCCGCGTGCTCACCGGGCAGACAATCCTCCACAATCTCAACATCTGGCCCGTGGGCTGGCTCACGCCGCATTACCTGGCCTCCCCGCAGGACTATGCCGCATTCGCCAGGGTCTATCCTTATTCCCTGGACAGGGGGGTCTACTTCGTCACCGACTCCAGCGGGACGATGCACTTCGAGGAGCAGATCGCTCCCTACGTGCTCAAGGACGTATACGGCATCACCCGCATCCCCGAGACATGCGAATACGTCAATCCCACGGGGACCCCGGCCTTGCTCCCCGCGGACGTCATCGCCAAAGCCGCCGCGAACACCGTAGTCCGCGACGGGTGGGCGGGCTTCTACTTCCATTGGTACATCGATGTTTCTTACCTGCAACAGATAGTCGAAGGCATCACCGCGCTCGGATACACTCCGACAACGGCTGGATCGAAACAGCGCTTCAATGTCGCGGTGCCGTACGGGCTTCTTTTGCCCTGACTCCCATAGCGGAAGGGAGGCCTCGGAGCGGTTGCGGATAGAATATAACGATGAAGTCTATGTATTGGCATACGAATGATTGATGGTTTGCAGGCCAGGCGACGCGTTCGTCTGGTGACGACTTTTCTGGAGGCCGGTACAAGGGATGGAGGCAGGGCCGGGGGGAGCTACAAAGTTTGGAGCAAATACTTCCGGACTGGGCAACAAAGTTTGTTGGCGACCCTTTACTCCGCCGCCATTGTGTGATTGAGGTTGCTACATAAGTCCAATCCGGCAATCCTATCCAGCCCGGGGGCTTTCAGAGCTCGTCGTTCGCAGTAACTGAAAGGCAGTTGAACTGATATGCGGAAATTGCGTATTGCTGTTGCGCTAGGCACCCGCCCGGAAGTCATCAAGCTCGCGCCAGTGGTCAAGGCGCTGCGCGCCAGGCCGGAGACGTTCGAAACCTACGTCATTTCGACCGGACAGCATCGCCAGATGCTCGACCAGGCCCTGGCCCCCTTCGAGCTTGCCGTGGAGTCCGACCTGAGGCTCATGCGCGACAACCAGACCCTGCCGGAGCTCACCGCCAGCGCCCTTACGGCCATGTACAACCTGCTGGCCGAGCTCAAGCCGGACATGCTCCTGGTGCAGGGCGACACCACAACGGTGCTCAGCTCCTCCCTGGCCGCCTTTTACCTGAAGATTCCCGTGGGGCACGTGGAGGCCGGGCTGCGCAGCCACGACATCCACAATCCCTTCCCCGAAGAGGTCAACCGCAAGCTCACCAGCGTCATGGCGGAGCTGCATTTCGCGCCCACCCCGGGCTCCAGGGCCGAATTGCTGCGCGAAGACTACCCCGCCGGGAAGATCGTGGTCACGGGCAACACCGTCGTGGACGCGCTGCTCGACCTGACGGCCAAACCTTTCGACCCGGCGGGCACGCCGCTGGAATCCATCCCCCTGGAGGGGAAGCGGCTCATCCTGGTCACCTCGCACCGCCGCGAATCCTTCGACGGCGGCCTCGAGCAGATCTGCCTGGCCTTGCAGGACATCGCCAAGGCCTTCCCGGACGTGGTCATCGTCTACCCGCTGCACCTCAACCCCAACGTGCGTCAGGTCGCGCGGGGTGTGCTCTGCGAGTGTAACGGCGTGTACCTGCTCGAGCCTCTGGATTATCAGGTGATCGTGCAGCTCATGCGCCAGGCCTACCTGATCCTCACCGATTCGGGCGGCATCCAGGAGGAAGCCCCCACCTTCGACACTCCGGTGCTGGTGCTGCGCAAGGTCACCGAGCGGCCCGAGGCCAGCCGGCGGGGGCAGGCGATCCTTGTCGGCGCCGACAGGGAGAACATCGTGGCCCACGCCACGCGCCTGCTGTCCGATCCCGCGGCGCGCGCCGCCATGACCGGGCTGGGCAACCCCTACGGCGACGGGGAAGCCTCCGAACGCATCGTCGAAGCCATATCGCGCTGGGCGGCGGGCGAGCAGCAGCTGCTGCCGCCGGGGCGCGAATTCAATCCCACACCTGTCGGCGGGACCTCGCAATGAACGAAATAGACCTCTACCTCCCGTACGTCCTGCTGGGGCTGAAGATCCTGCTCATCATCCTGAGCGTGGTCTTCTTCTTCAGCGGCATGGATGAGTTCTTCTTCGACCTGGTCTACCTGGTGCGCAGGGTGTACCGGCGGCTGTTCGTGCTGCCGAAGTACGAGCCCCTCACCGAGGCCAAGCTGATGGCCGTCCCCGAGAAACTCGTGGCCATCATGGTGCCCTGCTGGGACGAATCAGCCGTCATCCGCAGGATGCTCACCAACACCATCCAGACGCTCAACTATTCCAACTACTACATCTTCGTCGGCACCTATCCCAACGACGCCGCCACCCAGCGCGAGGTGGAGATCGCCCGCGAGAGCTTCGGCAACGTCCAGCGCATCGTCTGCCCCAAGGACGGCCCCACCAACAAGGCCGACTGCCTCAACTGGGTCTACGAGGGCATCAAGGTCTTCGAGAAGGACAACAACCTCAGGTTCGAAATCTTCGTGATGAACGACTCGGAGGACATCGTCCACCCGCTGTACCTCAAGCTGTTCAACTACCTCATCCCCTCCAAGGACATGGTGCAGCTGCCCGTGTTCCCCCTGCCGGCGACCTGGTGGAACCTCACCCGAGGCCACTACATGGACGAATTCGCCGAGAACCACGCCAAGGACATGACCGTGCGCGAGGTGCTCAGCCACAGCGTGCCCTCCGCCGGCGTTGGCAGCGGCTACAGCCGCCGGGCCCTGGAGGGGCTCGCCGCCCAGACCAACAACCAGCTCTTCAACATCAGCTCCCTCACCGAAGACTACGACTTCGGCATGCGCCTGGGCAAACTGGGCTTCAAGCAGATCTTCGTGCGTCACGCCATCCTGCGCAAGACCAAGAAGAACAAGCTCTTCGGCGGTTCGCGCGAGGCCAACGTCAGGGAGTACGTGGTCATCCAGGAGTTTTTCCCCGGCACCCTCAAGACAGCCATCCGCCAGAAATCCCGCTGGGTTGTGGGCATCGCGCTGCAGGGCTGGGCCAGCATCGGCTGGCAGGGCGGCTTCTGGAACCGCTACATGCTCGCGCGGGACCGCAAGTCGTTGATAACCAACCAGGTGAACATGCTGGGCAACCTGCTGGTGCCCATCATCACGGCCCTGTGGCTCTACCAGATCCTCCATCCGCAGGGCTACCGCTACCCCTCCCTGGTGGAGGAGGGCACCACGCTGTGGGTGCTGCTGCTCATCAACCTGTTCTTCTTCTTCTGGCGCATGCTCTGGCGCGGCATCTACACATGGCGCGTTTACGGCGTGATGCACGGGTTGCTCTCCGTACCCAGGCTGTTCTGGGGCAACCTGATCAACTTCTGCGCCACTTGGCGCGCCCTGCGCCTGTATGCGCGCTACCTGCTCACGGGCAAGATCATCGCCTGGGACAAGACCGCGCACGTCTACCCCACTGAAGAGGAAATGCGCTCCTACAGGCGCCGCCTGGGCGACCTGCTGCTGGACAAGCGCTTCCTCACCGTCAAGCAGTTGGACGAGGCCCTGGCCAAGCAGAAGAGCACCGGCCAGCCCCTGGGCGACGTGCTCATCGCCATGGGCATGGTGAAGGAAAACGATCTGGTGCAGACCCTCGGCACGCAGTTCCGGCTGAGCACATCGGAGATCGACCCATACGCCACTCCGCTGGAAGTGCTCGCGCTCATACCGCAGGACATAGCCCTGGCCAACGGCATCTTCCCCATCGCCCTCAAGGAGTCGGGGACATTGTTGATCGCCGTGCTGAGCCCGCTGGACAATGCTGAATTGCGCAAGCTTGAAGAAGCCCTGGGCCGGCCGCTGGAAATGGTGCTGACTTCCAAGAGCAATATGTCCTTCGCGTTGCGGCGCGGGTACGAAAGACTGCAGGAAGCCGGATCGGACGGAATCCGTCCGCTGGGCGAGAGGCTGGTCGAGAAGCACCTGTGCACCGCGGATCAACTCGAGCAGGCGCTGCAAACGCAGCGGAGCAGCTATTCCCGCCTGGGGGACATACTTGTCATGGAAGGAATGTTGCAGTACACGCAGCTCCAACAGGCCACGACGGAATTTTTCCAGAGCGCGGCCAAAGGGGGGCGCTTCGGCGATTACCTCGTGGACAAGAACTACATCACAAAGACGCAACTGGATACCGCGCTGAAGATACAGTCCGGCAAGACCCGTTTCCTTGGGGACATCCTGGCGGACATGGGCGTGGACATTCTGGCCATCAACGAAACAATCGCCGAAGGCAAAGCGGCCCGGCACTAGATAAAGAAGGCTAACGGATGCTTCTCTCCGACACCGCCATCCTCCGCGCCTTCAAGGCTGTCGCCGCCGCGTTGCCGGGCGCGCTTCTGCTGGCGCATCTGACCGCCGCCTGCGCCTGGTGCTCCGGGAAGATACCCACCGCCACCGACGTGGACTCGCTCCAGGGCAACTGGTTCGAGCGCGAGCTTCTGCGCCTGAAGTCCTTCCCGCACCTGGACAGGGCCTACCGCCTGCTGTCCGATGGGCAGCGGGCCGAGGCCGTCAAGGAACTGCAGATCTACCTCCAGATGGTGCCGGGCGACATCCACGCCCAGGAGATGCTTGTCATCGTGCTCTCCGACGAAGGCCGTCTGGACGACGCCGTGCGCCAGGCCGGGACCGTGCTGGAAACCAACGAGGCGGATATCCGCCTGCGCCTGGTGCGCGGCAACCTGCTGGCACGCATGGGCCGCGACGACGCGGCCGCGGCGGACTACACCAAGCTCATCGAAAACCCCAATTCCGACACGGACACCATGCGCCAGGCCCTGCTCGGCCTGGCCTCCATATGCCAGCGCCAAGGCCGGTATTCCCAGGTGCTCCAACTGCTGGACAAATACCCCGGGCAGCCCGAGGGTGTGGCGGTTCCGGCCTTGCGCGCCCAGGCCCTGCTCAAGCTCAAGCGGGTTCCCGAGGCGGTCAGGCTTTTGGAGAGCACCTACGCCGAGGCCAAGTCCCCCAAGGAGCGCCTGGACCTGCAACTGGCCTGGGCACAGGGCCTGATGGACCTGGGTGACCTGAACGGGGCGGACAAGCTCCTGGAGGCCGCCCTCAAGGAAGCCCCCGAGAACTCGTACGTCCTGCGCTCCCTGGCCGAGAACGCCGTCAGGCGCAATGAGCCGGAACGCGCCCTGGAGTACGCCCGCCGGGCCGAAGCCGCCGAGGCCACGCCCGAGGCCAAGGAGCTCTTCGCCAACGCCCTGCTGATGGCCGGCAAGCCGCAGGAGGCGGCGGAGGTCTTCCGCAATCTGGCCGGCGGCGCCAAGGACCGCGCCACCCGCGCCCGCCTGGAAGTCCGCCTGGGCAACGCCCTGGCCCTGGCCGGAAAGGATGCCGAGGCCGCCGAAGCCTTCAAGTCCGCCGCGCAGGACGGCGAAGGCGAGACCGCTTTTGAAATGCTGGCCACCAGCCTGGAGCGCCTGGGCCGTTTCGACGAGGCCCTCCAGGCCCTTCAAAAGGTCGTGGATGCTTCGCCCACCGCAACGCACATCCTGCGTCTGGCCGGGCTCAAGAGCAAGACGGGCCAACCGCAACAGGCCGCCGATCTGGTGCGCCAGGCCCTGGACAAGGGGCTTGCGGGCGGCGACCGCACCGCCGCGGAGGACGAACTGGGCGTCCTGTATTTCCAGGCCGGGAAGGACAAAGAGGCCCTCGATGCCTGGAAGGCCGCCCTGGCCAAACGTCCGGGCGACCCGGCCCTGCTTTCCCGACTGGCGGCCGTGAGCCAGCGCATGGGCGACATCCAGGGCGCGGTCGGCTACGCCGAGGCCGCCTACAAGGCCAAGCCGGACCCCAGCAACACCTCCTCCCTGGCGGTGCTCCTGGCCCTTTCCGGGCAGAGCGCACGAGCCGCCGACCTGCTGCGCCAGACCTTGCCCCAGGTGCGCAAGAACACCCGGGAGGAGGCCGACCTGCTGGAGCGCATGGCGAACCTGGAAGCCATGGCCGGGCGCCATGAGCAATCCGCCGAACTTTTCACCCAGTCCTTCGACGCCGTGCCCGGTTCAAACCCGGCGCTTCTCTCCAAGGCGGCGGGGCAGCATCTGGCCGCCGGGCAGACCACCCAGGCCGGGGCCGTCCTCTCCCGCCTGTTGCGCATGCCCGGGCTGACTCCGGCCCTGCGGGCAGAGGCGCTCTCGCAGGCCGCCGCGGTGGCCCTGCGCCAGGGCGACATGAACCTCGTGGTCCGCTACTCCCGCGAGGCGCTGGAGACCAATGCCCTGACCAAGGCCCAGCGCGGCGACACTCTGACGGGAATGGCCGCCGCGGAGCAGAAGCTCGGCCACTCCGACAAGGCCGTGGAACTGCTGGACCAGGCCCTGAAAGAAGGCGTGGACCCCTGGCGCGCCCATTATTCCCTTGGCCTGGCCCTCTACGAGACCAAACGCTTCGATCAGGCCCTGGCCAACCTGAAGACGGCGCTGAAGATCAAAACCTCCCCTGGGCTGCAATTGGCCATCGCCCGCTGCTACGAGGCCCTGAACAAGCCGGGCCTGGCCATCCAGGCCATGCTCGAGGTCGACCCCGCCAAGGCCGGGCTCTCCCAGGCCGACCGCAAGGATTTCTATTACGCCCTGGGCAACCTCTACGCCCTGATTCAGGAGAACCAGAACGCCGCCGACGCCTACCGCCGGAGCCTGGCCGTTCAGTACGATCCCGGCGCGGCCATCAGGCTGGCCCGCATGGAGAGGCTGCTGGGCCACCCGGAGGAGGCGCTGAAGCTGCTTGAGACCGTCCAGGCCAAGGACATGCCCGGGCTGGACCTGAACGCGCGCCGCACCGAGCTTCCGCCGCCACCTCCCAAGCGGTCCGCCGGCAAGAGCGAAGCCAAGCTCGCTTCGCAGCCGCCTCTGCGCGATCCGGCGGCCAAGCCTGTTCAGGCCGAACCCGCTCCCGCATCCGGGAAGGCGCCCGCTGCCGGCAAGGCGGGGGCGGCTCCCTCGCCTGCCTCGCCCGACAGGCAGCCCATCCCGCTGTCCCAGGCTCCCACCCAGACCTCCGGCGCCAGCGGGGGCGTCAAGCCTGTGGACAAGGCCGAAAGCTCAAAGGTGCTCCGGGGCGTTGAAATCAAGGAAAGCGGCAGCGGCACGGTGCTCCTGCTCAAAGGCGTGGACGCGCAGGTCAAGGCGTCCAGCAAGATTTACGAAAGCCCCGCCCGCCTGGTGGTCGATCTGCCGGGCAGTTGGAGCAACCAGGGGCTTGAAGACATTCCCGGCAACGGCGGAAACGTGCGCCGCGTCCACATAGGGCAGCAGCCGAACAAGCTCCGCCTGGTCGTCACACTTGCCGAAAAGCCAGTCCCGCCCGTTGTCGAGGGCACGCCGGACGGGCTTGTTGTGAGGCTCGGAAAATGATCCATCAGATGTTCCCCCGTCTCGCCCCCGAGGCTTTCAGGGCGTGCAGGGCCATCCTGCTGGCCGCGCTGGCCCTGTGCTGGCTGGCCCCGTCTGCCGCCCTGGCGCAGCAGCCCGCCAAGGCCCTGGACAAGGACGACCAGCTCATGCTGCTGGACGAGCTCTCCAAGACGCTCATGGACCTCAAGCAGCCCGAACGCGCCGAGACAGCGCTGCAGGCCGCCATCGAGATCCAGCCCACTGCGGAGAGCTATTCCCAGTTGGCCAAGGTCTATCAGGGGCTTGGGCGCAACGACCTGGCCGTGGAGCAGTACCAGAAGGCCCTGGCCATCCGCGAAGACCCCCAGGACCTGGCCGACATGGGCTACTGCATGTTGAGCCTGGGCAACCGCAAGGACGCCGTGGCCGCCTGGGACAAGGCCCTGGCCCTGGAGCCCGAACGCCTGAGGCTCTGGGAGGACGCCGGGTACGCCTACATGGCCCTGTGCAAGAACGACACGGCCATGGAGCGGTTCAAGTCCGCCATCGACAACCAACCCCTGTACCCGGGCGCCACCGAGGAAGAGGCCAAGGCCACCCGCGAGACCATCCACCGCCTGCGCAAGGAGGTCTCCAAGCTGGACACCAGCTTCACCGCCACCGGCTACCTGGGCTACTATTCCAGCCAGGGCGGGCAGGCGGCGGTGCCCGGCGGGCAGGGCGGCGTGTACCAGCCCGGCAACAGCGGCGTGGAAGCGGCCTGGCGTCCGCCGGTCATCGGCTTCCGCGACGACCGCATCTTCGAGCTGGTGGGGCGCATCAACTGGGTGCTGAACCGCGACAGCCTGCAGTTCGACCCCGATTCGGCGCAGGGCGCCGTGGGTGTGCGCTACAAACCCTTCAAGTCACAGAACATCTTCTTCGGCGGCGAGCGCCTCATCAAGATCGGCAAGCTGGCCGAAGACAACTGGCTGCTGCGCGCCATGGGCTCTTGGACCGACGGCTACGACCTGGACCCCGAGCGCAACAACTGGAACTACTCCTACCTGTACCTGGAGGCGGACCGCTACCTGGACAAGCCCAGCCGGTTCTTCTTCAACGGCGAGGCGCGCCAGGGCTGGACCTTCAAGCTCGGCAGCAGGGCCATGCTCACCCCCCACGCCGTGGCCGACGCCAGGGTGTGGACGCCGGACGACAACAACCTGTCGATCTGGGAGCTGGGCCTGGGCCTCTCCTTCAAGTATCTGTTCAACGAGACCAAATACACCACGCCCCGCTCCTACGTGGAGTTCCTGGCCCAGTACAAGGCCGGGCGGCTCTACAACAGAAAGACCGACCAGGATGTGAACGGCGTCTACCTGACAACAATCGTGCACTATTGATCCGGGGAATGTTTTCTATGGCCGTGCGCTGGGTGTTGCCCCTCCTTGTTTTGCTGTCGACCGCAGTGCCGGTCCTGGCTCAGAAGCCGCTCCAGTCTCCGGCGGACGCGGCCGCGCCCCGCTTCGGGGCCACCTTCTTCCAGCCCCTGTGCGACCAGGACAAGTGGCCGGTCGAGCGCTGGGGCGCCATGCTGGACGACCTTGCCGCCGTGGGAGTCAAAGAGCTGGTGATCCAGTGGAGCTCCTTCGACGGCATTCCGCTGTACGGCGAACCAACCAAGAAGTCCCCTCGCGCGGTGCCCCTGTTGGACAAAATCCTGCCCCTGGCGCAGGAGCGGGGCATGACCGTCAAGCTGGGCCTGGCTCACGACTCCGCCTGGTGGAAGAAGGTCGACAGGCCAGCCCAGGTGGTGGAGGTCTACCTCAAGCGCCTGGAGCAGGACTGCCTGCGCGTGGCCAGGGAGCTCAACGCGCGGTTCAAGTCCTACAGCTGCGTCACGGGCTGGTACCTGCCCCAGGAACTCGACGACATGAACTGGAACGGGCCGCGCCGGGCCATGGTCATCGAGCATCTGCGCAGCCTGCGCGCCGGTCTCAAGGAGATCGACCCGGGGCGCGAGGCCGGCGTATCCGGTTTCCTCAACGGCTTCATCCCGCCCGACGCCTTCCGCGAGTTCCTGCGCGACATGATGGCTGGCACGGGCATCGAGCAGTTCTACCTGCAGGACGGCGTGGGCGTGCGCAAGCTCAGCCTGGAGGACCTGCCCGCCTACATGGCCTCCGCCGCTTCGGCCGCCAAGGAGGCGGGGGGCGTGCTGCGGCCCGTGGTGGAGATTTTCACCCAGACCCACGGCGAGCCTGTGGACAATCAGCCCTTCAAGGCCGAACCCGCGAACATCGCCCGCGTGGAGAAGCAGCTGGCCCTGGCCGGGCGCTACGCCAGCGCGGGCATCGTGGCCTTCTCCCTGCCCGAATACGGCCTGCCCTCGGACGACCCGCTCTCGACGGCCTTCTACGCGGGATACCGCGAGTACCTGCGCAAGCAGCGTTAAACGCCAGCGGCCGCCTCAAAACCGGAATCAGAAAACAACCGGGCGCGGAGTTCACCTCCGCGCCCGTATTGCTTTCCTCGCTTCCGGCGTCATGCCCGTGTTGTGCCTTCCGGCCACGGTGCTGACGCTCGTGAGCTTGCGTCCACTTCTTTTACTCTCCTTATCCTGGGCTCAGCATGCGGCGCCTTCGTCATGCCTGGCCCTGACCCGGCATCCAGCGGCGCACAACCCACGTTTTCACGATCTGCGCCAGGCACATGTAGCAGAAGATGGTCAGCCCGAGCAGCAGCCAGTACTGGCTCGGCGGCGTCACCAGCCCGAAGGAGGCGGCCAGGGGCGAGAAGGGCAGCCAGACCCCCACGAGGCAGATGGCCAGCGTGGTGAGCGCCAGGTAGATGCTGGAGCGGCTCTGGATGAAGGGTATCTTGTCCGTGCGGATCACGTGCACGATGAGCGTCTGCGACAGCAGGGACTCGATGAACCAGCCGGTCTGGAACAGAGCCGGGTTGTCCCAGGCGTGGAACACGTGCAGCATGATGAAGAAGGTCATGTAGTCGAACAGGGAGCTGACCGGCCCCAGGAACAGGATGTAGCGTTTGATGTCGTCGATGCGCCAGCGCCGGGGCTTGCCCAGGAAGTCGGCATCCACGTTGTCGGTGGGGATGGCGGCCTGGGAGAAGTCGTACATCAGGTTGTTGATGAGTATCTGTATGGGCAGCATGGGCAGGAAGGGCAGGAAAATGCTCGCGCCAAGCACGCTGAACATGTTTCCGAAGTTGGAGCTGGCCCCCATGCGGATGTATTTGGTGATGTTGCTGAACACCTTGCGGCCTTCCATCACGCCGTTTTCCAGCACGTTCAGGCTCTTCTCCAGCAGGATGATGTCCGCCGACTCCTTGGCCACGTCCACGGCGGAATCCACCGAGATGCCCACGTCCGCCGCCTTGAGGGCCGGGGCGTCGTTGATGCCGTCGCCCATGAAGCCCACCACGTGGCCGCTGGCGCGCAGGGTGTGAACGATGAGCTCCTTCTGCATGGGGTCGAGTTTGGCGAACACGTGGTGCGTCTCCACGGTCTCGGCCAGGGCCTCGGGGCCCAACCGGGCGATCTCGTCGCCGGTGACGATGCGGTCGCCGTAATCGAGGTGCACCTCGTGGCAGATCTTGCGGGTGATGACGGCGTTGTCCCCGGTGAGGATCTTGGGGGTGATGCCGTGGGCCACCATGGTCTTCAGGGCGTGGGCGGCGGACTCCTTGGGCGGGTCCAGGAAGGCCAGGTAGCCGCGCAGCACCATGCCGCTCTCGTCCTTCACGCCGTAGTCGCGCCGCTCGGGGTCCACCTCCTTCCAGGCCAGGGCCACCACGCGGAAGCCGTCCTCGTTGAGTTCGCGCACCACGCGCTCCATGGTCTCGCGGAAGGAGTCGTTGATGGGCACGATCCGGCCGTTCTCCATGCAGCTGTCCGAACAGCCGAAGACCTCCTCGGCCGCGCCCTTGCAGACCAGCAGTGCCTTGGAGGAGTCCTTTTCGCGCACCACAACGCTCATCCTGCGGCGCTTGAAGTCGAAGGGCACCTCGTCGATCATCTCGAAGCGTTCCGGGCTGATGGCGCCGCCCAGCTTGTCCCCGCTTTCGATCACGGCCAGGTCCAGGGCGTTGCGCAGCCCGGTCTGGAGCTTGCTGTTGACGTAGGCCATCTCCAGCACGGAGTCGTCCTCCTCGCCGTGCACGTCCAGGTATTTCTCCAGGATGATCTTGTCCTGGGTGAGGGTGCCGGTCTTGTCGGTGCAGAGCACGTCGATTGCCCCGAAGTTCTGGATTGAGTCCAGCCGCTTGACGATGACCTTGTGCCTGGACATCACCAGCGCCCCCTTGGAGAGGCACACCGTGACCACCATGGGCAGCATCTCGGGCGTGAGGCCCACGGCCACGGCCAGGGCGAAGGTGAAGGCCTCGGCCCAGTTGCCCTTGAAGAAGCCGTTGGCGAAGAAGACGAAGGGCACCATGAACATCATGAAGCGCAGCATGAGCATGGTGAAGCTCTTGATGCCCCGATCGAAGTCGGTCTCGGTGCGCTTCTGTGAGAGCTTGGCCGCGATGCCCCCGAAATAGGTGCGCGCCCCCGTGCTGACCACCACGGCGGCGGCCGAGCCAGAGACCACGTTGGTGCCCATGAAGCACATGGAGGGGTCGTCCAGGCTGGGCTTGTCCGGCGCGGCGTCGGCCGGGCGGGTGTTCACGCTCTTCTCCAGGGGAAGGGCCTCGCCCGTGAGCATGGACTGGTTGACGTGCAGGTCCTTGGCCTTGAGCAGTTGGACGTCCGCCGGGATCATGTCGCCCGCGGCCAGGAAGACCACGTCGCCGGGCACCACGTCGCGCATGGGTATCTCCCGGCGGCCTCCGTCGCGCATCACCGTGGCCGTGGTGTGCACCATGCGCTTGAGCTGCTCGGCGGCGGTGTCGGCCTTGGACTCCTGGATGACCTTCAGCGCCACGCCCATCACCGCCATGCCCACGATGACCACGGCGGAGCGGACGTCGTCCGTGGCGTAGGCGATGGCCCCCAGCACCAGCAGCAGCACCACCAGGGGGTTCTTCACCGCCGCCCACAGCCGCTCGCCGAACGTCACGCGCTTCTCCAGCACGGCCTGGTTGGGGCCGTATTGCCTGAGGCGCTTGCGGGCCTCGCCGGAGGTCAGGCCCGGGAAGGCCGGTTTGACCTCTTCGGCGGGCTGCTGCAGCGCGTCGCCAACGGAGGAGAGCTGGCCCCACAGGGTGCGCAGGTGCTCGTAGGCGTCCCAGGGCTTGAGCTTGCGCTGGGCCGCCAGGGCCGCGAACACGTGGGCCTTCTGGGCGAAGTGCTCCAGGCTCTGGGTGAATTCGTCCTCGGGGGCGAGCTGTATGTCTTGGGGCTTGATATGGTCGTGCACCGAGCCCGGCTTGGCTGCCTGGGCTTCGGTGGCGCGGGGCCCGGTATGGCGTTTGCTCATGCGTGTGTCCTGCCTGATGGGATATCCGGAACGTGCTTAGGCTTGAAGTGTTACGATCAATTTACAGTCCTGTCGCTTCGAATACCACCCGAGTTTCACTTCACCCTGAGTTTCTTCAGGTGGTGTGTCAAAATGACACGGTTACAGGAATTCCGGTGGCCATTTGGATACATGAGCTGTCATCTAGCTGAAATAAAAGAATAAGTGCAGCATGAGCCCGGTGTGTGAGGATGCGCCGCGAGGGGGCCGCCTCCCCGAAGCGGACAATTCAGGGACGAACACAGCCATGTGATTAAAAGAACTATCTTAACATGCCGTATATATTTATAAAATAACTTTGGCCCGGAAGTTGCCTTAAGAGGGGCACCTGAGAGTGAACGGCATAGCAACTTCAAACCCAAGGAGATAGCGACATGGCAGTTAACGAGCAGGTCTACGGATTCTTCATCCCCAGCGTCACCCTGATCGGCATCGGCGCCTCCAAGGCCATCCCCGAGAAAATCAAGGCCCTGGGTGGCAGCAAGCCCCTTATCGTGACCGACAAGGGCATCGTCAACGCCGGCATTTGCAAACAGATCACCGATCTGCTCGACGCCGCCAAGATGTCTTACGTCGTCTACTCCGACACCATCCCCAACCCCACGGACGAGAACGTCCACGTCGGCGTCGAGGTGTACAAGAAGAACAAGTGCGACAGCCTCATCACCCTGGGCGGCGGCTCCTCCCACGACTGCGGCAAGGGCGTCGGCCTCGTGGTCGCCAACGGCGGCAAGATCCATGACTTCGAAGGCGTGGACAAGTCCACCAAGCCCATGCCCCCGTACCTGGCCGTGAACACCACCGCGGGCACCGCCTCCGAAATGACCCGCTTCTGCATCATCACCGACCTGTCCCGCCACGTGAAGATGGCCATCGTTGACTGGCGCGTGACCCCCAACATCGCCATCGACGACCCGCTGCTCATGGTCGGCATGCCCCCGTCCCTCACCGCCGCCACCGGCATGGACGCCCTGACCCACGCCGTGGAAGCCTATGTTTCCACCATCGCCACCCCCATGACCGACTCGGCCGCCGAGAAGGCCATCGAGCTGATCTTCAAGTATCTGCGCAAGGCCGTGGCCAACGGCAAGGACCTGGAAGCCCGCGAGGCCATGTGTTTCGCGCAGTACCTGGCCGGCATGGCCTTCAACAACGCCAGCCTGGGCCACGTGCACGCCATGGCGCACCAGCTGGGCGGCTTCTATGACCTGCCCCACGGCGAGTGCAACGCCATCCTGCTGCCCCACGTGGAGAGGTTCAACCTGATCGCCAGGGTCGAGCGCTTCGCGAAGATGGCCGAGATCATGGGCGAGAACATCGTGGGCTTGCCCCTGCGCAAGGCCGCCGAAAAGGCCCTGGACGCCATCAAGGAACTCTCCACCGACGTGGGCATCCCGTCCGGCCTGGTGGAGCTCGGCAAGCGCTACGGCAAGGACGTGAAGGCGGCGGACATCCCCACAATGACCGCCAACGCCCAGAAGGACGCCTGCGGCCTGACCAACCCCCGCTGCCCCAAGGACGCGGACGTGGTCGCCATCTACACGGCTGCCCTGTAGGCCTGCCGTTTAGCGCCTAGCTCACGCGCGGGCCCGGCGGATCCTGCCCCGCCCGGCCCGCGCCTTTATTTCGCGCAGCGCGCCCCCGGCCCGCGACGGCCCCACTCTCCGGCCGTGCGGGGCACAGCCCCCGGGGGCTTCCCTCGCGCTGCTTCATGCTTACGTATCAGGAAACCGTGCGGCGCGGGGGCTGGCTGATCAGATGGGGGAGCGCACGGAACTTGAGCCCTGCGCAACTTGTGGTGTATCCTCCCGGAATCAGCCGCCAAGTCTCCAGCCAGTCGCATGGGGACGCAAGCGTCGGGCTCCTGTGAGGAGAAACCATGAAAGTGACGAAGTTCGCTGTGCCCGAGATCATCTTCGGCAGGGGGGCACTGGTGCACGTGGCGCATTGCGCCAGGGGCCTCGGTGCCAACCGCGTGCTGCTGGTGAGCGACCCAGGCCTGGAATCCAGCGGCTGGGTGGACCGGGTCAAGGACATCCTCTACGACGACGGCCTGGAGTGGATCTACTTCGGCGACGTCAACTCCAACCCCCGCGACAAGCAGATCCACGACGGAGCGAACCTCTACCTCGAGGCCAAGGCCGACGTCATCATCGCCGTGGGCGGGGGCAGCCCCATCGACGCGGCCAAGGGCATCGCCATCCTGGCGGGCAACGGCGGCTCCATCGCCGATTACGAGGGCGCCAACCGGGTGGACAAACCCCTGCCGCCCATGATCTGCCTGCCCACCACCGCGGGCAGCGGCTCCGACATCTCCCAGTTCTGCATCGTCACGGACGTGCCCCGCCAGCTCAAGATGTCCATCATCAGCCGCTCGCTGGTGCCCAACATCTCCATCATCGACCCCATGATCCTGCTCACCAAGAGCCAGGAGCTCATCATCGCCTCGGCCGTGGACGCCCTGGCCCACGCCGTGGAGTCCTACGTGTCGCGCATCGCCTCGCCCTTCACGGAGCTGCAGGCACTGCGCGCCATCGACCTCATCATGCACAACATGGAGGCGGCGGTGCAGGAGAAGTCCATCGACGCCCTGGAGCAGCTCTCCATCGCCAGCACGGCCGCGGGCATGTCCTTCAGCAACGCTGGGCTTGGCGCGGGGCACGCGCTGGCCCACTCCCTTGGCGGCATGTTCGACGTGCTGCACGGGCTGGTGCACCCCATCCTGCTCCCGGCGGTGATGCGCTTCAACTCCCCGGCCTGCACCGAGAAGATGGGCACCATCGGCGCCATGATCCTTGGCAGGACAGAAGGCTCCGCAGCCTACAACGCCCAGGCGGGCATCGAGAAGCTGCAGGAGTTCTTCTCCGGCCTGGGCGTGCCCGTGCGACTGCGCGACATCCTGCCTGACAGGGAACTGCTGCCCAAGCTGGCCAAGGCCGCCGTGGGCGACGCCTGCAACGTCACCAACCCCCGCCCGGCGGACGTGGAATCCCTGCTGGGCATCTGCGAGGAGGCCTGGTGATGTTGGAGCGCCCCTCCCTCGACGACCTCATCGGCATCGAGCACTGCAAGCTGGGCTTCTACCAGGAGCTTCGCCAGAAGCTCGACGAACTCCAGGACGCCAACCAGGAGTCCGAGCAGCGGCGGCAGGAGATCAGCGCCATCCTGGACGGCATCACGGACATGATGATGGTGCTCTCGGCGGACATGCGCATCGTCTCCGTGAACCACGTCTTCCGCGAGGTCATGGGCGTGGACGACCCCGTGGGACTGGCCTGCTACGAGCTGTTCCGCAACGAGGACAGGCCCTGCCCGGAGTGCCCGGCGCACAAGTCCTTCCAGACGGGGCAGGTCTGCCGCGAGACGGCCATCTTCAAGGTGGGCGGGCGCAACCGCCAGTTCGAGATGGTGGCCTCCCCCATCCAGGACGAGGGCAAGGGCGAGCCGCGCATCCTGATCTTCAAGCGCGACGTGACCATGGAGAAGGAATACCAGGCCAAATTCTACCAGGCCGAGAAGATGGCCACCATCGGCATGCTCGCGGCGGGCGTGGCCCACGAGATCAACAACCCCCTGGCCGCCATCTCCGGGTTCGCGGAGGGCATCATGCGCCGCATCCCCAAGCTGCGCCAGGGCGAGACCGAACCGCTGGAGGCCGTGGAGGACTACCTGGACACCATCCTGCGCGAGTGCGAGCGCTGCCAGGACATCGTCCACTCCCTGCTCACCTTCAGCCGCCCGGTCTCCTCGGGGTTCTCGCCGCTGAGCCTCAACGACATCGTGGCCGACACCCTGAAGCTGCTCAACAGCCACCTGAAGAACAAGGACCGGCGCTTCACCCTGCACACCGAACTGGCCTACGACCTGCCCCTGATCTACGGCGACGAGCCCCAGCTCAAGCAGGTGCTGCTCAACCTGCTCACCAACGCCATGGACGCCTTGGAGAACGAGGACGGCCGCAGCACGGAGGACAACCTCATCACCATCCGCACCTATGCGGACGGGCAGGAGGGGGCGGGGCTGGTGGTCTCGGATTCCGGCTGCGGCATCCCGACGGAAAATCTCGACAAGCTGTTTGAACCCTTCTTCACCACAAAGCCCGTGGGCAAGGGGGTGGGCATCGGCCTCTCCACCTGCTACGGGATCGTGAAGGAACATTGCGGGGAGATTCTGGTGTTCAGCGAGCAGGGCAAAGGCTCCCGCTTCATCGTCAGGCTCCCCGCCAACCCGGAAGCGAACTGTGAATAACCCCTACAGCGTGCTGGTCGTTGACGACGAGCAGTCCCTTTCCAAGCTCTTCAAGAAGGAGCTTTCCACGCCCGACCGGATCATCCATACGGCCGGATCGGGCAAGCAGGCCCGCGAGATGCTGCGCAAGCAGCAGTTCGACGTGGTCGTGCTGGACCTGCGCCTGCCCGACGCGGACGGGCTGGAGCTCCTGGTGGAGTTCCGGCGGCTGATTCCGGACGTGGAGGTCATCATCCTCACGGGCCACGGCAACATCGACAGCGCCGTGGAGGCCATGAAGCACGGGGCCTACGACTACATCACCAAGCCCTTCAAGCTCGACCAGGTGGAGATCGTGGTGGAGCGCGCCTGGCAGCGCGTGTGCATGGGCCGGGAGAACCGCAGCCTCAAGCACTCCCAGATGAGCGTGCAGCCGCCCTCGCTGGTGGGGCTTTCCCAGGGCGTGAAACAGATCCGCTTCCTGATCGACAAGGTGGCCCCCACGGACGTGCCCGTGCTCATCACCGGGGAATCCGGCGTCGGCAAGGACGTTGTGGCCCACGCCCTGCACTCCGTGAGCAAACGCAACACCAAGCCCCTCATCATCAAGAACTGCGCCACCTTGCAGAAGGAGCTGGCCCGCAGCGAGCTCTTCGGCCACCTGCGCGGCGCGTTCACCGGCGCCACCGAGAGCCAGGAAGGCCTGATGACCTTCGCCCACCAGGGCACGCTCTTCCTGGACGAGATCGGCGAGCTGCCCATCGAGGTGCAGGGCTCGCTGCTGCGCGTGATCGAGAGCAAGAGCTACCGCCGCGTGGGCGAGAAGGACGAGCGCCGCGCGGACATCCGCCTGCTCTTCGCCACCAACCGCAACCTCCAGGCCGAGGTGGAGGCCGGGCGGTTCCACGAGGCGCTGTTCCACCGCATCAACGTCTTCAACATCCACATCCCCACCCTGTGCGAGCGCAAGGAGGACATCCCCCTGCTGGTGGAGTACTTCCTGAGCCGCCTGGCCACGGGGCAGGGGGCCTGCACCATGACGGACAGCGCCATGCGCTGCCTGCTCAACTACTCCTGGCCGGGCAACATCCGGGAGCTGCGCAACGTGATCGAGCGGGGGATGATTCTGGCGGAGAACGGGCTCATCACCGAGCACGCCCTGCCGCGCGAACTGCTGGACAAGCGGGTGCCCGAATCGCAGAGCGGGCTCACGCTGGACTCCATGGAGCGCACGCACATCGAGCGCGTGCTGCAGCTGCACAGCGGCAACCGCTCCCTGGCGGCGCATACCCTGGGCATCAGCCGCAAGACGCTCTACCGCAAGATATCGGAATACAACCTGATGTAGCGCGCATCGCGGGCCGCCGCCGGCTTCGCCCGAGCGGCGCGAAGCGGAAGGGGAGTCCAGAGGGCCGAAGGCAGGACTTCGTCCTTTGGCCTCCGGAGGCTTCTCGCGTCCATGCCCTGGCCACGCCCGAACAGCGCGAAGCGGATTGGGAGTCCAGAGGGACGAAGTCCCTTTGGCCGCCGGAGGCTTTCCCTGGTCACCCGGTCCGCCGTGTACCTCTGGCAACCAGACTGCATCCAGACACAGCCCATGACCGTAACCAGCGCGCGAGCGGCTGATCCCTGCTGACGGGAGGGGCCTCCGGCGGCCAAAGGGCTCCGCCCTTTGGAATCCCTCATCATTACGGCTGGTTCGCTGGCGGCGCATCCGGGAGCCGCGCGGTGGGAAAAACTCGCCGCAGCAAACTGCAACATGCCGCAATAATGCGGCTTCCTCCGTCTGGAATGGTTTGTGCTGCGCGTGGGGACCACCGGAAAAAGGGGACACGCCATGGCCGTTTCCAGCATCAGCAGACAGAGCCTCATCGCCCAGTTGGGCTACCTCGACCCCAGCCAGACCGACAGTACGACGGGCGCCACCACCGACACCTCGGCGGCCGGGAGCATCGGCGCACTGGGGGGCCAGTCGTCCGACGACGGTTCGTCCTCGTCCATCTCGTCGACCAGCATATCCCAGATCGCCTCGCTGCTCAGCAAGCTCTCCCAGTTGGAGAAGAGCGACCCCGACGGCTTCAAGGAGGTCGCAGGGGCCATCGCCCAGGACTTCCACGACGCCGCGCCCCAGTGCTCGGACATCCTGCAACGCCTGAGCATGGAATCCCTGGCCGGGCAGTTCTCCAACGCCTCCCTCTCCGGCAGCCTGAAGGATTTCAACCTGGGCAAGGCCACCTCGGCCTCCATGCGCAGCTACGCCGGGCAATCCAGCCTGACCCTGCTGGATTACCTCAACGGCAACCAGGGCTCCGACCTCACCAGCCAGATCTCGGGCATGATGCAGAGCAACCTGGGCAAGATTTCCGTCTAGTCCCGGCGTCAGGCTGCCAAGGCTGCATATGGACCGGCGTCCCCACGGGCGCCGGTCTTTTGTTGTTGTTTGCCCGCCGTAGTTCCGGTGGGCTGCAACACAGGTTGACGTGTCAACAATTGTTGCGATCGCCGGGGATGGCGCTGTTTCGGCCGTACGCCGGGAAAGACGGGAGGGCGGTGTAAACGAATGTTGCTGGCTGGAGGGGCTCCTCCGTAGGGTGTTGTCGCCAATATGCTGATATTACTGCCTTAAACTTAAAATTCGCGTCCTGGCCCGGCCCTTGCTTTAGGGGGAACCGTTGGATGGGGACTCTCCAGGGACGCTTGGAGGTTGAAGTCAGAACCTAAGGTTCAAAATACGATAGGAGCCGTCAGGACATGAAAAAACTTCTCATTCTTGGTGCTGGCTGCGGCGGTTGCATAATCGCCAACAAAATGCGCAAGAAACTGGACGAGAAAGAGTGGAAGATCACGATCATCGATCGCTCCACCGTCAACCACTACCAGCCCGGCTGGCTGTTCGTGCCCTTCGGCGTCTACGACATCAAGGACTGCGTCCGTCCCCTGTCCGGCTTCATCCCCAAGGGCGTGGACTTCGTCAACGAGGAGATCACCAACATCGACCCCGTCGGCAAGGTCGTCACCACCACCAACGGCAAGCACGACTACGACTGGATCGTTGTGGCCACCGGCTGCTCGATCATGCCCGACGAGATCGAAGGCATGATGGACGGCTGGAAGAAGAACATCCACGACTTCTACACCCCCAACGGCGCGCAGGCCCTGTTCCACAAGCTCCAGCGCTTCGAAAAGGGCAAGATGATCCTGAACATCGCGGAGATGCCCATCAAGTGCCCGGTGGCTCCCCTGGAGTTCCTGTTCCTGGCCGACTGGTACTTCTCCACGCAGGATACCCGCCACAACATCGAGATCGAGCTGGTCACCCCGCTCACCGGCGCGTTCACCAAGCCCGTGGCCGCCTCCATCTTGGGCAAGATCTGCGAAGAGAAGAACATCAAGATCGTTCCCAACTTCGAGATCGCTGCCGTCGACGCCGAGCGCGGCGTGATTGAGTCCATGAAGGGCGACGAGGTGGAGTTCGACCTGATGGTCGCCATTCCGCCCAACTTCGGTTCCCAGGTCATCATTGATTCCGACATCGGCGACCCCATGGGCTACCTGAAGACCGACCACTACACCCTGAAGTCCCCGGATTACGAGAACATGTACATCCTGGGCGACGCCACCAACGTGCCGACCTCCAAGGCCGGTTCCGTGACCCACTTCGAGGCCGACGTGCTGGTCGAGAACCTGCACCGCGACATCGAAGGCCTGGCCCCGCGCCCCGAGTTCGACGGCCACTCCAACTGCTTCATCGTCACCGGCTACGAGAAAGCCGCGCTCATCGACTTCAACTACAAGGTCGAGCCGCTGCCGGGCAAGTATCCGTTCCCGGGCGTCGGTCCCTTCGGCCTGCTGGAAGAGTCCTACATGAACTACTGGGGCAAGATGATGTTCAAGTGGGTCTACTTCAACCTCATGCTCAAAGGTAAGGATCTGCCCCTCGAGCCCCAGATGTTCATGGCCGGTAAAAAACGCCCCGGCGGCTTCTAGGAGACCGGAACATGAGCAGCAAAGAGGACCTCATTCTCGAAAAACTCGGCAAGATAGAAGCCGAGCTGGCTGATATGCGCGAGGCCAGGGAGCCCATGGATGATCTGATTCGCGACCTGAATCCGATCATGAAGCAGGCGCTCTATGTCATGATCAACGAGTTCAAGGACGTCGAAGACGCCTTCCAGCTCGAAGACGTGATGCCCCTGGTCAAGAAGGTCATGGTCAACGTTAAAAACCTGACCTGGTGCATGGAAACGCTCGAAAGCCTCATCGACATGTGGAACACCATGGAGCCGATGATGAAGAGCGCCCTGCACAGCACGGTCCGCTACCTGGGCACCCTGGAAGCGCGCGGCGTGTTCCGCACCTACGAGGCGATGCTCGAAGTGCGCGCCAAGATTGCCCAGCACTACGGCCCCGAGGACATCGAGGCCATGGGCGACAGCTTCGTCATGCTGATCGGCCTGCTGAAGAAGATGTCCACCCCGGAGATGATGGAGCTTCTCAACAAGCTCACGGACCTCCCGGCGAACATCAACCTGGAAAACGCCAAGCCCATCGGCCCCCTGGGCATCGTGGGCGCGGTCTCCAACTCCGAGGTCAAGGCCGGCATCGGCGTGGCCATGGAGATGGTCAAGGCCCTCGGCAAGCTGAAATAACCATTTTGCGGCCCGCGCCGCGAAAATTGAGAGGTAATTATGGCCAAGAAGATCCTTATCATCGACGATGATCCCGAAATCATCTCGTACCTGAAGGATGTCTTTGAGGAAGCCGGATACGAAACCGACGGCGCCAAGAACGGCATCGAAGGCCTGGAGAAGACCCAGGTCAGCAAGCCGGACCTTATCACCCTGGACATGGACATGCCCGCCCGCGGCGGCACCCTGTTCTATGTGAAGCTGCGCCAGGAGCCCGCCCTGGCCGAGATCCCCGTGATCGTGATCAGCGGCGTCGGCCCCCGCCCGCCCGTTCTGTCCAAGAACGTGCCGGTGCTGACCAAGCCGGTTGACCCCGCCAAGACCGTGAAGATGGTCAAGGAGATGCTGGGCGACGCCTAGCCTCACTCCTTCGGGCAAAGATACGCAAAGCGCGGGTTTCCAGGATCGGAGGCCCGCGCTTTCTTCTTTCTCCACCTCCGGGGTCGTGTTGGCGCGGCATCTTGTGGCCTCTTGCGGAGCAGGGTACAAAGGCGCAACCGCCGGTTCCGGCGCGCGCCAGCCAAAGGAGAGGTGAAATGGGCGAGAAAGTCTTGCTGGTCGACGATGACGACGCCATCAGGGAGATCCTGGGCCTTTCCATCGCGGACCTGGGATACGACGTCTTCACCGCGGCCAACGGCGAGGAGGCCATCGCCTCCTTCAAGCTCAACGAACCGAGCATCGTCCTGACCGACATCAAGATGCCGGGCATGGACGGCATCGAACTCCTGCGCAGGCTCAAGCAGCTCGACCCCGAGGCCGAGGTCATCATGATCTCCGGCCACGGCGACATGGACCTGGCCCTCAAGAGCCTGCAATACGAAGCCCTGGACTTCATCACCAAGCCCATCCGCGACGAACTGCTGGTGAGCGCCCTCAAGCGCGCCACCGACAAGGTCGTGATGCGCCGCCAGATCAAGGAGCACACCCAGAGCCTGGAGCGCATCGTCAAGGAGAAATCCGCCAAGCTGGTGGAGCTTGAGCGGCAGTTGGCCGTGGGCCAGGTGGTGGAGGGCCTCTCCACCGCCATGCGCAGCCTGGTGCAGTCCTTTGCGGACGGGCCGAGCTACTTCAACGAGCTCCCCTGCTTCATCTCCATCCACAACCGCTACCTCGAGATCGTGGCCGTCAACCAGCTCTACAAGGACCGCCTGGGCGACCTGGTGGGCCACAACAGCTGGGAGGTCTACGAGGGCCGCCAGGGCAGCGGCAACGCCTGCCCGGTCTGGAAGACCATCCACGAGGGCAAGGGCCTGCGCAGCCGCGAAACCCTCATGGGAATCGACGGCAGGGAGCTGCCCGTCATCGTGCACACCGCGCCCATCTTCAACAACGAGGGCCAGGTGGAGCTGGTTATCGAGCTCTCGGTGGACGTGACCGAAGTGGGCCGCCTGCAGGAGGAGCTGCGCGCCGCCCGCGAGAAGTACCACCGCCTGTTCGACGCCGTGCCCTGCTATATTTCCGTGGTGGACCCGGAGCACAAGCTGGTGGAGGCCAACCGCCGCTTCCGGCAGGATTTCGGCGAATGCCGCCTGGGCAAATGCTTCGAGCTGTTCAAGCACCGCGAGGACCCCTGCCAGGAGTGCCCCATCGTCAGCACCTTCGCCGACGGGCAGACCCACCAGTGGGAGACTGCGGTCACCACCAAGGATGGCGAGCAGCGCATCGTGCTGATCCAGACCGCCCCCATCTACGACGACAAGGGCGAGATCGAGCAGGTCATGGAGATCTCCACGGACATCACCCAGATCAGGCAACTGCAGGACCACCTGGCCTCCCTGGGGCTGATGCTGGGCTCCATGTCCCACGGGGTCAAGGGGCTGCTCACCTCGCTGGACGGCGGCGTCTACAAGGTGGAGGCCGGGCTCAAGCGCGAAGACCCGCAGCGCGTGCGCGACGGCTGGGCCATCGTGCGCGACAAGATCGGGCGCATCCGCAAGATGGTGCTGGACATCCTCTATTACGCCAAATCCCGCGAAACCGAGTGCGTGCCCGTGCGCCTGGACTCCTTCGGGGACGACATGGCCGCCATCATCGGGCCCAAGGCCGCCTCGCGCAACGTGGAGTTCAAGCTGGAGGTCGCCCGGGACGCCGGGGTCATGGACATGGACGAGACGGCCATGTCCGCCGCGCTGGTGAACTTCCTGGAGAACTCCGTGGACGCCTGCGCCGAGGACGACACCAAGCCAACCCATTTCGTGGCCTTCCGCATCGCGGGCGACGCGGACTGCGTGCGCTTCGAAATCGCGGACAACGGCATCGGCATGGACCAGGAGACCCGGGAGAAGATGTTCACGCTGTTCTTCTCCTCCAAGGGGTCGCGGGGCACGGGGTTGGGGCTGTTCATCTCCAACCAGGTGATCGAGCGCCACGGCGGGAAGATCGAGGTCGAGTCCGAGCACGGCAAGGGCACGGCGATCATCATCAAGGTGCCCAGGCTCCACGGGGAGGAGGGCAAGGCGCGCTGCGAGGATTGAGCGCGGGAGCCGTCGGCGGCCTTACAATAATCGAGAACCTGTCGAGGCCGCTGGTGCTTCCAGGAATCAGTCTTATCTGATGGGTGCATTTCCGGCTCGCCGGGTCGAGGGAGGCTAGGGTGCGGCATCTGTTCGAATCGCTCAAGAGCAAGCTGATCGTGAAGATCACGCTGCCTGTGGCCTTCATCCTTTTCGCCAGCATCTTCCTGTGGTCCTTCTACCACGTCGAATACCAGAAGGAGGCCACCATCGAGAACGTCATCATGGGCGCGGACCGCGTTTCGAGCACCATCAAGCTCGGCCTGCACTACGCCATGATGCTCAACTCCCGCGAGGACATCCAGGCCATCGTCAACAACCTCTCCAAGCTGCGCGAGGTGCGAAACGTCCGCATCATCAACAAGGCCGGGGAGGTGATGTTCGCCAGCAACCCGGAGCAGGCCCACAACGTGGTCTCCCGGCGCGACCCGCTCTGCCAGGCCTGCCACATCTACACCGTGCCCAAGCTCAAGCCCACCCTGAACGAGGCCATCTACAAGGACGCCCAGGAGGACGGCGAGCGCGTCCTGCGGCTGGTGAGCCCCATCGTCAACGAGCCCGGCTGCTCCGACGCCTCCGGCTGCCACTTCCACCGCCCTGACGAGCAGATCCTGGGCGTGCTGGACCTGGCCTTCTCCCTCACCGACGTGGACCCGCTCATCCGGCAGAGCAAGCAGCACACGGCCTACCTGGCCTTCATCCAGTTCCTGGTCACCTTCGCCACCCTGGCGCTCTTGTTCGTGGTGCTCATCAAGCGGCCCATCAACAGCATCATCCGCGACGCCAAGCTCATCGCCCAGGGGCGCGGCCTGCTGCCCAAGCGCATGGAGTCCGGCGACGAGATAGGGCAGCTGGCCCAGGCCATCCACCAGATGGGCAACGACCTGGTGGCCAAGAACAACCAGCTCTCCCTGCAGAAGAACCTCTACCAGGACCTCTTCGAGGGCGTGCCCTGCATCATCACCGTGCAGGACAGGGACTTCAGGCTGCTGCGCTTCAACCGCACCTTCGAGGAGAAGTTCAACGCCCGCCTGGGCGAATACTGCTACAAGGCCTACAAGAACCGGGACTCCAAATGCCCGGACTGCCCCGTGGAGAAGACCTTCAAGACCGGCCAGTTCTACACCACGGAGGAGAGCGGCTGCTACCGTGACGGCTCCCGCGCGCACTGGATCGTGAACACGGCCCCTGTCTACGACTCCGACGGCAACCTGGTCGCCGCCATGGAGATGTGCCTGGACATCACCGAGCGCAAGGAGCTCGAAGGCGAGTTCAAGCGCTCCGAAAAGAAGTACGTGGACATCTTCAACAACATCCCCAGCGCCGTCTTCGTGCTGGACCAGGCCGACTTCACCATCCGCGACTGCAACCGGGGCGCGGTGAGCCTCTACGGCTGGAGCAAGGGCGAGTTCTCCCGCATGTCCTTCCTGGACCTCTTCGCGGACCTGGAGAAGGACAAGTTTATCGACGCGGTGGAGCACGGCCACGAAATCGGCCAGGCCAAGCACCACACCAGGAATGGGCACGAGATCTTCGTGAGCATCAGCATCTCCCCCTCGGAGTTCAACCAGACCAAAGTCTTCCTGGTCACCGTCAGCGACATCACCACCCGCCTGGAGACGGAGCAGCAGCTCATCCAGGCCAGCAAGATGGCCACCCTGGGCGAGATGGCCACGGGCGTGGCCCACGAGATCAACCAGCCCCTGGCCGTGATCCAGACCAGCGTGGACCTGGTGAAGCGCAGCCTGAACAAGCAGGAGATGCCCTCGGAACCCCTGCTCAAGCGCGTGACGGAGCTCATCGGCACGCAGGTGGACCGGGCCTCCAAGATCATCACCCACATGCGCGAGTTCGGGCGCAAGTCCAAGATCGAGATGGAGGAGGTGGCCATCAACGACGTGCTGCGCCGCTCCATGGACTTCTTCAGTCAGCAGCTCACCCTGCGCAACATCGACGTGGTCTGGGACCTGGACGACAAGCTGCCCGCGGTGCGCTGCGAGCCCAACCGCATGGAGCAGGTGTTCACCAACTTCTTCATCAACGCCCGCGACGCCATCGAGGAGCGCAGGGAAAAGGATCCAACCGCTCCCCCCGGGCGGGTCGTCATCAAGACCATGCACAACCGCGACAGCGTCACCGTGCGCATCAGCGACAACGGCACGGGCGTGCCCGAAACGCTGGCGGGCAAGATCTTCGAGCCCTTCTTCACCACCAAGCAGGTGGGCAAGGGCACGGGGCTGGGGCTCTCCATCAGCTACGGCATCGTGAAGGAGTACGGCGGCAGCATCAACGTGACCAACAACGAGGACGGCGGGGCCAGCTTCTTCATCAGGCTGCCCGTGGCCAACGCCAGGTCCGGGGATGTGGGCTGAGCGGTTGCCGGAGGGGCCGGATATCGGCCGGATGAACGGCTGAAGGCGTCTTGAGGGGGCGGAGGCCTCCGGCGGCCAGGGGCGCCGCCCCTGGACCCCGCCAAAGGGAGTTCCTCCCTTTGGAATCCCCTACCGCTTCGCGTCTCCCACGGGAGGCGGCGTCCGAATCTCCTGCGTAGTCCGGCGCGAGGAGCTTGAGCTTCAAGAGAAAAGGGCCTGTCCGCAAACGCGGACAGGCCCTGTTTTCGTTCAGGAGGGGAGGGGGTTAGCCGCGCGGCAGGGCGCGGACGGAGCCGCCCGCCTCGCCGTGCAGTTCGTCGATGATGCGTTGCAGTTCGTTGGACTGCTCCAGCAGGCCCCTGATGGCCTCGGCGGAGCTGCCCACGCTGTGCTTGGTCCTCTGGGTCAGCTCGCTCACGGCGCCCAGGGAACGGTTGATCTCCTCGGAGGCGGAGGACTGCTCCTCGGAGGCGGCGGCGATGCTATGGATCTGCTCCGCAGAGGCCTGGGCGCCCCGCACCAGTTCAGAGAGCACCTCGCCGGACTGGTCGGCCAGGTTGCTCGCCAGTGAGATGGACTCCAGGGCGCGGTCCGTGTTGGCGATGCTCTCGCGGGCCGAGTGCTGGATGGCCCCGATGCTCGAGCTGACCTCCTGCGTGGCGCTCATGGTCTTCTCGGCCAGCTTGCGAACCTCGTCGGCCACGACAGCGAAGCCGCGCCCGGCGTCGCCCGCGCGGGCCGCCTCAATGGCGGCGTTGAGGGCCAGGAGGTTGGTCTGGTCCGCGATGTCGGAGATCACGGTCAGGATGCGGTCAATGTCCTGGGAGCGCTTGCCCAGGTCGTCCATGTTGGACTTGAGCGCCTGGGCCTGCTCGCCCACCTGGTGCATGGCCTGGATGGAGTCGTCCACCACCTGGCGGCCCTGCTGGGCCTTGGCCCGGGCCTGTTCGGCCTGGGTGGAGGCGGCGGCGGCGCTTCTGGCCACGTCCATCACCGCCTCGGACATCTGCTCCATGTTGGTGGCGGTCACCTGGATGCGCTCGTTCTGTTCGTCGGCGCTGATGCGGATCTCCTCGGACTGGTCCGAGATGGCGTTGGTGGCCGAGCCCACGCTGGCCACCACGGAGGTCAGGCGCGAGGCGGCGGCGGCCATGCCCTCGCTGCGGGCCAGTTCGGCCCGGGCGGTGGCCTCCTCGGCCTGGGCGCGGGCTTCGTCGGCGGCGCGGGCCTTGTCCTCGGCTTCGGCGGTTTTGGCCTCGATAGCCTGGATGTTGCTGCGCAGTGTGGCCACCATGGTGTTCAGCGCGGTCTGCATGCGCGCGGCCTCGTCCCTGCCGGAGACGTCCAGGTGCACGTCCAGGTCGCCGTCGGCGCAGCGGATGGCGGCGGCGGTCGCCTCGCGGATCGGCCCGGAGATGCTGGCGATGATGACGCCCGAAAGCCCGATGATGAGCACCAGGCCGCCGCCGATGCCGGAGAAGATGCCCGTGAGGATGGAGCCGATGCGCTCCTCGCTGCTGGAGCGGATCCGCGCCTTCTCCCGGTCGATGTTGTCGATGTACACGCCGGTGCCGAGCCACATGGTGGTGCCGGGGATCATGGTGGCGTAAGCCAGCTTGGGCTGGTCGCCCTGGCCGGGCTTGGGGAACACGTACTCGACGAATCCGCCGCCGGCCTTGGCCTTCTCCATCAGCTCGCGAACGAAGTATACGTTGTTCTTGTCCTTGGTCTGGCCCAGGTTCTGCCCCTGGGATTCCTTCTTTGTGGGCAGGGCCACGTTGACCGTGTTCTCATACACGAAATAGTAGCCGGACTTGTCCTGCTCGAAGCGGATAAGGTCCACCATGGCGCGGATGAGCTCCACGCGGCGGGCCGGGTCTCTTTCGTCCTTGATGGCCACGCCGATGGCTTGGGCGATGCTGTCCGAGGCCACGGAGAGCTTCTGCTTCTGTTCGGAGAGCATGATCTCCTGGGCGGCCTGGATGTTGTTGTCCAGCACCTGTTTGATGCCCATGTAGAACACGGTCACGGTTCCGCCAGTAAAGACGGAGAAAAGTATCAGCAAGAGCGCGAAACGCCATGAGATGGAGAAGTTTCTGAAGAAACCGACGATTCCAGAAGAGGAGCGCGTAGCGTTGGCCATGGAGAGAGCCTCCTGCCGCTCCCGTCGAAGCGGCCGCTAAACATAAGATAGGCCAAAAGAAACTTTTGGGTTGGGTCTTGTAATCCTGTGCGAAAGGTCTCCGGGAGCGCGGCGCCTTTCGCGGGCTCGTGCAGTGAGGCAGAAAAAAGGGGGAGTCCAGGACGGACTCCCCCATGCAAGGCGGAGTCAAGCCGTTGCTAGGAAGGCAGCATCCACTTCAGCGGGTAGGCCATGAGCATGGTCAGACAGCTGATGAAGAGCAGCATCGCAACGGAGTGCCACAGGGTGAAGCGGAAGATGTCGCCGTCCTTGCCGTGCAGGCCGGTGGCGGCCACGCCGACGGCGATGGACTGGGGCGAGATCATCTTGCCGGTAACACCACCGGAGGTGTTCGCGGCGGCGCACAGTTCGGGGGAGACGCCGATGGCCTGTGCGGTGGTCTTCTGCAGGTTGCCGAAGAGCAGGTTGGAGGAGGTGTCGGAACCGGTCAGGAACACGCCCAGCCAGCCGAGGATCGGGGCGAAGAACGGGAACAGGGCGCCCGTGCCGGCCAGGGCCAGGCCCAGGGTGGTGGACATGCCGTTGGCGTTCATGACGAAGGCCAGGCCGACGATGTTGCCGATGGAGACGATGGGCCAGCGGAGCTGGTGCATGGTGCGGCCGAAGCAGCCGATGGCCTTGCCCATGCCGTAGTTGGGCATGATGAAGATGGCGATGATGCCGGAGAGCAGGATGGCGGTGCCGGCGGCGGCCAGGGGCTGGAACTTGAAGATCACAGCCTGGGCGGCGGGCTGGCCGTTGACCATCTTGGCGATCATGTTGTGGTACATGGGCCAGGGGATGTCCACGGAGACCATCTTGGCCAGGGGGCCCTTGATGGAGGGCCAGCCCTGGATCAGCACCAGGATGGCCAGGATGATGTAGGGCATCCAGGCGCGCAGGATTTCGCCGGCGGAGAAGTTGCACACCGCGGGGCCGGTGGGCGCGGGCTCATCCGGGAAGTGGAACACGGTCTTGGGCTTCCACACGCGCAGGAATCCCCAAAGCGCGATGATGGTCACGATGGCCGACAGGATGTCGGGCAGGGTGGGGCCGTGGAAGTTGGACATCAGGAACTGGGTGCCCGCGAAGGCGAAGCCGGCCACGAGCAGGGCGGGCAGCACTTCCATGGTGCGCTTGAAGCCGCACATGGTCACGGACAGCCAGATGGGCACGATGATGGACAGGAAGGGCAGCTGGCGGCCAACGATGGCTGAGATGTGCATCTCGTCCAGCTTGGTGGCGCCGGCCAGGGCGGTGATGGGGATGCCGACCGCGCCGAAGGCCACGGGGGCGGTGTTGGCCAGCAGGCAGATGCCGGCGGCGTACAGGGGGTTGAAGCCCAGGCCCACCAGCATGGCCGCGGTGATGGCCACGGGGGTGCCGAAGCCGGCGGTGCCCTCGATGAAGGAGCCGAAGGCGAAGCCGATGAACACGGCCTGGAGGCGGCGGTCGTCGGTGATGCACGCCAGGGAGTTCTTGATGATCTCGAACTCGCCGGACTCAACGGTCATGTTGTAGACCCAGATGGCGGTGACGACGATCCAGACGATGGGGAACAGGCCGTACACGAAGCCGTAGGAGTAGGAACCGATGGCCGTGGACGCCGGAATCCCCCAGAAGGCGATGCCCAGCACCAGGGCCAGGAGGGAGGCGATAGCGCCGGCCACGTGGCCCTTCATGCGTTTTACTGCCAGAAAGTAGAACAGGGCGTAGATCGGGATACCGGCTACCAGTGCCGAAATCCCAATGCTCTTGCTAATGGGGTCATAGATTTGGGTCCAGGCTTCCATCATTTCCTCCTTCAATGGGTTGACGAATTACCTCAGGGTCTGGGCGTAAAGCTCCACAGGATGCTTGACGGCGATACGGTCGCCGGCCTGGGACATCATGTCCGCGATCTGCATCATGCAAGCGGGGCAGCCCGCCGCCACAATATCGGCCCCTGTGGCCACGATGCTGTCACGCTTCTTCTTACCGATCTTCGTGGAAACGCCATAATGCTGGAGGTTGAACGATCCGCCGCAGCCGCAGCAGACGTCCGACCCGGTCATTTCCACCACCTGCAGGTTGGGGTTGGCCTTGAGCGCGGTTCTGACCTGACCCGACACACCCAAGCTTTTCTTGAGGTGGCAGGGGTCATGAACCGTGACCTTGGCAGCGTCGGAGGCAGGCTCGACCGCGGTAACGCCCAGTTTGTCCACGATAAAGGCGTTGATATCCATGGCCTTGCCGGCAAGCATCTCGATCTGGTCGCGTTCCGCCTGGGAGAAACCTTCGTTCATCAGCGGCCACACGTGGTGGAAAGCCGACGTACAGGTGCCGCAAGGGGTGATAATGTAATCGAAATCACCCTTTCCGAAGACCTTGAGGTTCATCCGGACGAGATCCTGGTAGCTTGTCAGGTCGCCGGAAGCCAGGGAGGGAACGCCGCAACAGACCTGCTCGGTGGGCATGTAAACGCCCACGCCGTGATGCTCGAACACCTTCAGGATTGATTCGCCGACGCTGGTGAACATCTTGTCCACCACGCAGCCGTAGAAGAAAGCGACTTTGATGCCGCTTTTACCCGGAGCGGTGTTCAGGTTGCCGATGCTGCGAAGAGGCTTATCCGCCAGGGAGAGCAGGTGACGATCGCCCAGAAGCGGTGAGAGCAGCTTGGAGCAGGAAGACCCGATGATGTCGTTCACCGGGGATGTGAAGAACCCCTGGAACTTGGAGCCAAGCGCCAGGAGGGTGTTAAAGAGTGCGGGCTTGGTGAGCATGCCCCTGAAGATCGCCTTCTTGATCGGAGAGAGCCCGATGTAGGCGGTGATGATGGCGCGGGCCTTGATGAAGATGTCCACGGCCTTGACGCCAGAGGGGCAGGCCGCCGCGCAGGAGCCGCACAGCAGGCACTTGTCCAGGCGGTCCTTCACGGCCTTGGTGTCCTTGATCATCTCGTGGCCGAGGAATTCGAGCAGCGCGATCTTGCCGCGCGCAACGTCCGACTCGCGGCCGGTCTCGGCAAACAGGGGGCACACGCTCTGGCACATGCCGCAGCGCATGCAGCCGACGATCTGGTCGTCGAGTTCGCCGAGGAGTTTGAGCATCTGGTTCAGGTCGGCCATTGTCTTACTCCCCGAGGATCTTGCCAGGGTTCAGGATGTTCTTGGGGTCAACGGCGGCCTTGATGCGTTTGGAGTACAGGACGCTGGCGCGGTTGGTCTCCTTCTCCATGTACTTGGACTTGGCCAGGCCGATGCCGTGCTCGCCGGAGAGGGTGCCGTCCAGGGAGAGGGCGGCGTCGAAGATGGCGTCGACGCCCTTCTCGACGCGGTGGAACTCTTCCTTGTCGCGGCGGTCGCAAAGGATGGTCGGGTGCAGGTTGCCGTCGCCCGCATGGCCGAAGGTGCCGATGGTGAGCTTGAACTCTTTGGCGATCTTGCCCAGCTCTTCCATCATGGCCGGAATCTTGGAGCGGGGCACGGTGGCGTCTTCCAGCACCGTGGTGGGGCGCAGGCGCGCCAGGGAGGACAGGGCGGCGCGGCGGGCTTCCCACACTTTGTTGCGCTCCACGGCGTCCTTGGCCACCTGCAGGCGCACGCAACCGTTGTCCTGGCAGATCTTCTCCACCTTGGCGGCGTCCTCGGCGACCTGGGCGGGGTGGCCGTCCACCTCGATGAGCAGCAGCGAACCGGCATCGGTGGGCAGGCCGACCTTGGCGAAGCCTTCAACCGCGCCGATAGTGAAGTTGTCCATGAACTCCAGGGTGCAGGGCACGACCTTGGCGGCGATGATGGCCGACACGGAGCGGGAGGCGGTCATGACGTCGGGGAAGATGGCCATCATGGCCTTGGAGGCCTGCGGCGGGGGCACGAGCTTCAGGATGAACTCGCTCATGACGGCGAGGGTGCCCTCGGAGCCGACCATCAGCTGCGGAATGTTCAGGCCGGTGACGCACTTGACGGTCTTGGAGCCGGACTTGCAGTAGTTGCCTTCGTTGTCGAAGAAGTTCACACCCATGACGTAGTCTTTGGTGACGCCGTACTTCAGGCCGCGCAGGCCGCCGGCGTTCTCCGCCACGTTGCCGCCCAGGGTGGAGGCCGCCTGGCTGCCCGGGTCGGGGGGGTAGAACAGGCCCTTGGAGGCCACGGCGGCGGCGAACTTGGCGGTGATGGCGCCGGTCTGCACGACCGCGTACATGTCCTCCTCGTTGATCTCCAGGATCTTGTCGAGGGCGTTGGTCAGCAGAACGATGCCACCCTTGCTGGGGATGGTGCCGCCGGAAAGGTTGGTGCCAGCTCCGCGAACGGTGAGGGGCAGCCCGTTGTCGTTGCTGAGCTTCACGATCTTGCCCACTGCTTCCATATCGGTGGGGCGAACCACCACGGAGGGCAGCACAGGGTCGAGGACCGCGGCGTCGTAGGAATAAGAATGCTTGTCCGCCTCGGCGTCCATGACGTTATCGGCGCCGACGTAGGAGGCGAGAGTTTGCTTGAGCGATGCGCTGACCATCGAATCTTCTCCCGGTGATAAATAGTTGCGGTGTTCTCCCCGGTCAGGGAGGGAATTCGGTCGCACGACATTAACAACTTTCGTGCCAAGCGAGCCTTGCGGAAAAAGAGTCAATATTCCAAGTATTTGTCCGTACAGTTTGCTTGGGCGGGCCGTGACGTCCAGAAAGCCGGATTGGGAGAATTATCCTGGCGGAGCCGCTGTTTATGCGCAATTGTGCGACGATTGCGTGGCGCGGGCAAGGCGTCTGTTTTTTCGGATGAAAGCCGTGTTTCCGGTTTTTCAGACGGCCTCCAGGCCGCTGATTATTACCCGGAACCCGCCCGGCGCCATAACCCCGGCGGGCGGCATTGCGCCCACCCCGCCTTGGGCGCGGGTGAATCCAGGGGATTGCCCTGCGCGTTGCATCAGGCCGACGGCGGAGCCGGTTGTCTTCGGCACCCCGATGCGCTTGAAACGCCCGCCACAGGGCAAAAAAAGCGGCCGGGGCGAAGGCCCCGGCCGCTCGGTTGGTTCAGGTTGCCCCGGGGCCTAGAACTTGTACTGCAAGCCCACCGCCACCAGGAAGGCGTCGCCGCTCTTAGCCTGGTTCACGAAACGCCTGCCCCACACCGAAGAGTCGAACTCCCCGTGGGACCAGCCCAGGTTGGCCATCAGGGCCAGATTTTCGTAGATGTTGTAGGTGTTGTCCAGGTTGACGCCGATCACGTATTCGGAGTCGGCCAGGTCGCGGCCCATCTGGTAGTAGGTTCCCGCGCCGAGCAGAGCGTTGGCCGCCCGCAGGCCCTTGGCCGAGTTGGTGCCGTGGGCGTAGGCGAAGGTCAGGCGGTGCTTGAGATCCGGCAGGAAGCTCACTGAGTTCAGCGAGGCCGAAAAGCCCCAGGTGCCCACGGCGTTCACGCCCATGGTGTTGTTCACGAAGGCCTGGTCCGTATCGAAGAGGAAGGACGTGCTGGGCCCCCATGCTGAGACGATCTGGGGCATGCGCTCCGAGCCGTTGCGCAGCGAATCGTCCTCGCCGGTGGACCACCAGAAGGCCACCTGCGGGGTGAGCGCGTCGAAGCCGGTGTACTCTGCGGCGAAATCCAGGAACCATCCCTGGCGTTTGTTGTGCGCCCTGTCGGAGAGATTGCCTCCGCCGTAGATCAGGTCGGCGTAGAACTTGAAGGGATCAAGAGCGGTCACCTCGAACGCGCCGCCCGCCCACAGGAACACGTTCTGGCCGTTGCGCACGCCGAAGGGCTCCAGAGCGTACTGCCCGGCCGAGAACAGGGTCTGGGCCAGGGTGTTGGAGTAGAGGCCCCCGCCGCCCACGCTGGTGCCGGCGTAGTCGGCGTCGCGTCCGGCCACGGCCAGCAGGGCCCAGGGGATGGCGCCGAAGCCTTCCACGGTGACGGGCAGGCTCAGGTAGTAGCCGTCGAACTCATCGGGCACCTGGCGGGTGGTCTTGTCGAAATCCTTGTTGGAGTCCAGCAGGCGCATGAATCCGCCGGTGAAGGACAGGGTGTCCTTAATCAGGGGAAGGCTGAACATGGCCGCGGCGGCTTCGCTGTCCAGCACGATGGAGCTGCCCCCGAAGAAGGAGCTGTGCGCAACGGTGAAGGGCTGGCGGCCAACCGTGAACTCGACGTCCGTGCCGGGCCATTTGAACTGCAGGTAGGCCTGGTAGACGTCGATGACCACGGCGGGGTTGTCCACCTTGAAGGTGCCGTCGCCCCAGACGCCGTTGTTCACCCGGATGCCCAGGCGGAACTTGAGGTTTTCGTTGGCGATGAAGTCGGTGCGCAGGCGGAAGCGCTCCCACACCGTGAACGGGTCGCCGGTCTGGCTGCCGTCTCCGTTCCAGCCCGTGTAGTTTGTCTTGCTGAACCAGTTGCCATGGATGCGCACGTCACCCGTCATCTTCACATCCGTGGCGGCCTTTGCGGTCCCCCCGAGCAGGAGAGCCCCCGCCAGCAGGGCCAGGGCCATGAATCCTCTCACTTTCATCACTTCCTCCGTGTTGTGGGTTCATGATCGAGGCATCTTCATTTCGATGCGTCGGCGTTGATCCGGCTACCGGCTGCGCGTTCCAGGATGACGCGGGATGCCCGCAGCTGTGGGCCTCAAGGGGGCCGGATCCAACTCGCTATCGATCTTCACGTGCCTGCGCGGCTTGCCCCACCACCGGTTCCAGGCACAGGCGGGGCTTGATGCGCGGCGTAGGGAGTCCATGCTGAAATTGATTTTCAAAGTCAATAAAAGGTGAGGGGAAAGGTCACCTGCCCATTACAGGCAGGAGGAAGGGGTGCAACATGCCGTCGAGAGGGCCTTCCGACGCCGAGGCCTGGGCGACCCGGGCTGCGGCTATTTCAGGGCTACGTGGCGGGGCGCGCTCGCGAGTGTCAGCGCCGGGTGGCAGAATGCAGGACGGATTTCAGGCCGTGGCTAGGGCAGCAGTACTGGGCGGAGGGAGGCAACAACCAGATCCGGCGGGCAAGGCAGCCCGGGACAGGTCAAGCTTGTCGGCGTGGCCATGGGGGGCCAGATGCTGGTCAAGTGTGGGCCAACTGCTGATCCGATTCAGGTCGGATACGCACCGCCTGCGGAGCCGAAGCGGAAGCCATGCGGACCCGACGTGACCAGGTGAGTGGCTGATGAGGGGCCGGGGGAGGCCGGCGCGCACCATCTGAGGGGCCAGTGCGGGGCATAGGGGGGTAATGGATGGATGATCCAGTAACGCCGGGCTCAGGCGTGCGAACCTTCGGCAAATGACAGTTATGAGGATGGGGGGGGCGAAGATGAATGTTGAGGCGGGGGGAGCGGCGACGCCAGGCCCAAAAGCAAAGCGGCCGGGGGGTTTGCCCCCGCC
>NZ_JAKZKX010000029.1 GCF_022808715.1 Fundidesulfovibrio agrisoli
CAAGCCGATATATCGGAAGAATATCGTCATGCGCCGCCCCCGCCGCCCCACCAGGAAGACCACGTAGTTCACGGCGACAGGAAGGGGAACGCGATGAAAGCCCGGAAGCAATTCCGGTGATGGTCTCCGGGATCGGCGGGAAACGTCCAGGTGGATGGAACCGGGGTAGAACGCGAAGCTTATGTGGGATTGCAAAGGGAGTTCCTCCCTTTGCCCGCCGGAGGCCCTCCTCTCCACGCTCCTCCCGTTCCCAAAAGAAAACGCCCGCGCACTGTGCGTGCGCGGGCGTCCTGCTTTCGATTCCAACCGGGCGGGCTAGGCGTTGTCGGCCTGGGCCTTGAGCGCCTCGGTCTGGTAGTGGTTGATCAGGGCGTTCATCATGTCGTCGATGTCGCCGTCCATGATCTTGTCCAGGTTGTGCATGGTGAAGCCGATGCGGTGGTCGGTCATGCGGCCCTGGGGGAAGTTGTAGGTGCGGATGCGCTCGGAGCGGTCGCCGGAGCCGACCTGCTGGCGGCGGGTGGCCTCCACCTCCATGCGCTGCTTCTCCTGCTCCTGGTGCAGCAGGCGGGAGAGCAGCACCTTCATGGCCTTGGCCTTGTTCTTGTGCTGGCTCTTCTCGTCCTGGCAGATGACCACCAGCCCGGAGGGGATGTGGGTCACGCGCACGGCGGAGTCCGTGGTGTTCACGCTCTGGCCGCCGGGCCCGCCGGAGCGGTACACGTCGATGCGCAGCTCGTTGGGGTCGAGCTTCACGTCCACCTCGTCGGCCTCGGGCAGGATGGCCACGGTGGCCGCGGAAGTATGGATGCGGCCCTGGGTCTCCGTGGCGGGCACGCGCTGCACGCGGTGCGTACCGGACTCGTACTTCAGGCGGCTGTAGACCTTGTCGCCGGAGATGTTGGCGATGATTTCCTTGAAGCCGCCCGTATCGGAGGGGGACTCGCTGAGCACTTCCAGCTTCCAGCGCTGGCGCTCGGCGTAGCGCATGTACATGCGGAAGAGGTCCGCGGCGAAGAGCGCGGCTTCCTCGCCGCCGGTGCCCGCGCGTATTTCCAGGAGGATGTTCTTGTCGTCCAGGGGGTCCTTGGGCAGCAGCAGGATCTTGAGCTCCGCCTCCAGGTTGGGGATCTCCTCCTGGAGGGCCTTGATCTCGGCGGCGGCCATCTCCCGCATTTCGGGGTCGGAGTCCTCGAGGAGGAGCTTGTTCTCCTCCAGGTCTTCCCGGAGCTTCTTGTAGCGCCGGTACACGGAGACGACCCCGCCCAGGTCCGAGTGGGTCTTGGTGAGCTTGCGGTAGCGCTCCTGGTCGGCCAGGGCCTCGGGGGAGGACAACTCCTTCTCGAGTTCGACGAACCTGGTTTCAATGCTTTCGAGCTTGGCGAACATGACCTGCTTCCGGATTATTTGCGCCCGAGCGCCCCGTTGAGGGCCGCGATGGCCACCTCGATCTGGGCGTCGTCGGGCTCGTGGGTGGTGAGCATCTGCATGGCCAGCCCAGGGCAGGCCAGGGCCTTGCAGAGGATGTTCTTGTGGAACTTCCCGGAGAACTTGATGATCTCGTAGGATATGGCGCTGATGGGCACCATGAGCACGAACTTCACGCCGATGATGTAGGCCTGCTTGAGCACCCCGTTCTCCGGCGCCCAGAACTGCAGCAGCAGGGGCACCAGGAAGGTGTAGAGCACAATTGAGACCGCCAGCACGAACAGCAGGAAAGTCGTTCCGCAACGCGGATGCAGGCGGGAGAAGTCCCTGACGGCCTCGGGCGAGAGGGTCACGTTGTTCTCGAAGGCCCAGATGACCTTGTGCTCCGCCCCGTGGTACTGGAACACCCGCCGGATGTCCGGAATGAAGGAGATGCACAGGATGTAGCCCACGAACATCACCAGCTTGAACAGGCCGTCCCACATGTGGAAGGACAAGGCCTCGGCCCCGCCGGAAAGCCCCAGCCACTTCATGCCCAGCGAGAACATGTGCGGGGCCACCACGAAGAGCAGCAGCGCGAACCCGATGGCCGAAACCATGGTCAGCGTCATGGCCCAGGGGGAAATCTCCCCCTCCTCCTCGTCCAGCGCCTGCTGGGCGGAGAAGTTCAGGGCCTTGATGCCGTTGACCAGGGTCTCCAGCAATACGGGAAAGCCGCGCACGAAGGGCTTCTTGAGCCACTTCGCGTCGGTGAGGCTGAACCAGGGCCGCGTCTCGACGAATATCTCGCCGTCGGGGCGCCGCACCGCGATGGCCAAGCAGTTCTTGGAGCGGATCATGACCCCCTCCATCACCGCCTGCCCTCCTACGGTCTCATTGGCGCCAAGCGCATTGGGCATGGGCATACTTGAAAGAAAAAGCGGCGCACAAGGCGCCGCTTCGTGCTTGCTGGCCTAGGCCGTCTTTTCTTCGAACTTGGCGTATTTCTTACGGAAGCGGTCGATGCGGCCCGCGGTGTCGATCAGGCGCTGCTTGCCGGTGTAGAAGGGGTGGCAGTTGGAACAGATTTCCACGGAAACCGTCTCACCCTTGGTGGAAAGCACTTCGGACTGATAGCCGCAGTTGCACACGACCTTAGCCTTGAACGTCTTGGGATGGATGTCGCTCTTCATCAGAAGCTCCTTGATCTAATCGAAGAGGGGCTCTATACACCCGGGCATGCCACTTGGCAAGCGCAATCAGCCCCTTTTCCGCGCGATATTGTCGTGGTAGGAAATGGCGCACATCACGTCACTACCCCCACCTGAAGGATCACCCATATGTCTCTGACCCAGAAAAATAGCATCGTTTCCAACTATTTGAAAACGCACGGCCAAGCCCTTTCCACCCACGAGCACGTAAGCGTCGAGCAGATGCGCTCCGGCTTGGACGGAGGCACCATGGTCCTGCTGGGCAACCCCGCCCATAAGAATGTGTCCGTCACCCTGATCGGTCAACCCGGCCGGGTCAAGGTAAACGCAAACATCGGCACCTCCCCCATGATCAACAACGTGGAGATGGAGCTGCAGAAGCTGCGCCTGGCCGAGAAGGCCGGGGCGCACACCGTGATGGACCTCTCCACCGCGGGCGACCTGGACGATGTTCGCGTGCGCATCCTGGCGGAATCGGGCCTGCCCCTGGGCACCGTGCCGCTCTACTCCGTGGCCCAGCCCTACGTGGCCCGCGGGGAGGACCCCAGCGACTTCAGCAAGGCCGAGCTCTTCGAGGAGATCGAGAAGGAAGCCGAGCAGGGCGTGGACTTCATGACCCTGCACTGCGGCGTCACGGCCAAGGCCGCCCGCCTGGGCTCCGACGGCAGGCGCATCCTGGGCATCGTCTCGCGCGGCGGCTCCCTGCTGGCGCGCTGGATGAAGCGCCACGGCAAGGAAAACCCCATGCTCGAGCACTACGACGAGCTGCTCAAGATCTGCCTCAAGCACAACGTGACCATCAGCCTGGGCGACGGCCTGCGCCCCGGTGCGGGCGCGGACGCGGGCGACTCCGCCCAGTGGGAGGAGGTCGCCGTGCTGGGCGACCTGGCCCGCCAGGCCCTTGAATACGGCGTTCAGACCATGATCGAAGGCCCCGGCCACGTGCCCCTGCACCTGGTGCAGAGCCAGATCCAGGGCATCAAGCGCCTGACCAACAACGCCCCGCTCTACGTGCTCGGGCCCCTGACCACCGACGCGGCCGCCGGGTACGACCACATCGCCGGGGCCATCGGCGGCGCGCAGGCCGCCTACTTCGGCGCGGACTTCCTCTGCTACCTGACCCCGGCCGAGCACGTCACCCTGCCCGGCCCCGACGACGTCTGGGACGGCGTGAAGGCCAGCCTGATCGCCGCGCAGAGCGCCGAGACCGCCCTGGGCCGCCCCTGGGCCGTGGAGCGCGACCTGGCCATCTCCAAGGCCCGCGCCGCCCTGGACTGGGACGCCATGGCCGCCAACGCCCTGGACCCCCACACCCTGGCCAAACGCCGCAAGGACTTCCATAAGGAAAAGGAATGCGCCATGTGCGGTTCCTTTTGCGCCATCCGCATGTTAGAAGGCCTGGAGCCCGAAGGCGGCTGCAAGAAGTCCTAGCCGCCAGGGATGCAAGTCAGCGGCCCGCCTGGGCACAGGCCGGTACGATTGAGAAAAAAGCCAGGTCCGAAGCATAGTTGCCATATGTAAGGGCTTGGCTTTTTTTTCGTATCGCAACCAGTCTGGCTTCATGGGCGAGAAGTCCGCAAGGAGGCAGCCATGTTCAAGCTCGTGCTCGTGCGCCACGGCCAGAGCCAGTGGAACCTCGAAAACCGTTTCACCGGTTGGACCGACGTGCCCCTCTCCCCCCTGGGGGAGGCCGAAGCCGCCGCCGGGGCCAAGGCGCTTTTGGAGGCGGGCCTGGGGTTCGACGCGTGTTACACGTCCTACCTCAAGCGCGCGGTAAAGACGCTGGACATCGTGCTGGAGGCCATGGACCTCATGTGGCTGCCGGTGCACAAGTCCTGGCGGCTCAACGAGCGCCACTACGGAGCCTTGCAGGGCCTGAACAAGGCCGAGATGGCCGAGAAGTTCGGCGAGGAGCAGGTGTTCGTCTGGCGCAGAAGCTACGACGTGCGCCCGCCCGCGCTGGAGGCCGACGATCCGCGCCACCCGCGCTTCGACCCGCGCTACGCCGAACTGACCCAGGACGAACTGCCCGGGGTGGAGTGCCTCAAGGACACGGTGGCCCGCGTGCTGCCCTACTGGCATGAGGTCGTTGCTCCGCAGGTGCGCGCGGGCAAGCGCGTGCTCATCGCGGCGCACGGCAACTCGCTTCGGGCGTTGGTGAAGTATCTGGACGGCGTGAGCGACGAGGCCATCACCAAGCTGAACATCCCCACCGGCGTGCCCCTGGTGTACGAGCTGGACGAGGCCCTGAAGCCCGTCAAGCACTACTACCTGGGCGACCCGGACGAGATCGCCCGGCAGATCGAGGCCGTGGCCAGCCAGGGCAAGGCCAAATAGGGTCCGGCGGCAGGAAGAGAATACGAAAGGCCGGTGGAGCACAGCTCCACCGGCCTTTTTATTGGAATGGTGATGGAGAGCGTGGGGCTCCGCCCCACACCCCGCCAGGGGGATGATCCCCCTGGACCCCGCAATTAAAAATCCGGGAAGGCGACGCCTTCCCGGATTTTATTTACCTTGAGAACAACGAGACGCCCCCTGTGGGCGCAAAGCTATTGGGGGTGCAGGGGAGTCACTCCCCTGCCGGAGGGGTTTGGGGAGGCAGCGCCTCCCCAAGAATCTCCCCCGGAACCAATGCTCTACAGCCGGGCTACGCCCCTCCGCCCTTACCGCCTTCCTCCGTCGGGGCGGGCTGCCCTTCCTGGCCGCCCTGCCCTGCCTCGGCAGCGGCGGCTGGCTCTTCCGGCTTGCCTCCCTTGGAAGGTGCAAGGGGCTTCAAGGGCTTCAGCTTGAGATCGGGCTTGCGCCAGGCCCCGCCAACGCAGAAGCTGTCCCAGGCCCAGCGCAGCCAGCCCACCAGGGAGAAGGCCAGCCACAGGGACCAGGCCAGCATCAGCCCCCGGTACCACCACACGGAGACGGACCAGACCTTCGCCACGGGCAGGGCCGAGGGCGTGCGGTCGAACAGCCAGACCAGATGGTGCGGGTTGGAGCCGTTGCCCTGCACCATGCCCACCGCCGCGCCCAGCAGGCCGTCGCGCACGGCCTCGAACAGGCAGCTCAGCCCGGCCAGCACCAGGCAGACCAGCAGCACCTGCACCGCGTTGAAGGCGAACCAGCCCTCCCGGATCTGGTAGTTCCGGCGCAGGCCCAACGCCACGAGCCAGGCCGCCGCGCCAAGGGCCACGACGCCACCGGGCTGCACCAGCCCCAGCCCCAAGAGCATCCACTGCGCGAAGCCCAGCGGCGTCCACGGCAGGCGGGAGAACAGCGCCGCAACGATCAACACCACACAGAGCGTGCCCCAGAACACCACGGCTGGGCCCATGGGCGTGGCCCCGGAGACCCAGAGCACCCAGCGGTCCCGCGGCAGGTCCAGGGTGACCTCGGCGTTCACGGCCGGGTGCCCCACGTCCACGGTGGGGCTGGCCCCGGCGAAGAAGCCGTCCCTGGGCTGCCGCCAGTTCACCGTGACCTCCTGCACGCCGGGCGAAAGGGCGATGCCCACTTCTCCGGGCTTGTCGGACGACCAGGGCGCGGGCTGCCCCCCGATCTGCAACCCGGTGAGCTGCGCGTCGGCGGGCAATGCGAGGGTGTGCCGCCCCCCGAGGGAGGAGCGCAGGTGGAGCATGAGCCGCACCTCGTCCTGCCGCGCCCCCAGGGCGGAGCGTAAACGGACACGGTCGATGGTCAGGCTCTCGCCCGGCGCGGCCTCGGGCCTCGTGAGCTTGATGGAAGCCTTCTCGCCGGGCCAGGGCCGCCACATCGGGCTCCAGGCCCCGGATTCGTCCTGGCTGGCGGTGACCGGGATGCCCGAGAGGGCCACGTCCCACACGGGGGAGGCCCTCAGCCGCCAGGTCTCCACCCAGGGGGCGTCAGTCGGGGCTTCAAGGGTCACTTCGGGGGATATGTCCAGGCGGGAGCGCCAGGAGAGTTCCTGCCGACCGGCCGCCAGGGAGACGACGGCCTTGCCGTTCTCCACGGGCACGCCGCCCTCCAGCACGGATTCGCCGGGCATGAGCCCCACATGGACCAGCACGGGCTGGTCCGCCGGGGTCATGCGCCGCACGGTGGTCCGCGCCTGCCAGGCCAGCCCGAGCTCCAGCGTGCGCCGGACCTCCAGGAACGGCGGGTACACGGGCGTGAGCGAGGCCTGCTCCTTCCGGCCCGCCTCGCCTTGGCGCGTCAGGCGCAGGGAGCCCTGGAACACGCCGTCCTGGTCGATGCCCAGCACGGCCCAGCCCGGAGCCTCCACCCGGCAGGTTCTGGGTTGGAGCGGCGCGGAGATCGTGACGGCCACGTCAGCCGGTACGGGGCCGCTCATGACGACCTTGTGCGCGCCCTCCTCCAGCAGCGCCCAGAGCCCGGCCTCGGTGGCATACAGGGGGACGGGCTTGCCGTCCGCGCTCAGGGACGCGGGCCGCCAGCCGCTGACCACGGGCAGGGGCATGGCCAACTGCGTGGCCGCTCCGGCCTCCAGCGTGAGGGTGAGGCCCTTGGCGTCCAGATTGACAGCCATGGAGGATACGCCCGCGCAGGTGGGGAAGCACTCGGCAGGGGCCAGCAGGCGCGTGCGCAGCTCGTCCAGCACTTCCTTGGGGGGCGCCTCCCCGGCCTGGGCAGCCCCTGCCGAGGCCAGTGCGGCCAGGCAGAGCAGCACGGCCGCCACGGATTTGCCGGCGCGCAGGGTGGAGCCGATCATGCCCCCGGCCACCAGCCAGATGCCCGCCAGCAGCAGCGCCACCCGGACGAAGCAGAGGGCCGTGTTGCCCGCGGGCGGCATGAGCATCAGGCGCAGGGTCTGGTTGGCGTCCACCGGGCCGTTCCAGGTCAGGCGGACGCTGTGCCACCTCCAGGCGGGTATGCCTGGGCCGGTCTGCACCAGGCTGGAGGGGTCGGACCCAAGGAAGACCGCCCCGCCCTCCGCCTGTGTTCGGGGAGCCTTTTCCTTGGCCAGTCTTTCCATGGAGACGGACGGGGACACGGGCGGCGCGGCCTGCGGCCTGGGCACGGGGGATGCCTCCTGAGCCTCCATTTCGTCCGTCGCCTGCATGGGCGACATCTCCACCCTCTTCACTGAAGCTGGGCCTGGGGAAAAAAAGGACGGTGTGAACTGCGGATGCAGGCCCAGGCGGATCTGGTCCGCCGCGAAGGCCAGGGCCGCGAGGCACAGCGCCAGCACCGCGCCCGCCCGCAGGATGCGCAACGCCCCGGCCACGCGGGGCCAGTCCCCGGCTTTGGAGCTGGATTCGAATGCCCGGGACACTCCCAGCACCGCCAGCAGCACGAGCCAGGTGTCCACTGGCGCGCCGGGCTCGTGCTGCGCCAGCAACAGGAAGGCCAGCAGCGCCGCCCCGGCGGCCACTCCGCGCAGTTTCCAGGCCCCGAGCGCGGCCAGCATGGTGATGAAGATGTCCAGCAGGTTCCACTTCCCGGCCCAGGATTCGCTCAGGGCGTCCGGCCCGGAGGCGTCCAGCAGGGTCCAGCCCGGCGGCAGGTGCAGCACCGCCGACAGGGAGGAGACGCCCGCCTCCCAGCCTGTGGCCGGGATGGCGATGGAGGCGTCGGGGTAGCGGGCCTCGGCCGTGACCGCCAGGGGGGACTGGCGCAACTCCACGCCGCGCCGCTTCTCCGGCCCGAGCAGCACCACGGGCAGGTCACGCCCGCCCGAGCTCACCCGGCCCAGCTCGCCGGGCTCGCGCATGGCCAGCACGGGCGAGCGGCGCAGCGGCCCCGAGATGGTGTCCTGGGCGGTGAGGCCCTTGCCGTCGAAATCCAGCCAGAGCTCGCGGCCGACCTTCAGGTCGTCCCCCGGCGGCAGGGATTCCCCGCGCCGCACCAGTTGCAAGGCCACGGTGGCCCCCTTCTCCAGCACGTAGGCCGGGAAGCGCTTCCAGTCCTGGGGCAGGTCCGAGGTCTGGGGGTCGGTGGAGGGCGGGCCGGAGAGCTTCACCTCCCGCAGGGCCTTGTCGGCCTGGAAGGCCCAGGTCTCCCGCCCGAAAGGAGCCGCCACCGGACCCACGGACATGATCCCGCCGGGCAGGCGGCTGACGATCTCCACATCGTACCTGCCCGCCCCGGCCTGCACCAGCACCTTGCCGTCCGGCCCGAAACCCACGGGGATGGGCGAGTTGACGCCCAGCGGCTCGGAGCCGGGCAGCAGCAGGCCGTCCAGGGTCATGGTCCGGGAGCGCCCGGAGACCTCCAGGCGGGCCAGGGTGGTGAGGGTCATGGGCTGGCCGTCGCGCAGCAGGCGCATGACGGTCACGCCCAAGGCGTCGGCCTGGGCTTTGGCCGTGTCCGCGCCGGAGACGTCCAGCGCGCCGTCGGGGGTCAGGCGGGGGTTCTCGACGGGCTTGCCGTCCACGGTCAGCTCGATCAGCCCGGTCTGGGCGGCGATGCGCACGGCCTGAGGCTTGCGCTTCCAGGGCAGTTGGCCCTCCACCTGCCATTCTCCGGGCTGGAGCCTCAGCCCGGGCCTGCCGTTCATGTCCAGCACGGCGGCGGGCTTGCCGCCAAGCGTCACGGCGGCGGGCCAGAGCCCCTGCGCCCACGGCAGGGGCACGGTCTGGGGGGCGAAAACCCTGAAGTTCTGCTTGAAGGTTGCGCCGTCCGCGGCCACGGCCAGCTTCAGCCGGGTGGGATACGCGCATTGCCGCTGGGCGGGGTCCAGGGCCTGGGGCGGGCATTGGGCCGCGTCCTGCCGGTAGAGCGTCCAGCCGGCCCAGGGGGCGAGGTCCGGCGGCAACCAGGGCTTGTCCTGCGCGGGGGCGGACTGCGGGCTGAACAGTGCGGCGGCAGCCTGCAGCAGCAGGCACAGAGCGATGGCGACGGTCGGTCTCGGCATGGCCTCTCCTTCTATCGACGGCGTCCTTGCCCTGTGCTATAACCCAGCCTGCCCGAATTGGAAACGAACATGCCTGACGCATCCCGCTTTTCGTCCCTCCTGCTGGACTGGTTCCGGCAGGCCAAACGCCCCCTGCCCTGGCGCGACGGCTACGATCCCTATCAGGTCTGGCTCTCGGAGGTTATGCTCCAGCAGACCCAGATGGACAGGGCCGTGGAGTATTTCAACCGCTTCCTGGCCCGCTTCCCCGACGTGCACAGCCTGGCCCGCGCCAGCGAGGAGGAGGTGCTGCGGCTCTGGGAGGGGCTGGGCTATTACGGCCGCGCCCGCAACCTGCTCAAGGCCGCCCGGGCCATCGTGGATGTGCACGGCGGGGCGGTGCCCTCCTCCGCCGCCGAGCTTTCGGCCCTGCCCGGCGTGGGAGCCTACACCACCGGGGCGGTGCTCTCCATCGCCTACGGGCAGGACATGGCCGCCGTGGACGCCAACGTGGAGCGCGTTCTGGCCCGCGTGTTCGACATCGCCCTCTCACCCAAGGCGCCGGAAGGCCGCAGGCGCTTCGCCGGGCTGGCGCTCTCGCTCATACCCCAGGGTCAGGCCCGCGACTTCAACCAGGCGCTCATGGAGCTCGGCGCGCTGGTCTGCACCCCGCGCGACCCGGCCTGCCCGCGCTGCCCCCTGGCCTCCATCTGCCTCGCCCTGGCCAAGGACACCGTGGACCTGCGCCCGGCCCTCCCCCCAGGCAAGCCCGTGGTTCCCATTGGCATGGGCACGGCGGTCATCCTGCACGAGGGGCTGATCTACGTGCAGAAGCGCCTGCCCGGCGGCGTATGGGGTGGATTGTGGGAGTTCCCGGGCGGCCAGATCGAACCCGGGGAGGAGCCCGAGCAGGCGGCCCTGCGCGAAGTGCGGGAGGAGACCGGCTTCGTGGTGCGCAGCCTGGGCAAGCTGGCGGTCATCAAGCATTCCTACACCCGTTACCGGGTGACCATGCACGCCTACCTGACGGGCTTCCCCGAGGGCGCCGCGCCGTGCGAGCCCGTGCTCACGGCGGCCAGCTCCTTCCGCTGGCTGCCCCTGGCCAAACTGGAGGGCCTGGCCTTCCCCACGGCCATGCGCAAGCTGGCCGAGGCCATCGCCCGCGACCCGCGCCTGGCCTGAACCCAGCGCCATGGCCGCTGCGGCGCCGCCCGCAGCCTGGCTGGCCGGGCTGCCGGGCCGGGCATTCCTGAAAAATTGAAAGTGACGATTGAACAAACCGCGCCGGGTAGGCGCGGGATTCCGAACTGACGGGAGCGGTTCTACAGCCCCCGGCGGTAAGGGAGCCGGATCAGGAAGCGGGTGCCCTGCCCGGGGGTGGACTCCACGTCGATGCTGCCCTTGTGATTCTCCACCACGATGAAATAGGCCACCGAGAGCCCGAGGCCGGTGCCTTCGCCGATGGCCTTGGTGGTGAAGAAGGGCTCGAACACGCGGCGGCGGACCTCCTCGCTCATGCCGGGGCCGTTGTCCTCGATGATGACAAGGGCCGCGTTCTTCTCCGGCTGGGTGCGCAGGGTCAGCATGGGCGAGGCCAGGGACACGGCAGGGAGCGCGCCGTCCTGCGCTTCCGCAGGCGCGCCTTCGGGCGCGGGCAGGCCCTTGCGCCCCTCAGGCGCGGGCGCGGGCTTCGGCGGGGAGAAATCCTTTGATTTCAGGGCCTGGGCCGAGTTCTTGATGATGTTGAAGAAGACCTGCTCGATCTCCATGGGCTGGCATTCGACCTTGGGCATGTAGGTGCTGTAGTCCCGCACGATCCTCACGTGGCGGAAGTCGTACTGCTTCTTGAGGTCGTAGTCGCCCCCGGCCAGCTCCAGCGCTTTCTCCAGCAGGTCGCCGGGGTCGCAGGCGGCGTAGTCCCTGCCCGACTTGCGGGCGAAGCCCAGCATGTTGCTCACGATCCTGGAGGCGCGCACCCCGCCCTCGCGGATGCCCTCCAGGAACTGGTCCAGCCCCCGCAGCCGCATGTATTCGCGCATGGCCCCCAGATCCAGCCCGGCTTCCTGAGCCACCCGGATGTTGGCGGGCTGCTCCGGGTCCAGCCTGCGGGTGACGACCTGGAGCGCCTGAAGGATGGAGGCCAGGGGGTTGTTGATCTCGTGGGCCATGCCCGCGGCCAGTCCGCCCACGGACATCATCTTCTCGGTCTGGACCATGATCTCCTGGATGCGGGAGCGCTCGGTGATGTCCTCGAAGGCGGCCACCGCCCCGGTGACCTGCCCGCTCTCGCCCAGCAGGGGCGCGGCGTTGAACAGCAGGGCCTTGCGGTTGCCCGAGCCCAGGCGGAACCACACGTTCCTGCCCAGCACGGGCTTCTGGGAGGCCAGGGCCTGCCCCGGGGGCAGCTCGGAGAGGTTCAGCGGCGCGCCCTCCTTGTTCTCGAACAGCTCCGTCCAGTTTCTGGGCCGGGGGGCCTCCTCGGTGGGGGCGAGCTCGAAGATATGCTGGGCGCGCTCGTTGAGGTAGTCCGGCCTGCCCGCGGCGTCGAAGGTGGCGATGCCCACGGGGGTCGTTTCGGCCAGCGCCCTGTACCTGCCCTCGGAGCAGCGCAGCCGGGCGATGGCGTTTCTGAGCGCGTAGAGCGCCACGGCCACCAGGGCCAGCACGCACAGGGACACCAGGGCGTTGATGGCCGCCAGCCTGGACGCCGGGCGCAGCAGTTCGTCCGCGTCGGCCTCCACCACCAGCACCCAGTCCGTGTCGGGGTTGACGGCGGCCACGGCCATGCGCTCCGTCTGGGCGTTGTGGTAGCGCACCACGCCGACGCCGTTCGCGGCGCGCAGCTTGCGAATGGCCTCCTCGCCGGGGTGGAACTGCCCGGCGCGGCCCCAGGAGGGCGTGCCCAGCAGTTGGTTGGCCTCGTCGAGCAGGTAGGCTCCGCCGCTCTTGCCGATGCGGATGCCGTCCAGGATCTCTCGGGAGAACCTGCCGATATCCACCACCAGGGCCATGACGCCCACGGCCTGCTTGTCCTGCCCCTGCACGGGGCCTGAGACCACCATCACCGGCTTGCCCGAGTAATAGCTCTTGAGGATCGTGGAGGTGACCACCTCGTTCTTCAAGGAACGCTTGAAGTAATCGCGCTCCACCACCTTCACGGAGGGGTTCCCCGCCGGGTCGGAGGAGGCCACGACCAGTCCGTCCGGCCTGGCCAGTATGGCCCGGTCGTAGTAGTCGCGCACAAGGCGGCCGGAGAGGCGCTTTTCGGCGGCCTGACGCGCGGAGCGGCCCAGGTAGGTGTCGGACAGGGCCAGCCTGAACACGTCCTCCTGGGACCAGAGCGCCAGGTTGCCGCGCAGGGACTGCACCTTGCCCGAAACGTCGCGGTTGAGCGAATCCAGCGCCTGCGTCATCTGGCCCACCGCCATGTCTTCGGCGGCCTGCTTGGTGTGGAAGTAGGAAGTGGCCGTGGTCAGGAGCATTCCCAGAAAGACCAGGAACAGGATGGGTACGAGGTACGGCCGGGACAGATTGATGGTCATGCGGAGGCCCTCGGGCAGGGGACGCCGGCGCGTCCGGCCGGTTCGCCGGTCCGGCGCGTAGAGAGTGTCCCGCATTGCCAAACCATGTGCATGCCTTTTACGACCGGTGAGAGCGCGCCGCCTCAGTGCACGACGACGGCGGCCGCCTCGATGACGTCATAGGGGATGTCCAGCCCCAGGCTCTCGGCGGTTTTGAGGTTGAGCATCACGATCCCCGATTCGTTGACGCGCATGGGCAGCGCCCCCGCCGCGATGCGCCCGACCAACACTTCCCGGACCATCTGCCCGGCCAGGAATCCCTGTTCGTAGCCCGACTCGAGTACTCCACAAAGCACGTGATGGTCCACGGAGAAATCGGCGAATCCCAGCGTGGGCTTGGTGTTGACCGAGTGCGTCCATTCCGCCACCTCCGCCGCGGGGACCGCCCTCCCGGTCTGTTCGTCCTTGAGGCTGTGGTAGAGCGCTAGGCCCAAAACGTCGGCCTGGGCCTGCAGGTCCAACACCCTGCGCTGCCACTGCTGGTAGGTGACCGCGCAATTGAGCGATTGCTGGACAAGGGCGTAGGGGCCGCCTTCGGCCACGTCCCGGGCCATGTCCTGCCGCAGGAACAGGGAGGTTTCGGAGGCGTCGAACAGGTAGGCGATGTTGGTTGCCTGGGGCAGGATGCGCTTGGCCAGGGCCACCCCCTCCCGGAAGTGGAAGCGTTCCCGCACGCCGGACACGTTGGCCGCCGGGTAGCCGTAGCGCTCCGGCGGGGCGTTGACGCCGCAGAAGATCACCTGCGGGGTGATGCCGCCCTTGAGATGGGGGGAGACCACGTACTCCTGCACGGCGTCATCCGCGGCGACCACCGCATCGGGCTCCATCCCCGCTATGGTCCGGGCCATTTCCCGCCCTGCCTGCTGAAGCCGCTGCAGTTCGTGCTGACGCTTGGCGTCCAGGTAGAGGACGGAGTAGCTGATGTTGAGGCCGGCCAGGGCCTCGTAGACGCCCTTGTTGATCTGCTGGGTCCAACCGTAGTCGGGGTGGTAGCTGTGCACGATGCACACCCGCAGGGGACCGCCCGCCCCCTGCGACACCTGCGCCCAAGCGGCGCCGGGAGCGGCTGAGAGACAGGCGCACACCACGATGAGCATCTGGAACAGCGTGGAGACCAAGAGCCCCGCCCCGGGACGCGAAGCCCGGTCGGCCTGACTGAAAGGCGGCTTCTCAGCCCACATCCAGGCTCCCTCTGAAACTTTCCCAATCGGTGACTCCCATGCTGGCGGCCACCTGGGGCAACTCCTCCACGAGCCTGAAGGCGAAATCGGGACGGGTGAAATTGGCGGTGCCCACCTGGACCGCGTGCGCCCCAACCAGAATGAATTCAAGCACGTCCATGGCCGAGCTGATGCCCCCCATGCCCACGACCGGGATGTTGACCGCCCGGCTGACCTGCCACACGCAGCGCAGGGCCACGGGCTTCACCGCGGGGCCGGAGAGGCCGCCCACCACGTTGGCAAGGCGGGGCTTGCGGGTGCGCACGTCCACGGCCATGCCGGTGAGCGTGTTGATGAGCGAGAGGCAGTCCGCCCCGGCGGCCTCCACGGCCCTGGCGATGCCCACAATGTCCGCCACGTTGGGCGAGAGCTTGACCATCACCGGCTTGGAGCCGCAGCGCTTCTTGACCGCCTCCGTGACCTTGGCGGCCTGGGAGGGGTCCTGCCCGAAGAGCACGCCGCCCTCCTTCACGTTGGGGCAGGAGATGTTCACCTCCAGCGCGGCCACGCCCTCCTCGGCGGCCAGCACTCCGGCCAGCTCCCCGAACTCGTCGGGGTCGCAGGCGTAGAGGTTGGCCAGGATGGGGGTGGCCTTCCAGGGCAGCCGGGGCAGCTTGTCGCTCAGGAAGCGCTCCACCCCGCAGTTCTGCAGCCCGATGGCGTTGAGCATTCCGGAGGGCGTCTCCGCTATGCGCGGCATGGGGTTGCCTTCGCGCGGCTTGAGGGAGAGGCCCTTGACCACGATGCCCCCCAGGGCCGCGAGGTCGCCGTAGGGGGTGAACTCCAGGCCGTAGCCGAAGGTGCCCGAGGCGGTCATCACCGGGTTCTTGAGGTTCAAACCGGCAAGGCTGACGCTTTGGTCCATGATCTCTTCCTAGAGGGTAATTTCGTTGGCCCAGAAGACAGGCCCGCGCGTGCAGCTCTGCACGTGGTGGCCTTCGGAATCCGTGGCCACGCAGCCCAGGCAGGCCCCGATGCCGCAGGCCATGCGGTTCTCCAGGGAGAGCTGGCAACGCACGCCCAGCTTGAGCGCGGCGTTGCGCACCGTGCGCAGGAAGGGCGTGGGGCCGCAGGCCAGGGCCAGCCCGCCGGCGTGGTCGGCCATGGCCTCCTCGATGCGGGCCACGAACAGGGGGATGTCCTGCGGGGAGGTCTCCCGGAAGGCGGAAGCGGCCGCCAGCCGGGTGATGTCTTCGTAAGGGTAGCAGGAGAGCGGGGGCCGGTGCCCGAAGAGCAGGGTCAGGTTGGAGGGCGTCGGGTGCGCGGCGCTGTACTCCACGAAGGGGGCGATGCCCACGCCTCCGGCCAGCATCAGGGTGCGCACTCCCGGCTCCGTGTTGAAGGCGTGGCCCAGCGGGCCCCAGACCGTCACGGTGTCGCCCTGCTTGAGCCCGGTGAGCAGCCTGGTGCCGCGCCCCACCGCCTGGATCAGGAACGCCAGCCGCTCCGGCGTGGCCCGGCAGATGGAGAACGGCCTGGCCCAGAGGGGTTCGAAGCCCCAGGCCGTGGGCCTGAGCATGGCGAACTGCCCGGGGCGCACTGCCTGCCAGCCGGGGTTTTCCAGTTCGATGAGCCACAGCCCGTGGCTCAGGCCTTCCGGGCCGTGCGGGGTGATTCTGAGGACTGAGACGTCTTGGCAGGTCGGTTTCGGCATATCGCGCTCCTCCGGAGGTTCTACCCGCATGTCACGCCTTAGTAAATATTTTCGCCGGAGCCCCATTGTCTTGAATTCTGGACGGTTTGCGGCTAGTCTGAAATGTGTGCCGAATCCCGGAGCGCAGCGTCCCTCCCGGCGCTCGCGGCCCCGCGTGGCGGGTCGCCGGCAACACACCGACACCATACGCATATCGACCAGAACGCCGGAGGCTCGCAGTGGAGCGGAAACCCGAAACAAGGACGCCCGACGTGGGGGACAAGACCAAGAGCTTCCACAAGGGCCAGGTCATCTACAAGGAGGGCCAGTCCAGCAACGAAGCCTACATCATCAAGCAGGGCTCGGTGGGCGTGTACCGCCTCTCGGGCAACAAGCGCATCACCCTGGGCATCATGCGCCCGGGCCAGATTTTCGGCGAGATGGGCGTCATCAGCGAAGAGAAGCGCACCGCCTCCGCCGAGGCGCTTGAATACACCGAAGTCATCGTGCTGGACCAGAACCTCCTGCACACCCTGCTGCTCAAGTGCCCCCGCCCGGTGCAGATCATCACCACCTACCTCGTGGAGCGCATCCGGGCCCTCAACGCCCGCGTGACGGAGCGCAGCTGCTCCAACACCTTCTCGGCGGTCTGCAACATCATCCAGCTGGCCTGGAAGGGCCTGCCCAGGCCCTCGGCCGCGCCGGGCGCGAAACCCGGAGCCAAGGGGGAGGCCGCGCAGCTCTCCACGGTGGAGCTCTCCCGCACCATCAAGGACATCCTGCTCATCTCCCAGGTGGAGATCGACGACATCCTGGAGAAGCTGGCCAAGCTGCACGTGGTGGAGATCACCGACGTCAAGGGCTCCCGCTACCGGCAGGATCCGCTGCTCGGCACCAGGAAGAAGACCGGCGAATTCGTGCGGGAGCGCCTGCTCTCCGTGCCCGACTTGGAGCGCTTCGCCAACGTGACCCGCAACCTGGCCAAGGACAACCAGGACGACACCGCCTGCGAGCTGGAGTTCATCGACCTGGACGACTTCGCGGCCCTGGTGCAGGCGCAGCCGGAAACGATCCTGAAAAAGATTTCCTACGGCGAGATGCCCCCCACCTCCTTCTTCTTCCACAAGCGCTCCATCACGGACTACGCGGAGCAGGTGGGCGGCGAATTCTTCCAGCGCGCCAAGCGCCCGCGCCTCAAAACCGAAGACCTGGCCACCGTGCAGGACATCGTGGCCGTGGACAACGCCACCCTGGGCGAGGCGCTCTCCAAACTGGGGTTCTACAAGGTGTCGGTGCTGGCCTCCCTGGCCGGGCCCGAGGCCAGGCAGAAGATCATGGCCAACCTCTCCAAGAAGATCGCGGCCGTGGTCACCGAGGAGGTCGGACGCCTGGGCGCGGTGGACCCCGACGAAGCCTCGGACATCGAGGACGAACTCCTGGCGCTCATCAAGACCATGAAGGGGCTTAACGGGTGAACATAGCCACAGTCATCGGCTTCACGGCGGGCATCATCATCCTGGGGACGGCCACGTTCTTCGCCACGGATTCCGCGCGCGTCTTCATCAACTTCCCGGGCCTGGCCATCGTGCTCGGCGGCACCCTGGCCTCCACCTTCATCTGCTTCCCGCTCAAGGAAGTCACCCGGGTTTTCAACATCTTCCTCACGGCCCTCAAGCGCGAGGAGCTGCCCATCGGCAACTACATCGAGGCCATCGTGCACATCGCGCGGGAGGCCTCGGCGCGGGGCAAGGTCCACCTGGAGAGCGCCCTGCCCGGCATCGAGAACGAATTCCTCCAGAACGCCATCCAGATGCTCGTGGACGGCTACTCCCGCGAGGAGATCAAGGAAATCCTGGAGACGCGCATCGAGCAGACCTACCAGCAGGAGATCTCCTCGGCCGGCATCTACCGCACCATGGCCAAGCTCTCCCCGGCCTACGGGCTCATCGGCACGCTCATCGGCTTCATCGGGCTGATGCAGGTCATGGGCAGCGGCGGCCTCTCCACCCTGGGCCAGCATATGGCTGTGGCCCTGACCACCACGCTCTACGGCATCCTGCTCTCCAACCTGATCTTCCTGCCCATCGCCGTGAAGGTGGAGAAGCGCATCGAGGAGCGCGTGCTGCTCATGTGCGTGATCCGCGACGGCGTGCTCTTCATCAAGGACAAGACCCCCGCGGCCATCGTCTACGACAAGCTCAAGGCCTACCTGCCCCCCAGGCGCTGGGCCTCCATCGGCAAGCGCCCCTAGGCCTGGCCCATGCTCAACCTCAGCAAACTGCGCGGCCGCCAGAAGGACGAGGACGAGGGGACCTGGTTCGTCTCCCTGGCGGACCTGCTCACCCTGCTGCTCTGCTTCTTCGTGCTCATGCTCTCCGTCTCCCAACTGGACCAGGACCGCTACAAGAAGGTGGCCAGCGCCCTGGAGGAGTCCCTGAAGGCCGAGAAGGCCAAGCGCTCCGCCCTGCCCCAGGGAGTGCCCGTCAAGCAGGACATCAACCTGGGCGGCCAGCTCTACCCCGTGGTGCCCCCCGCCCTGCCCCCGCAGGTCTATGAGAACAAGATCCCGGCCGGGGGCCTGAACCCGCCCGCGCAGACCGGGCAGCCCAAGCCCGGCAAGTCCATCGACGAGGTGCGCAACGAGCTGGGCCTGCGCTTCGCCCAGGACCCCGCCGGGGTGCAGATCGAACAGCGCGAGGGCGGCTTCGCCATCACCCTCAAGGGCGCGGTGCTCTTCGACAAGGCCAGCGCGGACCTGACCGCCAACTCCATCCCCTATCTCGACTCCATCGCCGCCTCGCTGCGCGGCACGCCCTACGCCGTCACCGTGGAGGGCCACACGGACAACCTGCCCATCCAGTCCTTCGTGTACCCCTCCAACTGGGAGCTCTCGGCGGCCCGGGCCTCCCGCGTGGCCAGGCACCTCATCGACCGGGGCGTGGCCAAGGAGCGCATCCACGTGACCGGCTACGCCGACACCCGCCCCGTGGCGCCCAACGACACCCCGCAGGGCCAGCCCATCCCCGAGAACCAGGCCCGCAACCGGCGCGTGGTCGTCCTCATCAATCCATGAGCGGCGCGGACACCCTGGACATCGGGCCGGACACGGCCCAGCCCAAGCTCAAGGGCGTGTTCTCCTCTTCGGCGCTGCCCGGGCAGGAGCCCGACCCGGCCGTGGAAAAGCACTTCTGGTTCGCGCGCGAGAGCGTGCCCGGCGTGGTGAGCATCCAACTGCTCGACGAGCACCAATTGCCCACGCAGCGCAAGATACAGGTGCCCAGGGACGAATTCCTGCGCGATTTCACCCTGGAGCCGGACCTGGGCTACAAGCTGCTCACGCAGCGCGTGCTCATGGGCGACTACTACCGCAACCAGGGCATGAACGTTGAGGCCAAGATCGAGTACCAGAAGGTGTTGCGCGTGGACGAGGAGAACATACGCGGCAACTTCGGCCTGGGCCTGGCCTACCTGGCGCTCAACCAGTTGGAGAAGGGGCGCTACGCCTTCGAGAAGCTTGTGCGCCTGGACGAGAGCTTCAGCGCCGAGCACAAGCACCTGTTCAACGATTTCGGCATCGCCTTGCGCAAGCGCGGCCTCTTCGACGAGGCCCTGGCCTTCTACCACCGCGCCCGCGAACTCTGCGACGACGACGAGCACCTGCGCCTGAACATCGCCAGGGCCTGGTTCGAGAAGGGCGACACCGAGATGGCCTTCACCGAGCTGCGCATCTGCCTGGAGCTGGACAACAACTTCCGGGAGGCGCTGGCCTTTCTGGCCTACCTGCAGAAGCACGAGATCATGCCCCAAAAGCCTGAGCTGCGGGAATACTTCCAGCGCATGGCGCTCAAGCGGAGCGAGTTCGGGTCCCTGCTGGAGGATTGATCCGCCGGGGCGCGATTCCCGCACGATCCCAACCGTTTTTGCGCTGCCGGCCGTGTCGCGGCGCAGCCATCGCCTGCTCTCTTGTCCCCGCGCCGTCCGGGGATTGTCCTGCCGAAGCTCGTTATTCGCGCCCTGCTTGCCTTTTTCGCGCCCTGCGGACTATGCTCGCGGCGTATCATTCCAATACGCCCGGCCGAACCGCCGCAAGGAGCTCCCATGTCCACCATCCTCTACATCAAGGCCTCGCCGCGCGGCGCGCGCTCGCACTCCATCGCCGTGGCCGACGCCTTCCTGGAAGTCCTGGCCGAGCGCGACCCCGATATCCTCATCAAGACCCGCAACCTCTTCGATGGCGACCTCCCCGCCTTCGACGGCCCCACCCTGCAGGCCAAGTACAACGTGCTGCACGGCCTGACGCACGACCCGGAGCAGTTCCGCGCCTGGGAGGCGGTGCGGCGCCTGGTGGAGGAGCTCAAGATGTGCTCGAGGCTTGTGATGGCCGTGCCCATGTGGAACTTCAGCCTGCCCTACCCGCTCAAGCACTACATCGACCTGATCGTGCAGCCCGGTTTGAGCTTCGAGGCGGACGGGGACGGGGTGCGCGGGCTCATCCCGGACAAGCCGGTGTTCGTGGCCTACGCCAGCGGCGGGCAGTACCCGGCGGGCACGGCCGCCGCCGCGCTGGACCACCAGAAGCCCTACCTGGAGATGATTCTGGGCTATATCGGGCTGATGGACATCCGTTCCGTGCGGGTGGAGTCCACCCTGGCTTCGGACGACGTGGCGGGGGACAGCAGGAACCGGGCGATCGCGAAAGCGAGGGAGATGGCGAAGGAGTTCTAGTCGCCGCGCCTGCGGATCAGTTCTTAATGAACAGGAGTTGTGTGATTTCAGATGAACAGGATGTCGATTCTCGCCGTAGTGGCCTTGGTCGTGATGTCGCTCCCCGCTATGGCCGCAGACCTCGGGCCTGCCTGCGCCGGAGTTCGCTACGAGCGCATCGGGTCCTACACCGTGGAGCGGTTGAACCGGATCATGGGCAAGGAGCTGTCGGAATTCAGCGCGTTCAAGACGGCCTATCCCGCCGCCAAGAATGCCGTCGATCTGTACCGAGTGACATACGATACCGTCATACCCGAGCAGAACAACCGCCCGGTCAGGGCCTCGGGCCTGCTCGCCGTACCTCGGGTGGCGAAGAGGACGCTGCCGGTGCTCTCGTATCAGCACGGTACGGTGTTCAGCAGAACGGCGGTGCCCTCCAACCCGGAGGAATCCATGGAGACGCGGCTGATGATAGCGCGTTTCGCCGGGGACGGTTATGTCGTGATCGGGGCGGATTACATCGGCAAGGGGCTCTCCGCTGAGCCGGACAGCTACATGGTCAAGGAGGCCACCGCGCAGGCCTGCCTGGACATGCTGTTCGCATCCAGGGCGGTGTGCCGCGCCCTGAATATCGAACAGGGCGACCTTTTCCTGAGCGGGTGGTCGCAGGGGGCGTGGAGCACCATGGTGTTCCGCCACAGGCTGGAGAGCCTGGGCATTTCGGTAAAGGCCGCAGCCACGGCGAGCACCCCCAATGATCTCTACATGCTGCTGACAAGGTGGATAAACAACCCCACCGCGTTGGATGCGAGCTACCTCGTCGCGCTGCCGGTATTGTTCATCAACTCCTACGAGCGCTATTACGGGATGAGCGGCCTGAGCCGTACGGCCATAAAACCGCAGTACTGGCAGGCCGCCAACGATTTTTACGAGAACAGGATCGGCTGGGATGAGGCCGCCAAACTGCTGCCCGCCACAGTGGCGGACTTGCTGCAGCCGGAGTTCGCGGCGGCCAGTTCGATGGCCGCAAGCCCTTTCTTCAGGCAGCTCCAGGACAACCAGGCCTACCGCTGGCGCTCCGCCACCCCCAGCCGCTATTACTTCGGGAAGGCGGATGAGGTCATGCCGCCCGCCATAGCGACGTTGCCGGTGGAGTACACGCGCGCCCTGGGCGGGGCGGCCGCCGAGGCCGTGTACGCCGGCGACGAGGCCGACCATCGCGGCACGTTCCTGTACGGAGCGTACGACCAGAAGGTGTGGTTCGACAGCCTGCTGAGGCGCTAGAATCGTGGGGAACCGCCCTGGGTCACGCCGGGGCGGTGGATCAAATATCCTGCACGCTGTCCAGCGTGCCGGTCGACGGCGCGCCGCCCTTCATCCCCGCGCCCTTGGGCGGTCTGAACTCGCGGGAGAAGAGCTTGAGGTGCAGCTTGCGGCCTTCGGCGAAGTTGGGGTTGATCCACAGCGCCTTGAGGATGGCCTCCTGCGCGCCCTTGGGGTCGCCCATGAAGAACATGGCTTTGGCCATGTTGAAGTGGATGTTCTCGTCGTCGGGGGTCAGCTCCAGGGCCTGGCGGTAGGCGTGCAGCGCCCCGGGCAGATCCCCGGCCTTGCGCAGCTTGACGCCCAGGGTGTTGAAGGGGTTGGGGCTGTCGGCGTCGTACTTGAGCACCTCGATGAACAGCTCCTTGGTCTCCTCCAGCCGGTTGAACTGGGCGAAGGTCTCGGCGGCCTTCTGCAGGTAGGACTTGTAGCCGTCCAGATCGCCCTTGCCCCTGTAAGCCTCGGCCAGGCCCTTGTAGGCCTCCGCGAACAGCTCGTTGATCTTCACGGCCTTCTTGAAAGCGATGATGGCCTGGCCGTACTTCTGGCGGAGGAGGTACTTGCAGCCCATGTCGTAGTACTTCTGGGCCTGGTTCTCCTCGGAGACGAGCTCCTCGAAGGCCTCGATGGCCTCGTCGTACTTGCCCGCCGCCAGGAGCCGCTTGCCCTCCTGCAACTGGGACTGCTCGATGTCCGCCAGGCGGTCCACCTTCAGGGCGCGCAGCATGTGGTTCTGGAAGGTGTCCACCGTGTAGGGGCGCAGCACGTAGCCGTCCACCCCGGCGGCGATGGCCTCCAGCACCTTGTCCTTCTGCCCCTCCTGCGTGACCATGATGACCGGCGTATCGCGCAGGTCCATGTTCAGGCGCATGAGTTTGAGGAACTTGAGCCCGTCCATGTCCGCAAGCTGGGAGTCGAGCACCACCAGGTCCGCGCTTTGCGCGCCCAGGAAGTCGATGGCCTCCGAGCCGGAGGCGAAATGCTCGATGAGCGCTGCCTTGAGCTGCTTGAGGCACTGCCTGTCGCGGCGGGCGTGATCCTCCACCCCGGTGACGGTGATCACGACATCCAACCTGATGGGGGAAGAGACCTTTTCCGGCACCTGGCGCTCCGCAATATTGATGGGATGTTGAAAAATACTCTATCGACTGAGGTGACTATAAATCCCGTCTTTCAAAAGCGTCAACTGGGGGTCGCCCGGCAGGATGGCGAAAAGGCTCTCCACGTGGCCCCGCTCGAGAAAGGCCTTGCGCGCGGCCCGGCTGGCGAGGTCGAAGACCCAGCTGAGCAGCAGGAGGGTGAAGTCGTTCTCGTAGCGCATGAGCCCGTAATCGCCGATGGACCCGGACCTGATCTGGTCCACGATGGCCTGGGTGTAGCGCTCGGGCTCGTTGCGCACGTTCAGCACGACCACCTCGGAGCGCTTGCCCCCGGGCTGCAGGTACTCGAGCATGATGCGCACGATGTCGAGCTTGTCGCAGTCGCGCACCAGGCGGGTCACCGCGGCGAGTTCCGGCCCGGCCCCGCGCGGGATGGCCCGGCGATTGTGCAGCACCACGGCCCCCAGCACCAGGGCGCGCATTTCAGGGTCCAGCGCCCGGATGTGGCCCAGGCCGCGCAGGGCGCGCACGCCCAGGAAGGCGTGGTTGTCGGAGTCGGGGTCGCGGAAGGTCTTGTAGGTTCTGTACTGGGGAAAGCGCCCGGTGTCGTGGTAGAGCGCCCCCAGCAGGCAGGCTTCCTCCAGATGGGCGGGCAGGCCCAGCGTGGGCGTGATGGCCCGGGCCTCCCGCAGCACATTGAGGGAGTGCTCCAGCTTCAGGTCGATATGTTCGTCATCCTCGGGGACGCCCGTCCGGAATTCCGCAACGTACCCCTTGAACCAATCCACATGCCTCTCAAGCACAGAACACCTCGCCTTGGTCCATTGCCCGGGTTCACTGCATCATCCGCCCGGGATTTTCAAGACATAACCCTTGTGTCCCAAAAGCGAACTCTGTAGAAATTCAGCCTAGCACGCCCGTTGGAGGAAGTTAATGAAAGCTTTGGTCGTTGAAGACGATTTCGCCAGCAGGAAGCTTTTGCAGAAGATTCTCGCCCCCTATGCGGAGGTGGACATCGCCGTCAACGGGGTCGAGGCCATTGAGGCGTTCTCCCGCTCGCTGGACGAGGGAACCCCTTATGACCTGGTCTGCATGGACATCATGATGCCCGAGATGGACGGCCAGACCGCTCTCAAGCGCATCCGGGCCATCGAGCGCGACAAGGAGATCCCGCCCGCCAAGGAGGCCAAGGTCATCATGACCTCCGCCCTGGACGACCCCAAGAACGTGGTGGAAGCCTACTACAAGGGCGGCGCCACCTCCTACGTGCCCAAACCCATCGACAAGCAGATGCTCCTGCACCTGCTCAAGAACCTGAGCCTCATCGACTGAGGCCCGGACCGCCACCAGCCATGAAACGCGCATCGGGACTCCCGGCCCTGCTGACCCTGGCATCCGCCCCGCTCCTGGCCGCAGGCAACGCCCTGGCCGCCGCGGCGGACCCGCTGGCCACGCCCTCGCGCGCGTCCTACAGCATCATGGACTTCCTGCTCATGGCCCTGCTGGGCTACCTGGCCTGGCGGCTCATCTCCCGCATCGCCAACCGCGACAAGGACAAGGACGACGAGCCCCCCACCTACGACGTCACGCCGCGCGACAACGAGGAGGACGTCTCCCCGCAGGAGCGCCGCAGCCGCGCCGCCCAGGCCGCCTGGGAATACCTGACCGGCGAGAAAGGGGCCGACCTCCACCCCGAGGGCAAGCAAAAGACCGTAAGCGACGGCGGGTTCGACGAGCGGGATTTCCTGCGCGGAGCCAAGCTGATGTACGGGCGCGTGCGGCAATCCTGGGCGGGGCGCGACATGGCGGACCTGCGCCAGTTCGCCGCGCCGGACATGATGCGCGAGTTCGAGCGCCTGAACTCGGAAAACCCCGCGCACGAGAAGGTGGCCGTGCTGCTGGTGGAGGCCCAGGTGCTGGAGGTCAAGAAGGAGGAGAAGCGCACCGTGGTCCGCGTTGGCTATGAGGCCACCCTCTCGGACGACCCGGCCAACACGGCCTCCCGCAAGGTCAGCGAAACGTGGGTGTTCTCCCGCGACGACACCGTGGTGGACGGCCACTGGCTGCTGGAGAGCATGGAGACGGTGCAGTAGCCTGCTCTTCATCGCTCAACGCAACAGAACGAAAAAAGGGCCCGAAGGCCCTTTTTGTTTTTCAGTCGATCTTCCCGGCTACAGCGGCACGCCGCTCTTCACCACGTCCTGCGCCAGCAGTTCCTTGAGGCGGCGGCTCACCGGGCCGACCTTGCCGTCGCCCACGGGCCTGCTGTTGTACTCCACCACCGAGATGCACTGGGAGGTGGTGCCAAGCACCAGGAGCTCCTTGGCGGCGTAGATGTCGTCCTCAGTGATGGACTTGTAGCAGTGCGGCCGTTCGGGCGCGGCCAGCTCCAGCGCGCGCAGCAGCGTGGTGCCCGACAGCGCGTTGTGCAGCTTGGGCACGGTGATGCAGCCCTCGGCGTCCACCAGGGCGATGTTCTCGGTGGCGCCTTCGGCCAGGTAGCCCTCCTGGTCGAAGCAGATGGGGAAGTCCTTGCCTTTGGCCTTGGCTTCCTGGCGCATGAGCACGTTGGGCAGGTAGTCGATGCTCTTGATGGTGGCCAGGTAGCTCTGCTTGGCCGGGATGGAGGTGCGGAAGGCGCTGACGCCCTTCTCGTAGAACTCCGCCGGTTTGGGCTTGTAGGCGTAGGCCGCAACGTAGAGGCTCGGCTCCGGGCACTCCCAGGGGTCGATGCCGAACCCGCCGGGGCCGCGCCCCAGCAGCATCCGCAGCAGGCCGTTGGCCTGGCCGGTGCATCGGGCCAGCTCCAGCACGATCTCGCGCACGCGCTCCCACGGACAGGGGGGCGTAAGCCCGATGGCCTTGCCGGAGCGGCCCATGCGCGCCAGGTGCTCGTCCAACTGGTAGACGCGCCCGTCCACCCACTTGATGGTCTCGAACACGCCGTCGCCCCGGTGCACCAGATGGTCGTCCCAGGGCATGAGCATCAGGGCAGCATCCTTGCAGATGGCCCCCACGCGATGCTCGTAAAAGGCAAGCACCTGCCCCGCGCCGGGGCGCGGGGCGGCGAGCATGCGTTCCAGATAGGCTTTTGAATCGAGAATATCCACGTCGACCTAGACCCTCAGCTTGCCCTTGGCCAGCAGCAGTTCCGCGATCTGCACGGCGTTGAGCGCCGCGCCCTTGCGGATGTTGTCGGCCACGATCCACATGTTCAGGCCGTTCTCCACCGTGTTGTCCTGGCGGATGCGGCCCACGAACACCTCGTCCTCCCCGGCGGCCATGATGGGCATGGGGTACATCTTCTCGGCCGGGTTGTCGTAGACCTGCACGCCCGGGGCGGCGGCCAGGGCGGCCCTGGCCTGCGCGGCGGTGACCGGCTTCTCGAACTCCAGGTTCACGGACTCGGAGTGGCCGTAGAACACGGGCACGCGCACCGTGGTGGCCGTGACCTTGATGGAGTCGTCGCCCATGATCTTGGCCGTCTCCTTTATCATCTTGATCTCTTCGTAGGTGTAGTCACCCTCGGAGAACACGTCGATCTGGGGCAGGCAGTTGAAGGCGATCTGGTGCGGGTAGACCTTCACCTCGGGGTCGATGCCGTTGAACATCTGGCGCACCTGGGTCTCCAGCTCGGTGATGGCCTTCTGGCCCGTGCCCGAGACGGCCTGGTAGGTGGAGACCACCACGCGCTTGATGGTGAAGAGGTCGTGCAGGGGCTTCATGGCCACCACCATCTGGATGGTGGAGCAGTTGGGGTTGGCGATGATGCCGGTGTGCCAGTCCACGTCGCCGGGGTTGACCTCGGGCACCACCAGGGGAACCTTGGGGTCCATACGCCAGGCGCTGGAGTTGTCCACCACCACGCAGCCGGACTTCACGGCGTGCGGGGCGAACTTCTTGGAGGTGGAGCCGCCCGCGGAGAACAGGGCCAGGTCGACGCCTTCGAAGCTCTTCTCGGTCATCTCGGCAACGGTGAGCTCGCCGTCCTTGAAGGGCACGGTGGTCCCGGCGGAACGGGAGGAGGCCAGGGCGCGCACCTCGGTGGCGGGGAAGTTGCGGTCTTCCAGGGTCTTGAGCATCTCGCGGCCAACGGCCCCGGTGGCTCCTGCGACGGCGACGACGAGCTTGGACATGGTATCGGCTCCTTTGAGACAGGGCATGCCCGAGGCTGCCCCGATGGTTAGCTATTCAAGCGAAAGTCCCTTCACGATATCCAGACAGGCCTGGGCCTTGTTGAGCGTGTACAGGTGCACGCCCGGGGCGCCGCGCGCAACCAGGTCCTGGCATTGGGTCCGGGCGTAGTCCACGCCCAGCTCGCGCACGGCGTCCGCGCCGCCCTTCACGTTGGCGGCCTCCAGGCGCTCCAGGTAGTCCTGCGGCAGGGACGCGCCGCACAGCCCGAGGATGCGCTTGATGGAGGCCAGGTTCATGATGGGCAGCACGCCGGGGATGATGGGCACGGTGATGCCCCTGGCCCGGCATTTTTCGACGAAAGCGAAATAGTGGTCGTTATCGAAGAAGAGCTGGGTGATGGCGAACTTGCCGCCCTGCTCCACCTTGAGCTTGAGGTAGTCGATGTCCTTCTCCAGGCTTTCGGCCTGGGGATGCTTCTCGGGGTAGCCCGCCACGCCGATGCAGATGTCCGGGTAGGCTTGGCTTATGAAGCCCGCCAGGTCCGAGGCGTGCTGGAAGGCGGCGTTCTCGGGCTTGAAGTCCTCCTGGCCCTGGGGCGGGTCGCCGCGAAGGGCCAGCACGTTGTCCACCCCGGCCTCCACCAGGGAGTCCAGGAAGCCGCGAAGATAGTCCTCGGAGGCGCCCACGCAGGTCAGGTGCGCCATGGGGTTGAGCCCGAAATCCTTGCTGAAGCGGCTGACCAGCTCCAGGGTGTTGGCCTGGGTGGAGCCCCCGGCTCCGTAAGTCACCGAGACGAACAGCGGGGAGAGCGTGGAGAGCTTGCCCACCTCGTAGAAGAAGGCGGGCCAGGCTGCCTTGTCCTTGGGGGGGAAGAATTCCAGAGAGACGAATTTCTTGCCGGATGAAAGCAGGTCGTTGATGCGCAAGGAGGGCTCCGTATGGGGGTGGGTTCGGGCGGTCAGACGCCGCGAAGCGCCGCTAATTCCTCGACGATGTCCCTGTCCGCGGCCAGGAACGGCAGGGCCAGGCCTTCGGAAGGCGCCAGCCAGCGAAGGCCTTGGCCTTCAAGTGGACGGGGAAACCCCTTGAAAACATGGATATGGAAAAAAGACAAGTTTACGGTGAAATCCGGGTAGGTATGAGTCTTTTCCTTCCAGAAGTCCGCTTCCCGCACCTCTATGGCCAGTTCTTCGCGCAACTCGCGGACAAGGGCCTCCAGGTGGGTCTCACCCGGCTCCACCTTGCCGCCGGGGAACTCCCACAGCCCGGCGTGGCGCTTGCCCTCGGGCCGCCGCACGCCCAGGTAGCGCCCGCCGCTCCAGACGACGCCCGCCACCACCTGCATGGCTGGCAATCCCTTCCGGGCGCTCACAGGGCCTCCCGCCGCTCTTCGAGCACCGCGACCCTGTCCTCCAGGTCGGCCAGGTCCGCCACGAGGCGGTCGCACTCCTCCTTGAAGGCGTGGTACTCCTTGGAGAGCTCGGAGAATCGGCTGGCGTCGGCGTAGGTGGCCGGGTCGGCCATCTCCTGCTCCACCATTGTCTGGTTGAGCATCACTTCCTCAAGCCGCGCTTCGAGCTTCTCGTAGCGCTCCTTCATGGGCTTGAGCTCGCGGGAGATGGCGTTGCGCTCCTCGGCCTTGCGCCGCTTCTCGGCCTGCCGGTTCTCGCGGGACTCGGACTTCACGCGCGGCTCGCCGTCCAGTTCGCAGGCCGCCTTGGCCTGCTCCTTCAGGTGGCGCTCGTAGGCCTCGTACCCGCCCAGGAACTCGCTCAGGCCATCGGGGCCGACGGTCCAGACCACCTCCGCCACTTCGGAGAGCAGGTAGCGGTCGTGGGCCACGAAGAGGATGGTGCCCTCGTAGTCCACTAGCGCCGAGACCAGGGCCTCGCGGCTCTCCAAGTCCAGGTGGTTGGTGGGTTCGTCCAGCACCAGCAGGTTGGCCCGGGCCAGGAACAGGCTGGAGAGCACCAGGCGGCTCTTCTCGCCGCCGGAGAGGTCGCGCACGAAGCGCTCGAAGTAGCTCTCGCCGAGCATGAACAGGCCCAGCACGGAGCACAGCTCCTCCGTGGAGGCCTTGGGGTCTGAGAGCCGCCTGATCTCGGACATCACGGTCTCGTTGGGCCGCAACACATCCGTGGAATGCTGGCTGAAATAGCCCATGCGCACCAGCGACCCGAACTTCACCAGCCCGCCCGTGGGCTTGAGGTCGCCCGTGAGGCACTTGAGCAGCGTGGTCTTGCCCGCGCCGTTGGGCCCTGCCAGGGCCACCTTCTGGCCCCGGTACAGGTTGAAGGTCAGCTTGGGCCACAGGGGCTGGCCCCCGGGGAAGGCGAACTCCAGCTCGGCCGCGGAGAGGATGTTCTTGTCCGCGCGGCTTGGCTCGGGGAGCTTGAAATCCAGGGTCTTGCGCTTGCGCTCGATGTTGCCCGCCACCCCGGCCAGCTCCTTCTGGAGCTTGTCGACCGCCTTCAATTTGCTCTGGGCCTGGCGGGCCTTGGTGGCCTTGTAGCGGAAGCGGCTGACGAAGGCCATCTGCTGGTTGATGGCCTGGCTGAGTTGCGCGGCCTTCTGCTCGATCTGCAACTGGTTCTGGGCGCGCCACTCCAGGAAGCCGCTGAAGGAGCCGGGCCGGAAAAAGGGCTTGTCGCCCCCCAGGAAGAGCACGTGGGTGCCCACCCGGTCCAGAAAGATGCGGTCGTGGGCCACGAACACCAGCACGCCCTTGAAGCAGAGCAGGTATTCCTCCAGCCACTCCACGGCCTCGATGTCCAGGTGGTTGGTGGGCTCGTCCAGCAGGAGCACGTCGGCCCCGGCCACCAGCACGCGGGCCAGCTTGGCGCGCTCGCGCCAGCCGCCGGAGAGCAGGCGCACCGGCTTGGGCCAGCTCTCCTCCGAGAACCCGAGGCCGGAGAGAATGGCCTTGGCGCGGTGCTCGGGGTTGTAGCCCAGGGAGTGCTCCATCTCGGCCTGCCGCGCGGAAAGCTCCGCCAGGAGGCGCTCGTCGTGCTCCAGGCTGGCGTGCTCCCACTCGCGCCAGAACTCCTTCCAGGAGGCCAGCGCGGACATGACCCAGGCCAGCAGGGGCTCGTCCAGCTCGGAGCCGGCCAGTTCCTGCGCCACGTAGCCCAGGCGCACCCCGGCGGGCAGGATCACCCGCCCGGAGTCGGGCTCGGCCTCGGCGGCCAGAAGTTTGAGAAACGTGGACTTGCCGCAGCCGTTGGGGCCAACCACGGCCAGGCGCATCCCGCCGGTGACCTCGAGGCTGAAGCCTGCCAACAGGTCGCGGCCGCCCAATGACTTGGAGAGGTTTTGTATGCTTATCTTGGACATGACGGAATAATAAGGAGGAATTGTCTGCGGCGGGACTATGCGCCCGAGGGCGGCCGTTGTCAAACGCGCCTTATTGACAATGATTTTCATTTTCATTAAGACCCGGCCATACCGATCACGGAGGCATCCATGACGACCGCCATGACAGCACCCGCACGCCGCAAGCTCTGGCAACAGCAGGACTTCCAGTGCCCCATCCTGGGCACCTGCCTGAGCATGGCCGAGCTGCGCAAGCTCGCCCGCAAGCTCGGCATCTCGTTCTCTCCCGGGGCCACCGACTACGAGATCCACGTCCGCTTCGTGCGCGAGGCCAGCGCGGAAAGCCCCGTCTCCCACCATCTCAACAAGTATCTGGACAAGAAGTACCGCACGCACATCCGCCAGTTCGCCAAGGCCCAGGATGCGGCAACGCTTGAGGCCATGTGGAAGTTCTCGCTCAAGTCGGGCGACATCCCGGGGCCGTTCTGGGCGGTGCTCAGCCACCCCGGCCTCGGCTCAGAGCTCAGGGCCAGGGTCTTCGGGGATGTGCACATGCTCTCGCACCTGATGGGCGCGGCCAACCGGGCGGACATCAAGCGCGTGGGCGCGCTGGAGCGCCGCCTGGACGAACTGGGCCAGGCCCTGACGAGGGTCCAGGCCGCCAGGCGCTCCCAGAAGCTGGAGTGGGCCGTGCGCGTCAAGGACCTGGAGGACCGCCTGGAGGCTGAACGCGGCGAGCGCCTGAAGCTTGCGCGCAAGCTACGCGAGTCCATCCACCTCGCGGGGAGCGACCCCGCGCCGGTGCGGGAAGCCGCACAGGCCGCCGCCCAGGAGGCGGACGCCGCCAGGGAGGAAGCCCGCCGCCAGGCCGCCATCATCGAGGATATCTACCGCGAGAACGAGGCCCTGCGGCAGCACGTGGGCGAACTCACCGCCGAGTTGGAGCGCGCCGACAGCGAACTGGCATGCGCCCTGCCCTGCGCCGGGGAAGGCTGTAGCGGAGAAGGCTGCGACGGGGGTGGCTGCCAGGCCGGTTCCGGCCAATGCCCCTTCCCTGAACTGTGCGGCAAGAACGTGCTCTACGTGGGCGGGCGGTGCAGCCTGGTGCGCCATTACCGCCAGTTGGTGGAGCGCGCCGGTTGCCGCTTCCACCATCATGACGGCGGAGTGGAGCACTCCCCGGGCGAACTCTACGGCAAGCTGGCCTCGGCCGACGTGGTGCTCTGCCCCGTGGACTGCGTGAGCCACGACGCCTGCCAGGCCGTGAAGAAGGCCTGCAAGCACTGCATGAAGCCCTTCATGATGCTGCGCAGCTCCGGCCTGTCGGCTCTGGCGCGCTCCCTGGACCAGTTGGCGGCCTGCGTGAATTGATGCTAGGTCAGGCAATGAAACACCACATCCGCCCCCCGATGCGCTTCCTTGGTCTGGCCGTGCTGTTGTGCGGCCTCCTGTCCGGCCTGCTGGCTGGCAACGGCCTCGCCGCCAAACCGCACTTCCTGCCCGCCGCTTCGCTGGACCTAGCGGCCGTGCTGCCGCCGCCCCCGGCCGACGGCTCGCCCCGGAACAAGGCGGAGTTGATGGAAATGCTCCGCCTGCAGCGCACCCGCACTCCGGCCATGGTCGCCTTCGCCCTGGCGGATGTGGAGCGCTCGCCGTTCCGCTTCGCGGACGTGCTGGGGGCGGCGTTCAACAAGCAGAATCTTCCCGGGGTCGAAGCCCTGTTCGCCGCCATTCTGGAGGACGCAACCCTCCAGATCGATCCGGCGAAGCAGCGCTGGAACAGGCTCCGCCCCTTCCTGCTCGACCCCATGATCGAACCGTGCCTGCCCGAGCCCCAGAGTGCCTCCTACCCCAGCGGACACTCCACCTTCGGGCATCTGGCGGCCATCGTGCTCTCGGCCATGGTGCCGGAGAAGGCAGAGGCGCTCGCCAAACGCGGCGAGGCATTCGCCCGAAACCGCGTGATCGGCGGGGTGCACTACCCCAGCGACATCGCAGCCGGGGCGCAGGCCGCCGAAGCCATCGCCAAGGCGCTGTTCAACAACCCTGAATTCCAGAAGGCGTTCCAGGAGGCCAAGGCCCAGACCCGCCAGGTTCTGGGGCTTGCGCCCTGAGGATGCCCGACGAGGATACGCGACTATGAACCGTGTGCTTCGCTACCAGACGCCCGAAGGCCTGGAACCCGTGACCCTGTGGATCGAGGGCCTGCCCGACCCCGGAACCCGCAAGGCGCTCAAGCGCCGCGTGGAGGCCGTGGGCCTCATCGCGCCCTCGCCAGGCCAAGCCGGCCCGGTCCGGGAGGCCGTGTTGGACTTCGGGCCGGGAGTCCGGCTCTACTACGCCCCCGTGGCCGAGGGGCTGCTCCTGCTGCTCTGCGGGACAGACCCGCGCGCCCTGCCCATGGAGCGCGACACGGCCAGCCGCTTCCTCGAAGAATACCTCTCCCGCACGGCCCTGGCCGCCTGATTTTGGCGGCACGCCAATAAAAAAGGGGGCCTCGCGGCCCCCTTTTCAATGGCGTAGCGGTTTGTGCTTACATCCGCTCAAGAACGAGGTCGCCCATCTTCTGGCAACCCACCAGGGTCTTGCCGGGCTCCATGATGTCGCCGGTGCGGAAGCCGTCCTGCAGAACCTTGGTCACGGCGGCCTCGATGCTGTCGGCCTCGGCGGCCATGGCGAACTGGTAGCGCAGCATCATGGCCACGGAGAGGATGGTGGCCAGCGGGTTGGCCTTGTCCTGCCCGGCGATGTCCGGGGCGGAGCCGTGGATGGGCTCGTACAGGCCCGGGCCGGAAGCGCCCAGGGAGGCCGAGGGCAGCATGCCGATGGAGCCGGTGATGACGGCGGCTTCGTCGGAGAGGATGTCGCCGAAGAGGTTCTCGGTGACGATGGTGTCGAACTGGCCGGGGTCGCGCACCAGCTGCATGGCGGCGTTGTCCACGTAGAGGTGGGAGAGCTCCACGTCGGGGTACTCCTTGGCCACTTCCAGAACCACCTCGCGCCACAGCTGGGAGACGTCGAGCACGTTGGCCTTGTCCACCGAGCAGAGCTTCTTGCCGCGCTTGCGGGCCACCTCGAAGCCGACCTTGGCGATGCGCCTGATCTCGGACTCGGAGTAGATCATGTTGTTGAAGGCCACGCGCTCGCCGTCGCGCACTTCCTCGCCGCGAGGGGTGCCGAAGTAGGCGCCGCCGGTGAGCTCGCGGATGACCATCACGTCCAGGCCCTTGCCGATGATGTCGGGGCGCAGGCAGCAGGCGTGCTTGAGCTCCTCGAAGAGCTTGGCCGGGCGCAGGTTGGCGAAGAGGCCCAGCTCCTTGCGGATGCCGAGCAGGCCGCGCTCGGGGCGGATGGACTTCTCGATGGTGTCCCACTTGGGGCCGCCCACCGCGCCCAGCAGCACCGCGTCGGCGGCCTTGCAGGCGTCCACGGTGGCCTTGGGCAGGGGGTTGTTCTCCGCGTCGATGGCCGCGCCGCCGATCAGGTGGTAGCTGGTCTTGAACTCGTGGCCGTACTTCTTGCCGATCGCCGCCAGAACCTTCTCGGCCTGGGCCATGATCTCGGGGCCGATGCCGTCGCCGGGCAGGATGACGATGTTCTTGATCATTGTCTTGGGGTCTCCTTGTATTCAAAAAAAGGCCGCCCATTCGGACGGCCTTTTCGCGCAGTCTTACGCCTGGGCCGCCTTGCGGTCCTTCACGTAGTTGACCAGGCCGCCCTTATCCAGGATCTGCTGCATGAAGGGGGGCACCGGGGAGGTCTTGATGACGTCGCCGGAGGTCTCGTTCTTGATGGTGCCGTTGACGGGATCGATGATGAGGTCGTCGCCGTCCTCGATCTTCTTCACCGCGTCGCCCACTTCCAGCAGGATCAGGCCCATGTTGAAGCCGTTGCGGTAGAAGATGCGCGCGAAGCTGTGGGCGATGACCACGGGGATGCCCGCGCCGATGATGGCCAGGGGGGCATGCTCGCGGGAGGAGCCGCAGCCGAAGTTCTCGCCCGCGACCATGATGTCGCCCTTCTTCACCCGCTTGACCCAGCCGGCCTGCAGGCCTTCCATGCAGTTCCTGCCAAGCTCCTCGGTGTCGGTGGTCACCAGGAAGCGGGCCGGGATGATGGCGTCCGTATCGATGTGAGCGCCGACTTTGTGAGCGCGTCCTTTGTACATGTGATTCTCCTTGGGTGGGGGCGCCGCCCCCACACCCCCGCCAGGGCTCTGCCCTGGACCTGCCGGGGGGAGAGCCTCCCCCCGGACCCCGGCAATGGGGGTCTTGGGTTCACCTGAAGCTTTGCGCCGTGGACGCGAAGCCCATTGAAGTTTTTTGGAAGGGGGTCCGGGGGGAACCTTTTGTTCACAAAAGGTTCCCCCCGGTCTTCCCGTCTTCCTCTTAGATCTTCTCCGGATGGACGATCTCGCCCGCGATGGCCGAAGCGGCGGCCACGGCCGGGCCGGAGAGGTAGACTTCGCTCTGCAGCGAGCCCATGCGCCCCTTGAAGTTGCGGTTGGTGGTGGCGATGGAGCGCTCACCGGCCGCCAGGATGCCCATGTGGCCGCCCAGGCAGGGGCCGCAGGTCGGCGGGCCCACCACGCAGCCGGAGTCCATGAAAATCTCCAGCAAGCCTTCCTTGAGGGACTGCTTCCAGATCGCGGGGGTGGCGGGCAGCACGATGCAGCGCACGTGCTTGGCCACCTTGCGGCCCTTGAGTACCGCGGCGGCTTCGCGCATGTCCTCGATGCGGCCGTTGGTGCAGGAGCCGATAATGGACTGGTCGATGCGGATGCCGACGCACTCGTCCACGGGCTTCACGTTGTCCGGCAGGTGCGGGCAGGCCACGCGGGGGGTGAGCTTGGAGCAGTCGATGACCACCTCGCGCTCGTAGTGCGCGCCCTCGTCGGCGTACAGCTCGGTGTCGCCGGTGCGGCCGGCGGCCTTGGCGTAGGCCAGGGTCTTGGCGTCCACGGGGAACAGGCCGACCTTGCCGCCCGCCTCGATGGCCATGTTGGACATGGTCATGCGCTGCTCGATGGAGAGCTGCTCCACCACGGGGCCGGCGAACTCCAGGGCCTTGTACAGCGCGCCGGACACGCCGATCATGCCGATGAGCTCCAGGATGATGTCCTTGCCGCCGATCCACTTGGGCAGGGTGCCTTCGAGCACCACGCGGATGGTGGGGGGAACCTTGAACCAGGTTTCGCCCATGACCATGGCCGCGGCGATGTCCGTGGAGCCCATGCCGGTGGCGAAGGCGCCCAGGCCGCCGTAGGTGCAGGTGTGAGAGTCCGCGCCGATGACCACGTCGCCGGGGCCCACCAAGCCGAGCTCCGGCAGCAGGGCGTGCTCCACGCCGCAGTCGCCGCCCTCGTAGTAGTGGGTGATGCCTTTGGCCATGGCGAACTCGCGCACCACCTTGACCTGCTCGGCGGAGTCGATGTCCTTGTTGGGGGTGAAGTGGTCGCACACGAGGGCGATCTTGTCCTTGTCGAACACCTCGGTGGCGCCCATCTTGTTGAAGCTCTTGATGGCCAGGGGGGCGGTGATGTCGTTGGCCAGCACGAGGCTCACGCGGCAGCGGACGATCTGGCCGTCCTGGCTGACGGTCTCGTCCGTGTGGCGCTGCAGGATCTTCTGGGCTAAAGTTTGGCGCATTCCCTTTCTTCCTCCTTTTTGGCCAACCGGTTGAGGGCGTTGATGAAAGCTTTGGCGCTGGCGACGATCACGTCGCTGTCCGAGCTTCGGCCGACAGACTTGTGGCCGCCCTCTTCCAGTCGCACGGTCACCTCGCCCTGGGCGTCGGTGCCGCCGGTGACGGCGTTGACCGCGTACTGTTTGAGCACGGGGTTGCGCCCCGTAAGTTGGCTGATTGTGTTGAACACGGCGTCGATGGGGCCGACGCCGAAAGCCGCGAGCTTGCGCTCCTCGCCGTCCACCTCGATGGACAGGGCCGCCGTGGGGGGCATGGCCATGTTGCCCGAGAGCACGGAGAGGTGCTTGAATCTGTACTTGTCCGGCATGCGGTAGATCTTCTCCAGCACGAGGGCTTCCACGTCCTCGGAGAAGATGTTCTTCTTCTTGTCCGCCAGTTCCTTCACCGCATCGGTGACCTCGTTGACCTGCTCATCCGTGAGGGTGAAGCCTAGCTCGTCCAGGCGGGCCTTCACGGCGTTGCGCCCGGAATGCTTGCCCAGCACCATCTCGTTGCCCGCGCGGCCAACGGACTGCGGGGTCATGATCTCGTAGGTCTCGGCGCACTTGAGCACGCCCGCCTGGTGGATGCCGGACTCGTGGGCGAAGGCGTTGCCGCCGATGATCGGCTTGTAGGGCGGGATGGGCTGGCCGATGATCATGGAAAGCAGGCGCGAGGAGGGATAGATCTGCTCGCTCTTGATGCCCGTCTCCAGGTTGTAGTAGCAGCCGCGCGTCTTGAGGGCCATGGACACCTCCTCGATGGAGGCGTTGCCCGCGCGCTCGCCGATGCCGCACAGAGTCACCTCGGCCTGGCGCGCTCCGGCGGAGAGGGCCGCCAGGGTGTTGGCGGCGGCGAGGCCCAGGTCGTTGTGGCAGTGCACGCTGAATATGGCCTTGGAGGCGTTGGGCACCGTCTCCAGCAGGAACTTGATGAGCTCGTAGAACTCCTGCGGCTGGGCGTAGCCCACGGTGTCCGGGATGTTGATGGTGGTTGCCCCGGCGGCGATGGCCTTCTCCACGGCCACGGCCAGGAAGGGCCGCTCCGAACGGGAGGCGTCCTCGCAGGAGAACTCCACGTCCGGCGTCAGGGAGGAGGCGAAGCTCACGGCCTTCTCGATCATCTCCAGCACCTGCTCGGGGCTCTTGTTCAGCTTGTGCTGCATGTGCAGGGGCGAGGTGGCCAGGAAGGTGTGGATGCGCGGCCGGTTGGCGCCCTTGATGGCGTCGTGGCAGCGCTGGATGTCGGAGGTCAGCGCCCGGCACAGCCCGGCCACGGTGACGTTCTTCACGGTGGCGGCGATGGCCTGCACGGCCTGGAAGTCGCCCTCGCTGGCGGCCGGGAACCCGGCCTCGATGACGTCCACCCCGAGGATTTCAAGCTGCTGGGCAAGCCGGATCTTTTCGCCCTGGTTCATGGTCGCGCCGGGAGACTGCTCGCCGTCGCGCAGGGTTGTGTCGAAAATGATGACACGATTGGACATGCTGTTTCTCCACATTAGAGGAAACGAGGTATGGAGCCGGGCCGGAAGGCTTTACTAGCTGACTCGCTTCCGGTTGACAATTGCCTAAATCGCAAAAAAGAGGGTGTTCGGTTAGGATGAGAGCTCTTCGGAAGGCTCTCGTAGCGAGGTGCGGCGAGGCAGAATCACGTAGGTGTAGAAAATGCCGGAGAGGATGTACCCGGCGAAGAGGATGAAGCCCAGCAGCTTGGGCTGCGAGGCCACGAGAACGAAGATGAGGATGGCCGTGACCATCATGGAGAAGGGGTGGGCCTTGATGAGCCCGTACTCCTTGAAGGAGGCGTAGCGCACCCGGCTGACCATCAGGAAGGAGAGCACGTACACCAGGCCCAGGCAGAACTTGGGCATGAAGGTGCTCCACTCAGTGGGCAGGTACTGGGCGAAGAGGTAGAAGGTGGCCACGGTGCAGGCCTGCGCGGGGATGGGCAGGCCCAGGAAGAACTTCTTGTTGGCCGTCTTGGTGATGACGTTGAAACGGGCCAGGCGCAGCGCGCCGCAAGCCACAAGCAGGAAGGAGGCCATGAGCCCCAGGTGCCCGAAGCGGGAGAGCTCCCACTGGTAGACCATGATGGCGGGCGTGACGCCGAAGGCCACCAGGTCGGCCAGGGAGTCGTACTGCACGCCGAAGTCGGAGCTGGTGCCGGTCAGGCGGGCCACCTTGCCGTCCAGCCCGTCGAACACGCAGCTCACCAGGATGGCGATGGCCGTCTGCTCGAACTGGCCGGAGATGGCCCACAACATGCCCATGAACCCCGAGAACAGGCTCGCGGTGGTGAGCAGGTTGGGGAGGATGTATACCCCCCGGGCGGGCGTTTTCTTGGCGGGTTGTTCCATTATGCCTTCATCGTGGCCGCTGGCCGGGGCTTCAGCCCTGACGCGTGGCGATCACGGTCTGTCCGGCCGCTGTGCGCGTCCCGACTGTTACGGCAGGATGATAGTCCCTCGGCAAATAGACGTCAACCCGCGAACCGAACTTGATCATGCCGTAGCGCTGGCCGCGCTCCAGGTGGTCGCCCATCTGGGCCCAGGGGATGATGCGCCGGGCGATGAGCCCCGCGATCTGCACCATGGTCCAGGTGTCGCCCTCCTCGCCGGTGAGCTGCAGGGCCATGCGCTCGTTGTGCTCGGAGGCCTTGTCGAAGCTGGCGTTGAAGTATTTGCCTTCCCAGTAACGCATGGCGCTCACGCGCCCGGTCACGCAGGCCCTGTTCACGTGCACGTTGAACACGTTCATGAAGATGCAGACGACGGTGCGCTCCTCCCCGCTGATGGGGTCTTTGGCCGGGCAGACCTTGATGACCCTGCCGTCGGCGGGGGCCACGGCCAGCCCGGGCTCCGCGGGCACGAAGCGTTCGGGGTCGCGGAAGAAGTTCACCAGCAGGGCAACCACCGCGAGGCCCGCCAGCGCGGCCCAGCACCAGCCGAGCACGGCGAAAACGAACGTGGCCGTGGTGGCCAGGAAGATGGAAGGCCAGCCTTCCGGGGTCATGGAGATCGAGGGTTTGCGCATCGGGGCTATCCTTCGAGATTATTGGTACAGATATTTGGTGGCCTGGCTGTTGGGCTGACTGATTTGCCTGAACCGTGTGCCGCCTCTCAGCCGGGCCTAGCCCAGTGCCTCGGGGCAGATGGTCCGCAGTTCCCTTTCGAAACCGGCCCGTGTTTCATAGAGGATTGCCTTGAGCCCCAGTTCGCGGGCCCGGGCCACGTTGCCGGCGTTGTCGTCCACGAACAGGGCGCGCTCGGGGCGGACACCCAGGTCTTCCAGGGCCATGAGGAAGAAGCGCGGCTCCAGCTTGCTCATGGCATGGTTGTAGCTGTTGTACACCTTGTCGAAATGCCTGAAGAACCCGTAGCGTTCGTCCATCAGCGCCAGCCAGTCCGTCTGGTCGGAGAGGATGGCCGTGCGCACGCCCATGCCGCGAAACCGGTCGGCCAGTTCCAGCATCCAGGGCCGCAGCACGAAACGGGAGAGGATGTCCTCGCGCCAGGCTGCGCTGTCGCCCTCCAGGCCGGTGCGCTGCTTGAACAGATCCCAGAAAGCGGCCTCGCCGGCGCGCCCGAACACGTAGCCGCTGTCCCACACGGCCTTGAGTCCGGCCTGCCAGAGCGCGTGCGGTTCAAGGCCGTGCTCGGCAGCCAGGGCCTTCACGCCCCCGGCGAAGCCCTCCTCGGCGATCACGCCGCCGAAATCGAGCAGCGCGGCTTCTATCTGGCATACAGGCATCGAGAGTTCCACTTACAGCGAAAATTGGGTAGGAAGGGCTCTCTACGTGCTTCCGCGCCCTATTGCAAGGAGCGCCAAGCCTGTTCACCCGCCCCATCCCGGCAGGCGCACGCCGCCGGACAAAGGAGCGCATCAGATGGAATCCCCCCTGCGCCTCGGCGTGAGCGCCTGCCTGCTCGGCCACCCCGTCCGCTACGACGGCGGCCACAAGCACGACCGCTGGATCACCGGCGAACTGGGCAAGCACGTGGCCTTCGCACCTGTGTGCCCCGAGGCCGAGGCGGGCTTCGGCATTCCCCGCGAGGCCATGCGCCTGGTGGGCGACCCCGCCGACCCCAGGCTGGTCACGATCCAAACCGGGCGCGACATGACCCCGGCCATGAAGGAATGGGCCGCCAAACGCCTGGATGAGCTCGCCCTCCAGAACCTCTGCGGGTTCATCTTCAAGAGCCGCTCGCCCTCATCGGGCATGGAGCGCGTGAAGGTCTACCCCGAGAAGGGCGGCCCGGCTGTCAACAAGGGGGTGGGCATCTTCGCCGCGGCCTTCATGAAGCGCTTCCCCCTGCTCCCCGTGGAGGAGGACGGCCGCCTCAATGACGCCCGTCTGCGCGAGAACTTCATCGAGCGCATCTTCACGCTGCGCCGTTGGCGCGAGACGGCCCGCACAATCAGGGAGGGCGCGAGCGCCAGGGAGCTTATCGGATTCCAGGCCCGGCACAAGCTGCTGCTCATGGCCCACAGCCCGGAGAACGCCCGCCTCATGGGCAAGCTGGTGGCCGCGGCCACGAGGGAGAACCTCCCCGGCACCTTGGAGCAATACGAAACACTGTTGCTCAAGACCACCGCCGTTCTGGCAACGGTCCGCAAGCACGTGAACGTGCTGCAGCACATGGCCGGATATTTCAAGAAGCTCATATCGCCCGACGAACGCCAGGAGCTGGCGGAGGTCATCGATGAGTACCGCCAGGGCCTCACGCCTCTGATCGTGCCGCTCACGCTCGTCAACCACCACGTGCGCAAGCACGGCGTCGCATACCTGGCGGAGCAGGCATACCTCCGGCCTCACCCTGTGGAACTCAAGCTGCGCAACTATTATTGATGCTAGACACTGGGTGGTTCATGCGCCGGGCCATCGCCAAGCCGCGCAACCACCGCTTGGATGCAAAACGGCGGGTCAGAGCCCGCCCCAACCCGCGAGGAGAGAACGATGCCCGTTCGGATCAGCGACGTCGTCACCTGGGTCGGCAAGACCGACTGGGAACTGAGGAAATTCCACGGCGAGGAGTACAGCACGCACAGGGGTTCCTCCTACAACTCCTACCTGCTCCGCGCGGAAAAGACCGTGCTCATGGACACGGTGTGGTCGCCCTTCTCACATGAATATGTGGCCGCTCTCGCTGCCGAAGTGGATATGGACAGCATCGACTACGTGGTCGTGAACCATGCCGAACCCGACCACAGCGGCGCATTGTGCGAAGTGATGCGCCGCATCCCTGACGTGCCCATCTACTGCACGGCCAACGGCGTCAAATCCATGCGCGGCATGTACCACAAGGACTGGAACTTCCACCCGGTGAAGACGGGCGACACTTTGAACATCGGCAAGGGCCTGGATCTCGTGTTCGTTGAGGCCCCCATGCTGCATTGGCCCGACACCATGATGAGCTACCTCACTGGAGAAGCCATCCTCTTCAGCAACGACGCTTTTGGGCAACACCTTGCCAGCGAGGGCCTCTACAACGACACAGTGGACACCTGCGAGCTGTATCAGGAGGCCATGAAATACTACGCCAACATCCTCACGCCGTTCAGCAAGCTGGTGACGAAGAAGATACAAGAGTTCGTGGGATTGAACCTGCCGCTGAAGATGATCTGCCCGAGCCACGGCGTCATCTGGCGCGACAACCCCATGCAGATCGCCGAGGCCTACCAGAAGTGGGCGCTGGACTACCAGGAAGACCAGGTGGTCATCCTCTACGACACCATGTGGAACGCCACCCGGCGCATGGCGGAGTTCATCGCGCAGGGGATCAAATCGGCCGCTCCGGGGCTGGCGGTGAAGTGCCTGAACATCGGCAAGAGCGACAAGAACGACGCCATTACGGAGGTCTTCAAGTCCAAGGCCGTTCTGGTCGGCTCTTCCACCATCAACAGGGGGTTCCTCAGTTCTGTGGCGGCCATCCTGGAGGAAATGCGCGGTCTGGCCTTCAAGAACAAAAAGGCGGCGGCCTTCGGCTCCTACGGCTGGAGCGGCGAATCCGTGAAGCAGATCGAGGAGGCCTTGGGAGGGTGCGGATTCGAGGTGATCCAGCCGGGGCTCAAGATGCTCTGGCAGCCCGATGCCGACGGTGAGCGGCAATGCTTCGAGTATGGCGAGTCGATCGGGAGTTCGCTGGCAGGCTGAGGCGTTGAACCCGGGCGCGGCGCATCCCAGGCTGGACGTAAGTCCGGTGCGCGATGCACGCGCCCGGCCAGATCGCGGACCGGGGCCCCTGCCCCGCTGGCGGTCCGAAGGCGCAATACCAGGGAGAGATCAAGCCCCGCCCTACCCCGTCTTGTCAGCGACTTCTCCACCGGGAGCCTCGATCCGCGCCAGGCGGAAACACAACCAGGCTGCGGCGGCCGAGAGAATCCAGATCATCCTGGCCAGGTTCCTGCCCTGCCACAGGCCGCCGAACCAGATGGCGAACTGGTACATCATCACGCCCATCTTGCCGCCGTAGAGTTCCATGCTGCGCATCTGCTGCTTGGAATCGAACGGACTGAGGGGATACGCGCCGCTATCGCTCAATTCGTAGCCGGACACGGGGCCCTTGGCGGAGCCAGCGGTCAGGTACACGGCCAATCCGGCTCCAATTCCGACTATAAGGATGCATGCACCCAACAGCTTGAGCTTTTTGCTCCGGTCCATCTTGGCAATGTTCATACTTGTTGGCTCCAAGCGAGAGGTAGTCCGGGGAGCCTGACGATGCAAGAATGATCGGTTGGTCATGAACACGCAACCCGCTCTGACGCGGCAACGTGGCGAATTCCCGCAAGATACCTGGCGGCCCGGCCCAACGACGCCCTGCCGTTTGTCCAACCGGCATGAGCGTTCCGGCCGCCTGGGGCCTTCACCGCGCCCGCGCCTTCATTTTGCCGCCCCAACGCAGAAAGGCCCGTCTTTCGACGGGCCTTTCTGTTTGGGAAAAGGATCCTGGCAGCGACCTACTTTCCCACCAGCGGTCCTGGCAGTATCATCGGCGAAGGAGGGCTTAACTTCCGAGTTCG
>NZ_JAKZKX010000003.1 GCF_022808715.1 Fundidesulfovibrio agrisoli
GAGCGGCGCGCGTTGATATTCTTCCGATATATCGGCGCGCGCCGCTCAGGCAGGCCCCACCGGGAGACCACAACCCCACTTCAAGTCTTCCCCGTAATCGCATAAGAGGAGCGTGCTTCCGGGCCACGCGACGCCGCAGGCCCGTCAGATACGAGAACCCGAGGATTTCCGATGACCGTACGCCGCCTCCTCTGCGCCGCGCTGCTGGCCTGCGTCTGTGCAATCCCGGCCGCCTGCGCCGCGCCGTCCGCGACCCCAAATCCCTCCTCCCAGCCTGCGGCTTCCAGCGGGAACGCCGTTCCCCGGAATCAGGCCCAGGCCGACCTGGAACTCCTCAAACGCACCTACCCCGACGTGGTGGCCTCCGTCTCTCCCGACGGCCTGACCCTGCGCGACGGCACGCGCCTGCCCTACGACGACGGCAGATCGAAAACCCCCGAGCAGGCCCTGGACGACGCCGACCTGCAGGACATGCTGGCCCAGCCCTATCCCCTGGCCCCGGTGACGGCCGAACCCGGCCCCGGCGTGCACCCGGGGCGAGTGCGCGTCACGGCCTTCTTCAAGGCCGCCTACGGCCACACCCCCGAGGAGGTGAAGGCCTCCCTCGTCTCCGTGCGCTTCCTGGGCGCCACGGTGCAGTTCAACTCCCGCAACGGCGCGGCCAAGGCCCTGGAGGCCGTGAACGCGGACCTGGAGCGCCTGCTGGCCGCCAACCCGGAGCTTCGCCGCTTCGTGCTGCCCGTTTCCGGCACCTTCGCCTGGCGGCAGATCGCGGGCACGCAGCGCCTCTCCATGCACTCCTTCGGGGCCGCCATCGACCTGAACGCCAAGGTCAACACCTACTGGCAATGGTACAAGGGCAACGACCCGCTGGGCCTGCGCAAGGCCTTCCCGGCGGAGGTCGTCGAGGTGTTCGAGCGCCACGGCTTCGTCTGGGGCGGCAAGTGGGCCGAGTTCGACATCATGCACTTCGAGTACCGTCCGGAAATGATAGCCAAGGCCGGGGCCCCGCGGTGAGCGTGCGGGGCCGCTTCGCCCCCAGCCCCTCGGGCCGGATGCACCTGGGCAACGCCTGGACGGCCCTGCTGGCCTGGCTCTCGGCGCGCTCCAAGGGCGGGGCGATGGTCCTGCGCATGGAGGACCTGGACCCGGCTCGCTCCAAGCCGGAATTCGCGGCAGCCATCCTGGGCGACCTGGCCTGGCTCGGCCTGGACTGGGACGAAGGCCCGGACAAGGGCGGCCCCTGCGGCCCCTACAGCCAGGACGAGCGGCGCGGCCTCTACGACGAGGCCCTGCGCGGGCTTGATGCGCGCGGCCTGCTCTATCCCTGCTACTGCACCCGGGCCGAGCTGCGCGGGGTGCAGGCCGACCCGGCCTCGGCCCCCCACGTGGGCGAGCTGGAGCCGGTCTACGCCGGAACCTGCCTCGCCCTGACCGGGGCCATGCGCGCCGCCAAGGAGGCCCTGGGCCGCCGCCCGGCCACGCGGATGCGCGTGGAGGAGGGCGCCGTGACCTTCACGGACGGCGTGCTCGGCCCACAGACCCAGGAGCTTTCCCGCCAGTGCGGCGATTTCCTGCTGCGCCGCAGCGACGGCGTGCACGCCTACCAATTGGCCGTCTCCGTGGACGACGCCGCCCAGGGCGTCACCGAGGTGGTGCGCGGGGCGGACCTGCTGGACTCCACCGCGCGCCAGATCCACCTCATCCGCCTGTTTGGGCGCGTGGAGCCGTCCTACGCCCACGTTCCCCTGCTGGTGGACCCGGACGGCAGGCGGCTCTCCAAGCGCCGCCAGGACGTGGACCTGGGCGCGCTGCGCGCTTCGGGGGTGACGCCCGGGCGCATTGTGGGCTATCTGGCCTGGAAGGCCGGGCTTCTGCCGGAGCCCAGGCCCGTGGAGGCCAGGGAACTGGCGGACGGCTTCAGCTTCGCGCCCATGCCCGCCGGGCCGGTGGTGGTGCGGGAGAACTGGATGGAGGAGGGAGCATGACCAAGGCCCTGATCGCGCTGATGTTCCTTCTGGTCGCCGTGCCGGGCCAGGCGGCCACGCAGAAGAGCGTCAAGAAGCACGGCAAGAAGCAGGAGAACTGCCAGCCCATCGACGTCAACTCCACCAGCACGCACTGCTACAAGCTGCGCCCCGGCGGGGGCCACGGGCGCTGCGAACCCCAGAGCCTGCCCTACGCGCGCTGCCGCACGGGCAACATGTGCTGCCGGGGCAACAACGAACTTTCGCCCATCGGCTGGTACCACGGCGAGGAGCGCCTGGGGCACGTCTCCCAGACTCCGGCCGGGGGCGCGGTGCTCATCCTGGGCGACAACTCCCGGCACCGCATGACCACGGGCCACGTGTTCTACGTGGAGAGCGTCAAGCACAAGGGCGGCGACCACTGGGAGCTGACCCTCTCCCACACCAACTACGACCGCCAGTGCCACATCGAGACCAACGTGACCGGCGAATACAACGTCCACACGCGCAACCTGGCCATGAAGACCGGCCACTGGAGCGTCTGGGGCAAGGATCTGCGCGCCCTGGGCTTCATCGTGAAGTAGCGCCCGCTTCGCGGGCGCGCCGCCTCCGTCACACCGGCCCCGCCGCCAGGGCGCGGGCCAAGCCCGCACGCGCCGCGCGGCGCAGGGAGCACGGCCATGAGCCCCGCATCCACCCCGTCCGATCCCGCCCCCTCGTCCGACGAGGCCAAGCGCGCCGCCTTCGCCGGGCGCATGGCAGAGATCCTCGACGCGTCCGCCCTCAACGCCGCGCTGTGCCTTGGCTACCGCGCCGGGCTGCTGGAGGCCATGGACCGCCTGGCCCGCCTGGCCCCCCAGGGTGGTCCGGCAACCTGCGCCGCCATCGCCCGTGAAGCCGGGCTCTCCGAGCGCTACGTGCGCGAATGGCTCGGCGCAGTGGCCTGCGGCGGGGTGGTGGAGCTCTCCACATCCGAAGCCGGGGAGGAGCTTTTCCTGCTGCCGCCCGCCCACGCCGACCTGCTGACGCGCCGCGCCGGGCAGGACAACCTGGGCGTCTACACCCAGGAGATCCCGCTCCTGACGCAGTGCGCACTGGAGGACGTTCTGGCCGGGTTCGGGACCGGGCTGGGCGTGCCCTACGGCCGCTATCCGCGCTTCCACGAATGGATGGGCCAGGTGGCCGAGGCCAAGCACCGGGAGGTGCTGGTGGACGTGTTCCTGCCGTCCGTGGCGGGCGGAGAGGTGCTGCGGCGGTTGCGTGAGGGCATCGCCGTGCTGGACGTGGGCTGCTCAGAGGGGCTGGTGGCGCTGCTCATGGCCCGGGCCTTCCCGAGGAGCAGGTTCCTGGGCGTGGATATCTCGGGCGACGCGCTGGAGAAGGCGAGGAGCGAGGCCGCGCGCCTGGGTTTGAGCAACGTCCGCTTCGAACTGCGCGACGCGGCGGCGCTGGGGGAGGACGCGGCGTTGGCGGGCAAGTTCGGCTACGTGACCGCCTTCGACGCCATCCACGACCAGGCCCGCCCCCTGGCCGCGCTCAGGGGCGTGCGCGCCGTGCTGGCCGAAGGCGGATACTTCTCCATGGTGGACATCAAGGCCGAATCGGACATCGCCGGGAATTTGGGCCGGCCCATGGCGGCGTTCCTGTATACCGTGAGCCTGCTGCACTGCATGCCCGTGGGGCTGATGGACGGCGGCCCGGGCCTGGGCATGATGTGGGGCAGGCAAAAGGCGCTGGAACTGCTGGCCGAGGCCGGGTTCGGGATGGTGAAAGTGTGCGACATCCCGGGGGACGGGTTCAATTCGCATTACCTCTGCGAGTGAGGGCATGGATGCGGGTTCGCGAGTCGCGGTGCATTATTTCAATATGTTGAGCGCGAAAACTTTCATCAATATGACAATTGAACGTGTCCGGCAGTTGTTTCTTGCCTCAACTTCGGTGAGACGATAGCGCTGGTCCTGTTCCTTTCGCGCGGCGAACGAATCCTCTGTTCGGGGCCTGGCCGGTACCCGCATTCCCCGCGCCACTCAATCGGAGGGAGACGTCATGCTCCGGGCCTTCAGATGCTGTGTTTCGGTGGCGTTGTTGTTTGTCTCGTGCGCCGTCGCAACGGCGGCGCCCACCACCGCGGACCAGGCCCGGAAGGCCGCGCTTGGCTGGCTCGCCCTCGACGCCGCACCCATGGCGGCGGCCATGGGCGCGCCCACCGCACAGGTGGACTCCTACAACGGCCCCGACGGATCGCCCGCGTATTATGTGGTCAACCTGGCCACTGGCGGTTTCGTGATCGTGCCCGCCGACGACGAGGTGGAGCCCATCGTCGGGTTCAGCGCTTCCGGCACGTACGATCCGTCCCAGGCCACCCCCCTGGGGGCCTTGGTCAGCCGCGATGTGACCGGGCGCGTGCAGGGTGTGCGCTCTCCCGCTGCGGCCCCGCTGCAGGGCAGGGCGGCGGCCTCCTCGGCGGCCCAGGTGAAATGGAGCCTGCTTCTTTCCGGCGCCAACAAGGCGGCGAGCACCAACGGGCTCTCCAGCGTATCCGATGTGCGGGTCAGCCCGCTTCTCTGCACCACATGGGGGCAAAGCAACGACATAAACGGCAACCAGACCTACAATCTCTACACCCCGTTGGATACCTTGGCCGAGCCTCAGTATAATCTCGTGACGGGGTGCGTGGCCACGGCCACGGCCCAGTTGCTGCGCTTCCACCAGTATCAGCCGCTGGCCGGCATCGGTGTGCACACCTACGACATCCATGTTCTGGATCAGCCGTCCACCATGAACACCAGGGGCGGCGACGACAACGGCGGCCCCTATGTGTGGGGCGACATGGACACCAGCCCCGCCACCGGGACCCTCATGAGCCACCGCCAGGCCATCTCGCGCCTCATTGCGGACGCGGGGGCCAGCGTGAACATGTCCTACAACACCGCCGCGGTGGGGGGCTCCAGCTCGGACACCCTGGATGCGGCGAATTCACTGGGCAGCCTGTTCGGTTTCGCGAACGCGCGCAAAGGCGAGAACTCCGGCAACAACCTGCCCGACGCCAACCGCACCAACATGGTCAACGCCAACCTGGACGCGGGATATCCCGTGCTGTTCGGCATCCTCTCCGACACCGGCGGGGGCCACGCCATCGTTTGCGACGGGTACGGCTTCAACACGACAACCCCCTACCATCACCTGAACCTGGGATGGAACGGCAACTACAACCTGTGGTACAATCTGCCCTCGATCCAGGCGGGCAGCGACAACTTCGTCACGATCCGAAAGTGCGTCTACAACGCCTTTCCCTTCGGCACGGGCGAAATCGTCAGCGGCCGGGTGACGGACGCGGGCGGCAAACCCATCAAGGGCGCGCTGGTGAGCACCACCCTGCCCGACGGCGTCACGCGCTACCAGTACAAGACACGTTCCAGCGGCATTTACGCCTTGCCCAACCTGCCCTCGGGCACCACCTACACCATCACGGTGAAGAAGACCGGATACTCCTTCCCCACCACGCAGGTGGCCGTGGGCACGTCCACGGACCATTCCATCACCGCCGGCAACGTGGCGGGCGTTGACTTCACCGGGACCACGGTGGCCACCACCCGCAACGACCTGGATTTCAGCGCGGGCAACGCCCACACCTTGGCCCTCAAGAGCGACGGCACGGTGTGGGCCTGGGGCAACAACGCCTACGGGCAGTTGGGCACCGGCGACACCACGGACCGCCGCACCCCGGCGCGCATCCCCGGGCTTACGGGCGTCGTGGCCCTGGCCGCGGGCAGCATGCACTCCCTGGCGCTCAAGAGCGACGGCACGGTGTGGGCCTGGGGCCGCAACAACGCGGGGCAGCTCGGCACAGGGGACTTGAGCGACCGTCCGACCCCCACCCAGGTGGCGTTCACCGGCCTGAACGGGGCGACCATCACCGCCATCGACGCCAGCGGCTCCAACACCTCGCTGGCCATCGACTCCAACCAGAACGTCTGGGCCTGGGGCCAGAACGACCTGGGCCAGCTCGGCAACGGCTCCAACACCAACAGCGCCGTGCCCGGACAGGTCGTCAGTTCCCAGGGGGGCTACGTTACCGGAGCGACCACCATCTCCGCCGGGCAGGACCACTGCCTGGCGCATTGCGGCGGCAAGGGCCTCTGGGCCTGGGGTTCCAACAGCGACGGGCAGTTGGGTGTTCCATCGGCTTCACTCGCCTCCAGCAACACCGCCGTGAAGGTGCCAAGCATCTCCGGTATACGCAGTGTGTCAAGCGGCAAGGGGTACTCCCTGGCACTGAAGGTGGACGGCATGGTCTGGTCCTGGGGCGGCAACCAGTTCGGCCAGCTCGGCCTGGGCAACACCACGGACCAGTCCGCGCCTTCCTTGATCCCCAATCTGTCCAATGTGGCCAACGTGTCCGCCAACGCGCAACACAGCCTGGCCCTGATGCTCGACGGCACGGTCAAGGCCTGGGGCGACAACACCTACGGGCAGCTCGGCCTGGGCGACACCGTACAGCGCAATTCGCCGGTGAAGGTGCCGAGCCTGAGCGGGATGAAGGGTTTGCAGGCGGGCGGCGGCGCGCCCGGAGCCGGGGAGCTGGGGCACTCCATGGCCGTCGCCAACAGCGGCGACCTTTATGTGTGGGGCTGCGACAGCTCCGGCCAGTTGGGCGACGGCGGCACCGCGCAGCGCGCCACGCCGAGGATCGTCACCAACATGTCGGGGCCCGGGGCCTCGGGGCTGGCCGGGATGGAGTTGCTGCTGATGGGCAACTAGAGCCGATTGATCGGATTGAAGCGAGAAAGCCCGGCGGGAGGAGTGGTCCTTCCGCCGGGCTTTTGCTTTTGGGGCCGGCCGTGCGGAAGCTTCTACGCTGACGATTGACAGCGACGGCGCCGGTAACTATGTTACCCGAGAAAGGAAATACGCCATGCAGACGCAATCCCGGGTCAGCCCGAGCCAGAAAATGAAGCTTTATCGCGCCAGGATGAAGCAGGCAGGCCTGCGGGCCGTGCAGATTTGGGTCCCGGACACTCGCTCGCCCGTGATCGCCGCTGAGTTGCGCCGTCAGTGCAGGCTGGCCAGCCAGAGCCCGGAAGAGGGTGCCGTACTGGATTTCCTGGAGGGCGTCAGCGCCTGGGACGAGACTGAATGAAGCGCGGGGACGTGGTGATCGTGGCCATGGCCGGTGATTACGGGAAGGCCCGCCCGGCCTTGGTGGTTCAACACGACCAGGCGAATCTTGACCACGCCAGCGTGGTGGTCTGCCCGATCACTTCGCACCGCATTGACGCCCCGTTGTTTCGGGTCGAGGTGGAGCCATCCCCTACGAACGGGTTGCAGACGGAATCGCAAATCATGGTGGACAAGGTCTCCGCCGTGAAGCGTGAGCGGATACGGCAGATTGCCGGGAGCATGCCCGAGGAAGTCATGGTGCGAGTGAACAGAACGCTCGCCCTGTGGCTGGGCCTATAGGGCGGCATACCTCGTCGGATCACTCACCCCCGCCTCCTCGAACCCCTTTTTCCTCAACAAGCACGAATCGCACCTCCCGCACGCCAGCCCCTCTTCATTCGGGTCGTAGCAGCTGTGCGTCAGCCCGTAATCCACCCCCAGCCCCATGCCCAGTTCGATGATCTGGGCCTTGTTCAGGCGCATCAGCGGCGCGTGCACCTTCATCTTCAGCCTGCCTTCCACGGCCTCCTTGATGGCCAGGTTGGCCATCTTCTCGAAGGCCTCCACGAATTCGGGGCGGCAGTCGGGGTAGCCGGAGTAGTCCAGGGCGTTGACGCCGATGAAGATGTCCGCCGCGGGGAGCACCTCGGCCCAGGCCAGGGCCATGGAGAGGAACACCGTGTTGCGCGCGGGCACGTAGGTCACGGGGATGTCCTGCTCCATCGCGGCGGTGTCGCGGTCCTTGGGAACGTCGATGTCGGCGGTGAGGGCCGAGCCGCCGATGGCGCCCAGCGGCAGGTCCAGCACCAGGTGGCCTGCCGCGCCCAGGTGTTTGGCCACGCGGCGGGCGGCGTCCAGCTCCACGGTGTGGCGCTGGCCGTAGCGGAAGCTCAGGGCGTAGGCGTTGTAGCCCTGGGATTTGGCGATGGCTAAGCACGTGGAGGAGTCGAGCCCTCCGGAAAAAAGAACCACGGCGTTCTTCACGATGAGTCTCCGATGATTATACCCCGCGTTTGTCGGGGTCCCAGATGATCTTGTGCTGTTGCAGGCTCAGGCGTACGGGGAGCCTGTCCGCCAGGATCCAGGCCGCCAGCTCGGCCAGGGGCAGGCTGGCCGTTATCGGCGAGAAGTGGATGGCCCGCCCGGAGCGCGGCAGCGCGTGCACGGTCCGGGCGGCATAGTCGTAGTCTTCCCGGCCCGCAAGCACGAATTTCAGCTCGTCCTGGGGGCGCAGGCATTGCAGCAGCGCCGGGTGCATGCGCTCGTGCATCCCGCTGGAGGGGCACTTCACGTCCACGATGGCCGTGGCCACCTGGGGCAGCATGTCGGGCGGCAGGGTGCCGTTGGTCTCCACCAGCAGCTCGTAGCCCTCCAGGGCCAGGGCGTGCGCCAGCGGGACCGCCTCGGGCTGGAGCAGGGGCTCGCCCCCGGTGAGCTCCACCAGGTTGCAGCCATGCTCCCCCACGGCCTCCAGCACGGACTTCACGCTCATGGGCCGCCCGCCCTCCCAGGAGTAGGGCGTGTCGCACCAGGCGCAGCGCAGGTTGCAGCCCGACAGGCGCACGAAGGTGCACGGCCTGCCCGCATGGGTGGACTCCCCCTGGATGGAGTGGAAGATTTCCGTTACCAACAGCGTCATCGGCGCACGCACCTCTTTGCGATAGCCGAAATCGTAATCCAAGAACCGCGCGGCGTCAAAAGCCGCAGGGAGCAGTATGACCCTGAAAGACGACGTCTCCAAACTGACCCACCTGGGCCAGGCCGGAACCACCTACCCCGAACGCGTATCCCCCGAGCTCATCGAGACCTTCCCCAACCGCTTTCCGGAGCGCGAATACACCGTGACCTTCGAGTCCGAGGAGTTTACCAGCCTCTGCCCCATGACCGGCCAGCCCGACTTCGGCACCATCACCGTGAGCTACGTGCCCGGCGAGCTGTGCATCGAGTCCAAGTCGCTCAAGCTGTACCTGTTCAGCTACCGCAGCGAGCCCAGCTTCATGGAAACCCTCACCAACCGCATCCTGGACGACCTGGCCGGGGCCTGCAAACCCCGCAAAATGACCGTAACGGGCAACTTCCGCCCGCGCGGGGGCATCGGCATAGTGGTGCAGGCCTCGATTTGAGGCTGATTTGCGGTTTGGGCGCACAAAACCGGCCCGAGGTGCTTCCGTAAACGGGGCGGATGTCTTATTCTCCATAGCTACGAGTAGTCCGCATCCAACACAGGAGAATTCTTATGTGGGAATATACTGACAAAGTGCGCGAGCACTTCATCAACCCCCGCAACGTAGGCGAGATCAAGGACGCCTCCTGCGTGGGGGAAGTCGGCTCCATCGCCTGCGGCGACGCGCTCAAGCTCTTCCTCAAGGTGGACGAGAACGACCGCATCGTGGACGCCAAGTTCCAGACCTTCGGCTGCGCCAGCGCCATCGCCTCCTCCTCGGCGCTTACCGAGATGATAAAGGGCAAGACCGTGGACGAGGCCCTGGACGTCTCCAACAAGGACATCGCCGAGTTCCTGGGCGGCCTGCCCAAGGAGAAGATGCACTGCTCCGTCATGGGCCGCGAAGCCCTGGAGGCGGCGGTGAAGAACCTGCGCGGCGAAGAGGCCGTGCCCCACGCCGAGGGCGAGATCGTCTGCGAGTGCTTCGGCGTCACGGACGAGCAGATCCGCCGGGCCATCGCCGAGAACAACCTGAACACCGTGGAGGAGATCACCGACTTCACCAAGGCGGGCGGCGGCTGCGGCAAGTGCCTGGACAAGCTGGCCGACCTGCTGGCCGAGGCCAAGGGCCAGAAGAAGGTGCTCACGCCGCTTACGGTCAAGCCCGCAGGGCTGACCAACCTGCAGCGCATGAAGCTGGTCAACAAGGTCATCGACGAGGAGATCAGCCCCAGCCTCCAGCAGGACGGCGGCAACATCGAACTGGTGGACGTGGACGGCAAGCGCGTGCTGGTGCAGCTGCGCGGGGCCTGCTCCTCCTGCAAGTCCAGCCAGTTGACGCTCAAGCAGTTCGTGGAGAAGCGCCTGCGCGAGACGGTCGAACCCGACATCGTGGTCGAGGAGGTGCGCTGATGGCCCCCGCTTCCCCCATATACATGGACAACAACGCCACCACCCGCGTTGACCCCGCCGTTCTGGAGGAGATGCTGCCGTATTTCTCCGACCTGTACGGCAACCCCTCCAGCATGCACACCTTCGGCGGGCAGGTGGGCCGCAAGATCAGCCAGGCGCGCGAGCGCGTTGCCGAGGCCTTCAACTGCAACCCCGACGAGGTGATGTTCAACGCCTGCGGCACCGAGGGCGACAACACGGCCATCCGTTCGGCCCTGGCCTCCCAGCCGGAGAAGCGCCACATCATCACCACGCGCGTGGAGCATCCCGCCGTGCTCAACGTGGCCAAGCACCTGGAGCGCCGGGGCTACGAGGCCACCTACCTGGGCGTGGACGAGCAGGGCAGGCTCGACCTGGACGAACTGCGCGACTCCATCCGTCACGACACGGCCCTCATCTCCGTGATGTACGCCAACAACGAGACCGGCGTGATCTTCCCCATCCAGGAGATCGCGGAGATCGCCAAGGAGCGCGGCGTGCTCGTGCACACCGACGCCGTGCAGGTGCTGGGCAAGGTGCCCTTCGACTTGAAAACCCTGCCCGTGGACTTCCTGGCCGTGTCCGGCCACAAGGTGCACGCCCCCAAGGGCGTGGGCGCGCTCTTCGTGCGCAAGGGCGTGCAGTTCAGGCCCTTCATGCTGGGCGGCCACCAGGAGCGCGGCCGCCGCGCGGGCACCGAAAACACCACCGGCATCATCGGCCTGGGCAAGGCCTGCGAAATCGCCATGAAGAACATCGCGCACGAGAACAGCGCGGTGAAGGCCCTGCGCGACAAGCTGGAAAAAGCCCTGATCGCCGCCATCCCGGATACGCGCATCAACGGCACGGTGGACGCCCGCCTGCCCAACACCACCAGCCTGGCCTTCCAGTACGTCGAGGGCGAGTCCATCCTGCTGATGCTCGACGCCTTCGGCGTGTGCGCCAGCTCGGGGTCGGCCTGCACCTCCGGGTCGCTGGAGCCTTCGCACGTGCTGCGGGCCATGGGCGTGCCCTTCACCTACGCCCACGGCTCCATCCGCTTCAGCCTCTCGCGCTTCAACACCGAGGCCGACGTGGATCTGGTGGTCAAGGAGCTGCCCCCCATCATCACCCGCCTGCGCGAGATATCGCCCTTCAAGCACGCGGAGGGGGAGGCCCCGGCCTGCACCTGCTAGCCGGAGCGGCCGAGAGTAGCTGAATAACTACAAGGGATTCCAAAGGGAGTTCCTCCCTTTGGAATCCCTTTTCGCTTCGCGCCCCGCGCGGGGCCGCGTCGACACCCCGGAACTCCCGCCTGACGGAGCGAGCATGGACCCGCATCACGCCCACCCCACCTGCGCCCTGTGCCCCTACGACTGGTCCGAACGCTACTGCCGCAACGCCAAGGGCAAGGCCCCGGCCAACTGCCCCTCGCTGCGCCTGCGGGAGCAGGCCGCCGGGGCGCTGGCTGAAACCGTTTCGCCCGAGAACCGGGAGTTCGCCCGCCTGGCCTCCGTGCAGGAGTCCCTCTGCTACGGCGGGCGGGAGAACGGCTATGCAACAGTGAAGCCGCTCAAGCCGCGCATCGTGGAGACCGTGGAGTTCGCCCGGCGCATGGGCTACCGCCGCCTGGGCCTGGCCTTCTGCATCGGGCTGCGCAAGGAAGGGGCGATAGTTCACGAGATTTTCCAGACCAACGGCTTCGAGGTGGCGTCCGTCTCCTGCAAGGCCGGGGCGGTCTCCAAGGCGGAGCTCGGCATCGGCCCCGCCGACCAGGTGGACCCGAACGCGGCCCACGAGAGCATGTGCAACCCCGTGTTCCAGGCCGAGGCCCTCAACGCGGCGGGGACTGATTTCAACGTGCTCCTGGGGCTTTGCGTGGGGCACGATTCGCTCTTCCTCAAGTACGCCAAGGCCCCCTGCACCGTGCTCGCCGTGAAGGACCGGCTGCTTGGCCACAACCCCCTGGCGGCCGTGCAGCAGTACGACGGCTATTGCCGCTATCTGAAACAGCCGCTGGAGTAGGGCGCGGAGAAGACGGAAGAGGCCTCCGGCGGCCAAAGGGAGTTCCTCCCTTTGGAATCCCGTATCGCTTCGCGTTCACGGCGGGGATGCCGAGTTGGAAAGTAAAAAGCCGGGTGATCCTGAGGGATCACCCGGCGTTTTTATTGGGGGAAAGGCGGGGAGGGCTAGGCGGACAGGGCTTTGGCCCCGGAGCCGTTGTGCATGTCCTCGATGAGCTGTTTGAGCACCACGGCCTGGCGCGAGAGCTGGCTCACGGCATCCGAAGCCTGGATCATGGCCTGGGAGGTCTCCCCGGAGATGGCGTTGACCTCCTCGATGGAGCGGTTGATCTGCTCGCTGGCCGCGGACTGCTCCTCCGAGGCCGCCGCGATGGAGCGCACCTGGTCGGCGGCGGAATCCACGAGGCTGACGATCTCCCGCAGGGATTCGCCCGAGGTCTGGGCCATGCGGGTGGCGTCCTCGATGGCGCCCACGGCCTTCTCCACGGTGACGATGTTGGTGCGCGTGCCCTGCTGGATGCCGGAGATGGAGTCCCCCACCTCCTTGGTGGCGGTCATGGTCTTTTCGGCCAGCTTGCGCACCTCGTCGGCCACAACCGCGAAGCCGCGTCCGGCCTCCCCGGCGCGCGCGGCCTCGATGGCGGCGTTGAGGGCCAGCAGGTTGGTCTGGTCCGCAATGTCGGAGATCACGTCCATGATCTGCCCGATGCCCTCGGCCTGATGCCCCAGGGAGGACATGTCCGTCTTGAGGTTCATGGCCTGGCGCTGCACCTCGCGGATGCTCTCCACCACCTTGGCCACCACGGCGGACCCGTCCTCGGCCTTGTGCTTGGCCCCCTCGGCGGTCTGGGCCGCCTGGGAGGCGTTGCGGGCTACCTCCAGCACGGTGGCGTTCATCTGCTCCATGGCGGTGGCGGTCTCGGCCACGCGCTGGGCCTGAGTCTGGGCTCCGGCGCTGGAGTGGTCCACCTGGACGGAGAGCTGGTCAGAGGCGGAGGCCAGGATCTCGGTCACGTGCTGCAACTCCCCGGCCACGCGCAACATGCTGGTGAGCGTCTGGTCGGCCTGTTCGCGGGCGGCGTCGGACTCGGCCCTTGCGGCCAGCGAGGCCTCGGCCTGCTCCGCCGCCAGGCGGGACTGCCGGTCGGCCTCCTCGATCTTCTCCTTGAGGCTGCCCACCATGCTGTTCAGGTTGGCGGCCAGCTCGCCGATCTCGTCCTTCTGGTCCAGCTCCAGGGTGCTGCCGTAGTCCCCGGCGGCCACCTTGCGGGCGAAGTCCACGCCCTTGCGCACCGGGCCGGTGATGGCCCTGGTGATGAACAGGGAGATCACAGCGCCCAGGCCCAGGGCCACGGCCAGGCCGATGGCCAGCTCCAGGCGGGCCGCGCCCAGCTCCGCGTTGGCCTGCTCGGAGAGCTTGGTCAACTGCTTGATGCCCGCCTCGGAGATGGAGGTGGCGTTGGCCAGGATGGACTGGGCGGCCTTGCCCCCGGCGGCGTTCTGCTCGCGCATGTCGGCTGATGCGGCGATCTGCTTGTCCAGCCGGTCGGAGTAGGTGGTGATGGTTTCCACGAGCGTGTTGAAGGTCTTCTTCTGGTCGGCGTCCGTGGCGAAGGCCTTGAGCGTGGCGATGTTGCTGTGCACCTGCTGGAACAGGGCCTTGGCCTGCTTGTATTCGGCCACGTCCCCAGTGACGTCGGCGCGCAGCACGTGGAACTGGATGGAGGAGGCCGTCTCCAGGATGCCGTTGGCCAACTCCAGGTTCTGGAGGTCGTCCTCCAGGGTGTTCTTTCCTGAATCCTTGGCGATGGATTTGTGCAGCACGCCTTCATAGAGGCGGGCCACGTCCTGCGCGGCCTTGAAGAAGCGCTCGGCCGAGGCCACCCGCTCATCCCTGGCGGCGTTCAAGGCCTCCTGGATGACCAACGCCTGGGAGGAAAGCTTCTCGTAGTCGGCGAGCTGTGCGGTCAAGGAGCCGATGGACTCGCGCAGGGCCACCAGCCTGGGGTAGCGGTCCGCCAGGGCCTGCGCCTCGGCCAGGGCCTTCTTGGCCTCGGCCAGTTGGGCGCGCATGGTCTCGTATTCGGCCTTGTTGCCCGTATGGGCGAAGCCGCGCATGGCGAACATGGCGCGCTGGGCGTGGTTCTGGATTTCGTTGGCCAGCTCGACTTCAGGGGCGTATTCGTTCTTGATGCGCTGCGAGGTCTCGCTCACGGAGGACATGCCCATGAAGGCCACGGCCCCGAGCACGACGACCAGCGCCAGGACCACGCCGAAACCGATCCCGATCTTGAGGGACAGTTTGAGATTCTTCATCACGACTCCCGATACTGAAGAGAATATCCGCAGAGAATAACTCTGCAACACGAACAACTTATGCTGCCTGCCATGTTTACCGGAGGGCCCATTCATCCACGGGGTTACCACATTTGTCAAATAACTCTTTTCAATCCGGAGAATGTCGTTCTCAGGCGGCCCTGAAAACCCGCGCGCGCTTTCGCGGGTATCTGGCGGTCTTCCCCGAATGGGTTTATAGTCGGCACTTGCAACAGAACCGCGCCCGGCGCGAAGCGAGGATAATCCATGAAAATCGCAGAGAACATGGTGGAGCTGGTGGGCAAGACGCCCCTGGTCCGCCTGAACAGGATAGGCCAGGGCCTTGGCGTCACGCTGGTGGCCAAGCTGGAGACGGCCAACCCGTGCTTTTCCGTGAAGGACCGCATCGGCCGCAACATGATCCTCGACGCCGAAAAGCGCGGCGTTCTGGACAAGGACACCGTGATCGTGGAGCCAACCAGCGGCAACACCGGCATCGCGCTGGCCTTCATGTGCGCGGTGCGCGGCTACAGGCTGATCCTGACCATGCCCGAGTCCATGAGCCTGGAGCGCCGCACCCTGCTCAAGGGGTTCGGGGCGGAGCTGGTGCTCACGGAGGCGGCCAAGGGCATGAAGGGGGCCATCGAGAAGGCCCGGGAGCTCGTGGCGGAGCTGCCCAAGGCCTTCATGCCCATGCAGTTCTCCAACCCGGCCAACCCCGAGGCCCACGCCCTGACCACCGCCGAGGAGATCTGGAGCGACACCGACGGCGCGCTGGACGCCTTCGTGGCAGGCGTTGGCACGGGCGGCACCATCACCGGCGTTGGGCGCGTGCTCAAGCCGCGCAAGCCCGGCCTCAAGGTGGTGGCCGTGGAGCCGGACGCCTCCCCGGTGCTCTCCGGCGGGCAGCCCGGCCCCCACGCCATCCAGGGCATCGGCGCGGGCTTCGTGCCCGACGTGCTGGACACCGCCCTGCTGGACGAGGTGGTCCGCGTGGCCAACGAGGACGCCCTGGCCATGGCCCGGCGTCTGCTGCGTGAGGAGGGCATCCTCTGCGGCATCTCCTCCGGGGCCAACTGCCACGCCGCGCTGGAGCTGGCCAAGCGGCCTGAATACAAGGGGAAGATGATCGTGTTCATCGTCTGCGACACCGGCGAGCGCTACCTGAGCACCGCCCTGTTCACGGGCACGGAGGCCTCGAAATGATGCGCGAACACCACATGCTGGCCAACATGACCCCGGACAAGTCCGTCATAGAGGACGTGGTGGGCAGGCTCACCGCGCCCACCTCCTACCAGGCCTTCGCCAGCCGCAAGCTCACAGACGCGCCCATGCCCTCCATCGAGGCCTTGAGCGAAGTGATGAAGCGCCTGAAGGCCGTGCTCTTTCCGGGATACTACGGCGACTCCGAGGTGACGCCCGACACCCTGGCCTACCACACCGGCGCGCACCTGGACATCGTGTTCCGCCGCCTGGCGGACCAGATCAAGCGCGGCTTCTGCTTCACCTGCATGGGCGAGAATAAGGCCTGCACCGGCTGCGAGGAGCAGGCCATGGAGAAGGCCACGGCCTTCCTGCAGAGCCTGCCCGCTATCCGCGACGCCCTCATCCTGGACGTGCAGGCCGCCTACGAAGGCGACCCGGCGGCCAAGAGCCCCGGCGAAACCATCTTCAGCTACCCAAGCGTTGCGGCGCTCATCCACCAGCGCGTGGCCCACAGCCTGCACGTGCTCGGGGTGGACATCATCCCCCGCATCATCACGGAGATGGCCCACGCCGTCACCGGCATCGACATCCACCCCGGGGCCACCATCGGCAACGGCCTGTTCATCGACCACGGCACCGGCGTGGTCATCGGGGAGACCACCATCATCGGCAACAACGTGCGCCTGTACCAGGGCGTGACGCTCGGCGCGAAAAGCTTCCCCAAGGACGAGCACGGCAACCCCGTGAAGGGCCTGCCCCGTCACCCCATCGTGGAGGACGACGTGGTCATCTATTCCGGGGCCACGGTGCTCGGGCGCATCACTGTGGGCAAGGGCGCGGTGATCGGCGCCAACGTGTGGGTAACCTCCGACGTGGAGCCGGGGGCCAGGGTGCTTCAGGCCAGAAGCCTCAAGGAGTAGCGCATGTCCGCGGCCAAGCTGGTGATCGCCATGGTGGGGCTGCCCGCCTCGGGCAAGTCCACGGTCGCTTCCAAGATCGCGCAGTGCCTGACGGCGGAGGGCGTGGCCGTCCGCGTGTTCAACAATGGGGACGTGCGCCGCGAGATGCTGGCCGGGCAGGACTCCTCCAGCCCGGAGTTCTACTCCCCGGCCAACCGCGAGGGCGTGGCCCTGCGGGAGAAGATCGCGCGCATCAACCTGGAGCGCGCGGCAGACTACCTGCGCGGCGGGGGCGAGGTGGCCGTGCTGGACGCCACCAACGTCTCGGCCCAGCGCCGCAGGGTCATCAAGCAGATGATGGCCGGGCACACACAGTTCTTCATCGAGTGCGTCAACCCGGACCCGGAGCTGCTCTCGGCCAGCATCTCCCGCAAGGCCAAGCTGCCAGAGTTCGCGCACCTTCCGCCGGGGCAGGCCGAGCTGCACTTCCGCGAGCGCATCGGCTACTACGAGACCATCTACACTCCCCTGGCCGACGAGGAGAACTTCGTTGTGCTCGACACCCTGGACAACCGCATCATCCGCGAGCGCGTCCAGGCCGTGCTGCCACACTACCGCATCATGCGCGACCTGCTCGTCTCCGACTGGGTGCGCAACCTCTACCTGGTCCGCCACGGTGAGACGGCCTACAACCTGGAGATGCGCATCGGCGGCGACTCCGACCTCACAGCGCGGGGCATGGTCCAGGCGCAGGCCCTGGCCTGGGCCTTCAAGGACACGCCCCTGCCCTACGTGTTCACCAGCACGCGCAAGCGCACCCGCCAGATGGCCATGGTGCTCTGCGACGGCCGGGAGGACTGCCGGACCATCCCTCTGCACGAGTTCGACGAGATAGACGCGGGCGTCTGCGAATCCATGACCTACGACCAGATCGCGCGGGACATGCCCTCCGTGCACGAAGCCCGCACCCGCGACAAGTTCCACTACGTCTACCCCGGGGGCGAAGGCTACGTGACCCTGCAGGAGAGGGTGGAGCGGGGCGTGAAGAAGGCGCTGTACCTCTCGGGCAACGCGGAGAACATCCTCATCGTCGGGCATCAGGCCGTGAACCGCATGATCCTCTCCCACTTCCTGTACCGGCGCACCGGGGACGTGCCCTACATCCACATCCCGCAGGACCGCTACTTCCACATCGTATCCACCCAGTCCCGCAAGCTTTTCGAGCTGGTCAGATTCATGGGTTGATCTGCGCCCGGCAAAGTGCCATAGCACAAGCGGGGGGGTAACATCACACCCAGTGGGAGGACAGTATGCTCGGATTGGAAAAACGTGTTGACGCCATGAGGGACATGCAGGGTATCTCCGGCACGGAGTCGCAGAGCCCCGCCAAGAGCACCGCAACCATGGGCATCATGCTGGCGCTGGTGGCCATCGTGGTCGCGGTGGGCGTCTATTTCGCGGTGGACGGCAAGTACGCCGGCAAGCTGAGCGCCTCGGAAACCCGTCTGGCCGCCATGGAAGCCAAGGTGGCCGAAGCGGTGAACGCCCCCAAGGAGATGGCCCGCAAGGCCATCGCCGCCAACAACCTGGACGAGATGGCTTTGAAGGTCAACCAGCTCAAGGGCCAGCTCGAAGCGGCCCAGCAGGAGAAGCTGGCCAAGATCGAGGAACTGGTGAAGGGCCTGCAGGCCGACATCGCCAAGTAGCCTTCACCCTGAATCGGCATCGAAAATGGCCGCCGGAAGCGACGCTTCCGGCGGCCTTGTTTTTTTCGTGTCGCCCGCGAAGCGGGGGGAACGCAGTGGGCCGAAGGTCTCCGATCATCTAGGGTCCGGACCCGGCACGACTCACCTTGCTGTAACGGTACTGGGCCTGGCGTTCACAGGCGGCAAGGAGCGGGTTTCCAAAGGGCGAAGCCCTTTGGCCGCCGGAGGCTTCCACCGCCAAGGGCGCACCGGGAAGAAAGACGCATCCGGCGGGCCAAGGGAGTTCCTGCCTTGGCGATCCCTTTCCGCTTCGCGCTTTGTCAGTCCGCGTTCAGGGCTTGGCGCTCTTCGGGGGCCTGCCGAAGCCGATGGCGTCCACCGGGCAGCTGCCCAGGCAGTCGCCGCAGTTGGTGCAGCCGCGTTCGTCCGGGCGCGCGGCCATCTCGCAGGCCTTGCGGCACTTGTCGCAGCCGTTGCAGGCCTCGGTCTTGTAGAAGCGCAGCAGGCTCAGGCGGTTCAGCAGCCCCAGGCCCGCGCCGGTGGGGCAGGCGAAGCGGCACCAGAAGTTGGAAAGGATCAAGCCAGCGGCCAGCAGCCCAAGCACCACGGCCGTGCGCACGATCCAGGCCGGGCCAGCGTGCTCGAAGGTAAGGGCCACGGAACCGAGGAACTCGCCAGCGCGGATGGGCACGTTGCTGCGCGGTTGCCCCATGGCGAACCAGACCCAGGCGCACAGCAGCAGCGCCGCCACCCCGCCGAAGGAGGCAGCCGCGGTCCAGGCGTTGCGAACCCGGGCCTTGAGGGGCGCAACGAGCCCGAGCAGCTGGTTGACCAGCCCGCCGGGGCAGGCCCAGCCGCAGAAGGCGCGGCCAACGGCCAGGGCCGAGAGCGGCAGAAGCAGCCAGAAGCCCCAGAACATGGTCAGCAGCCTGCCGTGGCAGGTGATGACCGGGCAGTTCTGGCAGCTGACGTAGGGCACGATGAACGGGCAACGAAAAATGCCGTAGAAGGACCACTGGCCCAGCAGTGCGAGCATTCCGAACTGCACGGTGCGCCGGATCGCGCGCAAGCGGGTGGTGCGGGCCGGGGACAGGGTGCGGGCGACTGCCTCAGGCATCCTTCACCCCCAGCTTCTCCGTGAGTTCGCGCCCCTTGTCCGACATGGCGGGGATGAAGCCCGCGCGCTCCAGGGTGGTCTGGGACTCGGGGGAGAGCATGTGCTCCACGTAGTCCTGGGCCAGGGAGCGATCCCTGGCGCTCTTCATCACCCCGATGGTGAAGGTCAGCGGCGGGGGCGGGAAGAACTTCGCGTCGATGGGCAGCACGTCGAGCTTCCCGGCGAAGGCGGGCAGGCGGGTGACGCGCAGCTCCACGATGGAGACGTCCCCCTTGCCGGAGATGACGTCATCCATGGTCCGCTGCACGCAACTGCCCAGGCTCACGGCATTGGCCATGGCCTGGTCGTGCACGCCGGCCTTCTTGATGATGGCTATGGCCGCCGCGCCGCCCGGGGGCGAGGCTTCGGGGGCCAGCACCACGCGCACGCCGGGGCGGGCCATGTCCTCGATGGAGCCGATCTTGGCCGGGTTGCCCTTCGGGGTCACCAGCACGTAGCTGGTGTAGCACAGCGGCGAGAAGGCCACCATCTTGCCCGTCTGGCGCAGCTTCTTGGCCAGGTCCAGCACCCGCCCGGCGAACACGTCCGTTTCGGCGCTGCCCAGCAGGGACTTGCCCAAGGCCGCGGCGAAGGCCCCCGTGTAGGCCACCCGGACCCCGGTGCGGGCCTCATAGCTTTCGTTGGCCGGGATCATGGCCTCGGCCAGCCCCCCGCAGGACCATACCTGCAAGAGCTTGTTCGAGGCCGCGCGCGCCTGCATCGCGGGAATCAGGGCTCCGCCGAGGGCGCCCGCCGTGGCGGTCGCGGCCGACTTGAGGAAGTTCCGGCGTCCGATGGGGTCTTTCGTTGAATCCATGCGTTCTCCATTGGCCAGGGGACGCGGTGCGCGCCTCCGGGGCTGTGCTGCTCTGATGGAACGCTGGGCAACATACAGTGAGAAATCCGATTATAATAATAGATATTTTTGATTCTTGCGGCGCACAGACGGTACAAGGTTGCGATACGAGCGGGGATTGCGGCTCAAAGGAAGGGGGACTGGCGCGGCTTGCCTTGGCGGCAGGGCAGGAGGGACGGACGGAGGACGGGCCGCGGGCAAATAAAAACGGCCGGGACTTTCGTCCCGGCCGTATGGCGCATGTCCGGCGGAATCCTTTCTAGAACTTGTACTGCAGGCCGAAGGCGACCTTCCAGGTGTCGCCACCCTTGGCTTCGTTCACGAGGCGACGGCCCCAAACGGAGCGCTGGAAGTCGCCGTGAGCCCAACCGGCCTCGACGATGGCAGCCAGGTTCTCGTAGATGTTGTACTGGTTGTCGAAGTTGATGCCCATCACGTACTCGTTGACGGTCAGGTCGCGACCCATCTGCACGTAGTTGCCGAGGCCCCACAGGGCGTTGGCGTCACGCAGGGCACGGGCCTGGTTGGTGCCGCGAGCGTAGGTGAAGGTCAGGCGGTGAGTCAGGTCCTGAATGAAGGAGATCTTGTTCAGGGAGAAGGCAAAGCCCCAGGAGCCTTCGGGGTTCAGGCCCATGTGGCCGCCCGCGAAAGCCTGGGAGCAGTCGAACAGGAACGAGGTGGAGGGGCCCCAGGAACCGACGACCACGGGCATACGCTCGGAGCCGTTGCGCATGGAGCTGTCTTCACCGGTGGAGTACCAGAAGGTCAGCTGCGGGGTCAGGATGTCGAAGCCGGTGTACTCGGCGGCGACGTCGAAGAACAGGCCGTGACGCTGACGGCTGCCCTGGCCGCCGGCGCCCTCGCCGTAGATCACGTCCGCGTAGAACTTGAAGGGATCAAGCGCGGTCACGGCGAAGGAGGAACCAACCCACCAGAACACGGTCTGAGCCTGCTTGAAGCCAGCGGGGTTCAGCATGTAGGCCGCGGAGGTCAGGTTGGTAGCCAGGGACTGGTTGGTGTAACGGGGGGAGGAGCCGACGGCGGTGGTGTAACCGGCGTTCTGACCAGCAACGGCGATGGTGGCCCAGGGGGTCGCCTTGAAGCCGTCGAGGGTGATGGGCAGCACCAGGAAGTAGCCGTCGAACTCGTCAGCCACCTGACGGGTGGTGGTGTCGAAGTCCTTGTTGGTGTCCAGGAAGCGGGTGAAGCCAGCCACGATGGAGAACTGGTCAACCACGGGGATGGACACGACGGCGGCGGCGGAACGGGTGCCGCCGAGCACGGGGTTGGCGTTCAGCATGGCGCTGGAGGAGATGGGCAGATCCATGTCCTGGAGGCCGATGGTGAACTCGACGTTGGTGTTGGGCCACTTGAACTGCAGGTAGGCCTGGTACACGTCGATGGAGACGGCCGGGTTGTCCACGGTGAAGGTGTCGTTACCCCAAGCCTTGTTGTTCACGCGGATGCCGAAGCGGAACTTCAGGCCTTCATTGGCGATGAAGTCGGAGCGCAGGCGGAAGCGTTCCCAGATGGTCAGGGGGTCGCCGGTGTTGGTGCCCTTGGCGTTCCAACCGGTGTAGTTTTCCTTCGTCCAGAAGTTGGCGTGGATGCGGGCGTCACCAGTCATCTTCACCTCAGTGGCGGCGGCGGCGATAGCCGCGAAGCCGAACACCATGGCGAAGAGCAGAGCGATGGATGCAAAGCGCTTCATTTTCTTCTCTCCTTTTGTCTTTCAGGATTGCCGGAACATTTTGCGGCAGGGGCGACTTACCAGGGACGACCCTTCCGCTATGCCATGAGCCCTTTCTATCCCCGTCAAGCGGGGGGTGCAAGACAAAAATGATGATTTTTTGACTTTCGTAAAATTTTTTTTACGGTCCAGTTTTTTGAATTCCTCCTTGCACCGGGCGGGCGGAGTCAACGAGGGGAGCAGGCCCCCGGGGGGCGGAGCGCCGGCGCAGGCGCCTTAGTCCCTGCGTTCGGGCTCGGGCATTTGACCGGCCCCGCGCCGGCGCCGCCTGTTTGCGGCCAGCCCGGCCAGACTGGGCCGCGCCTTCGGGATGCGGGGAAACCGTCAGCCAAAAACAAAAAGGGCCGGGACTTTCGTCCCGGCCCGCATGGCTCGGCTCGGTCGGATGCGTGTTAGAACTTGTACTGCAGGCCGAAGGCGACCTTCCAGGCGTCGCCGTCCTTGGACTGGTTCACCAGGCGGCGGCCCCAGACGGAGCTCTGGAAGTCGCCGTGGGCCCAACCGGCCTCCACGATGGCGGCCAGGTTTTCGTAGATGTTGTACTGGTTGTCGAAGTTGACGGCCATCACGTACTCGTTGACGGTCAGGTCGCGGCCCATCTGCACGTAGTTGCCCAGGCCCCACAGGGCGTTGGCGTCACGCAGGGCGCGGGCCTGGTTGGTGCCGCGAGCGTAGGAGAAGGTAAGGCGGTGCGTCAGATCCTGAATGAAGGAAATCTTGTTCAGGGAGAACGCAAAGCCCATGGAGCCCATGGGGTTCAGGCCCATGTGGCCGCCGGCGAAGGCCTGGCTGGAGTCGAACAGGAACGAGGTCGAGGGGCCCCAGGAGCCGACGACGGTGGGCATGCGCTCGGAGCCGTCGCGCATGGAGCCGTTCTCACCAGTGGAGTACCAGAAGGTCAGCTGGGGGGTCAGGAGGTCCAGGCCGGTGTATTCGGCGGCCACGTCGAAGAACATGCCCTTGCGCTGCCTGCTGCCCTGGTTGCCAGCGCCCTCGCCGTACATCACGTCGGCGTAGAACTTGAAGGGGTCAAGAGCGGTCACGGCGAAGGAGGAGCCGGCCCACCAGAACACGGTCTGGGCCTGCTTGAAGCCGCTGGGGCTCAGCATGTAGGCGGCGGAGGCCAGGTTGGTGGCCAGGGACTGGTCGGTGTAGCGCGGCGAGGAACCCACGGTGGTGGAGTACCCGGCGTCGCGGCCGGCCACTGCGACCATGCCCCAGGGGGTGGCGCTGAAGCCGTCCAGGGTGATGGGCAGCACCAGGAAGTAGCCGTCGAACTCGTCGGCCACCTGACGGGTGGTGGTGTCGAAGTCCTTGTTGGTGTCCAGCAGGCGGGTGAACCCGGCCACGGCCTTGAACTGGTCGGTCACGGGGACGGAGACCACGGCCGCCGCGGCGCGGGTGCCGCCGAACACGGGGTTGGAGTTCAGCAGGGCGCTGGAGGAGATGGGCAGGTCGATGTCCTGCAGGCCTACGGTGAATTCGACGTTGGTGCTGGGCCACTTGAACTGCAGGTAGGCCTGGTACACGTCGATGGAAGTGGCCGGGTTGTCCACCGTGAAGGTGTCGTTGCCCCAGGCCTTGTTGTTGACGCGGATGCCGAAGCGGAACTTCAGGCCCTCGTTGGCGATGAAGTCGGAGCGCAGGCGGAAGCGCTCCCAGATGGTCAGCGGATCGCCCGTGTTGGTGCCCTTGGCGTTCCAGCCGGTGTAGTTGATGTCGCTCCAGAAGTTGGCGTGGATGCGTGCGTCGCCAGTCATTTTGACTTCGGTGGCGGCAGCGGCGATAGCCGCAAAGCCGAACACCATGGCGAATAGCAGCGCAATAGATGCAAAGCGCTTCATTCTTTCTCTCCTTTTGTTTCGCGATACTTCCGAACCATAGTGCGGAGAGGCGACTTACCAGGCACACCCAATCCGCACTGCCATGCAGACGGTATGTGGGCTGTAATGAAAGAACGGTTACATGAAATTTTGCAAGAAAGTTGGAAAGTGCAGGCCTGAACGAAGAAACTCAGTCTCCATGCGGCCTTCACGTCGCATTACCGAGTTGAAAGTGCTTCGCGGATTGAATGAAAAAGGGGCGCCGAGCGCCCCTTGTGTTGCCGTTGTGTAATGTGTCGATGCCGAATATTAATGCTTGTGCAATGCTTGGAACCCTATCGATAAGTGTCCCTGCGTATCGCGCTATTTGGCCCCGCCGGTGAGGGCCAGCAGCTCCTGCTGCTTGGGGTGCTCGCCCAGCCAGTTCACCTTGCCGGAGTCCACGTCGTAGATGGCGCCCACGACCTTGACCTTACCGGCCTTGACCATCTCGCGCATGATGGGGCTCTGCTTGTACAGATCCTCGATGGACTGCCAGGTGTTGGCCTCGATGGCCTTGTTGGTCAGCGCGGCGGCGTCCATGCCCGGGTTCTCGGACTTGACCTTCTCCACGGGGGGAACGATGTTGGCCACCAGCGCCGGGATGTTGCCCTCCACGTGGTCGCCCTTGACCACGGCGGTCACCGCGCCGCAGCGGGTGTGGCCGAGCACGACCAGCAGGTTCGCGCCCAGGTGCTCCGCGCCGTACTCGATGGTGCCGGCCTGGTCGAAGTAGGTGACGTTGCCCGCGACGCGCACCACGAAGAGGTCGCCCACGCCGGTGTCGAACACCACTTCCAGGGGCACGCGGCTGTCGGCGCAGCCCAGGATGGTGGCGAAAGGCTTCTGGCCTTCCTTGGCGGTGGTGGTCCGGCGGAACGCGTCCTGGTTGGGATGGATCATCTTGCCAGAGACGAAGCGTTCGTTGCCGCGCTGGAGGCGCTCCAGGGCCAGATCCGGGGTGAGCAGGGATGCGGGCGCGGAGGCCAGCGCCGCGGCGGCGCACAGGGCCAGCAAGGAAAGGGACAGGACCAGAAGGCGTTTCATTGTCGATCTCCTTATGTGGATGGTGTCCAACGGTAGGATGTCTTAGGGGAAGACGGCGGGGGAAGTCAAACTTTCAGCCCGGCCCGCGCGGCCGGAGGAGTCTGGGCGGGGCGCATGGCCTGGTCGATCCGTTCGTTGGTGGGAGGGCTGCTCGGCGCGGGCGGGGGCGAGTCCGCGTCGCGTGAACAGCGGTTTTCCTCCGAGGTGGCGCTGGACACCTTCGCCCTGGAGGGCGTGGACCCTCGCCTGGCCCGCAAGCTGTTCCAGGGCCAGGAGCTGGAGCTGGCCGTCGGCGAGGGCGGCCGCCTGGAGGCGCGCGCCCCCGGCAGGAAGGGCGCGCTCACGGCCGGAACGGTGCCCCCGGAGCGGGCCGCGCGTTTGGCGGAACTGCTGGAGCGGGGCGCGCGCCTGGGCTGCCGGGTGGTCCTGGCGGAGGCGGACCAGCAGGGCGCACCGCTGGTGCGGGTGCGCGTCTCCGTGCTGATGTAGGCGCTGATGCAGGCGCTGATGCAGGCGCGCCCGCCCGGGCTCAGTTTCAGTGGCCCGGGGGCAGTTCCTTGGCTTCGGCCTCGGGCTCAGGCTCGGACTCCTGCTCCTCGGGCGGATAGAAGCGCTCGATGATCCCCTGGACCACCACGTAGAACACCGGCACCACCATCACCGCCAGCAAGGTGGAGGCCAGCATGCCGCCGAACACCGCCGTGCCCACGGCGCGCTGGCTGGCGCCGCCCGCGCCCGAGGCCGAGAGCAGCGGCACCACGCCCAGGATGAAGGCGAAGGACGTCATGAGGATGGGCCGGAAGCGCAGCCGGGCCGAGTGCACGGCGGCCTCCTTGATGGACATGCCCTTTTCCCGCAGTTCGCGGGCGAACTCCACGATCAGGATGGCGTTTTTCGAGGCCAGCGCGATGAGCAGCACCACGCCCACCTGGGTGTAGACGTTGTTGTCCATGTTGCGCACGTACACGGCTACGGCCGTGCCCAAGAGGGCCAGGGGCACCACCATGATGACCGAGGTGGGCAGGAACCAGCTCTCGTACTGCGCGGCCAGCACCAGGTAGACCAGCAGCACGGCAAGGGCGAATATGAAGTAGGCCTCGTTGCCGACCTTCTTCTCCTGGTAGGCCATGTTGGTCCAGGAGATGCCCATGGAGGCGGGCAGCTTGTCGCGGGCGAGCTGCTCCATCAGGGTCAGGGCCTCGCCGGAGCTGAACCCGGGGGCGGCCGAGCCGAACACCGAGGCCCCGGTGTAGAGGTTGTAGCGCGTCAGGATGCTCGGCCCCACGATCTCCCGCACGGAGATCACCGCGCCCAGCGGCACCATGTTGCCCTGGTTGTTGCGCACCTGCAGGTTCATGATGTCGCGGGTCTGCTGGCGGTAGTTGGTGTCGGCCTGGGCGCGCACCTGGTAGGTGCGGCCGAAGAGGTTGAAGTCGTTGACGTAGGTGGAGCCCAGGTAGGTCTGCAGGGTGGAGAACAGGTCCTGGATGGCCACGCCGTAGGTGATGGCCTGGGTGCGGTTTATGTCCGCCCAGATCTGCGGGGTGTTGGCCGAGAAGGTGGTGTTGAGCCCGGCCAGCCCGCTCTGGGTGTGCCCGGCGATGATGAGCTCGCGCAGGGCGTTCTCAAGGGCCGAGGGGCCGAGGTTGCCCATGTCCTGCACGACCATCTCGAAACCGCCCGCCTGGCCCAGGCCCTGGATGGCGGGCGGGATGAAGGCGAAGGCCGCGGCGTCCTGGATCTGGGCCAGGCCGCGGCGGATGTTCATCAGGATGGCGTCCTGGGTTTCGTCTTTGCCGCGTGCGCTCCAGTCCTTGTAGATGACGAAATAGGTCAGCATGTTGGACTGGTTGGCGTTGTCCAGGATGGACATGCCGCCGAAGGTGATCCAGTTGGCCACCCCGGGCACCTTGGGCAGCATGGCGTTGACCTGCGCGGCCACCTCCCGGGTGCGCTCCTGGGAGGCCGCCGGGGGCAGCTGCACGCTCATGATGCAGTAGCCCTGGTCCTCGTCGGGGAGGAAGCCGGTGGGCAGGCTGGAGAAGAAGAACAGCGTGGCCGCGATGAGCCCCGCGTAGATGAGCATGGCCAGCTTGCTGTGCCCCACCATGAAGGTCACGGCGCGGGTGTAGCCGTTCTCGAAGCGCTGGTAGACCGCGTTGAAGCCCCGGAAGAAGGCGTTCGGCTCGGTGGTGCGGGGCCTGAGCCACAGCGCGCACTGCGTGGGCTTGAGCGTGGCCGCGTTGATGGCCGAGATGAGCGCCGTGGAGGCGATGACCAGCGCGAACTGCCGGTAGATCTGCCCGGTGATGCCCGGCAGGAAGGCCACGGGCAGGAACACCGCCGAGAGCACCAGCGTGATGCCGATGATCGGCCCGAACAGCTCGGACATGGCCGTGATGGCCGCCTGCTTGGGTTTCTGGCCCTGCTCCATGTGGTGCATGGCGCCTTCCACCACGATGATGGCGTCGTCCACCACGATGCCGATGGCCAGGATGATGCCGAAGAGCGTGATGAGGTTCACCGAGAACCCCAGGGCGGACATGGCCACGAACGCGCCCAATATGGTCACGGGCACTGTTGTGGCGGGCACCAGCATGGCCCGCCAGTTCTGCAGGAAGACCATGATGACCACCAGCACCAGCACGGCCGCCTCGATGAGGGTCCTGTACACGTCGTCGATGGCGCGGGTGACGAAGAGGGTGGTGTCGAAGGGGATGGCGTACTGCAGGCCGGGCGGGAAGTCCTTGGAGAGACGGCCGATCTCGGCGCGCACCTTCTGGGCCACGTTGAGGGCGTTGGCCCCGGGCAGCAGGTAGATGGGTATGCAGGCCGCGGGCTGGCCGTTCTGCTGGCCGAAGAGGGTGTAGGTCTTGGCGCCCAGCTCCACCCGGGCCACGTCGCGCACGCGCACCACCTTGCCGGTCTGGTTGAAGGAGCTTTTGACGATGATGTCGCCGAACTGCTCGGTGGTCACCAGGCGGCCCTGGGTCTGGATGGTGAGCTGGAACTGCTGGTCCTTGGGGGTGGGGGGCTGGCCCAGCATGCCCGAGGCCACCTGCACGTTCTGCTGGGACAGGGCGTTGACCACGTCCTGCGCCGACAGGTTCATGGACTTGAGCTTGTCCGGGTCCAGCCAGACGCGCATGCCGTAATCGTCCGCGCCCACGATGGAGAGGTCGCCCACGCCGTCCAGGCGGGCGAGCTCGTCCTTGATGCGCAGGGTGGCGTAGTTGGAGAGGAATAGGTCGTCGTAGGTGCCATCGGGCGAGACGAGGTCGATGACCAGCAGGATGGCCGTGGACTTCTTCTTGACGTTGATGCCCTGCCGCTGGACCTCCTGCGGCAGGCTGGAGAGCGCGGTGTTCACCCGGTTCTGGACCAGCATGGTGGCGGTGTCCAGGTTGGTGCCCACCTCGAAGGTGATGGTCAACGTGTAGGAGCCGTCCGAGGCCGACTTGGAGGACATGTAGAGCATGCGCTCCACGCCGTTGACCTGCTGCTCGATGGGCGCGGCCACGGTCTCGATGATGACCTCGGGGCTGGCCCCGGGATAGGAGGTGGAGACCTGCACCGTGGGCGGCGTGATCTCCGGGTACTGGGCCACGGGCAGCTCCAGCAGGGCCACGCCGCCAAGCAGCATCATCACGATGGCCAGCACGTTGGCCAGCACCGGGCGCTCGATGAAGAACTTTGAGAACATGGGCCCGCCTACTGTTTGGCTTCTTCGGGGGCCACGGGTGCGCCGGGCCTGGCCCGCTGCATGCCGTTGACGATCACCCGCTCGGTGCCGTCCAGCCCCTTGTCGATCACGCGCAGGCCGTTGACGGCCTGGCCCGTGGTGACGGGCCGCTGCTGGGCCAGGTTCTTGTCGTCCACCACCAGCACGTAGCTGCCCACCTGGTCCACCCCCACGCAGGCTTCGGGCACGGTGAGGGCCTCGCGGGTTTCAAGCGCGGCGCGCAGCCTGACGAACAGTCCCGCCACGATGTCGCCCTTGGGGTTGGGGAACACGCCGCGCAGGAGTATGGTGCCAGTCTGGGGGTCCACGCCGATGTCGTAGTAGTCGAATTCGCCCTTGAGCGGGTAGCCGCTCTGGTCGGAGAGGCCCATCTCCACCGTGACGCGCTTGGGCGCGGATTGGCGCTGCCTGGCCTGGTTGACGCGCTCCACGCGCAGCATGTCGCGCTCGTTGAGGGTGAAGTAGGCGTAGATGGGGTCGTCCTTGACGATGGTGGCCAGCTGCGTGGCCTGGCCCCCGCTGCCCACCAGGTTGCCCAGGTCCACCTGGCGGCGGCTGACGCGGCCGTCGAAGGGCGCGGTGACGCTGGTGTAGCCCAGGTTGATCTCGGCGATCTGGAGGTTGGCCTTGGCGGCCTCCACGTTGGCCACGGCGGTGTCCCGCTCGCGCTGCCAGCGCACCACCTCGGTGTCCGGCCCGGCGCGCTCGGCGAAGAGCTTCTTGGAGCGGGTCAGCTCGGTCTCGGCCTGCACCAGCTGGGCCTTCTGGGAATCGAGGTCCGCCTTGGCCCGGTCCACCTTGGCCTTGTAGGGCGCGGGCTCGATCAGGAAGAGCTTCTGGCCCTGCTTCACGCGCGCGCCGTCCTCGTAGAAGATGCCCTGGAGGAAGCCCTCCACGCGCGCGTTGAGGTTCACCGTCTGCACGGCCTGTGTGTTGCCCGTGAACTCCAGGTAGTCCACCACGGACTGGCGCACCGGCTTGGCCACCGTGACCTTGGGCGGCGGCGGCGGCACGTAGGCGTTGCGTTTGTCGCAGGCCGCCAGGACGGCCAGGAGGATCAGGGCGGCTGCCAGGCCCGTCAGGCGGAGGGGAAGGCGCGTGGCTGATGCGTGCATGCGGTGCGTCCTCGTCTGGAGTTCAGTGTCAGAAACCGGGAGCCAGGCGGCTTGCGGGGGCCTTGGCCGGGTCTTCGTATTTTTCGGGGGAGGTTCCAAGCATGGAGCCCCAGTAGGTGCGGGCCTTCATCTCGCCGGCGACCTCCGCCGGGACGGGCTCGGGCCGCTCTTCCCAGCCGCCGCCGAGGCCCCGGTAGACCCCCACCATGCCCAGCACGATGTTGCCCTGGGCGCTGGCCAGGGCGTCCTGCTGGGTGAGCTGGTTCTGTTGGGCCACGATGACGGTGGTGTAGTCGGTCTTGCCTTCCTTGTACTGGATGAAGGCCAGGTCCGCCCCGCGCTTGGCGGAGTCGGCGGCGCGGGCCAGGTCCGCGGTCTGGAGGCGGGTGAACTGGTAGTCCGCCAGGGAGTCCTCCACCTGCTTGAGGGCCGTGAGCACGGTGTTGCGGTAGTTCAGCAGCGCCGCCTCGAACCTGGCGTCCTGCACGCGCACGTTGTTCACGATGCGCCCGTAGTTGAAAAGGTTCCACGTGACCGAGGGGCCGAACCCGGCCGTGAGGCTGCGGGCGGAGAAGATGTCCGCCAGGTTGAAGGCCCCCATGTTTGAGGAGAGCCAGCCGATGTTGCCCGTGAGCGAGAAGGAGGGGAACAGGTCCGCCTTGGCCACGCCGATGCTGGCGCACTGGGCCGCGGCCAGGTACTCGGCCTGGCGCACGTCCGGGCGGCGGCGCAGGAGGTCCGCCGGGATGCCCACGCCGATCTGCTCCGGGCACTCGGGGATGCGCGAAGGGCCGTCCAGCAGGGGCGTGATCTCCTCCGGGGTCATGCCCAGGAGCAGGGCCAGGGCGTGGCGGGCCTTGTGCACCGAGGAGGTCAGCGCCGGGATGGTGGCCTCGGTGGATGAGAGCAGGGTCTGGGCCTGCATCACGTCGCGCTCGGAGGTGGCGCCCAGGCGGAAGCGGATGTCCGCGATGTTCCAGCCTTCCTTCTGCAGGACGACGTTGTCGCGGGCTATGCGCAGGCGCTCCTCGCTGACGCGCAGCAGCACGTAGGTGCTGGCCACGTCGGAGCAGAGGCTGACCAGCACGTTGTCGTAGTCGGCCACGGAGGCGGCCAGGCTGGCGTCGGCGGATTCGATGGCCCGGCGGAACTTGCCCCAGAAGTCAAGCTCCCAGGCGGCGTTGAACCCGGCGGAATCCTGCCAGTAGCTGAACTGGCCCTTGCCGTCGTTGGGGGGCTGGGTGGAGCCGGGGGCGCGGCGGCTGGGCTGGTTCCAGGTGAGGGCTCCCGTGCCCTGCTGGGTCTGCGGGTAGATGTTGCCCACCGCGATGCCGAGCTGGGCTCTGGCCTCCAGGATGCGCACGCCCGCGATGTGCAGGGTGAGGTTCTGGGCGCGGGCGGTGGCCACCAGCTTGTCCAGCACGGGGTCGTTGAGCGTCTTCCACCAGTCTTCGGCGGGGGGGATGTCGGGCCTCGTCCTGGCGTAGTCCGACTCCATCCAGGATTTGGGCGATGCAGTCTGGGGTTTTTTGAAGTCCGGCCCAACCTTCATGCATCCCGCCGTCGACAGCGCAAGGATGCAGAGCAGCAGGCAAAGTCGCGGCCAGGATATGCGTCCAGGGAAGCTCGTCGGCATTGAAAACCCCGTGACTGATTGGAAACGTTGTGCATTTAGACAATAGAAACCTACAGATTGGCAATAGGAAATTATTACCTCCCGGCAAGGTTCCTGTTCCTGGCATCCCTGTTGCGGGCTTTACAAGCGCGGGGCCCGGCATTAACCGGGGGGCAACTGGAGCGCATGATGACCATCCGAGCCCTGATAGTGGACGACGAGGCCCCGGCCCGCGACGAACTGGCCTACCTGCTGGAGGCGCACCCCGACGTGGCCGCCCTCCAGGCCGCCTCCGCCGAGGAGGCCCTCTCCGTCATCGCGCGGGGCCTGGCGGACGTCGTCTTCCAGGACATCCACATGCCCGGGCAGGACGGCTTCCACGTGCTCTCCAACGCCAAGGAGTTCGACTCCCCGCCGCTGTTCGTGTTCGTCACCGCCTACGACCAGCACGCCATCCGGGCCTTCGAGGAGAACGCCACCGACTACCTGCTCAAGCCCGTCTCGCCCGATCGGCTGGCCAAAAGCCTGGACCGCGTTCGAGCCGCCCTGCAGGCCAAGGACGCAAAGCCCCTGCACCAGGCCGTGGAGCGCCTGCTCTCCTGCGTGGGGCCGGGCAAGCCGCTGCCCAAGCTGGCCGTGGAGCAGGGCGGACGCATCAGGCTCATCGCGCTGACGCAGGTGGCCTTCATCGAGGCGGAGGAGAAGCATCTGGTGGCCGCCACGGCCCACGGCAAGCTGCCCTGCCACGGCATGTCCACCCTGGCCAAGGCCTGCGAGCGCTTGGCTGGCCTGAGCTTCTTCCAGGCCAACCGCGCCCAGCTCATCAACCTGGAGCACGTGGCCGAGTTCTCCCCCTGGTTCGGGGGCAAGTATCATGTGGTCATGGCCGACGGCGAGCGCACGGAGATCGTGGTCAGCCGCAACAGGGTCCGCGAATTCAAGACGAGGCTCGGGATATGACCGATCTGCTCAACCCCCAGGTGCCCGAACTGTTCCTGAACCTGTCCCAGCGCTTCGGCCTGCTGCTGGCGGGCGGGTTCGCCATCATGACCGTCACCTCCCTGGACAAGCTCGGCCCCCGGCGAGACAGGCCCCTGTGGGCCACCGTGCTCCTGGTGGTGCTCTTCGGCCTGTTCGGGGTGCTTGGCACCTACACGGGCAACTCGGTTTTCAAGTCCTTCGCGAACCTGCGGGCCATGGTTGTGGTCACGGCGGGGCTGTTCGGCGGGCCCGGCGTTGGCTTCGGCGTGGGCCTGATCGCCGGTGCGCACCGCTACCTCATCGACATCGGGGGCTTCTCCGCGCTGCCCTGCGGCCTGGCCACCCTGCTGGAGGGCACGGCGGCCGGGTTCATCGCCCGGCGCAACCCCGGCAACAGCCTGGACTGGCAGATGGCTATGGGCATCTGCCTGGCGGGCGAGACCCTGCACATGGGCCTGGTGCTGCTGTTCTCCCAGCCCTTCGTGGAGGCCGTGGCCTTGGTGCAGGTGATCGCGCTGCCGATGATCGTGTTCAACTCCCTGGGGGCGGGTCTGTTCGTGAAGGCCCTGGACCTGCAGATGCGCTTCAAGCAGGCCCGCGACCGCGACCTGGCCCGGCAGATCCTCTCCATCGCCAACCAGACCGTGGGCCACCTGCGCGGCGGCCTCAACCCGGCCTCGGCCCAGGCCACGGCGGCCATCATCATGAACGAGGCCCAGGTGGCGGCGGTGGCGCTGACCTCCAACAACACCATCCTGGCCCATGTGGGGGAAGGCGAGGACCACCACGTCAGCGGGGGCGAAGTGCTCACGCGGGCCACCCAGCGCGTGGTGGATACCGGCGAGCCCCTCTTCGTGCACGACCGCCAGAGCATCGCCTGCTCGAGCGACGGCTGCCCGCTCACCGAGGCCATCATCGTCCCCCTGCGCAAGGGCAGCCGCATCATGGGCTGCCTCAAGCTCTACGGCACGCGCCGCTCCCCCCTGGACGAGACCCTCTTCGAGCTGGCCAAGGGCCTGGCGGACCTGTTCTCCACCCAGCTTGAGCTGGAGGACATCGGCATCAAGAACCAGCTCCTGGCCCACGCCGAGATCAGGCGGCTCCAGGCGCAGATCAACCCGCACTTCCTGTTCAACTCGCTGAACACCATCGCCAGCTTCTGCCGCACCGCGCCCTCCCAGGCCCGCGAGCTGCTGCTTGACCTCTCCCGCTACATGCGCCGCAACCTGGACTCCAGCCGCGGGCTGATCCCCCTCTCTGACGAGATCGAGCAGACCCGCGCCTACCTGGCCATCGAGCAGGCCCGCTTCGGCACCCGCGTGAAGACCGAGATCGACCTGGGCCCCGGGGCCGCCGAGTGCCTGGTGCCGCCGCTGCTCATACAGCCGCTGGTGGAGAACGCCGTGCGCCACGGCGTGCTGGCCAAGCCCGAGGGCGGGCTGGTGCGCCTGACCGCCTGGCGCGAGAACGGGCACCTGCTGGTGGAGGTGCACGACGACGGCGCGGGCATGGACCGCGTGGCCGTGCAGGCCATCGTGCGCAGCGGTTCCTCCGAGTCGCTCACCGAGGGCATCGGGGCGCGCAACTCCAACCAGCGCCTCATGCAGCTCTACGGGCCGGACTACGGCCTGCTCGTGGACAGCGCCCCGGACAGGGGCACCTCCATCTCGCTGCGCATCCCGCAGCAGTAGCCATCGGGGGCTTTTCCGGGCCACCCGGAGAGGCCCCTTTCAGACCCTCCATCCTCCATTTCAGCCCCCAAAACCTGCCTTTCGCGCCGGGTGCGTTGTTTTCTTTCATGGAAGGGGCGTAAGCCGGGGCCAACATCCCGGAGGAGGAAAGTAATGAACGCGTTGACTCTCGTATTCGCAGCGCTGTGCGTCTTCGCCATCGCCTACCGCTTCTATGGCTTGTTCATAGCCAGGAAGGTGCTGGGCGTGAACGAGGCCAGGCTGACGCCCGCCATCAAGATGGCCGACGGCGTGGACTATGTGGAAACCAACAAATACATCCTGTTCGGCCACCACTTCGCGGCCATCGCCGCTGCCGGGCCGCTGCTCGGGCCCGTGCTGGCCGCCCAGTTCGGCTTCGCGCCGGGCGCGCTCTGGATCCTCATCGGCTGCGTGCTGGCCGGCGCCGTGCACGACCTGGTGGTGCTCTTCGCCTCCGTGCGCCACAAGGGCCAGAGCCTGGCCTACATCGCCACCCAGGAAGTGGACAAGTTCACCGGCGGCGTGGCCTCCTTCGCGGTGCTCTTCATCCTGATCCTGACCCTGGCCGGCCTGTCCATCGCCTGCGTCAACGCGATGTTCCACAGCCCCTGGGCCACCTTCACCGTGTTCGCCACCATCCCCATCGCCATCCTGATGGGCCTGTACCTGCAGTTCTGGCGCCCCGGCGACGTCACCGGCGCCTCCATCATGGGCGTGGCCCTGCTGGTGGCGGCGGTCGTGGGCGGCCACTGGGTCGCCGAGCACGAGAGCCTGAAGCACATCTTCAACCTCTCCAAGCCCGCGCTCTCCCTGGCGGTGCCCATCTACGGCATCGCGGCCTCCATCCTGCCGGTGTGGCTGCTGCTGTGCCCGCGCGACTACCTCTCCACCTATTTGAAGATCGGCACCATCGCCATGCTGGCCATCGGCATCTTCTGGGTCATGCCCGACCTCAAGATGCCCGCCATGACCCAGTTCATGGGCGGCGGCGGCCCCATCATCCCCGGCGCGGCCTTCCCCTTCCTGTTCATCACCATCGCCTGCGGCGCAATCTCCGGCTTCCACGCCATCATCGCCACCGGCACCACCCCCAAGATGCTGGACTCCGAGCGCAACCTGCTCTTCGTGGGCTACGGGGCCATGCTGACCGAGGGCTTCGTGGCCATGATGGCCCTGGTGGCCGCCTGCGTCATGTTCCCGGCCGACTACTTCGCCATCAACTCCGCCCCGGCGGCCTTCGCCAAGCTGAACATGCAGGTGGTGGACCTGCCCTTCCTCTCCCACGCCGTGAGCGAGGAGCTGGTGGGCCGCACCGGCGGCGCGGTGTCCCTGGCCGTGGGCATGGCCGAGATCTTCCGCCGCATCCCCTTCATGGATACCATGATGGGCTACTGGTACCACTTCGCCATCATGTTCGAGGCCGTGTTCATCCTCACCGCCATCGACGCGGGCACCCGCGTTGGCCGCTTCTTCCTGCAGGAGATGATCGGCAACTTCGCCCCCAAGTTCAACGACAAGCGCTGGTGGCCCGGCGTGTGCATCACCTCCGTGCTGTTCACCAGCACCTGGGGCTACCTGCTCTACACCGGCGACATCGCCACCATCTGGCCGCTGTTCGGCATGTCCAACCAGTTGCTGGCGGCCGTGGGCCTCATCATCGGCACCACCATGATCATCCGCATGAACAAGGGCAAGCTGGCGCTCATCACCGCAGTGCCCGGCCTGGGCCTGGTTGGCGTGACGGTCTGGGCGGGCTACCTGCAGATCGTGAACACCTACCTGCCCAAGGGCCTGTACCTGCTGACCACCCTGGCCCTGGTCGTCCTGGTGATGATGACCGTGGTCATCATCGGCGCGGTGCGCCGCTGGATCGCGCTCTCCAAGATCAACAAGACCGTCAGCGACCCCTACGGCGAGGCCGTGCTGGAAGTCGTGCCCGAGTAGGCGAAGCTCCATCGTCCCTGCGAAGCAGGGGCTCCTCCTCGATCGAAGGCCGCCGGACCGCTCCGGCGGCCTTCCTGTTTTCAGGGCCGTCCACCGACGAAAGGTGTTGTGTTCTTCCGAGCGGTTATGGCAGGAGGAAGCATCGCCAACCTAGGAGGAGGGGACCACATGAATGCGTTGACGCTGGTGTTCGCGGCACTTTGCCTTTTCGCCATTGCCTATCGTTTTTATGGCCTTTTTCTCACCAAGACGGTTTTGGGCGTGAATGAGACGAGGCTCACCCCGGCCATCAAGCAGGCCGACGGGGTGGATTACGTGGAAACCAACAAATTCGTGTTGTTCGGGCACCATTTCGCGGCCATCGCGGCGGCCGGGCCGCTGCTCGGGCCGGTGCTGGCGGCCCAGTTCGGCTACGCGCCGGGCGCGCTGTGGATCCTCATCGGCTGCGTGGTGGCCGGGGCCGTGCACGACACGGTGGTGCTCTTCGCCTCGGTGCGGCACAAGGGCCAGAGCCTGGCCTACATCGCCACCCAGGAGGTGGACAAGCTCACCGGCGGCGTGGCCTCCGTGGCGGTGCTCTTCATCCTGGTGCTTACCCTGGCGGGGCTCTCCATCGCCGTGGTCAACGCCATGTTCCACAGCCCCTGGGGCACCTTCACGGTGTTCGCCACCATCCCCATCGCGCTGCTCATGGGCGTGTACCTGCACGTCTGGCGTCACGGCGACGTGGCCGGGGCCTCGCTCATGGGCCTGGTGCTCTTGGTGCTGGCCATCCTGGCCGGGCCCTACGTGGTGGCGAGCCCCACGCTCTCGGGCTGGTTCACCATGAGCAAGAACAGCATCGCCGTGAGCATCCCCATCTACGGGTTCGTGGCCTCGGTGCTGCCGGTGTGGCTGCTGCTGTGCCCGCGCGACTACCTTTCCACCTATTTGAAGATCGGCACCATCGCCATGCTGGCCATCGGCATATTCTGGGTGCGCCCGGACCTGCAGATGGAGGCCTTCACCAAGTTCACCGGCGGGGGCGGGCCGATCATCCCCGGCGCGGTGTTCCCCTTCCTGTTCATCACCATCGCCTGCGGGGCCATCTCCGGCTTCCACGCCATCATCGGCTCGGGCACCACGCCCAAGATGCTCGACAACGAGCGCAACATCCTCTTCGTGGGCTACGGCGCCATGCTCACCGAGGGCTTCGTGGCCATCATGGCGCTCATAGCGGCCTGCGTGATGATCCCGGGCGACTACTTCGCCATCAACACGGCCCCGGCCGCCTTCGCCAAGCTGGGCATGACCACCACCCACCTGCCCGAGCTCTCCACCGCCGTGGGCGAGACCCTGGCCGGGCGTCCCGGCGGCGCGGTCTCCCTGGCGGTGGGCATGGCCTACATCTTCTCCTCCATCCCCTTCATGAAGGGGCTCATGGGCTACTGGTACCACTTCGCAATCATGTTCGAGGCCGTGTTCATCCTGACGGCCGTGGACACCGGCACCCGCGTGGGCCGCTTCTTCCTGCAGGAGATGATCGGCACCTTCGTGCCCAAGTTCCAGGAAAAGCGCTGGATTCCCGGCATCGTCATCACCAGCGCCCTGTTCACCTTCTCCTGGGGGTATCTGGTCTACACGGGCGACATCTCCACCATCTGGCCGCTGTTCGGCATGTCCAACCAGTTGCTGGCGGCGGTGGGGCTCATCATCGGCTCGGTGATGATCATCCGCATGGGCAAGGCCAAGTACGTGTGGATGACCGTGGTGCCGGGCTTCGCCCTGGTCTGCATGACCATGTGGGCGGGCTACCTGAACGTGGTCAGCAACTTCCTGCCCAAGAACCTCTATCTGCTGGCCACCCTGGCGATCATCGTCATGGTGCTCATGGCCTTCGTGATCGTGGGCGCGGTGCGGCGCTGCATGCACCTGATGAAGATCCACAAGTCCGTGCAGGACCCCTACGGCGAGGCGGTGCTGGAGGTGGTGCCCGAGTAGCGGGCGATTGAGGCGAATCGAAGAAGGCCGCCGGAGCGATCCGGCGGCCTTCGTGATTTCTCAGGATGGCGCTGGGCAGCTACTCTACGAGCCGTTCGAGGTCCTTCATGAGCAGCATCAGCTTGTTGGGAGCGAAGGGGCAGGGTTCAAAGTCGTAGTGCCTGTAGAAACCAGCGGCCGAGGCGTCCTTGGCGTGGACCAGCACGGCCCGGATGCCCGCAATTTTCGCCGCTGCCGCCGTGCGAAGCAGGGCGTCTTTGAGCAGGCCGGAGCCGATGCCCGCGCGCTGCTCCCCGAGGTGGACGGCCAGGCGGGCCAGGATCATGACCGGGATAGGATGCCGGGCGAGCCCCTTGCCCACGCGCGCCGGGGCCTCCTGGTGCTCCACGGAGCCGACGGCCAGGCTGTAGTAGCCGACCACTACCCCGTCGCGGTGCGCGGCGTAGGTCTGGGCGCTGTTGGCCTTCTGGTTCATCAGCGCGAAGGGCTGGAGATAGCGGTTCAGCTCGGGCTTCCCGCAGTCGAAGGCGCGGCAGTCCAGGCCGGGGTGGAGCTTCTCGATCCTCAAGCCGGATCGGCCCGTCATTCGAAGACGCTCTTTTCCTGCAGCAGCTTCTCCAACCGGGGCTTCGGCCTGGCGGGCTCGTCCAGGGCCTGCACGAAGCCAGACCACTGCTCGCCGGTGAGGATGAAGCGGCCCTGCTCGGCCAGGACGGCGTCGGCTTCCTTCAAGGCGGCGTCCAGCACGAACTCGGACACGGTCTTGCTCCGGGCGGTGGCAGCGTCCTGCAGGGTGCGTTTGGCGAGCGGCGAGGTGCGTATGTCGATTCGTTCGTTCTTGGCGGCGGCTGGCATGAGGAGTCTCCTTGGATGAAGAACCTATAATGTACGGATATTGTCCTGACAAGAGGCGCTCGGCGAAAAAAGGCCGCCGGACTCACGCCCGGCGGCCTTTTTCATTCTCGGTCCAATTCCCGTCTACAGCAGCCCGAACTTCTCCTTCGCCTCCCGCCGTCTGGCGTGCAGGATGGGCTCCGTATAGCCATTGGGCTGCACGCGGCCCTTGAACACCAGGTCCAGCGCCGCCTGGAAGGCCACGCTGGCGTCGAAGTCCTTGCTCATGGGGCGGTAGGCGGGGTCGCCCTCGTTCTGTCTATCCACCACGGCGGCCATGCGCTTCATGGTCTCCAGCGCCTGATCCTGCGTGCACACGCCCTGCAGCAGCCAGTTGGCGAAGTACTGGCTGGAGATGCGCAGGGTGGCGCGGTCTTCCATCAGGCCCACGTCGTGGATGTCGGGCACCTTGGAGCAGCCCACGCCCTGGTCCACCCAGCGCACCACGTAGCCCAGGATGCCCTGGGCGCTGTTGTCCAGCTCCTGCTGCACCTGTTCGGGCGTCAGGCCCGGGGCGGGCATGAGCGGGATGGTCAGGATGTCGTCCAGGGTGGCGCGGCGCTTGCCCGTGAGCTCCCGCTGGCGCGCCTGCACGTCCGCCATGTGGTAGTGCATGGCGTGCAGGGTGGCGGCGGTGGGGGAGGGCACCCAGGCGGTGTTGGCGCCGCTCCTGGGGTGGGCGATCTTGGTCTCGACCATCTCGGCCATCATGTCGGGCTTGGCCCACATGCCCTTGCCGATCTGCGCCTTTCCGGCCAGGCCGCAGGCCAGGCCCACGTCCACGTTCCAGTCCTCGTAGGCGGTGATCCAGCGGGCGGAGCGCATGTCCGCGCGGCCCATCACCGGCCCGGCCTCCATGCTGGTGTGGATCTCGTCGCCGGTGCGGTCCAGGAAGCCGGTGTTGATGAAGATCAGGCGGTCTTTGGCCTGGCGGATGCACTCCTTGAGGTTGGCGGTGGTGCGGCGCTCCTCGTCCATGATGCCCATCTTCATGGTGAAGCGCGGCATGCCCAGGGCGTCCTCCACGGCGGCGAAGAGCTCATTGGTGAAGGCCACCTCGTCCGGGCCGTGCATCTTCGGCTTGACGATGTAGACGGAGCCAGCGCGGCTGTTGCGGTTGCCGCCCGTGGCCTTGAGGTCTGAGAGGGCCAGCAGGCCGGTGACCATGGCGTCCAGGATGCCCTCGGGGATCTCCTGGCCGTCAGCGGTGAGCACGGCGTTGGTGGTCATCAGGTGGCCCACGTTGCGCACCAGCAGCAGGCTGCGCCCGGGCAGGCTGAAGGTCTTGCCGTCGGGGCCGAACCAGGCCTTGTCGGGGTTGAGGCGGCGCTTAACCGTTTTGCCGCCTTTCAGGAAGGTCTCCACCAGGTCGCCCCGGAACAGGCCCAGCATGGTGCCGTAGGCCTTGGCCTTGTCCGGGCCGTCCACGGTGGCCACGGAGTCCTCGCAGTCGAGGATAGTGGTCAGGGCGGCTTCGAGCACCACGTCCTTCACGCCGGCCTGGCTGGCCTTGCCGATGGGGTGGGAACGGTCGATCTGTATCTCGCAGTGCAGGCCCCGGTTGGCCAGCAGCACGGCCGAGGGCTCGGGCGCGCCCACGTAGCCGGTGAACTGGGCGGGGTCCTTCAAACCGGTCCTGGCCCCGGAGGCCAGCATGACGGCCAGCGCGCCCTTGTCCACGGCGTAGGCCGCAACCTCGGCGTGGGTGCCTTGGGCCAGGGGGAATGCCTTGTCCAGGAAGGAGGCGGCGTAGGCCACCACGTGCGCGCCGCGCGCGGGGTTGTAGGCCGCGCCCTTGGCCGTGGCCCCGCTGTCGGGGATGACGTCCGTGCCGTAGAGGGCGTCGTAGAGGCTGCCCCAGCGGGCGTTGGCCGCGTTGAGCGCGTAGCGGGGGATGGTCACGGGCACCACCAGCTGCGGGCCTGCCACGGAGGCGATCTCGGGGTCCACGTTGGCGGTCTCGATGGAGAAGTCCGGGCCTTCGGGCACGAGGTAGCCGATCTCCTCCAGGAAGGCGCGGTAGGCGGCGGCATCGTGGGGCTGTCCCTTGCGCTCGCGGTGCCAGGCGTCGATTTTGGCCTGCATTGCGTCGCGGATGGCCAGCAGCTCGCGGTTGCGGGGCGTGAAGCGAGCCAGCACCCCGGCCAGAGCCTCCCAGAAGCGCGCGGGATCGAACCCGGCCCCGGCGGCGGCTTCCTGCACGACGTCGTGGAGAGGTTTGGAAATGTTGAGCGAGGATACAGTCACACGTGGGTCCATCATGAGTGCTCCTGTAGAAGTTGAGGCGAGATGGTTGATTCTAGCAGAAAACCCCGCGAATGTCGCCGGTGCATCCACGTGATTTGTTTCACCCCCCTTGCGTCCGGGGCCTCATGCCCGTATGCCACGGGCAACGCATTTCTCCTCCCAGGAGCCTCCCGTGCCTGCCATGAACTTCAATTTCCTCTGCCCCGGCCCCGCCGCGCCCGCCGGCCGCAGCGTGGGCATCATCGGCGCGGGGCCTTCGGGCCTTGCCGCCGCCGGACACCTCTCCTGCCTGGGCTACCAGGTGGAGGTCTACGACAAGCTGCCCAAGCCCGGCGGGCTGATGCTCTTCGGCATCCCAGGCCACCGCATCCCCCGCCAGCGCATCGCCGACGCCACCAGGCGCATGGAGCGCGAGCACGGGGTGGTGTTCCATCCGCAAACCAAGATCTGCTGCTCGGCCCCCATGTTCGAGGAGGAGGGCGACCACTTCTGCCGCGAGGTGCTGGGCCTCAAGGACCTGGTCATGCGCCACGACGCCAGCATCATCTGCACGGGCTCCTGGAAGTCCCGGCGCATGGGCATCGAGGGCGAGGGCCTGGCCGGGGTCTATTCGGGGCTGGAGTTCCTCTTCCCCATCCGGGCTGCGCGCTACGCCTCCGCCAAGGTCAAGACGCCCGAGGTCAAGGGCAAGGACGTGATCGTGGTGGGCGCGGGCCACTCCGCCGTGGACGCGGCCCACGGGGCCGTGGGCCTGGGCGCGGCCAGCGTGACCATGCTCTACCGGCGTACCGCGCGCGAGGCCCCCTGCGGCAGCTACGAAATCGAGCGCCTCAAGGAGATGGGCGTGGTCTGGCGCGAGCTGGCCACCCCGCTCAAGGTGCTGGGCTCCGAGTCGGCCGAGAGCCTGGAGGCGCGCATCGGCGGCGAGGTGGAGACATTGCCCGCGCAGGCCGTGATCGCGGCCATCGGCGAGATCGCCACGCCGCCCTTCGCCAAGGAGCTGGGGCTGGAGGAGGTCCGCAAGGGCGAGGTGCACTGGCTGCACATGACCGCCATCGAGAACGTGTTCGTTGCGGGCGACGCCCTCACCGGCCCCAGCAAGATCGGCAAAGCCATCTACTCCGGGCTCAAGGCCGCGCGCTCCCTGGCCAACTGGCTTGACCTCAAGGCCCAGAACCGCCTGGCCGAGTACGCCTACGACGACCTGGTGGCCAAGGACGAACGCTTCAGGAAATGACCGCCATGAAGACTTTACATATCGATTACTCAAAGTGCATCGGCTGCGAAACCTGCGAGTTCGTCTGCCGCTTCGTGCACTCCACGCCGCGCATCATGATGACGCGCACCACCGACGGGCTGATGATGCCCCTGTACTGCCGCCACTGCGAGGACCCCAACTGCGCCCGCGTGTGCAAGCAGGGGGCCATCACGCGCGACGCCCACGGGGCCATGGTGCTCGAACCGCTCAAGTGCCGGGGCTGCGTCAGCCGCGCCTGCATGCTGGCCTGCCCCTTCGCGGCCATGCTGGAGACGGACAAGGGCGTGATGCTCACCAAGTGCGACCTCTGCGCCGAGCGGCGCGGGCGCGGCATGGGCCCGGCCTGCGTGGACATGTGCCCCTGCGGGGCCATCTCCCACGCGGACGCTTCCGAGCTGGCCGCGCTGGACACCCCCGAGGCCCGGGCCGCCGAGGCCCTGGTGCTGGCCCACATCCGCCCGGGGAGCGGCCCGTCGGGGGCCAAAGGGAGCTGAGCATTCCGCCAGACGGCGGTTGACCTGCCCGGCGTTTGTGCGGCACACAACACATTCCCTATGATTCCGCGCATCCTGACCATCAACCCCGGCTCCACCAGCACGCGGGCCACGCTCTTCGAGGGCGAGGCCTGCCTGCGCGACGTGGAGATCGCCCACCCCCAGGCGGAGCTGGCCGCTTTCCCCGGCGTCATGGAGCAGCTCGGCTACCGGCTGGCGGCCCTCGCGGCGGGCCTGGGCGACGTGGGCCGGCTGGACGCCGTGGCCGGGCGGGGCGGGTTCCTGCGGCCCATCCCCGGCGGGGTCTACGCCGTGTCCCAGGCCATGCTGGACGAGCTGGCCCAGGCCCGGCGCGGCGAGCACGCCAGCAACCTGGGCGCCTTCCTGGCCGTGGAGTTCGCCCGGCGCGCGGGCTGCCCGGCCTTCGTGGTGGACCCGGTGGCCACCGACGAACTCGACGACGTCTCCCGCCTGACCGGCCTGCCGGAAATCTCCCGCTGCACCATCTTCCACGCCCTGGGCCAGCGCGGGGCCGCGCGCGAGGCCGCCGCCCGCCTGGGCCTCAAGTACGAGGCGGGCCGTTTCGTGGTGGCCCACCTGGGCGGGGGCATCTCCGTGGGCGCGCACCGCCTGGGGCGCGTGGTGGATGTGACCAACGCCATGGACGGGGAGGGCCCCTTCAGCCCGGAGCGTTCCGGCACGCTGCCCCTGCTGCCGCTGCTGGACCTGCTGGACAGCGGCGCGCATTCCATCTGCTCCCTGCGCCGGGCCCTGACCACCCGCGCGGGCCTCACGGCCCACCTTGGCGTGAGCGACCTGCGCAAGGTTGAGGACATGATCGAGGCAGGCGACGCCAAGGCCGCGAGCGTGTTCGAGGCCCTGGGCTACAACATCGCCAAGCACGCGGCCTCCATGCTTCCGGCCCTGCGCGGCCCGGCGGACGCCATCGTGTTCACCGGGGGCATGGCCCGCAGCAAGCGGCTCATGGAGTCGCTCAGGGAACTGCTGGGCGGCCTGGCCCGGGTGGAGGTGGTCACCGGCGTGGAGGAGATGTCCTCCATGTGCCGGGGCGCGCTGCTGGCCCTCAAGGGCGAGCTGCCCGTGCAGGCCTATCCGCCGGGAGCGGAGGACGCCGGGCTGTGATGTGGCCCCGGGGGCTCACGGCGGCCAGGCTGCTCGCTGCCTGCTGCCTCGCGCTGCTGTGCGCGATGTCGCCCGTTCATCCGGTTCATGCCGCCCCCAAGACCGAGAGCCAGCAGCCCGCGCCTGCCGCCGGAACGCCCACACAGGCGGCGCAGGCCGCCGGAAAGCCCGGACAGACGCCCCAAACCGCCGCAAAGCCTCCGCAGGCGGCGCAGGCCGCCGGAAAGCCCGCACAGACCCACGGAAACCCTGCGCAGACCAAGCAGGGCCAGGCTCCATCCAAACCCGCCTTCAACCCCAAGCCCATCCCGCTGGAGCAGCCGCTCCAGGAACCCGACGGAGAAGGCTGCGCCCCTGGTGGCGGCCAAAACCGGAAAGTGGCGCGCACGGCCAAGCCGGAAGCGCCGGACCAGCCCGCCTCGCCGCCCCCAGCCCAGCAGGCCCAGGGCGGGGCCGCGCCCAAACTGCCCGGCCCGCCCTATGAGCGCCCCCTGGGGCTGCGGGCCGCCGACGTGCTGCCCAAAAAGCTGCTCTCCGGCCCCCACCACCGGGTGGAGGAGGCCGTGGAGAACGACGGCTACATGAACATCTACACCGTGCGCTCCCGCTACGGGGACTACCGCGTCAGCTCCACGGCGTTGCTTGCCGTGCGGGTGGACGAGTTCGCTGCCATGGCCGCCATGGACAAGGTGCAGGGGGCCTCGGAGTTCGGGCGCGGCGTCTGGGACGGCGGGGTCAGCCTGGTGGAGGGCGTGAAGAACCTGGTGCTGCACCCCGTGGACAGCGTGGAGAACGCGGCCTCGGGCGTGGGCACGCTCTTCAACCGCGCCGGGGACAGCATGTCCTCCTCCGACGCGGCCAGCAAATACGAGGACTCCACCGGGGCCAAGCTCACGGGCTACGCTTCCACCCGGCGCGAATACGCCAAGGAGTTCGGGGTTGACCCCTATTCCACCAACAAGCGCATGCAGGAGAAGCTCGATTCCGTGACCAAGGCGGGCTACGCCGGGGGGCTGACCTCCATGGGGCTCAAGGCGCTCATCCCCGGCGGCATCGGCATCGCGGTCTCCTCCGTTAGCGGCGTGCACTGGCTGGGCGCCGTGGACCTGACCCAACCCCCGCTGGAGCTGCGCGTGCGCAACCGCCGCAAGCTGGCCGAGATGGGCGTGGAGGAATCCGCCATCGGGGCCTTCATGGACAACGCCGAGTTCACGCCCACGCAGCAGAGCCTGCTGGTCAAGGCCCTGGGGGACCTGGGCCGCAAGAACGGGCTCACGGCCTACGTGCGGCTGGCCGCGCGCACCCATAACCAGGACCAGGCCCTCTTCCGCCAGCGCATGGCCCAGATGTACGCGGGCTACAACCGCGCCGTGGGTCAGGTGGAGGGCTTCCTCCCCCTGGGGGACCTGGTGGCCGCCAGGAACGCCAAAGGCGCGCTGGTGCTGTGCTACCCGCTGGACCACCTCTGCTGGACGGAGGATGTGGCCCGCCTGTCGGCCCGGGCGGCCAAGGCCTCCCAGGAGAGGGGCGGCTGTCCGGTGGAGCTGTGGGTCACCGGGACGGTGAGCCGCACGGTGCGCGGGAATCTGGAAAAGGCCGGCTGGGCCGTGAAGGAGAAGGCCGGGAAGCAGTTGCTGGGGGAGGCGATGTAGGGGAGGGGCCTTCCATTTCAGATTCGGTTGCCCCTCCACAATGGTGTTGCTCCATTCCGGCAGGAGGGGTATTTTACGACCAAACCCGTCCCGGCCTCGAGCGCCGGAACAGCATCCGGGCAGGCCTTCCCGGGCCGGGCCATCGCCCGTCGTGCCAGGGCGAATCCTCAGGAACTCTACCCAGGAGGATCGCATGGTGACGTGGTTATCCATACCAGACGGCCGCCCGCCGTCATTCCCCCTCAGGCTGCGCGCTTTCCGCCGCGCCGTCCCGCTGTCCGCACGCATGCTGCGGTACGTGCTGGCTATGCTGGTGTTTGCCTGCATCCCCGACCCGGTCGCCGAGGCGGTGGACGACGACCTGCTGCTGTTGACCAGCGGGGCGCGCGCCGCGGGCGGCCCCGCCGTGGTGACCAGGACCGTCGGCCCCTCCGGCGGCGTGCTGCGGGCGGGCAGGGTGGTCGTGACCATCCCGCCCGGAGCCCTGGCTTCACCGGTGCCGGTGACGCTCAGGCGCGCCGCGCCGGGGGCGGACTTCGGCAACCAGTCCGCCCTCTGGTCCTATGCGCTGGAGATCCCGCTGCTGCAATCCGGGCAGGACATCGACGTGGCGCTGTTCGGCCTGGGCGCGCCCGACCGGCAGGCCGCCGTGGCCCTGGGGGACTCCTCCACCATGGGCGGGCAGGCTGACACCGCGCCCGCCAGGGTGGTCTGGGGCAGCGTGACGTCCGGCGTGCTGCGCTTCAAGCTGTCGGCGCACGACCTCACCCAGGGAGTCCTGCCCACGGCCAGCGGCGAGGGCCACGCCTCCAGGTGGTGGACCCTGGCCGGGTACGCCCGCAAGAGCAGCCAGCACTTCACGGTGGAATACCCTACGGCCGTGCTCTCGGTAAGCGCCGACTCCCCGGACCGCATCCTGGCCGCCGCCGAGGACGCCTACCAGAAGCTTGCCAACCTGAATTTCGATCTGGCGGGCTCGCTCGCCTGGCCCGTGCCCATCTCCGTGGGCTACGCCACGCTCGACGAACCCTGCCCGGCGGGCCTGCCCCTTGCGGGCAAGGGCAAGGGCTACCTGGTGCTGAACGCGGGCCTCTGCGCCGCCGCCTCCTCCGACGCCATGCGCGCCGCCGTGGGGCACGGGCTGTTCCACGCAGTGCAGGCCGCCTACGACCCGCGCTCCACCCTGGCCCAGCGCCACGCCGCCAGCGACCCGCACTTCGCCATGCTCAGGGAGGCAAGCTCCACCTGGTTCGAGCGCGCGATACTCGGCGGAAGCTACGTCTCCCCGTATTTCCTCGCCAACATGGGCCTGAAGGGCATGGGCCTGGAGACCTGGCAGGGCATGCCCCAGGCTCAGGCCCAGGCCCGCAACCTGGGTTACTGGGCCTCGGGTTTCGTTCGCAGCCTGGTGGATCAGCTGCAAGGCCAGCTCGTCCTCGGGGTCTGGCAGAACGTGCGCAACCAGACCAGCCCGACCCCGGGCTACTCCGACCTGCGCGCGCTCGTCGAGGCCGCCGGGCCGGGCGGCGTCGCGGCGCTGAACTGGGCGGACTACATGGGCAGGCTCTTCAGCGGCAACACGGGCTACGCTGGCTGGCCGGTGCCCGCAAGCGACGCGTTCTGGCTCAGCTCCGGCGCGCCGCTGGGCCGCCTGAGCGCCAGTCTGGCCCCGTTCTCTGCCCAGAAGTGGACGGTCATCATCGACTCGGTTCCCACCGGCGCGCAGTACATGTTCAGCCCCATCTCCGAAACGCCGGACCTGACCTACGTGATCTACAAGGGAACGAACCCCAACGGCCCGTTCAGCTACGTGGCCACGCTCAAGATGTTCAACCCACAGATGCTCGCGACCGCTCCCGGCGACATGTACGTGATCGCGGCCGTCAACGGGGAATCCAAGAGCCCCTACACCACTGTTTCCGGGGCGGACCTCCTGCTTGGCGACAAGGCCAAGTGCCGCTTCTGCCCGGAGGTGCCGGCCGACGCGCCCATGCTGATCTCGGAGGACGGGCTCTCCCGCTGGTGGGTGGACGAGTCGTACATGATTACGCTGGCCCAGGAGCACTATCAGGACACGCAGTGGACGAAACTGTGGTCGTTCTACTGCAGCTGGCCGAACGTGGCGGCGTTCAAGACCGGTGTGAGATTCCGCCTGGACGGCACCACGGTCTACGACATCCAGCACTACGATACGGAGGGCAAGGAGCACGGGATATGGAAGGAGTTCTACGAGGCCGGGAACATCCACTTCGTCCGCACCTACGCCCACGGCCTGATCCTGACCATGACCGAGTACGATCCGGATGGCGGGATCATCCATTACTGCACCTACGACGGGCAGGGGACGGCCACGTGCACGCCGTGACCTGTCACCGCCGTGCGCGGGGGCGCTACCTGCCCTCGGGGCGGGGCATCCGTCGCGGGGCTGCGGTTCCCTGCGTGCGTCCTCCAGGGAGCCCGGTCCCGCGCGGAGGGGCCGGATGAGGCGCATCCTGCTCGCGGCGTGCCTGGCCGCCTTGTTGGCGGGCCCGGCCTCGGCGGTGGAGAAGACCATCGCCGTCGCCGCCTTCGAGTATCCCCCGATCTACCAGAACGCGGCTGACAAAGGCCTGGCCTGCGAGCTGGTGATCGAGGCCTTCAAGGCCGTGGGCATTGACGTGGAGCTTCGCTTCTACCCTGTGAAGCGGATGGTGGAGAGCGTGAGCTCCGGGGAGGTCGTCTGCGGCATCGGCGGCAACATCCTGTTCGCCGCGCCGGAGGTGGCGGACAAGGTCAGCATATCCGAGCCGGTGCAGTTCGTCTCCCAGGTGTTCATGTACAGCTCGAAAGTCTATCCAGAGGGCATCGATTTCATCGACCTGGACGACATGAGCGATTACATGATCGGTGTGCTGAGCGGCAGCGGCATCATGAAGGTGCTGGAGCACAACAAGCTGTTGAGCCTGGTGCCAAACGTCACGCATGAGGGGTCCGCCCGGCAACTGCATGCCGGACGGGTGGACGTATGGGGCATAGTCGACCTCACGGGCCTCATGTACATGAAGAAGCTGTTCCCGGCTGACTACAAGAACTACAAACTCACGAAGTCCTTCAATCTCGGGGATGTCTCCGTGGTGTTCTCGAAATCGCGCGACAAGGATGAAGAATACGACGCCATGTTCAGGGCTGGGCTGGCCATCATCAAGAAAAACGGGACATACCTCAGGGTCATGGCCAAGTATTACGGCGGGGAGAGCGCCATCAACAAGGATGCGATGACGGAGGACATGCGCTGACGCCTGGCACGGGCAGGTCACGATGCGGGCGGCCCCCGGCCTCCGCCTCGACCGCCCGTGCAAAGCCCCGGATGTTTCAAGCCGCGCGCCCGCCTGGAGCGGAGTGCCCGCGAATGAAAAAGCCCCCGTCGTTGGACGGGGGCTTTTCGATTCAATGATGCGGGCGCTGTTTAGGCGGCGCGGTTGCCGTCGGCGTCATCGCGGCGGCGGTTGCCGTTCTGCCTGGGGGCGCGGTTGGCTTCGGCTTCCTCGCGGCGGGCGTAGCCCTGGCCGTATTCCTGGCCCATGCTGCTGCCGTAGAAGGAGGGCTTGCGCTCTCCGCCCTGGCGGCGGTTGTCGCCCTGGCCGGACTCCTGGCGGCGGTTGTTGCCGAAGGCGCCCTGGCCGCCCTGGCCCTGGGCGCGGCGGCGGTCGCCGTACTGGCCCTGGCCCTGGCGCTCCTGGCCCTGACGCTCCTGGCCCTGGCGCTTCTGGCCGGAGTGGTGGTTCGGGTGGTGCCCGGCGGCGGGCTGGCTGGCGGGCTGGCTCACCCCGTCGCCGGAGAAGGGCTGACGGCGGGTGTCCGCGGAGTAGCCTTCACGGGCGGGACGGCGCTGACCCTGGCCCTGGCCGCCCTCGGAGCGGCGGTTGTTGTTGCCGCCGCCGAAGCCGCCGCGTCCGCCGGGGCGCATGATGGGCCGGTCGAAGTCGCTGTGGCGCTCGGGGGCGGGCACGGCGTAGTCGAAGCCGTCCATCTTCTTGCGCTCGATGGTCTTGCCCAGCAGGCGCTCGATGGCCCGGACCATGGAGTTGTCCTCGTGGGTCACCAGGGAGTAGGCCTGACCCTCGCGCTCGGCGCGGCCGGTGCGGCCCACGCGGTGCGTGTAGGTCTCCGGGGTGTCGGGCAGGTCGAAGTTGACCACGTGGGCCACGCGGGAGACGTCGATGCCGCGCGCGGCGATGTCGGTGGCCACCAGCACGCGGTAGCGTCCGGTGCGGAACCCGTCCATGGCCTTCTGGCGCTGCGTCTGGGAGAGGTTGCCCTGCAGGCAGGCCGAGGTGTGGCTGGAGCGCTCCAGCTGTTCGGCCAGGCGCTTGGCGCGGTGCTTGGTGCGGGTGAACACCAGCACGGAGCCCTCGGGGTTCTGCTCCAGCAGGTTGAGCAGCAGCTTGGTCTTCAGGTGCTGGGGCACGGGGAAGAGGCACTGCTCCACGGTGGAGGCCGGAGCCGTGCGGCCGATGCGCACCAGGGCCGGGTTCTTCAGCGTCTCGTTTGCCAGGCCGCGGATGGAGTCGGGCATGGTGGCGGAGAACAGCAGGGTCTGGCGCTCCTTGGGCAGGGTGGAGAGGATGCGGCGGATGTCCGGCAGAAAGCCCATGTCGAACATGTGGTCGGCTTCGTCCAGAACCAGCGTCTCAACGCCGGAAAGATTCGCGTTGCCCTGGTTCAGGTGGTCCAGCAGGCGGCCGGGGCAGGCCACCAGGATGTCCGCGCCCTGGCGCAGGCGGTTGGCCTGGGGGCCGAGGCCCACGCCGCCGTACACGGTGACGGTGCGGATGCGCGCGCCCTTGGTGTAGTCGCGGGCGCTCTCGCTGATCTGCTCGGCCAGCTCGCGGGTGGGGGCGATCACCAGGGCCCGCACGGTGCCGCGCAGGGGCTTGGGATCCTTCATGAACTTGTCGATGATGGGCAGCAGGAAGGCCGCGGTCTTGCCGGTGCCGGTCTGGGCCAGGCCCATGACGTCGCGCCCCTCGAGCACGTGGGGCATGGCTTCGGCCTGTATGGGGGTCGGGGCTTCGTAGCCCAGGGATTTGATGTTGGCGGAAATGGTGGGATGAAAGCCGAAAGAATCGAATTGCAAAAAAAGAACCTCGTGTTCTGGTTGTGAGGCGATGAGCGAGCGTGACTTGGCGTGCTGCCGACCCGTCAGGGAAGCGTCATCGGGGGTAATGTCGGTGGTTTCGGCAGGAACAGTCTGGCGGGATGGGCGGGGCTGCAGCGGGCCCCCGCCACGCAGGCAGGCATGCCGTGGCGCTGTGCGCGCCGGGAACACCAATAAGCCTTTTGGCGGCGGTGTCAACAACGGTCTTGACCGGCCTGCGCCATTTCTGCAAGAACCTGGAGGTTTGCTGCACATGTGAAAACGTACAAAAACAAGGAGAGGTCCATGCCTGTCACAGTGGTCGACCACCCCCTGGTGAGGCACAAGCTGGGCATTCTGCGCCAGGACGGCATCAGCACCAACGTCTTCCGCGATCTCGCCGGAGAGGTGGCCAGGCTGCTCACCTACGAAGCCACCAAGGACCTCAAGACCGAAAAGAAAACCGTCAAGGGCTGGGCCGGCCCCGTCGAGGTGGAGCAGATCAAGGGCAAGAAGATCACCGTGGTGCCCATCCTGCGCGCGGGCCTGGGCATGATGGACGGCGTGCTGGACATGATCCCCGGGGCCAAGGTCAGCGTGGTGGGCATGTACCGCAACGAGGAGACCCTCTCCCCCGTGCGCTACTACGTGAAGCTCGCCAAGGAGATCCACAAGCGCACCGCCCTCATCCTGGACCCCATGCTGGCCACGGGCGGCACGCTCATCGCCACCATCGACCTCCTCAAGGAGGCGGGCTGCAAGAAGATAAAGGGCCTGTTCCTGGTGGCCGCCCCCGAGGGCCTGGCGCGCCTTGAGGCCGCCCACCCGGACGTGCACGTCTACGTGGCGGCCATCGACGAGCGCCTGAACGAAGTGGGCTACATCCTGCCCGGCCTGGGCGACGCTGGCGACAAAATCTTCGGCACGAAATAAGGGGGGAGCCATGGCTTTGGTTAACAACGGCGATTACCAGCTGCGCCTGCGGGACGTGCCCGTGGGGGCCCAGATGCTGTTCGTGGCCTTCGGCGCCCTCGTGCTGGTGCCGCTGCTCACCGGGCTGGACCCCAACGTGGCCCTGTTCACCGCGGGCCTGGGCACGCTCATCTACCAGGTGCTGACCAAGTTCCAGATTCCCATCTTCCTGGGCTCCTCCTTCGCCTTCATCGCCCCGGTGATGCTCTCGGTGCAGCGCCACGGCACGGCCGCCACCCTGGGCGGCCTGGCCTCGGTGGGCATCATGTACGTGCTGTTCGCGCTGCTCATCAAGGCCAAGGGCACCAGCTTCCTGCTGCGCATCCTGCCGCACGTGGTCACCGGCCCGGTCATCATGGTCATCGGCCTGATCCTGGCCCCGGTGGGCGTGTACATGGCCATGGGCAAGACCGGCGACGGGGCCAAGGTGCTCTACCCCGAGAACCAGGCCATGATCATCTCCATGATCTCGCTGGCCGTCACGGTGCTCGTGGCCATCAAGGGCCGCGGCATGCTCAAGCTGATCCCCATCGTCTGCGGCATCGTGGCGGGCTACGTGGTGAGCCTCGTCATGGGCATCGTGGACTTCGCCCCCGTGGCCGCCGCGCCCTGGTTCAAGATGCCCAACTTCGTGGCCCCGGAGTTCAACTTCGACGCCATCGTCATCATCCTGCCCGTGGCCATCGCGCCCATCATCGAGCACATCGGCTCCATCCTGGCCATCGGCTCGGTGACCGGCAAGAACTACATCGACAAGCCCGGCGTGCACCGCTCCCTCATGGGCGACGGCGTGGCCACCACCCTGGCGGGCTTCCTGGGCGGCCCCCCGCTGACCACCTACGCCGAGGTCACGGGCGCGGTGTCGCTCATCAAGATCTACAACCCCGCCCTGATGACCTGGGCCGCCATCACCGGCATCGCCCTGGCCTTCGTGGGCAAGCTTGGGGCGCTTCTGCAGACCATCCCCGCGCCGGTCATGGGCGGCATCATGCTGCTGCTCTTCGGCGCGATCATGGTGGTGGGCCTGAACTCCCTGGTGCAGGACGGGCAGGACCTCATGAAGCCCCGCAACATGGTCATCGTGGCGCTCATCGTGGTGCTCGGCATGGGCAAGATGAGCTTCAACTTCTGGGGCATCCACCTGGAGGGCATCGGCCTGGCCGGCGTGGCGGGCGTGGTGCTGAACCTCCTCTTGCCTCAAGACAGGGCGGAAGCATGAGCGCGGAGCATTCCGGCCCGGACCCGCGCGAGGCGGCCTGCAGGCTGCACATCAACAAGGTGCTCTACCTGCGCGCCCTGGAGGCCCGCAAGACCCGCCAGGACGACATCAAGGACCTGCTCGGGGCCACCCGGCCGGACCTCTCGCCCGAGGCGGCGGCCTGCGTGGCCGAGACCGTGCCCGCGCTCCTGCCCGAGCTGCACCGCAAGTGGATCGGCATGTTCGTGGAGACGCTCTTCGCCACTGCCGGCATGGAGCAGATCGTGGTGCTCTGCGACGGCTCGGAGGACAACAACGCCGCCCTGGCCCTGGCCTACGTGATGTTCCTGGAGTCGGAGCGCATGGAGAAGCAGATGGCCGCCGACCTGGAGCACGTGGAGAGCCTGGGCGGGGCGGGCGTGGCCGAGGTGGCCGCAACCCTCTGCGCCCGGCTGGACGGCCTGGAGGCCGAGGTGCTCAAGGAGCGCGAGGAGAAGGCCAGGCTCTACGCCGCCAACAAGGGCCGCACAGTGCATTAGGACGGTGGTCCGATTCTCCGGGCCCGTTCCCGGTCGCCGTGGCCCGCTCGGGCCCGGGGCTGATCAAGCTGCCGGGGCGGACGCCCCTCTGGCGCAGGCGCCAGCGCAAGATCACCCCCGCGCCGAGCGGGCCACGGCGACCGGGAACGGACCCCGGCCGGCCATCGCGGCGCGCAGGCCCTGCCCCCTTGACCGCGGCCGGGAGCTGCCTTAAGAATGACCAACCGGATTGAGCCCGGGACCGCAAGGTTCCGGGCCAGTCATTTTTTTATTCCGCGTCCCCAGGACGATTCGAGGTGCCGAACATGCAGAACATCCCCATTTCCGTCGAAGGCTACAGGCGTTTGGAAAAGGAACTGGACAACCTGAAGAAGGAACGTCCCGCCGTCATCGAGGCCATCAAGGAGGCCCGCGAGGAAGGCGACCTGAAGGAGAACGCCGGCTACGACGCCGCGCGCGAGCGCCAGGGCATGCTGGAAGCCCGCATCCGCTACCTGGAGGGCCGCCTGGGCACCTGCCGCGTCATCGACCTGGCCACCCTGGACGGCGAAAAGGCCATCTTCGGGGCCACCGTTGAAATCGAGGACGTCAACACCGGCGAGAGCAAGACCTACACCCTGCTTGGCCCGGACGAGTCCGAGCCCTCCAAGGGCAGCATCTCCATCCTTTCCCCCGTGGCCCAGGCCATGATCGGCAAGGAGGAGGGCGACGAGTTCATCGTGGACGCCCCGCGCGGCAAGATCCAGTACGAAATCGTCTCCATCCGCTTCCTGGGCCCCCAGGCCCAGTCCTGATCGCGGCGAGCGAACGCACGAGACCCCGGCCCCGGCCGGGGTCTTTTTGTTTGCGACACCCAGGACGCAAGGGGCGGGGCGGGTCCGTCACCCCCTTGCCACAAAGCCCCGCATCCTATAGGTGGTGCGGGTTTGCCCGCGAAGCCGGGCGGTGTCTCTGGCAAGGCACGCAATCTCAACTGGAGGCTGACATGAAACGCATCTGGATTCTGGCTCTGGCGCTTCTTCTGATCGGTTTCACCGGAATGGCGCAGGCGGCCGACGGCTCCTGGGACGCCGTGAAAAAGGCCGGCAAGCTCGTCATCGGCCTGGACGACTCCTTCCCCCCCATGGGCTTCAAGCAGGATGACGGCAAGCTGGTGGGCTTCGACATCGACGCCGCCGAAGAGCTGGGCAAGCGCCTGGGCATCAAGATCGAGTGGCAGCCCACCGCCTGGGACGGCGTGATCCTCTCGCTCGACTCCAAGAAGTTCGACTGCATCTGGAACGGCATGACCATCACCCCTGAGCGCGCCGAGAAGGTGCTGTTCACCAAGCCCTACATCATGGACGGCCAGATCGCCGTGGTGAAGGCCGACAGCAAGGTGAAGGGCTTCGCCGAGCTGGGCGGCAAGGTCATCGGCGTGCAGAAGGGCTCCTCCGCGGTCGAGGCAGTGAAGAAGCTGCCCAAGGCCCCCTCCGAGGTGAAGGAATACGACGCCAACCCCAAGGCCTTCCTCGATCTGGACGCCGGCCGCCTGGCCGCCGTGGTGATCGACAACGTTTCCGGCCGCTACTTCGTCTCCACCAACCCCGGCAAGTACAAGGTCGTGCCCGGCTTCATCACCAAGGAGCCCTTCGGCATCGCCTTCCGCAAGGCCGACAAGGACCTGGAGGCCCAGGTGCAGAAGACCCTGGACCAGATGGTCGCCGACGGCACCATGGCCAAGATCAGCAAGAAGTGGTTCGGCGAGGACATCGCCAACCCCAAGAAGTGGTAACGCTTCGGCTTCCTTGACGATTGCGGGGGCCCGGCGCGCCGGGCCCCCTTTGACGCGCAACAGGCCTCCCGCGCATCCGGGCGGCCCAAAATGAATCCCCGCAGGCACCGTGCAGTGAGAAACCCCGCCCTGAGCTCTTCCAACCCGTCACGCCCGGCCATGATCCTGGCCTTGCTCTGCGTGCTGTGCGCGGGCCTCCTCCACGGACCATTCCAGGCCCACGCGGCCGACGTGGACGAACTCATGCGCCAGGGCCGCGACGCCATGGCCGAAGGCCGCCTGGAGGACGCCGAGGCCGCCTACCTGGCCGTGCCCGCACCCGGCGCCGGCGACCAGGAGGACGAGGGCGAGTACGCCTCCGCGCGCATGCAGGTGGCGCGGCTGCGCCTGGCCCGGGAGGACTACGACGGCGCGGTGCAGGCCGCCCGCGACGTGCTGGCCCACTTCTCCGGCCATGCCGAGGCCAAGAACCTCATCGCCTCCATCGAGCGCGACCGCATGCCGACCTGGGAGCGCTTCCTCAAGGACTGCCAGCGCTTCCTGCCCTCGCTGCTCTCCGGCGCGGCCATGACGCTGCTGCTGGTGTTCTGCACCATCATCATTTCGCCCGTGGGCGGGCTCATCATCGCCCTGGGCCGCCTGAGCTCCTTCAGGGTGCTGCGCATGCCCTGCTGGTTCATCATCTGGCTCTTCCGGGGCACGCCGCTTCTGCTGCAGCTCTTTTTCATCTACTACGGCCTGCCGTCGCTGGGCATAACGCTGAAGCCCCTCACGGCGGCGCTCATCGGCCTGGGCGTGAACTACTCGGCCTACCTGGCGGAGATCATCCGCGCGGGCATCGAGTCCATCCCCGCAGGGCAGATGGAGGCGGCCAAGGCCCTGGGCATGACCTACGGCCAGGCCATGCGCCGGGTCATCATCCCGCAGACCTACAAGCGCCTGATACCGCCGGTGGCCAACGAGTTCACCGCGCTCATCAAGGACACGGCCCTGGTCTCCACCATCGCCATGGTGGAGCTGATGCGCGCGGCCGACCAGATGTTCAACACCTATTTCAACGTCACGGCCATCATCCTGGCGGGCGTGATCTACCTCTTCTTCACCACGGTGTTCACGTTCATTTTCGAGCGCATCGAGGAGCGGGTGGGAGTCTATGAAAAACGCTGACGCAACCCCGCTGATCGAGTGCCGCAACATCCGCAAGCACTTCGGCGAGCACGCCGCCCTGGACGACGTGAGCATCACCGTGGACCGGGGCGACAAGGTGGTCATCATCGGGCCTTCGGGCTCGGGCAAGTCCACGCTGCTGCGCTCCATGAACTTCCTAGAGACCATCGACTCCGGCGAGATCCTCTTCGAGGGCAAGCCCGCGGGCTACCGCACCGTGAACGGCAAGCTCGTGCTGGACAACCAGAAGAACCTCTGCGCCCTGCGGACCCAGATCGGCATGGTCTTCCAGCAGTTCAACCTTTTCGCGCACATGACGGTGCTGGGCAACGTGATGGAAGGGCCGGTGACCGTGCTCGGGCAGCAGAAGGCCGAGGCGCGCGACCTGGCCCTGGAGATGCTCGAGAAGGTGGGCATGGCCGACAAGGCCGAGCGCTACCCGGCCACGCTCTCGGGCGGGCAGAAGCAGCGCGTGGCCATCGCCCGGGCCCTGGCCATGCGGCCCAAGCTGATGCTCTTCGACGAGCCCACCTCCGCGCTGGACCCGGAGCTGGTGGGCGAGGTGTTCGAGGCCATCAAGAAGCTGGCCCTGGAAGGCATGACCATGATCATCGTCACGCACAACATGGGGTTTGCCCGCGAAGTGGCGGACAGCGTGGCCTTCATGGAGGACGGGCGCATCCTGCTCAAGGACCCGCCCGCCGAATTCTTCGGCAAGGACTGCGAGCAGCCGCGCATCAAGAGCTTCATCGACCGCATCATGTAGCGCCGGTTTTCGCCCTCCCGAGGGCTTGATCTTCCCAAATGAAAAAAGCCGACGGGCATTGCCCGTCGGCTTTTTGCGTTCTGAAGACTCGCGCCGTGGGCGCGAAGCGGGAGGGGAGTCCAGAGGGCCGAAGGCCCTTTGGCGGGAGAGCGCAGAGAGGGCGGAGCCCTTTCTGCCCGCCGGAGGCGTTCCCCCCGTACTACGCCCCCGCCTGCTCCTGCCCCTCGTCCTCGCCGTCCTTCCCTGCCCTGAAGCAGTGCCTGGCCCAGCGGGCGGCCTCCAGGTAATCCCTGGCGGCGCCGAAGCGGTTGACCTTCTGGCCTTCCAGGATGGCGGTGACGTCGCAGAACTGGTTCTGGTCCACGCAGGCGAGCAGGTCCAGCCAGGGGGCGAGCATGTTGCGCTCCCCGGTGAGGGCGGCCTTGATGCGCGGGTCCATGGGCATGGTGCCCACCAGCTCCTCCATGGGTTGGTCGAGCATGGCGTCCAGCAGGGAGAACAGGCCCAGCAGGAACATGGAGCGCGGCGGCAGCGGGGAGGACGCGGCCCTGGCCGCGATCTTCTCCAGGAAGGCCCCGCGCTGCAGCGAGAGGTAGCCCAGTTCCTCGCCCTTGGGGGTGGAGTCGAGGCTCGAGACCAGGGCCATCATGGCCCAGTGCTTGAACGAGGTGTCGCCCAGGATGGCCACGGCGTGCTCGATGGAGCTGACCGTGCGGCCCAGGCCCATGCCCGGCGAGTTGACGTAGCGCAGCAGGCGGTAGCTCAGGAAGGCGTCCTTGGCGATGGGCGCGGCCAGCTCGGCGAAGGTGGAGTCCTCCTTGAGCAGGGCGGAGATGAGCTCCATGCGCGTCAAGTTGTTCACCGAGAGCTTGCGGCCCTTCACGATCTCGGGGCGGCCGAAGAAGGTGCCCGCGAAATAGTCGAAGGCCAGGGCCTTGGACCCGGCGAAGGCCTCCCAGGTGTCGATTCCCGCCACCATGAGCTTGACCGGGAAAGGTTTGAGCTGCTTGCGCGCCTTGGCCAGTTGGAGGGGGCTCAGAAGCGTGAGGTCCAGAATGACCATGCTGGCGTAGCGCAGCAGATGCTCATGCTGGGCGCAGTCGCCTTCGAAGCGCAGGGCGATGGAGTAGCCGTAGTCCTGCAGGAACTCGAGGACCTCCGCGAGGTTGGCGCGCGTGCAGTGCTCGGGGCTGACCACCAGGTCGCAGAGGTCCATGGGCAGCAGGTGCACCTCGGGCGCGTCGAGCATGGGGTCGGGCACGTTGATGAGCAGGCGGTCGCACTCCTCGAGCAGGTTCTGCAGCTCGGAGGCCCCGTCGGTCACCAGCCAGGAGAAGGCCTGCACGTCGGAGTGGGCGGGGGTGCCCGGGTGCAGGCAGGAGCGCGCAACGACCTCGTGCGCGTAGATGGTCTTGTCTCTGTCGAAAACCGGGTGGCGGGAGAGAAAGCACGCTGCCGACTCGGACTGGTCCTGCTGGAGCATACGACAACCGGGCCTCGTCTAAACTGTTGATACAACGTATGGTTCTGAAAACACAGAAAAAAAGCGGCAGACGCCTCTTTAAGCTGTTTTGCTTCCGCTTGCAAGCTCGTCGGGAGTATGCGTCGTGTCCGTAACTATCGGCCGGTGTGGATTCCCGGCGTGCCCGAATGGCTCCGGGGGCGCTCGATCACTTGACCGCGCGGCGCAAAGCGGTACATTTCGCCGCATGCGCAACGTCTCTTTTTTGTTCCTCGCGCTTCTTGCCCTCCCGTTGCTGATCCCCGCACTGAGCGGCTCCGCCCACGCCACCGACCGCTGGGGCGTGACAGCGCCCCAGGCGCCCGTGGCCCCGGACGGCCAGGCCGTCCTGGGCGTGCGCGGCCTGCCGGAACCAAGGCTGCGGGGCTCCCGGTGCGAAGTGAAGGGCCCGGGCGGGCGCACGGCGCGCCAGCATACGTCCCCCGAGCGGGACGAGCTGCGCTACCCCGCGGACTTCGGGGCGCCAAGCCCCATGCCCCAGGGGTTGTACCGGGTGCGCTGGCGCGCCGGCCGGGACTGCCGCCAGGCCAACTTCCTGGTGCTGGATGCGGCCCACCCCATCAAGAACGCCGAGGAACTGCAACGGCAGGCCGGCCAGGCCGGGCGCTGCCGCTGAGGCCGCGCCGCATAACATACTTTTCAGGAGTGCACATGACCGACGCCGAACGCTACAAACGCATGTACCCCGTCAGCTGGGAGCAGCTCCAGCGGGACTGCCGGGCCCTCTCCTGGCGGCTGATGTCCCTGGGGCCGTGGAAGGGCATCTACGCCATCACCAAGGGCGGCCTGATCCCGGCGGCCATCATCGCCCGCGAGCTGGACATCCGGCTCATCGACACCATCTGCGTGGCCAGCTACGAGGGGCAGGTGCAGGGCGAAGGCGTGCGCGTGCTCAAGGGCGTGCAGGGCGACGGCGAGGGCTGGCTCCTGGTGGACGACCTGGTGGACACCGGCCGCACCGCCGTGGCCGTGCGCGAGATGCTGCCCAAGGCCCACTTCGCCACGGTGTACGCCAAGCCCGAAGGCCGCCCCCTGGTGGACACCTTCATCACCGAGGTCAGCCAGGACACCTGGATCCTCTTCCCGTGGGACTCCCAGCCCCAGTTCGTGCAGCCCATCGCCCAGTGCGCGGCCCCCATGGGTTGAAGCCTTGATGACTGCATGTCGGACGGCGCTTGACGTGAGGTCGCAATTGACTGATTCTTAAAGAACAAGACCCTGGGAACAAGCCGATAGTCCGTACGAGCCGCGCCTCCCCGGTCATCATGCCAGAGTAAATGGAGAGCGCATGAGCGACGTACATGACCCCGCCAATACGGACATGCCCGCCTTTGATTTCATGGTGGCCCGGCAACCCATCTTCAACCGCAAGCTCGAAACCTTCGGTTATGAGGTCCTCTTCAGAACCTGCGACGGCGACAACTGCGCCCTGATCTCCAATTACGACGAAGCCACCAACAGGATCATCGCCGACGGCTTCGCCCTGGCCGCCAAGGGCGTGAGGCAGGACCAGAAGCTCACCGTCAACGTGGGGCTGGAGAACATCATCTCGCGCGATGTGCTGGCCCTGCCGGCCGGCAAGGTCATCCTGGAGGTGCCCTGCACGGCCGAGGCCTCCCCCGAGTTCATCGCCGCCTGCAAGGGCCTCAAGGGCGCGGGCTACGTCTTCCTGCTGGACAACTTCACGCCCGAGGCCGCCGAGGGCAAGGCGGAGCTGCTGCGCCTGGCGAGCTTCATCAAGGTGCCGGTGGGCGAGAACCCTGGCCAGCAGATGGCGCGCGTCCGGGCGGGGCTGCAGGGCTGGAAGGGAAAGCTGGTGGCTTCGCGGCTGGAGACCTGGAAGGCCTTCGAGAGCTGCAAGTTCCAGGGTTTCGACTACTTCCAGGGCTTCTTCTTCGCCCGCCCGCAGGAGCTCACGGGCAAACGGCTCTCCACACACAAGCTCACCCGGCTCAGGTTGCTCAAGGAGCTGGCCGACGATTCGGCCGACATGGACGCCATCGTGCGCAACATCTCCACCGATGTGGCCCTGAGCGTGCGGCTGCTGCACTTCGTGAACTCGGCGGCCTTCGCCATGACCCACCGGGTGGACACCCTGCACCGCGCGGCCTCCCTGGTGGGGACCAACACCCTGCGAAAGTGGGCCCTGGCGGCCGTGCTCTCCGACATCGACCCCTCCGACCGGGGGCGCGAACTCTGCTACCGCACGCTGCACCTGGCCAACTTCCTGTCCCTGCTGGGCAAGCGCGCGCCCGGCGGCTACACCCCGGACAAGCTCTTCCTGCTCGGGCTCCTGAGCCACGTGGACGCCTTCCTGGGCGAATCCATGCGCGACATCGTGGACGACATGCCCCTCAGCGATGACCTCAAGCGGGCCCTGCTGCGCGATGAAAGCGAGCCCCTCTCCCGCTTTTCGGTCCTGGGCGACAGCGTGAGGCTGGACGCCTGGGACACGGCCAGGGCGCAGCTCTCCGGGCTGAACATCCCCCTGCCCGCCGCGGCGGACCTGTACATGCAGGCCGGGGAGGCTACCGGCCTGGTCTATCAGCAGATGGCGGGGACGAACTGAAAACCACCTGCGGGAACGCAGTAATTCCGCCAGGACGCTTGAAGATTTGCACCGCATGAGACACAATGGAACCATGCGGAGGCCTGCTGGTTACGCCGCGTTGCTGGCAACGGCGCAATACGCAACATCTTCGTCCGCCATCACGGCCGGGCGGATGTTCCGTTTTACTGCGCTGCTGCTTTTGCTGTGCGCCCTCGCGCCCAGTCTGTGCGAGGCGCGGGAGGCCGGGCCCGAGGCCCGGATCGGCGTGCTGGCCAACCGGGGCAAGGAATCCTGCCTGGAGCAGTGGTCGCCCCTGATCCGCACTCTCTCCGATGCCCTGCCGGACGTGGCGTTCACGCTGGTGCCCCTGGACTTCGAGGATGTGGACCGCGCCGCGGCCGAGGCAACGGTGGACTACATCCTGGCCAACCCCGCCATCTACGTGAACCTGGAGGTCCGCTACCGGGCCATGCGCATCGCCACGCTGGTCAACCAGCTGGGCGACCGGATCACGGCGTCGTTCGGGGGGGTGATCTTCACGCGCGCCGGGCGGGGCGACATCAACACCTTTCAGGATATCCGGGGCAGGAGCTTCGCGGCCACCTCGGAGGGCTCCATGGGCGGCTGGCTGGTGGGCCTCTCCACGCTGTGCGCACAAGAGGTCGACCCGCGCAAGGCCTGCTCGCAGCTCACCTTCCCCGGAAGCCACAACGCCGTGGTGCAGCTGGTTCTGTCCGGCGGTGCGGACGCGGGCACCGTGCGCACCGACACCCTGGAGCGCATGGCGCAGAAGGGCCAGATCAGCCTGGAGGACGTGAAGGTTCTCCTGCCGCCCGACTTCAAGCCGGACCCGGCCTTCCCCTTCCTGTACTCCACGGAGCTGGTGCCCGAGTGGCCCTTCGCCAGGCTGGCCCATACGCCGGAGGCGCAGGCCAAGGCCGTGGCCGCCGTGCTGCTGACCATCCCCGCCGTGCAAACGCCGGACTACGGCGCGCAGTGGACCGTACCCCTCGACTACGAGCCCATCCACCGCATCATGCGCGAGTTGCGCGTCCCCCCTTATGAGGACCACGGGCGCATCTCCGTCAAGGCATTCACCAGCCAGCACGGCCCGCTGGTTGCCGTGCTGGGGTCGCTGCTGCTGGCCCTGGTCCTGGCGGCGTTGTACCTGGTGATGCTCAACTCCAGGCTGCAGGAGGCCATGGCCAACCTGCGCGAGGCCGAGGCCGAGCTGACGACCCGCGCGGACACGGACATGCTCACCGGCCTCTGCAACCGCAGGCGCTTCTCCGAGATCGTGAACGCGGAGATCGCCAGGGCCCTGCGTTACGAGCGGCCCCTGAGCCTGATCCTCATGGACATGGACCACTTCAAGCTGGTCAACGACACCTGGGGCCACCCCGTCGGCGACGAGGTGCTGCGCGAGGTGTCCGGGCGGGTGCGCCATTCTGCGCGTTCCAGCGATTTCGTGGCCAGGCTGGGCGGGGAGGAGTTCGCGGTGCTGCTGCCCGAGACGACCCTGGAGGACGCCGTGGCCCTGGCGGAGCGCATCCGCCAGGCCGTCTCCTGCAGGCCCGCGCACATGGTGGGAGCCCAGGAGCTCAACTGCACCCTGAGCCTGGGCGTGGCCGAGGTCTGCCCCTCCATCCAGGACTTCTCCGCGCTCTACAAGGCCGTGGACGAAGCCCTGTACAGGGCCAAGAGGCAGGGCCGCAACAGAACGGCCGTGTCCTCCTTCTGCGTGCGCAACCCGGCCTGAGCCGCGTTGGGCCGCGCAGGGTTCAATCCATCTTCACTTCGCCCAGGAGCAGGCTGTTCTGCGGGGTCATGGCCCTTTCCAGCCGGACGTGGCTGCGGAAGGCCCAGGTCAGTGGCTCGTAGTGCAGGGTGATGCAGGCCGCGTCGTCGTAGGCCAGGCGCTCCGCCCCGCGCAGTATCCGTCCCCGCTCCAGCGGATCGCACTCGCTGGCGGCGGCCGCCACCATCTCGTCCAGGTCCGGGTTGCAGTAGCCCGAATTGGCGGAGCCCACATCCCCCTCCGGCTTGCGGCACATGAGCAGGAACTGGAAGCTGTTGGCCGAATCCTCGGTGTCGGGCTGCCAGCCGACCATCTGCAGCCCGGCCCGGCGCTCCTGGAAGGCCGCCCAGTATTGGGCCAGGGGGATGACCTCCAGGTCCACCGTCACGCCGATGCGGGCCAGCATGCCGACCACGGCCTCCGCCACGCTCACGTCGTTGGTGTAGCGGTTGGCGGGGGCGATCATGCTCACGCGCATTCCGCCCTCCAGGCCTGCCTCGCGCAGGAGCTCCTTGGCCTTTTCCGGGTTGTAGCGCGGGGAGAGGTCCGGGTTGAAGCCGGGCATGCCCCTGGCCGAGAGCTGGTTGGCGGGCACGGTGAGCTTGTTCATCACCTTGTCGACGATGCCCGCGCTGTTGATGGCCGCGATGAAGGCCTGGCGGACCCTGCGGTCCTTGAATTCGGGGCTGGCGGCCGGGTTGAAGCCGATGGTTATCACCCGGGAGGACGCCATGTAGGCCAGCCTGACCTCCGGGGTTTTGCGCAGCCGTTCCGTCTCCTGGGGGGCCACCGGCGAGACGCAGTCCTGCGCGCCGGAGATCAGGGCGGCGCAGCGCGCGACAGCGTCGGGCATGGCGGTGACCACGGCTTTGTCCGCGTTGCCCTGGCTCCTGTCGTCCCAGTAGTCCGGGAAGCGCTCCAGGGTCAGCCGCCGCTCAGGGTCGAAGCCGGCGACCAGGAAGGGGCCCGTGCCGCAGGCCGTTGTGTGGGCGAACACGGGGCTGCCCTGATAGATGGCGTCCCTGGGCCTGCCCTGGGCGTCCGCGCCCTGATAGAACTTCGAGTCCATGGGGAAGATGAAGCAGAGCAGGTTGACGGCCAGGGGCTCCGGGCGGGAGAAATGGAAGTCCACCGTGTGCTCGCCCACGGCCTCCACGCGCTCCAGGTTGGAGAACAGCGCCTTCCAGGCGGGGGAGTTCCGGGCCCGGCGGACGGTCCAGACAACGTCCCGGGCTGTCAGGCGGTTGCCGGAGTGGAAGGTGACGGAGGTGCGCAGATACACCCGCAGGGTCAGCTGGTCCTGCATCAGCCAGCGTTCGGCCAGCCTGGGTTCGAGCTTCATCTCCCGGTCACGGCGCGCCAGCGGGTCGAAGACCCAGTGGGCGTAGGTGGTCAGGTTGCCCGAAAGGGCGCTCATGTAGTCCAGGGTGTAGGGTATCGAGTCCAGGGCGAGCTTGAGCGTCCTGCCGTGCGCGGCCGAAGGGGCGAGCAGGGCCAGCCAGAGGGCGGCGGCCAGGACCATGGCGGGCAGGACCAGCGCGGCCGGGCCGCGCGGAGAGGTCCCGGAGCCGGGCGGTCCGGAGCCGGGGAGATCCATCAGCGCAGCACCACCGTGGAGAGCGAGTTCTTGGGCGACCCGGCGATGATCTTGCGGCTGATGGCCAGGTAGATCAGGGCCTTGCGTTTGGCGTCCCACATGCGGGTCACCGTGGTGTCCTTGAAGAGCACGGACGTGCCTTCGGAGAACACCTTCTTCGATTTAGGCAGCTTGTCCGGGACGGCGGCCTGGCCGGTCTGGCGGCAGTCGATGGAGAACTCCGAAGGGTCTTCGGCCACGCCCACGGCACCGGAGATGCCCCCGGTGCGTGCCTGGCTCAGGTAGCAGGTCACGCCGGGGATGTCGGGATCCTCAAAGGCGTAGACGCAGACCTTGTGGTTGGCACCCAGGAGCTTCCACTCCGTGGTCACGCAGTCGATTTCGTCGGCAAGAGCGGGGACGGCCAGCAGTACGGCGAAGAGCAGCGGCAGGATGCGCGGAAACATGGCAGGGGCTCCTGTGGGTTGAGTCGCACCGGAGCACGCCGGGCTTGAGAGTCTGTACGCCAGCAAGCCTTCGCGGGCAAGGCCGGGGTGGTTCGCCCCGCTCCCGGCAGGGAGGCGGTGTCACCCCAAAGGTAGGATTTCCCTTGCCGTAGGGCGGGGTTGCCAATACTTTGAAACTCGCACGGGTACTGTCAATGCGTTCGATCCCAGGAAGCCGCACCATGCTGGACGCACTCTCGCGCATCTTTCTCAGGAAGCGTTCCATCACCACCGCCCTCGTGGTGCCTTTCGTCGCTTTGACCGCGCTGGCCGTGGGCCTTGCCGGATGGATGGCCGTGCAGGCCGGGCACAGCTCCGCCGGGGACGTGGCAAGGCAGCTCGACGAGGAGGTCGCGGCGCGCATCGCCTCCCGTGCGCGGGAATTCCTGGGCGCGCCCCCCCTGACCAACCGGATCGACGCCAACGCCCTGGAGCTCGGCGGGCTCGACCTGAACCGGGAGGAGTCCTGGCAGCCGTTCTTCGCCCGCCAGATGCGGGCCTTCCCCACGGCCATGTACAACTTCGTGGGCCTGCCCGACGGCGAATTCTACGGAGCCCGGCGCGGCGAGCGCGGCGAGGTGCAGCTCGTGCATTCCGGGAAGTCCACCAGCGGCGACTCCACCTATTACGCCCTGACCCCGCAGGACAGGGCCGGGGAGGTGGTGGCCGTCTTCAAGAACTTCGACCCGCGCACCCGGCCCTGGTACTCGGCGGCCGTGGAGGCGGGCAAGCCGGTCTGGTCCCCGATCTACCGCCACTTCGTCATCAAGGATCTGGCAATCACCGCATCCCACCCGGTCTACGACGCCTCAGGCGCGCTGCGCGGCGTGTTCGCCGTGGACTACGTGCTCTCCCAGATCAGCGACTACCTGCGCCAGATGCGCATCGGCCTGAGCGGCTGGGCTTTCTTCATGGACGAGAAGGGCCTGCTGGTGGCCACTTCCATGGATACGCCCCTCTACGGCGACCAGGAGAGCGGGTACAAACGCATCGCGGCGGCGGATTCCGGCAACAGGGCCGTCCAGGCCGCGGCCCTGGCTCTGGAGCGGCAGGCCCCTGCCGGCGAGGGGGACGGAGCCCTGTTCTTCACCTTCGACCTGGATGGCGAAGCCATCATGGCCAGGGCGGTGCCCTTCACCGACGCGCTGGGCCTCAACTGGCGGCTGGTGGTGGGAGTGCCCGAATCGGACTTTCTGGGCACCGTCAACAAGAACACGCAACGCACGATACTGCTGTGCCTGCTCGCCATCCTGGCGGCCAGCCTCGCGGGCCTGGCCACGGCGCGCTGGATCGTGCGGCCCATCGAACACCTCAGGGCCTCGGCGGTCTCGATGGCCAAGGGCCGCTTCAAGGCCCGCATCCCCGAGGGGCGGCGGGACGAACTGGGCGACCTGGCCCGCGTCTTCAACGACATGGCCCGGCAGTTGCGTGAATCCTTCGAGGCCCTGGAGGCCCGCAACGCCACCATCACCAGCCAGAACAAGGACCTGGAGCGCAAGGTCGCCGAGCGCACGGCAGAGCTCTCCCTGGCCAACCAGCACCTGACGCGGGCCATCGCCAGGGCCGAGAGCGCCAGCCAGGCCAAGACCGAGTTCCTGGCCAACATGAGCCATGAGATCCGCACCCCCATGAACGCCGTGCTGGGCATGGCCGAGCTGCTGCTGGCCTCGGAGCTCTCGGCCGAGCAGCGCGAATACCTCGAAACGCTCAACGTGGCGGCCAGGGCCCTGCTGGGGTTGCTCAACGACATCCTGGACCTCTCCAAGATCGAGGCCCGCAAGGTGGAGCTGCAGCCCGCGCCCATGCGTCCGCGCGACCTGCTGGATACCGTGGTGCGCACCCTGCGCCCCCTGGCCGAATCCAAGGGCTTGGCGCTCGCGAGCTCCATCGGAGAGGGCGTGCCCGAGGCCGTGCTGGCCGACGAGACCAAGCTGCGCCAGATTCTGATCAACCTCGTGGGCAACGCGGTGAAGTTCACCGATGCGGGTTCGGTGACCGTCTCGGTGTTCCCCGCCGAGGCCTGCCTGCCGGGCGATGCTCCGCAGGAGCGGAGCGAGGCCGTGCTCAGCTTCTCCGTGCGCGACACCGGGGTGGGCCTGCTCCCGCAGGATCAGGCCCGGGTGTTCGACTCCTTCACGCAGGCGGGCGGCGCCGCCAGCCGCCAGGGCGGCACGGGCCTGGGCCTGACCATCGCCAAGCGCCTTGTGGAGGCCATGGGCGGCTCGCTGACCCTGCATAGCACGCCGGGGGAGGGCAGCGAGTTCTTCTTCACCCTGGTGCTGGCGGGGTGCCTCCCCGGCGATTGCGTCTGGCCCGCGCCGGAGGGCGTGCCCTCACGGCCGGGCCGCCCGCTCAGGGTGCTCATGGCCGAGGACGACCGCATCAACCGCCTGGTGATCGTGAAGCTGCTGGAGATGGCCGGCCACTTGGTGCGCACGGCGGTCAACGGGCGCGAGGCCCTGGAGCTGCTGGAGCAGGAGCCCTTCGACGTGGTCCTCCTGGATATGCGCATGCCGGAGATGGACGGGCTGGAGGCGGCCCGGCGCATCCGGGCGGGCGGCGGGGGCTGGGACGCGGGCGTGCCCATGGTGGCGCTCACGGGCAACGCCCTGCCCGAGGAGCGGGAGGAAGCCCTGCGCGCGGGCATGGACCAGTACCTGGTCAAGCCGGTGAGCCGGTCGGACCTGGAACGGGCCATGGCCAGCGCCGTGCGCGCGGCCAGGTCCGCCGGGGCGTGATACCCTTTAGGGCTCGGGGCGGGGCCGCTAGCAGCCGCTTGAGGTGTTGCACCCCATGAAGACGTGGCCGGGCAGCTCGAACCCCCGGCCTATCAGGCGCGCGGCCTCCCAGCCGGGCATTGGCTTGGCGAACAGGAACCCCTGGGCGCTGCCGCATTCCAGCTCGATCATGCTCTCCAACTGCTCCACGGTCTCCACGCCCTCGGCCACCACGTTCAGGCCCAGGTTGCGGGCCAGTGCGATGATGGTCCGCACGATCTCCATGTTCTCCCGCCTGTCCCCGCCGCCGCTGATGAAGGAGCGGTCGATCTTGAGCCCGTCGATGGGGAAGCGCTGCAGGTAGCTCAGCGACGAGTACCCGGTGCCGAAGTCGTCCACCAGCAGCTTGACCCCCAGCCCCTTGAGCCTGGCCAGCTTGTCCACCGCGCCCCGGGCGTCCTCCATGAGCACGCTCTCGGTGATCTCCAGGCGCAACCGCGAGGGCGGCAAGGCGAATGCCTCCAGCACGCGGCGCACCACCTCCACCAGGTCGGGCTGGCGGAACTGCTTGCTTGAGATGTTCACCGTGATGAAAATGCTGTCAGCCCCGGTGATGCTCTCGCGCCACTGCGCCATCTGGCGCATGGCCTGGGTGAGCACCCACTCGCCCAGGGGCAGGATGAGCCCCGTCTCCTCGGCCAGGGGGATGAACCGGTCGGGGGGGATCATGCCGCGCGAGGGGTGGTTCCAGCGCACCAGGGCCTCGAAGCCCTGCAGGCTGCCGTCCACGGTGGAGACGATAGGCTGGAAGTGCAGGGCCAGATCGTCGTTTTTCAGGCTGTGGCGCAGCTCGTTCTCCATGTGCAGCTGCTCCATGGCCTGCTCGCGCATCTTGCGGGTGAAGGCCAGCCTGTCCTTGCCGGATTCCTTGGAGCGGTACATGGCGATGTCGGAGTCGCGCAGGATCTCCTCGGTGGTGTCGTACTCCTTGGTCTTGAGCACGATGCCGATGCTGGCCCCGCAGTACACCTCGTTGCCGGAGATGGTGAAGGGGCGGTCCAGCACCTCGCGGATGCGGTCCGCGACTTCGATGACCTCGCGGGAGTTTCTGAACTCCTCCAGGAGCACGGCGAACTCGTCGCCGCCCAGCCGCGCCACGGTGTCCACGGAGCGCAGGCAGCTCTCCATCCTGCGGGCGATGCCCTTGAGCAGCACGTCCCCGGCCAGGTGGCCCAGGCTGTCGTTGATGCGCTTGAAGCGGTCCAGGTCCAGCAGGAGCACGGCGAAATTGTAGTCAGGGCGCCGCTTACCGCGCTCCATGGCCCGGCCCAGGCGCTCGATGAACAGGGATCGGTTGGGCAGACCGGTGAGGGAGTCGTGGAATGCCTGGTGGGTCAGCTGTTCCTCGAAGCTTTTGCGCTCGGTGATGTCCTCGTAGATGTAGTAGATGCCTTCGATGGCCCCATCCAGCATGATGGGGTAGCCCAGAACGGAAACCGGGATGAGCATTCCGCTCTTGGTCTTGCGCTGGGTCTCCTTGCAGACGGTCTTGCCGGAGACCACGGTGCGGTGGAAACCCTCGGCTTCGCTGGTCAGTTCGTCGGGCACGATGAGGTGGCGGTTGTATTCGCCGCGGACATCGGGCTTGGTGTGCCCGAAGAGCGCGGTAAAGGCCGGATTGATATCCAGGATGCGCCCTTCCGGGCTTTTGAGAACGATGGCCTGGGGGGAGCTCTCGAAGAGCATCTTCAGGTGCACGCGCTCGCGCTGCAGCTCGGCCTCCGTGCGCTTGCGCGCACTGACGTCGCGCACCAGCGCCGTGACGAACACCTCGTCCATGGCCTCGAAGCGGTTGATGGAGACCTCGGCCTGGAACTCGGAGCCGTCCTTGCGCTTGTGCACCCACTCGAAGCGCTGGGGCTCCCCGGCCAGGGCCTTGCCCAGCAGCATGCGGGCCTTCCGCCCGGAGGGCGAACCGTCCGGCTGCAGCTCAGGGGAGAGGTCCGCCACGGAGAGCCCGCCGATCTCCTGCCGGGTGTAGCCGAACAGCTCCAGGGCCTTGATGTTGCTGCTGGAGACCAGGTCGTCCTTGAGGGTCAGGATGCCGTCCGTGGCCGAGCGCACCAGGGAGCGGTAGCGCTCGCGGCTGGCGGTGAGCATGTCCTCGGCCTGCTTGCGCGCGGTGATGTCCGTGACGGTGCCCTCGTAGAAGGCGGGGCTGCCGTCCTCCCCGGGGACCACGCGGGCGTTCTCGCTGATCCAGATGACGGAGCCGTCCTTGCGGTACACGCGGGATTCGAAGTCTTTGAGTTCGCCCTCCCGGGTGATGCGCTCCACGAAGGCCTCGCGGCTGCCTTCGTCCACGTAGAGCTGGCGGCGGATGTCGCGCAGGGAGGCCATGAGCTCCCCGGGGGAGTCGTAGCCGTAAATGCGGGCCAGGGCCGGGTTGACCACCAGGTAGGAGCCCTCGGGCGTGGTCTGGAAGATGCCCTCGGCCGCGTTCTCGAAGAAGTCCTGGAACTTGTTCTCGGCGCGCTCCAGGTTCTGCTGGGCCGCCCGCAGGTGCGTGACGTCGGTGTAGGTGGCGAAAAGGAGCTCCCGGCCGGGGGCGCCGTCCACCCTGAACAGGTTGATGACCACGTCGATGAGCGTGCCGTCCTTGCGGCGGCGCGTGGTCTCCAGAATGGCCTCGCTGCCGAGGGCCACCTTGCGGTCCAGCGCGGCCAACTCCCGGCCGCGGCCTTCGGGTATGATGAGCCCGCGCAACGACCTGCCTTCGGTCTCCCCCCTGGAAAAGCCGAACAGCCGCGCGAAGGCGTCATTCACGAGGAGGGCCGTGTCGTTTGCGTCCATCAGGCAGGCCGCGATGGGAACGTAGGCGAAAAAGGCCTTGAAGAGGGTCAATTCGGTGGCTGGCTCGCGGTCTTGCTGATGCATCATCGTTCCCGTGTAACTGCGTGACGCGAATGTAGCGAAAACCCGCCCAAAAGCAAAGATTAACATTTCTGTGAATCATTCCCGGATGGCCCGGAGGTGCTAACGGCCGTTGGCACTTTCGCCCCGCCCGTTGGCATCCCCTTGGGATGCGTGCGGATTAAAATCACGTTATTTTAGCATGTTGCAAGCTGCAGGTCGCTGGTACGGGGGTTGCTAACCAGGGGTGTCCGGCGGCGGTTCCACCGCTGCGGCGAGCGGGGCCGGTTGACGGCCCCCGCGAATGGAATAACCGCAAGTGGAGGTTGGTTGATGAACGTTCTTGTTGCTCACGACGGTTCGGCCCTCGCCGACAAGGCCCTGGAAGCGGGGGCGAAGCTGGCGGCGGCCGGGGGCGGGTCGCTGACCATCGTCACCGTGGTGCCCGACCTCTGCCTCTCCACGGAGGAGCTCTCCGAGCAGGAGTGCGACGTGGTGGCCGGAAGCCTGGCCGCGGAGGCCAGGGGGCGCATGGAGAGGGTCTCCAAGGCGCTGGAGGCGGCCTCCGTCAAGGCCGGGATCGTCATAAAGTACGGCCGGCCCGCGGAATCCATCGTGGAAGCGGCGGCGGAAGCCGGAGCCGGGCTGATCGTGGTCGGGAGCCAGGGCAAGCACGGGGCGGCGAAGCTGCTCCTGGGCTCTGTCTCCTCGCGCGTGGCTGAACTGGCTGCCTGCAATGTCTTGATCGTAAAGTAGGAGTCGATCGAAATGGAAGAGAGAGGTTTTCTGGGGAAACTGGCGGCCATAGTGCCCGGCCTGGCCATGATGGTCGTGACGCTGTACCTGCTCAAGCAGGTGGTCGAGCCCTGGCTGGCCGGGGTGGCCGTGTTCGGGCAGAAGGGCTACATCACCAAGTCCATCGGGCTCAACTACGTGCTCATGTCCATCCTGGTGGGCATGGCCTACCGCAACCTGCTGTTCAGGGGCAGCATCCCCGGCTGGGCTGCCGAAGGCTTCCGCACCACCCGCCTGTTCATCAAGACCGGCGTCATCATGCTGGGCTCGCTCTACACCATCCAGAGCCTGGCCAAGGTCGGCGGACTGGCCATCGCGCTCATCGTGGCCTTCGTGTTCGGCACCATCTTCTTCGTGATGTGGATGGGCAAGAAGCTCGGCATGGACCGCTCCATGGTGGGCGTCATGGGCGCTGCCTGCGGCGTGTGCGGCGTCTCCGCCGCCATCGCCACCAGCCCCGGCGTCAAGGCCAAGCCCGCCGAGGTGGCCCTGGCCATCGCCACCATCCTGGGCTTCGGCATCATGTCCATGTTCATCACGCCGCCCATCGGCCGCGCCCTGGGACTTTCGGACTACCAGTTCGGCGCCTGGGTCGGCACGGGCATCCTGAACTCCGGCCAGGTGCTGGCCACCTGCCTCTCCTTCAACCCGGCCATCGCCCCCGGCACCGCCGTGGCCTACGGCGAGATCTGGAACGTGGTGCGCGTCATCTCCATCCCGTTCGTGGTGTTCTTCATCACGCTCTGGTACTGGCGCGGCGAAGCCCAGGAAGAGCACATGAGCCTGTGGGGCATCCTGAAGTCCAAGTTCCCCATCTTCGTGCTGGGCTTCTTCGGCATGACGGCGCTTTCCTCCTTCGACATGCTCGGCAAGGAAGGCTCCGAGACCCTGCACATGCTGCGCGACTGGATGGCCTGGATCTTCGGCATCGGCATGGTTGGCCTGGGCGCCTACATCGACTTCGGCGAGATCAAGAAGGCGGGCGGCGCCCCCCTCAAGATCGGCGTGGCCGCCGGCACCCTCAAGCTGGTGCTCTCTCTCGTCATCATCTTGCTGTTCATCGGCAAGGAAGCCTCGTTCTAGGAAGGAGCAGCACATGTCCGCCGAAGAAAAGAAAAAAGCCCTCACCGTATTCAAGACCGACAGGCACGAGGATGTGGCCGCCTGCTGCTTCGCCGGCCTGGCCGTGGTGATCGTGCTCTGCTACATGGCCTTCTTCCTGCCCTCCGTGACCATCAAGGCCCCGGTGGACGGCAAGCTGACCGAGATCAAGGTCAAGGTCGGCGACACCATCGCGGAAGGGCAGCCCCTCTACGTCTACGAGACCAAGAAGAAGAAGTTCGTGCAGGGCCAGATGCAGGAGACCTCCGTGTCCGAGACCTTCAAGTCCAAGACCCCGGGCAAGGTGCTCTCCGTGAAGCTGGCCCCGGGCGAGGCCTTCAAGAAGGGCAACGGCCTGCTGGTGGTCGAGCACGTCAAGGGGACGCTCCCCTAATGCGCATCCTCCTGGCTTTGGACGAATCGGCCAGGGCCGTGGACGAGGCCGTGAAGCTCGCCGCCGAACGCGGGTCGGGCCTCACGGCCCTGTTCGTGCAGGACACCACCTGGCACGACTACCTCGGCAGCGACTGGCTCTCCGGCTCCAACGCGCGCGGCGGCTACATCGAGTGGGCCGCAGAGCACGACATGCGCGAGGCCGCCGGACTGCCCGAACTGCTGCGCGAGAAGACCAGGGGCATCGACTTCGAACTGAAGGTGGCCTCCGGGCGCGTGCCCGAGGAGATCCTCAAGGAGCTGGCCTCCGGCGCGTACGACCTGCTCGTCATGGCCCAGCCCTTCCGGCGCGGGCTGGAGGTGCTGCGCGATACCGCGGCCGGGCTCATCCCCAAGCTGCCCTGCTCGCTGTACCTCGTGCGCGAACAGAAAGACTGAACCAGCCCCCGGAGCGGGGCGGCGGACCCGGATGCCAGGTTGGCCCCCCCGGGTCCGGCGCCCCGCCCCTCGTTGACAGCCGCGCACGCGGGGCCCTATGTCTCGTGTGTCGGCGCGTGCCCTCCATCCTTTCACCCCCGTGGCGTCCAGAGTGAAAAAGGCCAGACTCCAGACCCGTCTCTCCCTGCGGCTCTTGGCCGTGCTGCTGGGCATCGGCCTGGTGTTCGGCCTGTCGCTCAACCACTACCTGCGCGTGCTGCTGGAGACCGAGGTCTCGGACAAGGCCAGCATCGTGCTCTCCAACGTGGTGGCCATCCAGTCCTACGTGCGCGAGACGCTGCGCCCCACCATGTACGGCGTGCTGCCGCCGGATTCCTTCGTGATCGAGGCCATGTCCACCTCCTACGTGACCCGCAAGGTCATGTCGGACTACAACGCCGCCAAGGAGTCCTTCATCTACCGCCGCGTGGCCCTGGACCCCCGCAACCCCGAATACGGGGCCGACGAGCGCGAGAGCGAGCTCATCGCCCACTTCCGCGACAACCCGCAGGAAACCCAGATAAGCCGCTACTACAGGAAGAACGGCGAGGAGTTCTTCATCATGGCCCGGCCCGTGGCCTTCGACGACTCCTGCCTCTCCTGCCACGGCAAGCCCGAGGACGCCCCGCGCGTGCTCCTGGAACGCTACGGGTCCGAAAGGGGCTTCGGCCGCGTGGACGGCGAGATCGCCGGGCTGGACAGCATCACCATGCCCGTGGAGGCCGAGGCCGGGGCCATCAACCGGGCCATCGTGAACTTCATCCTCTTTTTCGCCTGCGGCACCATGCTCATCATGGGCCTGAACCACTTCTTCTTCGACAGGATGATGGTGGTGAACATCGGCAGGCTGGCGGCGGCCATGCGCTCCAGGTTCCCGGCCGAGGCGGGGCAAGCTTTGGACCGCCCCAAGCCCGACGGACGCGAAGAGATCGAGGGCATGGTGGAGGACATGGAGCGCTTCGCCGACCACCTGCGCGACGCCCGCGAACAGCTGCGCGACTACGCCGCCAACCTGGAGGCCAAGGTGGACGAACGCACCGCCGAGGCCCGCCAGGAGGCCCAGGCCCGCCAGGCCGACGTCAAACTGTTCCTCTACGTGCTGGAGCTCTTCGCCAAAGGCGAGGACCGCAACGCCCTGCTGGACAAGGCCCTGGCGGCCGCCGCGAACCGTTTCGGCGCCGAGGCGGCGGGGTTCGTCTGCTTCTACTCCATGAACGCCCGCGTCTGGCCGTCGGACTGCTCCATGCCCGCGCTGGAGGCCTCCATGCGCACGCCCCTGCTGGACGGCGACGGCGTGTTCGGCGGCCGCGAGGCAATGGTGCCGGTGCAGTCCGCCAGCGCGGTTCGCGGCGCGCTGTGCCTGCGCTTCGGCGCCGAGGCCCAGTTGCCCCCGCAGGAGCGGGAGGTGCTCGGGGCCATGGGCAGGCAGCTGGGCATGGCCCTGGAGAACCTGGAGGCCATGGAGAGCCTGCTCAGGCGCAAGGCCGTGCTGGAATCCATCTTCGAGGGCATCGCGGACCCGCTGTTCCTGCTCGGCCCCACGGGCGAGGTGCTGCACGCCAACGAGAGCGCCCTGAAGCTCCTGGAGGAGTGCCGCTCGCAGCAGGCCGAGGAGTCCCTGGGCCTGCCCGCCCTGGCAGCGCAGGTCTCGGCGGCCATTGACGCCGGGGAGGGCGGCGAGCCCTCCACCGAGCGGGAGGCCGTGCTGCCCGGCGGGCGCTCCCTGCGCCTGCGGGCCTACCCGGTGAGCGGGCTGGCCGGGAGCGGCCGGGCCATCGTCTACGCCCGCGACAACACCGTGGAGAAGACCATGCTGGCCAAGCTGCAGCAGAGCGAGAAGGCCACGGCCGTGGGCATGCTGGCCGCGGGCCTGGCCCACGAGATCAACAACCCCCTGGGCGTGATCCTGTGCTACGCGCGCATCCTCTGGGACGACGGCAAGAGCCCCCACGCCCCGGACCTGGACATCATCATCCGCCACACCCTCCAGGCCCGCAAGGTGCTGGAGGACTTGCTGCGCTTCGCCAGGCCCAAGCCCGAATCCCTGGAGGACGTCAACCTGGCCGACACCGTGGAGTTCCTGGCCCGCGTGTTCCGGGGCAAGGCCAGCCGGGCCAACCTCTCCATCGTCACGGACCTGCCGCCGGACCTGCCCCCGGTGCGGGCCAACAGCTCCTCCCTGGAGCAGATACTCACCAACCTGATGCTCAACGCCATGGACGCCCTGGAGGACCAGGGCCAGGAGGCGCCGGGGCTCATCCAGGTGAGCGCGCGCACCGGGCCGGACGGCTCCGAGGTGCTGCTCACCGTGCGCGACAACGGGCCGGGCATCCCGCCGGAATACGCGGGCCGAATCTTCGACCCATTCTTCACCACCAAGAGCGTGGGCAAGGGCACCGGCCTGGGCCTCTGCGTGGTCTACGGCCTCGTGCGGGACCTGGGCGGGCACATCGAGGTGCGCAGCGAGGGCGGGGCGGTGTTCACCGTGGGCCTGCCCGTATCCAAGGATATCGCCGATGCATGAGACCATCTCCAGCGACGCCATCCTCGTGGTGGACGACGAGAGCCACTTCGCCAAAGGCGTGGCCCGCCTGATCCAGAAGGGCTTCCCGGAACACCCCGTGCTGGTGCGCACCAGCGCCGAGGAGGCCCTGGAAACCCTGCAGGAGCGCCCCTGCGCCCTGCTGCTCACCGACGTGCGCATGCCCGGCCAGGACGGCTTCGCCCTGCTGGAGCGCGCCCTGTCCCAGGAGCCCGCCCTGACCGTGGTGATGCTCTCGGGCTACGGCAGCGTGGAGGTGGCGGTGAAGGCCCTCAAGAGCGGGGCCTACGACTTCCTGACCAAGCCCGTGGACCAGGACGTGCTCTTCCGCGCCGTGGCCAAGGCCCTGGACCGCGCCGCCCTGGCCCGCGAGAACAGGCGGCTCAAGGCCGCCGTGGACGCCGGCCCCGCCGGCCAGCGCCTCATCGGCGAAAGCCCGGCCATGCGGCAGCTTCGCGAGGAGATCGAGGCCGTGGCCTCCAACGACTACACGGTGCTCATCCTGGGCGAGTCCGGCTCCGGCAAGGAGCTGGTGGCCCGCACCATCCACCGCCTGAGCAGGCGGGGCCGGGCCGGGCTGGTCAGCCTCAACTGCACGGCCGTGCCAGAGCAGATCATCGAGAGCGAGCTCTTCGGGCACGTGCGCGGGGCCTTCACCGGCGCGGTCAAGGCCCGGCAGGGGCTGTTCACCGCCGCCGACGGCTCGAGCCTGCTGCTCGACGAGATCGGGGACATGCCGCTCACCGTGCAGCCCAAGCTACTGCGCGCCCTGCAGGAGCGCGAGGTGCGCCCCGTGGGCGGCAGCGAGAACATCCGGGTGGACGTGCGCATCCTGGCCTCAACCAACCTGAACCTGGAGGCGCGCATGGCCTCCGGCGAGTTCCGGGAAGACCTCTACTACCGCCTCAACGTGCTCACCGTGCGGGTGCCCTCGCTTCGTGAACGACCCAAGGACGTGGGCCTCTTGGCCATGCACTTCCTGGGGCGCACCTGCACCGAGCTGGACACCGGGGAGAAAGAGTTCACCCCCGGCGCGCTGGACTTCCTGGGGTCGCGCCACTGGCCGGGCAACGTGCGGGAGCTCTTGAACTTCGTGAGGCGGGCTGCGGTTTTTTCGTCGGGTCCGGTGATAACCGAGACGCAGGTGCGGCTCCTGGACGCCCAGGTGCGCGCCCCGGGCTCCGGCTGCGGCGTGGCGACGGGGCTCACGCCCTACGTGGAAGCCAAGGAGAGGGTGGTGGACGACTTCACCCGGGCCTACGTGCTGAGGCTCATGGAGCGCACCAAGGGCAACGTGTCCCAGGCTGCGCGGCTCTCCGGGCTGGAGAGGGTCTCGGTGCAGAAGATTCTCAAGCGCCTTGGAATCGACCCGGCCGGGTTCAGGCCGCCGGGGGAGCCGGCGGAGTAAGTGGGCGCTCCGCGAGAATCACGTTTTGGACGGAAAGAGGAGCCTAAATGTGTGTCCGGGGTTGGCCAAGGAACGAAACCAACGTTCTCGCCAGGAACATTTCATCCTTGGTCTGACACTCCCAAATCACAAGAACTCGCCAACCTTGCGCTGCAAGCGAAGCGATGTTTTTCGCATCCCGGTCTTGATTACGGGCAAGCTTGGAGTTCCAATATTCGGTGTTAGACTTCGGAGGCCGGGCGTCCTTGCAAACTGGATTGGGGTGCTGGTGCCAGAAGCAGCCGTGAACAAAGATCACAGTGTGGCGGCCAGGAAACACCAGGTCGGGCTTGCCCGGAAGGTCTTTGCGGTGAAGCCGGAAACGATAGCCCAGCCGGTGAACCAACTTGCGGACAATCATCTCCGGCTTCATGTTTTTGCTGTGGATGGCGCGCATGTTGGCACTTCGCGCCTCCATGCTAATCTTGTCAGTCATGGTGGGCTAAATTATCAAATCCAGCGGCAAATCAGCAATATCTCGCAAGCGCTTGCCGTCGATCATCGTTTGTAGCATCTCTCGAGAGTCATCAAGTTCCAAAGTCGTTACAGCGTGAATCAACTCAGGCAACGCAAAGTGATAGACACAATCGATATCACCTGTTCCTAGAGCTATTGACGCAATGCGGCTGGGGAGTGGCTCTCCCGTGACAACAGCGATGTGAGGCAGACGGCCTTTTCTGTTGCGTACTAGATTCAATCCCTCTGACCTAGCATTTTGCGAGCGATCACTGCGAAGAGTCCATTTGCATGAGATGTTGGCATGCAGCAATGGAAGGGTGTTGTTTATTTTTCGTATGCTGGTGAGGTTGGCAATGTGTTCATCAACAAGAGACTCTCGACTGTTAACAATGGTATCGTCTTCTGGGTATCTGGCAATAACGACATCTGGTTTTATAAGATAATCATTTCCCAACGCGGCTGCCAGTTGGGCATTCGCTCTGGCTGCGACTGCAAGAGCAGCCAGATGTTCATACTGTTCAAATTGAGAAATCCCAAGAATGCTCTTTCCGAAGCCCTTGCTGACCGTCCAAGTCCCAGGTCTTAAGTGATTCAGCCGTGAAAATGTAGACTCAACAAAATCAGCGCAAAGCTGTTCAAATATATTGCCTGCTACTTGGCCTTTGAGTTTTGTTCTGCATTGCAATGGGCCGATCTGTTTGCCTAGAATCTGAGCAATTTTTACACTAGCCGGGTTCTTTGAGTCGGCATTAGATGGCACTCCGTCCGAGTCTACAAAAAGAACCTGCTCCGCTAGATGTGAATGAAAATTCTTCCTCGCGTTGATGAAAAGTATGTCTGCGCTCATTAAGCAAACTTCCTTTCGAAGTTTTCTCTCGAGTAGCGATTTCGCGAAGCCATAAGGCATACTTTTATTTGAGCCGCTACAGCGCAAGCCACAGGAGGAGGGAATGCATTCCCCACCTGCCGGTAGGCGGGCGTTTTCTTCCCGGAAAAAGCCCACTCGTCTGGAAACCCTTGGAGGCGGGCAACCATAGGGACGGTAAGGCGCGGCATCCCCACAAAATCACTGGCGGGAGGCTCATTGCCTATAACATGACCGTCAACGCCAAGGGCCGCCCAAGCCTTTTTTGCGCGGGTGGGGCCAAGGTCCGGGCCGCCATGCTTTTTTGATCCACCAACGATAGTTGGGGCAATATCATTAGCGCGGTTGCGCCAAGCTCCTGCACCACGCCAACCGCGTGAAGCCATGAGATCATACAAGGTCTCGCCGACCGTGTAGGGATTGCGTTTGTGCGGGACTGGCCACTCAAAATTATGCGCTAACTCTTCGCGTATGGCGACAAACACAACTCTGGGCCGCAGTTGGGGAACACCGTAATCAGAAGCGTTCAAAAGCCGCCAGTCAGTTTTGTATCCGAGCTTTGCAATCTTACTTGAAACGTAGATCCGATAATCTTCAAAAATTGCATCGAGAATGCCGCGCACATTCTCAATCATGACCGCTCGCGGGCGAATTTGGTCAATCAACCGGAGCGCCGCAGGAAACATATTGCGTTCATCAGCCTGACCAAGTTGCTTGCCGGCTTTCGAGAAGGGGGGGCAGGGCAGACCACCAGCGAGAAGATCAATCCCTTTGAAGGGGGCTCCGTCAAAGGTCTCTAAATCTTGTTCGAAGACCTGCCAGTGGGGCCGGTTAAAGCGCAAAGTCTCGCAACAGCGAGAGTCTATTTCCACAAGGCCCTGGTGTTCGAAGCCTGCCTGTTCAATGCCTAGGGCCTGGCCGCCGCCGCCAGCACACAACTCTAGGGATGTAAACCCCGTGCTCATCTGTCCCCCGATGCTTAGAAGATTCGCCGGTTAATAAATAGATCAAGGGGTGATGGCAACTACTCCATCAAACCCTTGCAAAATGGTGCTGTCCAGGCTTGGGAGTAGAAGATGTCCGAGCTTACAGTCTGACCAGCAGCGCGCCCAGCAGGGTCAAGAGCACGTTGGCCAGGGTGTAGGTGCCCGCGTAGCCCAGCGAGGGCAGCGTGCTGCGCGCCGCCTGGGTGACCACCTTGAGCCCCGGCGTGGAGGTCATGGCCCCGGCCATGGCTCCGAAGAGCAGGGCGTAGTTCATGCGCAGCACGAGCCGCCCGAAGGCCACCCCGCCGAACAGGCTCACCGCCGCGATGGCCGCGCCGCTTATCAGCAGCTCCGGCCCCATGGTCAAGAGGGCCTCCAGCACGCCCTGGCCCGCCTTGAGGCCCACGCAGGCCATGAAGAACATAAGCCCGAGCTCCGAGATGATCCACCTGGCTGCCGGGGGCACCCGCCCGAACGTGGGCGAGATCGAGCGCGAATAGCCGAAGATCAGGCCCATCACCAGAAGCCCCCCGGCCTGCCCCAGCCCCACAGTCACGTCGCCCATCTTGAACTTCACCGCCCCCAGGCCCAGGCCCAGGGCCACGCCGATCACGAAGGCGATCAGGTCCGTCTCGATGACGGTGCGCTCCACGAAGCCCAGGGCCTTGACCACCGCGTCCAGGCGGTGGCGCAGCCCGGCTACGGTGAGCAGGTCGCCCTTTTCCAGCACGATCTCGGGCCTGGGCGCGATGGGGATGTGCGAGCGCACCAGGCGCGTGGGCGTGCAGCCCTGGCGGGGGATCACCGTGAGCTCGCCCAGGCTGCGCCCGGCGGCGTCGTCGTTGGCGATGATGATGTCCACGGTGTCGATGGAGTCGGAGAGCAGATCCAGGTCGATGACCTCGGGGCCGATGCGCTCGGCCATGAGGGGCACTCGGTCCACCGGCACGGAGAGGGCCACCACGTCGCCCTCGGCCAGGGCCATGCCCGGCTCGGGCTGGAACACCGCGCCCTCGCGCTTCACGGCCTGGAGCACGCAGTGCCCGCCCCGGCAGAGCTCGGAGCTCTCGAAGGAGTGCCCGGCCACCTCGGCGCGGCGCACCTCGAAGGCGCGCAGCTGCGGCGGGGGTGAGGCCTGCTCCTGGGAGTCGAGCGTGTCCTCGCGGTAGCGCCGCTCGCGAGAGAGGGACATGGCCTCCTGGGCCAGATCCACCCGCAGGAGCATGGGCGCGTAGCGCATCAGGCCCAGCACGCTGAACAGGCCCACCAGGTAGGCCAGGGGGTAGGCCGAGCCCATGCGCACCAGGGCCGGGCCGGAGTTGGGGTCGGCCTGGCGCAGGGCCTCCTGCGCGGCGGCCAGCGTGGGGGAGCTGGTGAGCGTTCCCGCCATCAGGCCCGCAGCCGTGGGCGCGGAGAAGCCGAACACGTGCCCCAGGGCGTAGGCCGTGCCGGCGGCCAGCAGGCCCACGGTCACGGTGAGGGCCATGTAACGCGGCCCGTCGGCCAGGAAGATGTTGAAGAAGCGCGGCCCGGCTGTGATGCCGATGGAGTAGATGAACAGGATGAAGCCGATCTCCTGGACCATGGGCGGGGCCTGGAAGCCGTGGTGCCCGAAGACCATGCCCGCCACCATGACCCCCACCGGGGCCGAGAGCTGGATGTGCCACAGCGATATCCGGCTCAGGCCGTAGCCGCAGGCCAGCACGGCGAAGAAGAGCAGCATGGGCTGCTCCTGGAGGAGCGCGGCGAGGTCGATGATCATGATGCTCTCCTGCGGGCGGGCGCGTCAGGCCTGCCGGGCGGCCTTGTCCTGCGCGCCGATGGTCTGTTCCTGGGCATGCGCGCCCGCCGGGTCCAGGCGCTGGGCCAGGCGTTGCACGGCGTCCAGGTAGCCGTCGGCGTATTCCAGGTAGAAGGCCAGGCCCTTGGAGAAGTTCTTGCCCAACAGCCCGTCCAGGAACAACTGGCTGATCTCCCGCTTGCACAGCAGCACATAGTGGGAGGAGATGAATATCCTCCTGGTCTGCGGGTCAAGCTCCCTCAGGGTTCGGGCCAAGGCCCCGCGCGCCCGGGGCTGGTACATCCAGAAATACAGGAAGTCCAAGGAGTTGACGATGATGGCATTGGCCAGCTCGGGCTGGTCCCGGATGAGCTCCTCCACGAAGCGCTTGGGGTCTGCCAGCAGCTGGAGCACGTCCCGCCGGGGGTAGAGCACCTCCAGGCGTTCATGCACCGCCATCACCTGGCGCAGCTTGGAGGAGTAGTCGCGCAGGCGCTGGAGCATGTTGTTGCCCCGGTCGGCCAGGCCCTCGATCACGGCGGCCACGCTGTCCGAGGCCAGCTTGGAGATCACCGCCGCCCACTGCTGCAGGATGGCCGCCACGGCCGGCTCCCCGGCCAGGGTCAGCAGCCAGCCCACCGTGGCGCTGAAGAGCATGGCCAGGGGGATGGAGAGGACGCTTCGCAGCAGGTTCCAGAACGCGGCCGAGCGGGGCAGGCCCCTGAACAGGTTGTGCGTGCAGATGTAGCTGCCGTTGACGAAGGCCATGATGGCGTAGACCGCCGTGGGGTTGGTGCCCACGGTGATGCCGAAGGTGTCCTCCAGAAGGAGCGTCTTCACGAAGAAGTCCAGCAGCGGCACTGAGAAGCCGGTGTAGAACAGGGAGTCGGAGAGCCTGCTCCAGCTCACGTAGTCGTTCCATTTGAGCAGGGGCGTGCGCGAAAGCCCGCCGCCCCCCAGCACGGACTGGATCACGTTGCGCACCCCGGTGATGCCGAACCAGATCAGGGCTCCGAAATACTTGAGCAGCCACCAGTCCTTCGTGAACAGGAAGGCCAGGAACGCGGGGATGAAGCCGCAGAGCACCTTGAGCACGTTCTTGAGGCTGTTGTTCAGGTAGGCCGGGCCGGGCATCCCGCGCCGGGCGGACTCCCGCCGGGGGGTGAGGCTCAGGTTGTTGCCGCAGTCCTTCTTGGTGCCGCCCAGGATGGAGATGTTGCTTTCGCCCCGCTCCACGGGGTGGAAGTCGCGGTAGCGGAACTCCCGCTGCGCCATGTAGCCCAGGAAGCGCAGGGACTCGCGCCTGCGGGCCAGGGCGTAGAGCGCGTTCAGCCAGGGGTGCGAGCTTTCGCGCGGCGCGAACACCAGGTGCGGCTCAATGGTCATGCCCACGGTCATGACCCGGCCCGTGGAGTGCTTGCCGCGGCGCAGTTCGGCCTGGGCCGAGGGGGGCAATGTCTGGTCCGCCACCAGGCCCATGCCGAAGCCCCGGCAGGACTGCCCGGTGGAGTCCGTGCCGATGGAGGTGCGCAGGGGCCTCCTGCGGTAGTTGGAGTGGAAGGCCGAGACGGTCTCCAGGATGCGCCAGAGGTTCGCGGCCGTGGCGGCGGCTTCGGGCGAGCCCTCGGCCTCCAGGGCGCCGAGCCTGGCCATGATCCAGTGCTTGAGCGCGACGGCGCTGGGGCTGTTGATGACCTGGAACAGGTTGGCGATGCCCGGGGCGTCCTCCACGAGGCCCAGGGTCACGTTCTTGAGGTTCACCACCTCCAGGTGGGTGATGCGCCCGCCGCAATCCGCCAGGATCTCCAGCACGGAGTCGGGGCTCAGGCCGCAGAGGTTCAGGATGAAGCGGTTGCCCACGCGCAGCGCCCCCACGGCGTCCAGCAGGCTCACGGGCGTGTGCAGGGGGCAGTATATGGCCGGGTGTTCGCACTCGCCGTTCTCGTGGCGCAGGGGGGAGACGAGCTGCTCCAGGTAGTCGTCCGTGACGGCTTCGGCGTCCAGGACGTTCATCTCCTCCACGAGGGACTCGATGTGGCGCTTCTCCTCGGCGTCGGCCGAGGCGTACTCGGCCTGAAGCTCCTCCACGCGCCTGCGCAGGTGCGGCAGCAGGGCGGAGTGCGCGTACTTGCCTAGGTGGTCCAGCGAGGGCTGGCCCGCACCCACGGAGGCGAAGAACCCTTCCACGTCCAGGGGCTGCATGGCGAGGCCGAAATAGGCGTTGAAGTCCGGCAGGACCGACTCGTTGAACTCGCGCAGCACGCCCAGCAGCTGCTCCTGCTGCAGGAGCGAGAGCTGCCGCCCCTGCTGCATGAAGGCCTCGATGTCGGGCTCGCGCAGGAAGTCGACGAACTCGCCCGGCCCCGCGAAGCCGCGCGGCACCCAGATGATCTTGGCCTGGCGGGAGCCGTGCCGGGTGTTGAACTCGATGCCCACGCGCACGGTGATGCCCATGACCTCGGCTGCGGCCAGCAGCTCCTCGGCCACGTCGGGCTGCACGAAGTTGTAGTAGATCACCGTGAGGTGCCGGATGCCCTTGATCCAGGCGTCCATGATGAGGTGCGTGGCGGACTTGCGGCCCTTGGTGTTGGCGTCGTGGACGTGGTTGTCGAAGCAGAGCTGCACCCAGTCCTCGGGCATGAGCAGCAGGTGGTAGCGCTTGAGCAGCCGGGCGATGATGCGGGCCTTGCCCGTGGCGGCCATGCGGAAGTCGTGGGCCAGTTCGAGCTGGCGCTGGGGGTCGCGCTCGCGCACCAGCTCCTTCATGACCTGCATGAGCACGCGGGCGGTGTTGCGGCGCAGGTAGGTCACGGAGGCGTTCATCACCTCGTCGTGCAGGGCGCGCAGGGCCACGATGCGGTCGTGCGCCTTGCCGATCTCCAGCGAGCCCAGCAGGTTGGCCGCGGCGTAGGCCATGCGCAAGGCCTGGGAGGCCGCCAGCTCCTTGATGCCCCGTGGGTGCAGGTAGTGGGTGAGCAGGTGCTTGAAGCCGGAGTAGGCCTCGCGGCCCAGCACGTCGGCCACGATGCCCAGCAGGGCATAGTCTTTCTTGTCGAAGAGGAGCCGGCCGCCGATGCGGCTCATGTTTGAGTCCATGCGTTCCTTTCCGGCCGACTGTTGGGGCTAACGTGCCGATATCGCGTTCAATCAACGCAAGCGGCCCGCTTGTCAAGCGGAGGCGGGCGCAAGAGGCGGCCCTTGGGCTTGCCTTGGCGGGCCGTTCCCCCGACATGGGAAATTAATGCGAACGACTTCCAAATGTTACGAATGGGGCGGGAGCGAGGCCCAGCGCGGCCCGGAGTGGTTCGGCTCCGGGTATTCGAAGCCTGGCTCACGATGGAAGTGTTTGCCTGCGTATGCTGCTTCAGGCATAGGGGAGACGGAATCCGAACGGCCCGTCCCGGAAAGCGGCGCCGACTACATCGCCTGGAGGAAACGGCATGAGCGAAAAGGAATGCACATTCTACCGCACGCTGTACGAAGTGGCCAAGGTCATCAACTCCAGCCTGGAGCCGGCCACGGTGCTCGCGGGCATCGTGGAGCAGACCGCCAAGGCCCTGGAGGCCAAGGCCTGCACCATCCGCCTGCTGGACCGCAAGGGCCTGACCCTGCTGGCCAGCGCTGCCTGGGGCCTCTCGGCGGGCTACCTGCGCAAGGGGCCCATCGAGGTGGCCAAGAGCGGCCTCGACCAGGAGGTCCTGGCGGGCAGGCCCGTCCAGGTCAAGGACGTGCGCAGCGACACCCGCTTCCAGTACCCGGAGGCCGCCCGCAAGGAGGACATCGCCTCCGTGCTGGTGCTGCCGCTCACCGTGGGGGCCAAGCCCATCGGCGTGATGCGCGTCTATTCCAACACAGTGCGCGACTTCACCCCCGTCGAGGTGGATTTCGCCTCGGCCATCGCCAACCTGAGCGCCATCGCCATCGAGAACGCCAGGCTGCACCAGGCCCTCAAGACCGACTACGAGCTCCTGGCCGAAACCACCTACGCCATCCACGACCTGTAAGGGGGCCGACCATGAAGAAAGTCCGCATCGCCATCAACGGCTTCGGCCGCATCGGCCGCCAGGTGCTCAAGGCCGTGCTGGAGCGACACAGGAACACCATGGAGATCGTGGCCATCAACGACCTCTTCGACGTGGCCACCAACACCCACCTGCTCTGCTACGACACCAACTACGGCCGCCTGAGCGTGGACGCCTCCGTGGTGGACGGCAACATGGTGGTGGGTGACTGGAAGATCCGCAACTACGCCGAGCGCGACCCCAAGCAGCTGCCCTGGGGCGACCTGGACATCGACGTGGTGGTGGAGTCCACCGGCATCTTCCGCACCGGCCCCCAGGCCCAGGTGCACCGCGACTGCGGGGCCAGGAAGGTCATCATCACCTCCCCGGCCAAGCAGGAGGACATCACCATCGTGCTGGGCGTCAACGAGCACGCCTACGACCCTGCCAAGCACCACATCATCTCCAACGCCTCCTGCACCACCAACTGCCTGGCCCCCGTGGCCCAGGTGGTGCACGAGAGCTTCGGCATCGTCCGGGGCATGATGACCACCGTGCACTCCTACACCAACGACCAGCGCATCCTGGACCTGCCCCACAAGGACCTGCGCCGCGCCCGCGCCGCCGCCCTGAACATCATCCCCACCTCCACGGGGGCGGCCCAGGCCGTGGCCCTGGTCATCCCGGAGCTCAAGGGCAAGTTCAGCGGCTTCAGCCTGCGCGTGCCCACGCCCACCGTCTCCGTGGTGGACTTCGTGGTGGACCTGGAGCGCGAGACCACCACCGAGGAGCTGCGCGCCAGGCTCAAGGAGGCCGCCACCGGCCGCCTGAGCGGCATCCTGGACTACAGCGAGAAGCCCCTGGTCTCCTCCGACTTCAAGGGCGACCCCCACTCCAGCATCGTGGACGCCGAGTACACCACGGTGCAGAACGGCACCCTGGCCAAGATCATCTCCTGGTACGACAACGAGTGGGGCTACTCCTGCCGCGTGGCCGACCTGATCGACTACATGGCCAAGGCCGGGCTCTAAGCCTCTCCCGCAGCGAGCTCACCGCCCCGGCGGCATCGGCCGCCCCTCCAAGACGGAGGGGCGGCCTTCTTTTTGCGGCGCCCCCCATGTCCAGGCAGGGGATGGGTCGTTTTGACCCAACAGTCACGAAGATGTGTCGGATGGGAACATTTTTAAAATCATGCTGATATCATTGGACTAATGGCCAAACTGCCTCCAGTGCTGGCCCGCTGTCGGGCCCTGCCCCCTCGCCCCGGTGGCGCAGGGCGGACCCGGATTGAGAAGCTATGCGTACCGCCTTGATTCAATATGTTGAAATGACGTCCATAATTAATTGGTCCGATAGTTGCTCTTTAGAATGCACCGCTGGAGTTGGGCAAAGCATGGTGCGTCCAGAGGCCAGGGCGTGCGCAGGCATGACTCTTATATCTAACGGTTCTTTGGCGGTAACGAGTGACAATCGAAAATGACTATTATCTCGTGACTGACAGTTTGCACGGAAGGATGCGCCACGCTGTTGTGGGCGTCCTGAAGAAATCAAACCAAAAGGAGTGCGCGTATGGACGTTCCAAGCATGTCACGCCCGCAATGGACTGATCTCGTAACGGGGAAGAAAACCTATCAGCTCAAGTTTCTTGCGGCGAAAATCCTGCTGGGCAGACTCGTGCATTCAGTAAAAGAGAATCCGACTCCCGCAAACATCAAGTCATGCATCGAGCAGGTGTACAACGTCTACGCCAAGAACGCCGGTTCTCCGTCCGTGCAGGAAGATTTAACCACCATTTTTGGATAGGGGGCAGCCATGATACAAGACATCATGACCGTGGCGGAGACCGCGAAGCTCATCGAGGCGGGGAACGTGCTGCTCCTGGCGGGCGACGAGGCCGTGCTGCGCCAGCTCCCCAAAGGCAACTGGATCGGCGGGACCATCCCGTACTTCATCTCCCACGCCGAGGGCGGGCTGGCCACGCGCGACCGCATCTTCGTCACGGACGTCACCGGCGTGGCGCAGAGCGTCGAGATCGTGGAGCGCGACGCCAACGGCTTGGCCAAGGTCTACGCCGAGGGGCCGCAGGAAGGCTTCAGCGTGGTCATCATCCCGGCCTTGAGCAAGGCCCACCTGTCCTTCGCGCTCAACGCCCCCAACTACAAGGATTTCGGCGTGCGCCCGCTCATCGGCTGGATCTCGGGCGTGCACCTGGACGATCTGGGCAAGGTGACGCCCAAGGTCTTCAACGGCGTGACCGGCAACGCGCTGGAGGAGGGGGCCGTGGTGCTCCAGGCCACCCTCAAACCCGGCAAGGTGGCCGAGGTGGGCATCGTCAACCTGTTCGAGCAGGGCGGGGGCGACATCCTGACCTTCCCGGCGGACGGGTTCTCGGCCAAGGAAGTGCTGGTCAACGGCGAGAAGCGCAACTTCGCGGCCTACATCGTGAAGAACAAGCTGGATACCAGGCTGCCCCTGGTGGCGGACTATTACGGAGCCCTGGTGAACATCAGCTTCCAGGGCATCGACGAGGTGGAGGGCGAGGTGAAGTTCTACGCCCCCGTGTTCACCGGCATCCGCTACAAGCACGCCAAGCCCGTGGCCGACTACGGCGAGGCCTTCAAGGCCTGCCTGGAGAACAAGTGCCAGCTCTCCGAGGACAGGGTGGTGTTCTCCTGCAACTGCATCCTGAACTACCTCTACTCTGGTCTGGAGGGCAAGAAGACGGACCCCTTCGTGGGCCCCATCACCTTCGGCGAGATCGCCTACCAGTTGCTCAACCAGACCCTGGTCTACCTCGAGGTGCACGACGTCTGATCCGTGCGCGCACGGAGCAAGCGCTCGGAGGGTCCGGCCCGCCAGGGGGCCGGGCCCGCTCGGGCGGGAATCTGCCGGGAAGGGCGGGGTGTGGTGGCCCCGCCCCGGCGTCTGAGACGAGACGCCGGGGCGGCCAATGCCCTCCGGAAACGAAACGGGGCGGCATTGCGCCGCCCCGTCTTGTTTTTTTGGGGAGTGTTCCCGGCCGCCGGGCCGGTCAGGGAGCCGCGCTAGGCTTCCGCCGGGGAGTCGGAGGTCTCGCCTGTCGTCAGCTCGTGCATGAGTTCGGCCACGGAGACGATCTTGTTTACGCGCCAGGCGTTGGCCCCGCAGAAGGCGAAGCCCGCCCTAAAGTTGCCGCGCTGGGCGCTGATGAGCGCCAGGCTGATGCAGTAGGGCGCCTGTTCGACCCCGCATGAGGCCATGCACTTGCAATAACAGGAGATGGGCGCGGTGTGCCCCTCGCTGACGTTGCGCAGGAAGGGGCTGACGATGGCCCGGCCGGGCAGGCCCAGGGGGCTGTCGATGATCTGTATGTCGTCCTGGGTAGAGTCCACGTAGGCCCGCTTGAAGCGCAGGTCCGCGTCGCACTCGTGAGTGGCCACGAAGCGGGTGCCGAGCTGCACGCCCGAGGCCCCGATGGCCAGCATGTCCAGGATGTCCTGGTGGGTGTAGATGCCGCCCGCGGCGATCACGGGCACGTCGCGCCCGTGGGTCTCCTTGAGCTTCTTGGCGACCTCCACCACGTCCTTCACCAGCACCTCAAGGCGCGATTCGGGGGCGTCCAGAGCGCTTCGCTTGAAGCCCAGGTGGCCGCCCGCCAGGGGGCCCTCCACCACGAAGGCGTCGGGCACGCGGTTGTAACGCGTGATCCACATGCGGGCCAGGAGCTCGGCCGCGCGCCCTGAGGAGACCACCGGGATCAGCTTGGTCTTCTGCCCCGGCTTCACCAGCCCGGGCAGGGTGCGGGGCAGGCCGCCGCCGGAGATGATGAGGTCCACGCCCTCGTCCATGGCGCAGGAGGCCATGGCCTCGAAGTCCGTGAGGGATGCCAGGATGTTCACGCCGATGACGCCGGTCGTGAGCTCGCGGGCGCGGCGTATCTCGCGGCGCAGGGCCCGAAGGTTCGCTTCGGTGTGGTTGGTGCGGACGTCGGGCTCCTTGAAGCCGATCATGGCCGCGGAAATGACCCCCACGCCGCCCTCGGCCGCAACGGCTGCGGCGAGGCCCGACAAGGAAATGCCTACCCCCATGCCTCCCTGGATGATGGGCACGGGGATGTGGAGATCGTCAATGTAAAAACCGGGAAGGCTCATATGCGGTCCTGTCAGAGACACTGCCGGAGGCAGGATCGAGCGAGCGCCTAGCGCCGATGGTTAGGAGTTTCTTTCAAAGTGAACCCGAGTCGGGATATGTCAAGAAACGGTTTTTGTCATGCGCTATTAGGGCCTCTTGGCCGCCCGGAAGACGGATTAGGCTGAAATATTTCGTGAAGCGGGCTGTTTCCGGGCGGGCGGGCAGGGTGTGCCGCCCGGCTGACGGAAACTGGTGCGGTATCTGTCGCGGGGGCGACATGTCGGGGTGGCGACAATTTCTTGTGCGTGATTCCGGGCGGTTGGGCCCTGGATAGCATACTGTGGCGGTATGAATTTATGCTGCGGGACGCGATGAAGCTGGACGAAACCGCCGCGTTTGATTAAGGCTTTTCGAAAGACGCACGCCGTCCGTTCATTCCGGCCGGACCCATGTCGCCTGCGGCAGCTCTCACAATTCCGACAGCCGCGCGACATACCCAACCCCGGCAGCGCAGGCGCACGCAAGGAGCTCACCTTGCCGCCGCGCAGCCGACCGGCCGACCCAGAATGTCCGCCCGGCGTCCGTCATATCGGCCGGAAACCAACCCAAGTGGCTCCGGACGTAATAATAAACGCGCTCTGAACGCTGCCGCACGCAGCAGGACGGACTCGCGGGCATTGCAATGATTACTGGCTGTGTACGCCCATTGCGGCGTTTATACATAGCGGAGGGACCGCTCTCCCACTCCGCCCACCCGATTCAAGAGCCGAAGCATCCGCCTTCGGACTCGGGTGCGGCCTTTTTTTTGCCCGCCGTTCGCCCAGTGCGAAGGGACATGTATGGGAAGCCGCCTCAGATCTTCCGGCAGGAACCTGCTGGAAATCATATACAAGGAAGAAAACAAGGTCATTCTGGACGCCCTGCACGAACGCAGCTACCGCAAAAGGCACCTGCTGTTCATGCCATACCACAAGGAAGACCTCGTATGCATCGTTAAAACAGGAAAACTGAGAATGTACATGGGCCTGGAGGGCAAGGAGCTCTCCCTGTCCATGCTCGGCCCCGGCGATATATTCAGCACACACTCCCGCGCGTATGTAGAGGCGCTGGAGGATACCACCATACTGGCGTGTCCGGTCTTCAAATTCTTCAAGGCCGCCATGGAACGCCAGGAATTCATGCTTCCCCTGCTCATGTCCCTGGGTGACATCCTCACCGGGGCCCTGAGCATCATCGAACGTCTCTACTTCCACGACATCGACAAGCGCGTCGCGGCCTTCTTCTACGAAGAGGCCCTGTTGCGCGGTGAAAACAGCACGGACGGCATGCGCCTGCACGTCGGCCTCACTGTGGACAACATCGCCAAGATCGTCGGCTCATCCCGCCAGACGGTCTCCTCCCTCATATCCGCCATGGAAAAGAACGGCATCATGAAGAAGCTTGCCCGTGGCGAATACCTCATCACGGACATGGAAGAACTGCGGCTCACCGCGCTGCCCTGCGCAGAGTGAGAAAAGATTCACAATCGTCGGCTGGACGACAGAAATAGACCCCCCTCTCGGATAGGGACGAGCAAAAGGAGGATGACATGCAACTTGCCACTTCCCTCGGACTACTCGTCGGGGCCGCGCTGCTGGTTGGCAGCGAGGTCAAGGCGTTACGGTCCTTGGGCGAACCAAAACGACTCATGGCCTTCTCGGCGCTGGCCCAGACAGGCTATGTGCTTATAGGCTTGAGTCTTGGCTCGTTCAACGGACTTACAGGTGCGTTTCTTCATATAGGCTACCAGGCCCTCATCCGCGCCCTCTGGTACACGTCGCTCAGGCGGCTGGCCGTTGGCGCTGGCGGCTGGAACCTGGAAACCCTGCGCGGCGCCGGACAGGGGCGCGAGACCCTCTCCGTGATGATGGGCTTCGCCATGTTCTGCGCCCTGGGCATCTCGCCCGTAACCGCCCCCGCGGGCAAACCCCTGGTGCTCTTCGCGGCCGTGGACGGCGGGCACATGCTCACCGCCCTGGCCATGGCCTTCTCCAGCGCCATCGCCGCCGTGTACACCGTGCGCCTCTTCCAGGCCGTCTGCCTGGAGAAGGCCGGCCCCAAGGCCGAAGGCGCCGCCAAGGCCGACCCGGTCAGCTGGGCGCTCATGGCCGCCTCGGTGCTGGCCTGCCTGTTCCCCCACGGGCTGATCCACATGGCGGCCTCCAGCGCCGCGGGCATCCTGGGCCTGGCCGACATCCCGGCCGTGGCCGAATTGGAAGGCTCCTGGCCCCTGCAGGTGCTGGTGCCCTACCTGGGCGGCTTCGCTGTCTACGCCGTGGGCCGCCTGATGCCCGCCTGGCGCTCCGCCCTGGTGCTGGCCGTCGCGGCCGCCACCGTGGCGGCCGCCTGGTTCACCCCGGGCCTGGCTCCGCTGCAGAACATGTTCACCACGCTCTACGCGCTGGTGGGCGGCGTCATCATCGTCTACTCCCTGGGCTACGTGGGCGAGAAGCCCGGCTCCGACCGTTACTTCCTGTTCCTGTTCATGATGGTGGGCACGCTGGTGGGCCTGGCTTCGGCCAAGGACGCCGGCGGGTTCTACGTCTCCTGGGAACTGATGACCTTCAGCTCCTACATGCTGGTGGTGCACAAACGCTCCGAAGAGGCCCTCAAGGCTGGCGCGCGCTACTTCATCATGTGCGTCAGCGGCGCCTACGCCATGCAGGTGGGCCTGATGGCCCTGGTCTCCGCCGCGCCCCACGGCGCGCTCATGGACGCCGCGCAGGCCGCGCAGGCCATGGGCCCCGCCGCTGTCGCGGGCGTCGCGCTGCTGCTCCTGGGCGGCTTCGCGGTCAAGGCGGGCCTTTTCCCCCTGCACTCCTGGCTGCCGGTTGCCCACCCTGTCGCTCCTTCCTCCATCTCCGCGCCCCTCTCCGGCCTTCTGACCAAGGCGGGCGTTTTCGGCATGGCCCTGGTGCTGCCGATGCTCTTCCAGGGCTCCCTGGCGGGCACCTCGGCCTACGGCCTGCCCTTCCTGCTGACCCTGCTGGCCGCCTGCACCTTCGTGCTGGGCGAGGTCATGGCCCTGATCCAGTCCGACATCAAACGGATGCTGGCCTACTCCACCCTGGCCCAGATCGGCGAGATCGCCCTGGTGCTCTCCCTGGGCACCTGGGCCGCCACCACGGGCGCGCTGGGCCACGTGGTGAACCACGCCGTGATGAAGGACCTCCTCTTCCTCGCCGCCGGCGGCCTCATCATGCGCGCCGGAACCCAGCGCATCGACGCCCTGGCGGGCATCGGCCGGGCCATGCCCTTCACCGGGGCCTGCATGGCCCTGGGCCTGGTGGCCATCATGGGCCTGCCCCCGTTCAACGGCTTCTACAGCAAGTTCCTGATGCTGCACGCGGCCCTGGAGGCCGGCAGCGCCTGGATCGCCGTGCTGGTCCTGGCGGGCAGCCTGGTCGGCTGCGTGTACTACGGCCGCCTGATAAAGGTGCTGTTCTTCACCCCCTACAAGGGCGCCCATGTGCTCGAGACCCCCATGACCATGCGCCTGGGCGTGGGCGCGCTGGCCGCCGTCACCGTGCTGGGCGGCCTCTTCCCCCATACCTGGCTCTCCCTGGTCACCCCCGCGGCCGACGCCCTGTTCCCCGGAGCCCACGCCGCGCTGCCCGACCTGACCGTCACCTGGGCGCTGCCCGTGATCCTGCCCCTGCTGGGCGCGGTGGCCGCCATCGTGCTGCGCGCCGACATGAAGCGCGCGGGCCTGGCCGCCACGGCGAGCCTGGTGCTGGCCGCTATCGTGCTGCTGGCCCAGTCCGGCGGCTGGGGCAGCCTGCAGTTCGCCTTCGCGCTGCTGGTGCTGCTCACCGGCGCGTGCAACATGTACTACTCCACCGGCTACATGAGCCACAGCCACACGCAGTGGCGCTTCTACGCCGTGTTCCTGACCATGATCGCGGGCCTGGTGGGCATGGGCACCGCCACCGGCTTCCTGGCCTTCTTCTGCTTCTGGGAGATCATGAGCTCCTGGCCGCTGTTCCTGGCCATCATCCACGAGGAGAGCCCCGCCGCGCTCAAGGAAGGCACCAAGTACTTCCTGTTCAACGTGGCCGGAGCCTCCTTCCTGTTCCTGGGCGTGCTGCTGGTCGGCCGGGCCGCCGGCGGCTACGGCTTCGAGCAGGTTGCCCTGGCGCTGAAGACCCTGCCCCCCGCCGCCTGGATGACCGGCGTGTGCCTGATCGGCCTGGGCATGCTGATGAAGGCGGCCATGCTGCCCATCCGCATCGACTGGCAGATGCACCCGCCCACCGCGCCCACCCCTGTTTCCGGCTACATCTCCTCCATGCTGCTGAAGAGCGCTCCCTTCGGACTGCTCTTCCTGCGCTGGGGCCTGGCCGGAGGCGTGAACGTGGACGGCGCGGCCGCCCTGGACACCGCCATGTACGTGGGCGCGTGGATCGGCGGCATCACCATCATCTACGCGGCCATTCAGGCCCTCTTGCAGACCGGCATCAAGGAGATGCTCATCTACTCCACGGTCAGCCAGCTGGGTTACATCGTGATGGCCATCTGCCTCGGCACGCCGCTCGGCGTCACCGGCGGCATGCTGCACTTCTTCAACCACATGCTCTTCAAGAACCTGGCGTTCCTCTGCGCCGGCGCGCTGATGTTCGCCACGCACGCCCACAGCCTGGAGGAGCTCGGCGGCATCGGGCGCAAAATGCCCATGACGCTGATGTGCTTCGCGGTGGCGCTGTTCTCGGTGGCCGGCATGCCCCCGTTCAACGGCTTCAGCTCCAAGCTGACCATCTACTACGCGCTCATCGATCAGGGCGAGATGACTCTGGCCATCATCGCCATTCTCTCGAGTGTCATCACCTTGGCCTACTTCCTCAAGTTCATGCATTCGGCCTTCTTCGGTCAGCTCTCGCCCAAGGCCGCGCATGCACACGAAGTGGGGCTGGCGATGCGAGCTCCCATAATGGTGCTTGCCGGGCTGTGCATCCTCACGGGTGTGTTCCCCGGCATCGCCCTGATCCCCATCGCTTCCATTCAGCAGAGCCTCGGAATCGCGCCCCTGGACGTCGGCCTCTCCGGCATCCTCTCCGGCCCCGGCGCCTCCGACATGACCCTGCTGAGCTTCATGATCGTCCTGTCCGGCGGTTCGGTGTGGATGATCGCCCGGTACGCCACGCGCACCGTGCGCCGCACCGCCATCCACCTCTGCGGCGAGACCAGCGTGACGACCCAGCAGACCAACGTTGCGGCGTCCAACCTGTACGCCGCGCCCCTTGAGCTCTTGGCGCGCATGAGTCGGGGTTACTTCACTCCCAAGCGCGTTGGAGGAGGCCATGACTAGTTTCTTCGAAGCAACATTCGCCATGCTCATCTTCCCGGGCGGCCTGTTCGCGCTGGCCGCCGGGCTGATGCTCAAGGGCGTCGACCGTAAGGCCGTGGCGCGCCTGCAGCGCCGGGTCGGCCCGCCGCTGTACCAGCCCGCGCTGGACGTGCTCAAGCTGACCGTCAAGGAAACCCTCATCCCCCACACCGCCAACGAGCTGGCCTTCAAGCTGGCCCCGGTGCTGGGCCTCTCGGGCGTGCTGCTCACCGCGGCGGTCATGCCCATCGGCGGCGTCTGGAACGGCGTCACCGGCATGAAGGACCTGCTGGTGCTTCTGTACCTGCTGCCCCTGCCGGCCATGGCCCTGATGATCGCGGGTTCGGCCTCCAGCTCGCCCTACGGCGCGCTGGGCTTCTCCCGCGAGATGGTGGTGATGTTCGCCTACGAGATGCCGCTGATCGCCTCCTTCCTGGCGGTGGCGGTGCGCGTGGGCGGCACGGGCGGCAGCATGTTCGCCCTGGACAGCATCATCAACTACCAGATGGCCCACGGCCCCATGATCTTCGACCCGATCATGCTGCCCGCCTTCATCGCCATGCTCCTCTTCATCCCCGGAACCATGGGCGCGGGCCTGTTCGACATCCCCGAGGCCGAGCCCGAGGTTATCGAAGGGCCGCTGCTGGAATACTCCGGCCCGCTGCTGGCCATGTTCCAGCTGATGAGCGCCGTGAAGCTGGTCGTGGTGGTGGAACTGGTCGTCGCGCTGTTCATGCCCAACGGGCTGGGCGGCAACGTGCTGGTGAACCTGGTGTGGCACCTGTTCAAGTGCCTGGCGCTGATGCTGGTGGCCGTGACCGTGTTCCGGGCCTCCACCGGCCGCCTGCGCCTGGAGCAGGGCTTCACCTTCTTCGTGAAATACACCTCGCCCCTGGCGCTCGCGAGCCTGGGTCTGGCCTACATGCTGCGCTAGACGAGAGAGGATAGCATGCTCAACAAGTTCATAAACAAGATCGCTCCCCGCTCGCCCTGGCTCTACCGGCTCAACGCCGGCTCGTGCAACGGCTGCGACGTGGAGCTGGCCACCGTCGCCCTCATCCCGCGCTACGACGTGGAGCGCCTGGGCTGCAAATACTGCGGAAGCCCCCGCCACGCGGACATCGTGCTCATCTCCGGGCCGCTGACCTCCCGCGTGCGCGACAAGGTGCTGCGCGTGTACGACGAGATCCCGCACCCCAAGGTCACCCTGGCCTGCGGCGCCTGCCCCGTCTCGGGCGGCGTGTACCGCGACAGCTACACCGTCAACTCCCCCATCGACCAGTACATCCCCATCGACGTGGTGGTTCCCGGCTGCCCCCCCCGGCCTCATGCCATCATCGAGGGCGTGGCCCTGGCCCTGGAAATCTGGCGCAAGCGCCTGGAGGAGGGCACATGCTCCCGTTCCTGAAAGTACTCGCCCGCAACCTGCGGCAGGGCCCCAGCACGGACCCCTTCCCCTTCGCGCCCACCTACACCCCGGCCCGTTTCAGGGGCCGCGCGGAGCTGGACGCGGAGCAGTGCATCCTCTGCGGCATCTGCCGCCACGTCTGCGCGGCCGGAGCCATCCAGTTCCGCGCGGCGGAGGACGGCTCGGGCATGGAGTTCCGCGTGTGGCACAACAGCTGCACCTATTGCGGCCTCTGCGCCCACTACTGCCCCACCAAGGCCATCCGCATGACCAACGACTGGCACCTCTCCCACAAGGGCGAGGACATGTACTCCTTCGCGGAGACCAAGTTCGTGAAGCTGGGCCAGTGCGCCGAATGCGGCGCCACCATCCAGCCCCGGCCCGCCGCCATCGTCGAGAAGCTGGGCGCCCGCTACCCCGAGCGCTTCATGCTTTGCCCCAAATGCAAGCGCGAAACCCTGGCCAACCACGCCGCCTCGCGGAAGGTCATCCGGGTGGAGGAAGCGAGATGAACGAAATCGCCAAGCAGGCTCTTGAGAGCGCTTTGACCAAAGCTCTCGGGCCCGACAGCGTCTTCTGGAACAAGGACCTGAACGGCAACTCCTTCGGCTGGGTGCGCCTGGCCGACAACGACGGCCTGGCCCGCGCCGCCGCCGCCCTGGCGGGCGTCAGCGCACGGCTCATGGTCATCACCGCCTACAGGGTGGACAAGTACGCCAACTACCCCGGCCGCGAGATCGCCTACCACTTCGACCTGGACGGCACAGTGGTCACCGTGACGGCGTCCCTGCCCACCGACGAGGACACCATCCCCTCCATCACCCGCTGGTTCCAGAACGCCGACTGGCACGAGCGCGAGTTCATGGAGCTCTACGACATCAAGGTCACCGGCCATCCCAACCCGGTGCGCCTCTTCCTGGACGCCAACGTGGAGCAGGGCGCCCTGGACCGCCTGGTCCCGCTCTCCACCATGATGAACGGCGCCTGCACCAAGACCCTGTGGGAAAAGGTCTACGCTGGCACCGAGATGCCCGACTGGGCCAAAGGAGCTCAATAATGTCCGGCACATATACCTTGCCCATCGGGCCGCTGCACGTGGCCCTGGAAGAGCCCATGTACTTCGACATCAAGGTCAAGGGCGAAACCGTCGAGTCGCTCGGCCTCTCTGCCGGGCACGTGCACCGCGGCATGGAGTCCCTGGCCATGCAGCGCAACTACCTGCAGAACGTGGTGCTCACCGAGCGCGTCTGCTCGCTGTGCTCCAACAGCCACCCCTCCACCTACTGCATGGCCGTGGAGAACCTGGCCGGCATCATGGTGCCCGAGCGCGCCCAGTACCTGCGCGTCATCGCGGACGAAGTGAAGCGCATCGCCTCCCACCTGTTCAACGTGGGCATCATGGCCCACCTGGTCGGTTTCGACTCGCTGTTCATGCACGCCATGGAAGTGCGCGAGATCATGCAGGACGTTAAGGAAGGCGTGTACGGCAACCGCATGAACCTGGGCGCCTGCACCATCGGCGGCGTGCGTTACGACATCGACGCCGAGATGAACGCCTTCATCCGGGGCAAGCTCGAAGAGCTCAAGCCCCATCTTGAGGAGATCTACGGGATCTACACCACCGATCCCCTGATCCTGAAGCGCACCACCGGCGTGGGCGTGCTGCCCGAGGCCGACGCCCGCCGCTACGGCGTGGTCGGCCCGGTCGCCCGGGCCTCCGGGATAGCTTACGACGTGCGCAAGAAGACCCCCTACTGCACCTACAAGGAACTCAACTTCGACGTGCAGTGGGACACCAAGGGCGACGTGCACTCCCGCGCGCTGGTGCGCCTGCGCGAGGCCGTGGACTCCGTGAGCCTCATCGAGCAGTGCCTGGAGCAGATGCCCGAAGGCCCCATCGAGCTGGAGCGGTTCGTGGAGATCCCCGAGGGCGAGGCCGTGGCCCGCTCCGAGGCCCCGCGCGGCGAGCTGTTCTACTACCTGCGCTCCGACGGCAGCGACACCCCCCACCGCCTGAAGTGGCGCGTGCCCACCTACATGAACTGGGAAGCGCTCCAGACCATGATGACGGGCTGTCAGGTGGCGGACATCCCGCTCATCGTCAACAGCATCGACCCCTGCATCAGCTGCACCGAGCGCTGATCGCGGCCATCCCGCAGCAGACAACGAAAGCCGCCCTCCGGGGCGGCTTTTTCGTTGGTTCAGGGAAAGGTCATATTTTCGGTGCTGCGAGCCTGAGCGCGGAGGGCTGGCTCTGTTTCGAGTGAATATTGCAAAAGACTTGAATCATTAGATTTAAATCCAGCAAGGAGAAAGGGCTCCGCCGGAGGAACGCTGCCCAGCAAGATTCAATGCGTGGAGAATGTGAAAATAATGCCATTTGTCGCGCGGCTGACAGTCTTGCCCCGCGTGCTCCTGTAAAAGCTTTCTCAAGAGCAGCCACGCCGAGCGTGGGATACCTGGAGACCGAAGCAATGCATGAATCTTCCCTGGCCTCGAGCATCATCGCCATAGCCGAAGATACGGCCAGGAAAGGGCAGGGCGGAAGGATCGTCCAGGTGGACATGTGCATCGGCGAGCTGGCCTGCGTCGAGGAGGAAACCCTTCGCTCGTGTTTCGAGATGCTCTCCGAAGGGACCCTGGCGCACGGCGCGCGGATGGTGGTCGAAAGGAAGCCCGCCACCGGAAGGTGCACCTCCTGCGGGGGGACGGCACGCAAGGCCGGAAGGCTCCTGAGATGCCCCGATTGTACGAACTCCTTCGTCACGCTCGAAACAGGGCGTGAACTCTTTGTCAAAAGCATTGAGGTCGAACGTCCAAACCAGGAAGCATAGCCATGGCAAAGCAATCCGAGAATTCCGTCGTTTTCGCCAACCCCGACAAATGCATCGGGTGCAAGAAATGTGAAAGCGCCTGTGTCAGCGCGCACATCAATATGCCCGCCAAGGAAGCCCGCAAGAAGGGTATCCCCGTCATCTCCCGCATCAAGGTGGTGAAGGTGGACAAGTACAAGTACCCCCTTCAGTGCCGCCAGTGCGAGGACGCCCCCTGCGCCCACGCCTGCCCCTTCGGCGCCATCCGCCAGGAAGACGGCATGGTCCGCATCAGCGAGTCGCTGTGCGTGGGCTGCAAGATGTGCGTGATGGCCTGCCCCTTCGGCGCCATCGAAGTGGGTGTCGAGGGCGAAGTCCCCGGCTCCAGCAAGACCAACCGCGGCTCCGCCAAGAAGTGCGACCTGTGCGAAGCCTGGCGCGCCGGCAACGGCAAGGAAGTCTGCGCCTGTGTCGAGGCCTGCCCCAACCAGGCCCTGCAGCTCATCGACGTGAGCACCTACCGCGCCGTGGTGGCCAAGGGCCGCGCCCAGGAGCTGGCCCGCCTGCACGCCGCCGGCAACGAATAGCGCCGGAGCGGCCGCGGGGACGCCCGCAGGCGATGACGCGCTCCGAGATATATGAAAACGGCCCCGGACCTCATGGTCCGGGGCCGCTTCGTTTTACGCGCCCCCAGTGAGGAGCGGCCGTACGGAACATCTGGCTGGACGCGGGCGGGGGCCATGACGTACCTGGACGTATGGCGGTCCTCCATCCAGGAGCCCGCGGCAACCGCAGACGCACAGCGGAGCTCATGATGACCTCCACGTACCGCGCCGAACTGGAGCGCCTCTACGACGCCTACAAGGACCACCCCCGCGGCAAGCCCGCGCGCATCCGCTACATGGGCTGGACCCTGGAGACCCCCGACGCCCTGAGCTGCCTCTACCAGCTCAACGAGATCGTGGTGCACAGCGTCTACGACTTCCCCTGCTCACGGCGCGACCCCGTCATCATCGATTGCGGGGCCAACATCGGGGTGAGCGCCCTGCATCTGGCCGCCCGCCACCCCGAGGCCAAGCTGCTGCTCTTCGAGGCCGATCCGCGCATCGCGGGCTACCTGGAGCGCAACCTGGCCGCCAACGGCCTGGCCCACGTGCCCGTGGTCCGCAAGGCGGTGTGGGTGCACGGCGACGGCGTCGACTTCGTGCCCGAGGGCGCGGAGGGCGGCTCCGTGCTCGGGGTGGGGCAAGGGCTGAGGGTCGAGTCCGTGCGCCTGCGCGGGGTGCTGGAGCGCCTCGGTCGGGTGGACTTCCTGAAAATGGACATCGAGGGCGCGGAGGCCGAGGTGCTGGCGGACTGCGCGGGCCAACTGGGCAAGGTGGGCTTCGCCTTCGTGGAGTGCCACTGCTGGCGGCACCTGCCCCAGAACCTGCACGCCGTGCTGGCCCTGCTGGCCGAGGGCGGCTTCCGCTACTACCTGGAGAACGTCTGGCCGGGGGGCGAACCCTACGTCAGCGGCGGGGGCGGCCGGACCATGGACGTGCAGGTCAACGTCTGGGCCAGGAGGCCGGTTCCGGCCACGGCTCCAGCCCAGCCGGAAGGTCGGTCGCAAAGCTCCGAGGGGGGCGGAGATGCCTGAGCACGACCTGTTGACGGCCCTGGGCTTCATCGCCCTGGGCCTGGGCACCGGGGCCTTCGGGACGCTCATAGGCGCTGGCGGGGGCTTCATCCTCATGCCCGTGCTGCTGATGCTCTTCCCCCATGACGACCCGGCCCTGCTCACGGCCATCTCCCTGGCCGTGATCTTCGCCAACGCGGCCTCCGGCACCGAGGCTTACGCCATGATGAAGCGCGTGGACTACGCCTCGGGCTGGCGTTTCGCCCTGGCGGCAACGCCCGGGGCCGTGCTGGGGGCGCTCTCCACCCACGTGTTTCCGCGCAGGGCCTTCGACGTTCTGTTCGGGGCGCTGCTGGTGGCCGGGGCGCTCTACCTGCTGCTTCGCCGCCGGTTGGAGAACAGGGGGGAGGGCGACTGCCCGCCGGGCGCGGCCCACAGGCACCTGGTGGACAGCTCCGGCGAGGCCTACGACTACTGCTTCAACATGAAGACGGGCCTGCGCATCAGCGTGGGCGTGGGCTTCCTCTCCAGCCTGCTGGGCATCGGCGGGGGCATCATCCACGTGCCCGCGATGGTCTACGTGCTGGGTTTCCCCGTGCACGTGGCCACGGCCACCTCCCACTTCGTGCTGGCCTGCATGACCCTGGCGGGCACCCTGACCCACGTGTTCACCGGGGCCTTCCACCACGGCGCGCACCGCACCATCTACCTGGCCATCGGCGTGCTGGCCGGTGCGCAGATGGGCGCGCACCTCTCGCGCCGCGTCAACTCCTCCTGGATCATGAAAAGCCTGGCCGTGGCCCTTGCCCTGGCCGGCCTGCGCATCCTGATCCAGGGCGCGCGGGGAGGCTGACGCCGGCCCCGGGCCGCCGCGCTTGCCCAAAAACGTCGTGGGGTGCTACATAGGCCTCAATTCTGTTCCAGGAGGTGCGGCATGCACGTGACAGCGGACATCCTTGCCGAAAGGATCAAGGCCTTCTACCCCGAATTCGACCGCTACAACATGTCCCTCGCCGTGAGGGACGACACCGCCAAGAACGCCTGGGTGGTGGAGATCTCCCGCGGGGGCCACAGGCTCGACACCTACATCGAGCACAAGGACGCCAAGAACTGCGCCGAGGGCAGGGAGTGCGTGCACCTCTCCACGCAGATCGGGCAATTCGTCAGGAATTACTGCGGGGAATCCTGCGCCACCTGAGCCGGGCGGCAGCGTGGAAAACATTACCATCGCGATCCGCCCACGATTCCCTCTAGACAACTTTTGAGCTCGAGCATATATGTAGGCCGTGTTCAGGTGACTGTTGGTTCAACCTCAACGGAGGCGATGCCATTGGGTCAGACAGAAGATGAACAGCATTTCATGAAGTAGAGCACACAAGGCCACAGGCTCATAAGCAGCCACGGCACAACACAACATGGGTTAACCATACGCTCTACTGTATTGGCCGAAACATCCCTCGCGAAACTACATAAAGCTCAATCGGATCAACCTTCTGGCCCTGTCCTTCACTGGACGGGGCCTTTTCCGTTTCGGCGGCCCTCTTGCCGCGCCCAGGTTCATCCATTGACAAGAAGGGCCGATTCGGCCATCTCTAGACGTGAAATAACAATATTGTTAATCAGGGGCTGCAAATGAAATTCACGGGCTACGACGTGGGTCCCTTTCACGACGAGATGTTCAGCGCCCCGGGCGTCCCCCGCGACGGGGCGCGCCTGCTCATGGAGCGCATCGAATCCCTGGCGCCGGGGGAGCTGGCCCGGCGGCAGCACAAGGCCGAACAGGCCCTCTACGACCTGGGCATCACCTTCACCGTCTACGGCCACCAGGAGGGCACCGAGAAGATCTTTCCCTTCGACGTGGTGCCCCGCGTGGTGGAAGCCAAGTGCTGGGACAGGCTGGAGTTGGGGCTCAAGCAGCGCATCTACGCCCTGAACCTGTTCCTGGACGACATCTACCACGGCCAGAAGATCCTCAAGGACAAGGTGATCCCCCGCGAGATCATCGAGACCGCCGAGGGCTTCCTGCCCGCCTGCATGAACATCGACCCGCCAAAGGGCATCTGGTGCCACATCACCGGCACGGACCTCGTGCGCGACGAACACGGCGTGTTCCACGTGCTGGAGGACAACCTGCGCTGCCCCTCGGGCGTCTCCTACGTGCTGGCCAACCGCAGGCTCATGAAGCGCACGCTGCCCGAGGTGTTCGCCGCCTCCAACGTGCGCCCCGTGGACGACTACCCGGCCCGCCTGCTGGACCTGCTCCTGCGCATGGCCCCGGAAGGGGTGCGCAACCCGCGCGTGGCCCTGCTCACTCCGGGCATCTACAACTCGGCCTACTACGAGCACTCCTTCCTGGCGCTGCAGACCGGCATCGAACTGGTGCAAGGGCAGGACCTGGAGGTGCGCGACAGGCGCGTCTACATGCGCACGACAAAAGGCCTCAAGCGCGTGCACGTTATCTACCGCCGCCTGAACGACGACTTCCTCGACCCCAAGGTCTTCCAGCCTGACTCCCTGCTTGGCGTGCCCGGCATCATGGACGCCTTCCGCGCGGGCAACGTGAGCCTGGCCAACGCCCCCGGCACCGGCGTGGCCGACGACAAGGTGGTCTACGCCTTCGTGCCCGAGATCATCCGCTACTACCTGGGGGAGGAGGCCTTCATCCCCAACGTGCCCACCTACCTCTGCTGGCGCGAGTCCGACCGGAAATACGTGCTGGAGAACCTGGAGACCATGGTGGTCAAGGCCGCCAACGAATCCGGCGGCTACGGCATGTTGGTGGGGCCCGGCTCCACGAAGCAGGAGCGCGAGGAGTTCGCCGGGCGCGTCAAGGCCAACCCGCGCAACTACATCGCCCAGCCCGCGCTCAAGCTCTCCCGCGCGCCGGTGATAGTGGACGACCACTTCGAGGGCCGCCACGTGGACCTGCGGCCCTACATCCTCCACGACGGGGACGTGCGGGTCATCCCGGGCGGGCTGACCCGCGTGGCCCTCAAGAAGGGCTCGCTGGTGGTCAACTCCTCCCAGGGCGGCGGCAGCAAGGACACCTGGGTCCTCAAACACTAACCCGTACGGGGACGAACCTATGCTTTCGCGCGTGGCCAACGCGGTCTACTGGATGAGCCGCTACCTGGAGCGGGCGGGCAACCTGGCCCGCTTCGTTGACGTGAACTGGCACCTGACCCTGGACCTGCCCGGGTCCGGCCCGGAGGCCTGGAGGTCGCTCATCATCGCCAGCGGTGACAAGGCGCTCTTCGAGGAGCGCTACGGCGACTACGACGCCGCCTCGGTAATCACCTTCCTCTGCTTCGACGCGGACTACCTCAACTCGATCCACTCCTGCCTGTGGGCCGGGCGCGAGAACGCCCGGGCCATCCGCGAGGTGATCCCCTACGAGATGTGGGAGCAGATCAACATCACCTACCACTTCGTGCAGGACATGGCCAAACGGCCCCTGGAGGTGGTGGAGAACCCCTACGACTTCTGCCAGCAGATCAAGCAGGGCGACTTCATCGTGGGCGGCATCGAGGGCGACGCCATGATCCACGACGAGGCCTGGCACTTCGCCCGCCTGGGCAGGCTGCTGGAGCGTTGCGACAAGACCTCGCGCATACTCGACGTCAACTGCCACCGCATGCTGCCTGAGGAGGGCGACCAGAGCATCGTGTTCGACTCCATCCACTGGTCCGCCCTGCTGCGGGCCACCAGCGCGCTCAACGCCTTCCGCCGCTGCAGGGGGCGCATCTCCCCGGCCAAGGTGGCCGAGTTCCTGCTCCTGGACCAGGAGTTCCCCCGCTCCGTGCTCCACGGCCTGATCCAGGCCCAGCACTCCCTGCACGCCATCACCGGCACGGCCCCGGGGCACTACTCCCGCGAGAGCGAGCGCCTGCTGGGCCAGTTGCGGGCGGACCTCTCCTACTTGACCATCGACGAGGTTTTCGACCAAGGTTTGCACCGCTTCACGGACAGGCTCCAGACCCGCATGAACGCGGCGGACGCCTGCCTGGGTCGCGAATTCTTCGGCTACCCCGGAGGGGTGGCCCAGGTGCAGGTGGAACAATGACTTTTTGCCTCGGGATCACGGTCGAGGAAGGCCTGGTGGGCATCGCGGATACCCGCATCACCGCGGGAAACGAGATGACCACCGCCCAGAAGCTCAGCACCTACGAGACGCAGAGCGGGGCGCTCTTCTTCATGACCTCGGGCCTGCGCTCCGTGCGCGACAAGGTGGTCACCTATTTCGAGGAGGCCCTGGAGACCTGCCCCCCGCAGGACAAGATCTACAAGGCCGTCAACACGATCTCGGGCATCATCCGGCGCGTGGCCAAGGAGGACAAGGAGTACCTGGACGAGTCGGGCCTGCACTTCAACATCCACGTCATCATGGGCGGGCAATTCTCGGGGGATTCCTGCCACCGGCTCTACCTCATCTACCCCCAGGGCAACTGGGTGGAGATAAGCCCGGGCACGCCCTACCACATCATCGGCGAGACCGGCTACGGCAAGCCCGTGCTGGACCGCACCCTCAAGCACGCCGACTCCATCAACTTCGCGCTCAAGGTGGGCTGCCTGGCCTTCGACTCCACGCGCATCAGCGCCGCCGGGGTGGATTTCCCCCTGGACGTGGTGGTCTACACCAAGGGCAGCTTCGCCCTGGTGGAGCACCGCTTCGAGAAGAAGGACCTGGAGCACATCTCGCTGTGGTGGCAGGAGCGCCTGCGCGAGAGCGTGCACGCCCTGCCCTCGGAGTGGATCGAGGCCATCGCGGCCAATCTCTCCCCGGCGGCCCGCAAGCTGCACTGCCGCCTGGAGGAGTAGGGCGGATGCTCTTCACGGGTGAGCACGAGATCGCCTGGCGCTACAGCCGCCCGGTCTTTCTTGAGCCGCACCTGGTGCGCCTGACGCCCCGGCAGGATGGCGCCCAGCGGCTGGAGTCCTTCGTGTTGCGGGTGTGGCCCGAGCCCGCCGGGCGCTGCGAGATCACGGATGCGGACGGCAACCAGGCCTGCTGGCTCTGGTTCGAGGGCCTGCACGAGTCCTTGACCGTCTCCACCTCGTTTACGGCCAGAACCCTGCGCCATAATCCCTTCGATTACCTGCTGCTCCAGGGGGCGGAGAAGCTTCCCCTGGAGCTTTCACCCCTGGAACGCGCGGTGCTGGCCCCCAGCCTGGGCCCCATCCCCGGGGCGGAGCGGGCGGAAGGCCTGGGCCGCGAACTGGCACGGGCGGCGGGCTACGAGACCCTTGCGTTTCTGAACGAACTCAACGCCAGGCTGTACCGCGACATCGCCGTGACCGTACGGGAGGAGCCGGGCGTGCTCACGCCGGACGCCACCCTGGCGGCCGGGTGCGGGGCCTGCCGGGACGCGTCCCTGGTGTTCATGGCCGCCTGCCGCGCCGTGGGCCTGCCCGCGCGCTACCTCTCCTGCTACCAGCAGGGCGACGCGGACCAGCCCGAGCGCGACCTGCACGCCTGCGTGGAGGTCTACCTGCCCGGCGCTGGCTGGCGAGGCTACGACCCGACCCTGGGCCTGGCCGTGGCCGACGCCCACCTGGCGCTTTGCGCCAGCCCGGAACCCGCGCTCACCGCGCCCAGCACGGGCAGCTTCCGGGGCACCGGGGCCGAAAGCGAGCTCTCGCACCGGATAGCGTTGACCGTGACTGCGTGACGCCTGGGCTGGCCGTGGCCCATGCCCGAGGCTACGTCACACCGCATTGTGCCGTCCGTGAGTGCATGTCGGATTGGGGCGGGCGCGCAGTCAGGCCGGAAAACGAAAAGGGTTCCAGACTTTCGTCTGGAACCCTTGTTCTCGTGGCTCCCCGGGGGTGACTCGAACACCCAACCTAGTGATTAACAGTCACCCGCTCTGCCGATTGAGCTACCGGGGAACAGAGCCGCGTTGCGGCGGAAAGAACGTCTATGAGAAAGCGGCCACGGCGTCAACCACTTTTTTGGGAACTTTCCGGTTTCCTTGACGCTCCAGGGGTTTTGTCATAGTTCAGCCGGATTCGATCCGACCTTCTCTTTACGACCACGGAGTGATCCCTTTGGCATCCCAAGACAAGCCCCGCCGCCGCGATTTCAAATTGCCCGTGAAATCGGACAAGGTCGAGCGGTTCCATCCCATGCTCGAAGCCCTGGCCAACCGCGACGAACTCAACGAAGTTCTCAAAAACCGCGTGGCCAAAGCCTGCCAGCTCCTGGACGGCGACGTACCGCTCTATCCCAACGACTTCGTCAAAACCGACGACATCGGCGATACCGCGACGAAATACAAAGACGCCGACGAGCCCGCCCTGGCCGCCCTGGCCGAGGCCGACCCGCCGAAAACCTTCGCCCTGGCCGGGCGCATCGTGGCGCACCGCTCCTTCGGCAAGGTGACGTTCTTCCACCTGCAGGACGCCTCCGGCAAGCTGCAGTGTTTCGCCACCCGCGACGAGCTGGGCGTGGACGCCTACTCCGTGTTCAAGAAGTTCGACACCGGCGACGTGGTGGGCTGCGTGGGCAAGCTCTTCCGCACCCAGACCGGCGAGCTGACTTTGGGCTGCACCGAGGTGCGCCTGCTCTCGAAGTCCATGCGCCCGCTGCCCGAGAAGTACCACGGTCTGAAAGACGTGGAGATCCGCTACCGCCAGCGCTACGTCGACCTCATCGTCACCCCGCGCACGGCCGAGATCTTCAAGATCCGCACCCGCATCGTCACCGAGCTGCGCAGCTTCTTGAACGAGAGGGGCTTCGTCGAGGTCGAGACGCCCATGATGCAGGCCATCCCCGGCGGCGCCACGGCCAAGCCCTTCCTGACGCACCACAACGCGCTCGACCTGCAGCTCTACATGCGCATCGCCCCGGAGCTGTACCTCAAGCGCCTGCTGGTGGGCGGCTTCGAGAAGGTCTACGAGGTGGGCCGCAACTTCCGCAACGAGGGCATCTCCACCCAGCACAACCCCGAATTCACCATGTGCGAGTTCTACTGGGCCTACGCCCGGTTCGACGACCTCATGGACCTCACCGAGGAGCTCTTCGCCCGCCTGGCCCAGGCGGTGTGCGGCACGACCAAGGTGACCTACCAGGGCCAGGAGATCGACCTCACCGTGGGCACCTGGCAGCGCATGAACTTCCATGAATCCCTGGAGAAGGTCGGCGGTGTGCCCCCCGAAATCTACACCGACTACGAGGCCTGCAAGGCCCACGTGCTCAAGCACGGCGAGAAGGTGCTCAAGGGCGAGAAGCTGGGCAAGCTCCAGGCCAAGCTCTTCGACCTCTTCGTGGAGCCCAAGCTCATCCAGCCGCACTTCATCTACGGCTATCCCACGGACATCTCGCCGCTGTCGCGCCGCAACGAGGCCAACCCCGAGATCACGGACCGCTTCGAGCTGTTCATGACCGGGCGCGAGATGGCCAACGCCTTCTCCGAGCTGAACGATCCCGTGGACCAGCGCCTGCGCTTCGAGGAGCAGGTGGCCGAGAAGGCCGCCGGCGACGACGAGGCCCACTACATGGACGAGGACTACGTCCGCGCCCTGGAGTACGGCATGCCTCCGGCGGCGGGGCAGGGCATCGGCATCGACCGGCTGGTGATGCTGCTCACCGACTCGCCCTCCATCCGCGAGGTGATCCTGTTCCCGCTGCTCAAGCCCGAGGGCGCAGCCGCAGAATGAAATTCGAGCTGTTCATAGCCCTGCGCTATCTGCTCACCAAGCGCGAGCACTCCTTCATCTCCGTCATCTCCCTCATGTCGGTGCTCGGCGTGGGGTTGGGGGTGGCGGCGCTCATCGTGGTCATGTCCGTGATGAGCGGCTTCTCCACCGAATTCCGGGACAAGCTCCTGGGCCTCTCCTCCCATGTGATCGCCGGGGTCACCGGCGGAGCCATGCGCAACTACGAGGCCCAGATGGACAAGGTGGCCAGGGTGCCCGGGGTCTCCGGCGTGACGCCCATCATCTACGCCGAGGTCATGCTCTCGCGCGCGGGCGCGCCCAAAGGGGTGATCCTGCGCGGCATCGACCCAGCCTCGGCCAAGGCCGTGCTGGCCGTGCACAAGGACATGGTCTACGGCTCCATGGAAGACCTGGAGAAGCCCGCCGACGTGCCCGGCATCCTGCTGGGCTCCGAGCTGGCCGCGCGCATGGGCGTGGGCCTGGGCTCCACCGTGAACGTGCTCACCCCCTCGCTGCGGGGCTCCGCCGTGGGCTTCACCCCCAAGGTGAAGATCTTCCAGGTGGTGGGCGTGTTCAAGACTCACATGTACGAATACGACTCCTCCTCGGCCTTCGTCTCCCTCGGCGCGGCCCAGGAGATGCTCGGCTTCAAGCCCGATTCCGCCCTCTACCTCGATGTGCGCCTCCACGACCCCGACGAGGCCCCCCGCATCGGCGAGGAGATCACCCGGGCCCTGGGCGGCATGCCGTACTACACCCGCACCTGGGTGGACATGAACGGCAACATCTTCGCGGCCCTCAAGCTGGAGAAGGCCGGGCTGTTCGTGGTGCTCCTGATGATCGTGCTGGTGGGCTCCTTCTCCATCATCACCTCCCTGGTGCTCCTGGTCATGGAGAAAACGCGCGACATCGCCATCCTCATGTCCATGGGCGCCCAGGCGGACACCATCCGCCGGATATTCCTGCTCCAGGGCTGCATCATCGGGGCCGTGGGCACGGTGATGGGCTACGCGCTGGGCATCGGCCTGGCCCTGACCATCAAGCACTTCCAGTTCATCAAGCTCCCGGCGGACGTCTACCCCATGGACACCATCCCCGTGCTGCTCAACTGGGTGGATCTCGTGGGCATCGGTGTAACGGCTTTCGGGCTTTGCTTCCTCTCTACCTTGTACCCGGCCAGCAAGGCGGCCTCGCTCAAGCCCGTGGAGGCCCTGCGCCATGACTGAGCCGATCTACCGACTCAAGGGCCTGGGCAAAGACTACCAGGGGCCGGTCGAGGCCGTGCGGGTGCTGGGCTCCATCGAGCTGGAGATCATGCCGGGGGAATCGATTGCGATCCTCGGGTCCTCGGGGTCGGGCAAGTCCACGCTGCTGCAGCTGCTGGGCGCGCTGGATACCCCCACGCGCGGGACGGTGGAGTTCGACGGGCAGGACATCACCCGGCTGAAGCCGGCGGCGGCGGCCAGGCTGCGCAACAAGGACATCGGGTTCGTCTTCCAGTTCCACCACCTGCTGCCCGAGTTCACGGCCCTGGAGAACGCGGCCATGCCCGCGCTGATAGCGGGAGTGCCCAAAGAGAAGGCTTTCGATATGGCCTCGGACGCCTTGGGGCTTTTAGGGCTTGAACAAAGGCTGCATCACAGGGTAACAACCCTCTCCGGCGGAGAAAGGCAACGGGCCGCCATCGCACGGGCGATACTGATGCGGCCCAAGGTTCTTCTGGCTGACGAACCCACTGGTAACCTTGACGAATCGACCGGCCAGCGCGCCGGAGAACTCCTGGCGAAATTGAACAGTGAACTCAATATGACCCTCATAGTGGTCACCCACAACCATAACCTGGCCCGGCTCATGGGTCGGAGAATGGAACTGCATGGCGGAGAACTCTATGCGCAGCCCTAACCGTACCGGTCTGATTCTCACCTTCCTCGCAACGCTTTTCCTGTGCTTCTCCGGTGCGGCCATGGCCCAGTCCGGGGCCGGCAAGGTCCTGGTGCTGCCTTTCACGGTGAACGCCCCCAGCGGCAAGGACGCCCTGTCCAAAAGCATCACCCAGTTGCTGACCGAACGCCTGCGCGAGCAGGGCGTGAGCGTCGCGGCCGCGTCCGCCAAGGCCAAACCTGTGAGCTCGGCCTCCGCCGCGCGCTCCGCGGCCAAGGCCGCCGGGGCCGCCACGGCCGTGTACGGCACGCTCAACCAGGTGGGCGACTCCATCTCCATCGACGCCAAGACCGTCGACGCCGCCGGCGGCGAACCCCAGCAGATCATAGTCACCCGCCCGGACATGCTCTCCCTGCCTTCCGCCGTGGATGAGCTGGCCGGCAAGGTCCGCCCGGCTGGGGCCTCTTCCTCCGCCCCCGCGGCGGGCGCCGCCGTTTCCGGCGCGTCCGGCCCCAAGGTGGTCGAGCTCGACGTCGAGGGCAACAACGCCCTTGAGAAGGACGTCATCCTGCTCAAGGTCAAGACCCAGGTTGGCGAGCCCTTCGACAACAAGACCGTCAACGACGACCTCAAGCGCCTCTTCGACCTCGGCTACTTCGAAGACGTGCAGATCCGCACCGAGGACGTGCGCGGCGGCAAGCGCGTGGTCTTCGTGGTCAAGGAGAAGCCGCGCATCCAGGCCGTGAGCGTGCTCGGCAACGACGAGATCAAGAAGGACGACATCCTCGAGGCCATGGGCACCAAGGCCGGCTCGGTGCTGAACATGCAGGTGCTGGCCGACGACCTGGAGAAGATCCGCGAGCTCTACAAGAAGAAAGGCCTGTACCAGACCACCGTCGAGTACAAGCTGGAGCAGACCGACCCCCGCCTGGCCCGCCTGAACATCGTCATCCACGAGACCCAGAAGCTCTACATCAAGAAGATCACCATCGAGGGCGCCAAGCAGATCTCCGCCTCCGACCTCAAGGACGAGATGGCCCTGAAGGAGAAGAACTTCCTCTCCTGGATCCTGCAGACCGGCGTGCTCAAGGAAGAGCTGCTCGACCGCGACTCCGCCGCCATCGAGAACTACTACACCAACCGCGGCTACATCGACGCCCGCGTGGGCCAGCCCACCGTGGACATCAAGCCCGACGGCATCTACCTGACCTTCCAGGTCTCCGAGGGTGAGCGCTACAAGATCGGCAACGTCAACTACAAGGGCGACCTGCTCCTCGAAGAGAAGAAGCTGCGCGAGCTCACCAAGCTCAACACCCTGGCGTCCAAGAAGGAATACTTCGACCGCTCCGTGGTCCGCGAGGACATCACCAAGCTCAACGAGACCTACTCCGACATGGGCTACGCCTTCGCGGAGACCGATATCGACATGCAGAAGCGCGGCGACGAGAAGATCGTCGACGTGACCTACATCCTGAGCAAGGGCCAGAAGGTCTACGTGCGCCGCGTGGTGGTCGAAGGCAACGACCGCACCCGCGAGAACGTCATCCGCCGCGAAGTGCGCCTCTCCGACGGCGACCTCTTCTCGGGCACCAAGCTCAAGCGCTCCAACGAACGCCTGAACAAGCTGGACTACTTCGAGAAGGTCGACCTGGAGACCGTGCCCACCGATAACCCCGGCGAAGTGGACATCCGCGTCAAGGTCAAGGACAAGAACACCGGCTCCATCTCCGCGGGCGTGGGCTACTCGACCTACGACTCCGTGTTCTTCGGCGGCTCCGTGCAGGAGCGCAACCTCTTCGGCAAGGGCTACGACGTGCAGTTCCAGGGCATGATCTCGGGCGTCACCAACCGCTTCGTCCTGAGCTTCACCAACCCCCACGTCTATGACTCCAACCTGGCTGCCGGCGCGGACGTGTTCAGCACCTTCCGCCGCTACTCCGACTTCTACAAGCAGTCGCAGGGCACCCGCATCCGCTTCGGCTACCCCGTGGGCGAGTACACCACCCTGAACTGGGATTACCGCCTGACCCGCGACGACGTGTACCACACCAACCCCTTCGCGGCCACGATCATCCAGGAGTCCAAGGGCATCCACTGGACCAGCGCCGTGGTGGCGGGCGCCTCGCGCGACACCACCGACAGCCGCACCAAGCCCACCAAGGGCACCATCAACGAGATGAACGTCGAATACGCCGGCCTTGGCGGCGACCGCGGCTTCGTCAGGACCAGCTACAGCTTCAACTTCTACCAGCCTCTGCCCCTGGAGACGGTGTTCCACTTCAGGACGCAGATCGGCGTGCTCTACCAGAACGGTTTCGGCGACATCCCGGTGTTCGAGCGCTTCTTCCTGGGCGGCATCAACAACATCCGCGGCTACGAGACCGACAAGATCACCCCGCACGACCACCGCACCAACGAGGCGATCGGCGGCGACACCTCCTACTTCGCCAACCTGGAGTACATCTTCCCCATCGCCAAACAGTACGGCTTCTACGGCGTGGGCTTCTTCGACGCGGGCAACTCCATCTACCGGATGCGTGACGGACTGAACATCTGGTTCGTCAAGTCGCTGGGCGGCGGCGTGCGCTGGCACTCCCCCCTGGGCCTGATCCGTGTTGAGGCCGGTTACGCCCTCGACACCATCCAGCATAACCAGAACCCGTTCCAAATCGGCTTCACCATGGGGCAGACCTTCTAAGAATGGCTTGACTTTCTCGGCAAAAGGGTATGTGAGCATCGCCGTGCCCCGATGCGACGAAGAGTTGACCAGTGTGAACAGATTTGCAGACAAAGGAGAAAATGAGAAATGCCTAACCTGCTGAAATATGTGCTGCTTGCATGCCTGGTCGTGGCCATGCCGGCAATGGCCCGGGCCGCGGACAAGATCGGTGTCGTCAGCTCTGACGAGGTTGTGCAGAACTCTGACGCCGGCAAGCGCGCCATGCAGGAACTGCAGAACAAGGCCGAGTCCAAGCAGAAGGAACTGACCCGCCAGAGCGAAGACCTCAAGAAGATGGACGAGGACTTCCGCAAGAAGAGCGTGACCCTCTCCGCCGAGGCCAAGCAGAAGGCCCAGGCCGAGATCGAGGCCAAGTTCAAGAAGATGATGGATGACCAGAACAACTTCAACCAGCAGATGAACCAGGAGCAGGCCAGGGTTCTCGAGCCCCTGTTCAAGGTCTTCCAGCAGGTCGTCGGCGATTACGCCAAGAAGAACGGCTATTCCATGATCATCGAGAAGCGTGCCGTGCACTTCTCCGCCGCCGGCACCGACCTGACCGCCGACATCACCAAGGACTTCGACGCCGCAGCGAAGCGCGGCAAGTAGCCTTCAATCTTCAAGATCAGGCGGCTTCCTCCCGGAGGCCGCCTTTTTTTTACCCATAGGAGGCGACATGGCCGACATGCCCATCCCCGTCACCGAGATCCTCAAGCTCCTGCCGCACCGCTACCCTTTCCTGCTGGTGGACCGCGTGCTGGCCTACGAGAAGGACACCACGCTCACCGCCATCAAGAACGTCACCTTCAACGAACCGTTCTTCCAGGGGCATTTCCCTGACAAACCGGTGATGCCCGGCGTGCTGCAGCTCGAGGCCATGGCCCAGGCTGGCGGGCTTCTGCTGGCGCTCTCCCGCGAGGGGCTCGGGGACAAGCTGTTCATGTTCACGGGCATCAACAACGCCAAGTTCCGCCGCCCCGTCGTGCCGGGCGACCAGTTGACGCTCACCTGCTCGGACGTGAAGCAGAAGCTGAGCCTCTGGAAGATGAAGGGCACCGCCACCGTCAACGGCGAACTCTGCTGCGAGGCCGAGCTCACCGCCGCCGTGGTGGACCGCAGCAAGCTGTAGCCTTCCAGTTCAGGAATCAGCGCGCCTGAGAACGGCGCGAAGCGAAAAAGGGATTCCAAAGGGATGAAATCCCTTTGGCCGCCGGAGGCCTCTTCATCGGCTTGTCAGCCAGATGTGGAAGAGAGCCTCCGGCGGCCAAAGGTCTGCGCCCTTTGGAATCCCTTTCCGCTTCGCGTCCAGCGCGTGCGGCTCAGCTGGCGGCCAGGGTCTCCCGCAGGGCCTCCACAAAGCCCAGAACGTCGGCCTCGGTGGTGTCGAAGGAGCACATCCAACGCACCTCGGGGCGGTCAGCCGGTTCGGGATTCCAGACATAGAAGAAGTACCGCTTCTGCATTGCCTTGACAGCCTCGGCCGGGATTGACGCGAACACGGCGTTGGCCTGTACGGGCCGGGTTATTTCCACTCCAGGCAGCGCGGCCGCCTCGCGGGCCAGCAGGGCGCCCATGGCGTTGGCGTTGCGGGCGCTGGTCAGCCACATGCCGCTCTCCAGCAGGGTGGTGAACTGCGCGGCCACATAACGCATCTTTGAGGCCAACTGCATGGACTGCTTGCGCAGGAAACGCATGGCCTCGCCCGCTCCGGCCTCCAGGGCTCGCGGGAAGAGCACCACGGCCTCCCCGTACATCAGCCCGTTCTTGGTGCCGCCGAAGCTCAGGGCGTCCACGCCGCAATCCGCGGTCATCTCCTTGAGGCCTACGCCCAACGCGGCGGCGGCGTTGCAGATGCGGGCGCCGTCCATGTGCAGGAACATCCCGCTGGCGTGGGCCAGGTCCGCCAGGGCCCTGATCTCCTCCAGGGTATAGAGGGTGCCGAGCTCGGTGCACTGGGTGATGGAGATCACCCGGGGCTGGTTGTGGTGCTGGTTGCCCAGATGGTGCAGCACGGGCCGCACGCTCTCCGGGGAGATGCGCCCGTGGTCGTGGGGCAGGGCGAAGAGCTTGCAGCCCAGGTTGCGTTCGGGCGCGCCGCACTCGTCCACGTTGATGTGCGCGGTCTCGGCGCAGACCACGCCGTGGTAGGGCCTGGTCAGGGAGGCCAGGGAGAGCACGTTGGCCCCCGTGCCCAGGAAGGTGAAGAAGGCCCGGCAATCCTCGCCGAACACGCGGCGGAAGGAGGCCTCTGCGGCCTTGGTCCAGGGGTCGTCCCCGTAGGCCAGGGCGTGGCCGGTGTTGGCGGCGGCCAAGGCCTCAAGAATGTCGGGATGCACGCCGGAATTGTTGTCGCTGGCGAAGCTGTGCATGGTCTTTCCTGTTGTGCTTCAGGCCGGCGGGCCTGTGTGGAATGGGCTGAAGATAAATGGGGGCCGGGCGTTCAGGTCGTGGTGGTCACCGACAGGGAGTCGAAAACCAGCCCTTCGGCCATGCGCTGCGATTCGAGCTCGATGGACTCTATGTGGCGGGCGAAAACGGCCACGAGTTCCTGGTCGAGCTTGCCCTGGGCGGCGTCCCTGTGGAGGATCTGCAGGGCCTCCTCGCGGGGCAGGGCGGGCTTGTAGTGCCGCTCCATGGTCACGGCGTCGTAGATGTCCACGATCATCAGGATGCGGGCCATGAGCGAAATCTGGTCGCCCTTGAGCCCGGCGGGGTAGCCGGAGCCGTCCAGGCGCTCGTGGTGCTGGAGGATGATGTCCGGCAGGTCGCGCATGCGCTTGGGGAAAGGGATGTGCTGGAGGATGCGGTAGCTCTCGGCCGGGTGGCGTTCGATTTCCTTGCGCTCCTCGGGCAGCAGGTTGCCTCTCGGCAGGAGCAGGGCCAGGGTTTCGGCCTCCGAGAGAATGGGCATCGCCAGGCCGTAGGCGTTGAGCTCCTGCTTGCCGACCTCCACCACCAGGGATGCCTGCTCCCGGGTGAGGCCGTCTGAGGCGTTGATGCGCTTCAGCATCTCGTAATCGGCGCTCCAGGGAGTGCCGGAAATCTCCGAGAGCAGGGCCATGCGCATGCCGATGAGCTCCATCTGGTCTTCGGGGAGCCGGGTGGCCTTGGTGAGCACCTGTTCGCGGACGCCGATCTTGCCGACGTCGTGCAACAGGCCGGCGTAGTAGATTTCCGTGAGGGCGGCGTCGTCGAAGGACACGCGGGGGAAATGGAACTGGTCCTGGTGCACGGCCTTGGCCAGGGCCACGGCCAGCCGGGCCACGCGGTGGGAGTGCCCGGCGGTGAAGAGGTCGCGGGCGTCGATGGCGGTGGCCAGGGCCTGGAGCAGGGCCTTGAGCAGCGTCTGGATGCCCTCGAAATGCACGGCGTTGCCCATGGCCGTGCCCGCCACGGAGGCCAAGGTGGTCACGTACTGGAGGTGGTTGGCCTCCAGGGCCACGTTGCGGGCGCTGGCCAGCACCAGCAGGCCGACGCGGTTCTCGGCGGCCACGATGGGCACGGCCAGGATGGCGGTGATGCCGGGCGCCTCGTCGTGCCAGCGCGGGTCGGCCACGAGGTCGCTGATGATCTCGCCCTTGCCGGTGCGCATGATGTCCTGAAAGAGGATGGTGGTGAGGAAGCGTTCCAGGTGGTGCTCCTCGGCGGGGCCGAAGGAGGCGATGGGCACGGGGGTAGTGCTGCCGTTGTCGCGCAGGAAGATCATGCCCATTTCCGTGGGCAACGCCCCGGAGGAGCATTCCCCGATGAGCGCGCGGCCCACGTCGCGCAGGCGCAGGGAGGCGTTGAGGCCCACGGTGGCCCGGTGCAGCAGGGAAAGCTCGCGGTACTTCTGCAAGGTGTCGGAGGCCAGGGCCCGGCGGGCGTCGTCCTGTTGCAGGAGCATCTCCAGGCTGGCGGCAACGAACTCGGCCACCTGCTGGGCGTTGTTCGAGGCGCGGTGGGAGCGGCGGCCGTCCTGCTCGGCCACGATCACATGGCCGAGCACGCACCCGTTGGAAACGAAGGGGGCGCTGAAGCGTGCGGCGTCTTCGTGATGAAGGTCTTCCTCGTCGAGGCCCAGCGAGGCGTGCAGATGGCCAGCCTGCACGATGGCGATGCCCCATCCGGGCTCAAGGAGGGTTCTGGCCCTGGTGAGCAGCGGGGTGATATCGAAACTGCGGAGGAAACGACGCAAAACCATGGGGGTACGGCTGCTCCGGCTTGAACTACCTGTGGATGCCGAGCAGCGCGCGGGCAGTGCTCAGTACCTCGTCCGGGTCAAAGGGTTTGGTCATGTACTGCTTGGCGCCGAGCTCAAGGCCTTGCTTGCGGTCGACTTCCTGGCCTTTGGCCGTGAGCAGGACGATGCTGGCGCCGCTGTCCAGTGCGGCGTCGCTCTTGATCCTGCGGCAGACCTCGTAGCCGTTGAGCTTGGGCATCATGATGTCGAGGAAGATGATGGCGGGGTGCTCGCGCTTGATGAGCGCCAAGGCCTCTTCGCCGTTGGACGCGGTAAGCAGTTGTATCCCGTGTTCTTCTTCAAGGTCTTCAAGGGTCTGTTCCAAGAGCATACGGATATGCACTTCATCGTCGACAATGAGAATTTTGCCGGACATGTCAGCTCCTGGATGCGGGGAACGTCTTTCAATCCGCTCATACGCCAAATGTCAACGAAGGTGAAGCACCTTGCAGCAGGCCTGGTCGGCAAAGCAAAGCGGCGGCCAATCATGGCCGCCGCTTCATACTGCATCGAAACGATATACGCTGGCAACTTCCGGCATGCGCAATCCGTTGCAGCGCCATGTCCGGCCCGTTTTGAACGGTTCCCGGACTGGGTTCGTCTATACGTCGCTGTTATTGTCCGCCGCAGGAACCGCTGGAGCAGGAGCTGCCGCAGCCGCCGCCACCGAGTTCCAGGCTGGAGTTGATCTGGAAGCCCATGTAGGTCAGGTCGATGGAGATGGGCTGGGCCTTGCTCATGAGCTCTTTTTCAATGATGAAGCTGTAGCCCTGAACATCGAACACGTCGTCGTTGTCTTTTGGCTCATCCAGAGCCAATGCCAGCCGGGGGCCAGCTCAGCCGCCGGAAGAGAGATACACGCGGATGGGGGATTTCTCCTTATCCGCGAAGTAGGAGTCAAGCTGCGTCTTGGCAGCCTCGGTAAGCGTGAACATGGGAGCCTCCTGGGATGATAGCGTCCGGGAATAGATAGGTCTGGGGCCATGGTTTGTCAAATATTGTAAAACTCTATGTCCATCATAGAGAGCGGCAATATTTTGCCGCAGCCGGATTCCTATTGTTCCCAGTAGCATCGCAGTTCCATCGCTGAAACAAAAATCGGGGCGTGTACGGAAGAAATTTTGCGCCGGTGGAAGCCTGGAAGGTGGGCTTGGTTATTCGCCAGGCGAACCGTGGCCCGAGAGCGGTTCGCCACGGTAAGGGCGATGGCCGGGATGTGCCGGGGACAGGACGGCGAGGCGGCTGCGGGCAAAGAAAAAGGCGGGCATCGATGACGACGCCCGCCGTTGCATTTGCGCCTGAATTGCGTTGCGGATAGGGGAAAGGGCTAGGAGCAGCTTCCGCCGGAGCAGGAGCAGCCGCCGCCGGAGAGCTTCAGGCTCGACTCCACCTGGAACCCGGAGCAGGAGAAATCAACTGTAAGGGGTTTGGCCTCGGCGTAGAGTTCATTGTCAACCACGAAGTCGTAGCCGTCCACGTTGTGAACGGAGTCGCCGTCCTTGGCGTCGTCAAGGGCCAGGGTGAGACGCGGTCCCGCGCAGGAGCTGCTGGTGAGGAAGATGCGGATGGCGGATTTGACGTTCTGCTCGAAGTAACTGTCCAGTTGCGCTTTTGCGGGCGCTGTGAGAGTGACCATGTGGCGTCTCCTTTAGGCGAATTCTCTGCAGCATGGAGTATGTTTCCCCCCTGTTGCAGTCAAATACGAATGTGTGATGCTTGCATTTGCCAGTTCGGGTGAATTCGGATAGTTGGAGCAAAACGCAAAGCGGACGGGATGGTCATGAAGCGTCAGAAAATAGTTATGAACGGCAAGGAAGTCGCCCGGACGCTGGAGCGTCTGGCTTTCGAGATACTCGAACGCCACGGCGAGTGCACGGAGCTGGCCCTGATAGGCATCCAGCGGCGCGGGGTGGAGCTGGCCCAACGCCTGCGCAAGCTGCTGGAGGCCCGCCTGAACTGCGAGCTGCCCCTGGGCAAGCTCGACATCAACCTCTACCGCGACGACTGGACCAACCTGGCGCACCAACCCCAGATCAACCAGACGGACATCCCCTTCGGCATCGACGGGCGCAAGATCATCCTGGTGGACGACGTGCTCTATTCGGGCCGCACCATCCGCGCCGCGCTGGAGGCCATCCTGGATTTCGGCCGGCCCCGCAAGGTTGAGCTGCTGGTCCTGGTGGACCGTGGGCACCGCGAGCTGCCCATCCAGGCCGACTACATGGGCAAGATGCTGCCCACCTCCCGCGAGGAGCGGGTGGACGTGTACGTCAAGGAGATGGACGGGGAGGACCGCGTCCGCCTGGCCAGCGGGGAGGACTCGCAGTGAGCTTGCGCCCGGCGGCGGCCGCGCTGTTGGCCCTTGCCGCGCTCGGAGCGGGCTGCGGCAAGGACGACTACCCGCTCAAGGTGCGGGAGAACTTCACGGTGGCCTGCCTGGATTCGAGCAAGGCCACTCTCTCCAAGATGCCCGGCATGGGCGAGGCCGCGGTGGACAAGCAGGCCAAGCTCTACTGCAACTGCGTGCTGGAGAAGATGGTGGCCAAGATGCCCTACAAGGATTTCGTGGAGCTGAACGCCGCCATGGAGAAGGGCGAGTCGCCCACGGGAGCCAAGGCCGCCCTGTTGGAAGCGATCATTGCGGAGTGCGGCGGGGCCGTGCTGGAGCAGAAGAACTAGCTCACTGAATTTCTGGATCAAAAAGGCGGCCCCTGTTCCGTGGAACAGGGGCCGCTTTGCGTTCAAACCGAGTCGAATGCGGAATGGGGCTATTTCGTGTTGGAGTCTTCGCCCTGGGCCGTCGGGGGGCGGGGCCGACCGATATATTTGAAGAATATCCGCCGTCCCCGCCCCCCGACGGCCCCGGGCGAAGACGGCATGTCTCAGGGCGTCAACAAGACATGAGCAAGGTCACTTGTTCCTGGCTCGATGCGCCCTCAACGAACGAGGCAAGACCAGCGCACTTTGATCGGGTTGCCTGCCGCCCTCGGCGCGAAGCCGAAAGGGATTCCAAAGGGACGAAGTCCCTTTGGCCGCCGGAGGCCTCCCCCGGCGTCCCTCCCGCCTATTTCTTCAGCGTCACTTCCGTGCCCACGCCGGATTTCGTGAACAGCTCCAGGATCAGCGAGTTCTCCACGCGCCCGTCGATGATGTGGGCCTTCTCCACGCCGGACTGCACGGCCTCCATGCAGCACTGCAGCTTGGGGATCATGCCGCCCTTGGCCACGCCGTCCTGGATGGCCCAGCTGGCCTCGCGCAGGTCCATGGATTCGATCAGCTCGCCCTCGGCGTCCAGCACCCCGGCCACGTCGGTGAGCAGCATCAGGCGTTTGGCGCCCAGGGCCTGGGCCACGGCGGCGGCCGCCGTATCGGCGTTGATGTTGTAGGTCTCGCCGGCGTCGTCCACGCCCACCGGGGCGATCACCGGGATCACGCCGCTGTCGGTGAGGGTGCGGATGAGCGAGGCGTTGACGCCCACGGGCTCGCCCACCTTGCCCAGGTCGATGATCTCGGGCGGGGCGGATTCGCGCGCCAGCACCATCTCCAGCTTGCGCACCTTGATGAGCCAGCCGTCCTTGCCGGAAAGTCCGACGCAGGTGCCGCCGTGCAGGTTGATGAGGTTGACGATCTCCTTGTTGACGCGGCCGACCAGCACCATCTCCACCACGTCCATGGTGGCCTCGTCGGTGACGCGCAACCCCTCGCGGAAGTGGGACTCGATGCCGAGTTGGGTGAGCATCTTGCCGATCTGCGGCCCGCCGCCGTGCACGATCACGGGGTTGACCCCGATGTACTTGAGCAGCACCACGTTGAGGGCGAAGCTCTTCTTGAGGTGCTCGTCCTTCATGGCGTGGCCGCCGTATTTGATGACGACGGTCTGCCCGCTGAACTTGCGGATGTAGGGCAGGGATTCGAGCAGCATCCGGGCCTGGCTGGCGGCATTGTTTTCCATGATGTCCCCTTTAGAGGATGTAGCGGCTGAGGTCGCGATCCTCGGCCACGTCCTTCAATTTCTCGCGCACGTAGTCCCGGTCGATGGCGACTGACTCGCCGCTGCGGTCCGGGGCCTCGAAGGAGAGGTCCTGCACGATGGTCTCCATGATGGTGTAGAGCCTGCGCGCGCCGATGTTCTCGGTCTCCTCGTTGACCTTCTGGGCGAACAGGGCCATCTCCTCCAGCCCGTCGGGCGTGAAGGTGACGGTGACGTTCTCGGTGGCCAGCAGGGCGGCGTACTGGGCGGTGAGGGCGTTCTGCGGCTCGGTGAGGATGCGCAGGAAGTCCTCCTTGCCGAGGGCGGAGAGCTCCACGCGCAGCGGGAAGCGGCCCTGCAGCTCGGGCACCAGGTCCGAGGGCTTGGAGAAGTGGAAGGCGCCGGCGGCGATGAACAGGATGTGGTCCGTCTTGACCATGCCGTACTTGGTGTTCACCACGCAGCCTTCCACCACGGGCAGCAGGTCGCGCTGCACGCCCTCGCGGGAGACGTCCGGCCCGGAGCCGCCCTTGCCGTCGCGGCCGCAGATCTTGTCGATCTCGTCGATGAACAGGATGCCGGTCTGCTCCACGCGCTCCCTGGCGGACTCGGAGACCTTGTCCATGTCCACCAGCTTCTCGGACTCCTCGTTGATGAGCAGTTCGTAGGCGTCGCGCACGGAGAGCTTGCGGGTCTTCTTCTTCTGCGGGAACACCTTGGAGAACATGTCCTTGAACTGGCCGCCGATCTCCTCCATGCCGGGCATGGCCATGATCTCCACGCTGGGGGAGGGCATGGCCACTTCCATCTCCACCTGCTTGTCGTCCAGCGCGCCCTTGCGCCAGAGCTGGCGCAGCTTGTCGCGGGTGGACCCGGCCTCCTCGTTGGATGCCTGGGGCAGGGCGTCGGCGTAGTAGCCGCTCTGGGGGCGCATGGAGGGGGGCAGCAGCAGGTCCAGCAGGCGCTCCTCGGCGGCCTTCTCGGCCTTCACGCGCACCTTGCCGGACTCCTCCTGGCGGATCAGCTGCACGCCGATCTCCATCAGGTCGCGGACCATGGATTCCACGTCGCGGCCCATGTAGCCCACCTCGGTGTACTTGGTGGCCTCCACCTTGTGGAAGGGGCACCCGGCCAGCCTGGCCAGGCGGCGGGCTATCTCGGTCTTGCCCACGCCGGTGGGGCCGATCATCAGGATGTTCTTGGGGGCGATCTCGTCGCGCAGGGCCGGGTCGATCTGCTGGCGGCGCCAGCGGTTGCGCATGGCGATGGCCACCATGCGCTTGGCCGCGTTCTGGCCCACGATGTAGCGGTCCAGCTCCGAGACGATCTCCCTGGGGGTCAGGGTGCTCATGCGTTCACGGTCTCCAGGACGATGTTGTTGTTGGTGAACACGCACAGCTCGGCCGCGATGTCCATGGCCTTGCGGGCCACCTCGGCGGCCGGGAGCTCGGTGTTGCGGGTCAGGGCCCGGGCGGCGGCCAGGGCGTAGGAGCCCCCGGAGCCGATGGCGGCCACGCCGTCGTCGGGCTCGATCACGTCGCCCGCGCCGGTGAGGATGAGCACGGCCGAGGCGTCGGCCACCAGGAGCATAGCTTCGAGCCGGCGCAGGAACTTGTCCTTGCGCCAGTCCTTGGCGAGTTCGACTGCGGCGCGGGTCAGGTTGCCGGAGAACTCCTCCAGCTTGGCCTCAAAGCGCTCGAACAGGGTGAAGGCGTCGGCGGTGGACCCGGCGAACCCGGCCAGCACGCGATCCTTGTAGAGGCGGCGCACCTTGCGGGCGGTGTGCTTCATGGCCACGGCCTGCCCGAAGGTGACCTGGCCGTCCCCGGCCATGGCCACGCCCGAGGCGTCGCGCACGGCCAGTATGGTGGTTCCGTGAATATCCATGGGATTGGTTCCTAGAGTGTGCGGCGGGCGAAGGCCAGCCAGGTTTCGTAGGCTTGGGCGGAGTAGAGCACCATGGCCGCCTCCTGGGTGTCGCCGCGCCTGAGGCCCTCGGCGAGCTCCTTGAGGGCGATGGGCATGGCCAGCTCCACGGGGTAGCCGTAGGCCCCGCAACTGATGGCCGGGAAGGCCACGGAGACGATGCCGTGCTCGCGGCAGAGCCTCAGGCAGGAGCGGTAGGCCGAGGCCAACGCTTCCGGCTCGCCGTGGCTGCCACCGCGCCAGATGGGGCCGACCGCGTGCAGGATGTACTGCGCGGCCATCTCGAACCCCGGGGTCGGCTCGGCTTCCCCGGCCTTCAGGGGGCCGCGCCGGGCGATGATCTCCCGGCAGGCGGCGGGCAGCTTGGGCCCTGCGGCGCTGTGGATGGCCCCGTCCACGCCGGAGCCCCCGGCCAGGTGGGCGTTGGCGGCGTTGACCACGGCCTGCGCGGGCCAGGAGGCGATGTCGCCCCGGGCGATGCGCAGGGTCCCCTCCCCGACGGTGAACACGGCGGATTCGGCGGCGTTCATGGGTTGAAGGCCTCGGCCCAGGCGGGGTCGATCCCCGGGGCCAGGATGCCCAGGCCCGCCCGGGATGGGTTGAGGATGGCTGCGGCCAGCTCGCGCACGTCCTCCAGGGTCACGGCCTCGAAGCGGGAGGCCGTCTCCTCCGGGGAGACGAAGCGGCCCAGCAGCAGGTGGTTGCGGGCCAGGCGGGACATGCGGTCCTCGCTGGACTCCAGCGAAAGATACAGCACGGAGAGCAAATGGTCGCGGGCGTGCTCCAGCTCGGCGGGCGTCACGTCGCCGCCGGCCAGGCGCGTAAGCTCCCCGCGCAGGGCCTCCAGCAGTTCGCCGGTGCGCTCCGGCTCCACGGCGGCGTAGAGCTGGAGGATGCCCTGGCTGCGCATGGTGTTGGCGAAGGAGTAGACCGTGTAGGCCAGGCCCCGGCGTTCGCGGATCTCCTGGAAGAGGCGGGAGGACATGTTGCCGCCCAGGATGGCGTTGAGCACGCCCAGGGTGAAGCGGCGCTCGTCGGTGGCGCCCATGGCCTCGAAGCTCAAGGTCACGTGGCTCTGCTCGCAGTCGCGCTCCTTGAGGGAGCGTACCGGGGCGAACGTCCCGGCCGGGGGAGCCTCGGGCGCGGCCCCGCGCTCGAGGGAGCCGAACAGCCGGGCCGCGAGCTCGTGGAAGGCCTCGTGGTCGATGCCCCCGGCGGCGGCCACCAGCATGCTCTGCGGGCGGTAGTGGTCCGCGCGCCAGGCGTCCAGCTCCTTCAGGGAGAAGCCGCGCACCGTCTCGGGGCGGCCCAGGATGGAGTGGGATTCGCTGCCGCCCGGCCAGGTGGCCTGCCAGAAGGACTCCATGAGGCTGTCCTCCGGGTCGTCCTCCACCATGGCGATCTCCTGGAGCACCACGTCCTTCTCCTTGGCCAGGTCGTCCTCGGAGGGCGTGGGGGCCAGCGCCAGTTCCGCCAGGATCTCCAGGGCCTCGGGGAGGTGCCTGTCCACCACGCGGGCGTGGAAGCAGGTGTGCTCCCGGCTGGTGAAAGCGTTGGACTGGCCGCCGAAGAGGTCCAGGGCCTTGGCGATGTCCAGGGCGCTGCGGCTCCGGGTGCCCTTGAAGGCCAGGTGCTCCCAGAGGTGGGCCATGCCCTCCTGCTCCGGGGTCTCGTTGCGGGAGCCGGACTCGATCCAGATGCCGAAGCTCACGCTCTTGGAATCCGGCAGACGCTCGGTGGCCAGGCGCAGGCCGTTGTCCAGCACGCGCAGGCGGTGGTCGTAGGGGAGGGGTGTCATCAGTGCTCGCGGAAGAAGGGTTTGCCGAGCCCGGCGGGCGCGCGGCCCCGGCGGCCCAGGGCGGCGGCGAAGCTCAGGGTCAGGATGGTCAGCACGTAGGGCAGGATGCGCAGTATGTACAGCGGCACCACGTTGTTGCCCGTGGCCTGCGAGAAGAACTGCAGCGCCGAGAGAAACCCGAAGAACAGCGATCCGGCCAGCGCGCCCAGGGGACGCCAGCCCGAGAAGATGACGATGGCCACGGCGATCCAGCCCTGTCCGGCGGAGATGCCCTCCTTCCAGCCGGGGGTGAACACCAGCGAGAGGTAGGCCCCGGCCATGCCGGAGAGGAATCCGCCCAGGGCCACGGCCGTGAAGCGCGTGCGGATCACGGGCGCGCCCATGGCGTCGGCGGCGGTGGGGTTCTCGCCGCAGGCGCGCACGGTGAGGCCCCAGCGCGTGCGGGAGAGCGCGAACCACATGGCCACGGTGACGAGCACGGCCACGTAGACCAGCGCGTTCTGGCCGAACACCGCCTTGCCCACCATTGGCAGGTCGGAGAGCACGGGGATGGGCCATTCGCCCACGCGCAGCCCGGGCTTGCCGATGAAGCCCCGGCCCATGAAGTTGGCCAGGCCCGCGCCCAGGATGGAGAGCGCGATGCCCGAGAGCAGCTGGTTGGCCCCCAGGCGGATGGCGAAGAAGCCGTGCAGCAAGGCCAGCAGGGAGCCCACGAGCCCGGCGGCGGCGAAGGCCAGGGCCGCGTTGCCCGTGAGGTAGCCCACCAGGTAGCCGATGAAGGCCCCCATGAGCATCATGCCCTCCTGCCCCAGGTTGATGACCCCGGCGCGCTCCGAGAGCACCTCGCCCTGGGCTGCCAGCAGCACGGCCATGGAGGATTTGAGGGTCAGCGAGAGCAGGAAAGCGAAGTCGTTCATTGTTTGGTGCCTGTTATCACGCCGTGGCGTCGTTTCCAAGTTCCGGCGGCCGCGCCAACTGGCCGCGGCTTGGGATCAGCCGTCCGTGCCGGGGACACGCTGGCAAGGCGCGGTAGAAAACCGGGCCGACGCGTATCCGGTATACGCGAGGGTGTGGCTTTAGCCCGCAACGCAGCCAGCGGGAAGTCCGGCGCGGGCGGTCAGCGCTTCTTCCTGGCCTGGAGCCAGAGCAGGCTCAAGAGCAGGGCCGCCTCGATGACCAGGCTGGCCGCCGAGGGCAGGCGCATCTTCGTCTGCAGGTATTCGCCGCCGACCAGCACCGCCGCCAGCACGATGGCCGCCGGAGGGGCCAGGGCCGGATGCAGCCGGGCCAGGCAGGCCACGATCACGCCGTCGTAGCCGTAGCCCACGGCCACGCCCTGCTGCAGGCGGTAATGGATGCCCGTGACCTCGGCCATGCCCGCCAGCCCGGCGATGGCCCCGGAGGCCATCAGCACCCAGAGGCCCCGGCGCGCGGCGTCCATGCCCGCGTAGGAGGCCGCCTTGGGCCCCAGGCCCATGACGGTCAGCTCGTAGCCCCAGCGGGTCTTGGCCAGGGCCCAGGCCAGCAGGATAGCGCCCGCGATCCCGGCCAGCAGGCCCGGGTGCACGCGGGTGCCCGCCAGGCGCGGCAGCCGTGCGGCCTCGGCGAACATGGCCGTGCCGGGGAAGCCGAAGCCCGCCGGGTCGCGCCAGATGCCGAAATAGAGGTGCTCCATGAGCGCGATGGCCACGTAGTTGAGCAAAAGCGTGGTGATGATCTCGCTCACGCCCAGGCGGGAGCGCAGCCAGGCCGGGCCGGAGGCCCACAGCGCGCCGCCAGCCATGCCGCACAGGGCCGCGCAAGGCAGCATCAAGGCGGCGGGCAGGGTGTCGCCCAGGTGCAGGGCTGCGGCCGTGGCGAACACCGCGCCCATGACCAGCTGGCCCTCGCAGCCGATGTTCCAGAGGTTCATGCGCGCCGCCAGGATCACGGCCAGGCCCGTGAGCGAGAGCGCCGAGGCCTTGACCAGCACCTCGGAGAAGCGCCCCCAGGAGCCGAAGGCCCCCTGGAACATCACGGAATAGGCGGCCAGCGGGTCCGAGCCCATGACGGCGAACACGGCGGCCCCGGCCAGCAGGGGCACTGCCAGGGCGAAGGCCCACAGGGCGATGGCTCGAGAATGAATGGTACGCTGGCTGCTCATTGGCGCACCCCCGCCATCATGGGGCTGATGCGGGCCACCTGGTCCGGGTCGGAGACGTCGGCCACGCCGAGTATCCGCCCGGCGAAGATCACGGCCACCCTGTCCGCCAGGGTCAGGGCCTCGGTGAGGTCGCCGGTGACGAGCAGCACCCCGGCGTGCTCGCGGGCCTCCAGCAGGCTCTTCCAGACGTCTTCGGACGCCCCGATGTCCAGCCCCTGGGTGGGCTGCTGCACCACGAGCACGCTCGGCAGGCGGCTCAGTTCGCGCGCCAGCAGCAGCTTCTGCAAGTTGCCGCCGGAGAGCTCGCCCGAGGGCTGGTGCGGCCCTTCGGCCTTGATGGCGAAGCGCTCGATGGCCTTTCGGGTGGCCTCGGCCCCCCCGGTCCAGTCCAGGAGCAGGCCGCGCGTGAAGGCCGAAAGCCGGGTGAGCAGGTAATTGTGGGTCATGGAAAGCTCGGGCACGCTGCCCTCGTGGTGGCGGTCCTCCGGCACGTAGGCCAGGGCGTCTTTCGGCGCGGCGGCCCAGGCCTTGGCCTCGTGGCGCGCGCCTTCGAAGCTCACGCTCCCGGCGGTGAGCGGAGCCAGCCCGGCCAGGGCCTCGGCCAGCTCGGTCTGCCCGTTGCCCGCCACGCCCACCACGGCCAACACCTCGCCGCGCCTGAGCGCCAGGTCCACGCCGGAGAAGGCCGGGCGGGCCGGGTCGCCGCCGCCGGTGAGGCCCTCCAGGCGCAGCACCTCGGGGCCGGGCTCCACGGCGGGCTTGTCGATGGCGAAGATCACCTCGCGGCCCACCATCATGCGCGCCAGGTTGCGCTTGCCTCCCGCTTCGGCGGGCGTGGTATGGGCCACCAGCCTGCCCCGGCGCAGGATGGAGATACGGTCGGAGAGCTCCAGGGCCTCCTCCAGCTTGTGGGTGATGAAGACGATGGCCCGGCCTTCCTGGCGCAGGGTCTTGAGCACCTGGCAGAAGCGCTCGATCTCCGTCGGGGTCAGCACGGAGGTGGGCTCGTCGAAGATGAGCACCCGCGCGCCCAGGCGCAGGAGCTTGAGTATCTCCACGCGCTGGCGCTCGCCCATGGAGAGGGTGTGCACGGGGCGGTCCGGGTCGGCGTCCAGGCCGAAGCGGTCGGAGAGCTCGCGGATGCGCGCGGCCTCGGCCTTGAGGTCCAGCAGGGGGGAGCCCCCGGCGGCCAGGCAGACGTTCTCGGCCACGGTGAAGGCGTCCACCAGCATGAAGCGCTGGTGCACCATGCCAACGCCCCTGGCCAGGGCGTGCGCCGGGGAGGTGAAGCGCACCGGCTCCCCGGAGAGGCGTATCTCGCCCACGTCGGGCTGGTAGCGCCCCGAGAGGATGGACATCAGCGTGGATTTGCCCGCCCCGTTCTCGCCCAGGAGGGCGTGGATCTCCCCGCCGTGGGCGGTGATGCTCACGTGGTCGTTGGCCAGGGTGGGGCCGAAGCGTTTGGTGATGTTCACCAGTTCCAGGTTCAGGCTCATGAGGCCTCGCGCTTCACGGGGGTGGGCAGGCTGGTCAGGTAGACCAGGGGGCGCAGGGCGGGCGTGCCCTCCACGGCCGCGCAGGCCATGGCCAGGATGGGCGGAGCCTCGGGCATGCGGGCGAAGCGGGCGGCCTGCTCCACCAGGGCCTCCATGGCCAGCATGGTGGAGCCGGAGGAGATCACGTCGTCGAAGAGGATGATGCCGTCCACCGCCTCGGTGACGATGGAGAGCGAGCGCTCGTAGAGCGCCAGGAACTTGTCGCCGCTGGTGATGGAGTCCGCCCCCACCTGGATCACGGGGCGCTTGCCCGGCTCCATGTGGGGCTTCACGCGGTTGTGGGCCACGGCGATCTCGTCCAGGCCCAGCTCCTGGGCGGTGACCTGGGCCAGCTGCAGGGCCTTTTCCACGGCGGCGAGCATGGCCACCTTCTTTTTGCCCGCCAGCAGCGGGCGCAGCTTGTCCGCCAGGAGGCGGCCCATGTCCTGGTTGAGGCGGGTCTGGCCCACCAGGTCAAGCGAGGCGATGCGCACCTCGCCGCCGTCGGCTGGCAGCCAGACGTAGGGCAGCAGAATGTCGTAATCCAGGCCTTCCACGCGAAGCGTGTACTTCTCGCCGGATTCGCGCACGGGGCGTTCGTATTGCATGCGGGCCTCTCTCGGTAAGCGCGTGCTTGAGGGCTGGCGCGCGGGGGCGCGCAAGGTCCTGCCGGGTCCTATGAAACGGCGGGGAGGATGTAAAGGGGATAGGGGGCGCTGGGGGCGGGCTGGCGAGAAAATTTTGGGGCGGCGGGGGGGAGGCAAGGTGAAGGAGGGGCGAGCGGGGTGACTGCCCTGACTGAGAGTGTTGTGGTTGTTGCGATAAATTATGCGAAACGGTATAGGTGGATTCGTACTGCGCGTTACCGCGCAACCAGTTCCGGCCTCCCGGACGGGGCTTGGAAGGTCTAGGCTTATCCTGTGACTCGTGAGGTGTGCAATGAACCGTCGCGCTTTGCGCCATGCGCTAGCTATTGAAGGGGTGAAGCTGCTGATCGCCAATGCGGTGATTGCGGCTGTCTACTTAACATTGACCTTGTTGGGTGGTTCACATGTTTAATCGGTTGATTAGTCCCGGAGAAGACGTGGAGAAATATTGCCATGTAATACGTGGAACCATAGGGTGTGTCATGGCGATAACATGGATTTTTATGGGTCTTGTGTATCCAGGTTGTTTTATCCAGTAATAGTCAAGTATAAGGACTTGTTGTGGACAGAAATACACTGACACCTGGGAAGAGATTTTGGTATGATGTGTTCACGTACCTGTGGATGTCCACGATATTCTGGGGCAGTATAAATATTCTTATTAACGGCAAGTGCAAATAAAAAGAGGGCATGGTCTACCATGCCCCCATGCTTCTAGTTGAACTAGTCCCAATAGGGCTTGTTGTTCTCCTCCCGGATTGAATCCACACGGGAATTGTTCGTAATTCTGTCCTGCTCGGATCGTTGCAAGTCCGATCTGCGGATATAGAAATCCTTCGGTGTCTCTGTGTGTTTCAACACCCACGGTGCGGCGAGGTCTTCGACTGCCGTCTGGACTATTCCGCCTTTCCCGATGCTGCCCGTCCCAACTGTTGTCAGGGCATTTGCCCACAACCCGGCGTGAGCGGCCCCTCGGGCAATCTCTTGGGGAGTGTTGGGGCGCCATTCAACTTCAGCATCGCTGTCGATGACTTTGATGTCTCCTGGCTCAGCATCCGTTACCGGTGTGGTCATCTTGTTGTACGAATTGACTAGAGAACTCGCTGTCTTAATCCATCCGCCCAGTTTGAAGCCCGCATCCCAAGGAGACGCTTTCATCTTCTCCCACGCCTCCCCCACCTTGTCCTTGATCGCGCCCATGTCCAATCCGTTCTGCTGCCCTGCCTGTCCACCAAGCAGCGCCATTCCGAACATGGCCTGGTCAGGAGTGAAGCCTTTGCTTCCGCCCTCGCCACTCTGTTGCCCGTGAGGGGCATTCTGCTCCGGCTGCTGATTCGGCGCGACCGGCTGCGGCGTCTGCCCGTCCTGCGGGTCGGGGGTGGCGATCTGCGTTCCCTCCAGTGTGAAAGGGTTCTTAAATTCAATGGCGTCCGCCATTGTATTCAGTTCGGGATTCCAATCGTCTGACATGGTTACCTCCCATGTATTTGCGGTGAGTGTTCCGTGTGCCGCCCGGCGGGTTTTCCCGCCGGGCGGAATCCAAACCAAGGACGCAGGAGCTTTCACCTGGCGGTTATTTGTCCATCATCAGCTCGATGTAGCGCAGCAGGTCGCCGTCGCGGGCCTTGCCCGACCTGGCGCGCGCCTTGAGCTCGGCCAGTTCGCCTCCGCGCGTGGCGGCAGGCTGGCGGTCGTCGATGCTGCCCGCGCTCTCCAGGTGCGGCGGCCTGGGACGTGAGGCGCTGTCAGGCCGGAACACGTGGCCGGAGTTCGCTCCCGAGGGCGGGGCCGTCTTGTGGGCGCAAGCCATCTGGGCGGTTTCGGCGAAGTCGCGGATGTGCTCGTAGAGCTCCAGGAACATGCCCGGGTGCGTGTCCGCAGCCGCGAGCATGTGCTGCGCGAGCATGCCGGGAAGATGGCGGATGTACTCCTTGACGAGCGGGTACACGCGTTCGAACAGCGGGTCGGTGGCGGCCAGAGTGCGCAGGAGCGTGGCGTTCTTCCTGCGAACGCGATGCGCACGCGCGGCGCGATGCTGCCCCCGCCCGTTCAATGGCGGCTGGCTGAATCCGGCGAAGGGCGCGCCTGGTTGGGGAACGAAGAAATCCGGCTGGCCATCGGCGTCCAGGTCGATGCCGCAAAGATGCTCCGCCATGCCGGGCATGGCCATGAGTCCTTGCTTGATCGCCTTGAAGCTCTGCCGGTGTCTTCCGGCGTCGGTCGATACGGAAGAATGCATTCGGGGGCCTCCTCTGAGGGTGGTTTGTTTCCTGGCGTCCAGCGCCAAGATTCCCCGAATTGTATGCAGACGGTTTTAAATTTCACCCCATATAGGGCTATGTGGGAAAAAAGTCGAAAAAAAGGAGGCCCCGGAGGGCCTCCCTTGGAAGTCACTAGCAGACGACGGGCGGCCGCTATTCCGGCAGCTTGCCGTTCACGCCCTTGGAGAGCCAGCGCATGGTGTAGAGCTCCTTGTCCGTGGCGCGCTGCCCGGCGGGGATCATCACCTTGCCCTCCTGGTCGGTCATGGGGCCGAGGAAGGAGTCATCCACGCCCTTCTTCATCTTCTCCATCTCGGCCAGCACCTTCTCGCGCACGGGGGCGGGCACCTTCTCGTTGAAGGCGGAGAGGCGCAGGGCGTCCTGGTCGAAGCCGGCGTACCACTCCTGGGGCTTCCAGGTGCCGTCCAGCTTGGCCTTCACGGCCTTCTCGTAATAGACGCCCCAGTTCCAGATGGTGGAGACCAGCACGCACTTGGCGCCGAACTCCACGGCGTCCGCGCCGTAGCCGATGGCGGGCACGCCCTTGGCGCAGGCGGCCAGGGAGGCGTCGGGGGTGTCGGCCATCTGGCGGATCAGGGTGGAGCCGCGCTGCACCAGGGCCTCGCTCATGGCGGTCTCGCCGATGGGGTCGCGCCAGCTCTTGAGCCAGACCACGGTGTTCAGGGTGGCGGGGTCGTACTTGGTGCCGGATTCGTCCAGGCCGCGCATCAGGCCGTGGGTGAAGGCGTTGATGCCGCGGATGGGCTCGGGGATGGGGTTGGTGGCCACGGTGCCCACCTTGGTGTAGCCCATCAGGCCGGCCATATAGCCGACAAGATACTCGCCCTGCTCGATGCGGGCCATGTAGTTGCCCATGTTGGGGGCGGTCTTGTAGCCGGAGCAGTGCTCGAAGGAGACGTCGGGGAAGTCCTTGGCGACCTGGAGCATGGGGTCCATGTGCTCGAAGGTGGTGCCGAAGATCAGTTTGTAGCCGTCCTGGGCGTACTGGCGGAACACGCGCTCGGCGTCGGCAGCGCCCACGTTCTCGGTGTAGCTGACCTCGATCTGGTCGCCGAACTGCTTCTTGAGCTTCTCGATGCCCACGTAGTGGGCGTAGTTCCAGCCCTGGTCGTTGACGGTGCCGACCAGCGCGAACGCAACCTTCAGCTTGGCGGCCATGGCCGTGCCGGGCAGCACGGCGAGAATCGCCAGACAGCAAAGAACACTCAGAAAACGCCTGCTCATGGAGCCTCCTCGAACATGGATGTCGGATTGTAACAAACCAACCCTGGATGCCGGATTTCCACGGGGTTGTAAATCCCGCACGGATGGAATCACTACCTCTCCAACACCTCGTCGAAGGCCTCCTGCAACTTGAACTCGTTATAATACGCGCACTCCACGTCGGAGAGGATCTCCATCACTTTCGACGCTTGCTCCTCGCAGCCGGGGGCGGGGTTTTCCTTGAAGTGGGCGCCGAGAGCGGCGCGCAGGGCATCGAAGATGTGGGCCGTGGAGGTCTTCACCACCTCCTTGGCCACGAACTGGGCGTACTGCCGGGAATAGGACTCGCAACTGTTCTCTGTCATGTCTCTAACAACCCGTTTATAAAGTTGGATTTCGCAGCCTGTTCAAAAAACTTGCTGGCAAGGCGCAAGAAAAAGTCAAGGCCGAAGCGTACTTGGCATACACGAGGGTTTGACTTTTTTGCAGCAACGCAGCCAGCGAGGATTTTTCAACAGGCTGCTAGGCGTCCAGCCGGATGGGGTCCCCGGCGTCGAAGGTTTGGGGTTCCAGGGGCAGCTTCACGGTGCATACCACCTCCGCCCCTGCCTGGGCCAGATTCACCTGCCCACGGCACTTGCGCGCCGCCAGCAGGGCGATGGGCAGGCCGAAGCCGGTGCCCTGGGGCTTGGTGGAGTTGAAGGGCAGAAAGAGCGCGTCCACGTCCTGGTCCTGCGGGAGCGCGCCCGGGCCGCTGACCACGATGCTCAGGTGCGAGGGGGTGGCGGCGTCCACGCGGGTGGCCACGCGCAGGGCCGGGGCCTCCGGCGGCATGGCCTCCAGGGCGTTGACCAGCACCTGCTTGAGTATCTCCCGCAGCAGGGACGCATCGGCCTGGAGCGTGGGATGGGCCGGGTCCAGGCTGTTCTCGGGCGTGAGCCCTTGCGGCCACAGGGGGCCGGAGCGCAGGCCCTCCAGGGCCTCGCCGATCATGGCTGATGCGTCCAGCGTGGCGATGGAAGGCTCGGACAGGCCGATGGAGTTGAGCGTCGAGATGTCGCGCGTCATGCGCTCCAGGCGCAGAGCCTCGTCCAGGATGGCGTGCGCGCTCTCGCGTACCGCCGGGTCAGCGTTGCGGGCCAGGCGCGTGGCCATGCCGCCGATCACGGTGAGGGGGTTGCGGGTCTGGTGGAAGATGCCCTGCATCAGGGACTGGTCCACGTGGGAGCGGTGGTACACGTGGCCCTTGGAGCGCACGATCAGGCACAGGTCCAGCAGATCGTTCACGGCCAGGACGACAGGGGCGCGCATCTCCATGGCGATCTCGTCGCGGATGGCCCGCAGGAAGATCTGGCGGCTCTTGACCTCGCCCAGCATAACGTACTGCAGGTCTATGCCCATGCGCGCGGAGGTGACGCCCTGGCGCCAGAGTTCCGCCAGGAAGTCCTCGTCCCAGGGCCTGTCCCACAGGCGGGAGTACCAGCGGAACCAGAAATCCTGCAGGGTGCCGCCGAAATACTCGGCGATGATCTCCATCTGGGGCTTGGGGATGACCATGCGGTAGAGCTCGCCCAGATAGGAACCGGCGGCTTCGCTGTGGGCGGTCAGCATGGCGGCGTAGGGGCGGATGGCCGCCAGGCGGGATTCGTCCAGCCCGATCTCGTTGCGGAAATAGCTCAGCTGGGAGAGGGGGAGGTACTCGTCCATGGGTCCTCCGGGGCGCTGAGGCGGCCGCCCGGCTTAGCTGCCTGTTGCAAAAATCGGCTTTTGCAGACTGTTCAAAAAGCCCGCTGGCAAGGCGCACGAAAAAGTCAAGGCCGATGCGTATTTGGCATACGCGAGGGTTTGGCTTTTTCGGGGCAACGCAGCCGGCGGGAATTTTTCAACAGGCTGTTAGAGGGCCTGCCCGGCGGCGTGGGCCGAGGCCCAGGCCCAGTGCAGGTTGTAGCCGCCCAGGTGGCCGGTGACGTCCACGATTTCGCCGATGAAGAACAGCCCCGGGCAGGAGAGGCTCTCCATGGTCTTGGAGGAGAGGCCCCTGGTGTCCACGCCGCCGCCCGTCACCTCGGCCTTCTTGTAGCCGTCGAGTTCCTTTGGGGTCACCTCCCAGTTGCCGATGCGCCTGGCGAGCATGGCGGCCTCCTCCTTGCGCAACTGGGCCACGGGCTTGGCCGAGAGCTCCGGCGGCACCACGGCCGCGGCCAGCCGGGAGGGCAGCAGCCGCGCGACCACCGTCTTCACCTGGGACTTGGTGGTGCGCGCCTCGGCCAGGGCCTCGTCCACGGGCCTGCCCGGCGAGAGGTCGACCTGGATCGGCTTGCCGGGCTGCCAGTAGTTGGAGATCTGGAGGATGGCCGGGCCGGAGAGGCCCTTGTGCGTGAACAGCATGGCCTCCTCGAAGGACTGCCCCCCGCAGCTCACCCGCACCGGCAGGGAGAGCCCCGACAGCGAGGAGAGCGCCCAGTTGGAGCCCATGGTCAGGGGCGTGAGCGCGGGGCGCGGCTCCACCAGCTGGAGCCCGAAATTCTCGGCCACGCCGTAGCCGAAGCAGGAGGAGCCCACCTGCGGCCAGGCCAGGCCGCCCGCCGCCACCACCAGCTTCTTGCCGGGGATGGTGCCGCCGGGGTGCGTGACGCGGAAATCCCCGTTACGCTCGATGTTCTTGATGCGCACGCCCATGAAGAAGCAGACGCCCGCCGCGCGGCAGAGCGTCTCCAGCAGGTCGGCCACGGCTACCGCGCCCTCGCGGCAGAACATCTGGCCGTGGTTCTCCTCCACGGAGCGCAGGCCGTTCTCCTCCAGGAATTCCTTGAAGGCCAGGGGGCCGAAGCGGCTGATGGCGGAGACGCAGAAGCGCGGGTTCTCGCTGATGAAGTTCTCTGGGCCCACCCGGGTGTTGCCGAAGTTGCAGCGGCCGCCGCCGGTGACCTTGAGCTTTTTCCCGGATTGGTTGTTGTGGTCGATGACGGCCACGGACAGACCCTTGCGGGCCGCGGTGAGGGCGCAGAACAGGCCGGAGGCCCCGGCGCCGATGATGACAACGTCGTATCCGAGCATCCGGCCCTGATACGCCATCGCCGCCCGGCGGGCAAGGGGAGGAAGAAGCCGGGAGGCGGCTTCAGAGCAGGCGGCGCGCGCCCGCGTACTGGCTCTTCCAGACCGGTTCGTCCAGGGAGCTCACCTTGACGCTCTTGCCCGAGGAGGCCGAGTGGATGAAGCGGCCGTCCTCCAGGTAGATGCCCACGTGGTGCACGCCTTTCTTCCCGAAGAACACCAGGTCGCCCTTGCGCAGGTCCTCCCGGTTCACGGGCTGGCCCTGGCGGAACTGCTCACGGGAGCTGCGGGGCAGCTCCACGCCGCCCTGGTTGTAGACGTAGCTGGTCAGGCCGGAGCAGTCGAAGCCGCGCCCGGGGCTCTCGCCGCCCGCGGCGTAACGCTTGCCCAACTGGGCGGAGGCGGTCTCGGCCAGGCTCTCGGGGCTGGCGCTCACGGCCCTTGCCACCTGGGAGGGCGGGTCCGACAGCGGCGGTTCATTGACGCCCTTGGCGCCGGTTGACAGGGGGCGGTCCTGGTTTTGGCGCTGCGCGCGGGGCTTGGCCCGAAGGGATGCGCCCCAGGCCGAGAGGGCGGCTTCGTCCGCCTCGCTGAACTGGTCCGGGGCCGCGCATTGCGGGGCGGGGGGCTTGCGCTCGATGACGGTGCGCACCTGGTTGTTGCGGATGCGCGTGGTGACGGTTGGGGACTCGGGCTGCGCCGCGGAGGCGGCCAGCTCCGGCGCCGGCTTGGGGAGCGGGCTCCCTGGCAGGTGGCTGGGCATGGGGGCCTGGAGCAGCAGGGGTGCGGGCGGCGGGACGAACTCAGCCTGGCCGTCGGCGGCCTGGGGGGGCGGTTCGGGCTGCGCGAGGCTCTCTGCAAGGGCCTGGGCGAAGCCGCGCACCGCCACGGGCCTGGGCTGCAGCCTGGGCTGGAAGGGTGCGTGGGCCGCCTGGGTCTTTTCCACTGCCATGCCGGGTCCTCCGCATGGCGTTAAGCAAACCCCGTGCCTAGACGTCCAGCTCCAGGCCCACGGGGCAGTGGTCCGAGCCCATGACCCCGTCGTCGATCCAGGCCCGCTTCACCAGGGGGCGCAGCTCCTCCGAGACGAAGAAGTAGTCGATGCGCCAGCCCACGTTGCGGCTGCGGGCCTGGAAACGGTAGTCCCACCAGGTGTAGTGGCCGCCGCCCTGTTCGAACATGCGGAAGGTGTCCACGTATCCGGCCGCGACGAAGCGGTCCAGCCAGGCGCGCTCCTCGGGCAGGAAGCCGGAGGTCTTCTCGTTGGATTTGGCGTTCTTGAGGTCCAGCTCGGTGTGGGCGGTGTTGAAGTCCCCGCAGGCAACGATGGGCTTGCTGGCGCGCAGGGCCTGGGCGTGGGCCAGGAAGGCCTCGTAGTAGCCCATCTTGAACTCCAGGCGGCCCGCGCCGTTCTGCCCGTTGGGGAAGTACACGTTGAGGAAGTGGAAATCAGGGTATTCCAGGTGCAGCAGCCGCCCCTCCGCGTTGTAGAGCGGGTCCGGCAGCTCCATGTTGACGGCCAGGTGCCCGCCCCGGTGGAACACGCCCACCCCGGAGTAGCCCTTGCGCGTGGTGCAGGAGGAGAACACCCCCTGGTATCCGGCCACGTTGGCGAAGTCCGCCTCGTGCCCGGCCTGGATCTTGGTCTCCTGCAGGCCCACCGCGTCCGCGCGGCTGGCCTCCAGCCAGTCGGCGAAGCCCTTGCCGGAAACGGCCCGCAGGCCGTTGACGTTCCAAGAATAGAGGATCACGAACGCCCCCCGCCGATGGTTTTCAGCTCCGCCGTGAGGCCGTCCGCTCCCAGGCGCAGCAGCACGTAGCCTCCGGCCGCCATCTCGCCCGGGTTGACGATCACGGTGCGGCCCAGGCGGTCCGTGCAGCGGGCCTCGTGGATGTGGCCGGTGATGCAGACTTCGGGCTGCACCCGCTCGATGAACTCGCGCACCGCCGGGGAGCCCACGTGCGCGCCGCTTCCGATCACGTCCGCCAGGGTGCCGAAGGGCGGCGTGTGCGAGATGAGCGCCAGGTGCGCGTAGCCCCTGGCCTGCTCGTAGCCCTCAACGAGCCACTGCGCGATTTGGGCCTCCGGGGCCTCGGCCGGGGTGCCGAAGGGCGTCGGGGGGGACCAGCCCACCCCCATGATCCCCACCCCGGGGGCAAGCTCCACGGCGCGGGCGTGGATGCCCTGGCCGCGCCCGTCCAGCCAGGCCTGCACCGGGGGTTTGTCCATGTTGCCGATCTGGGCCAGCACGCGCGGGTTGATGGCGGCCACGGCGTCCAGCACGGCGCTGGCCTCGGGCACGCCGCCGCGAACGGTCATGTCTCCGGTGACGATGACGCCCGCCGCGCCGGGCAGTTCCGGTATGGAGGCCAGGGGGGCGGTGTGGCCGTGGATGTCGCCGACGGCTATCCAGTAGAGGTCGTGTGCGCTCATGGGTGTGACTCCGGCGGGGGATTCTTTGCTCCCGCCGGGTTTCATGCTAGCACGGTTCGCCATGCCCGACAACGCGAACGCCCGCAAACCCCTTCAGGCCGTTGACAAGCCCGCCCTGCGCAAGGCCATGCTGGCCCGCCGCAAGGCCCTGGCCCCGGAGGCCGTGCTGCGGGCGGGGCGGTCCGCGAACGCTTTGCTGGACACGCTGCCGCGCTGGCGCGAGGCCCGCGAGGTGCTTGTGTACCTCGACTTCGGCGGCGAGGTGGCCACCGGCCCCGTGATAGAGGCCCTGCTGGCGCGCGGCGTGCGCGTGCTGGCCCCGCGCTGCCGCCCCGGCGAGGCCGGGGTGCTGGACGTGGCCTGCCTGACATGCCTCTCGGAACTTTCGCCCGGGGCCTACGGCATCCTGGAGCCGGACCCGGCGCGCTGCCCGGCCCTGGAGTGCGTCCGCCCCGACGCCGCCCTGATCCCGGCCGTGGCCTTCGACCTGCGCGGCGGCAGGCTGGGTTTCGGCCAGGGCTACTACGACCGGCTGCTGGCCTCCCCCGGGTTCGAGCACACCTTCCTGGCCGGGCTGGCCCACGCCTTCCAGGTGGTGGAGGCCCTGCCCCTGGACCCCTGGGACAGGCCCGTGCACGCCGTTGTCACCGAAAAGGAAATCCTATGGCCCATCCCATAATACACACCACGATCCCCTTCGCCTTCCCGGGCCTGCCCCAGGTGGGCGTGGCCTTCACCACGGCGCTCACCGGCAACGTCTCCCACGCCGTGGGGGACGACCCCGAAGGGGTGGACGCCGCGCGCGAGGCCCTGGGCGAGGCCCTGGGCTTCGACACCTGGCACTCGCTCAAGCAGGTGCACGGCGTGGACATGGCCTTCGACGCGCCCGAATCCCCCGTGGGGGAGCCCTCGGCAGTGGTGGCCGACGGCCAGGGCACGGACCGCCCCGGGCGCGCCCTGGTGGTCAAGACGGCGGATTGCCAGCCCATCCTGCTGGCGCACGAGAGCGGCAGGTACGTGGCCGGGCTGCACGTGGGCTGGCGCGGCAACGTGCAGGAGTTCCCCCAGGCCGGGGTGAAAGCCTTCTGCGAGCGCTACGGCCTGCGCCCGCAGGAGCTGTTGGCCGTGCGCGGCCCGAGCCTGGGCCCCGGAGCCTCGGAGTTCACCAACTTCGAGATGGAGTTCGGCGACCGCTTCAGACCCTTCCACGACCCGGCCACCGGCAGGGTGAACCTCTGGCGGCTGGCGGCGGCGCAACTGGAGGAGGCGGGCCTGCTGCCCGAACGCATCTTCGGGCTGGATCTGTGCACCTTTGATTTGCCGCTGTTCTTCTCCTACCGGCGGGAAAAGAACCTGGGCCGCCAGGCCAGCCTGATCTGGATTAGAAACCGGCCCTGAAGCGCTTGCCCATGGGGCGGGAAAGCTGCATAAGGTCGTCATGAACACCACACGCCGCTCCATCATCGCAGCGCTCTTCACGGCCGCCGTGCTCCTCCCGGCCACGGGCGGGTTCGCCCAGACCGGTTCGTCCTCCGGCTCCGGCCCGGTGCTCACCCTGGAGCAGCAGGTCTCCATCTGGGACTCCGTGCTGCAGGACGTGCAGTCCGGCAAGACGCCCACCGCCGCGCAGATCACCTCCCTGCTGCCGCAGTACGGCAACTGGTGCGGGCTGCAGCCCACGGCCGCCGGGGCCATCCCCGTGGACTGCCTGGACGGGGCCTGCATGCAGCACGACCTCTCCCCGGGCTACAGCTCGGCCAACCCCACGCTCGCGCAGGTGGTGGCGGCGGACCGCAATTTCATCTGGCAACTCAGCAACATCCACGCCTCCACGCCTTACGGCGAACTTTACAGGATCGAGGCCATCGACCTCTTCACCTCCAAGACCACCTACGAGCAGGCCAACAGCACCACCCTGATCACCGGCTGCTCGGACTGCCTCAAGACGCCGTAACAGTCCTTTCGCTTGTCAAGAGGCATTTCGGTCCGTATGGAGGTGCTCCCAATTCATCAAGAGAGCACCCGTATGAGCACCAAGATCAACGAGAATATACGCAACATCGCCATCATCGCCCACGTCGACCACGGCAAGACCACCCTGGTGGACGCCCTGTTCCGCCAGTCCGGCCTGTACCGCGACAACCAGGCCATGGACGACCGCGTGATGGACTCCATGGACCTCGAACGCGAGCGCGGCATCACCATCGCGGCCAAGAACTGCGCGGTGAGCTACGGCCCCGTGAAGATCAACATCATCGACACCCCCGGCCACGCCGACTTCGGCGGCGAGGTCGAGCGCTCCCTGGCCATGGCCGACGGCGCGGTCCTGCTGGTGGACGCCTCCGAAGGCCCGCTGCCCCAGACCCGCTTCGTGCTGAAGAAGGCCCTGGACCGCGAGCTGACCATCATCGTGGTGGTCAACAAGATCGACCGCAAGGACGCCCGCACCCAGGAAGTGCTCAACGAGGTCTACGACCTGTTCATCGACCTGGACGCCACCGAGAAGCAGCTGGACTTCCCCGTGCTCTACGCCATCGGGCGCGAGGGCATCGCCAAGACCGAGCTGGAGGGCGAAGGCACTGACCTCAAGCCCCTGTTCGAGGCCCTGGTCAACCACATCCCGGCCCCCAAGTTCAACCCCGAGGAGCCCTTCCAGATGCTCGTGGCGGATCTGGGCTACTCCGACTTCCTGGGCAGGCTGGCCATCGGGCGCATCATGGCCGGGCAGGCCAAGCAGAACGACTCCCTGGTCTGCCTGGGCGAGGGCGGCACGGTCACCACGCTGCGCGTCTCCCGCCTGCAGACCTATCGCGGCCCCTCGCTCATCGACGCCGCCGAGGCCAACGCCGGCGACATCATCGTGCTGGCCGGCATCGAGGACGTGAAGATCGGCGACACCATCTGCACCAAGGACGCCCCCAAGGCCCTGCCGCGCATCACCGTGGACGAGCCCACCGTGGCCATGAAGTTCGGCATCAACACCTCCCCCCTGGCCGGGCGCGAGGGCAAGCTGGTTCAGTCCCGCAAGATTCTGGAGCGGCTGGAGAAGGAAATGCTCTCCAACGTGGCCATCAAGGTGGAGCCGAGCGTTGAAGGCGAGAGCTTCCTGGTCAAGGGGCGCGGCGAGTTCCAGATGGCCATCCTGGTGGAGACCATGCGCCGCGAAGGCTTCGAGCTCTCCATCGGCCGCCCCGAGGTCATCTTCAAGAAGGGCGCGGACGGCCAGCGCCTGGAGCCCATCGAGCGCGTCTTCGTGGACTGCGACGAGGCCTTCATGGGCGTCGTCACGGAGAAGCTCTCCGTGCGCAAGGGCCGCATGGTGAACATGGTCAACAACGGCAAGGGCCGGGTGCGCCTGGAGTTCTCGGTGCCTTCGCGCGGGCTCATCGGCTACCGAGACGAGTTCCTGACCGACACCAAGGGCACCGGCATCCTGAACGCCTACCTCGAGGGCTACGAGCCCTTCCGGGGCGAGATCCCCAGCCGCTTCACCGGCTCCCTGGTGGCGGACCGCTCCGGCGTTGGCGTGGCCTACGGCATCTACAACCTGGAGCCGCGCGGCGAGATGTTCATCAAGGCGGGCGACCCGGTGTACGAAGGCATGATCATCGGCGAGCACAACCGCGACAACGACCTGGACGTGAACCCCGCCAAGGAGAAGAAGCTCACCAACATGCGCGCCTCCGGCAAGGACGAGGCCACCACCCTGACCCCCATCCGGCCCATGACGCTGGAGAGGGCCATCCACTTCGTGCGCGAGGACGAACTGGTGGAGGTCACGCCGCTTTCCATCCGCCTGCGCAAGGCCGAGCTGAACGCCACCAAGCGCCACCTGCTGGCCGGGCAGAGGAAGCGCGCCAAGGCCGAGTAGGCTGCGGAACGCAATAAACGATTGATAAGCCCCCGGCTGCGCAGTGAGCGCTGCCGGGGGCTTTTTCGTGGGGGAGGGGGGCCGCTTTCGTTCGCGCCTGCGAGCGCGGCCGGTCGCGCCGTTCGATGCGATTGATCGCCTCGTGCGGTTCGGATACGAGGGCGGAGGCCCCGGAGATGCTGGCGTTCGTGGAGGGTCCCTTCATGCGGCGTCGGGCTTCCTTCGGCGCGGCAATATTTTGATATGGAGACACACCCCGCTCACATGAGACAAATCATATTCGCATTGATGTTCCTGCTCGCCACGGCCCCGGCCTCCGCCGCCGACCTCACCGCCAAGGCGGACCAACTCCTTGGCATCCCCTACCGCCCCGACGGCGTGCGCGACCCCTCCGGCCGCTGGACCACCTTCGAGCACCCGGAGCAGGCCTTTGCCGCGCCGGGCCTGAACTGCTCGGGGCTGGACTACACCCTCATGCGCCTGCTGGGGGCCACCACGGTGGACCCGCGCCAGGCCGCGCGCGACCGCCTGGGCGACTCCGGCCCCGGCGCGCCCAAAGGCCAGGACTGGGACTTCGGGTTCGACATCATCCTCAACCTCACGGACCAGCTCAAAAGGCGCTGGCTGCTGCCCCAGGCCAGGGCCGTGTCCCCGGCTGACACCGGCGAGGCCATGCGCGGCTTCCCCGTGGAGGACCGTGCCGCCTGGAAGGCCGCGCTCAGCCAGATCGCCCCCAACCAGGCGGCGCCCAGCCAGGCCGCCCTGGTCAGCTTCAGCCAGCCGGGCCGCCGCAAGGGCTACGGCCTGCAGCACTACCACGTGGGCCTGATCCTGCCGGACGCCTCGGGCGGGCGCTGGCTCTACCAGGCCACGCCCAAATCCGGCGCGCACAAGCTGAACCTGGCCTCGCCCGAGGGCATGGACCGCTTCCAACGCTTCTTCGCCGGTCCGGACAGGCGGGCGCTGCTGCTGGGCGTCACGCTGCCGTAGCCCTTCGGCGGAGATTGCCCCCGGAGCCCAAACAGGCTACATCCCCCGCCACCGCAATCCCTCGCAAGGAGCATCCCGTGGGCAAGGAAAACATGAGCCTGGACAAGATCCAGACCCAACCCGAGTTCGACCTGGAATATTACATGGAAATCAGCGGGCTCATGCGCATCGAGCATGAGCTGGCCGAACTGCTGGAGAAGTACTGGACCACCTGGGAGAAGGAGCTCAAATCCTTCCGCATGGAGCCCACCAAGGCCGACGCGGACGACGGCTTCCTGTTGGTCTACCTGGACGAGGACACCGAGAACGCGGTGCAGCGCGCCTTCGAGGAGAACACCAAGTTCGGCTTCGCCTTCCACAACCTGGCCATCACCCTGGTGATGAGCGCCGCCCAGAGCGTGATGCCCGAGCTCATCGGGGCCTGCGTGCCCCTGCCCACCCCCTCGCGCGAGGCCAAGAAGAAGTTCAAGAAGCTCGGCCTGGAATGGGACGACTCGGGCAAGATGAACCGCAACTACGCAGTGTTCACGCCCTACCCCTACAAGGGCGGGTGCGAGGTCTGCCATTCCTGCGACACCTGCCCCTCCAGCCAGATGCGCGAGATCGGCAAGACCCCAGAATAATCCAGGTTCACACTCGTTTCCTCAGGCCCGCGCGGCGTCCTCCCCAGGATGCGCGCGGGCTTTCGCTTGTCCGGCCTCCCTCAGTGCGCGCTGCTTCATCTATCGGTCGGATTTGAATCCATAATAATAAACGATTTGTCCTTTCCCTGCGCATGGATTCCAATGCCCGATCATCATTGATTGAATCCGGCGTCAGGCCGGGCGGAGCGAACAGGAACGATGCGTGCGAACATGCCCCAGCACTGGGTTTTCGACGACGAATTCGACGGCGGCGAAGAGACCTGCGGCCGCGTCATCATCAATTTGCACACCTACGTGCGGGAAATGCCTCCGGGCACGCACATCGTGCTCATCTCGGAAGACCCGGCCGCGCCCGTGGAATTCCCGGCCTGGTGCCGCATGACCAGAAACGCCCTGCTGGACATGGCCCACCCCTATTACCTGGTTGAGCTCAAACCCCATCTCGTTCCCGAGGGCAGCCTCGGTGACAACTAAGGAGACCCCACATGGCTGATACGTTCTGCGTGACCATCACCCACTGCCGCACCGACGGCGACAAGGCCACACTGGGCTTCGTGGTGGCCAACGCCGCCCTGGGCAGCGAGAAGGATACCATGATCTTCCTGAGCACCGACGGCGTGTACTGCGCCGTGAAGGGCGAGGCCGAGAAGATCGACGAGGGCGCGCCCTTCGCCCCCCTCAAGGAGCTCATCAACAAGTTCGTGGGCGCGGGCGGCAAGATCTACGTCTGCACCCCGTGCCTCAAGAAGCGCGGCCTCTCCGAGGCGGATCTCATCGAAGGCGCGACACCGGCTGGCGGCGCGGTGCTGGTGGAGTGGCTGAGCAACGGCTCCCCCTGCGTGGCCTATTAGCGGCGGGGTGGCATGTGGCCGCTGGGGGGAAGGCCTCCGGCGGCCAAAGGGCAGTGCCCTTTGGAATCCCTTACCCGTATTGGGTGGCGGCGGACCGTTTTGTACCGGCGCACAGCAGGATCAAAGCGAGAACGAAACTTCATGAGCACGATTGAAGCGAACCTGGCCGACCTCAAACCGGACCGTGTGTTCGACGGCGGCGACCTGGACTGCGGCTCGGGCCTGGCCCTGATGATCCGCGAGCACATGCTGGAAGTGCCCCCCGGCGGCGTGCTGGAGATGGTCAGCCGCGAACCCACCGTGGCCGACGATCTGCCGCCCTGGTGCAGGCTCTCCGGCCACGAGTACCTGGGCAGCCTGCCCGGCGAGGCCGGCGCGCGCTACTTCCTGCGCAGGGGGGGGCCGCCGGTTCCGGTGACGCCGCCGAGGCCGAGAAGAAAGCCCTGGAGCAGGACAAGCAGCGCGCCAAGGCCTACGAGTGGCGGCTGCGGGTGCGCGCCGGGGCCAACCTCTCAAGCACCGCCTACTGCCGCAACTTCTCCTGGAAGCTGGGCCAGCCCGCCAGCTTCGAGGAGCGCGACGAGCACCCCAGCGCCGTGGAGGCCCTGCTGGGCGCGCTGGGCGGGGCGCTTGCCACGGGATACGCCACGGAGTGCTCCCGCGACGGGCTGGAGATGGACGACATCGAGATCACCGTCAAAGGCAGGCTGGGCAACATCCTGGCGCACCTGGGCCTGGAGGAGGGCGACCCCTCCTTCAGCTCCATCGAGGTGCGCTGTTTCGCCTCCACCCTGGAAGAGGAATCACGGGCCCGCGCCGCCTGGGACCGGGCCGTGGCCCGCTCCCCCCTGGCGGCCACCCTGGCCAAGGCGCTGGACCTCAAAACGAGCTTCACAACGGTATGACCACCTTCACCACCACCCAAGTGGGCAGCTGGCCCCGCTCCAAGAGGATGCTGCGCGCCCTGCGCGACCGCCGCACCGGCGCGATGACCCGAGAGGCCTTCGAGGCCGTGGCCGAGGAGGAGATCCGCCGCACCGTGCGCCTCCAGGAGGGGGCCGGGCTGGACGTGCTGGTGGACGGCGAGCACCGCCGCGACAATTTCTATTCCTTCATCACGGACAAGGTGGAAGGCACGCGGCTCATGTCGCTGGCTGAGATGCTCGACGAGATGGAGGACAAGTCCGGGTTCGAGGAGATGCTCACCACCCTGGACGTGCCCGCCTCGGCCATCCGCAACCCCACCTGCATCGGCAGGCTCTCGCGCCGCGAGCCCCTGGCCGTGGACGACCTGCGCTTCATGCGCACCCTCACGGACAAGCCCGTGAAGATCACCCTGCCCGGGCCGTACCTTCTCACCCGCTCAATGTGGGTGTGGGCCTACACCGGCAAGGTCTACGCCAGCCAGCGCGAGATGGGCGACGACGTGGTGCGCCTGCTGCGCGAGGAGCTGCTGGAGCTGGCCGCCGAGGGCTGCGAGTTCGTGCAGTTCGACGAGCCCGTGCTCACCGAGGTGGTCATGAGCGGGGAGTGCGGCCGACGAACGTTCATGTGAGCGACGCTCGCCACCCGCCGTGACGTGGGTGAAGAACTTGGCTACGCAGCGGAGCTCATCAACCGGGTGGTTGAGGGCGTGGAAGGCACGCGCACCGGCCTGCACATCTGCCGGGGCAACTGGAGCACCCGGGAAGAGGTGCTGCTCACGGGCGACTATCGGCCCCTGCTGCCCGCGCTGACCAACATGCGCGTGCGGCAGTTCGTGTTGGAGTACGCCACCCCGCGCGCCGGGGAGATCGAGGTGGTGGGAGCGGCCTTGTCGGGCGCTGTCCCCGGGTCGCAGACGCCCCGCGAGTTGGGGCTGGGGGTGGTCAACCCCCGCACCGTGGAGGTGGAGACCCCGGAGGAGATCGCCGCCCGCGCCGAGGAGGCGCTGCGCTTCTACAGGCCGGAGCAGCTCTTCCTGAACACGGACTGCGGCTTCGGCTGCTTCGCCAACCGCTGCGTCAACGTGGAGGAAATCGCGGCCGCCAAGATAGCCTCCATCGCCCGGGCCGCCAGGCTGCTCCGGGAGCGCCACGGCTGATCCGGCCGGGCGCCGCCCCATCCCCTTCCCCAGGCTTTCGCAAGTAAAAAACAAGCCCCGGCGGACCCGAAGGTCCGGCGGGGCTTGCCAGCGATCAAGGGAACCGATGCGGTTCCCTATGAAAGCTCTTCAAAAAGAACTAGGCGGTCTTGGGGGCCTTTTTCTTTTTCTTCTTCTTGGCCATCTGTTCGATGTGGGAGCCCTTCTCGGAAGAGGTGGAAGGGGTCTCGAAAGCGAAGGCGACGGAGGTCATCAGCAGGCAGGAAGCCACAGCCATCAGAACGGCTTTCTTCATTGTAATCTCCTTGGGGTTGTTGCCATGTCGTAATGCGTTGAACTCCGCGAGGCGAAGCGCGTGGTGGGGACGCATCGCATCGCGTGGAAAGTGGCTACGCCGTCCTGCATTACCGCTCCCTTTCGCTCGGGTTACAGAACTGAAAGGCAAGCCCGGCAATGAAACCTCCGGCGCATTGACACCCGCACAGGCGAGGACTAATTTGCCTGTCATGCGCATCCTGCTCGTCGAAGACGACCCAAAAATCGCCGCGTTCATCTCCCAGGGCCTCAAACAGAACGGTTATGCGGTGGACCAGTGCGCCACCGGCACCGACGGCCTGCATCTGGCCCTGACGGAATCCTACGCGGCCGCCGTGGTGGACGTGATGCTCCCCGAACTCGACGGGCTGAGGCTCATCGAGGAGATGCGCAAACAGCGCGTGAACACCCCGGTCATCATCCTCTCGGCCAAGCGCTCCGTTGACGACAGGGTGAAGGGCCTGCAATCCGGCGGGGACGACTACCTGCCCAAGCCGTTCTCCTTCGCGGAGCTGCTGGCCAGGCTCCAGGCGCTCATCCGGCGCTCCACCAGCACCGCCGAGACCACCCACCTGAGCGTGGGCGCCCTGAGCATGAACCTGCTCACCCGCGACGTGACCCGTGACGGCGCGGCCATCAGCCTGCAGCCGCGCGAGTTCTCCCTGCTGGAGTTCTTCATGCGAAACCCGGGCAAGGTGCTCTCCAAGACCATGATCATGGAGCACGTCTGGAACTACAACTTCGACCCGCAGACCAACGTGGTGGACGTGCTGGTCTGCCGCCTGCGCAACAAGATCGACCGCGACTTCAATCCCAAGATGCTCTCCACGCTGCGGGGGGTGGGCTATGTCCTCAAGCCTCCTCGCAACGATTAGGCGCAGCACCGGCTTTCGCCTCACAGTCCGCTACGCCGTCGTCTTCATCCTGAGCTCCCTGGTGCTCTTCGTGCTGGCCTACATGCTGTTGGCCAACGCCGTGCGCACGCAAGACCAGAAGCTCATCACGGAAAAACTGAACGAATACAGTTATATCGAACGCACAAAGGGCCTTGCCGCGCTGGTGGAGCTGGTGCGCCGCGACGTGGAGGACTACGAGGAGCCCGACTCTTTCGTGCGGATTTTGGACCCGTCCGGCGCGGAGATGCTCACCCTGGCCCCGCAGAGCTGGCGCGGCGTCCCGTCCAGGGAACTCGTGGCGCGGCTCAAGGAGGGCGGCCAGTGGCTGCTCTGGAAGTCCGACGAGACGGGCGACGCCTACGAGTTCGGGCTGCGCAGGCTCTCAAGCGGCGCGGCCATCATCGTGGGCGGCGACGCCAGGTCGCGCGAGGCCCTGCTGAGCGAGTTCCAGCGCATCTTCCTGGGCATCACGGTCACTGTTGTGGCGCTGGGCGTCGCCGCGGGCACGGTGCTCTCCTACCGCAGCCTGGCGCCCATCCGCGACCTCATCGCCACGGTGAAGTCCATCGAGCAGGGCAGCCTGGGCGCCCGGGTGCTCACGCGCGGCAGCGGCGACGAGCTGGACGAGCTGGCCAGCCTGTTCAACTCCATGCTGGGGCGCATCTCCACGCTCATCCAGGGCATGCGCGACGCGCTGGACAACGTGGCCCACGACCTGCGCACCCCCCTGACCAGGGCCAAGGCCGTCATCGAGACCGCGCTGCAGTCCGACCTGGACGAGACCGGCCTGCGCGAAGCCCTCATGGACTGCGCCGAGGAGAACGAGCGCATCCGCACCACGCTGAACACCCTCATGGACATCTCGGAGGCCGAGACGGGCACCATGCGCCTGGATATCCAGCGCGAGGACCTGGCCCTGCTCATCGAGGAGAGCGCCGAGGTCTACGAGTATCTGGCCATGGAGAAGGGCATCGCCCTGGTGACCGACGCGCCGCCCGGGCTCTACGCCCTGGTGGACGGCGGGCGCGTGAGGCAGGTGCTGGCCAATCTGCTGGACAACGCGCTGAAGTATTCCAAGCCCGGCGGCAAGGTGCAACTGCGCGGCTGGAGCGAGGGGGGGCACGTGCGCGTGCTGGTGAGCGACGAGGGCGAGGGCATCCCCGCCAAGGACATGCCGAGAATCTTCGAGCGGCTCTACCGTGGCGACAAGAGCCGCACCCACAGGGGCCTGGGGCTCGGGCTCTCGCTGGTGCGGGCGGTGCTCAAGGCCCACGGCGGGGACGTGAGCGTGCGAAGCGAAGTGGGCAAGGGCAGCGAGTTCGAGTTTACGTTGCCTGGGGCGGTGTAATTTTTCCTCGCGGGGCCGGGCCTACTCGAACGGCCCCTTGGGCCAGTGTTCCGAGCGGTCCTTGAACACCTTCTCCAGGGCCGCGTATTCCTTCCTATCCTCGTCTGTGCGGGCGTAGCCCCGGGCCTTCTCCATCTGGAAGCGGGTCTGGCGGCGGTCGCCGGTGTAGACCGCGCTGTAGGCCAGGTTCAGGTGGGCGTGGAACAGGTCGCCCGCTTCGCCGTAGGTGCGCCCGATCTGTTGGCGCACATCGGGCGATTCGGGCATGGCCATCACCACCCTGCGCATCAGGTCCAGCGATTCCTTGTAGCGGCGTTCCTGCGCCAGAATCTGCGAATACTCGGCCAGGGCCACCATGTCCCTGGGGTTGGCCTCCACGGCGCGGCGCAGCAGGCTCGAGGCCCGGTCGAAGTCCCGCACTTTCAGGAAGAACTGCCCGGCTTCGCGCAGCCAGAGCGCGTCGTTGCCGCCCTCCTTGAGCGCCGCCTCGAAGGCCTCGCGCGCCTTGTCGTTCTCGTTGGTGCGGCCAAGCGCCATGGCCAGGCCCAGGCGGTCCAGCTTGGTCATGGAGGCGCCCTTCTTGCCGTAGTAGCCGATTGCGAGGGCCGGGTCGCTGTAACGGCTGCGGATGATGGTCTGCACGCGCAGGAACCGCTCGTCGCGGTTGGGGCGGGCGGAGATGTCCTTGCTCATGCGGGCGATGCGTTCGGAGAGGTAGCCGATGCGCTCGGTGATGTCCGGGTGCGTGGAGAGGTAGGAGGGGATGGACCCGTACCCCTTGAAAATCTTCATGCGCTGCATGATCTCGAAGGCGTGGGGCAGGCCGTAGGGGGAATAGCCCGCGCCGACCAAGTAGTTCATGCCCACCTCGTCGGCCTCGCGCTCGTCGTCGCGGGAGTAGTTGAGCATGGCCTGCTGGGCCGCTGCCTGGCTTCCCATCATCATGGCGGCCCCGCCTTCCTTGGAGCCGCCCGCCATGCCCAGGGCGAAGCCCGCCAGCACGCCCACCAGCGAGGCGATGCTCATGGCGCGCCCCGTCTCGATGCGCTTGGCTATGTGGCGCTGGGTCACGTGGGCCAGCTCGTGCCCCAACACGCCCGCCACCTCGGACTCGTGCTCCATGTTCAGGATCAGGCCCGTGAACACGAACACATAGCCTGCCGGCGCTGCGAAGGCGTTGACGGCGTTGTCCTTGACCACGGCCACGGTGAACTTGAAGGGCTGGGGCGGCATCTGTCGCACCAGGCTGGCCACGATGTCGCGGGTGTACTCCACCACCTCGGAGTCGTCGATCATGGGCAGTTTGGAGCGGATGAGCACGTTGAACTTGTCGCCGAGCTCCTTCTCGTCCTTGATGCCGAAGCTGAAATAACCGGCCTGGGCCGTGGGCACGCCCAGCCAGGCGGGGAAGGCCGTCACCAGCGCCAGGGCGAGCGCCAGGGCGCGGCCGAACGGCCCGAAACGGCGGGAATTCGCGGAGTGCATGGGAGGCTTATAAACCCTTTGCTGGCGTTGGCAACCTGTGAGCGTGCGCAGGATTCCGGGCGCACCGCATGCTAGTCGCGCCGGGGAAGGGGAAGGTTACCGGCGAAGCCGGAGTGGAGGAGGAAGAGGGCCGGCCCGGAGACGGTTTCGCCCCGGGCCGGAGGGGTGAGCTAGTCGGTGACGACCATGACGCTGGAGGCCTTGACCATGGCCTTGACCTTGCTGCCTTCCTTGAGGCCCAGGTTCTCCACGGAGTGCTTGGTGATGATGGAGACCAGTTCCACGCCGGGGGCGATTTCCATGACGACTTCGGAGTTCACGGCTCCCTGGGTGATCTGCTTGATGGTGGCCGGAATGAGGTTGCGGGCGCTGACTTTCATGCGGAATGCCTCCTGAGTTGGATGTGAAGGCGCTGCGGCCGGAGCGGCCGGGCATGCGCCGTTGAAGCGATGATATTTATATATGCGCAGCATGATCCGCACGCAATTATTTTTATTCGTGACTCTACAGTTGTACGAATTGTCAGTCGCATGAATGATCGTTGACGATATTTATCGAATTACATTCGCTTGGCTGAACGCATGCCCTCTACTGCGCCCCCTCCTCACACAGGGCGACGCGCTCGGCCGCGCCGGGCTCTGGAAAGAAAAAGACCCTGATTAAGAGATGTTATGGATGGGGTGTCCCGATTGCTCATCCTGAAGGAGTTGGCCCGCCATTCCCAGGCTGGTTCGCGCGCTTAGGCTGGCCTATGCGTCTGGGCGAAGTGTCCCACATGAGGACGAAACCAGGTATCCTTCAACGTATATGCTTCGATTCTCATACTTTCTTCATGGGGAGCGGCAGCGCAAAAAAAATCCCCCCGGAGCGGGCTCCGGGGGGATGGAAGGGACGAAGGGCGGATGCGAACCTAGCGGTTCATCATGTCCAGGAATTCCTTGTTGCTCTTGGTGCCGCGCATCTTGTCCAGCAGGAACTCCATGGAGTCGATGGGGCTCATGGGGGCCAGGAACTTGCGCAGAATCCACACGCGGTTGAGCTGGTCCTCGGGGAGCAGCAGCTCCTCCTTGCGGGTGCCGGAGCGGTTCAGGTCGATGGCGGGGTAGACGCGCTTCTCGGAGAGGTGGCGGTCCAGGTAGAGCTCCATGTTGCCGGTGCCCTTGAACTCCTCGAAGATGACCTCGTCCATTCGCGAGCCGGTGTCGATGAGCGCGGTGGCGATGATGGTCAGGGAGCCGCCCTCCTCGATGTTGCGCGCCGCGCCGAAGAAGCGCTTGGGGCGCTGCAGGGCGTTGGCGTCCAGGCCGCCGGAGAGCACGCGGCCGGAGGAGGGGGTCACGGCGTTGTAGGCGCGGCCCAGGCGGGTGATGGAGTCCAACAGGACCACCACGTCGCGCTTGCGCTCGACCAGGCGCTTGGCCTTCTCCATGACCATCTCGGCCACCTGCACGTGGCGCTGGGGCGGCTCGTCGAAGGTGGAGCTGACAACCTCGGCGCGCACGGTGCGCTCCATGTCGGTCACTTCCTCGGGGCGCTCGTCGATGAGCAGCACGATGAGGTAGACGTCGGGGTTGTTGGCGTTGATGGAGTTGGCGATGGTCTGCAGCAGCATGGTCTTGCCGGTGCGGGGCGGGGCCACGATCAGGCCGCGCTGCCCGTGGCCGATGGGGGCCAGCAGGTCGATCACGCGGGAAGAGTAGTTCTTGTCCCCGTTCTCCATGACCAGGCGGCGGTTGGGGTAGAGCGGGGTCAGGTTGTCGAAGAGCACCAGGTTCTTGGAGGCCTCGGGGGGCTGGAAGCCGATCTCGGAGACGCGCAGCAGGGCGAAGTAGCGCTCGCCCTCCTTGGGGGGGCGGATCTGGCCCGAGACCACGTCGCCCTTGCGCAGGCCGAAGCGGCGGATCTGCGAGGGCGAGACGTAGATGTCGTCCGGGCCCGGCATGTAGCTGTACATGGGGGAACGCAGGAAACCGAAGCCGTCGGGCAGGATTTCCAGCACGCCCTCCCCGAAGATGGAGCCGTTCTGCGAGGCGCAGTTCTGCAGGATGCCGAAAATGAGCTCCTGCTTGCGCATGCCGCTGGGGTTTTCAACATTGAATTGGATGGCCAATTCCATGAGTTCGGGCATGCTTTTGAGCTTGAGATCGGAGAGATTCATCGAGAACTCCGTGCGGATGTGATTGGAGAGCTGAAGGCCGCCGCCAGGGGCACGAGCCCGGCGGAGAGGGTGTCTGCGTCAGTAATGTCGACGCGATACGACGTGGATACGGTCAAAGGCATAGATTGCGCTGATGGACGGATGCCGCCGATTGTTGTGGGGGTATTCCACCCTTCAACATAGAGGGGTGGAAATCAAGTCCTGCCTGTTCAACTATGTGCAAGCTCCGCACATTTCGCGCCCGAAGGGGGACGCTTCATGCGCCACAGCCCGCCATGCAGAGTACCGCATATCGCAGTGTGTCTCTAAGGGTGCTGGATGCTTTATGTACGCGGTGTGAGTGAGTTTATGGCTTGCCCAAGACGGTCCATATATCATTTTGAAAAGGTGTCAAGGGCGGGCCGCTCTCCGTGTGAAAAATTGCTCAATTGCCGCTTTATTCGGGAGTCTTGGGCTTCAGGACGTCCTCGAAGAGGGCGTTGATGTCGTCCTTGACGGAATCCTGTGCGATGTCCAGGGAGTAGGCGACTTCCAGGGTCAGCAGGCCGGTGGCCTGCTCGAGCAGCCTGCGCTCCCCGAAGGAGAGCTCCTTGCCGCCGCCGATGAGCAGCAGCTCCTTGAGGACGTAGGCGACATCGGCCAGGTTGCCGCTCTTGAGCTTTTCGGAATACTCGCGGTAGCGCCTGTTCCAGTTCTGGCCGGTGTAGCCCGTGAAGGTGGAGCGGTCCTTGAGGGACTCCATGATGGCCCTGGCCTCGTCGGGAGGGCAGACGTGGCGCAGGCCCACGTTCACGGCGTTCTTCACCGGGACCATCAGCGTGACGTTGTTGGTCAGGATTCGGACGATATAGAAGTCGACAGATTGGCCCCCCACGGTCTGGGACTCGATCCGCTCGACTTTGCCCACGCCCTGGGCAGGGTAAACCACCAACTCGTCCAGAGAAAACACGTGGGCGAAACTCCTTGCTGTCACATGAGCCAGGGTATTGCTGAGGGATGCCCGGGGCGGATTGGCCAGACGCCGCCCCCGATGGGAACCACTGAGAAGGCGGCCTGTTCAAAGCGCGAGTCAGGACATCTCTTTTGTATCCCAACCGTCCCAAAGAGTCCAGTATCCAGAGGTTCTGAGGGGCATTCTCGTCAGGGCGCGGGCTGGAAGGCTCCGGCCTCGCGCATGGCGGTCTCCAGGCCCTTCCCCAGATAGAGGCGCAGGGCCGCGGCTGCGGCGGGCAGCACGGCGCGCACGGCGGCCTCCTCCTGGGAGGAGAAATCCTGCAGGACATAGGCGGCCACGTCCATCTTGCCCTCGGGGCGGCCGATGCCCAGGCGCAGCCGGACGAAATCCTGAGATCCGGTTTCGGCCGCGATGGACTTGAGCCCGTTGTGCCCGGCCAGGCCCCCGCCCTTCTTCATCCGCATGCGCCCCAGGGGCAGGTCCAGCTCGTCGTGGACCACCACAAGGTCCTCCACGGTGAGCTTGTAGTAGCGCAGCGCGTGGGCCACGGCCCTGCCGGAGAGGTTCATGAAGGTCATGGGCTTGAGCACGAGCACCTCGCCCTCCACGCCCGGCAGGCGCAGGGCGTGGAGCACGCCGTCCTTGCCCAGGGAGAGCTCGCGGGCGGAGCCGGACTCCAGCAGGGCGTCCACGGCCATGAATCCGAAATTGTGGCGCGTGTCGCGGTATCTGGGGCCGGGGTTGCCGAGCCCCGCGATGAGGGTGTGCGCTGCCATGGGTCCTCAAAAAAATCTTGGCCGGGGCCACCGTCGGGGCCCCGGCCAAGGAGACGGAACTGAGGGAGGGTTATTTCCCGGCTTCGGCTTCGGCTTCGGCAGTGGGGGAGATGACGGCCACCACGGCGAAGTTGCTGTCGAACACGGCCTTGACGCCCTCGGGCAGGACCACGTCCTTGATCTGGATGGCCTGGTTGATCTCCAGCCCGGCCACGTCGATGATGATCTTGTCGGGGATGTTGGCGGGCAGGCAGACCACTTCCAGGTCTTCGTGGTACAGCTCAAGCTTGCCGCCGACCACGACGCCCTTGGGCTTGCCCTTGAGCTCCACCTCGACGTGGACGTGGATCTGCTTGGTGGGGTCGACGCCGTAGAAATCCACGTGGTCGATCTGGTTCTTGTAGGGGTGGGCGTCCACGACCCAGATCAGGCTGGGGTGGGTCTCGGTCTTGCCGTCGTGGTCGATGATAAGGTCGAACACGCGGGAGGAGCCAACCTTCTGGAAGACCTTGCGGAAGGGCAGGTCGGCCACCACCACGGGAATGTTCACGCCCTTGTCGTCATAGTAGACGCCGGGGACCATCTTCTGTGCGCGCAGGCGGCTGTTGGGGCCCTTGCCTCTTTCGGCGCGGCCCTGGACGGTGAGGCTCAGTTGTTCCTTCATGTCGATATCTCCTTGTTCCGCCTGGCGGCGATGACTAGCTGGTCTTGTTGAAAAGCACGCTCACCGAAGACTCGGTGTGGATGTTGTGGATGGCCTTGGCCAGCAACCCCGCCACGGAGAGCACCTTGATCTTGTCGCAGGCCTGGGCCTCGGCGGAGAGCGGGATGGTGTTGGTGACCACCACCTCCTTGAAGGGGGAGGCGCAGAGGCGGTCGATGGCCGGGCCGGAGAGCACGGGGTGCGTCACGCAGGCCATCACCTCGCGGGCGCCGTTCTCCAGGAGCACCTGAGCGCCCTGGACCATGGTGCCCGCGGTGTCGATCATGTCGTCGATGAGCACGCAGGTCTTGCCCTCGACGTTGCCGATGACGTGCATGGCCTTGGCCTGGTTGGGCGCGTCGCGGCGCTTGTCCACGATGGCCAGGCCGCAGCCGAGGCGCTTGGCGAAGCTGCGGGCGCGCTCCACGCCGCCTGCGTCCGGGCTGACCACCAACACGTCGCCGTCCACGGCGTCGCGCACGTACTCGGCCAGGATGCCCATGGCGTAGAGGTTGTCCACGGGCACGTTGAAGAAACCCTGGATCTGGCCCGCGTGCAGGTCCACCGTGAGCAGGCGGTGCATGCCGGTGACCTGCAGGATGTCCGCCACGAGCTTGGCGCTGATGGGCGCGCGCGGCGAGACCTTGCGGTCCTGCCGGGCGTAGCCGTAGTAGGGCACCACGGCGGTGACGCGCGAGGCGCTGGCGCGCTTGAGCGCGTCCAGGATCAGGGACAACTCCATGAGGTGGAAGTTCACCGGCAGGCACGTTGGCTGGATCACGAAGACGTCGGATCCGCGCACGTTGGCGCCGATCTCAACGCGGATCTCGCCGTCGGAAAAGGTGCTGACCATGGAGGGCAGCAGGGTGCAGCCCAGATGGTCGCAAATGGCCCGGGCAAGCTCCGGGTTGGCGTTGCCGGTGAGAATTTTCAGATCCCCGTGGGTGGCCATAATGATCCCGTATAGAAAGTTGTGGCTGGGGAGGAAGGACTTGAACCCTCGAATGCGGGGACCAAAACCCCGTGCCTTACCGCTTGGCGACTCCCCAACGTGTGCCGCTACAACCGCGACAGCCAGACCGAATGGCCTTCGCCGGCCAGCGCGTCACGGGCATCGCCCGCCTGCGGCTGGTTACGGAAAAGGCCGAAAACCGCGGAGCCGGACCCGCTCATGCAGCTCGCCGCGGCGCCCAGGACCGTCATGCGCTGCTTGAGGCGGCGCACGCCGGGGAAATCCCTGAAGACTGCGGACTCGAAACTGTTGGCTATAAAGGTGCCGGAAACGCAAAACGGTCGCATACTCGCAGGGCAGCCGCTTGTCAAGCGGGGTGTGCCCGATTGGGTGGCGTCGCCCAGGTGCATGGCGTCCCAGGCGCGGTAGGCCCAGGCCGTGTTCACCCGCTCGGGGGGCACCGCCAGCACCATGTACAGGCCGGTGAGCGCCGTCTCCACCGGTTCGAGTTTTTCGCCGATCCCCGTGGCCCAGGCCGGGCGGCCCAGCAGGAAGAAGGGCACGTCCGCGCCCAGGGAGGCCGCCAGGGCGGAAAGCTCCCCCCGCTCCAGGGCCGCCGCTCCGGCATGGTCGTTGAGCCAGCCGAGCATGGCCGCGGCGTCCGCGCTGCCGCCCCCCAGGCCCGCGCCCGAGGGGATGGCCTTCTCCAGGCGCGCCGTAAGCCCCGGGCGGCTCCCCGTGCGCCGGGCGAAGGCCTCGTAGGCCTTGGCCACCAGGTTGTCCGGCCCGGACAGGGCCGGGTCCGAACAGGCGAGGCGCAGCCCTGGTTCGCCGCCGGGGGTCAGCCGCAGCACGTCATGCGGTTCGGCGACCGGGTGGAACAGCGAGCGCAGCTCATGGTAGCCGTCGGGGCGCACCCCGGCGATCTCCAGGTAGATGTTGACCTTGCAGCCGATCCGCAGGGCGTCGCTCATTGCTTGTCCGGCAGGGCCACAGCGCGGAAGAGGTTCTGCTGGCCGCGCTTGAGCAGCAGCAGGGCCACCCCTTTCTTGCGCGCGTCGCCCTCGATCACCTTGCTGAAGTCGGCCAGGCTGTTCACGGGGGTCTGGTTGGCCTCCAGGAGCACGTCGCCCGCCTTGACCTCGGCGTCGGCCGCCGGGGAGCCCGGCTCCACCTCGGCCACCAGCAGGCCCTTGCCGGCGGGCACGCCCACGGCGCGCGCCTCCTCGGCCTTGAGCGGGCGCAGCGTCATGCCCACCAGGGAGGCCGACTTGGATTCCGGCTCTGATTCGGTCTTGGCCGCCCCCAGCTTGGCCGCGTCCCGCTGGCCCAGGGTGGCGGTGACGGTCATGGCCTTGCCCTTGCGCCACACGCCCAACTCGGTCTTGCTGCCGGGCCTGTTGGCGGCCACCACGCGCAGCATGGCGGCGGCGTCCTTGACCTCGTGGCCGCCAACCGAGGTGATGACGTCGCCCACCTGCACCCCGGCCTTGGACGCGGGTTCGCCCTCCATGACGGAGGTGATGAGCGCGCCCTTGGGTTCTTCCATGCCCAGGGCCTTGGCCGCGTTCTCGTCCACGTCCTGGATGGAGACGCCCAGCCAGCCGCGCTGGATCTGCTTGTGCTCGCGCAGGTCCGCGATGACGGAGGCGGCCATGCTCGAGGGGATGGCGAAGCCGATGCCCTGGCCCGAGGCCACGATGGCCGTGTTGATGCCCACCACCTTGCCGTCGAGGTCGAGCAGGGGGCCGCCGGAGTTGCCGGGGTTGATGGAGGCGTCGGTCTGCAGGAAGTTGTCGAACGGCCCGGCCCCGATCACGCGGCCCTTGGCGCTCAGGATGCCTGCGGTGACGGTGTTGTTCAGGCCGAAGGGGTTGCCGATGGCCACCACCCAGGCCCCCACCTTGAGGACGTCGGAGTCGCCGAACTGCAGGAAGGGCAGGTCGCCGCCGTTCTCGATCTTGACCACGGCCAGGTCCAGCTCGGGGTCGCGCCCGATGACCTTGGCGGGCAGGGGCTTGTCCTTGCCGCGCAGTTGGACCTTGATCTCCTCGGCGTCCTCGACGACGTGGTTGTTGGTGACGATGAAGCCGTCCTTGGAGATGATGAACCCGGTACCCATGGAGCGCTGCCGCTTGGAAGGAGCCTCCTCCTTGAAGCGGCGCTGGAACTGGTCGAGGAAATCCTCGAACGGCCCGCCGCGCGGGTGGTTCTTGAGGAAGTCGCGCAGCTTGTCCTCGGTGTTCACCGAGCGCACGGTGCTCAGGTTGACCACGGCCGCCCCGGCGGTTTCGGCGAGCTCGGAGAAGTCGGGCAGGTTCACCCGGGCCTGGGCGGGGAGGCAGAGGCCCAGGCAGAGGACGATTAGGGCTGCTACGGCTGTCAACCGTGACATGGGGGGCTCCTGGGGCGCGCGTGCGCGCGGAAGGTGGTTGCGGTCGGACAGTATACCCCTCCCGCGCGGAATGTAAACCGCCGGCGCGTCCGGGGCGGGCAGGGGCTTGACCCGGGGCCGCCCCTTGACTATCAAGGCGGTCCTTGCACGGTCCCGTAGCTCAGGTGGATAGAGCGATCGCCTCCTAAGCGATAGGCCACAGGTTCGAATCCTGTCGGGACCACCACATGCACTTCGGAGAGGTTCGCTGGCATAAGCAAACCTTTGAGATCAAAAAGAAGCCGGTCCAGAGATGGGCCGGCTTCCTGCGTTTGGGATCAGTGATGTCCGGGCCGCTCCGTCCAGCGTCACTCCTTGAACCTGTACCCCACCCCCGTCTCGGTGTGCAGGTGCTTGGGGCGGGCCGGATCCTTCTCGATCTTCTGGCGCAGCTTGTGCACGTGGATGCGCACGTAGTGCTCCTGGTCGCGGCTGTGCCTGCCCCAGACCTCCCGCAGGAGCTGCCCGTGGGTGACCACCTTGCCCGCGTGCAGCGCCAGAAATGCCAGCATCTTGAACTCCGTCGGGGTCAGGTGCACCTCCTCCCCTTCCAGGCTGACCGTGCGCCCGTCCAGGTCGATGAGCAGGTCGCCGAACGCGTAGCGCGTGGGCCGCGGGGCCTCCCGGTCGGCCTCGTGCCGCAGGAGCACCCGTATCCTGGCGGCCAGCTCCCCCAGGCTGAAGGGTTTGGTCAGGTAGTCGCTGGCGCCCTTGTCCAGGGCGGAGACCTTGTCCTGCTCGTTGCCGCGCGCGGAAACCACGATGACCCGGGCCTTGGCCCAGGGGGGCAGGCTCCCGATGATCTCCTCGCCGTCCATGTCGGGCAGGCCCAGATCCAGGAGGATCACGTCCGGGTCGCGGGAGGAGGCCGTGGCAAGGGCGTCCCTGCCGTTTTCCGCCTCGAGCACGGAGTAGCCCTCCGCCTCGAGGAAGGGCTTGAGGAAGCGCCTGATGGCGGCCTCGTCGTCAACGACCAGTATGGTGGCTTTCTTCATGCTCATGCAGGGGGAGGGTTATGGTGAACCGCGCGCCGGAGGGGGCGTTGTCCCGGGCGGTGATCTCGCCGCCGTGCGCCTTGACCACCGCCCGGCAGATGGCCAGCCCCAGGCCGTAGCCTTCTGGCCCGCCCCGGTCGCCGCGCTGGAAGCGTTCGAAGAGCTTGTCGTGGTCGCCCGGGGGCAGCCCCGGCCCGTTGTCGCGCACCTCGATCACTACTGACTGTTTGCGCATGTGGGCCAGGATATCCACGCGCGCCCCGGGGGGCGAGTACTTGGCCGCGTTCTCCAGGAGGTTCAGGAACACCTGCTCCATGAGCACCTCGTCCATGGGGATGGGCGGGAGGTCGCCGGGCACTCGCAGCCCGACCTGATGCCCCGAGAGGGCGGACTCCAGCCGGGAGAGCGCGCTGCCGAGCACCTCCTCCAGGGGCACGGGCTTCAGGTCCGGGACGACCGCCCCGGATTCCAGGGCGGCGATGCGCAGCAGGTTGTCCACCAGGCGCTCCAGCCGGGCCGCCTCGCCCGCGATGTTTTCCTCCAGGGCGCGGCGGACGTCGGCGCCGGCCGCGTCCCCAAGGGCCAGGAGGCTCTGTGCGGAGCCTGAGATGGCCGCCAGCGGGGTCTTGAAGTCGTGGGTCACGGTGGAGAGGAGCGAGGCCCGGAGCTTCTCCCGCTCGGCCTCCACCAGGGTCGCCCGGGCCTTCTCCTCCAGCCTGTCCACGTCGAGGGCCAGGGCGGTCTGGTGGATGAAGACGTCCAGGAGCCTGCGCTTGTCCGGGAGCAGGATCGACTCCCTGGCTTCCTCGTCGAAGGGCTTGAGCCCGATCACTCCAAGGATCTCCTCGGACCCGGGCAGGGGCAGAAACAGCGCCTCGGATTCCGAGAGCGTCTGGGTGGTGAGCCCCGCGGGCTTGCCGTTGTCGAACACCCACTGGGCAACGCCCAGGTCCTTCTCGGGCAACACCTCGTCGCTGTCGGGCAGGAACACGGTCTCCAGCCTGCCCGGCGAACCCGGCGTGAACACCACGGCCCTGCAGCGGAAGACCCGGGCCAGATGCTCGCTGGCCACCTGCAGCAGGTTGGCCGTGCCGCGCGTGGAGGCCAGATGCCGCGAGAGCCCGGAGAGCTCGGAGGCCTGCCGCTCCAGTTGGCCGGCGCTGTCCGCCTGGGCCTTGATGCGGGAGGCCATGCCGGAGAGGACCAGGGCCACCAGGAACATCACCGCGAAGGTCACCAGATAGTCCACGTCGGACACGTTGAAGCTGAAGCGCGGCGGCACGAAGCAGAAGTCGAAGGCCAGCACCGAGAGCACCGAGGCCAGGGCCGAGGCCCGCCGGGACAGCCAGACCGCCACGGCCATGACCCCCACCAGGTAGACCATGATAAGGTTGGCCAGCGCCAGATAGGGGTACATGGCGAAGCAGGCGGCGGTGCACAGGCCCACGACGCCCACGGCGCAGGCGAGGTCCTTCCATTGGGGCTTGGGGGGCGCCTTGGCCCTGGCCGGGGAGGCGCCCTTGGGGTCCTGGCCTTTGATGACGTGGACGTCGATCTCCTCGGAGAGGCGCACCAGCTGGTCCACGGGGCTGCCGCGCAGCATGTCCAGGAGGGTGTGCTTGACGGGCTTGCCGATCACGATCCGGGTGACGTTGTGCTGCCGGGCGAAGCCCACGATGAGCCGGGCCACGTCCCCCCCGGCCAGCACGTGCGTCAGGGCGCCCAGCTCCTGGGCCAGGTTCAGGTTGGCCATGGCCCTGGCGGAGGCGTCCCCTTCGGGCTGCTGCTGGATGTACAGGGCGTGCCAGGGCGCGTGGAGCCCGTCCGCCAGCCTCTTGGCGGAGCGGACCAGGGTGGCGGAGGTGGGCGATGGCCCCACGCAGACCAGGATGCGCTCCGCCGTGGGCCAGGTGGTCTGGATGGCGTGGCCCTGGCGGTACACCAGCACCTCGGTGTTCACCCGGTTGGCCGTGGAGCGCAGCGCCAGCTCGCGCAGGGCGCTCAGATTGCCGGAGCGGAAGAAGTTCTCCCCGGCCCACTCGGCCTGCCTGGGCAGGTAGACCTTGCCCTCGCTCAGGCGCTGGCGCAGGTCCTCGGGCGGAAGGTCCACCAGAATCACGGATTCGGCCGTCTCCAGCATGGCGTCGGGCACGGTTTCGCGCACTCGCACGCCCGTGATCTGGGCCACCACGTCGTTGAGGCTCTCCAGGTGCTGGACGTTGAGCGTGGTCCAGACGTCCAGCCCGTGTTCCAGGAGCTCGTCCACGTCCTGCCAGCGCTTGGGGTGCCGCGAGCCCGGGACGTTGGTGTGGGCCAGCTCGTCCACCAGGATCAGCGCAGGGCGGCGGGCCAGGGCGCCGTCCAGGTCGAACTCCTGGAGAGCGTGCCCTTTGTAGTCGATGGCCTGGCGCGGCAGCGAGGGCATGCCGTACATGAGGGCCTCGGTGTCCTCGCGGCCGTGGGTCTCCACGATGCCGGCCAGCAGGTCGAGCCCCTCGGCCATCTTGAGGCGGGCCGCCTCCAGCATGGCGTAGGTCTTGCCCACGCCGGGGGCCATGCCGAGGAAAATCCTCAGCCGGCCGCGTCGTTTCTCGGCCTCCGCGCGCTGGACCATGGCCAGCAGGGCGTCGGGGTCGGGGCGCTGGTCCTCGTCTCTCATGGAAGCGCCTTACTCCTTCTTTCCCGCCGCATCCAGGGCCAGGTTGAGCTCCAGCACGTTCACCCTGGGCTCGCCCCAGAACCCGAACAGGCGGCCCTCGGTGTGCGCCGCGACCAGCGCGGCCACCGTTTCGGGCGGCATGTTCCTGGCCCTGGCCACCCGGCCGAGCTGGCGGGCCGCGCCCTCGGGGCTGACGTGCGGGTCCAGCCCGCTGGCGGAGGCTGTCACCAGGTCCATGGGCGCGGGGCCGCCGCCGTCCAAGGCCGCCACCCTTCCGGCCACGGCCTCGGGGAGCGCCGGGTTGGACGGCCCCAGGTTCGAGCCCGAGGAGGCCCCGGCGTTGTATTCGTAGGGCGCGGTGGCCGAGGGCCTGCCGTGGAAGTATGCGTCGGAGGCGAAGGGCTGGCCGATCAGGGCCGAACCGGCCACGCCCCCGCCCGTGACGATCAGGCTGCCCCCGGCCTGCGCCGGGAACAGGGCCGCGCCCAGTCCGGTCATGGCCAGGGGGTAGGCCAGGCCGGTCAGCAGGGTCATCCAGAAGAGCATCAGGGCGGCGGGTCTGAGTTGCTGCATGAAGGTGGCGAACATGGAATGCTCCTACGCCCAGCCGAGGGCGGCAATGATGATGTCGATGAGCTTGATGCCCGCGAAGGGCACCAGGAGCCCCCCCAGCCCGTAGATGAACAGGTTGCGGCGCAGGGCCACGGCCGCGGGGAGGGGCACGTACTTCACGCCCTTGAGGGCCAGGGGGATCAGGAACACGATGACCAGGGCGTTGAACACCACGGCCGAGAGGATGGCCGATTTCGGCGTGGCCAGGCCCATCACGTCCAGCACCCCGAGCTGCGGGTAGATGCCCGCGAACACGGCCGGGATGATGGCGAAGTACTTGGCGATGTCGTTGGAGATGCTGAAGGTGGTCAGGGAGCCGCGCGTCATGAGCAGCTGCTTGCCGATGGCCACCACTTCCAGGAGCTTGGTGGGGTTGGAGTCCAGGTCCACCATGTTCCCGGCCTCCTTGGCGGCCTGCGTGCCGGAGTTCATGGCCACGCCCACGTCCGCCTGGGCCAGGGCCGGGGCGTCGTTGGTGCCGTCGCCGGTCATGGCCACCATCTTGCCCTCGGCCTGGTATTGGCGGATGCGCGCCAGCTTGGCCTCCGGCGTGGCCTCGGCCAGGAAGTCGTCCACGCCCGCCTCGGCCGCGATGGCCGCCGCCGTGAGCGGGTTGTCGCCGGTGACCATGATGGTCTTGATGCCCATGGAGCGCAGCTCGGCGAAGCGCTCCCGGATGCCGCCCTTCACGATGTCCTTGAGCCAGACCACGCCGAGGGGCCTGCCGTTTTCCGCCACCAGCAGCGGCGTGCCGCCGGACTTGGCCACCTCGTGGATGGCCTGGTCCAGCTCCTGCGGGATGCGCTCGCCGGACTGCTCGGCCAGGGCCTTGATGGCGTCGGGCGCGCCCTTGCGCAGGATGCGCCCGGGCAGGTTCACGCCGGAGAGCCTTGTCTGCGCGGTGAAGGGCACGAAGGTGGCCCCCAGGTCGTGCAGTTCGTGCCCCCTGATGCCGAAGCGCTCCTTGGCCAGCACCACGATGGAGCGGCCCTCGGGGGTCTCGTCCGCCAGGGAGGCCATCTGGGCGGTTTCGGCCAGCTCGCGCTCGTCCACGCCCTTCACGGGCAGGAAGGCCGAGGCCTGCCGGTTGCCCAGGGTGATGGTGCCGGTCTTGTCCAGCAGGAGCACGTCCACGTCACCCGCGGCCTCCACGGCGCGGCCCGAGGTGGCGATGACGCCCGACTGGATCAGGCGGTCCATGCCCGCGATGCCGATGGCGGAGAGCAGCCCGCCGATGGTGGTGGGGGCCAGGCACACGAACAGGGCGGTCAGGGCGGTGATGGTCACGGCGGCGCCCTGGCCGGACATGGCCACGGCGTAGGCGGACATGGGCCGAAGCGTGGCGCACACCACCAGGAACACCAGCGTGAGCGAGGCCAGCAGGATGTTCAGGGCTATCTCGTTGGGCGTCTTGCGGCGCTTGGCCCCCTCCACCAGGGAGATCATCCTGTCCAGGAAGGTCTCGCCGGACTCGGCCGCCACCTTCACCACCAGCCAGTCGGAGAGCAGGCGCGTGCCGCCGGTGACGGCGCTGCGGTCGCCCCCGGCCTCCCGGATCACCGGGGCGCTCTCGCCGGTGATGGCCGCCTCGTCCACGGAGGCGATGCCTTCCACGATCTCGCCGTCCGAGGGGATGATGTCCCCGGCCTCCACCAGCACCAGGTCGCCCCGGTGCAGCGTCTTGGCCATGACGTTCTGGAACGGCGAGTCACGGCGGGGGTGCAGGAGCTTCCTGGCGCTCACGTCCTGGCGCAGGCCCCGCAGGGCCGCGGCCTGGGCCTTGCCCCGGCCCTCGGCCATGGCCTCGGCGAAGTTGGCGAAGAGCACCGTGGCCCACAGCCAGGCCGAGATGGAGGCCACGAACCCGAACGGGGCCTCGCCGTGGCCGAGGTACGCCTGCACCGCCAGGCAGGTGGTCAGGATGGAGCCCACGTACACCGTGAACATGACCGGGTTGCGGGCCTGGCTCGCGGGGGTGAGCTTGCGGAAGCACTCCATCCCGGCCTGGCGGACGATGGCCGGATCGAAGAGGGGGCGCGATGTGTCTTTCTTGGGCATGACCGAAACCTCGTTATTTGAAGAGCGCCAGGTGCTCGGCCACGGGGCCCAGCGCCAGCGCGGGGACGAAGGTGAGCGCGCCGACCACCAGCACCACGGCCATGAGCAGGGCCACGAAGATGGGGCCGTGGGTGGGCAGGGTGCCGGGCCCCGCCTGCAGGCGCTTCTTGCCCGCCAGGGAGCCGGCCATGGCCAGCACCGGCACGATGAGCCAGTAGCGGGATACGAACATGGCCACGCCGCCCGCGATGGTCCAGAAGGGGGAGCTGGCCGTGAGCCCGGCGAAGGCGCTGCCGTTGTTGTTGCCCATGGAGGAGAAGGCGTAGAGCATCTGGCTGAACCCGTGCGGCCCGGGATTGGAGACGGCGTCCGGCGGCCCGGCCACCGCCGCCAGGGCGGTGCCCATCAGGGAGAGGAACGGCGGGATCAGGATGACCAGAGCGGCCATCTTGGTCTCGAATGGTTCGATCTTCTTGCCCAGGTATTCCGGCGTGCGCCCCACCATGAGCCCGGCCACGAACACGGCCACCACGGCGAACACCAGCATGCCGTAGAGGCCCGAACCCACGCCTCCGTAGACCACCTCGCCCAACTGCATGAGCAGCATGGGCCACATGCCGCCGAGCGGGGTGAAGCTGTCGTGCATGGCGTTCACCGAACCGTTGGAGGCGGCCGTGGTGGCGGCCGCCCACAGGGCGGACCCGGCCGCCCCGAAGCGGACCTCCTTGCCCTCCATGTTGGCAGCGGACGCCACTCCCGCCTTTTCCAGCAAGGGGTTGGGCGTGGCCTCGGCCTGGATGGTCAGGAAGGCGAAGCCCGCGAACAGTATGGTCATGGCCATGAACACGGCCCAGCCCTGCCTTCTGTCGCCCACCATGACCCCGAAGGCGTGGCAGAGCGCAGCCGGGATGAGCAGGATGGCCAGGAGCTCCAGCAGGTTGGTGAGCGGCGTCGGGTTCTCGAAGGGGTGGGCGGAGTTGACGTTGAAGAAGCCGCCGCCGTTGGTGCCCAACTGCTTGATGGCCACCTGGGAGGCCACGGGCCCCATGGCGATGACCTGCTCCGCCTGGGTGGCGGGTTCGGTCAGGGGCTTGCCCGCGGCGTCCAGCACGGGGTTTCCGGAGCCGTCGAGCACGGGCTTTTCGTAGGCGGTCGGCTCAACGAGCCTGGCCGTGGCCGAGCCGGCCAGCGTCTGGGGAACGCCCTGCCAGACCAGCGCCACGGCCAGAATCACGGAGAGGGGCAGCAGAACGTAGAGCGTCGAGCGGGTCAGGTCGCGCCAGAAGTTGCCCAGCAGGGAGGTCTCGCGCCGGGCGAGGCCACGGATGAGGGCGGCCATGACGGCCATGCCCGTGGCGGCGGAGACGAAGTTCTGCACAGTCAGGGCAAGCATCTGCGTGAGGTGGCTCATGGTGGTTTCGCCGCCGTAGGCCTGCCAGTTGGTGTTGGTGGCGAAGCTTACGGCGGTGTTGAAGGCCACGTACGGGTCCACCCCGGGGAGCCCGGCAGGGTTCAGGGGCAGCGCGCCCTGGAGCCTCTGTACGGCGTACACGGCCAGGATGCCCAGGGCGTTGCAGGCCACCACGGCCAGGGCGTAGGCCTTCCAGTCCATCTCCTTGGAGGCGTCGATCCCGCAGAGGCGGTAGAGGAGGCGCTCCACGGGGCCGAGGATTCTGTCCAGGCCGCAGGGCCTGTCCTGATACACCCGGGCTATGTAGAGCCCCAGAGGCCAGGACGCCGCGACGAGCAGGGCCAGGTAGAACAGGTATTGCGTCAGGTCGTTCGCGTTCATTCGAACCACTCCGGTTTGCACAGGGCCGCCAGCAGATACACGAACAGGGCGGCCGCGATGGTGAGGGCCAGGGTATCCACGGTTATTTCCCCTCCAGGCTGGAGACCGCGCCGATCAGGCCGAAAAGGCCGCAGACCAGGGCCAGAATGAGGGTCGCAAAGAGGATGTCCATCAAAACCTCCGTCGAGAGTCGATGGGTATGCAATAGCCACTGTGGGGTAAAAATGGTGTAAAATGTGGCTGCAGATGGGTAAATAAGGCGTTACTCAGCTTCTATGCCCGCTTGAGCCAGGGGCCTTTGCGGCCACCCATGGGGCATGCCCCGTCGGGTGGAATGCTCGATGCCCAAGCGCCCGGGTGCCGGGCTCGTGTCTTGGGGGGAAAGCTGAAGCGCGTCTAGGACGGGGACGGTGAGCGCCAGCGGTGAGTGCCGCCCGGATTCGGCTGCCGCCAGCGCCCCGAAGGCTTCCTGAGCCTGGAATAGCGGGCGGGGAAGTATACGGGCTTGGGGATGAGTTCGACGGCTGCCGGGACACGCGCGAAAGGGAGCCCGCGTAACGCCAGGCTCCCTCGTTTGTCTCCCTCGACCTATGCACCGCGTCGGCCGCCAGTCCGGCCGGGCGTCATCCCTTGCCGAAAAGCTTGCTCAAGAAGTTCCCCTGCTTGGGGGTCTGCATGGCCGAGAGGGGGGGGTGCGTCGAAGTCAGTTTTCCAACCATGTCATGGAACGCCTTGGTGATTTTCGCCTCGGCGTGATCCTCATACAGCAGAGACCCGTTCTGGCAGCAGGAACTGACTCGCTTGTAGTCGTTCGGAATCGTGTGGAACACGTCGACTCCGACGAATTTCGATACGTCGTCGAGGGTCAGTTTGGAGTTCGTGTCGTACCTGTTGACGATGAAGTGGATTTTCGAGGGGAAGGTCTCGTTGTAGTCGCTGAGGAATTTCATCAGCAACTTGGCGTTGCGCAGGGATTGAACGTCCGCCTGAACGACGATCATGATGTAGTCGGAGGAGTTCAGGAGCGCGATGTCGATCTCGGTGAGGCCCGCGCCATGGTCGATGACGATGTACTGGTAATATCCCCTGGCCACCTCGAGTATGGATGACATGGCCTCGATGGACGCGAGCGGGATTTCGTTGTGGTGCGAGATCGGCGGCAGGACGCTCAGCCCGGAGCGGTGCTTGGAGGTGACGTTGGTCAGCAGGGACGTGTCGAGCCTGTGCACTTCGCGCACGAGGTAGCCGATGGAATGCACCGGGGTCATGTCCAGGATGACGTGGGCGTCCCCGAGGGGTTGGTGCAGGTCCATGAGCAGGGTGTTCTTGTCGCTGCGCTGCAGCAGGAGGGCCGTGTTGACGCAGATCGAGGTGGTGCCGACGCCGCCCTTGGCCCCCAGGAAGGACACGACGCGGCAGGGCATGTCGTTGCGGCTGCGATCCTTCTTGAACCGCTTGATGAAGACGTCGATGGAGGCCTCGAACTTGTTGGCCGAGAGCGGCAGCAGGAAATACCCGCGGGCGCCGGCGTTGACGAACTCCAGAATGCGCGATTGGCTGGCCTCCCCGGAGATGACGAAAATTTCAAGCGCCGGGTTCACCTCCAGGTAGTTGCGCAGGTCCATCAGCGCCTTGCCGAAGTCGTTGCCGATCTCGACGATGTAGATGTCGGCATAATATGGGTAGGTGGTGATGATGGAGAATTCGGGATGCGAGGCCATGTATCCGTAAATGATGCGGGACGTGGCTTTGTCGGCGACTTCTATGCAAACCTTGATCTGAGTATCCATTGTGTCTCCTGGATTCTTTGATTAGTCGCGGGCAGTGCAGCGCCAACGGTTGACGACGTCCGCTATGAAGTTTCTCCCGGTGATTTCCTTCTCCCAGGATTGTGAAACAGGGAGTGACTGCCTCTGCGGCATCTGGTTCGGCTGCAACATGTTGAAGCGGATCCGCATCGGCATCGAGACGGCGTCTCCAACCACCACGGCGTCGCGCGTCCTGAGTGACGGCAACATCCTGAAGAGGCTCAGGCCGTTTTCCGGGAGCGCCGTGTTGACGAAATCCTGGTCCGCCGAGGTGGTCAGCCGCAGACAGAACAGGGTGTTGCACTGCGAGATGATGCGCTGGGAGATGTCGGCCGGGCGCTGGGTGACGATGCCGAGGCCGATGCCGTACTTTCTGCCCTCCTGCGCGATGCGGGCGATGGCCCGCCCTGCCGGCAGCATGGATGACTCCTCGTCTTTCGAAACGTAGCGATGCGCCTCCTCGCAGACCAGCAGGACAGGCGGGGTTTTCGCGCCGCCGCTCCAGACGGCGAAGTCGAATATGATCCGGGCCATGAGGGATATGAGCACGTTGACGATTTCACCCGGAGCGCCCGCGAGGTTCAGTATGGTGATGGGCTTGCCGTTGGAGGGGATGCGCAGGATGCGCGCCAATATTTCCGCGAAGTTGTCATGCACGATGAAGTCCGAGAACATGAAGTCGAACCGTTTGTCGCTCTTGAGCTGCTCGATGCGGGCGAGAATGGCCAGGTAGGGCAGGGAGCTGCCGGGCTTGTCCAGCCTCCCCATCTCCTCGTTGATCAGCTCCTGGACGCGGCTCAACCGGTAGGGGGTCGGGGTGTCGACAGTTATGTTCACCGGGCGGATGTCTGAACCGAAATATTCCAGCTTGGCGGCCGTGATGCAGCTGAACAGGATCTGGGATTGCAGGTCGACCTGAGACGAATCGCCATGGCAGAGCACGCGCGTGATTTCTTCGAAATTCAAGAGCCAGTACGGCAGTGAGATCGAACTGACGTCGATGTATTCGGATTTATCCTGGAACGCGCTTTTGTATTCATCATGCGGATCGATCAGGATGACATGCCCGTGGGGATACCTGTTCAGAATGGCTTGCAGCACCACCACGAGGGAGCATGACTTCCCGGCCCCGGTGGAGCCGAGGATGGCGAAATGCTTGCCGATCAGCTCGTCGACATCGACATTGATCGGGATGGTCTTGTTCTGGTGCAGCTTGCCTATCTCAACCGACCGGCGGAAAGGCATGCCGTAGATCTCATCCAGGTCGGCTCGCGATACGACGTGGATCGTCTGCCCGAATGTGGGATACCTGGATATGCCGCGCTTGAAACGCAGGTTCTCCGTGGCGGACAGAGCCGTTTCGCCGAACAATTCGATCCGGAACTGGTAGCTGGCGCGGGGTTGTCCGCAGTGCTCCGGCTCGAGGGTGTGGCAATCGGCAATCATGCCGTAGACAACAGAGTCGTCAGTAGTGATCTTTACGATATTGCCGATTTGAATGTGCGCTGGGGTGGCGCCCTCATCCCGTTGGGTGAACAAGCCGATGATGGATGAGCTTGACACCGCGGTAACGTACCCCAGCGGTTCATCTTCCCCCGGGGCATCTTTCTGTCGTGCTTCAGTGTTCATGGTCTCGTTCATGATGGGAAGGTGCGGGCGGCAATGCGCGATTCGCCTTCAAGCGCCAGCGGCGCATGTTCTGGATAACTCCGTCCTGTAGTGGTGCACAAAGCTTTACCGGGCATTTTTCACCTGTCCTCGTGTCATTGCCCCGTCAGCGGCACAGGCGTTCTCGGCGGAGAAGGGGTCGCCGGCGCTCCTGCGTTCATGGACGGGGCCGCGCTTTGCGCGGCGGGGCCGGTGGGCCCTGCCGCCTGGGGGGGCGCGGCGGGGGCGGCGGGCCCTGCCGCCTGGGGAGTCGCGGTGGGGGCGATGGCCCCGGCTGCCTGGGGGGGCGCGGCGGGGGCTGGTTCCTCGGTGGGCATCTGCATGGGTTTGACGGACGCGGATTCCTGCTGGCCCCCGTAACGGATGATATTGTCGTGGGCAGGCTTGTAGATCGTTGGGCTTGCGTTGAGGGCCTTGTTGAACATCTCCATGGCCTTCTGCTGATCCCCCACGTCGATGAAGCAGCATCCCGTGTTGTTGAGCGCGAATGCTTCGCCGCCGCTGGCCTTGAAGGCCTTGTAGGCGTCGTCGAAACGCTTCATCCGGCAATACGTCAGAGCGAGGTTGTTCAAGGTGCGTTTGGAATGGCCAAAACTCAGGGAGCGAATGAACGAGTCCTTGGCGTTGTCGTACTGCCCGAGGATGAAGTACGAGATCCCAAGATTGTTGAGTATGTTCTGGTTGCCGCCGGTCTGGGCTATGACCGCCTGGAATTCCTTCACGGCCAGGTTGGCCTTGCCGGTCTTGTTGTAGGTGGCGCCAAGAAGGTACCGGGCGTATCCGTTGCCCTGGTCTTTGGCTATCAGCGCGGCCAGCCGCGTTTCCGCGGCCGCGTAATCACCCGCCAGGAAGGAGGAATAGCCGCTGAGCACGGCGGCCTCCTGATTGTCCGGGGCGATGCGCAGAACCTCCTCGAAGCTCTTGGCCGCATTGGCGTAGGCTCCAGCCGACAGATAGGCTTTGCCCTTGCGCAGCTCCGCGGCGTCCTTGGGGTATCCGGACTTTGCCGCCTGGTCCAAAAGCTCGATGGCCGCGTTCAACTGGCCGGCGGCCAGCGCCGCTTCGGCCTGGGTCACCAGTTGAGAGGCAGCCTGCCTGCTCTGTTCCGCCTTGGCTTTGTCGGAGTCCATCTTCCGCTGGAACTTTGAACATCCAGGCATCGCGATCAAGACGACCAGGAGCGCGAGGAACGGGATGTTGCTGCCCAGGCGCCACACGCCGGCGTTGTCGATTTTCGTCATGAGTACAACCTTACTTCCCGAAAATTCTGGAAATTTGCACGACTGCAGGCCCCATTATGATGATGAACAATGGCGGCAGGATGAACAGGACCAGTGGAAACAGAAGCTTCACAGGGAGTTTCATGGCTATTTCTTCAGCGCGCTGGAAACGTTGTGTGCGCATGCTGTCGGAATAGGTCCTCAGGGACTGGGCCATGCTCGTGCCGAAGATGTCCGACTGGATTATCAGCGTGGCGAGGTTGTTCACTTCGAGCAAACCGATCCTTCCGGAGAGCCTTTTCAGCGCATCGGCTCTCGCCTTGCCCGCCTGCAGCTCAAGGTTCATCTGCTTGAACTCGTCGCTCAACTCAGGATGCCCGACGTGCAGCTCCTGGCTGATCTTGTATATTGCCTGGTCAAGGCCCATCCCGGACTCGACGCAGACGACCAGCATGTCCAAAGCGTCGGGCAACGAGTGCAGTATGTTCGTCTGGCGCCGTTTGGCGAGGTAGTCCAGCGCCAAAACCGGGAGATAGTACCCGAGAGCAGCCGGCACAAGATACAGCAGTATCAGAAAGTGCAGCTTGCCCGGGATCGGGAACGCGGAGTGCGCGAGAAAGGCGAGAAGGAGGCCGATGCCAAACAGCCCCAGCCTGCAGCCAATGAAGGTGGGCCGCGCGCTCGCTTTTCTGAACCCGGCCCGTATCAGCTTGAGGTCGATTTCGGAGCCCGTTTCCTCGTCAATGAGCTTGAGCGAGGTCCCGACCCTGCTGATGGTGTGCGCAACGAGCTGCGCCGCCGAAACCTGGGACGAATCGAGAATATGCAGTTCGTTGTCGATTTGCGTGTGCCTGTGCAGCCTTGAATTCAGCGCACGCTGTTGCTTGTTCTTGTGGGACGCGTAGTAGAGCATGATGAAGGAGACCATGACCAGAAGGAACGCCCCGGTCGCGAACATCAGCTCAGTGGGGTGAATTTCGTTAAACACGGATGTTCACCATCCTGCTTATGGCCACCATTCCTGCCAGCAGCATCGCCCCTGCAGTGTACAGCATGTAATGGCCGATCTCCGTGTCGAACATGACGGACATGTATTTCGGGTTCAGGAGCATGAGCACAACCAGCATCAGTGGCGGAAGCAGGAACATGACGTAGCCCGAGTATCTTCCTTCTGCGGAAAGCGCCGCGACCTTGCCCTTGAGCTTCATCCTTTCCCGGATCAGGTATGAGATGGACTCCATGATCTCGGTCAGCTTGCCGCCGGTTTCGCTCTGTATCTTCACCGAGGCCACGAAGAACAGCAGGTCCGGCGTGTCGACCCTTTCCGCCAGGTTGTCCAGGGCGTCATGGAGATGGCCGCCGTAGTTTATCTCCTCGATGGTCTGCCGGAATTCCTCGCGGATGGGGTCGGCGAATTCCTGCGCCACCATGGTCATGCCGCTGGTAAAGGTGTGGCCCGCCTTGAGGGAGCGCCCTATCAGATCGAGCGCTTCGGGGAACTGGTCCTCGAAGCGCGCCGCCCTTTTGGCCGCCTTCCTGCGCACCCACCAGGCCGGCGCGAACAGCAACGCGAGCGCGACGCCCGCCTGGGCCAGGTGGCCCCACCCGAGCACGCTGGCCAACAGGAGCCCAAACGCGCTCAGCGCCAGGGAAAGAAGAATGAACGTGCCGAGCGACATGTCGACCTTGGCCTGGCGCATCATCTTCCAGAGTTTCTCGGCCCAGCCTTCCCGGAAGAGGAGCAGCTTTACCCACCAGCTGTGCTTGACCTGGTCGTTCTTCAGGAAGTTTTCCGCGCTTTGGGAAGCGTCCGCCGCGTTGAACGCATCGAGCCGGGCGCGCAATGCCTCCCTTTCCTTGTCCTGCAGCGCGGCGGCGATCTGGAAGACAAAATACCCCAGGGCCAGGCAGCCCACGAGTACCAAGAGTAAAATCCACGTCGGCATGGTTCGGTCCCTATATGTCGAGCATGGTGCGCTGGACGAAGAGGTTGCCAGGGAGCTTGATCCCCTTGGCCTCGATCCGCTCTGAGAAGCGCGGCCTGATGCCCCTGCTGACGTACCTGCCGCGCACCTTGCCGTCCGGCGCGAGGCCGAGTTGCTCGAAGGCGAAGATTTCCTGCATGGTGATGACCTCCCCCTCCATGCCGGTGATCTCCTGGAAGCTTATCATCTTGCGGCTGCCGTCCGAGAGGCGGGCGATCTGCACCACCACGTCGATGGCGGAGCTGATGTAGCGTTTCAGCGAAGAGGAGGTCATGTTGAAGCCCGCCATGTACATCATGGTCTCCAGGCGCATCAGCGCGTCGCGGGGCGTGTTGGCGTGTATGGTCGCCAGGGAGCCGTCGTGGCCGGTGTTCATGGCCTGGAGCATGTCGAGGGCTTCCGAGCCGCGCACCTCGCCGACGATGATCCTGTCCGGGCGCATGCGCAGCGAGTTCCTGACCAGGTCGCGCTGGGCGACTTCGCCCTTTCCCTCCAGGTTGGCGGGCCGGGTTTCGAGCCGAACCACGTGTTCCTGCTTGAGCTGCAGCTCCGCCGCGTCCTCGATGGTGACGATGCGCTCGTCATTGGGGATGAAGCGCGAGAGGCAGTTGAGCAGGGTGGTTTTGCCGCTGCCCGTGCCGCCGGAGATGAGGATGTTCAGCCTGCCCCGAACGATGTTCTGGAGGATGTCGCCCAGCTCCATTGGAATGGACTTGAACCTGATAAGGTCGGAGAGCTCCAGCGGGTCCTTGGAGAATTTGCGGATGGAGAGCACCGGCCCGTCGAGGGACAGCGGAGGGATGATGACGTTGACGCGCGAGCCGTCCGGCAGGCGGGCGTCCACCATGGGGGTGGTCTCGTCGACGCGCCGGCCCACCCTGTTCACGATGCGGTCGATGATCTTCTTGAGGTGCGAGTTGTCCTTGAAGCGGGCTTCGGTGAGTTCCAGCTTGCCGTTGCGCTCCACGTAGATGCGGTCGAAGGTGTTGACGAGTATGTCGTTGACGGTGGGGTCGTTCAGGAAGGGCTCCAACGGCCCGTGGCCCCGCATCTCGTCGTGGATTTCCCTGACGAGGCGCTCCCGCTCGCCCTGGTTCAGGGGCACGTCCTTGAACTCGTCGTTCAGCAGCTTCTCGGAGAGCTTGGCCACCTCCGTCCTGAACACTTCAGGCGGCATGGATTCAAGGCGCGTGAGGTCCATGAGCTCGATCAGCCTGTCATGCAGGCGCATCTTGACGTCGTGATACGTCTCCGCGTTCTTCAAGGATTCCGGGCGGGGCGGCATCCCCCCGGGGGAGGGTGAAGGGGCATGGTTGTTGATGAAGGCCATGTGCTTGTACGCTCTTCCTGTTTTTCCTTTCGTTTGCGGGCCTAGCGGCTCGAATCCCTGATAAGGCCCACGCCGTACAACGTGCCGCAGGTGCCCGCAGGATCAGGTGCAGGGGAGGAGGCCATGGCCTTGATGAACCGTGCCGTCACGTCGCCCTTGCCGTCCATGCCTTCGATGAACACCGCGCCCAATTGATAGACCTTGACGCTGTCGCGACCCGAACTAGGAGATTCCCGAGGGTCATAGAAGGCTATCATGCCCACCCTGGGGCTGTTCAGTGGGTCTGGCCCGTATTTGCTATCAACTCCGACGATGGACTGCGTGGATGTGTCCCATTTCGCACTCGGGTCCGCTTTGATGAGATCCTCGATGCCTTGTTTTGTTGGGCCGGTCATGTTGCCGGGTTCCATTTGAAGAGTGTCGCCGACCGCCACGTCGGTGTTGCTGGAGCCCAAGCACCCCGAGATGTTTGTTCTGTATTCCGCGCCGCCGGGGATGGGGTTGCCCTTGTTGACAGGAGGAAAATCAATTGGGTTGTACACCCCAGGGGCGATGGTGTCCTTGCTGTCTCCATATTTTAGGACGATCTGAGTGCCGACATCAGACGCGGAATAACCCTGAACCTGTATGGAGGCCATCTCCGGGGCGCTCTTGGTGTCAAGCAAGCCGTTGTTTTTGTATTGCTTCACTGAGTCGGCTGCGTCGTTCCAAGTGAACTTGGTGGGAACCACCCATGGCTTGAGGCAGCGCGAATTGGTGACGCAATACAGCGCCGCCCGGGCCGTGGCGGATACGTCGGCGAGGTTCTTGCCAAGCACCGGCCCGAGGAAGAGGGCGACCGGATTGCCCCTGTCGCCCGTGAGCCCGGCGGTCACCTCGACGAAGCCGTTCCCGACGGTGTTGACTGTCACGTCCTGGTCGCGCACGGCCATGCCGGGTTTGTCCGTGGTCAGGACGTTGGCCTGGCCGTAGGCGACTGCCTCAGCGGCAATTTTGGTCGTGTTGCTGCCGAAGGACAGAAGGGCCGCCGCGCCCGCAAGGGCCCCGGCGTCCGCGGCCGCCTGCATCTGGCCGCGCTTCCATTTGAGGTAGCCCAGATCGACGGCGAACGCGCCGAAGCCGGCGAGAACGACCAGAGAGATGGCTACGACCACTGCAACAGAGCCGCCCTGTCTTGGGAACTTCCGGGAATCCTTCATGGGGTCTGCCCTCCTTAAAGGTGCCGGACCGTGGCTGTCGCCGAAGCGGTGGTGAGAGACGGCATGAAATTCGGCCACGGGAAGAACTGCAATCCGGATAGGTTGTAGGAAACGGTCACCGAAACCAGCGACCCCTGGAGCCCGGTGATGGACCCGGCGGTGACGGCCGTGGTGCGCAGTGCCGGGTCGAGCCCGGCGCTGACGAGCACCGTGGCGACCACCGGATCGGGGGCCTTGGAGTTCCCGGCGGCCAGGGCTCCCTCCTCGGCGGCGCGGGTGATGATGTTGTGCACGTTGAGCACCTGGCCGAAGTCGATGATCATCGCCGTCAGCGGGCCGAGAATGAACAGGGCCGCCAGCACGAACTCGATGGTGGCGGTGCCCCTCTCCCGGGCGCGGGTGTGGTTGGGCGCGTTCATGGCTGCCCCACCATGACCGATGCGCCTGAGACCTGTGTGATGCCCAGCATGGCCGGAACAAAGCCGCCCAGGGCGATCACCTGATAGGGCACGCTCACCGTGACGGTGATTGCCACCCCTGCGCTTCTGTCAGAGATGGAGTACGTCGGCGTGGCGCTGATCCCGCCGTTGCTGACGACCTGCTCGATGGTGGCGCCCACTTCGGCGTCGGTGACGTCGCTCAGGATGGCCATGCGGGCGCCCTCGGCGGCAGCGGAGCTCAGCACGTGCTGCGCCCAGAAGTACCTGCCGAATTCCATGCACCCCAGAAGGAGCAGCAGCATCGGCAGCAGCATCAGGGCGAACTCCACTATGGTTGCGCCGCCCATGCCCTTCCGTTTTGCTTCAAGTGTCTTCATAAGCCAGCACCCGGGGGCTCACTTTGAATCCTGCTTGGCCCCCCCGTACAGATCGACCATGTTTTCCAGCACGCCTTGGGACTTCTTTTCCTCGCCGCGCTTCTCGTAGCGCTTGATGGCCTGCATGGCAGCGACGCCGTCCATACCGGTCACGGGCTTGTCGCCTCCGGCTTCGGGGTTGAGCCGCTGCGCGTCCATGGTGGCCCTGACGCTCTCGCCGCATTTCCATTCGGCGTAGCGGTCGGAATCGGCGCAGGCGCAGAGCAGGGCCGAGGCCAGCACTATCGAGAGCACGGCTATCGCAACTTTCATGGCATCAGCCCCCCTGTTTCGTTGTGTTGGTGGTCGTGCCGGTGCCGCTCGGGGTGGAGGCCGGCGAATACGAGGGCGGAGGGGCGACCGACTGGCCGAATTCGCCTTCCAGGGAATCCTTGGTGACGCCCACCGGCCCGTTCTGGGCGGGCTGGGGGTTCTTCTTGAGCTTGTTCTTGTCGATGCCCAGGTAGAACTCCAGGTCGTCGGGCTCCTTGGGAAAGTGGTCCGTGGGGAGCTTTATGTTCTTGGCGTCCACCGGCTTGGCCAGCCTCGGGGTGACAACGATGACCAGCTCGGTCTGGTTCTTCTGGTACTCCGAGCTCTTGAAGAGCCCGCCCAGCACCGGCACGTCGCCCAGGGCCGGGAACTTCTTGGAGGCGTCCCTGGCGTCCTCGCGCAGCATGCCCGCGATGGCGAAGCTCTGGCCGTCGCCCAGCTCGACCACGGTGGAGGTGCTCCGCTTGAGGATGGAGGGGATTTGAAATGCGCCGATCTGGATGCTGCGGGTGTAGTCCAGGTCGGAGACGGAGGGCTGAACCTTCATGCTGATCTTGTCGCCGCTGAGCACGTGCGGGGTGAAGCTCAACTCCACGCCGAACTTCTTCCACTCGATGGTCACGGTACCCAGGGCCTGGGGGATGGGCACGGGGATCTCGCCGCCTGCCAGGAAGTCCGCCGTCTGCCCGTTGAGGCAGACCAGGGTGGGTTCGGCCAGAATTTTGGCCAGGCCGTTGTCCTTGAGGATGTCGATGAAGCCGGTCCAGGTCACGGGCCGGTTGTTGATGGTGGTGTTGACGTTGAAGATGCCCTGGACCTTCTGGTCGATGGTCAGCGGGACGTTGCCGAAGAACCGTGTGGGGTCGTTCACCGGGGTCCCGGTGTTCGAGATGACGTTCGCCAGCGCGGGCAGGTTGGTGAGTGCCCCCAGGAAGGTGTAGATGAAGTCGCCCTGGGAGAGGGCGTTGATGTTGATGCCCAGGCGCTTGATCAGCGCGCGCTGCATTTCGGCCACGCGGACTTCCAGCATGACCTGCTGCACGCCGCCCACCTGCATGAGGTTGAGCACCTTGCCGTGGGCCTGGGCTATGGTCATGACCCGCTGCACGTTCAGCTCGTTCTTGACGGTGCCGGAGAGGGCGATAGCGTCGTTGGCCGAGCGCACCTCGATGCCGGGTTCGTCCGGCAGCACTTCCGCGATGAGCATCTTCAGACGCTGGATGTCCGGGCTGACCTCCACGTCGTAGAGCCCCCGCACCTGGTTGTTGGCGTCCCACAGGGTCAGGGTGGTCACACCCGTGGCCTTGGCCGCCACATAGAGCTGGTTGGGGGGTATCAGCACGTAGTCGGCCACGTTGGGGTCGGCCACGGAGACGCGCGCGATCTCCGCCGGGCAGCGGACGATGGTCGACTTGCCCGTGGTAACGCGGATGCGGTGCGCCCCCAGGCCCTTGGCCTCTGCGCCGTAAAGCTCGGGGCAGACGCCCAGCCCGGCGATGAACAGAAAGGCCGCCAACATGAGGAATCTGCTGTGTGTGCGCTGCATGTGGTTCACTGCTTTTTCTTGAGGGTGGTGGTGGTGCCGTCCACGGTCAGCTTCTCCACGGTGGTCCCGCGGATGGTCTCGACCAGCCGTTCAGCCTTCACGCCAGGTTCCCTGTTTTCCTTGCTCTCCCTGAACGAGGCGAGGTTCGTCTTCACGTCGGCGCCCAGGGTGTTGACCACGGCCTTGTCCAGGGGGTTGCGCAGGGCGAAATTCAGTTGGCCCTGATGCCCTGCCAGGGCCAGCTTCTCGCCGTCCTCCGGGGACACTTCCAGGGTGTAGTGGTCGTAGGATGCCTCTTCGGGCTGGCCCTTGGCCGAGACCTTCTTCTCGGCTTCCGCGCCCGTGGCGAGCACCTTGACATTTTCAAGGACCACCTTGGTGACCTTGTTGTCCTGCCTGCCCTCGGTCTTGCCTTCGGCGGTCTCGGTGCCCGGCGGGGCGTCGACGGTCATGAGCACGTCCACCCGTGAGCCGGGCAGGATGAGCCCGCCCATACCCATCACCTTGTTGCCCTTAACCGCCACGGCGCGCATGCCCGGGCTTACCATGGCTTCCAGGCCGCCGGTCGTCCCCGGCGGGAAGAGCTTCGTGGAGGTGACGGGCTCGTTGCCGCCCAGGGGGACCATGACCACGCGGCCCTCCAGGTCCTTGAGGTCGGTGAAGCTGCCCTGGGGGACCGCATCGGCGAAGTAGGGGGCCATCTTGAGGTTGGAGGTCTCCAGCTTGGCGCCCCGGGGCAGGTCCGCCCCGGAGACAACGATGTCCGCCATGGGCTTCTGCGGCGGGGCTTCGGCCGTATGGATCTTGGCCGCCCTGTTCTGCATCCAGAGCAGGACGAGGAACCCGGCCGCGAGGGACACGACCAAGGCAATCGTGGCGTTGAGCAGGATGCGTCCTCGGTTCATGTCACGTCCCGTTTGGTTAGTGTTGCGGCCTGCGGCCGATACGCGCCCGGCGCCTTAAAACAGGCTGATGTACTCGTGCCCCATGGCGCGCCAGGCCAGCGTGCCCAGCGTGCCCGCCGCGATGGCTATTGCGTAGCAGGCCTTGCGCCCGCCGAGCAGCGTGCCCGTCGGCTCCGCGTCGCTCGTGGCCAGATAGGCCCTGAGCACGATCAACCCGGACTGGACCCCGCCCGCCAGAGCCACGAAGATCCAGACCGTGAGCAAAGCCCCCGCGCCCAGGGCCGCGCCCACAACGCAGAGCAGCTTCACGTCTCCCGCACCCAACGCGCCCCAGACGAAAAGCAGGAAGTGCGCGGCGAAGGCGCACACGAGCCCGAGCAACGATGCAATGAGGCCGTCCAGCGAACCGAAAGCATAGTTGAGGCCCAGCATGGCGATGGCCCCCGAGGCGGTGAGCGCGTTGGGGATGCGGCGGAATTTGATATCGAAAATTGCCGCAAGAACCACTGTCGCAGCGAGAACGACGGAAATAGGTGTTTCGGTTGCGAACATGCTTGACATAATTAATCCAGATGCAGTGAGCTACTTTGTTATACCGAAGTATAATTTATGGTTTTCGTAGCGCAATTGTGTGCGATGTGGCTTTGTAGAATAATGCAGCATGCCTGACGCAACCGCAGGAGTGTCAGGCACGCCGCATTGTGTTGCACTTCTGTGATTTCCTGCTTATAATGTGTTACTCTCTTGCCCTAAGCCTAGGGCAGCTTGCCAGAAACAGTTTCAAAAGCAGTGTTGATCTGAGTTCCGAGTGTCTTCACAACAGTCACGATCACCGCAGCGATCAGAGCCACGAGCAGGCCGTATTCAACGGCACTCGCGCCATCCTCTTCCTTCACAAAACGCTTGAGCAGTTCCAGCATGATGCAAACCTCCCGCCCTGAATGGGCATGATTTGTTTTCAGAGCTGAAACACAAGCTCCGAGTACAATGTATCTACGTGTATTCGTGAGGATGTACAGGTAGGGATTCCCCCATTCGGAGTAAGAATTTCTCTAGATTGAAGTTTGTGCGTAGGTTCGAGAACTTAGGAGTTTTTGCAGATAACATGCTGAAATTAAAGCTCTTATTGGTATTCCCGGTGAGGGTGGAGCCCAGGCCGACAGGCGCGACATGTATCGGAACAACATTATGCCAAATTTGACATGTAATGAGTCGGCATCGGCGCTCCATCCAGCGGAGCGGTCGTCATGCCGTAACGCCCCAAGTTCATGAGGGTTTAAGGCTCCGGGCCTGAAGCGGAGTCAAGCGCGGCCTCGTCGCCCCGCCCGGCTCCTGCCGGAGTCATCCGTCCGCCCGGACGCGCTGCGCTTCAATGAAATCAAGGAAGGCGAACGTCATGTACGTGTCGCGCAGCGTCTCGCCCCGCTGGGGGATGTAGGCTTCCGACAGCGGCCCGTAACGCTTGGCCAGCTTCAGGTAGGGTATCTTCCACGGGTCCGCGCCCATGATCCGGGCGCAGGTGGCGTCCACGCTGACAGGGCTCTCCCCCACGACGATCACCCCGGCCTGCTTGGGCGTGCCCATGATGGGGCCGTCGCCCTCCATGCCCACGATGCCGTCCACAATCGCCAGGTGGGGCTTCACCGTGGCGAAGATGTCCACGATGGACTGCGGGATGCCCTCCAAGTGGAGCACGTTCTTGGGCCAGCCGTAGACCGTGCCGGGCATGACGCCGAAGAGGTTCTTCATGGAGAGCGTCACCCCGGCCCAGTGGTGGGTCTTCATCTTGGCCACCGAGACGATCAGGTCGGCGGCCAGCAGCGGGGAGGGCAGGAAGAGCTTCTTGAGCGAGGTCAGGCCGCTGGCGTTCTGCACGGCGGAAATGGCGCAGGCGTTGAAATCCTGGAAGGGGATGCGGTCCTCGCGCAGGGCGTTGCCCAGCTCCGACAGCTCCAGCACCTCCTGGGTGTCGCGGCGGTGGCCCGCCGCCTCCGCGACCATGACCCGCCCGGCCCCCAGCGACAGGAAAACCTCGGCCGCTGCGGCGACCACCGCCGGGTGGGTGTTGATGTGGCCCGCGCCCAGGTGCGGCTCGACCAGGTTGGGCTTGAGCAGGACGGTCTTCCCGGCGATGCGCGCCGGGTCGAAGCGCAGCTCCGCCAGGGCCCTTTTGAGGATTCCGGCGATGTCGGCCTGGTAGCTTGCGGCCTTGCCGATGAACACCGGCGTCTCCGCGTGGGATTCGCGCCCCATGAAGGCGATCGCCCCGGCGGCGACGGCGGCTCCGGCCGCTGCGGCCTTGATGAACTCACGCCGCTCCATGTGCGACCTCCGGGTTTTCGGCTGCCAGATGCTTCGCCAGGCCGCCCTCCGCCCGTGCGGCCAGCAGAAGCAAGGCCAGGTGCCAGGTCTCGAAGGGGCCGAGCTGCTCCTGCATCTCCAGGCAGCGGGCGATGAGCCCTGATGCGTCGTCCGGCCGCCTGCCCCAGGCGCTGAGCCCGAGCACAGCCCAGGAGAGCGCGAAGGGAGTCCGCAGGCCGGGCGTCTGCCGCTCCAGCCAGTCGAGGCTGTTCGAGACTTCGGCCGGGGGACAGCTCCCCGCCAGCGCCGCCAGGGCCTGCCCCGCGCATTCCGGGTTGGGGAGCAGCTCCTGCCCGTAGACCATGACGTTGCCGTAGTTCCAGCCCCCGGCGGGCAACTGGCGGTCCAGGATCATCCGGCGGCCTTCCTCCACACGGGGATGGCCGCCGCTTCCGGCTGCGGCCAGCGCCAGGATGGCCAGCGCCGTGGGCTCGATCCAGGAGTGCGTCTTGAGCGTCCAGGGCCAGCCCCTCAGGGCCGGGTCATGGCTGATCGGGGAGTCGGGCTTGCGCGGCCAATGCGCGCCGTTCGTTTGCAGCAGGTACGTTTGCGCGGAGCGCAGGTTCCCCTCGAAGCCCGGTGCGCCGAGCCAGGCGAACATGGCCAGCGGGGTGGGCCAGATGGCGTCGGGGGTGTCGGGCAGGAAGGGCACCGCTCCCTGGGCGGTCTGGCAGGAGGCGAGCCTGGCCCGGGCGGGCGGCAGGGAGGGCGCGCCGGGTTCGGCCGTGCGCAGGGCCGCTACGGCCCAGGCGGTGGCGTCCACCCGGAACCCCGTGTCGCCGGACAGGGCGAACCCTCCATCAGGCAGGGACCGCGCCTTGATGGCTGTTGTGAGTGCGTCCAGTTCCGGCATGCGTCTTCCCGTTCCCGCCCCGAGGAGGCGGAATGGACTGTTGTCCGTATATTACTGAATAGGAAGTTAGCAGAACTCCCCGCATGGCAATATACGGGTTTCACCCATAAGAGTGTTCATGGATCAGGAAGTCAGGGATGAGGGCCGGAGACACGCTGTTCCAGAAGGGGGCAGATTGGCACCCGCTCCGCCGTGAGGGGCGGTGGTGCTCGAGGCGCGATGCTCTGGGTGCTGGGTGGAGAACACGGGAACGAGAGGCGTGGGGCAAAGCAGCGGCCTGCGGCCCGAGTGGCTCAGGCGCTGGCGGGGCCGGTCCGGGTGCGGCGCCTGCAGGCAGCCCGGAGGGCAAGGCTGACCGGCAAGCCGCTCCGTAGCAGCGTCCTGCCGTGGGGCTCAGAACAGCACGACGTTGCCGTCGTCCGGCTGGCAGACGGGCGTCTCGCTCATGAGTTCGGAGGAGTGGCGGATGGCTTCGAGGTAGGCGTCCCCGACGTGCTTGACGTTGAGGCTCAGGGTGGAGGCGGCCTTCTCGGTCGCATCCCAGTCGCCGTCGTCGATGTGGTCCAGGAATTCGAGGATGTTGCGGCAGGGGTTGCCCGCATCCAGGATGGCGCGCTTGACGTTGCCGGCCAGGGGCAGCTCCGCGAGGATCGTGTCGATGGGCATGTCGAAGATGGAGTCTATCTTGGAGAACAGGCCCGCGAGGAAGAGCTCGTCCGCCGTCAAGTTCAGATGGATCCTGTTGGACAGTATCTGGAGGAAGAACGCGCGCTGCACGGCCAGCCAGGAGGCCTCCACGGCCTTGTTGGACTGCTTGGTGTCGGAGAGGATGGCCGCGGCGAGCCATTTTCTGAGCTTCTTGGTGCCGAGCACCGTTGCGGCGCGCTCGATGGACCCTATCTTGACGTTGTAGCCGAATGTCGCGGAATTGAGATAGCGCAGCAGGCGGTACGTGAGCGATACGTCGCTGCTGATGATGCAGGTGATCCTGTCGAAGTTGATGTCGTCGTTGCATATTTCGGACAGGATGCGGATGCGTGAGCTCTCGTTGGAGGACATCTTCTTGCCGGAGATCATCTCCGGGCGGGAAAAATAAAACCCCTGGAACAGTTTGAACCCCAGCGACTTGGCGTACTCCATCACCTCGGCGCTTTCCACCTTCTCGGCCAGCATGGTGATTTTCCTGCGCAGGAACGGCCGGGCCATTTCGTAGATTTCCTGGTTGGACTTCCCCAGCACGTCGAACTTGATGATGTCCACCACGTCCATGTAGGCCGCAAGCCTGGAATCGCCCACGTAGTCGTCTATGGCCAGGGTGTAGCCCTGGCTTTTCAGCTCCCTGCATTTCGCCAGCACCTTTTCCGTGGGTTCGATGCGCTCAAGGATCTCCACCACGGTCTTCTTCGGCGGCAGGGCGTAGGCGAAATCCTCCATGAGCAGTTGTTCGGTGAAATTGATGAAGAAGCGCGACGTGTTATGGAAAGGCCCCGTGTGGGCGAGCAGGAAACCGTCCGCGATCACCTTCTGGGTGGCCAGGTTGGCGTCCTTGTTGAAATAGCTGGTCGCCCCGACGTGGTGGCGGAAGAGGAGCTCGTAGCCGAAGACGTTGCCGTCCGCGTCGTAGATCGGCTGGCGTGCGACACAGATGGGGTCGGATACTTCGTTCGCGACTATGAGCATACATCAGTTCCTTGAATCGGCATAGGCTATGCCGGGCAACAGATACCAGGGGTGAGTCGGACCAGGCAAGGAAATAACGGGCGCAAACCAACCCCACTGGTCGGGTCGGAAAGAGATTCCCGACCCGCCGCACGTCCGCCTGGCCCTCAAGGCTGCCCGATCTTCTCGATGCGCACCGCGGTGCCGTAGCAAAGCACTTCCGTGATGCCCGCCGCCACCTCGTTGGCGTCGTAGCGCATGCCGATGACGGCGTTGGCGCCCAACTCCATGGCGTGGGTGCGCATGAGGTCGTAGGCCTCCAGGCGCGATCGCTCGCACAGCTCCGTATACATGGATATCCTTCCGCCGATAATCGCCTCGAACATGGCCACCACGTTGCCGATGATGCTCCGGGAGCGCACGGTGATGCCCCGCACGACCCCGAGGCTCTCCGCCACACGGTAGCCTTCGAAACCGAAGGCGGTGGTCACGAACGCGTTTTTCATCTCCGGCTCCTGTATGCCGTCCTTCCGGCTGGCGCGGGCGTGGGGCGGGGATGCCCGAAAGCGGCAACGCCGCGCCCGGCGGATGTACCCCGGCCCCGCGCGGGAGTCGAGCGCCAAGGTTTCCCGGCGGACACGCTTTACTTTTGCGCCCCACGGCGTAGGTGTGGGCATACGGAGGTGACCCATGAAAGGAGACCACGAGCACAGCCACGAGCACGCGCACGCCCACTGCCACGAGCATGAGCACGAGCACGAACACCCGGGCATCGGCAAGCACACGCACAAGCACGCGCACACCCACAGCCATGAACACGGGCACGCTCACGCTCACCCCCATGAGCACAGCCACGGGGATCAGGTCCACGATCACGACCACGCCGGGGAGCACGGTCGGCACGACCACCAGCACGATCTCTCCGGCGAGCCGCACGACCACGCCCATTGAGGCCGAAATGGGCATTGGCTGCCGGGCGGGAGCGGGGCGATTGCCGCGACCTGGCCCCCGCCCGGCGCGCCGCCTCAGCGAATTTTGGCAACACCCCAGAATGTCGATGTTTTCTCCGAAATCCGCGCGGGTTTGCTATTTCTTGAAACCAACTCCCCCCCAGGCATCTCTAATCTGCTGGAAGGGTTCGGCCTGGAGCCCGCTTGTGCCGGGCAGGGGACATCTCCGGTTGGCGCGGGATATGCATTGTATTTACGGGGAAATATTTTCCGCGTGATCCCTGGGAGGGCGGCTTCCAGGGAGCTTGGTGAAAACAAAACAATTCAAAGGTGTTGCGAAATGTCCCGAGCGTGCAGCCCCACCGAAGCGATCGATGTCGCCAGCGTGGTGTCAGGCCGGAAAGCCGCCTGGGACCGCTTTGTGGAAAATTTTTCCGGCCTGTTGTTGGGTGCCGCCCTCAGGACGTTACGAACCCGCTGCCCGCACATGGCCGTGGAGGACGCCCGCGACGTGGTGCAGGACGTGTTCGTGCGCCTGCTGAAGGACGACTTCCGGCTGCTGCGCAGCTTCGACCCCGCCCGCGCCTCCCTGCCCACCTGGCTGACCGTCGTGGCCCGCTCCACCGCTGTGGATGCGTTGCGCCGCCAGGAGCGCCACCGCGACGCCGTGGAACTCGACGACACCATCCCCGCCTCCGCCTCGCCCCGGGACGCGGCCTTCGGCGGCAGGCTGGACCTGCCCCCCGGCCTGCTCTCGGAGCGCCAGCGGCAGATCCTGCGCATGCTCTTCGACGACGACCTGGACGTGGCCGAGATCGCGGGCATCCTGAAGGTGCAGGCCCAGACGGTGCGCAGCCTGAAGCACCAGGCCCTGTCCAGGCTGCGCGAGCACTACGCTCCCCCGCGCAGCGCCTGAGCTTCCCCCTCCCTCTCCATTCCTCCGGACCGGGCGCGCCATCCTGCCCTTCTTGACCGCCGCATGTGTGCGGGCTATTGAGCCACAACGTATCGATAGCCAAGCGCACCCCGCGCCCGGGAGCAGCATGTCCACGCAAGACGATCCCACGGCCGCCCAGACGGAGGGTGGGGCCTCCACCCAGGCTTCCGGCCAGGCTTCCGGCGGCTGCCCGGACGAGCTCGCCCTGGCCTCCTACCTGGACGGGATGATGCCCGCCGAAGATCGCGCGCGCCTGGAGGAGCACCTCTCCGGCTGCCGCAGGTGCTCCAGGGCCGTTGCAGAGCTGCGCGAGATTCTGGGCCATCTGGAGGCCGACGCGGAGGCTCATGCCGACGAGGCCCGCCAGGCGGCGGAGCGGGCCAAGAAGCTGGTGGAAGGGTAGCTCCGCCGGTTCCATTCCATCCGGCCCGCACCATCCGGTTCGCACCATCCGGTTCGCTTTCTCCGGTACGCACCATCCGGCCAGTTCCATCCCATCCGTCCCGCTGGGCTCGCGCGCCAGCCTCCCCGCATCGCGGAGCCCCCAGGCCCGTCAGTCGTCGAGCTTGGCGATTTCGGATTCAAGCGTGGTCTTGATCGATGAATACGTGCCGAGCAGCGAATCCAGCCGGGCGAACTTCTCCTTGAGGTGGGTGGCCATGGTGTTGATGCGCTTGTTTTCGTCGTCGATCTTCTTTTGGATGTTGTCAGAAATGGTGCTGTAGTTGTCCAGCAGCACGGCCAGCGGCCCCGTTTCCGAGTCGGTCAGGTCCGCCAGTTCGTCCACCAGCTCGCCCACCTTGCCCTGGCGCAGGTTGACGGTGTGGCTGTAGCTGCCGTCCGCCAGGTTGCCCACGGTGAGCACCAGGCCGGAGGTGTCGTAGCCCGCTCCGCCGGTGATGACGCCGGAGTTGGAGGAGAAGCTGGCCGGGTGCCCGCCGATGGAGGCCGAGACGATCTTGCCGCCGCTGACCGTGTAGCTGACGCTGTACGTGCCCGGCTTGGTGATGCCCTCGATGTAGGAGGTGTAGCTCACGTCGCCGCTGTTGGTGTCGCCGTCGAATTGGGCGGAGAATATCCTGGCCACCGCGTCGGCGTTGGAGGCCAGCACGTCGCTCAGCACGTCCTCGTCCAGTTGGAGCTGGCCGAAGGTGTCGGAGCCTTCGGTGGCGTCGGTGCTCAGGCCCAGGGTGGAGAGCGAGATGTAGGTGTCCCGCTTGGCGTCGAAGCCGGTCCCCGGCGAGGCCGTGATGTTCTTGAGCATGGAGTCGATCATCTGCAGGCCGTAGTTGCCGTTGAGGATGGCGGCCTGCTTGGTGGTGGAGTCGTACTTGGTCAGTTCCTGGAGCATGGCCTTCACCTTGTTCACCTGGGTGACGAAGTCGCTCACGGTGCTGACCACGCTGTCCGTGTCGGTGGAGACCGTGATGGTGCCCGCCCCCGAGGACTTGAGCGAGAGCGTGAGCCCGGTGACCACGTCGCTTATCGTGTTGGTGGCGCGGCAGATGTAGGCGTTGGAGAGGGGCCAGCCGTTGATCTTGAGCTTGGCGTCCTGGTTCTCCTGGGTGGTCTGGAAATCGGAGGCCGTGAAGCCCGTGAGGGTGGTGGCCCCGGAGATGACCAGGCTGTTGGCCGCCCCGGTGTCCAGCCCGCGCAGCTGCAGGTAGTAGTTGCTGCCGTCGTAGATGGTGGAGGCCCGCACCCCGGTGGTGGAGGACGTGGCGTTGATGGTGTTGACCACGTCGCGCAGGGTGGCCCCGGCCGGTATGGCGTTGGAGATGGTGGTCCCGGCGTAGGTGTAGACCATCTTGGCGGCCGCGCCCGTGGAGTTCACCGTGTCCGTCAGCGCGGAATAGCCCTGGGTGGTGACCATCATCTTGTTCTTGGCCAGCTGGGCCACGCTGAAGCTGTAGGTGCCGTTCTCGGCCTCGCCGTCGGCCGTGGCGGTCAGGGCGTCGGTGTCGGTGGAGCTCGCGGTCTTGGCCAGGAACTCGTCGATGGTGTCGATCTTCTTGAGCGCCGTGCGCAGGGTGAGCATCTGCGTGTTGAGCTCCGTGAAGGCGGTCTTCTTGTCCTCCCAGGTCTGTTGCCAGGTCTGGTAGGTGCTCACGCGGCTCTGCTCCACCTGCACGAGGCTCGAGATCATGGAGCTGAAGTCCGTCCCGTTGCCGAGCCCCGAGAAATAGATGGCCCCAGAGGTGCTGGTGCCGGAAGTGGCGTCGCCGATAGCCATCTCACGCCTCCATGAACGGCCGGTAGGAGTTGGTGGTGTCCATCACATGTAGTCCAGCAGGCTCATGCCCATGATCTTGGAGGAGGAGGACAGCACGGACTCGTAAGCGTACTGGTACTTGGAGAGGTCCAGGAGCAGTTGCGAGAGGTCCGCGTCCTCCACGGAGGAGAGCTGCGAGGTGGTGTTGTCCTTGAGCACGGAGAGGGTGTTGTCGGCGAAGTCCAGCCGGTTCTCCCGCGCGCCCACGTCGGCGGCGCAGGTCTCCAGGTGGGCCTGGGCTGTGCTCAGCTTGTCCAGGGAGTCGCCGATGCCGTCCGCGTTGTTGGTCTCCAGGTAGCCGATGAGTTCGCCCACGGTCTCGAAGACGTTCTGGTCCGGCTGGCTCGAGAAGGCCACGCCCGCGTTGCTGGCCCCCACGGCCCGGTACAGGCCGCCGAACACGTCCTTGCCCACGCTGTTGATGGCAACCTGGGCCGTGGGCGAGATCTGCACGTTGATGTCCGCCGTGTCGGGCACGATGGTGAACTGGCTCCCGGCACTCAGCGCCGTGCCCCCGTTGGAGGCCAGCTCCAGGTAGCCGCCGGGCACGGGCAGCCTGGCCCCGCTGGCCGTGTTGCCGGTGGCCCAGTTGCGCCCGCCGTCCAGGCTGTAGGAGTAGGACACCGCCCCCGGAATGGAGGCGGTCGCGTCGATGCGCACGGCCACGTTGCCCGGGAACGAGCCCTGCGCCGTGGCCGTCACCGGCGAACCGCCGTAGGAGCGCACCGCGCAGCCGTCCTGGTCGTCCCCCAGGTACAGGGCCGAGGGCCTGAGGATCAGCGCGGTGCCGCCGCCGTCGGCGTCCCCGGTGACCGCCGCCCCGCTCCGCATGGTCACGGCGCAGCCGCCCAGGCTCAAGGTGTCGGAGCCCGCGGCCAGGGTGCCCGTGGCCCAGGTGGAGCCGCCGTCCGAGGAGTAGCGGAAGCCCAGGTCCGCCGAACCGCCCACGGTGCCGCTCTGGGTGAACTGCACCAGCAGGCTTGTGTCGCTCTGCCCGGTCACGGAGAGCACGTCCGCGCTGGTGAGGTTGTCGTCCTGCACGGTGGCCCCGAGCACGCTCTTGAAGGCGTCGGAGGAGGTCTTCTGCCCGGCGAACAGGCTGTTGCCGGAGACCGATGTGTTGGAGAGCGAGAGCAGCTCCTGGTAGAGCTGGCGCACCTGGGTGGCGATCTCCTGCCGGTTCTCGGCCGTGACCGTGCCGGTGGAGGCCTGGGTGGCCAGCTCCTTGATGCTGGTCATCACGGTGCTGGCCTCCAGCAGGGTGGAGTCGGCCTGCTGGAGCCAGCTCCTGGCGGTGTCCACGTTGTCGGAATACTGGCTCAGGTTGGAGATGATGGAATCCAGCTTGCGGGCCTGGGCGTAGCCCACGGGGTCGTCCGAGGGGCGGTTGATGCGCAGCTGAGAGGCGTTCTGCTCGCTGGCCTCGGTCAGCTTGCCCAGGGCGGCGTTCATGTGCCGCATCGCGCCGGAATAGATCATGTTTTGAGAGATGCGCATGGCGGGGCCTCCTACTGCACCAGCCCGAGCACGGTCTCGAACATCTCGCTGGCGGTGGTGATGAGCTTGGCCGCGGCCTTGTAGGCCTGCTGGTACTGCATCACCCTGGTCAGCTCCTCATCCAGGCTGACCCCGGAGACGGACTCGCGCTGGGTGGTCAGGTCGTCAGAGAGGGTCTGGGCGTAGGTGTACCGTGTGGACATGGCATCCGTGTCCGAGCCGGTCCTGGAGGCCAGGGCAGTCATGAAGTCCTGGAGGGTGCCGCTGGTCGAGCCCTTGGCCTGGGTGAAGCCCACGCTGTCGGAGGCCAGCGCGGCCAGGGCCAGGGCCGTGGTGTTGTCCCCGCTGTTGACCTCGCCCCCGCCGTTGACGTGCCCGGCGCAGAGGCGGTTGGGGTCGTCGGCCACCACGGAGTTCACCGCGATGCTGGCCGCGTCCGTGCCGGAGAACAGGGTGTTGATGCCGAGCCCCGCCAGCAGCCCGGAGCTGTCCTCCGCGAACTGGAAGCCCACGCCGTCGGCGGCCTGAATCGAAAGCTGGCCGTTCTGCACGCTGGCGGAGAGCTGCCCGGAGTAGCTGGCGTTGATGGCGGCGGCCACGTCGTCCAGGGAGTGCACGGCGGGGTCGAAGGTCGCGGTTCCGGGCGTGACGGAGCTGAAATCCAGGCCCGAGACCGAGATGTTCTCCCCCGTGGAGGAGTCGTAGAGCGCGATGGAGACGTTGCCGCTGGCGAGCTTGTCCGCCCAGTACAAGCCGCTCTGGCTGAGGGGGACGGAGGCGTCCTTCACGGCGTATTCGCCCTGGGCCTCGCTCATGGTGGTCAGGCCCGCGCCTTGGCTGTGGGCGCGGTTGGCGTTCCAGATCAGGCTCTCGGAGAAGGCGTCCAGCGAGTCCTGGTAGCCGCCGATGTACTGGTCGCGCAGGGCGAAGAGCCCGGCCAGGGAGCCCCCGGAGAGCCTGTTGGCGTTGTCGTTGCCCGTGAGCGGGGTGACGTTGACCTTTCCGCCCGTGGCCGTGATCCAGTACAGCCCGGTCTTGGGCATCACGTCGAAGCCGTCGCCCGCGCTCAGGCTGGTGGACGGGGCGGTGTCCGCGCTGGTTGCCGTGCCGAACCAGAGGGACACGCCGTCCACGGTCTCCTTGTGCGCGGAGTCCCCGGCGGTGAAGTTGCGCACCGAGCCGTCCTCGTTGGTGACCCAGGTTTTCCCTCCATCCAGCGAGACGTTGTAGGTGGCGGCCGTGGACCCGCCGGAGCAGTCCCCGGCGCTGACCATGCGCACCGTGAGCTCGTTGCTGGACGAGCCCTCGAAGTAGAGCTTGCCGTCGAAGGCGGAATCACCGGTCAGGGCCGCGCTGGCCCTGGGCGCGCCCACCTGGAGCGAATACGTCTCGGAGCCGTCCACCAGGTTCTGGCCCTCGGCGGTGAGCACCCGCACCTGCCCGTCGTCGCGGGTGATGACGTTCACGTCCAGATAGCCGGAGAGCTGGCTTATCAGCAGGTCGCGCTGGTCCTGCAGGCCGCTGGCCTGGTCCGTGCCGCCGATGACCTTGTTGATGCCCGCGATCTGCTCGAGCAGGCCGTTGACCGTGTCCACCTGGCTGGCGATGGAGTCGTTCACGGAGGCCACCTGGGTGGCCAGGCTGTCCTGGATGGAGTTGAGCTGCTCGCTGAGGCTCTGGGCGTCGGTGATGACCTGGTTGCGGGCCGCGCTGTTGGAGGCCGAGGCCGAGAGGTCCGACAGCGAGGTCATGAAGGTGTTCAGGGTGGTGGTGATGCCGCTGTCCCCGGAGGAGTCGTTGAACAGGGACTCCACCTGGGCGAGGTTGGTGGCGATGGTCTCGCAGTAGGAGGTCTGGGCGGTCTGCTCCAGAGTGCGGCGCTGCAGGAACTTGTCGAGAGCCCGCACGATGCTCTGGATGGAGGCCCCGGTGCCCAGCCCCGAGCGCGAGACCGTGTCCTCCTGCATGGTCACGGTGCGCCGGGCGTACCCCTCGGTGGAGGAGTTGGCGATGTTGCCGCCGGTGACGTTGAGCGCCACCTGGAAGTTGGAGAGGGCCGTCTGGCCGATGTTCAGCAGGTTGTTCAGCATGGGGTGCCTCCTCGTCCGCCTGGGGGTGCGAAACCGCGCTACCTTTTGAGCTGGATGAGTTCCTGGAGCATGCTGTCCACGGTGCTGATGACCTTGCTGTTGGCCTGGAAGCCGCGCTGGTAGCTGATCATGTTCACCATCTCCGTGGCGGTATCCACGTTGGACTGCTCCAGCTTGCCCGAGGCGATGCTGCCCATGCCCGCCGTGTTGGCCGTGCCGATGCGCGGCTCCCCCGAGTCCAGGGTCTTGCTGTAGAGGTTGCCCCCCTCGCGCCGCAGGCCCTGGAGGTTGGTGAAGTCCGCCAGGCCCACCACGAACAGGTTCTTGGTCTGGTTGTTGGAATACTTGCCCGAGACCACCCCGTCGGAGTCAACGCTCACGCTCTGCAGGAACCCGGAGGCGTAGCCGTCCTGGGATTCGTCGGCGATGCTGAAGGCGCTGGAGAAGTTGGTGGTCGTGGTGTCGTCGGCTTTGGCGCTGACCATGCCGGGCAGGTTGTCCGGGTCCGTGCCCACCAGGGAGGCGTTGGCCACGCCGCCGCTCCAGCCACCGTTGGTGGCCGTGCTGTGGATGCCCAGGTCCAGCTTGACGTTCACGGCGTTGGCCGCGCTGGTGGTGCTGGCGTTGGAGGCCTGGGCGAAGTTGGCCGTGAGCAGGGGGTAGCCGTCGGTGGAGAAGCTGGCCGGCACCCAGTTGGAGAGGTCCTTGAAGTCGCCCGTGGCGTTGGAGCTCAGGGTGAAGGCGCTCATGCTGGAGATGGAGCCCGACGGATCGAAGGAGAGGGTGCCCGTCATCAGGATGCCCGCCGAGGAGGTGGTGCTGACCTTGACCCCGTTGATGGTGCGGCCGTCTTCCGTGGGGTCGCAGGCCACCACGTATTCCCAGACGTCCTTGCCGGAGGCGTTGCTGGCCTTGTCGAAGTAGATGGTCACATCGTGGGAGGTGCCCGCCTGGTCGTAGATCTTGAGCGTGCTCTGGTAGGCGTAGCTGGAGTCGCCCAGGGGCGTGTCCGACTGCCCCGCCCAGCTCTTGAACATGGCGAAGAAGGGGTCGGTGGCGTCGTTGGTCTTCTCCTCGGCCTCGGCGTTGAGGTTGGTGACCATGCGCAGCTTGGTGCTGGCCGAAGGGGCCAGCTGGTAGCTGGTCAGCTTGATGTCGCTCAGGGAGCCGATGTTGGAGACCTTGCCCGTGGCGCTGTCCGTGTAGGCCTTCCAGCCCTGGCAGATGTAGCCGTTGGGGTCCACCAGGTAGCCGTTCTTGTCGAAGGTGAAGTTGCCCGCGCGGGTGTAGTAGAGGTTCTCCGAGTTGGGGTTGTGCACCATGAAGAAGCCGTTGCCGCTGATGGCCATGTCCGTGGAGGAGCTGGTGTCCTGGAAGGAGCCCTGGGAGAAGTCGCCGTAGAGGCTGGCGATGTTGGCGCCCATGCCCACCTGCCCGAAGGTGCCGCCGGTGGTCACGTTGGAATAGAAGAAGTCCTCGAATTGCACGCTGGTGCGCTTGAAGCCCATGGTGCTCGTGTTGGCCAGGTTGTTGCCGATGACGGACATGGCCTGGCTGTGGATGCTCAGGCCGGAGATGCCGGTGTACATGGCGGACATGAGGGAGGACATGGCGTTGGCTCCTGGCGGTTCCGGTTAGGCGTCCGTGTTGGCGACGCTCTGGATGTTGGCGAGGCTGACTTCGCGCCCGTCCGTCAGGGTGAGCATCACCGTGCCGCTTGTGACGCTGACCCCGCTGACCACGCCCGAAACCACCGTGCTGGCGGTGACCGTCTCGCCCGAGGAGTTCTTCCCGGCCACGGCCAGGGAGTAGGTGCCGTCCGCCACGGTGGCCCCGCTGGAGTCCTTGCCGTCCCACTGGAAGCTGTAGGTGCCCGCGCTTTTGTCCCCCAGGCTGACCTTGCGCACCACGCTGCCGTCGCTGTCGTAGAGGTAGGCGGTGAGGTCCGTGAGGCTGGAGGAGAGCGTGTAGGACGAGGTGCTGGCCGTGCCGTCCGACACCTGGAGGCTGGAGCCCACGGCGCTCACGGACTTGCCGATGTAGGCCGCCGCGCTGGTGGCGGACTGCGTGTTCATGGCCGAAAGCATGGAGGTGAGCGAGGTGTTCATGTTGGTCAGCTGCTCCAGCATGGAATACTGGGTCAGCTGGCTGACCATCTGGTCCGTATCCATGGAGCTGTCGTAGCTCTGGTTCTTCAGCTGGGCGACGAGGATCTGCAGGAATGCGTCCTTGTCGATGGACGATGAAGACGAACTGGAGCTGGAGCTGGTGCCGATGCTGTTCAGGTACGAGGTGGTGTCGATGCTCATGGCGTGATCTCCCGTGTGTTGCGTGGTCGCTTGTCGGCGGCGGGTTCAGCAGGCGCCGCAACGTTTCAGGGCCAGCCACTCGTGCTGGAGCAGCTCCATGGCCTGCCACTGGAGGGTGCGCACCTCCTGGGAGGAGACGCCGAGCATCCCGGCGGCCTGGGGCACGGAGCAGCCCTCGCCGTAGATCAGGCGCAGCACGCACTTCTGGGAGGGGGAGAAAAGCTGGTCCAGGCCGCTCAGGTGGTCCTCGGCCCCGGTGACGTCCACATCCATGCAGCGGAAGATCTCGGCCAGGGTGGACTGGGCGTAGTGGGCGTGGCGCACGTAAGCCAGTGCGCACTCCCGGGCCATGACCACCATGCAGGTCTGCACGGAGCAGCTTTCGTTCTGTTCGAGGTAGCGGGGGTTCTGGGCGTCCTGGATCATGCGGTCCAGGATGATGCGCTTCACGCGCTTGACGTCTTCGTGCTCGCATCTGCCCGTGTGCTTCTCCAGAACGAAGCTGGCGACGCGCTCGATCATGTTCCAGCAGGACTGGGCCGTGGGCGCGTCCACCATGTATATCTTGCCGAGCAGCTCTTTCGCGAAGTCCTCGATGACCTGTTGCATGCCGTCACCTCCCGTGATGCGGGATGCGTGCGCCCATGGGCTCCGCGCAGCGGAGGTCTGGCGCTTATCCGTGTCCCTTTGCATGGATATACGGACGGGGGGATGCGAAACATCCACGGGGGGATGCAAGAATTTTCAGAAAGTTGAGGCCGAGGGGTAAAGTATTTCCACTATACTGAAATGATGGGTGAATTTTTTGGCGTGGGGGAGGCGGTTTCGTGTCCGGCTGTCAGGCGGGGCGGAGATGACGGAGGGGAAGCGGGAGGCGGATACGCCGTGCGGGGGGGCCGCCCGGCGGGGGAGGGCGTCAGTTGAAGTAGCGGCTGGCCGGGGCGATGTCCTTGATGGTGATGGGGCTGCCCTTGACCACGATGAACTCGCTGCCGCCCACGGTGTCGGCGGCGGCGGGGTTCCAGTCGTAGGTGTAGCCCAGGCCCGTCCAGGGGTAGGGGCCGCCGGAGATCGAGGGGTTGAAGATGGCGCCCTCGCGCTGGGCGAACCACACGGGGTAGTCCGGCGCGGTCCCGAAACCAGGGGCGGGCGCGCTCTGGGGCAGGGGCACGGCGGCCACGTTGGCCACCGTCTGCAGGGTGAGGGGGAAGGCCGCCTCGGCCTGGTGGGAATCGATGGCAGGGTCTATGGCCGGGCGCAGCATGGACGAGGGCGAGGCCCAGAAGGTCAGCACAGTGTCGTTGGCGTTGCGGGCGGGCAGGCCCAGATACATGGAGGCGGCCAGCTTGCCGTTGGCCGACGCCAGCTCCGGGGCCTCGGCGCGCACATCCTGGTACATCTGGGGCGCGGGCGTGACCCAGAGGTCCACTGCGGCCGGGATGGTCTGGCCGGATTTGTAGCCGGTGTAATAGGCGGCCTTGGTGAAGGTGGCCACCAGCACCTGGCTCTTGCCTGGTTCGCCGCTCCAGACCAGGTTGGGGTTGGAGGCGTCGATGTCCCAGACGGCGGCGGCGGAGGGGGGCGTCTGCACGTGCAGCAGGTCGGCCTGGGCCTGGGGCACGGCCGCGGCGTAGAGGGCGTCGAAGGGGGCGAAGAGTTGGTCTTCCAGAGTGGACGTTTGGCTCGTTTGGGCCTGGGCCGGGGCGGCGAGGGCGAACCACAGGCATGCCAGCAGGGCCGGGAATCCGGCCCAAAGGCTGCCGGGTGGGGGGCAAGGTGTGCTGGCCGGCGCGCGGGCGGAAGCAGAGGCCGGGGTCAAGGACGGCCTCCATGGGGCGCGGCCGCTGCCGGCCGGGGCGCGGGCATGGCGCCCGTCATGCGGTCGCTGCGCCCTGGGCCGGGGCCATCTTTTCGCAGTAGCGGATGAACTTGTGGGCCTCGGCGAATCCGGGATTGAGCTCAGTGGCCTTGCTCAGCACGCCGATGCACTGCTGCATGTCGCCCTTGTCGAAATGCACGCGGGCCAGGTTGAAGTAGATGTGCTCGTCGTCGTCGCGGATTTCCAGGGCCCTGTTGAAGAACTGGATGGATTCGTCCAGCAGGCCCTTCTTGCGCAGGTTGACCCCGAAGCTGTTGAGCTTCTGGCGGTATTCCACGGTGAAGGCCTCGTCGAGCCCCATGAGCACGGAGAGCACCTTGTGCAGCTTCGCGAACTCGCCCTGCTCTGTGTAGACGTCGCCCAGGCCATAGTTGGCGGGCACGCTCATCTCGTCGACCATCAGGGCCTTGAGGAAGGAGCGCTCCGCGTCGTCGAGCAGGCCCATGGAGAAGAACTTCTCCCCCTGGTCGATCTTGGCCTTGAGGGTCCTCAGGGCGGGCACGGTGTTGGTTTCGTAGTAGCGCGGCTCCGGGGTGTGGGTGCGCATGAACAGGTCGAGGTTCATGGCCTTCTTGATGCCGGAGGGCACGTGGTAGGTGTTGAGCGGCTGCGTCTCCACCTGGGCGGGGTCAAGCTGGCGGGCGTACCAGTAGGTGACCTGCTCGTGCCTGTGCTGGGTCGAGCCGGTGCCGACATCTTCGACTTTTTGCAAGGAAAACACGCCGAGAATAACAGGAAAATCACTCATGAAACTCACCGGAGGCAGGGCTGGGATGCAATGGTCTCGCCGGGTGCGTACGCCGCCTGAACTGGAGTCATCCTATTGCAGGACGCATCGCGTGTCCAGCCGCATGCATCGGGCGGCATCCAGTTTGCGGAATGCAGACTGCGTCGGTCCGGTATGAATGCGGGGTGCCCGTACTGCCGAATCAGGGCACCAGAAAGCGCCCGGTGATGGAATTCGGGTCCGCCATGATGGCCTCGGGCGTGCCGCTGGAGACCACCTGCCCGCCGTACTCGCCGCCGCCGGGGCCCAGGTCGATCACGTGGTCCGAGGCCATGATGACCTCGGTGTTGTGCTCGATGACCACCACCGTGGCCCCGCGCTCCACCAACTGGTTGAGCACCTGGATGAGCTTGCCCACCTCGTGCATGTGCAGGCCGGTGGTGGGTTCGTCCAGGATGTAGAGCGTGCCGGGCAGGCTGCGCTTGCCCAGCTCCCGCGAGATCTTGATGCGTTGGGCCTCGCCGCCGGAGAGCGTGGTGGCGGGCTGGCCAAGCCGGATGTATTCGAGCCCCACCTGCTCCAGAATCTCCAGGCGACGAGCCAGGGGCGGGTAGTTCTCGAAGAGCCGCCTGGCGTCGGAAACGGGCAGGTCCAGGACTTCGGCGATGTTCAGGCCCTTGTGGCGCACCTCCAGGGTCTCGCGGTTGTAGCGCTTGCCGCCGCAGACCTCGCAGGTCACGTGGATGTCGGGCAGGAAGTGCATCTCCACGGTGATGACGCCGTCGCCCTGGCAGGCCTCGCAGCGCCCGCCGCGCACGTTGAAACTGAAGCGGCCCGGCTTGTAGCCGCGCTTCTTGGCGTCCGAGGTGGAGGCGAAGATGGTGCGGATCTCGTCGAAGATCTTGGTGTAGGTGGCCGGGTTGGAGCGCGGGGTGCGGCCGATGGGGGTCTGGTCGATGGAGACGATCTTCTCGATGCGCTCCTGCCCTTCGATGCCGTCGATGAGCCCGGGCAGGTCCACCTTGATGCCGCGCGAGAGCGCCATGTGCTTGTAGAGGGTGTCCACCACCAGGGAGCTCTTGCCCGAGCCGGAGGGGCCGGTGACGCAGGTCAGGCAGCCCAGGGGGAAGCGCACGTCCAGGCCGCGCAGGTTGTTGGTGCGCGCGCCGCGCACCTCGAGGTAGCCCTGGTGCTCGCGCCGCTTCTCCGGCCGGGGGATGGAGAGGTCGCCGCGCAGGTAGCGCCCGGTGAGCGACTCGGACCCCAGCAGGCTCTTCACGTCGCCCTGGAACACGATTTCGCCGCCGAGCATCCCGGAGCCCGGCCCCAGCTCGATGACGTGGTCCGCGCTCTGGATGGTGGCCTCGTCGTGCTCCACCACCAGCACGGTGTTGCCGCGCTCCTTGAGCATGCGCAGGGTGCCCAGCAGGCGTTCGTTGTCGCGGGGGTGCAGGCCGATGCTCGGCTCGTCCAGCACGTAGGTCACGCCCACCAGGCCGGAACCCAATTGCCCGGCAAGGCGGATGCGCTGGGCCTCGCCGCCGGAGAGCGTGGACATGTTGCGGCCCAGGCTCAGGTAATCAAGCCCCACGCCGGAGAGGAAGCGCAGCCGGTGCCCCAGCTCCTTGAGCAGGGGCTCGGCGATCACGGCCTGGGCCCCGGCGAAGCTGCGGGCCGTGAGCCAGGCCAGGGCGCGCTCGATGGGCATGGAGCAGAAGCCGAAGATGTTCTGGTCGTCCACGCGCACGGCCAGGGCCTCTGGTTTGAGGCGAGCGCCGTTGCAGGCCGGGCAGGGGCGGCTCTGGCGGAAGCGGGAGAGCTCGTCGCGCCAGATGGAGCCCATGGCCTGGCCCAGCTCCATCATGTTCACCACACCCTTCCAGCCGATAGCCTCGTCGCCCAGGAACAGAGCCTCCCAGGCCTGGCGGGAGAAATCCTTGAGCGGGGTGGTGAGCGTGAAGCCGTGGCGCTGGCCCAGCCCGGAGAGCATGTCGCGCTGGCGGGCGAAGAGGCGCTCGTGCTTCCAGGGCAGGATGGCCCCCTGCGCCAGCGAGAGGCCCTTGTTGGGGGCCAGCAGGTCGGGCTCGAAATATTCCACGCTGCCGATGCCCGCGCACACCGGGCAGGCCCCCTGCGGGCTGTTGAAGGAGAACAGCTGCGGCGTGGGCGGCGGCACGCTGATCTTGCAGGTGGGGCAGACCGAGGTGGTGGAGAAGAAGCGGTCCCGCGAGTGCTCCATCTCGTGCACGATGAGCCGTTCAGACCCCTGGGACAAGGCCAGTTCCACCGAGTCGGCCAGGCGCTTGCGGATGTCCGGTTTGGATACCAGCCGGTCCACCACCAGCTCCACGGTGTGGCGCTTGTTCTTGTCCAGCTCGGGCAGGGGGTCCAGGCCCAGCACCTCCCCGTTGACGCGCACGCGCGCGAAGCCCTGGGCCTTGAGCTTTTTCAGCCGCTCGGCCTGGGAGCCCTTCTGGTGCTCGGCCAGGGGGGCCAGCACCATGAACTTGGCCCCCTCGGGCAGGGCCAGGATGTCGTCCACGATCTGGTCGGTGGTCTGGGCCGCGATGGGCAGCCCGCAACTGGGGCAGTGCGGCTTGCCCAGGCGGGCGAAGAACACGCGCAGGAAGTCGTAGATTTCGGTGACCGTGCCCACGGTGGAGCGCGGGTTGCGCGTGGCGGACTGCTGCTCCAGGGAGATGGCCGGGGAGAGCCCCTCGATCTTGTCCACCTGGGGCTTGTCCATCTGGGGCAGGAACTGCCGGGCGTAGGCCGAGAGCGACTCAACGTAGCGGCGCTGGCCCTCGGCGTAGACGATGTCGAAGGCCAGGGTGGACTTGCCCGAGCCCGAAGGCCCGCAGACCACGACCATCTTGTCGCGGGGGATGTCCAGGGAGACGTTCTTGAGGTTGTGCTGGCGCGCGCCCTCGATATGGATGACTCGGTTGTCGCTCATTGAGGCTCCGGGAGGTGAGACTGGAAGAGAGGCAGATAATGCCTAAGGGGAAAAAAGCAAGCGCGGCCGAGATGCTTCGCGGGGCGTTCGAAGAGGCCGCCAGGTGCCCGCCAAGTGCCCGCCGTATCCGCCTGGAACCCGGTGGGCGGGCTGCGCCGCCCGCGTTCAGCCCCCCAGAATGTCCACCAGCAGCAGCACGTTCAGCGCGATGACCACCGCGGCGACGGCGGCCAGCAGCACCGTGGTGGAGCGGTCGTTGGCCCATTTGCCCATGACCTTCTTGGAACTGGTCAGGTAGAGCTGCAGGAGCACCGTGAACGGCAACTGGATGGAGAGCACGATCTGGGAGACGATGAGCCCCTGGAACGGGTTGGGGATCGCCAGGATGAGCAGGTAGGCCGCGAACAGGGTGATACCCACGCCCACCTTGGTGTGCACGTCGCGGATGTTGTAGGGCTCGTTGAAGATGCCCGCGAAGATCGCGCCGCCCGCCATGCCCGCCGTCACCGAGGAGGCCACGCCCGCCAGCAGCAGCGCCAGCGCGAACACGATGGCGGACGCGCCGCCCACCAGGGGCACCAGCAGGCTCTGGGCCTGCTCCAGCTCCGTGACCTGCGCGCCGGAGCTGTGGAAGGCCGAGGCCGCCAGCAGGATCATGGCCGAGTTGATGGCCCAGCCCACGATCATGGAGACCAGCGTGTCCATGAACTCGTACTTGAGCTGATGGTGGATCACCTCGTCGTTGTCCAGGTTCCACTGCCGGCTCTGGATCACTTCGGAGTGCAGGAACAGGTTGTGCGGCATGACCACCGCGCCCAGCACGCTCATGATGACCGGGATGGAACCCTCGGGGAAGCTGGGCACCACCCATCCGGCGGCGGCGCGCAGCCAGTCCACTTCCACCATGGCCAGCTCGAACACGAAGGAGAGCCCGATGAGCGAGACGAAGCCGATGATGACCCGTTCGAGGCGCTTGTAGGAGTTGGCGAACAGCATCCAGCTCACCAGGGCCAGCACCATGAGCCCGCCCAGCCACAGCGGCAGGCCGAAGATCATGCGCAGGGCGATGGCCCCGCCCAACAGTTCGGCCAGGGCCGTGGAGACCGAGGCCAGCACCGCCGAGCCCAGCAGCGGGCGCGAGGCCCAGGGCGGCAGGTGGCGCGACGCGCCCTCCGAGAGGCACAGCCCGGTGGCTATGCCCAGGTGCGCGGCGTTGTGCTGCAGGACGATGAGCATCACCGTGGAGAGCGTGACCATCCACAGCAGCTTGTAGCCGAACCCGGCGCCAGCGGCCACGTTGGAGGCCCAGTTGCCGGGGTCGATGAAGCCGACTGTGACCAGCAGGCCCGGGCCGATGTATTTCCATATCTCCAGGGCCATGAAGCGCGGCTTGTGCCGCGCCCGGAGATCGGCCAGTACCTTGGTGAACATGAGGATTCCCGAAGAAAGGGAAAGCGCCCCGTGGCGCTTTCCCGTTGTTTGCGGCCGGCTACTTCTTGTTTATGGCGTCCAGGTATTCTTCCGCCGCCTTGGAGACGACGTCGTAGAAGCTGGGCTCTTTCTCGGGGTGCCCCGGGCGGACCTCGTCGGCGGCTTTGGTGGCCTTGCTCATGGCCTCGTCGAAGGCTGCGGGCTCCATGCCGCTGAGCTCCAGGGCCTCCTCGCGGGATATGACGCCCATCTGGGCGAAAACCGCCGCTGTGACACCCATCACCTTGCGGACATTCTCCTTGGCCATCTGAATCCCTCCTCTTGCTTGCGCCCGGGCTCCAAAGGCCTCGGGCGGGGTTGCGATTCGGCCCGGGCACAACGCCCGGGACAGGCGCGCCCAGGCAGCGTGTGTTCCCGGAAGGGGGAGCGGAGCGGGGCGCGAGCCAGGAGGGCCCGCCGCGCCGGATGGCTCGAGGCAGGGCTCAGTCCTGGAATTTCCGTTGAATATCCAGAAAGTCCTCAAGATTGTCCAGAAAAAGTGCAAAGATTCCCGGATCGAAGTGGGTGCCCTCCACCTGGGAGCGGCGCATGATCGCGAGCGCCTGCTCGTTGGTGTAGGCCTCCTTGTAGGGGCGGGCGGTGGTCAGGGCGTCGAACACGTCGGACACGGCGCAGATGCGCCCGGGCAGGGGGATGCCCTCCCCGGCGAGGTTCATGGGGTAGCCCGTGCCGTCCCAGCGCTCGTGGTGCGAAAAGGCGATCACCTCGGCCACCTGGAGCAGCTCCGAATGGGATCCTTCCAGGATGTTGCGCCCGAACACGGTGTGGTTCTTCATCACCGTCCATTCCTCCGGGGTGAGCTTGCCGGGCTTGAGCAGGATGGAGTCGGGCACGCCCATCTTGCCTACGTCGTGCATGGGGCTCGCCTGGCGGATGAGCTCCACCACGTGCGGGGGGAGGCCGGCCAGCTCGGCCAGGCGCGCGGAGTAGCCGCTCATGCGCTTGATGTGGCTGGCGGTGTGCTCGTCCTTGTATTCGGCGGCGGAGGCCAGGCGCAGGATGGTCTCCAGGTGGGACGCCTGGAGGGTGTTCTGCATCTCGCGCAGGTTGTCCACGGCAAGGGTCAGGGCCTGGGTGCGGACGTCGACCATCTCTTCGAGCCTGGCCTGGTAGCTGATGAGCTGGTCCTGGGAGCGCTTCATGCGCAGCATGGAGGCCATGCGCACACGCAGCTCGGTCTTGTCGATGGGTTTGGCGATGAAGTCGTTGGCGCCGGACTCCAGGGCCTTGAGCCTGTCGTCCCGGCTGGTGAGGGCGGTGACCATGACCAGGGGCACGGAGCCCCACTCCTTGACGGCCTTGATGTTGCGGGCCACCTCGAAGCCGTCCATGCCGGGCATGAGCACGTCCAGCAGCACCAGGTCCACGTCGGAGTCCATCAGCTCCAGGGCCTTCCTGCCGCTGTCCGCCAGGACGGGGACGCAGCCGAACTCGCGCAGAAAGCTCCCGAGAACCCTGAGGTTCACGGTCTCGTCGTCGGCGACGAGGATGCGCCTGCCCTGGAAGGGGTCGTTGTCCATGAAACATCCCGTGGAAATGAATCTGGAAATCCTATGCCATCGCGTTGCGGATGGCAATGTCGGCTGTGCGTCCGGTGACGGCGGAAAGGCGAAGCGGGGCGGAGGGGGAGTCTGAAAAAAAAGCCGGGGAGGCCCAAGTGCCTCCCCGGTGCGGTATGCGGGGGCTTATTCCTCGTCTTCGGGGAACCACTGGGCGGCCATGACAGGGCCGTAGTACAGGGCCTCGTCCTCCAGCTCCTCCTCGATGCGCAGCAGCTGGTTGTACTTGGCCAGCCTGTCGGAGCGGCACAGGGAGCCGGTCTTGATCTGGCCGGAGTTCACGGCCACGGCCAGGTCGGCGATGAAGGCGTCCTCGGTTTCGCCGGAGCGGTGCGAGATCACCGTGGTGTAGGCGGCCTGCTTGGCCATCTCGATGGCGTCCAGGGTCTCGGTGACGGTGCCGATCTGGTTGAGCTTGATCAGGATGGAGTTGGCGATGCCCTCGTTGATGCCGTCGGCCAGGATGTCCGGGTTGGTGACGAAGATGTCGTCGCCCACCAGCTGGGTGGTGTCGCCCAGCTTGTCGGTGAGCTCGCGCCAGCCGTCCCAGTCGCCCTCGGCCAGGCCGTCCTCGATGGAGATGATGGGGTACTTCTTGGTCAGGCCCAGGTAGTAGTCGATCATCTCGGTGGAGGTGAACACGCGGTTCTCGCCCGAGAAGGCGTACTTGCCGTCCTTGTAGAACTCGGAGGCGGCGGCGTCGATGGCCAGGGCGATGTCCGGGCCGGGGCGGTAGCCGGCGGCCTCGATGGCCTTGAGGATGTACTCGAAGGCCTCCTCGTGGGACTTCATGTTGGGGGCGAAGCCGCCCTCGTCGCCCACGGCGGTGAGGTGGCCGTCCTTGGCGAGGATCTTCTTCAGGGAGTGGAAGGTCTCGGCGCCCATGCGCAGGGCGTCGGCGAAGGTGTCGGCGCCCACGGGCACGATCATGAACTCCTGGATGTCCAGGTTGTTGGGGGCGTGCGCGCCGCCGTTGATGATGTTCATCAGGGGCACGGGCAGCACCTTGGAGTTCACGCCGCCCAGGTAGTTGTACAGGGGCAGGCCCAGGAAGTTGGCCGCGGCGCGGGCAGTGGCCATGGAGACGCCCAGGATGGCGTTGGCGCCCAGGCGGCCCTTGTTGTCGGTGCCGTCGAGCTCGATGAGCAGGTTGTCCAGGGCGGTCTGGCGCAGGGCCTCCATGCCGACCACGGCCTCGGCGATCTCGCCCTGCACGTTCTCCACGGCGCGGGTCACGCCCTTGCCGCCGTAACGGCCGTCTTCGCCGTCGCGCAGTTCGACGGCCTCGCGGGTGCCGGTGGAGGCTCCCGAGGGCACGGCGGCGCGGCCCACGGCGCCGGAATCCAGGGTGACTTCGACCTCCACGGTGGGGTTGCCGCGGGAGTCCAGAATTTCCCGCGCCCAGACAGCGGCGATAGTGCTCATGTTCGATTCTCCTTGTGGGATCGTTTTCCGATGTTTTTCAGGTTCTCCGGCGGGCGGCGGGAGCCGCCACCTCCTCATACACGAGACGCAGCCCGTCGAGAAGAAGTTCCGGCCTGACGTTGGCGATGGCGGGGCAGACGCGTGCCAATTGCGGGGCGAAGCCGCCCGTTGAGATCACGGTGACGGGTTCGCCCAGGTGGTTCTCCAGGCGGTCCAGGATGCCCTCCACCAGGGAGGCGAACCCGAAGAGCAGCCCCTGGTTCAGGCTCTCCACGGTGGAGCGGCCGATGGTCAGCTTGAGCGACTCCGGCTCCAGGTCGATCTGGGGCAGCTTGGCCGTGTCCTGGGCCAGGGCCCGCGCCGAGGAGAGCACCCCCGGGCAGATGAGCCCGCCCAGGTAGCTCTGGCCGCGCACCACGTCGAAGGTGGTGGCGGTGCCGAAATCCACCGAGACCACGCAGTGGGTGCTGGCCACGCGGCGGGCCGCGTAGGCGGCCACCAGCCTGTCCGCGCCCACCTGTTCGGGGCGCTCGTACAGGTTGGCCAGGGGCACGGGGATGTCTTCCGGCACGAAATGCAGGGGCCTGCCGATGAAGCGGTTGCAGGCCTGGCGCAGCATGGGGTTCACGGGGGGAACCACGCTGATGGCCAGGATGGCCTCCAGGCTTTCGGGGGCCAGGGCCTCGCGGGCCAGCAGCGCGGCCAGGTCCAGCCCGAGCTGGTCGGCCGTGCTGGAGCGCGGCGTGGGCAGCACGTAGGACGAGAGTCCGGACTCCTTGCGGTAGAGTCCTATCTTGATGTTTGTGTTGCCGATGTCGAAGAGGAGCAGGGCCATGTGGGTCTCCGGGCGAGCCGGGTGTGTCGATGGGTCGTATCCGACCTCAGGTAGACTATTTTCGCGTTCTTGAAAAGGTGATAGCCGTGGGTATTGGCGCCGTTTACTCGCAATAAGGGGCTCTTATGGATCCTACCTCGCTGATACCGCCGGCGGACGCCCTGCCCGCCGCGCCGTGGCTCTTGCGTCTGCTGCTGGACGCCACCTTCGCGGTGCACCTGCTGCTCATGAACGCCATGCTCGGCCTGACCCTGCTCGGCTTCGCGCGCTCCCTGCGCCAGTCCGAGGGGGTGGCGCGCCAGGCCTCGCTGGTGCCCACCCTCACGGCCCTGACCGTGAACGTGGGCGTCGCCCCGTTTCTCTTCCTCCAGGCGCTCTACGGTCAGTTCCTCTACGTGGGCTTCATGCTCATGGGGGTCTACTGGGTGGGGCTGGTGCTGGCGGTGATGGCGGCCTACGGCCTGGCCTACCGCCAGAAGTACGCCCTGGGCCACACGCCCCACGGGCGCTCCGGCCCGCGCGGAACGCTGGCCTGGGGGGCCATGGCGCTGCTCATGCTCTACGCCTCCCTGGTGCAGGTCAACAACGCGCTGCTCCTGCAGCGGCCGGATTTCTGGAGCGGCTTCTTCCAGAACGCCACCGGCACCATGACCGCCTTCGCCGACCGCACCTTCGTTCCGCGCTGGCTGCACTTCGTGTTGGCTTCAGTCTCCATGGGCGGGTTGTGCCTGGCCATGGTGGGGCGCGGCCGCTCCCGCCGGGGCGACCCGCACGGGGCCGCGCTGCAGGCCGAGGGCATGCGCTGGTTCAGCCACGGCGCGCTGGCAACGGCCGCCGTGGGCCTGTGGTGGCTCATCAGCCTGCCGCGCGAGGCCATGCTCGCTTTCATGGGCGGCCACGCCCTGGGCACCGGGCTGCTGCTGGGCGGCGTGGCCTCGGCCGGCGCGGCCGTGGCCTTCGGGCTGCGCGGCAAGGCCATCCCGGCCGCCTGCGGGGCGGTTGCCACCGTCGGCTTCATGGTGCCCCTGCGCGAGGTTCTGCGCATGATCCAGCTTTCGCCCCACCTCAACGAGGCCGCCATGCCCGTGCGGCCCGAACCCACCACGGTGGCCATGTTCCTGGGGTGCATGGGCATATCCCTGGCGGTGGTCTGGTGGGCCGCGGCGCGGCCAGTTCCCGACAGGAAGGGGGCGTAGCTCCATGGACTATCCCATTCTGCATTGGAACTGGTGGGGCGGCGGCCTGCTCATCGCCCTGGTGGCCACGATCCACGTGTTCATCGCGCATTTCGCCGTGGGCGGCGGCCTGTTCATAGCCGTGATGGAGACCCGGGTGCAGCGCCTGGGCCTGGGCACCCTCAAGGACTACCTCCGCCGCTACGCCAAGTTCTTCCTGGTGTTCACCATGGTGGTGGGCGGGCTCACGGGCGTGGGCATCTGGGTGGTGATCGCCATCGGCGCGCCCGGGGCCACCTCGACGCTCATCCACTCCTTCGTGTTCGGCTGGGCCACGGAGTGGACATTCTTCCTGGCCGAGATCGTCACCCTGCTGGTGTACATGAGCTCCTTCGAGGCGGAGCGCTCCACCCGGCGGCTCATCCTGGCCTGGCTCTATTTCGCCTTCGCCTTCGGCTCGCTCACGGTGGTGCAGGGCTTCATCTCCTACATGCTGACCCCCGGGGAGTGGCTGGCCACCCAGCGCTTCTGGGACGGCTTCTTCAACCCGACCTTTGTGCCCGGGCTGGTGTTCCGCGCCGCTTTCGCGGCCCTTGTCGCGGGCGTGTTCGGCCTGATAACCGCCCAGGGCGTCGAGGACGAAACCGAGCGCAAGCGGCTCTCCCGCTTCTGCGCGGTGTGGACCATCCTGCCCCTGCCGGCGCTGGCCGCGGCGGGCTGGTGGCACATCGCCGTGCTCTCGCCGGAGCAGCAGACCCTGGCGCTGGGCCTCTCCCCCGAGGTCGCCTCGGGCATGAAGGCTTTCTGGTGGGCCTCGCCCTTCGTGGTGGCGGGCGGCGCGATGCTGGCGGGCGGCGTCTCCCGCGAGGTGGCCCGCCCCGTGGCCATCGCGACCATGCTGGCCTCCTTCTGCGTGCTGGCCTCCTTCGAGTACATGCGCGAGGCCGCGCGCAGGCCGTACCTCATCACCGGCTACATGTACTCGAACGGCATCCCCGTGGCCCGCGCCGGGGAGCTCAACGCCAAGGGCGCGCTGGCTTCCGCCAAGTGGAGCAAGGTCAAGCAGGTCACGGACGAAAACCGCATGGAGGCCGGCCGCGAACTCTACTACCTGGAGTGCTCCAGTTGCCACAGCCTGGGCGGCCCCATGCTGGACATGCTGCCCCGCAGCGCCAAGTACTCCGCCTTCGGCATGGAGGCCCTGCTGACCGGCATGGGCAAGATCGGCACCTACATGCCGCCTTTCCTGGGCACCCCGCAGGAGAAAACCGCCCTGGCCGCCTGGCTCACCGAGGGGCTTCACGGCCCCCGCAAGGAGGAGGCCCCCAAGTTCCCGCAGGCTGTCGACGCGGTGCCCGTGTTCACCGACGACACCCCCTACGTGCTCACCGCCGCGCCGGACCGGGGCATCAACCTGCTCTCCGACGCCGACGGGCAGTGGACCCTGGGCGTCGGCACGCAGGGGCTCACCGCGCAGCTGATCCGGCGCGACATAGCCCCCGAAGCCGTCACCAAGGGCGTCACCATGACCTACACCGTGGCCGACGGCCAGGCGGGCAGCCTCCAGCCCCAGGGCAACGCCTTCCGGGCCGAGCTTATCCCGGTGTCGCCCTATCCCAAGTCCGGCGGGTTCCAGCCCTATCCGGTGGCCGAGGTCAACGCCTACGACGAATCGGGCAAGCTGCTGGCCAGCACCAGAGTGGTGCTGCCCGTCTCCACGGAGCTGGGCTGCCGCAACTGCCATGGAGGCCCGTGGAAGCGCGGCGTGGCGGGCATAGCCCCCCCCACCGGGCGAGACGTTCTGGCCGCGCACGACAGGCTCTCGGGCACGCGCCTTTCCAAGCAGTCCGGCACGCTGGAGTGCCGCTCCTGCCACCGCGACGCCATCCAGGCCAATGGCCAGCCCAGTGGCCAGCCCGCCGCCCAGCCCGGCACGGGCGCGAATCCCGGCGGCCCCGGCAGGACCATGAGCCTCTCCGCGTCCATCCACGGGCTGCACGCGGTTTATCTGGCCGGGCAGGGGGCCAAGGCCTGCGACGCCTGCCACCCCACCAGCCCCACCGGGGCCACCCGCGCCTTCCGCGACCCGCATCAGGAGGCCGGGCTGGACTGCACCAACTGCCACGGCGCGCTGGAGGACCACGCCCTCTCCCTGCTGACGCGGGAGAAGGCCCTGGGCGCTCCGGCCGCGGGCAAGCTCATGGGCCTGATAACGCCCCGCGACGCCCAGCCCGTGCCGCGCGAACCCTGGGCGCAGGAGCCCCGCTGCCTGACCTGCCACGTGGACTACGGCCCGCCGCAGGGCATGCAGGCCTACGGCACCTGGAGCAAGGACCGCGCGGCCCTGTTCAAGAACTCCCGCGACGAGATGGGCGCCATGGCCTGCTCCGGCTGCCACAGCTCGGCGCACGCGGCCTATCCGGCGCGGAACCCCTACGGAAAGATACGCGACGTGCTCCAGCCCATGCAGTACCAGAAGAACACCAACGCCCTCGGTTCGCCCAAGACCTGCAAGGTCTGCCACACCATGGACATGGACGCCCCGGCGCACCACCCGGGCATGGGCCTGGACTGAGCGCTGCTCACGCCAACGCCAACGGCCGGGAAGAGGCATGCCTCTTCCCGGCCGTTTGTTTTTGTGCAGCCGCGCAGTGTGATCGAGCCGAAAGGTCAGGGAAGCTTCAGATTGGCGGCGAAGCGCGCGTACTCCTCGCGGGGCAACTGGACCAGCAGGGGGGAGAGGGCCGGGTCCAGCCAGGCGGCCACGCGCTCCATGTCGGCGCGGTCCATGGCGGTGCAGCCGGAGGTCGTGGCCCCGGGGGCGCGCCAGATGTGCAGGAAGATGCAGGAGCCCGCTCCGGGCGCGGCAGGGGCGGGGTTGTGGGCCACCACCAGGCCCAGGGCGTACAGGTCGTCCTTGCGGCGCATGAGTTCGGAGCTGTTCCACGCGCGCGAGGGGGCCGCCGAAGCGTCCAAGAGGACATTGTACTGCGGCGAGGCGGCGTCGTCCACGCACTCCAGCGTCCCGGTGGCCTGGACGTAGGGCATGCGCAGGCCCGTCGGCGGGGCCTTGTCGTAGCCGAAAACCGGCCCCAGCCTGAACACGCCCGCCGGGGCGCGTCCGTCGCCCTCCCGCTTGCGCGGGCCGTCCGCCGGGGTCTCGTGCAGGCCGATCCCCCAACCCAGGCCCTTGGGGCCGAGCATGACCGGAACGGACGGGCCGTCCTGGTGCCATGAGCCGCCCGCATCGCGGCTGTGGAGGCTCAGGCTGGCGCCGGTGCAGCTCCAGCAATCGCTGGTGACCACCACAAGCTGCCTGGAGGCGGCCAGGGCTTCTTCCAGCGCGGCGGCGGACGCTGGGATGACAGTCAGGAGTACGGCGGCGAGCAACAGCGCGGCCATGAGCGGGAAGTGTTTCATGGGGCGAGGATGCAGCCCTCGGGGGTGCCCGTCAAGGGCCTCTCAGTGCGCCACCTGCCCTGCCTCGTTTCGAATGCGGAATGTTGTGGTTGTACCGGCCCCGGCCTCCCTGTCCGCCGCCGCGCGGACAGATATATTTGAAGATATCCGCCCCCGCGGCGGCGGACAAAGAGGCCGGAGCCGCACCCCGGACCAGCGCGGCAACTATTGTAGATAACCGCCTCGCGCCCGGAGGTGTTTCCCGCTCCTTGCCTTCCAAAGAATTCGCTTGAGACCGCCCACGCAGGCGGAATGAACGCGAAGCGGAACGGGATTGCAAAGGGAGGAACTCCCTTTGCCCGCCGGAGGCATCTTCCCTCCCTCTCGCCTTTCCCAACGCTCCAACAAAAAAACGGCCGGGTTCCCCCGGCCGGTCTCGATGCGTTTGTCTTGCGGCTGCTTCTAATCCCAGTCGATGCCCTTGCCGTCTCCGTAGGTGGAGTCGAACTCGAAGGTGGGCACGGCCTTCTTCTCAGCCTTCTTTTTGGCGGGCTTTTCGGCAGGCGCGCCTTCGGGCTTGGCCTCGGCTGCCTCGCCGGACTTGGCTTCAGTCGCCTTGGCCTCCCCGGATTTTCCTTTGCCGCGCGAGCGCGAACGCGAGCGCGACCTGGACTTGGGCTTGGCCTCGCCGGCGGGGGCGGCCTCCTCGGCGGGAGCGGCGGCCTCGGCGGCGGGCGCGGGCTCGAAGTCCTCATAGACCTCGGCTGATTCGTCCTGGGCCGACTCCCCGGCGGCCATGGCGGCCTCGCCCGAGCCGGGCTTCTTGCGGGAGCGGCGGCGGCGGCGCCTCTTCTTGCGCACCTCGCCCTCTTCGCCGGCGGGAGCGGCGGCGGGGACGGCCGTCACGGCTTCGACGTCGCCAGCCCACTCCGTGGAGAAGTCCTCCATCGTGGTGAAATCGGCGGGAGCGGGAGCGGCAGCGGCCTGGGCCTGGGGCTCGGCCTTGGGCTGGGCCGGAGCTTCGGGCTTGCGCTCGCGCCGGGGTTTTTCCTCACCGCGCTGGCGGTCTTCGCTGCGCGGCTGGTCCTCGCGGCGGGGGCGGTCTTCGCGGCGGGGACGCTCCTCCCTGCGGGGACGCTCTTCGCGGCGCGGGGCGGCCTTGTCGCCGCGCCGGGCCGTGGAGGCGGCGCCTTCGGGCTGCTCGGGCACGGCGTGCAGGGTGGCCTGGTAGCGCTCGTCCAGGAGCATGGCCAGGAGGGACACGTCCTCGGAGGAGCCGAGCTCCTGCGCCAGGGGCAGGAAGCGCTTCAGGCGCACCTGCTTGAGGGGGGGCAGGGCGCGCAGTTCTGCCTCCAGGAGGGCGGTCATCCTGGCGGAGACCACGGCGGAGACGTCGTCGTCCGTGGGGGCGGGGCGCTTGACCAGGTCGATGCCGAAGCGCTGGCCGATGCGGCCCAGGCCCAACTCCTCCATGATGTTCACCAGGGTGATGGCCGTGCCGGAGGCTCCGGCGCGGCCGGTGCGCCCGGCGCGGTGCACGTAGGACTCGGGGTCCTCCGGGGGTTCGTACTGGAAGACGTGGGAGAGATCGGGGATGTCGATGCCGCGCGCGGCCACGTCGGTGGCCACCAGGAAGCGCAGGTTGCCCTTGCGCAGCCTGCCCATGACCTCCTCGCGCTTGGCCTGGGAGAGGTCCGCCGAGAGCTCCTCGGCGTCGTAGCCGAAGCCTTTGAGCACCTCGGTGATGTAGTGCACGTTGGCCTTGGTGTTGGAGAAGATGATGGCCGAGACCGGGTTCTCGATCTCCAGCAGGCGGACCAGGCAGCGGTCCTTATCCATGCCGGGTGACTCCACGTACTGGTGCAGGATGTTGGCAACGTGCACCTGGGTGGAGGAGAGCGAGAGGAAATTCGGGTGGTCCATGAACTCTTCGGCCAGGCGCAGCACGTGCGGCGGGTAGGTGGCCGAGAAGAGGAAGGTGGAGACGCGCCGCTTGGGCAGGTAGCGCTTGATCTCCTTCATGTCGGGGTAGAAGCCGATGGAGAGCATCCTGTCGGCCTCGTCGAACACGAGCACGCGGATGCCGTCCACGGTGAGGTTGCGGCGCAGCAGGTGGTCCAGGATGCGGCCGGGGGTGCCGACCACCAGGTGCGCGCCCGCGCGCAGGGCGTCGGTCTGCGCGCCGTAGCCAACGCCGCCGTAGACCGAGGCGATCTTCAGGCCGGTGCCCGCGAACAGGGTCTCGGCGTCGGCGGCCACCTGGCCCGCCAGTTCGCGGGTGGGGCAGAGGATCAGGGCCTGGGTCTGGGGCTGCTCCACGTCGAGCAGGTGAAAGATCGGCAGCAGGAAGGCCCCGGTCTTGCCGCTGCCGGTACGCGACTGGACCATGAGGTCCTGCCCGGTGAGCAGATACGGCAGCGACTTGGACTGCACGGGCATGAGCGCGGTCCAGCCAGCGCGGCCCATGGCCTCGCGCAGGGGCTCCGGCAGTTCCTCCAGGGCCATTTCGGGCAGGGAGGCTTCGGGCTCGACGAGGGTCTCGAACTCAGGGGGAGTGGTCTGGGAGTCTTTGGTGTTGTCCATAGATGGTGTCGTTTTGGGATGTCGCGCAAGGCGCGCGCCATTCTCTAACAGGAACGCGGAGCAATTGACAGCGTTTCTATGCAACCGCGGCGGGAGGCCAAAAGGAACCGGCCGCGCCAAGGGGCCGCGGCCGGAAGTGATGACGGAATCAGGCGAAGGGCTGTTAGAACCCGTACTTGAGCGCCAGGTTGCCGCCCCAGTTGTCGGAGCCCTTGTCGGTGAACTCGCCGATGTGCTGGTAGCGGCCGGCCACCTGCATGGACAGCGCGTTGACCAGGTACACGTTGAAGCCGATCTCGGCCGCCTCGGTCATGTTGGAGGTGAAGCCGTTGCGCGGGATGTTCACGTTGGAGAAGAAGCCGCCCAGGCCGATCCCGGCGAACACGGAGATCTTCTCGTCGGAGATGAAGTGGTAGCGCGCCCATGCGATGGGGCTGAATGCGCCGACGTTCTCGTAGGTGGTCGCCCCGCTGTAGGGATAACGCTTCTGCGTTACGGAATACCCGAGACCCTCAAGGCCCAGGGCAAAGCCATCCACAAAGAAATATCCAGCTTCCGCGCCGTAGGAGAACATGGAGCTGATATTCTTGTTGGAGTTGGCGTAAATGCCCACCTTGGGCTCCAGGTAGACGGTTCCAGCAGTGGTGCCCGCGTTCGCCAGGGCGGCGCAGAGCCCGAACGCGGCCATAAGGGCCAGGATCGACATGGTTTTCAATGTGGTTCTCATGGTTTTCCTCCTTCTGTTGAAAGCAACAGACCGTCCAACAATAACACCCTCCCGGAAGTGTTGTCAAAGGGTGCGCGCACTGGGGGAAATGCTTTGGGGCCCATCTGTAACATGCTTACGCAACTGTAAGGTTGCGCCGGGCCGCATCGCTGCCTGATGGGGCGAACCCCGCAGGGGGGTGGTCAAGCGCGGCGGCTTTGCGTAGATTCGCCACGCCCCGGAAGGCCGGACGGGCCCGGGGGCGAACGGGGGCTTCGATGTTCAAGAAATTGTTGTCAAACCTGAGCTGGAAGCAGTCCGTGGCCCTGGTCACGGCGGGGTTCGCCCTGGCGCTGCCGCTCGTGCACATGCTGATCTTTCGCGACGGCTACAACCTGGGCTTCTACTGGGCGCTGGACCTCTGCTTCGTGCCGGTGCAGGTTCTGGTGGTCACCCTGATCGTGGAGAACGTGCTGGGCGAGCGCGAGCGCGCGGCCAAGTTCCACAAGCTGAACATGGTCATTGGGGCCTTCTTCAGCGAGGTGGGCGGCGAGGCCATCCGGCGCATCAACGAATTCTGCGGCGACCTGGACGAGGCGCGCGCACGCTTCGCCGTGGACATGCACTGGGGGCACGAGCAGTACCAGGAGGCCCTGGCCTTCGCCCGGGGCAACAGTTGCAGGCTGGACCACGACGAAACCAGGATGGAGGAGCTCAAGCTTTTCCTGCTGGAGAAGCGCCAGTTCGTGCTGGGGCTGCTGCAGAACCCCAACCTGCTGGAGCACGACAGCTTCACGGACCTGCTCTGGGCCCTGTGCCACCTCACCGAAGAGCTGGCCGCGCGCCCGGGGCTGGAGGGCCTGCCCCCGGCCGACGTGGAGCACCTCAAGGGCGACATGCGCCGGGCCTTCAACCTGCTGGTGGTGCAATGGTTGGCCTACATGGAGCACCTCAAGCGCAGCTACCCCTACATCTATTCCCTGCAGGTCCGGCAGAACCCCTTCAAGCAGGACCGCAACGTGGTGGTGCAAGGATGAAGAAGTTCCACGCGATGTTCAGGGCCGTGCGGCTTTCCCTGCCGGTCCTGCTGGCCCTGGCGCTGCTTGCCGCGCCCTGTTCCGCCGGAAATTTGACGTACAGCGTCACGGCCGTGCTGCCGCACGACCCCCAGGCCTTCACCCAGGGCCTGGTCTTCAGCCAGGGCTACTTCTACGAGAGCACGGGGCTCAACGGACGCTCCAGCCTGCGCAAGGTGGAGCCCGCCACCGGGCGCGTGGTGCAGAAGCGCGACCTGCCCGCCAAGGACTTCGGCGAAGGCCTGGCCCTTGTTGGCGCGGACCTCATCCAGCTGACCTGGACCACGGGCAAGGCCTACGTCTACGACGCGGCCAGCTTCCAGCCCAAGGCCGAGCTGCCCCTGGACACCCAGGGCTGGGGCGCTGCCGCCACCCCCTTCGGCCTGCTGACCAGCGACGGAAGCGACACCCTGACCTGGCGCGACCCCGCCAGCATGAAGCCGGTGCGCACCCTGCGCGTGGCGGACGGCCAGAAGCCCGTGACAGAGCTCAACGAGTTGGAGTGGGTGGATGGCTGGATACTCGCAAACGTCTGGCATGATGATCGCATAGCAGTCGTTTCACCGGCCACCGGGAAAGTGGCCGCCTGGATCGACTGCGCCCAGTTGCGCGCCAGGACCCAGGGCCTGCCCGACGAGTCGGACCTCAACGGAATCGCCTGGGATCCGGCGACCCGCAGGCTGTTCGTAACCGGGAAGCTGTGGCCGAGCATCTATGTCTTGTCCCTGGAGGGGCTGCCGAAACCATGAGAAAAGCCAAATGCAAGCACTGCCGCTACTGGAAAGGCCCCATCCCCTACGAGCACCGCTACTGCCCGCCGGAGGAGATGCTCAAGGGCGAGTGGGGCTTCTGCAAACGCCACGCGCCCAGGCCCAAGGTCGACAACGTGGAGGCCGTGCGCGGCAAGACCTATATCGCCCTCTGGCCGGAGACCCTGGCCGAGGACGTCTGCGGCGAGTTCGCCCTGATCCCCTTGCAGAAGGAGTAGCAGGCCTCCGCCGCCCCGCATGAACGAAGAAGCCCCCCGCGCCTGGTGCGCGGGGGGCTTTTTGTTTTACGGCGCCGAACAGGCTAGGCGTCGGGCTTCGAGGAGGCGGACCTGCCGCGCAGCAGCAGCGCCGCGCCCACAAGGACCATGGGCAGGGAGAGCAGCTGGCCCATGGTCAGCCAGCCCCAGGCCAGGTAGCCCAGCTGGGGGTCGGGCTCCCGGATGAGCTCCACCAGGAAGCGGAACAGGCCGTAGAATGCCAGGAACATGCCCGTGACGTGCCCCCTGGGGCGCGGCTTGGCCGAGTAGAACCAGAGGATGAGGAAGAGCGTGAGGCCCTCAAGCCCGGCCTCGTACAACTGGGAGGGGTGGCGCGGCACGCCGCCCGCGCGCGGGTCCGGGAAGAGCACGCCCCAGGGCATGCCGGTGGGGCCGCCCCAGAGCTCGCCGTTGATGAAGTTGCCGATGCGCCCGAAGAACAGGCCCGGCGGGGCCAGGGGGCACAGGAAGTCGCCTATCTCCAGGAAGGTCTTGCCGTGCTTGCGCGCGAAGATCCAGACCACCACGCACAGCCCGATCATGCCGCCGTGGAAGCTCATGCCGCCGTTCCAGATCTGGAAGATGGCCAGCGGGTCGGAGAGGTAGACGCCCAGGTCGTAGAAGACCACGTAGCCGAGGCGCGCGCCCAGCACCAGGCCCAGCACGCACCAGGTGATGAAGTCGTCCACCATGGCCGGGGTCCAGCCCGAGCCGGGGCGGGCGGCGCGCCGCCTGCCCAGCAGCCATCCGGTGACGAACCCGGCCAGGTACATCAGGCCGTACCAGCGCACCTGCAGAGGCCCGAGGCCGATGGCCACGGGATCGAAGTCGGGGTGTTTTATCATGGAGGGGGTCTATATCTCGCGCAGCAGGTTCTTGGCGCGCTCGAACCCCGGGTTGAGCTCCAGGGCCTTGTGCAGAAACTCCACGGCGAGCTCCTTGCGCGCGGCGCGCAGGTACACGGTGGCGATGTTGAAGCAGACGGTTTCGCCCGCGGTCCACAGGTCGGGGTTGGTGCGAAGGGCCTTGTCCAGGTAGTTGAAGGCGTCCTGGAATTCGCGGCCTTCGCTGTAGGCCATGGCCATGTTGTAGTAGAGCCCGGCGTCGTTGGGCGAGATCTTGAGGGCCCTGCGGTATTCCTCGATGGCCTGGTCCCACTTGCCCTGCTTGCGCAGGGTGATGCCGAGGCGGTTGAAGGTCTCGATGTCGGACTTGTCCAGGATGCCCTTCTTGGCTTCGATGGACTGGCGCAGGTATTTCTCGGAGATTTCCGGAGCGTTTGAGATGCAGTGCTCCGCGATGGTCCTGGTGACGCGCCCCACCTGGGCCATGGCCTCCCTGGTGGCGAGCTTGATGGCGTCGTCGAAGATCTCCACGGCCTTTTCCCGCTCGCCCAGGTTCATGTAGTTGTCGCCGATGGAGATCTTGCGGTCCACGTTGAGGGGGGAGAGCCTGTCCAGCCGTTCGAGGAACTTGGTCTCCTCCCGGACGTTGCCGGTGACCTTGTGCAGCTCCGCGATCTTCTTGATGGGGTCGAGGAACAGCTTCCCGTTCTTGGAGGCCTCTGTGTAGGCCGTCAGGGCCTGGTCCATCATCTCGCGGCCCTTGAAGCTGTCGCCCAGCACCAGCAGGGCCGCCGGGCTGCCCGGCTTGAGCTCCAGGATCTTGCGGGCCACGGACTCGGCCTCGGAGTGCTTGCCGTTCTCGTTGAGCTTCTTGCCCAGGTCGATCAGTTCGCCGATCTGCCCGCGCGGCTTCACGGTGAAGGCCACCTTCTCGATGAGCATATCCGGGGAGATGGGTTTGGTGATGACGTTGTTGGCCCCGATCTCGTGCATGTAGATCAGTATCTCGCGGGCGACCTCGCCCGTGAGGATGATGATGAGCACGTCAGGGTATTGGTTCTTCAGGAACTGGACGAGGTCGTGGCAGTATTTGCCGTTGATTTCGCGTTCGACGAAGAAGACCACCTTCCGGCCCTGGCCGACGAGAAGTCGGAGTTCCTTGTAGAGCTGCTCCTGGGTGGTGACGTTGTGAACGCAGTCGTCCTTGATATGCAGATGCCGCAGCAGGGTGCTGCGCAAATTCTTGTTGAAGTGTGGATCGTGGGACAGCACCAGGAATACGCCCCTCTGGTCGAGGATGAATTCCCGGACGTCCTCATCGTACACTTTCGGCTTCATCAAATCCTCCGCGAGACAATGTATCATGCCGATATGTATCGCTATGGGGGGCTTTCGCCCTGTGCTAGCGGCGTGCGGCGATGATATCTTAATGAGTGGCCCGGAAAAGGCAAGCGACTCCTGATGCCGAAAAAGGGAGCCTGAGCGGCGAAACGCAATTGTCACAGCACCGAGACACGGATTCAACGCTGCCAGGGCATCAGGCACAAAGACGAAAGGGCCGGACCCGGCCCGGGCATCCGAATCCAGACGCCAGGAGCGCCACATGGACGCAGAGCAGCTTCAGACGTTTTCCGCAACCCTTACCGCGATGATGCAGCACACCCTGAACAAGATGCGCGACAGCATGGACGACCTCATCGGGGAGGAAGTGCTCCCCCCCGACCTGGCCGACCGCGCCACCATGGAGTCCGGGCGCAACTTCGCCCTGCTCATGCGCGAGCGCGACCGCCAGACCCTGGCGGGCATCCATGAGGCCCTGGCCCGCCTCGAAGCGGGTGAATACGGAATCTGCGAGGAGTGCGACGAGGATATCGCCCCGGCACGCCTCAAGGCGCAGCCCATGGCCACGCTCTGCGTGCACTGCCAGGGCCGCCGCGAGGACCAGGCCCGCGCCCGCGCCGGTATGGCCTCAGGCTTCTTCGAGGCTTGAGAGCAGCAGGACCAGCTCTTCCGGGGCCATCTCGAAGGCGTGCTCCGGGCCGGGGAAGCTCCCCGAGCGGACCTCCTGGGCGAATTCGGCCAGGGCTTCGCGGGCGAGCCGCCCCAGCTCGGCGTAGCGCTTGACGAACTTGGGGCGGAAGCCCTCGTAGAGGCCGAGCAGGTCGTGGAACACCAGAACCTGCCCGTCGCACGAGGCGCCCGCGCCGATGCCGATGGTGGGGACGGGCACTTCCCGGGTGACGAGCTGCGCCACCTGGGAGGGCAGGCATTCCAGCACCATGGCGAAGCAACCGGCTTCGGCCAGGGCCATGGCGTCCCGCAAGAGGCGCTTGGCGGCGATGGCGGTGCGCGCCTGCACCTTGAAGCCGCCCAGGGCGGCAACATGCTGCGGGGTGAGCCCCAGGTGGCCCATTACGGGTATCCCCGCCTGGACCATGGCCCGCACCTGCGGGCATATCTCGAGGCCGCCCTCCACCTTCACCGCCTGGACACGAGCCTGCTTCATCAGCAGGCCGGCGTTGCGCACCGCATCCTCCACCGAGGCCTGGTAGGAGAGGAAGGGCATGTCCGCCACCACGAGGGCCTTGCCGGAACCACGGGTCACCGCCGAGGCGTGATGGAGCATCTGCTCCATGGTGACGCTGATGGTGTCCTCCTGGCCCAGCACGACCATGCCCAGGGAATCGCCCACGAGCAGGATGTCCGCGCCCGCGGCTTCGGCCAGGGCGGCCTGCCCGGCGTCGTATGCCGTGATGACCACGAGCCGACGGTTGCCCTTGCACGCGGCGATGTCCGGCGCGGTGAGTCTCTTCTGCTGCATTGATCCTCCCCTTGTTTCGCCTCCCGTCATAGCCCAAACACGCCGGTTTGTCTCTCCCGGCCAGGGCGCATGCCCGGATGGGGCACCTCTGGCCGGGCACAGTGCCGTTTCAGGCCATGCCGGGCCTCGGATGCGGCTCGCGGAAGAGATGCTGCGGACGGAGACGTGTTCTGGGCGGGCGACGGGGATGAGGGGGTGAGTGCGCCGCGGGCGCGAACCCAAGAACGGGCGGGAGGTGCGGGGCCGTTGGGCCCGCCTGCCGTGCCTCAGGGGCGGTGCATCACCCAGACCACCCTGCCGAGCATGGCCCCGGCCAGAGCGTCCGTGGCGAGGTGCTGCGCCTTGATGGATGCGTTGTCCGCCGTGACCAGCACGAGCGGCTTGCGGTTTTCCTGGCGCAGCCTGCGCACGCAGAACCCCTCCATGGGCAGCATCAGGCCGAAGAGCCCTCCATCGACCGGGGTCTTGTCCCTGGTGTTCACCCCGACGTAGGCGTCGCGATGGATCAAGGGCTCCATGGACGCATCCTCCACGCGCATGGCCAGGAGAGACTCCGGTTGGTAGCGCAGCAGAAAGGAGGATTCCGCTGCGGGCTGGTCCCAGCCGGCATCTTCAGGCCCGGAGGGCGAGGGTTTGGTGAGGAAGACGGGGGGCAGGCCGTCGTACACCCAGCGGGGGTTGAGGCCGAAGTTCCGGTAGAGCTTGAGGGCCCATTCCCCCGGGATGACGCCGCGCCTCTTGGCGTCGGAGATGCTCGACTGCCTGATGTCCAGCGTGATGGCCAAATCACTCTGTGAGGCCAGGCCAAGGGCCTGGACGATTCGCTCGAACCCGAGTGTGAACTCGCTAGGGGCCTGAACGGCTCCGTTCTTCCTGCCCTGTCCGGAAAGTTGGGGGTGCTGGGGCATACGCCGACTCCTTATGCCAATCTATATACGAATTTACGATTTGAAAAATAGCATCATATATTCATTCCTGCAAGTAGAAGTTTGAATACGTGTGGTCTCAGGTGCGATATTACAGGTTCGAGTGCGACTATCAGATATTTATTTGTGACATGGGAACAAAAAAAACCGCCCCGAGGGGCGGCTTTTCACATCCGTAGAGTGGGGAGCGGCCTAGAGTTCCTGCAGCACCCACCAGACGCGGCCGATGATGTTGCCGACGATGTCTTCGGCCTTGAGCGACTGATCCTTGTAGGTGGGGTTCTCGCTGCGCAGGATGACCCTGTTGTTCTCGAAGTCGTTGAACAGGCGGCGCACCACGAAGCCCTCGTTGGGCACGGACACGGCGAAGATTTCGCCGGAGCGGAGCTGCCGCTGGTCCTTGTTGACGCCGATGTAGGCGCCGCGGCGCACGATGGGCTCCATGTTCTGGTGCTCCATCTTGAAGATGGTCTGGCCCGGGCAGATGAAGGCCTCGGGGATGGCGATCATCTCGATGGGCTTCTCCTGCAGGGAGCCGTCCTCGGCGATGATGCCGGTCATGGAACTGACCGTGACCGCGCGTGACTTGGGCTTGTCGGAGCCGTAGCTGGTGCCGGGCTCCATGAGGCCCACGGGCAGGGCCATGCCTTCACGCAGCACCTGGGGCGCTTCGCCGGAGGTGATCCAGTCGGGGTTGAGGCCGTGGCTGCGGTAGAGCTTGAGCAGCCAGTCGGCAGGGATGGATTGACGCCGCTTGGCGTCGGAGATGCTGGACTGACGGATGCCGAGAATCGCCGCCAGGTCGACCTGGGTGCGGGCGCCGGTGGCGCGCTTGATTCTTTCCAGGGCTTCGTCGAATGCGTTGTACATGTTTCACCTCTAAGCTCCCTCAAAGCAAGGAGCACGCTGTTGATCCCATGATGGATACCCCGCCGCCGCAACACTTCCGTGAGAGTTGATAGGGTACATCATTACGTAGGCTGCTGCCGCTGCCCCGGGCGGGAGGCGAGGGTGGCCGAACGGAACCGCCAAGGGCTGGTGCAGAAGATCACCAGACGCTGACCGCTTGTGGCGGCTTACGTGTGGGGTGCACCGTAGTGTACAAGCACATATATATGGCCTTCGGAAAAGCGCAAGCATAAAATGGAGGGTTTCCCTCCATTTGGATGGAGGGTTTTGCGCAGTTATTACGGAACCAGCTGTTTACAAATACTATTTAAGAACAAGGCTCAGGGCGGTGTCATGACAACATACAGACAGGATGAACAAAGTGTAAAGTTTTTAAAATATTGTTAACGCCACTATCCTCTTTGGTGAGTCGAAAGCCGACCGTTCGGGTCGTGTATTTTATTTTTGTACAAGCAGGCTGCCGAAGTACGCTTGGCCCAGTGAAATACACCCGTCCCCGGGGTGTGTCTGATTCATGGCCACGCATTTTACGCCTACATGTAATAGTAGCCTGGATAAGGCTACAGTCAAGGAGGCATTGCAGAATACACCGCCGCTGATAACCACTTTTCGGGCATCAGTCCGTTTGCTTAACACCTCGGCCATGGCGGCCAGGCCATGCGCCAGACCCAGATGGAAGCGTCTGCTGATAACGCCTGAGCTCTCGCCGCGGACGAAATCCTCCGCCGCCTTGCCGAAAAGTTCCAGCGTCCCCAGTTCGAGCATTTCCCCACCCTCAAGGAAGCCGCAAGGGTAGGGCCTGCTCTCGGCCATGTCCTGCGCGTGCTCCAGCCGGATGGCCGCCTGCCCTTCGTAGCTGATCTCCTGGCACAGGCCCATGAGTCCGGCCACGGCGTCGAACAGCCTGCCGCAGCTGCTGGTGAGCGGGCTGTTGACGCCTTTGGCTATCATGGCCCGCAGCGTGGCCAGGGCCTGCTCGCGTCCCCTCAGCCAGGGGTGCGCGGCAGGGTCCGGCGCGAGGCCCAGGGCGTCCATGTAGGCCGCCGCCATGCGCCAGGGCTGCCGGATCGCCGCCTCGCCGCCCGGCAGGGGCACCTGCTGGAAGCGGCCCACGCGCTCCATGACCATGTTCAACGGGTCGACGTAGAGAAATTCGCCGCCCCAGATGGTGCCGTCCCCGCCGTAGCCCGAGCCGTCCAGGGCGATGCCCAGCACGGGCTCCTCCAGGCGGTGTTCGGCCAGGGCCGCGAACACGTGGGCGAAGTGGTGCTGGAGCCTGAGCACGGGCAGGCCGCTCTCCTCCAGGGCGTAGCGCGTTGAGAGGTAGTCGGGGTGCAGGTCGGCCACCACCGCCTCGGGCTTGACCTGCAGGATGGACTCCAGATGGGCGATGACCTCCTTGTGGAAGGCCGCCGTCTCCATGTTGTGCATGTCCCCGATGTGCTGGCTGACGAAGGCCTGGTTCTCCTTGGTCAGGCAGATGGTGTTCTTGAGCTCCGGCCCCACGCCCAGCACGCTTGGCCCCTTGCGCGGCAGGAACACCGGCGAGGGCGTGAACCCGCGCGCCCGGCGCAGGAACTGGCGCTCGAAGCCGCCTTGCGCCGCCGGCAGCAGGCGCAGCACGGAGTCGTCGGTGCGCACCAGAATGTCGCGGTTATGGAGCAGGAAGACGTCCGCTATGGCCTTGAGGCGGGAAAGGGCCTCGCGGTTACCGAGGGAAATGGGCTCGGAGCTCATGTTGCCGCTGGTCATCACCAGGGCGGCGGGCTTGCCCGTGACCTTGCGGAAGGCCCGCAGCAGCAGGTGGTGCTGCGGGGTGTAGGGAAGCATGGCCCCCAGCAGGTCGGTATCCGGGGAGACGTCCGGCGCGAGCGGCCCGTCGCGGCGGATGGGCACCAGCACGATGGGCCGCTCTTTGGAGAGCAGCAGCTCGCATTCCTCGGGCGAGGGGGATGCCAGGGCGCGCAAGTCGTCCAGATCGGGGACCATGACGGCCAGGGGCTTGCCCGGGCGGTGCTTGCGGGCGCGCAACAGGGCCACGGCGGCCGGGTCGCAGGCGTCCACGGACAGGTGGAAGCCGCCCAGGCCCTTCATGGCCAGGATCCTGCCCTTGGCCAGGGCCTTGGCCGCCTTCTCGATGGCGGCGTGGCCCTCGGCCTGGCGCTTGCCCTTGCGGTCGGCCAGCCAGATCAGGGGGCCGCACACCGGGCAGGCGTTGGGCTGGGCGTGGAAGCGGCGGTCCAGCGGGTCCTCGTATTCCTTGGCGCACTCGGGGCAGAGCGGGAAGCAGGCCATGGAGGTGGTGGCCCGGTCGTAGGGGAGGCTGCGGGTGATGGTGTAGCGCGGCCCGCAGTTGGTGCAGTTGGTGAAAGCGTAGTTGTGGCGGCGGTTGGCCGGGTCGGACATATCGGCCAGACAGTCCTCGCAGGTGGCCACGTCCGGGCTGACCAGCACGTGGTGCCCCTCTCCGGCGCTGCTGCGCTCGATGCGGAAGGCCTGCTCGCCGGGCACCACGGGGGCCTCGGCCACGGAGTGCTCCACGATCATGGCCAGCGGCGGCAGCTTGTGCAGCAGATCGTGGGTAAAGCCATCGAGCTCTGCGGGAGGTCCCTGCACCTCGATGACCACGCCTTCGGGGGAGTTGAGGACGAAGCCGACGAGGCCGCGCTCCAGGGCCAGCCGGTACACGAAGGGGCGGAAGCCCACCCCCTGCACTCGGCCGACCACCACATGCCTGTTGCGCTTGACGGTCTGGTTGTTCACCGCCTGGAAATAAGACATCCAGAAGGCTTGCGCAACTCCAGCGGGCGGATCAGCCGCCGCGCAGGCGCGTGCACAGGCTTTTCAGGCGGCCTTTGACGAAGCGCGAGGGCTGGAAGGCCACCGGGGCCGGGCAGCGGGGCACTTCGAAGCCCGTTGCGATGAAATCACCGGGGCACAGGGCGGGGAAATCAAGATCTTCCAGCCGGGAACCGGGCAGGGCCCGGCGCATGGCCTCGCGGCCCAGGGGGCTGGCGTCCGGCGGCAGGCCCAGCACCGAAAGGAGCGCCGCGTCCAGGGCCACGGGATTGGCTGCCGCGCCCAGCAGGCCCAGGGGGTAGGGCTTGCCCTTGGCCGGGCCGGAGACGTGCATGGCCACCACGCCGTCCACCAGGCTCACCGAGGGGGGCATGGCCAGGCACACGTCCAGGATCATGCTCTCGAAGCGGTTGCCCTTCTCGCCGTGCACCTGGTGCGCCCAGGCCTTGCGGAACCCGGTGACCGCGCCGAAGAAGTTCTTCACGGCCAGGGTGCAGAACATCTGGTCGTGCACCTTGAAGCGGGGCAGGTTGACGATCAGCTCCGCGTCCAGGGCCTGGGCCGAGACGCCCACGCAGCCGCCCAGGCTCAGGGGCAGCTTGCGGGTTTGGCCGAGGTTCGCCAGGCGCGCGCCCGTACCCTTGAGGGCCTGGTCCAGCCCAGAGGCTCGGGCCACGATGCGCGCGGTGCCGAAGGCCGGGGAGTCGCCCACCACAACCCTGGCCCCGTGGTCCGCCAGGTAGAGGCAGGCGGCGCGCACCACGGCGGGCGTGGTGCAGGAGAGGGCCGTGTTGGAGGGGGCCACCAGGTTGGGCTTCACCAGCACTTTCGCGCCGTGGGCCGGGCGGCAGCCCGCGCCCTCCAGCAGGCGGCCCACGGCCTCGTCCAGCCCGGGGGAGGCGTAATCCCGCCGGGCCTCAAGGTATACTCGCTGCGTCATGGCCGCCCACATAGCCGCAAACCCGCCCCAAGCCAAGAAGGCCGGAGCCGCCGGGAGAGGCCTTGCCGCCGGAGGAAGTCTTGCACGTTTGCCTCATATCGGACGTGGTGAACCGCACCGGCTTCGGTCCTGGCCTTCGCCGCGCCGAACTGGCCGATGTTCTTCAAATACACCGGACAGTTCGGCGCGGCGGGGGCCAGGGCTGAAGCCTAAACAAGCCGGAGGGCCTCCGGCGGCCAAAGGGAGTTCCTCCCTTTGGAATCCCGTATGGGATGCCGGTGGTGCCGCTTAGGCCATGTTCACCGCCTCGGGCATGTCGCGCTCCACGGGCGTGGCCTGGGCCCTGGGCTCGTGCCCGTGCAGCATTTGGGTGTTGGCCGCGCCCGGGGGCACCATGGGGAAGACCATGGCCGCCGGGTCCACGCGCACGTGGATCAGGCAGGGGCCGCGGCTGGCCAGGGCGTCGTCAAGTGCGGCCTGGGGGTCGTCCTGGGCGTCCAGGTCGATGCCGCGCACGCCGAAGGCCCGGGCCAGGGCGGAGAAGTCCGTGCCCGCGGCGTAGCGCGAGGCGCTGCGGCGGTTGTAGAACAGCCGCTGCTGCTGGGCCACCAGGCCGAGGCACTGGTTGTCGAGCACCACGATCTTCACGTTGGCCCCGGTCTCGGCGAGGGTGCAAAGCTCCTGGATGTTCATCTTCAGGCTGCCGTCGCCGCTGAAGCAGACCACCTGTGCGGAGGGGTCGGCCAGGGCCGCCCCGATGGCGGCGGGCAGGCCAAAGCCCATCACGCCGAGCCCGCCGGAAGTCAGCCAGCGGCCGGGGGCCTTGAAGGGGAAGCTCTGGGCCACGAACATCTGGTGCTGGCCCACGTCGGTGACCACCACCGCGCCCTCCTCCATGCGTTCGGCCACGGCCGCGATCACGGCTCGGGCGTGGGTGCGCTCGGCGTCGTGCTCCAGGTGGGGGGCGTGCTCCTTGAGCCCGCGGATGCGCGCCAACCAGCCCCGGCGCTCGCGCGGCTCCGCCAGGTCGGCCAGGGCTTCGAGGAACTGCCCGGCGTCGGCGGCGATGCCCAGGTCGGCGGGCTTGATGCGCCCGAGCTCGGAGGCGTCCATGTTCACGTGGATGATGCGCGCCTCTGGGCAGAAGGTCGCGGGGTCGCCTGTGGCGCGGTCGTCGAAGCGGTTGCCCACGGCGATGAGCAGGTCGCACTCGTGCAGGGCGATGTTGGCGCAGGGGTGGCCGTGCATGCCGTGCATGCCCAGATCCAGCGGGTGCCCGGCCGGGATGGCCCCCAGGCCCATGAGCGTGCTGGTGGCCGGGATGGCGGCCTTCACGGCCAGGCGCAGGGCCTGCGCCCCGGCGCGCACCGCGCCGCCGCCGAGCAGCAGCACCGGGCGCTTGGCCGCGTTTATCATGGCGGCCGCGCGGGAGATGTCCCAGCCGGAGGCGGCGGGAAGGCGCTCGTCGCGGGGGGCCTGTGCGGGCATGCCTTGGGCGGGCACGGGCTGGCACTGCACATCCTTGGGGATGTCCAGGAGCACGGGGCCGGGACGGCCGGAGGCGGCCACGGCGAAGGCCTCGGCCAGGGCCTCGGGAAGCTCGGCCGCGCTGTCCACGCGACGGCTCAGCTTGGTGATGGAGGCGGTGATGGCCACGATGTCCACCTCCTGGAAGGCGTCGGTGCCGATCATGGGCAGGGGCACCTGCCCGGTGATGCAGACGATGGGCACGCCGTCGCGCCGGGCGTCGGCGATGGCGGTGACCAGGTTGGTGGCCCCTGGGCCGGAGGTGGCGAAACACACGCCGGGCCTGCCGGTGAGGCGGGCCATGCCCTGGGCCATGAAGGCCGCGCCCTGCTCGTGGCGGGCCAGCACGTGGCGGATGCCCTTGGTTTCGGCCAGGGCGTCGTAGATGGGCAGGATGGAGCCGCCGGGTATGCCCGCGACCACGCGCACGCCCTGGCGTTTGAGGAATTCGATGATGTAGCGGGCGCCGGTGATGCTCATGGCTGACCTCCCTGGGTTGTCGTCCGTGTGGACGGCGGGGGAGGACTCCGGCCTTGAAATGGAAAACCCCCGCCGGTGGCCACACCGGCGGGGGTTGAAGATCGGGTTTACAGTCCTATCAACACACGCGAGTAGCGGCCTGACACTTGGTCATGCGTACTACTACGAGGGATAGAACGGTGGCGGCGATGCGTTTCATTTCGATTACCTTTCGGTGATTGCTACGCCCGGTGCGGCGGGCTGTCAAGATTGGAATCGCGGGATTATGTCTTGTTGTAGTCTCCTGGCGGGCCTGCTCCGGGCGGGGCGCTGACCTGCCCGGTATTTTTCGGCCCACTGAACGTGAGAAGGTGGCTACTGGCGACGAAAAAGGAGCCATGCTTATAACTTTCAGAAGAGCAGATGGTGAAGATCTTCTGCGAGGCCGACCGTGAATCACCCACCTATGTGATGGGATAAAGCACGACACCCACACGTTCAATGTGATCGCGCAATTGTGCATGGGCTAGTTGGCTAAACACCGAAAGATCGATGACGTACGGCAGGTCAAGCTCATCGAGTTCGTCGAGTATCCGATCCTTTTCCTTCTGGGGGATACCCTCGCCATAAAGGGCTAGGTCGATATCCGAACCCGGCTTGTAGGTCCCTTTGGCACGCGATCCATACAGCACCACTTTCTCGACATTGGGGTGCTTTGCGAAAACCGATCTGATTTTCTCGATCGTCTGCTCGCTAAGTCCGAACAACATCATCCATCCCCGAGTGATCATAGAGGACACTGAATCTCTTGGCCATCTTTAGAAAGGCAGGGTGGTGTTCCTCCAGGATTCTGCCGACAATCTCTTGGGCTGTCTCCTGGTCGTAGGTGTGGGACGAGAGATTCCTATCCCTGATCATCGTCATCCACGTTTCGCCATCTTCAATCAGGCCATTCCTGAACGCCTCTCGGACGGCACCTCGTGAACCTACGACGTCTCTGACGCCTTGATACTCAAGATAATCCTTCAAGACGTTCCACGCCAGTTCATGCGTGAACTCGAATGACTGGATAACTCCCTGTTCTTCCAACGTCGTGAGATCTCGCTCCCCGGCCAGCTTTGCAGCGTCGGAAAGAGTCTGAAGCGCCTTCAGATAGTTGTCAAATCGCTGTTTCCAACGGATATCTTCCGACATGACTAATCTCCGTGGCCCCGGCGTGAAGTGTGCGGAGAGAACTCAAGGATTCCGCAACTTCCGCATTCAGCGCTGCAATGTTTTCCTGTGGGGTGATCAACAAATCAGGGTTGAAGCCGCAATTAACTCCCCACAACCATTTCCAGATACCCTGCCGCACAATGGTTTACAAGAGCAGGCAAGATTCTCCTCACGCCCTGGCCACGGGCAGCTCCTCCCAGACGGTGGTGTAGCGGGGCGAGCGCCTCCCCTGGCGCATCCGCCAGGTGCGCTCCACGCCGCAGGCCGCCGGGAACAGCGTGTCGCGGCCCCAGCGGGCGTTGATCGTATCCAGGGCGGCCATGAGCCTGCCGCCGCGTTCGTCCGGCGCGTGCAGCAGGGAGAGCTGAGCGCCCTGCGCGGGCTCGATGCCGCAGAGCATGACCCCGGCCTTCTTGTAGCGGAAGCCAGGGCGGAAGATGCGCTCCAGCACGGCCGCGCCCTGGGCGATCAGGCGCGGGGTGTCGTCGGTGGGCGGGTCCAGGGCCTGGCTCTGGGAGGCGCTGTACTGGGGCTCTCCCTCGATGAAGGTGTTGGTCTGCACGAAGACCAGGATGGAGGCGGCGCGGCTCTTCTGGGCGCGCAGCTTCTCGGCCGCGCGGGAGATGTACTGCCCCAGGGCCTCGCGCAGGTGCTCCAGGCTGGTGACGGGCCGCCCGAAGGAGCGCGAGGAGATGATGCTCTGCTTGGGCTTGGGGGCCAGCTCCAGGGGCAGGCAGGGGGTGCCGTGCAGCTCCAGCCAGGTGTGCAGGCCGCCCACGGTCATGGCCTTGCGCACGAACTCGCGGGGCAGGGCCATGAAGTCCAGGGCGGTGCGCACCCCGCGCTCGCGCAGGCGGCGGCCGTGGCGCGGGCCTATCCCCCAGACGTCCTCCACGTCCAGGCGGGCCAGCAGCTCCCGCCGGGCCTCGCCCTCGGGCAGGACGAGCACTCCGCGCATGGAGGGATCCTTCTTGGCCAGGCGGTTGGCGGCCTTGGCCAGGGTCTTGGTGGGGGCCACCCCGATGGAGACCGGGATGCCCGTGTCGCGCCGCACGCGCTCGCGGATCATCCGGGCGTGGGGTTCGGGGCCGCCGGGCAGGCCGTCCAACTCCAGGAAGGCTTCGTCGATGGAGTAGACCTCCATGCGCGGGGCGAGCGCCCCGGCGGTGGCCATCACCCGGGCGGACATGTCGCCGTAGAGGGTGTAGTTGGAGGAGAACACCGCCACCCCGGCCCGGGCGCAGCGCTCCCGGCACTTGAACTCCGGCTCGCCCATGCGGATGCCCAGGTCCTTGGCTTCCTGGGAGCGGGCGATGACGCAGCCGTCGTTGTTGGAGAGCACCACCACGGGCCGCCGGGCCAGGGCCGGGTTGAAGGCGCGCTCGCAGGAGGCGTAGAAGTTGTTGCAGTCCATCAGCGCGAAGAGCACGGCGCGCCTCCTCCGCCCGTAAGGCGGTGGATGACGTGGGTGGCCACGCCCCAGATCTCCACGGCGTTCTCCTCGTTCAGGGGGATGGGGGCGAAGTCAGGGTTTTCGGGGGCCAGCACCAGCAGGCCGCCCAGGCGCTTGAGGCGCTTCACCGTGAGTTCGCCGTGCACGGCGGCCACCACCACATGGCCGGGCCTGGGCTCCACGGAGCGGTCCACCACCAGCAGGTCGCCCGAGGCGATGCCCGCGCCGCGCATGGAGTCCCCCTGGACGCGGATGAAGTAGGTGGAGGCCGGGTTGCGGACCAGGTGCTCGTTCAGGTCCAGGCGCTGGTCCAGGTAGTCCTCGGCAGGCGAGGGGAACCCGGCCGGGGCCGTGGCCAGGGGCAGCGGAAGGGGCGTATGTCCTTGCATGACGATGTGTATAGTCTTGCGATACACAAATGGCAAGTCTGAACGCACATTGCTCGGCGGCGGGCCGCCTACTGTTCGGGGTGGTCGTCGGCGAAAGTGGAGGTGGTGGCGTCGGCGAACCAGAAGTTGTTCTTGCCGCGGCCCTTGGCCCGGTACATGGCGGTGTCGGCGTGGTTGAGCAGCTGGTTGGCGGTGGCGCCGTCCTGGGGGGAAATGGCGATGCCGATGCTCGCGCCCACGCGGACCGTGGTTCCGCCGATGTCGAAGGGTTCGGCGGCCGCCTCCAGCATGCGCGTGGCGATGGCCGCGGCCTCGTCCGGACGGACCAGGTCGATGAGCACGGCCACGAACTCGTCGCCGGCGTAGCGGGCCAGGGTGTCGTTGGCGCGCAGGCACCCGCCCAGGCGGCGGGCCATGCGGCGCAGCAGATCGTCGCCGGCCACGTGGCCGTGGGTGTCGTTGACGCGCTTGAACTCGTCCAGGTCTAGGAAGAGCACGCCCACCTTGGTCTGGTTGCGTTCCGAGGTGGCGATGGCCTGCTCCAGGCGGTCGGCCAGCAGCAGACGGTTGGGCAGGCCGGTGAGCCCGTCGTGGAAGGCCAGCTCGCGGATGCGCTCCTCGCTGCGGGTCTTTTCCGTCACGTCGGTGATGACCAGCAGGTAGCCCCTGCCGCCGCGCCGCCCGGCCACGGGGCTGAAGTTGAGCTCATAGAGGCCCTGCTGCCTGGGCAGGGCGGTGGTCAGGCGGATGCGCCCGGAGTCACGCAGGATCTCCATGCCGGGCCATCCCTCCGGGACGGCGCCGCCGCCCGCGAGGACCTCCTGCCAGGGCTTGGAGACGATGTCGCGCAGGGGGAGCCGGAAGAGGTCCTCGGCGACGCGGTTGACGCGCAGAACGCGGCCGTTGGCGTCGAGCACCAGGAGCGCCTCCTGCACGGAGTTGAAGGTGCGCTCCCAGTCCTCCGCGGCGCTGCGCAGGGAGGCCAGGGTCTGCTTGAGGCGCACCGAGAGCTGGAAGAAGGCCCGGGCCAGCTTGCCGATCTCGTCGTTGGAGCGCATCTTGCGCAGGGCGTCCAGGGCGCTGGAGGCGAAGGGCCGGGTGAGCGCGCCGCCGGGTTTCTGCAGATCCTGGCTGATGATCTGGGCGGCGGCCTCCAGGGCTTCGAGGGGGCGGGCGATGCGGCGCATGGCCAGCAGCCCCGCAGGAATCACCAGGGCCAGCACGGCCACGAAGAAGACGCCCACGGCGAGCAGGGCCTCGTCGAGGTTGGCGAAGGCCTCCTTGGTGCCCACCTGGGCCAGCACGTGCCAGCCCAGCTCCGGCACCTTGCGTGAGGCGATGAGCATCTCCACGCCCTTGCTGTTGACCGTCTCCCCCACGCCCTCGAAGCCTTGGAGCGCCTTGTCCAGGAAGAGGTTCTGCCCGTGGCTCAGGGAGGTGAATATCCTGCCGCGCTCCGGATGCATCAGGAACTGGCCGGAAGCGCTGACCACGTAGACGTAGCCGCCCTTGCTCATCCTGCGCCCGCCCTCGCTCAGCGCGTGGGGGGAGAAGAGGTTCAGCGAAGCGCAGACCAGGCCCAGCATCTTGCCGCCCGGGCCGAATATCGGGGCGGCCACGGTCATGACGGGGAGGCCCGTCCGCGCGGAGAGGTAGGGCGGGCTCAGCACCGCGCGGCCGCTGCTCATGGCGCCCTGGTAGTATTCGCGGTAGGCGAAGCTCTCGCCTGCGAGCTCGGGGTGCGCGGGGTAGTCCGTGAGGAAGATGCCCGCCGGGTTGAGCAGGAACAGCCCGTTCTCGAACTGGGGGAACAGCCGGAACTGCAGCCGCAGGTAGGCGCGGAGCCTTTCGACGTCGGAGGCCGCCAGGGCGTCCAGGGGCAGGTTGGCGGCGATGGCCTCCGTGTCGCGGATGCTGCTCTCCATGTATTTGCGGATGTCGTTGGCCACGCCGTCGGCTTCCGCCACCAGCCCGTCGAAGACCACTTGCCTCAAGGCCGCCTTTTGGTAATTTAGCAGAAAGAGGCTCGTCCCGGCGATGACCGCCAGAACAAGTCCCGAAAGAAGAAGTGTGGCCTTTGAATGCAGCTTCATGGTGTTTCGGGATGCATGCTACGCGGTTTCCGGCCGGATTTCCACGGAGGGAAGCCCGTATTTTTCTCTAGGCGTCACGGCGTTCCAGCCCCAGCCGCCCACCACGCAAGGAGGCTCCATGTCCCGCCCCGCCAACGCGCTCATCAACGAAAAAAGCCCCTACCTGCTCCAGCACGCCCACAACCCCGTGGACTGGCAGCCCTGGGGGCAGGCGGCCTTCGCCAGGGCCAGGGCGGAGAACAAGCCGCTGTTTCTCTCCATCGGCTACTCCACCTGCCACTGGTGCCACGTGATGGAGCGAGAGAGCTTCGAGGACGAAGACGTGGCGGCCTTGCTCAACAGCGTGGCCGTGCCAGTCAAGATCGACCGCGAGGAGCGTCCCGACCTGGACGCCGTGTACATGAAAGCCTGCCAGATGATGACCGGCGCGGGGGGGTGGCCGCTCTCCGTGTTCGTGGACCATCAGGGGCGGCCCTTCTTCGCGGCCACGTTCATCCCCAAGGTCTCGCGCTTCGGGCGCATGGGCATGATGGAGCTTCTGCCCGCCCTGGCCAACGTCTGGAACAACCGGCCGGAGGAGGTGGAGCGGGCAGCGGGCAACGTGCACCAGGCCCTGCTGCGCCTGGGCGAGGAGAAGCCCGAGGGGCAGGGCGCGCTGGCGGAACCGGACTCCACGCTGCTGGACGCCGCCTTCGACCAGCTGGCCCAGCGCTTCGACCAGAAGAACGGCGGCTTCGGCGATGCCCCCAAGTTCCCAGCGCCCCATCAGCTGCTCCTGCTGCTGCGCCGCCACGCCCGCAAGGCCGACCGGGCCGCCCTGGGCATGGTGCTGCGCACCGTGGAGGCCATGCGCCTGGGCGGCGTGTTCGACCAGGTGGGCCTGGGCTTCCACCGCTACTCCACCGACGCCCACTGGCTGCTGCCCCACTTCGAGAAGATGCTCTACGACCAGGCCATGATGCTCATGGCCTGCGCCGAGGCGTACCAGGCCTCGGGCGAGCCGCTCATGGAGCGCACCGCCCGGGAGGTTATCCGCTACGTGTTGAGCGACATGACCAGCCCCGAAGGGGCCTTCTACAGCGCCGAGGACGCCGACAGCGAAGGCGAGGAGGGCAAGTTCTACGTCTGGAGCGTGGTCGAGATCCGGGAGCTGCTGTCCCCGGAGGATGCGGCCCTGTTCATCCGGCTGATGAACCTGCGCCCCGAGGGCAACTTCGCCGAGGAGGCCACGGGCGAGCTCACCGGGCACAACATCCCGCACCTGAGCGAGTGGCCCGGCCCCGAGGAGGAGCGCCGCCTGGAGGCCATCCGCGAGATCCTGTTCGCCCAGCGGGAGCAGCGCGTGCACCCCCACAAGGACGACAAGGTGCTCACGGACTGGAACGGCCTGATGATCGCCGCCCTGGCCCAGGCCGGGCGCATCCTGGGGGACGGCGGGGCGCTGGAGGCCGCCTCCCGCGCGGCGGACTTCATCCTGGCCCGGCTGCGCACCCCCGAGGGCAGGCTGCTGCACCGCTACCGCGACGGCGACGCCGCCATCGCCGCCACCCTGGACGACTACGCCTTCCTGATCTGGGGGCTGACCGAACTGCACCAGGCCACGGGCGACCCGGTCTGGCTGGAGGCCGCTCTGGAACTGGCCGGGATCATGGTCCGCGATTTCGAGGACAAGGAGAACGGCGGCTTCTTCCTCACCGCCTCCGACGCCGAGGAGCTGCTGGTGCGCCACAAGGATTTCGTGGACGCGGCCCTGCCCTCGGGCAACTCGGCGGCCATGCTGGTGCTCACGCGGCTCTCCCGCCTGTGCGGCAGGCACGAGCTGGCCGAACAGGCCGCCCGCACCGTCCGGGCGGCCGGGCCTTCCCTGCGCGTCTACGTCTCGGGCTACACCATGCTGCTCTGCGCCCTGGATTCGGCCCTGGGCCGCAGCGCCGACGTTGTGCTCACCGGCCCCACGCCCGAGAGCTTGGACCCCTTCCGGAAAGCCCTGCGCTCGGCTCACCTGCCGGACACTCTCGTGCTGGAGCGGCCGGAGCACGGGCTCGGGGAGTTGGCCCCGTACACCGCCATGATGACGCCCAAGGACGGCAAACCCACGGCCTACGTTTGCGTGAGCGGGGTCTGTCAGCCCGCCGTCACGGACCCGGAAGCCATGCTCAGGCTGCTGCGGGGGGGAGTGTATTGACGAAACTTGTTCAGGCTACTATTTTAGATGTTGGAGATAGCCATGAGCACGATCACTTTTGATGAAATAGTCCATGAGCCACGATCTCTTGGAAGAAGGCTGGAGAGATTGGGGCTGAGGAAATCTATCGCCTTCGGGGCGGAAATTGTTGCCTTGGCCAATGATAGTCTCGAAATTGCTTTAGAGTTGAGAGAGTGCTTGGCCTCATGCAACTTACCTGAGAACCCTGGGTTTCTGTTAAGCAATGCAAGTGTTTCGGCTGAGAACGCCGCCAAGTTAAGGCGTATTTACGGGGCGTTGCCCTGGTATTTTGGGTTCGTCAAATCGAAGGCATTCAAAGCTGCTGACGCTTGGGAAGATTTGGCCGAAGACATTCAAATGCTCGCTAGCCCACTTCAGCGCAAAGCGCTTGACGACCTGGAAAATGCGGCCAAGGCCGCAGCGGGTCATCTCAAAGATTGGCGGCAGTCTTCTCTGTTTCAATGACTTTTGCTGTCAAACTAGCACCTTCCTTTGAACGCCAGGCGAAGGAACTTCTTTCCAAATATCCGGCTTTCAAGCCTGAGTTAATAGAGTATCTCTCTTGTTTAGAAACCGATGCTCCCAAGGGTGAACAAATCCAGCGTCATAGGATGCTATGGAAGGATCGCCTCGGTCTCAAGGCATATAAAATCGGAAAACGGGGCGGTTTGCGAATCATAATGTATTTTGACGGACTATCTCTTGTCTGCCCTCTGCTCATCTACTTGAAACGCGATATCTCGCAACCAACGGATAGAGAGATACGCGATGCTATCAGCGAACTTCAATCGCTAGTATAGCGGCAGTCCCTCCTCAACTACTACCACCTGTCCTCTCCAAGAGGATGAGAGCGCCTACGAGCGAATGCGAGTGCATCTATCCGGTGCATCGATAATCCCTAAGCAATGTCGTAGCGTCTGCCTCGTGGCTTCCTTCACCAGTGGTCTATGTCCTCATGAGTCCCTTGTCTAAGGCCTACCTGGGATTTTTGGTGGCTAGACGGGAACCTCATCTTCACTGATTGCTTCTTCGTAGAAGCTAGTACCAAAAAACAAAAAGGCCGCCCCCTTGCGGGAGCGGCCTTGTCTCGTCCGGTCGCTGCGGACCGCCAGGCGCGGGCCTTAGCGGATGAACAGCATCTCCTGGTAGGAGGGCAGGGGCCACAGGTCGTCGGCCACCACGGCTTCCAGGGAGTCGGCGTAGCCGCGCACGGCCAGCATGGCGGGCATCACCTTGTCGCACATGAACTTGGCGTGGGCCAGGGTGTCGCCGCCCTCGTGGGCCACCAGCTTCTCCAGCTTGTCGATCTCGGCCTGCATGCCGCGCAGCTTGGCGGTCACGTCGTCCAGAGAGGCCATCTTGAAGTCGTGGCCGATGGCCTTGAGGCTGGCGCAGGTTTCGGCCAGCTGCCCCTGGTAGCGGATGGCGGCCGGGAGGATCACGGTGCGCGCCATGCGGATGACCAGGTTGGCTTCGGTCAGGATGGTCTTCACGTACTGCTCGAGGTAGATCTCCTGGCGGGACTTCAGCTCCGCCTCGGTGAGCACGCCGTACTTGGTGAAGAGGGCGATGGTCTCCTTGGAGGTGAGCACCGGCAGGGCGTCGGGGGTGGTCTTCAGGTTGGGCAGGCCGCGCTTGGCCGCTTCCTTGTGCCATTCGTCGGAGTAGCCGTTGCCGTTGAAGATGACGGCGTCGTTCTCGACCATGATCTTCTGCAGCAGCTTCTGGACGCCCTCGTTGAACTGGGTCTTGTTGACCTTGCCCAGCTTCTCGAGCTCAGTGGCGATGTAGTCCAGGGACTCGGCCATGATGGTGTTCAGGGCCACCTGGGCGCCGGCGATGGAGTGGGAGGAGCCCACGGCGCGGAACTCGAAGCGGTTGCCGGTGAAGGCGAAGGGGCTGGTGCGGTTGCGGTCGCCCGGATCCATGGGCAGCGGGGGCAGGGTGTCCACGCCGATGTGCATGACGCCCTTGGACTTGGAGCCCTTCACTTCGCCCTTCTTGATCTGCTCGAACACGTCGGTCAGCTGCTCGCCAAGGTAGGCGCTCATGATGGCCGGCGGGGCCTCGTTGGCGCCCAGGCGATGGTCGTTGGAGGCGGAAGCCACGGTGGCGCGCAGCAGGGCGCCGTGCTTGTGCAGGGCGCGGATGGCGGCGGCGCAGAACACCAGGAACTGGGCGTTGGAGTGCGGGGTGTCGCCCGGATCGAAGAGGCTGCCCAGCTCGGCGTTGCCCAGGGAGTAGTTGAGGTGCTTGCCGGAGCCGTTGATGCCCGCGAAGGGCTTCTCGTGCAGCAGGCAGATCATGCCGTAGCGTTTGGCCACGGTGCGCAGGGTGGTCATGACCAGCTGGTTGTGGTCGGTGGCCAGGTTGCCGGATTCGTAGATGGGGGCGATTTCGAACTGGCTGGGGGCCACTTCGTTGTGGCGGGTCTTGACCGGAACGCCCAGCTTGAAGAGCTCGCGCTCGACTTCCATCATGAAGGAGAGCACGCGGCGGGGGATCACGCCGAAGTACTGGTCCTCGAACTCCTGGCCCTTGGCGGACGGAGCGCCGAACAGGGAGCGGCCGGCGATGAGCAGGTCGGGGCGGGAGAACACGAAGTTGCGGTCGATCAGGAAGTATTCCTGCTCGGGGCCGGCGTAGGAGCCGACGGGCAGCTTGCTGTTGACGCCGAAGAGCTTCAGCACGCGGCGGGCCTGCTTGTCCAGGGCCTGCAGCGAGCGCAGCAGCGGGGTCTTCTTGTCCAGGGCCTCGCCGGTCCAGGAGACGAACGCGGTGGGGATGCACAGGAAGGTGCCGTTGGGGTTCTCCAGGATGTAGGCGGGGCTGGTCACGTCCCAGGCGGTGTAGCCGCGGGCTTCGAAGGTGGCGCGCAGGCCGCCGGAGGGGAAGCTGGAGGCGTCGGGCTCGCCCTGGATGAGCATCTTGCCGGAGAACTCGGCCATGGCGCCGCCGTCGCCCTCGGGCACCAGGAAGGCGTCGTGCTTCTCGGCGGTGAGGCCGGTCAGCGGGTAGAAAACGTGGGTGAAGTGGGTGGCGCCCTTCTCGATGGCCCAATCCTTCATGGCGCTGGCCACGATGTCGGCCACGGAGGCGTCCAGCTTCTCGCCGTAGGTGATGGTCTTCTTCAGGGACTTGTAGACGGCCTTGGGCAGGCGCTCCTTCATCACCTTGTCGTTGAAGACGTTGGAACCGAAAATGTCGGTGGGCTTGGTCTCATGGAAGTTGAGAGGATCATGAGCCGGTTTGTAGTTGATGATCGCCGAGATGGCGTTCAAACGTGCCTGGATTCCACTCATAGGGTGCTCTCCATTTTTAAAAGGCGATTGACACGGTTGGGTGACCGGGCAGGCCAGCATGGGCCGGGACGGTCTGCCCGCTCGGCCGGCGCGGCTCTGTGAGCCGTGTGCGGCCTGCGGGCGCAAAGCTTCCTGAAACTCCGGCGGCAGGCTGGGCGTCTGCTTCGGTGCCCGCGGGAAGTGGAATCCTTCCTGTTCCTTGGGCTTTTCCGGTTTTCGGCGGCATGCCTTCCCGCTTCATTTTCAATAATGTAAAATAAACCATGGGCGATGTAAAGGTGACAAAATGAGAATCGTGGCTTTTATCGTAACAAAAAGTGGGTGCGGAGGGTCTCGGGAGGGGTCTGCGGGGGTGAAATGCCGCTCCGGAAGGGCTCCGAAGGGCTTACGGGCTGCCTGTTGGGCCGCTACGGCCTGAAGCGCCCAAATTTCGTTCCTCCGGTTTCAGGCCCCTACCTGGAGCCTTTGAGGCGGGTTTTCCTCATTGACGGAGTGTTTCAAAAATGTCGCGCTTTCGGCGGGTTGGCCTCTCCTCCGCGCCTCAATCTGGAACGAAGATTGCTTGAACTCCGTCGCGAGCCCGTTTTCTTGAACGGGAACAGGAGGAATCACAATGGGTTGCGGAACAACCGCCAAGGCCTTGACGTTTTCCTGGATGGGCAGCCTCATCAAGGCCCAGGCCATGCTGGAGGCAGGGGTGCGCCTGAGCCTGCGCCAGGAGTCGCTGCTGCGCGGCTGCGAGCCCGCATGCAGGAAGCGTTGCAGCGCCTGCTGCGAAAGCCCCGTGCACCGCGCCACGGACCTGGAGCTGGCCGGAGCCGTCTGGCACCTGACAGGGGCCAACCCGCCCGGCAGCAAGGCCGTGCTGGCCAGGCTGGCCGAGGGCGGGGGGCAGGGCTGCCCCTTCCTGCACGAGGGGATCTGCTCGGTGTACCCCATGCGCTTCCTGTCCTGCCGCCAGCTCGTGGTCTTCGGGAGGGCCTGCGCCCCCGGGGAGGACCCGTCCCGCACCCGCCGGGGGGACATGCTCACCATCCTTCGCCGCCACGCCCTCAAGGGCTACGCCCTGCTGCTGCCGCACCTGGGCATCGAGCCCGACCTGCAGGACCCCCTGGCCCTGGAGGCGCAGGTGTTCGAGGCCACGCGCCCTGCGGCGTCCCTGCGCGTGCGCGACGCCGGCGAGTTCCTGGCCGCCATGGACGCGGCGGCCTCGCAGGCGGCGCTCAAGGCCGCCCAAGCAGCATAGAGCGAAGCCGCTGATTCGGGGGCAACGCATCCCCGCATGACAGAACGAAATTCGCCCCTGGAGACCATGGTCTCCAGGGGCGATGTTTTAGCCGATCTTTTCGTTGATGCGGGCCACGGCCTTGTCCGTGACCATGGCCACCAGCACGGAGGCCAGCCCGCACACGCCCGTCAGGAAAATGAACGCCGAGAAGGGCTCCATCTGCGGCCGCACCCACTCCGAGGCGTAGGCCAGGATGGGCTGGTGCATCAGGTAGATGCTGTAGGAGAGCCCCGCGTAGACGCTCACCGGCTTCCACACGCCCAGCCTGTCCATGCTGTCCATGAAGAAGATCGCCGCCCCGCCGCAGAACACCACCGCCAGCCAGTAGAGGTGCGTCACCAGCAGCACCGGCCCGGGGATGCCCACCAGGCAGCCCCAGCCCACCAGCAGCGCAAAGCCGGCCACGGCCAGGCGGCGCTTGCACTTGAAGGCCTCGCCCACGCTCAGGCCCTGCGAAAGCACGGGGTTGGCCACGGGGTCGCGCCAGAGGGCGCAGAGGTACATGCCCAGGGCGAACTCGCCCAGGCGGTAGGGCAGGTTGAAGTAGAACAGGTAGTTGCACATGGCGAAGGTGGAGCCGGGCATCAGCTTGGCCAGCACCTCCAGCACGGCCCACAGGCCCCAGCAGCCGCCGCAGAGCAGCAGGGCCGCCTTCCTGGGGCCGAATTTCGTGAAGAGCTTCCAGAGAAGCGGGTAGGCCAGGTAGAACTGCGCCAGCAGGCCCATCCACCAGTAGGCGGGCACGATGTCGAAGAACACCGCCGGGTTCAGCGTGTGCACGAACAGGGCGTGCTGCACGAAGGAGCTCAGCAGGGCGGCGCCGCCCTTGCCCGCGATGACGGCCACCAGCGTCCAGAACACCAGCCCGATGTAGTAGTTGGGGCAGATGCGCAGCAGACGGTGGCGCATGAACTGGAAGTAGGAGGGCATGGGCCGCGCGGCCGGGCCCGCGAAGGGCAGGGTGAGCACGAAGCCCGTGACGATGTTGAACAGGATCACGCCCATCCAGCCCTGGCTCAGCAGCGCCCCGAACCAGGGGCCGAAGGGGTTCTCGGTGCCCGCCTTGGGCACGTCGGACCAGAGGTGGTAAAGGAAGATGCCTGTCACGGCCAGGGCGCGCATGACCTCGATCTGGCCCAGGGTCTTGCGTTTGGCGGGTGCTTCACTGCTCATGGTCCCTCTCTCGGCGGTTGGGGGGTGAAATCGGAGTCCTCCAGCCATGTCCCGCGGATGTGGCAGCTGCGGCCCGGCTCATACCCGGGCTCGGCGCTGGCCGCGTGGTGGTAGGCGCAGAAATAGCGCCCGTCGGGCAGCGCGGCCCAGCCCGAATAGCCGTAGTCGCCGAAGTTGGCCTCGCGGTCGTTGGCCATCTCCAGCACCCTGGCCCGGGCCCAGGCGTCGGGGTGGCCCTGGGTGTGCTCCCAACTCCAGCTGTAATCCCGCTCGTAACGCGGTTCCGTGACGCTCAGGGACAGGCTGCGCCAGAAATGCCGCCCCCCGTTGTGTTCGCGGGTGTTGGCGTTGCCGGCAAGGATTGGCCTGGCCTCGGCGCGGCGCGAATCCACGGGGTAGGTTCCGGCGTGCTCGCCGTTGACCTCCGCCCGGACCTCGCCCGGGGTGTGGCGCAGGGTCAGGCGCACGGGCTTGCCGCGCTCCAGGGCGATGGGCGCGGCGCCCTCGGCCGGGGGCAGCAGGGCTTCCGGCGTGAGCCGCCACCAGCCGCAGAAATAGAGGGCGCAGGCGTTCTGCTGCGCCGACTCCACCAGAACTTCCGCCGAGAGCGTGGCCCGGGCGCGCTCCGGGTCGGTCAGGGGCCGCAGGCAGTAGCGCAGGCAGGCCTCGCGCCCGGCCTCGTTCTCCACCAGCAGGCCCTGCGGGGTCAGGCGCGGGTTGGCCGGGTCCGGGTGCAGGCCGTGCACGGCGTAATCCGTGTCCAACTCGTCCAGGGTGCCCATCCAGGCCGCTGTGCCGCCGTCCGGGGCCACGTTGCGGTAGGTGACCAGCAGCCGCCCGGAGGGCGTGAGCCCGATGCAGGGCCGGTGCCCGATGAGCGGCGTGGGCCGGGGCGGCGTCCAGGAGACGCCCTCGTCGTCGCTCAGGCAGATGTACATGGGCTCGTGCACGAAGGAGTTCTCGCGCAGGATGGCCAGGAGCCTGCCGTCCTCCAGGCGGATCATGGAGGCCTCGCAGAGCACGAGGTTGGGGTCGAAGACCATGACGGAGTACGGCTGCCACGCCCCGCCCTGGTTACGCGAGGCGTAGACCATCTGCATGGAGGGGGCCTGGCGGATCTTCGGGGGGGCCGACTCGCCCTGGTGGGTGTGTCCGGTGGTCAGGAAGAGGTCCGGGCGCAGGGGCAGCACTCGGTCCGGTATGGGGATGTAGCTCCCCGCGCAGGACTGGCGCAAAAAGATGGCCCCGTCGTCCATGCTCACGAAAGTGCTCTGGGACTGGTCGTCGATTATCATCAGCTTGCCGCCCGGCAGCCTGGTCATGCGCGGGCAGTGGCCCACCCCGGGCACCAGGAAGCGGGGCTTGGTCCAGGTTCGGCCCAGGTCGTGGCTGGTGCAGTTGAGCAGGTCGAAACGGGTGGCCACGTGCTGGTCCCCCTGGCGGTAGACACAGACCAGGGTGCCCGCGTCCGTGAGGCATACGTCGGGGAAACAGAGGTACTGTCCGGGCCGCCGGTCGATGGTCACATGGCGGGCGGGGTCGTTTGCGATGCTGGGCATGGAGCCTCCCAGCTCTGGGCTGTGCACGCAAACAAGGAGGATGTCAAAGCTTTCTGGAAGGAGGGCTCAGGCCTCGGCGGGCTCGGGGTGGCGGAAGTTCAGCCGGAAGGAGGTGCCCGGGCCGAGTTCATCCACCTGGAGGTCGGCCTTGAGCTGCTGGGTCAGGTTGAACACGAGCTGCAGGCCCAGGGTGTCCACCCGCGAGAGCTCGAAGCCCTGGGGCAGGCCATTGCCGTCGTCCTCGACCCGCAGGTGGATCGTCTCCCCGTCGCGGGTCAGGCGCAGGGTGATGACGCCCTGCTCGCGGCCGTTGAAGGCGTGCTTGAGGCAGTTGGAGATCAGCTCGTTGAGGATGAGCCCGCAGGGGATGGCCGTGTCCACAGGCAGGGATACCGGGTCGCAGGCGATGTCCGGCGTGATGGTCAGGCCGGTGCGGCTGTAGGTCTGCAACAGGAACAGGGCCAGGCGCTCCAGGTAGCTGGCCAGGTCCACCCGGCTCAGGTCGTCGGAATTGTAGAGCTTCTCGTGGACCAGGGCCATGGCCCGGACCCTGGTCTGGCTGTCCAGAAGGCATTCGTTGAGCCGGGGGTCGTCGTGGCGCAGGGCCTGGAGGGAGAGCAGGCTGGAGACCACCTGGAGGTTGTTCTTGACCCGGTGGTGCACCTCCTTGAGGAGCACCTCCTTCTCGTGCAGCGACTTGAGAAGGGCCTCCTCGGCCAGGCGGCGCTCGCGCACCTCCTCGGAGAGGGCCAGTGTGCGCGCCTCCACCAGTGATTCCAGGCGCAGGCGGTAGCGCTCGTTCTCCTGGAGCAGGCGGGAGCGCTCCATGCAGCGGCGCAGCACGTAGTGCAGCAGATCCAGATCCTCGATGGGCTTGGTGAGGAAGTCCCACGCGCCCAGGCGCAGGGCGGCGATGACGTCGTGGATGTTGCCGGTGCCCGAGATGACGACCACGGGCAGGGAGGGGTGGGACCGCGTGGTCAGGTCCAGCACTTCGAGGCCGCTGACTCCGGGCATGGAGAGGTCGAGCAGGACGGCGTCGAACGGGCCGTGTTCAAGGGCCTGGAGGCCTTTGGCGCCATCGGTGGCGGTCTCCACGAGGTAGCCCACATCGGAGAGGTAGGCTTCGATGCTCTCGCGGATGGAGGAGTCGTCGTCGATGCAGAGCACGCGTCCGGGAGGGGGCTTCTGAGCCAGCATCGGATCTGTCATGGCGGGCCGGGCTCCCTAGGGATTGGCCTGGGCCGTGAAATAGGAGGTCGAATCCCCGATGATCAGGTATTTGCCTGGATAGGAGACGGGGCGGCGGTCCTTCTTGAGCAGCCAGGATTCGGGCTTGGTCTTGGCCCAATGCTCGTAGTTGAGGTCCAGGATGGCGTAGGTGTCCAGGAAGTGGTTGAGCGTGTGGGAGATGCGCACGCAGCCCTTGGAGTCAGTGCGGCCGAGCCTGGGCTCGCCCTTGTCCGGGTCGGTGGAGTGCATCAGCAGGCGCATTTGGCTCACTGTGTTACCGCCCTTGTATTTCTTCACGCTCTTCTGGTCGCCGAAGTCCCAGACGCGGCTGTCCTTGGCGCCCAGGCCGCGCCAGCCCTCCTGGTTGGGGGTGCCCAGCGCCCTGTAGCCGAAGTTGTCCACAAGGTTCTCGAACACGCCCGTGGGGGTGACGTAGTAGTCCCCGCCCTTTTCCAGGTTCCCGGAGGACATGAGGTCCGCCCCGAGAAATTCGACGCGCCTGGCGTCCGCGTCGTAGAAACCAACCAGGACGAACTGGGTCTTGGGGTTGCGGTCGGCGTATACGAAATATTGCGACCGTTCGAATGCGAGGTCGCGCTGCTTCATCTGGGCGGCCACATCCTCCCGCACGAAGTCGAGGAAGCGCTTGTCCAAGCGGGCCAGCCTGTTGCGGCGGTCCTCCAGGGCCTGCTGCACCTTGGGGGCGTTCTTCCAGCCCTTGATGTAGCGGTCCATGCGCTCCATGTTGGGCTGCTGCACGGTGCTGGAGAAAATCTTACGCATGTCGTCCAGTTCGTCGCCGGCGGGAACGGCCGGGGCCTGCTCCAGGGATGCGGTGTTCACCGGTTGCTTCGCCGGGGCCTGGGGCGCGGGGCGGGCCTGCTGCTGCGATGACGCGTGCGGCAATGGCGGCAGGGGGCTGCCGGGCTGATAGGGCTGGGGCACGCGCTGCGCGCTCCCGGTGGAGGTCTGGCGCGGCTTGTCCGTGGCGTCCTGCTGGCCGTAGGCAACGTGCCAGCCCACCACGAGGGAGACAGGCAGGGCGAGCCCGGCCAGGAAGGTGAGCGCTGTCTTGATGGTGTTTTTCGGCTTTATTTTTTTGGGGCTGGCCATGCGCCGAACCCTCACGGCAACTGGATTTCAAATAAGTATAGACGAATCCGGGCCAAATGAAAAGGGGCGAAAGCCTGCGCTTTCGCCCCCGAGTGCCGGCCAGCCGGGCGGCAGTGCCGCCCAAGTGCCTAGAATACCCGTCGGGCGCCGGTGTATTTGCGCTCCCAGGTGGGTTCGTCCAGGCTGGAAATCTTGACGGTGTCTCCGGAGCTGGAGCTGTGGATGAACTTGTTGTCTTCGAGGTAGATGCCGACGTGGGTGATGCGGTGTTTGTTGCCGAAGAAGACCAGGTCGCCTTTGCGCAGCTGGCTCTTGGCGATCACTTTTCCTTCCTGGAACTGCTCGCGGGAGCTGCGGGGCAGGTTCACCCCGAGTTTGCTGTACACCCAGGTGGTGAAGCCGGAGCAGTCGAACCCGGTGGAGGGCTCGGTGCCGCCGGGGCGGTAGAGCGTGCCGATCTGGCTGAAGGCCAGGGCCAGCAGGCGCTGGTTGGTGGTGGAGCCGCTCATGCTCACGAGATCGAACGGGTTCTTGGTCCCCGCGACGACGCTGGGCACCGGGAGGGTGCAGAACTGGTTGCCGCCCATGCGCAGGAAGGGAGAGGCTGGTTCGAAGCTGGCGGCGATGGATTCGGTGGAGTTCGTTTCGTCGGCGAGGACTTGTTTGGTGGAGTACTGTTTCGATCCGCAGGCGGTGGTGGTGAGCAGGATGGCGAACACAAGCAAGGTGCGTACGCTCATCCAGGGGGCAAGGGGTGTGGTGCGGGGCATCTCTTTCCTCGTCTCCTCTTTTTTCTGGCCGTTGCTAACAGTGTTCGAGAACCGGGCGGAACCCGGAGTGGCTCTGATGGCTTCGGCTTTGATGCGTTAGATGCTTAATTTGGCGCCCAGGGGAACACATGCTCGGGAGGTGGGGCGCCTGGCGGGTAGGGCTGCGCAACACCTGATGAGCCCATGACCCCGCTTTTGAGCGAATCCTTGGTTTGTTTTTTAGTCGCGGCCAAAAAAAATGTCCAGGGTTTTCGTCGATTTTTAACATATTTAGGACAAGTGCCGCTAATCACATACAAACACCCATTGCGAGCGGCCGAAAAGGTGATATAAGCTCAGAATTTGACCCAACCGAAAAACGCTTGCGCTCGGACCCCGCCGCAAGCATTCTCGAGCCCCATGAAAACCTTCGCCATCCTGCCCGGAACAGGCCTGAAGCATGTGACCCGGGACATCCAGCCCGGTTTCAGCCTGGCCCAGGCGCTCTTCGCGGCCGGGGCTTACAGGGGCAAGCCCCTTTGCTCCGGCGCTGGCCGCTGCGGGCTGTGCCGGGTGCGCTTCGCCGAGGGCGCGCCAGAGCCCCTGCCGGAGGAAACCCGCCGCCTGCCCGGCGAGCGACTCCTTGAGGGTTGGCGGCTGGCCTGTCTCCGCCCGCCCGTGCCCGGCAGCGTGGTCGAGGTTGCGCTGGAAGAGCCCAACCCGGCGGATGGCTTCGAGCTGCCGAGCGCCTGCGACGGCGTGCTGGGCGTGGACCTGGGAACCACCTCGGTGCACTGGCGCTTCGACGGCCCCGGCGGCGTTTTGGGCGGGCAGTTCCCCAACCCGCAGCTCGGGGCCGGTTCCGAAGTGATGGCCAGGCTCTCGCTGGCCTCGCTGCCGGGCGGGGCAGAGCGCCTCCGCGAGGCGGTCGCCGCATCCATAATAAAGATCGTCCGCGGGTTGCCCTGCACGCCGAAGCGCATCTGCCTGGCGGGCAACACCTGCATGACCATGCTGGCCCTGGGCCTGGACGCCTCGGGCCTGGCGGCCGCGCCCTATAGGGTGGATTGGCCGGGAGGGGAGTACGCCGAGCTTGACGCGCGCCTGCCCCGGGTCTACATCCCGCCGCTCCTCGCGCCCTTCGTGGGCGGCGACGTGAGCGCCGGGATGGCCGCGCTGGCCTTTTCCCCGGCTCTGGGGGACGCCAGGCCGGAGCCCCCGTATCTGTTGGCCGACCTGGGCACCAACGGCGAGTTCGCCCTGGAGCTTCCCGGCGGCGAGGTGCTGCTGGCCAGCGTCCCTATGGGCCCCGCGCTGGAAGGCGTGGGCATGGCCCAGGGAATGCTGGCCGGGCCGCACGCGGCGGTGCGCTTTTCGGCCACGCCCGCCGGGCTCGCGCCCGAGGTGCTGGGCGGCGGCGCGGCGCGCGGCGTCTCCGGCACGGGCTACGTGAGCCTGGCCGCCCGGCTGCTGGCCGCTGGCGCGCTGACCCCGGAGGGCCGCTTCGACCGCCAAACCGCCTCGCCCCTGGCCGCGCGCTTTCTCGCCGGTCTGGCGGAAGAGGGCGGCGAGCCGAAACTGGATGTGGGCGGAGCGAGCCTGTACGCCTCCGACGTGGAGGCGCTGCTCAAGGTCAAGGCCGCTTTCAATGTCGCGGTGCGCTATCTTCTCAAGGAAGCCGGGCTCGGCTTCGCGGCCCTGAAGTCCGTGCTGCTGGCCGGAGCCCTCGGCGAGCATGTCGCCCCGCGGGATCTGGAGGCCCTGGGCTTCCTGCCTCCTGGCGGCGCGCTCAAGGTCAGGGCCGTGGGCAACACCTCGCTGGAGGGGGCCTGCCTGGCCGCCGACCGCGAGGACGTGCGGGCCTGGCTGGCGGAGCTGCCCCGCAGGTCCCGGCTGGTGGACGTGGCCGCCCGGCCCGGTTTTCAGGATTCTTTCATCGGTTCCATGAGGTTCACCCATGCAGGCTGACACACAGGGCAGATTGCGCAGCGCGCGGCCCCTCTTCATCCAGGCCCCGCCCGAGCTGGCCGCCGCCCTGGAGGACTACCGCCGCGTGCTGCACACGGCGCACCCCCTCAAGACCAAGCACGGCGCGGGCCTCCCGGCGGACGTCAAGCGCCTCTCCCTGGCGCTCACGGCGGAGCGCGGCCCCGGCCCGCAGGCCAACTATCTTTCCAATCCGGCCAACCTCTCGGCCTACCTCTATTATTTCCTGCCCTGGAACATCTACCGGGTGTCGCGCCTGCTGCACGGCCTGGCCCTGGACCTGCCGGAGGGCTCCTCCGTGCTGGACCTGGGCTGCGGGCCGCTGACCCTGGCGCAGGCCCTGTGGATCGCCAGGCCGCAGCTGCGCACGCGCAGGCTGCGCTTCGTCTGCCTGGACCAGACCGGCAGCGTCATGCGCGCCGGCAAGGCCCTGTTCGAGGCGCTGGCCGGGGAGGCCGGGCAGGCCTGGAGCATCGAGCTGGTGCAGGGGCCGCTGCACAAGGCCCCCCAGGGGCCTTTCCAGCTGGTCGCGGCGCTCAACGCCCTGAACGAGCTGGCCGGTGGCCGGGGCGAGGAGGGCCGCGACGCCCTGGACCGCGTGGCCGAGGCCCTGACCGGACGCCTGGCGGCGGACGGGCGGCTGCTCCTGGTGGAGCCGGGCACCCGCCTGGGCGGCGGGCTGCTCGCCCGCCTGCGCGAGGCGCTCATGGAGGAGGGCCTCTACCCCCAGGCACCCTGCACCCACGACGCGCCCTGCCCCATGCTGGCCCCGCGCTGGCGCTCCTGGTGCCATTTCACGTTTCCGGCCGAGGGCATCCCGGCCTGGCTGGCGCGGCTCTCCGATTATGCCGACCTGGAGAAGGACAGGGTCAGCCTGGCCTTCCTGCTCATGTCCGGGGATCAGCCCGAGTATAAGGATGCGAACTCCCGGGTGGTGTCCCACCGTTTCGCCCTGCCCGGCGGGCAGGGGATCTACGCCTGCGCCGAGGACGGCATCCGGCTGATGACCTTCGTCCAGCCCCCGCGCGGTCTGCTCTCCGGCGCGCTGGTGGAGGCCGAGTTGCCCGAATCCCCCATGCGCGACCCCAAGACCGGGGCCTGGGTCTGCCCGCTGGACGCGGCCGCGCCCGGTGAGGCCAAGGGGCAGCAGCCTCCTGAAGCGCCCGGCGGCCTTGCCCGCGAAGCAGCGGATCAGCAGCCCAAGGGCCAGACGGGTGATCGCAAGCCTCACGGCGCAGGCGTTCCCGGACGCCCGCCCAGATCGGGGCGGCCCGCGCCGGGGAAATCCGGCCCCGCCAAGACCGGCCCCGCCAACGCGGGCTATGGTAAAGGTGGCCCGGCCAAATCCGGTCCGGCCAAAGCTGGTGCAAGACGGGCTGGCCCTGGTGGCCCCAAGGGCTCCAAAGGCCCCCGGGGCAAGTGATGCGGGTCGTCGATCTGGGAACCATAGGCTTCAGCGAGGCCCTGGCCCTGCAGGAGCCCGCCGTGGAGGAGGTGCTCGCCGGGGGCGAGGAGCGCATCTTCGTGCTGGAGCACAAGCCCGTGGTCACCTTCGGCCGCCACGGGGGCGAGGCCTTCCTGCTGGAGACCCCCGAACAGCTGCGCGCCCGTGGCGTGGAGGTGGCCAAGGCCAGCCGGGGCGGCAGCGTGACCTGCCACTTCCCGGGCCAGGCCGTGATCTATCCCGTCATGCGCCTCTCGGGCCGCCCTGGCGGGCTCAAACGCTTCTTCGCGGACCTGGAGCAGGCGGCCATCGACGTGCTGGCCGACATGGGGATTTCCGCCGGGCGCAGCGAGGGCCGCCCCGGCGTGTGGACCGGGCCGCGCAAGATCGCCAGCGTGGGCGTGGGCGTGCGCCGCTGGGTCAGCTACCACGGGCTGGCCCTGAACGTGGGGCCGGATATTTCCCTCTTCAATGTAGTAACCGCCTGCGGCCTGCCCGGCGTGGAGATGACCTCCGCCGCCCTGGAGCTCGAACGCGCGGGCCTGCCCGCCGAGCGGGCCGACATCGGGAGCGTCAAGCATGAGCTCGTCCAAGCCTTCCTGCGCCTCGCCAGAGGCTAGCCCCGCGCGGCAGCCGCGCCTGCCCGAGTGGCTCAAGGTCAGCCTCCCGCGCGACGGGTCCTTCGCCCAGACCGCCTCCGTGGTGGCCGGGCAGGAGCTGCATACCGTGTGCAGGCAGGCCCGCTGCCCCAACATCTTCGAGTGCTTCGGCAAGGGCGTGGCCACCTTCCTGATTCTGGGCGGGGTCTGCACGCGCGGCTGCGCCTTCTGCAACATCACCCCGGGCCTCCCGGCCCCGGCTGACCCGGATGAACCCGGGCGCGTGGCCCAGGCCGCAGCCAAGCTCTCGCTCAAGCACGTGGTGGTCACCTCCGTGACCCGCGACGACCTGCCCGACGGCGGGGCCGCGATCTTCGCCGCCACCATCCGCGCCGTACGCAATGAATTGCCCGAAGCCAGCATCGAGGTGCTCATCCCGGACTTCCAGGGGGACGAAGCCGCGCTGCACGCCGTGCTGGAGGCCGCCCCCGAAGTGCTCAACCACAATTTGGAGACCGTGCCCGAGCTCTACGCCACGGTGCGCGCCGGGGCGGTCTACTCCCGCAGCCTGGAGCTGCTTGCCAGGGCCAAGGCCCACGCCGGAAGGGCGAAGACCAAGAGCGGGCTCATGCTCGGCCTGGGCGAAACCCGCGAGCAGCTCGAGCGTGTGCTGGCCGACCTGGCCCGCGTGGGCTGCGACATGGTCACCGTGGGGCAGTACCTGCGGCCCTCGCGGCGCAACCTGCCCGTGGTGCGCTACGTGCACCCCGACGAGTTCGCCGAAGTGGCCGAGCTGGGCCGGAGCCTGGGCATCGCGCACATGTACTGCGGCCCGCTGGTGCGCTCCAGCCACGACGCGCGCGCCCTGCTGGAAGGCTGCTGACTCCCGCGCTTTCCGCCCGGCCCCGCGGTTGCCCGGGGGCGGCTATTGGGGTATACCGCCCCAGTTTCGATCACAGAATCATCAGGAGGTAACGCCGTGGGTTTCGAGGCCACCGGCATTCCAGGTCTCTGGCTCTACGCCCCCAAAGTCTTCCAGGACGAGCGGGGCTTCTTCATGGAGAGCTACAACAAGGCCAATCTGGACGCGCAGGGCATCGCCTGCGACTTCATACAGGACAACCACGCCCTCTCGCGCTCCAGGGGCGTGCTGCGCGGGCTGCACTTCCAGACCCCGCCCAAGGCCCAGACCAAGCTGGTGCGCGTGACGCGCGGCAAGGTGCTGGACGTGGTGGTGGACCTGCGCAAGGGCTCCCCCACCTACAGGCAATGGAAATCCTTCGAGCTTACCGAGTCCAACTTCCTGCAGCTTTTCGTGCCCAAGGGCTTCGCCCACGGCTACGTGACGCTCACCGAGAACGTGGAGTTCCTCTACAAGGTGGACGAGCTCTATGCCCCGGCCAACGACAGCGGCATCCTCTGGTGCGACCCGGACCTGAACATCGACTGGGGCGTGTCCGACCCGATCCTCTCCCCCAAGGACACCAAGCTCGGCCTCTTCAAGGACTTCGAGTCCCCGTTCGTCTACGAAGGCTGATCCTCCAACCCCACGAGAGCCCACTCCATGACAAAACCCGCCGAAGCCTCCGAACTTTTCGCGCACTGCCACGCCGTGGTCCTGGCGGGCGGCTCGGGCACACGCCTCTGGCCGCTCTCCCGCACGCTGCTGCCCAAGCAACTCCTCTCGCTGGACGGCGGCGAAAGCCTGCTCAAGCGCACGGTGAACCGCGCCCTGGACGTGTTCGACCCGCGCCGCGTGTGGGTCGTCACCAATGAGGAGCACGTGTTCGAGGTGCGCTCCCAACTGCGCGAGATCAACCCCGCGCTGGAAAAGGGCGTGCTGGCCGAGCCCGTAGGGCGCAACACCCTGCCCGCCATCCTGCTGGCCCTGGACGCCATCGTGGCCGACGACCCCGAGGCCCTGGTGGCCGTGTTCCCCTCGGACCACATGGTGGACTCCAACGGCGGCTGGGTGGAGTCGCTGGGCAAGGCCCTGCCCCTGGCCCGCGAGGGCAGGCTGGTGACCTTCGGCATCGCGCCGGACAAGCCCGAGACCGGCTACGGCTACATCCGCCGGGGCGCGCCCCTGGCCTCCGGGGCCTTCGACGTGCGCTCCTTCGTGGAGAAGCCCGACCTGGCCACCGCCAAGCTCTATCTGGAAAGCGGCGAATACTACTGGAACAGCGGCATGTTCGTGTTCTCGGCCGAGGCCTTCCTGGAGGCCGTCCGCGCGCACCAGCCCGTATTCTGGGACTGGTGGGAGCGCCGCGCCGAGGCCCCGCTGTGCTCCGGCTACCACTCCATCCCCGACATCTCCGTGGACTACGCGGTGGTGGAGAAGATGGACAGCCAGGCCGTGATCGAGGCCGCCTTCGGCTGGGACGACCTGGGCAACTGGGAAGCCATCTACCGCATGGGCGGCAAGGATCAATGCGGCAACGCCCTGCAGGGCGACGTGCTGGCCCTGGACTGCAAGGACAGCCTGCTCATCTCGCGCGGGGGGAAGCTGGCCTGCGTGGGCCTCGAAAACATGATCGTGGTCCAGACCCGCGACGCCACGCTGGTCTGCCCCAAGAGCGAATCCCAGAAGGTCAAGGACGTGGTGGGCGCGCTCAAGAAGCAGGGCAGCGAGCTCATCAACGCCCACGTCACCGTGCGCCGCCCCTGGGGCAGTTACACCGTGCTGGAGGAAGGCCCCCACTACAAGATCAAGCGCATCGAGGTGCCCGCCGGGGGCAAGCTCTCCCTGCAGATGCACCACCACCGCTCCGAACACTGGGTGGTGGTCTCGGGCACGGCCCTGGTGCAGGTGGGCGAGAAGGAGACCCTGCTCACCGAGAACCAGTCCGTGGACATCCCCAAGGCCACCGTGCACAGGCTCTCCAACCCCGGCAAGGTCACCGTGGAGATCATCGAGATCCAGACCGGCCCCTACCTGGAAGAGGACGACATCGTGCGCTTCGAGGACGTCTACGGCCGCAACGCCAAGAGCGGCCCGGCCAGTTGATCGGAGTGAAGCGCAAGGGGGGCGCTCCCGCGGGGGAGGGCCTGGATTCTTCGGACGCCGTGGGCAGGGGAACGCCCGCCCACGGCGTCTCGCGCGTTTCGGGCCGCGCGCTCGTCGCCGGATGCCTCGCGCTGGGCCTCGCGCTGGGCCTGGGGGGCGGCTGGCTGGCCTGGCCCAGGCTCGCGACCCAGACGTTCACCCAGCCCATCCGCTTCAGCCACTCGGTCCACGCCCGGCAGGAGGTGCCCTGCGCCGTCTGCCACTTCACCGCCCCTGGCGGGGCCTTCGGCGGCCTTCCCCCTGTGGCGGTCTGCGCTGGATGCCATCAGGACCCCACGGGCGGGCGCTCCGACGACGCCAAGGAAGCCGACAAGTTCGTCACCGAGTATGTGAAGAAACGCAAGGAAGTGCCCTGGCTCGTGCTGGCCGCCCAGCCCGACCATGTGCGCTTCCCCCATGGGCCTCATTTGAAGGCGGCCTGCGCCATCTGCCACCCGGACATGTCCCGCGAGGACTACCCGACCCTGCGCCGCGACAGGATCTCCGGCTACACCAACTGGACCATGTCCATGCAGCGGTGCCGCGCCTGCCACCAGGCCAGCGGCGCCGGGCAGGACTGCGTGCTCTGCCACCGGTAGGCCCCATGGCGTCGAAACGCAGAACATTCCTCAAGTGCGCAGCCGCCCTGGCCGCCGGGGCCGCCGTGGGCTCGGCCGCCAGCCCCGCCCCCTGGGACGCCCTGCGTCAGCTCGAGCGCCGGGAGCACTCCCCGCCGGACCTGCCGCATCCGCCCGCCGGGCCGCTGGAGCATGTGGATACCGTCAGCGCGGCCGGAGCCTTCGGCACGGGCATCCGCGTGCTCACCTCGAACGGCAAGCCCATGCTGGTGCGCGCCAATCCGGAAAACCCCCTGGGCCGCTGCGGCCTGGCCCCGGAGGATCTGGAGCAGGTGCGCGCCCTGGCCCGCCCGGGCCGGTTGAGCGTGCCCCTGCTCAGAAACGCCGAGGGTCGCCTGGAGCCCGTGGCCTGGTCCAAGGCTTTGGATCTGCTCGCCGCCCGTTTCGGCGAGGCCCGGGGCGAAGTCCTGATTGTAACGCCGGCCCGCAAGTCCTGCGGGCGCGACGTGGCCGCCGCGCTTTGCGCCGAATTGGGGGCCGTCCATGCGGCCATGCCTTCGGAGGCCGCCACCGCCGCCCGGGCCGCCGCGCTCATGGGCCTGGCGGGAACGCCGGGGTACGATCTGGACAACGCGCGCGGGCTGGTGCTCCTGGGGGCGGACGCCTTCGGCTCCATGCCCGCCTCGCCGCACCTGCGCCGGGCCTGGGCCACGGCGCGCGGGCGGGGGACGAAGAGCAGGGCGATGTATTTCGGCCCCGAGCGCGGGGCCTCGGCAGCGCTGTGCGACACGTGGATTCCCCTCGCCGCCGGGAGTGAGGCCACGGCGGCCCTGGGCCTGTGCTGGCACCTGGACGCCCTGGGCCTGGCCCGCTGCGAGGCCTCCGACCTTGCCGAATTCCTTCAATTGATACGCACGCGCTTCACGCCCGAGCTGGTGCGTTCGGCCACGGGGCTCCCGCCCGAGGCCCTGGAGAACGCGGCCCGTGTCCTGGCGGAAGGCGGCGTGCTCATCGCCGGGTCGGCCAGCGGCTCCGGCGCGGACGATGCCGCGATACTGGCCGGTCTCGCGGCCAACGCCCTGGCCGGGCGGCTGAACCGGCCCGGCGGCGTCATCCTGGTGGAGGGCCTCCCGGCGACGCCCGGCACGCCAGCCCCCGTTGATGACCTGCTGTCCATCCTGCGCGCCGTGGCCCAGGGGGAACGGCCCGCGCCCAAGGCCCTGCTGCTGGTGGAGGCCGATCCCCTGGCGGAGCTTCCGGACGGCGTACTCACCGCAAGAGCGCTGTCCCGCATAGGATTCAAGGCCTGCTTCGCGGACCGCCTCACGGCCTCCGCCGCCCTGTGCGACCTGGTGCTTCCAGCAGCCATGCCCCTGGAACGGCAGGAGGACGTGCGCACCCCCTACGGCCTGGCCCTCGCCTGCCTGGGCCTGGCCCGGCCCCTGCTGCGGCCCTTGGGCGACTGCCGCCACCCGGCGGACGTGCTGCTGGAGGCGGCGTCGCGCCTGGGCCTGCCAACGGCGGGGCACACCCACCAGGCCCGGCTGCGCGCCCTGAGCCTCGCGCTGGAAGGGGAGGGCGGCTTCGTGGCCCGGGGCGTGGAGCCCTGGAAGGTGCTGGCCGGGGAGGGCAGGCCCGCCCCGGAAGCGGACCTCTGGCGGGAACTGCAGGCCGGGCGGCTGTGGTGCGGCCCGCGCATCCGGCAGGGCGTGCACACCTTGGGAGCCGCGTTGTTGGCCGGGGTCGCGGGGCCTGCGGCGTCAGACCTGGAGCGTCCGCTGACGCTGGTGGTCCGGCCCGCGCCTGAACAAGTAATCCAGGACGGGCTGGGTGGTGCCATCCCCTCCGTGCGGCTCAACGCAGCCACCGCCAAAAGCCTGCGCCTTCGCGACGGCGTTCGGGCCACGCTCAAGGGGCACTCCGGCAGCGCGGCGGTGAGGGTGGCGCTGGACGAGTCGGTCATGGACGGCCACGCCGTCCTGACCCCCGCGCGGGAACAGCTCCCCGCGATCCGCGCCGCCATGGACTCGCGGCCTGCGGAAATCGGCGCGGCGCGGCGTTGGGACGCCTGCCGCGCGACCCTGGAGCCGGCATGAGCGCGCCAGTCTGGGGAATGGTCATCGACGTCGACGCCTGCACCGGCTGCGGGGCCTGCATGGCCGCCTGCGGGGTGGAGAACAACATCGCCCCCGGCTCGGGCATGGACTGGATCACCCTGGAGCGCCGCTCCAACGGCCGGGCCTTTCCGGATTCCGACGCGGCCTTCCTGCCCAGGCCCTGCATGCACTGCGCGAACCCGCCCTGCGTGCCTGTATGCCCCACCGGGGCCACTCGGGTAAGCTCGCTGGGGGGCATCGTCAGCCAGACCACGCCGCAGTGCATCGGTTGCCGTTCCTGCGTGAAGGCCTGCCCCTACGGGGTGCGGCGCTTCAACGAGCGCGAGCCCGTGTGGCCCAAAGGCATGGACGCGGCCGTGACGCCCTTTGCGGCCGTGCGCCCCAAGGGCGTGGTGGAGAAATGCACCTTCTGCGTGCACAGGCTGATCGCCCGCGGGCCGGAGGGCTACACCACCGCCTGCGCCGAGGCCTGCCCCACGGGAGCAATCACCTTCGGGGACGTGTCCGGCATCAGCCTGGGGGAGGACATGTTCGTGATATTGCCGCAGAAGGGCGCGAAGCCTCGCGTGGCCTACGTTTCCTGGCGGAGCTGGCTGCGCGGGGAGAAGTGAATTTTCGATCGGGCTGGTATTTTCTCTGGACGTAACCGCGAAAGCAGTGCAGTATCCCTCCTCGCGCTTGCGGCTGGCGGTCCGAACGGGCTACCTAAGCGGGCGAGAAAATAAATGATGCGGCCCGCTTGACAAGTTCTCCCGGTTCTGTCAGTTAGGCCGCCGCTCTTTGAGATTGGAAGGTATTTTCCCGTGAGGGCCAAAAAGCCCTTGCGTTAAGCCTGGAGAAGGGCTAAGCCTCGCCGTCTTGGCGCTGGCGTAGCTCAATTGGCAGAGCAGCTGATTTGTAATCAGCAGGTTGCGGGTTCAAGTCCCATCGCCAGCTCCAGAAGAAGATGGTGGGGTTCCCGAGTGGCCAAAGGGAACAGACTGTAAATCTGTCGGCGTCAGCCTTCGGTGGTTCAAATCCACCCCCCACCACCACAGATATTATTGAGGAGCGCAGGAGGCGGCCAAAACCGTCGATCGGACTGCGGATTAGACGCGGGAATAGCTCAATGGCTAGAGCATCAGCCTTCCAAGCTGAGGGTTGCGGGTTCGAGTCCCGTTTCCCGCTCCACGTCACGTCCCACCGGCCTCGCTTCATAAAGATAGGCCCACGTAGCTCAGTCGGCAGAGCACTTCCTTGGTAAGGAAGAGGTCACCGGTTCGAATCCGGTCGTGGGCTCCACAAAGCAAAATCAACTGGCGGCAGCCACACTAAGAACGACCACTTGAGGGGGATTTACCATGGGTAAGGCCAAATTCGAGCGCAATAAGCCGCACGTCAACATCGGCACCATCGGTCATATCGACCACGGCAAGACCACGCTGACCGCCGCCATCACCAAGCTGTCGCACATGCGCGGCTTCGGCGAGTACGTGGCCTTCGACCAGATCGACAAGGCTCCCGAAGAGAAGGAGCGCGGCATCACGATCTCCACGGCGCACGTTGAGTATCAGACCGCGACCCGTCACTACGCCCACGTGGACTGCCCCGGCCACGCCGACTACATCAAGAACATGATCACCGGCGCCGCCCAGATGGACGGCGCGATCCTGGTGGTCGCCGCCACCGACGGCCCCATGCCCCAGACCCGTGAGCACATCCTGCTCGCCCGTCAGGTCGGCGTGCCCCACCTGGTGGTGTTCATGAACAAGTGCGACCTGGTGGACGACGCCGAACTGCTGGAGCTGGTGGAGCTGGAAGTCCGCGAGCTGCTGACCAAGTACGGCTTCCCCGGCGACGACATCCCGGTGATCAAGGGCTCCGCCCTGAAGGCCCTGGAGACCGACGACGTCAAGAGCCCCGACGCCGCCCCGATCTTCGAGCTTCTGGACGCCTGCGACTCCTACTTCCCCGAGCCGCAGCGCGACATCGACAAGCCCTTCCTGATGCCCATCGAGGACGTGTTCTCCATCTCCGGCCGCGGCACCGTCGTGACCGGTCGTGTCGAGCGCGGCACCGTGAAGGTCGGCGAGGAAGTCGCCATCGTCGGCATCAAGGAGACCGTGAAGACCACCTGCACGGGCGTCGAGATGTTCCGCAAGCTGCTCGACCAGGGCCAGGCCGGCGACAACGTCGGCGTGCTGCTGCGCGGCATCAAGCGTGAGGACGTGGAGCGCGGCCAGGTTCTGGCCAAGCCCGGCTCCATCACCCCGCACAAGAAGTACAAGGCCGAGGTCTACATCCTGAACAAGGAAGAGGGCGGCCGCCACACCCCGTTCTTCTCGGGCTACCGTCCGCAGTTCTACTTCCGCACCACGGACGTCACCGGCGTGGTGACCCTGAACGAAGGCGTGGAGATGGTCATGCCTGGCGATAACGCCACTTTCAACGTCGAGCTCATCGCCCCCATCGCCATGGAGACCGGTCTGCGCTTCGCCATCCGCGAAGGCGGCCGCACCGTCGGCGCGGGCGTCGTGACCGAGATCATGGAGTAACACCATGCGGCTCAACATCATCTTGCAGTGCACCGAGTGCAAGCGCAAGAATTACGCAACTGAAAAGAACAAGAAGAACACGACTGGACGCCTTGAGGTGAAGAAGTACTGTCCCTGGGACAAGAAACACACCGTTCACCGCGAAGCGAAATAGTCGAAACGCAGGGCAGTAGCTCCAACGGCAGAGCAACGGACTCCAAATCCGTGGGTTGTGGGTTCGAATCCCTCCTGCCCTGCCATATTTCTGGTAGGCACAAATGGCCACGAAGAAGGTTAAATCCGGGGAAGCGGCGGACTCCGAGCAGTCCGCCGCCTCGTCGGTCCAGGGCAAGTTCGAGGAGTTCAAGGAATTCTTCGAGCTCTCCAAGGTGGAGATCAAGAAAGTCACTTGGCCCACCCGCAGGGAGACGGTCACCACGTCGGTGGCCGTGCTGATCCTTGTGGTCGTGATGGCCCTCTTTCTGGGCGTCGTGGACCTCGGGCTCTCCAAACTGATGCAGTCGGTCCTGTCATGACGGATACGATCGACACCCCTCTCCCGGAGGCCCAGGCCAAGGCCAGGTGGTTCATCGTCCACACTTACTCCGGTTTCGAGCACCGTGTGGAACAGACCATTCGCGAGATGATGCGCACCGGCCAGGCCGAGGGCTTCATCGAAGAGGTGGTCGTCCCGACCGAGAAGGTGATCGAGCTGGTCAAGGGCGAAAAGAGGACCTCCACTCGGAAGTTCTACCCCGGCTACGTCATGGTCAAGATGGTCATGAACGACAAGTCGTGGCATCTCGTGCAGGAAATTCCCAGGGTGACCGGGTTCGTCGGCGGCAAGAACCGCCCGACCCCCATGCGCGATTCCGAAGCCGAGCGCGTGCTTTCCCTGATGGAAAGCAGGCAGGAGCAGCCCCGCCCGAAGTTCAACTTCGATCGTGGGGACGAGGTTCGCGTCATCGACGGACCCTTCGGCGGGTTCAACGCACAGGTCGAGGACGTGAACTACGACAAGGGCAAGCTGAAGGTCTCTGTTTCGATTTTCGGCCGTCAGACCCCTGTCGAGCTCGATTTCGTACAGGTTACCAAAAACTAGGCGGACCCTCCGGGTCCGATTGATGAAAGGACGACACTACCATGGCTAAGAAGGAAGTCGCCAAAATCAAGTTGCAGATTCCTGCCGGCAAGGCCAACCCCTCGCCCCCGGTAGGCCCCGCCCTGGGTCAGCACGGCGTGAACATCATGGAGTTCTGCAAGGCGTTCAACGCCAAGACGCAGGAACAGATGGGCATGATTACCCCCGTGGTCATCACCGTCTATGCCGACCGCTCCTTCACCTTCATCACCAAGACCCCCCCGGCCTCGGTTCTGCTGCTCAAGGCCGCCAAGATCGAGAAGGGGTCCGGTGAGCCCAACAAGAACAAGGTCGGCAAGGTGAGCAAGGCCCAGGTCGAGGAGATCGCCAAGCTCAAAATGCAGGACATGACCGCCAAAGACCTTGACGCCGCCATGAACACCATCATGGGCACGGCCCGCAGCATGGGTCTGGACGTGGTGAGCTAAAGAGGAATATCGCCATGCCCCATTACGGAAAAAAGTACCGCAAAGCTGTGGAAGGCATCGATCGCACTCAGCGCTTCGAGATCGCCGACGCCGTGAAGATGGCCCTTGAGGCCGGCCCGGCCAAGTTCGACGAGACCGTCGACGTGGCTATGTGCCTGGGTGTCGATCCCAAGTATTCCGACCAGATGGTGCGCGGCGCCGTCTCCCTGCCCCACGGGCTGGGCAAGACCGTGCGCGTGGCCGTGTTCTGCAAGGGCGACAAGGCCGCCGAGGCCAAGGCCGCCGGTGCCGACATCGTGGGCGCGGAAGACCTGGTCGAACAGATCCAGGGCGGCATGCTCGACTTCGACAAGGCCGTCGCCACCCCGGACATGATGGCCCTGGTCGGCAAGATCGGCCGTCTGCTCGGCCCCCGCGGCCTGATGCCCAACGCCAAGACGGGCACCGTCACCATGAACGTGGCCGAAGCCGTGACCGAGCTCAAGGCTGGCCGCGTCGACTTCAAGGTGGACAAGGCCGGCGTGCTCCACGCCCCCCTGGGCAAGAAGAGCTTCGGCACCGAGAAGATCGTGGAGAACTTCAAGACGCTCATCGACACGGTGATCCGTCTGAAGCCCAGCGGAGCCAAGGGCACCTACCTGAAGGCCATGACCGTGGCCACCACCATGGGCCCCGGCTTCAAGATCGACACCACCACGGTGAAGAAGTTCCTGGAAGGCTAGTCCGAAACGTTTTTTCTGAAGTGAGTCAAAGAAAGCGGGTGGGCCGTGCCCTTAATCATCCCGCCGAGACATGTGCTTTGGCTTACTTCTACCTTATAACCCTGGAGGAGGCAGACCTTGCAAACCCGCGAGCAGAAAGCCGAGATCATTGAGAGACTCAAGGATCGCGCCGCTCGTGCGAGCATTGCCGTGGTCACCGATTTCAAGGGCTTGACGGTGGAAGAGGTGACGATCCTGCGCATGAAGCTCCGCGAACAGGGAGTGGATTACCAGGTCGTCAAGAACACCCTGGCCCGGATCGCGCTGACTGGCAGCCCGCATGACGTCATCAAGGATCGATTCAAGGAGCAGTGCGCCGTCGCTTTCGGGTATGAAGACCCGGTCGCGGCAGCCAAGGCCCTGGTCGACTATGCCAAGACCAACAAGAAGTTCAGCCTCCGCTTCGCCTGCCTGCAAGGCAAGGTGATCGACGAGGAAGGCATCAAGGCGCTGTCCACGCTCCCCAGCAAGCCTCAGCTGCTTGCCCAGGTGCTTGGAACCATGAACGCGGTGCCCACGAACTTCGTGTCGCTGCTGGCCAACGTCCCGCGTGGCATTCTCAACGTGCTCACGGCCCTCAAAGACAAAAAAGAAGCCGCTTAAGCCAAAGCGAATTTAAGGAGAGACGAAATGTCTGATATCACCAAAGAGCAGGTTGTTGACTTCATCGCCAATATGACCGTCCTTGAGCTTTCCGAGTTCATCAAGGAGCTCGAAGAGAAGTTCGGCGTCTCCGCCGCTGCCCCCATGGCCGCTATGCCCATGATGGCCATGGGTGGTGGTGAAGCCGCCGCCGAGGTCGAGGAGAAGACCGAGTTCGACGTGATCCTGACCGGCGCCGGCGCCAACAAGATCAACGTCATCAAGGTTGTCCGCGCTCTGACCGGCCTGGGCCTGAAGGAAGCCAAGGACAAGGTTGACGCTCTGCCCTCCACCATCAAGGAAGCCGTGTCCAAGGCTGACGCCGAGGACGCCAAGAAGCAGCTGGAAGAAGCTGGAGCTACTTGCGAAGTCAAATAACTTGTTGCAAGGTATCGCATCGACGCCAAAAGAGCGCACCCCCCGAAAGGGGGGAGTGCGCTCTTTTGCGCTTTCATTTGTATTCCCCTAAATCATCAATGATTTCAGCGGGTTGACATATAGGGCGGCGAGGCCCAGGCCAGCCCGGCACCCACGCCGGGAAACCAATGTGAAGGCCGCCGACATCCGGCGGATCAACACCACTTCTCTTCGAGGGAACAATGGCCCAGCTGATCAAGAGTTTCGGCAAGGTCGACGACTCCGTCACCATTCCTCACCTTCTCAACCTGCAGGTTGATTCCTACGAGCTGTTCCTGCAGCGCGATATTCCCCCCGCTTCCCGCGCCGACGCGGGTCTCGAGGGCGTTTTCCGTTCCGTCTTCCCAATTGAGGACTTCAACAAGACCGCCAGCCTCGAGTACGTCAACTACGAGATCGGCGAACCCAAATACGACGTGCCCGAGTGCATCTCCAAGGGCCTGACCCTGGAGGCGCCGCTGCGCATCAAGGTCCGCCTGGTCGTCTACGACGTGGACGAGGAGACCGAGAACCGCACCATCCGCGACATCAAGGAGCAGGTGATCTATTTCGGCACCGTCCCCCTGATGACCGAGAAGGGCACCTTCATCATCAACGGGACCGAGCGCGTCATCGTCAACCAGTTGCAGCGCTCCCCCGGCATCATATTCGAACACGACTCCGGCAAGACCCACACGTCGCGCAAGGTGCTCTACTCCTGCCGCATCATCCCGATGCGCGGATCCTGGCTCGACTTCGACTTCGACCACAAGGACATCCTCTACGTCCGCATCGACCGTCGCAGGAAGATGCCCGCGACCATCCTCATGAAGGCCATGGGGATGTCCAAGACCGATATTCTGTCCTACTTCTACGACATCGAGAACTATTTCATCGAAGGCAGCCGCGTGTTCCGCGAGGTGCGCCAGGAGCTCTACAGGAAGGAGAAATCCTTCGCCGAGGTCAAGGGCCCCGACGGCAAGGTGATCGTGGGTGCGGACAAGCCCATCACCAAGCGCGCCTGGAGGCTCATGCTCGAGGCAGGCATCGACCGCATCGAGGTGCAGCCCAACGCCCTGGAAGGCCTGTTCCTGGCCCAGGACTTCATCGGCAAGGACACCGGCGAGGTCATCGCCGAGGCGGGCGACGAGATCAACGACGCCCTGCTGGAGCGCTTCGCGGAGCAGGGCATGGTCACCGTGCCCACGCTGTTCACCGCCGGCGCCGACGTGTCCAGCTCCCTGCGCGACACCCTCATGCAGGACAAGACCGCCGACATCGAGGCCGCCCAGGTCGAGATCTACCGCCGCCTGCGCCCCAGCTCGCCCCCGACCCCCGAGATCGCCGCGAACTTCTTCGAGAACCTGTTCCGCAGCGCCGACTACTACGACCTGTCGCCCGTGGGCCGCTACAAGCTGAACTCGCGCCTGAAGATCGACCAGTCGCTGGACTTCCGCACCCTGTCCAACGACGACATCCTCAAGGCGATCAAGCACCTGATCTTCCTGAAGGACACCCACGGCCCCGCCGACGACATCGACCACCTGGGCAACCGCCGGGTCCGCCCTGTGGGCGAGCTGGTGGAGAACCAGTACCGCATCGGCCTGGTGCGCATGGAAAGGGCCATCAAGGAGCGCATGAGCCTGCAGGAAGTCGCCACGCTCATGCCGCACGACCTGATAAACCCCAAGCCCGTGGCCGCGGTGCTCAAGGAGTTCTTTGGAACCTCCCAGCTCTCGCAGTTCATGGACCAGACCAACCCGCTCTCCGAAGTGACGCACAAGCGCCGCCTCTCGGCCCTGGGCCCCGGCGGCCTGACCCGCGAGCGCGCCGGCTTCGAGGTGCGCGACGTGCACACCTCGCACTACGGCCGCATCTGCCCCATCGAGACGCCTGAAGGCCCGAACATCGGCCTGATCGTCTCGCTGACCACCTACTCCAAGGTGAACGACTTCGGCTTCATCGAGACCCCCTACCGGGTGGTCAAGGAAGGCCACGTCACCGACGAGGTGGTCTACATGGACGCCACCCGCGAGATCGACGAGATCGTAGCCGCCGCGAGCACCCCGCTCAGCGAAACCAACGACTTCCTGACGCCGTTCATCTCCGGCCGCGTGCGCGGCGACCTGACCTCGGTGCCCATCGAGCAGGTCACCCTGATGGACATCTCGCCCAGCCAGATCGTGTCGGTCTCGGCGGCGCTGATCCCCTTCCTGGAACACGACGACGCCAACCGCGCGCTCATGGGCTCCAACATGCAGCGCCAGGCCGTGCCCCTCATCCGCTGCGACCAGCCCCTGGTCGGCACCGGCATGGAGGGCGCCGTGGCCCAGGACTCCGGCTCGTGCCTGCTGGCCGAGGAGGATGGACTGATCCACTACGCCGACGGCGAGCGCGTGATCGTGCGCTACGACAACGGCTTCTCGCCTCAGACCGGCGGCGTGCGCGCCTACGAGCTGCTCAAGTTCCACAAGTCCAACCAGAACACCTGCTTCGGCCAGCAGCCCCGCGTGCTGGTCGGCCAGAAGGTGAAGAAGGGCGACGTGCTGGCCGACGGCCCGGGCATCCGCGACGGCGAACTGGCCCTGGGCAAGAACCTGCTGGTCGCGTTCATGCCCTGGTGCGGCTACAACTTCGAGGACTCCATCCTCATCTCCGAGCGCGTGGTGAAGGAAGACGTCTTCACCTCCATGCACATCGAGGAGTTCGAGGTCGTCGCCCGAGACACCAAGCTCGGACCCGAAGAGATCACCCGGGACATCCCCAACGTCGGCGAGGAGATGCTCAAGAACCTCGACGACTGCGGCATCATCCGCATCGGCGCCAAGGTGAAGCCCGAGGACATCCTCGTGGGCAAGATCACCCCCAAGGGCGAAACCCAGCTCACCCCCGAAGAGAAGCTGCTGCGCGCCATCTTCGGCGACAAGGCCCGCGACGTGAAGAACACCTCCCTCAAGGTGCCGCCCGGCATCGAGGGCACGGTCATCGACGTGCGCCTGTTCAACCGCCGCTCCGGCGACAAGGACGACCGCACCAAGCAGATCGAGGACGCTGAACTCGCCAAGATCGACATCAAGGAGCAGCTGCACATCGCCGGCATCGGCGAGCAGACCCGCAAGAAGATCTGGGAGCTGTCCCAGGGCAAGTCCATCGCCCAGACGCTTATGGGCAAGAAGAAGGGCGAGGTCCTGGTCGAGGCCAACCACCCCATCAAGTGGGAGATCTTCGAGACCGTGCCGGTCAAGAAGATGGCCGGTCTCTTCTCCTCTCGCGAGGTCAACGAGTCCATCGCCGACATCCTGGAGGCCTACGACCGCCAGGTGCAGTTCGTGCGCGACATCTACGCCTCCAAGCGCGAGAAGGCCGTCGAAGGCGACGATCTGCCGCCGGGCGTCATCAAGATGGTCAAGGTCTACGTCGCCGTGAAGCGCAAGCTGCAGGTGGGCGACAAGATGGCCGGCCGCCACGGCAACAAGGGCGTCGTCTCCTGCATCCTGCCCGCCGAGGACATGCCCTTCTTCGCGGACGGCTCTCCGGTGGACATCGTGCTGAACCCCCTGGGCGTGCCTTCTCGTATGAACATCGGCCAGATCATGGAGACCCACCTCGGCTGGGCCGCCAGGGAACTGGGCCACCAGCTCACCTCCATGGTGGAGCAGGGCATGGCCACCAAGGATCTGCGCGAGCAGGTCAAGGCCGTGTTCGAGACGCCCGCCACCATCAAGCTGGTTGACGAGCTGGACGACGAGGAATTCGTCGCCGCTGTCAAGAAGCTGAAGAACGGCATCGTCTGCAAGACCCCGGTCTTCGACGGCGCCTCCGAGGAAGAGATCTGGGGCTGGCTGCGCAAGGCCGGACTGCCCGACGACGGCAAGGCCGTGCTCTACGACGGCCGCACCGGCGAGGCCTTCCACCGTCCGGTCACCGTGGGCGCCATGTACATGCTCAAGCTGCACCACCTGGTCGACGAGAAGATCCACGCCCGCTCCACCGGCCCATACTCGCTGGTGACGCAGCAGCCCCTGGGCGGCAAGGCCCAGTTCGGCGGCCAGCGTCTCGGCGAAATGGAAGTCTGGGCCCTGGAGGCCTACGGCGCATCGTACCTCTTGCAGGAGTTCCTCACCGTCAAGTCCGACGATGTGGGCGGCCGCGTGAAGATGTACGAGAAGATCGTCAAGGGCGACAACTTCCTGGAAGCGGGCCTGCCCGAGAGCTTCAACGTTCTGGTAAAGGAACTGATGAGCCTCGGCCTTGACGTGGACCTGATCCAGGACGAGAAAAAGGTTAAAGCCACCCGGCGCTAGTCCGGTAACGATACAGACGGGACGACCCACAACTCAAAACGAGGGTAACCATGTCCTTGGACGACCTGTTCAGCATGCGGGGAACGGCGGCCACTCAGCTCTCCAGCCGGACGCTGAAGGCCATCAAGATCTCCATAGCTTCGCCCGAGAAGATCCGCGAGTGGAGCTTCGGCGAGGTCAAGAAGCCCGAGACCATCAACTATAGGACCTTCAAGCCGGAGCGCGACGGCCTGTTCTGCGCCAAGATCTTCGGCCCCGTGAAGGACTACGAGTGCAACTGCGGCAAGTACAAGCGCATGAAGCATCGCGGCATCGTCTGCGAGAAGTGCGGCGTGGAGGTCATCGCCTCCAAGGTACGCCGCGAGCGCATGGGCCACATTGAGCTGGCCGCGCCCGTTGCCCATATATGGTTCCTGAAGACCCTGCCTTCCAAGATCGGCACCCTGCTTGACATGACCATGGTGGATCTTGAGAAGGTGCTCTACTTCGACTCCTACGTGGTCATCGACCCCAAGGAGACCAGCCTCACCCGCCTGCAGGTGATCTCGGAGGACCAGTACCTCCAGATCATCGACCATTATGGCGAGGACGCCGTGACCGTGGGCATGGGCGCCGAGGTCGTGCGCTCCTTCCTGGAGGAGCTCGACCTGCCCAGGCTGCGGACCGAGCTGCGCGAGGAGTCCCTGACCACGCGCTCCCAGACCAAGAAGAAGAAGATCATCAAGCGCCTCAAGATCGTCGAGGCCTTCCTGGAGAGCGGCAACAAGCCCGAGTGGATGGTCATGGAAGTTATTCCGGTCATCCCGCCCGAGCTGCGCCCCCTGGTCCCCCTGGACGGCGGCCGCTTCGCCACCTCGGACCTGAACGACCTCTACCGCCGCGTCATCAACCGCAACAACCGCCTGAAGAGGCTGTTGGAGCTGGGCGCGCCGGACATCATCATCCGCAACGAGAAGCGCATGCTTCAGGAAGCGGTGGACGCCCTGTTCGACAACGGCCGCCGCGGCCGGGCCATCACCGGCACCAACGGCCGCCCGCTCAAGTCCCTCTCGGACATGATCAAGGGCAAGCAGGGCCGCTTCCGCCAGAACCTGCTGGGCAAGCGCGTGGACTACTCCGGCCGTTCCGTCATCGTGGTGGGCCCCAAGCTGCGCCTGCACCAGTGCGGCCTGCCCAAGAAGATGGCGCTGGAGCTGTTCAAGCCCTTCATCTACGCCAAGCTGGAGGAGAGGGGCCTGGCCACCACCATCAAGACCGCCAAGAAGATGGTGGAGCGCGAAGAGCTGGTGGTCTGGGACATCCTCGAGGATGTGGTGCGCGAGTACCCCATCATGCTCAACCGCGCCCCGACCCTGCACCGCCTGGGCATCCAGTCCTTCGAGCCGACCCTGGTCGAGGGCAAGGCCATCCAGCTGCACCCCCTGGTCTGCGCGGCCTACAACGCGGACTTCGACGGCGACCAGATGGCCGTGCACGTGCCCCTCTCGGTGGAGGCGCAGATCGAGTGCCGCGTGCTGATGATGAGCACCAACAACATCCTCTCGCCCGCCAACGGCAACCCGATCATCGTGCCCTCGCAGGACATCGTGCTCGGCCTGTACTACCTCACCGTGGAGCGCTCCTTCCAGGAGGGCGAGGGCAAGCTCTTCGCCAACCCCATGGAGTGCATCACCGCGCACCACGCCGGCGTCGTGCACCTGCACGCCCGGGTCAAGGTGCGCATGGACGGCGAGATGGTGCTCACCAGCCCCGGCCGCATCATGGTCGGCGAGCTGCTGCCCGAGGGCGTGCCCTTCGAGCTGGTGAACTGCGTGCTGAACAAGAAGACCATCGCCCGCCTGGTGGGCGAGGTCTACCGCATCGCCGGCACCAAGGCGACGGTCATCCTCTGCGACCAGCTCAAGGCCCTGGGCTACGAGTACGCCACCCGCGCCGGCTGCTCCATCGGCGTGAAGGACCTGACCATCCCCCGGCGCAAGGCCGAGATCCTGGACAAGTCCACCCGCGAAGTGGAGGAGATCGAACTCCAGTACGCCGAGGGCATCATCACCCGCACGGAGAAGTACAACAAGGTCGTCGACGTCTGGACCAAGGCCACCAACGACGTCGCCTCCGAAATGATGCGCGACATCTCCACGGACCTGATGACCGACCCCAAGACCGGCAAGCAGGAGCGCAACACCTCCTTCAACGCCATCTTCATGATGACGCACTCCGGTTCGCGCGGTAACCCCGACCAGATGCGCCAGCTCGCGGGCATGCGCGGCCTGATGGCCAAGCCTTCCGGCGAAATCATCGAGACGCCCATCACCTCGAACTTCCGCGAGGGCCTCTCGGTGGCGCAGTACTTCATCTCCACCCACGGCGCTCGTAAGGGCTTGGCCGACACCGCGCTCAAGACCGCGAACTCGGGCTACCTGACCCGCCGCCTCGTCGACGTGGTGCAGGACGTCATCATCACCGAGCTGGACTGCGGCACCGTGGACGGCCTGGAGATCAAGCACTACGAGAAGTCGGGCGAGATCAAGCAGCGCCTGGCGGAGCGCGCCCTGGGCCGCACCACCATGTTCGACGTGTTCGACGCCAACGATGAGGTGGCCATTCCGGCCAACACCATCGTGGACGAGACCGTCGCCATGAAGATCGAGGAGCTGGGCCTGCCCAACCTGACCATCCGCTCCACGCTGACCTGCCAGTCCGGCCACGGCGTGTGCGCCATGTGCTACGGGCGCGACCTGGCCCGCGGGCACCTGGTCAACGTGGGCGAGACCGTGGGCATCATCGCGGCGCAGTCCATCGGCGAGCCCGGCACCCAGCTGACCATGCGTACCTTCCACATCGGCGGTACCGCGGCGCGTGAAATCGAAAAGTCCTCCATCCCTGCCCAGAACAACGGCCGCGTGGTTCTGCACCGCCTGAAGTCGGTCAAGAACCAGGACGGCGCCTCCATCGTCCTGGGCAAGTCCGGCCAGGTGTCCATCGTGGACGACCAGGGCCGCGAGCGCGAGAAATACTCGCTGCCTTCCGGCGCGCGTCTGGCCGTGACCGACGGGCAGATGGTCAAGAAGGACGAGATCCTGGCCGAGTGGGACCCCTTCAACGAGCCTTTCGTCACCGACGTCGAAGGCACCGTCAAGTTCACCGACATCCTGGAAGGCAAGACCTACCAGGAGAAGGTGGACGACACGACCAAGAAGGCCACCCAGACCATCATCGAATACCGCACCACCCCCTACCGCCCCACCATCACTGTCGTTGGCGAGGACGGGCTGCCCAAGATCCGGCCCAACACCACCAGCGCGGCCGTGTTCCAGCTGCCCGTGGGCGCGATCATCATGATCCGCGACGGCGAGCAGGTGAAGGCGGGCGACGTGCTGGCGCGCAAGCCCCGCGAATCCTCCAAGACCAAGGACATCGTGGGCGGTCTTCCCCGCGTCGCCGAACTCTTCGAGGTGCGCAAACCCAAGGACCTGGCCGTTGTTTCCGAGATCGACGGCATCGTGTCCTTCGGCAACGAGACCAAGGGCAAGCGCAAGGTGATCGTGACCCCCGAGACCGGCGACGCCAAGGAATACCTGGTGCCGCGCGGCAAGCACATCACCGCCCAGGAAGGCGACTTCGTTGAGGCGGGCGAGGCCCTGACCGAGGGCAATCCCGAGCTGCACGACATCCTCAAGATCAAGGGCGAGAAGACCCTGGCCCGCTACCTGGTGGAAGAAATCCAGGACGTGTACCGGTTCCAGGGCGTTAACATCAACGACAAGCACATCGAGATAATCGTCCGCCAGATGCTCAAGAAGGTGTCCATCACCGACTCGGGCGAGACCAACTTCCTCATCGGGGAGCAGGTGGACAAGGCCAAGTTCATGGAGGAGAACAACCGCGTGATCCGCGAGGGCATGCGGCCCGCCATGGCCGAGCCGCTGGTTCTGGGCATCACCCAGGCCAGCCTCACCACGGACTCCTTCATCTCCGCGGCCTCCTTCCAGGAGACCACCAAGGTGCTCACCGAAGCCTCCCTCATGGGCAAGGAAGACCACCTGCGCGGCCTCAAGGAGAACGTCATCGTCGGTCGCCTCATCCCGGCCGGTACCGGCTACCGCCGCTACATGGAGACCGAGATCGACGTGCCCGACCAGCCCGAGCGCCCGGACAAGTTCCTGGACGAGATCGAGGAAGTCCACACCCTGGTGGACTAACCTCGGCGCGCTGATACGCTGATTAAGGCCCCGCCCGGGAAACCGGACGGGGCCTTTTGCTTTGCCGCAGGGCAGGGCGGTCAGGGACAATGCAGACAGTCCGTAGTCCCTGCTTGTAGATTGTGATTCGGATGGGGTGCGCCGGGACCTTCCCGACGGGAATTCTGAACCGTAGAGAGCAGTGGGATGGCAGGTTGGCCCACTATGGCTCGCGATCAGGCAAGAAGCAGGTGCGGAATCATATTATAAGGATGAACACCTCTTCCTGGGTGAACGCCCGGGATGCCAGGAACTGACATGGCTACTGAGGCCCACGTTTCAGCGTGCGGATTGGTGACCGCCAGAAGCGGGGGAGGGGGAGGACGCGAGATGGTTTTCGTTGCGGAATATTTGAGGCTGAAAATTCTACGCCTGCCATTCTAGGATTTCGATGCCCAATGAATTCGGGCCATAGCCGAAAATACGGGTTCGCAGCCCGAATTTATGTCTGGCCAAGCCCGAAAAGTTGGTTATAATGCTTGCCATCCACGTGCTGACTTGCTATCAAGTCACGTTCTTAGCGAATCGCACGGTTTTCGCTGCCAGCGGCTGAACGGGGGAGCAGGTCTCTTCGCGCGGTCCCGAGCTAGCGTGTGTCCCGGCATTACTGCTTGACAGTACCGGGGTTTTTTGTCTACTCGTGCGCCCTTCGCAATTTAACCGTTGAACGGAGCCAGTCATGCCCACGATCAACCAGCTTATCCGCAAAGAGCGGATGAAGCAGACCAAGCGCAAGAAGACCCCGGCGCTGCAGGCCTGCCCCCAGCGCCGCGGTGTGTGCACCCGCGTGTACACCACCACCCCCAAAAAGCCTAACTCGGCCTTGCGCAAGGTTGCACGCGTGCGCCTCACCAACGGCATCGAGGTCACCAGCTACATTCCTGGTGAAGGCCACAACCTTCAGGAACACTCTGTGGTGATGATCCGCGGCGGCCGTGTTAAGGACCTTCCCGGCGTTCGTTACCATATCGTTCGCGGCACCCTCGACACCGCCGGTGTTTCCGACCGCCGTCAGAGCCGCTCCAAGTATGGCGCCAAGCGCCCCAAATAAGTTGAGGTAGCGTACAATGCCCCGCAAAGGTCCCGTTCCCAAGCGCTCCATCCTGCCGGATCCCATTTACGGCAGCGTCCTGATGAAGAAGTTCATCAACCGGCTGATGCTCGACGGCAAGAAGTCCACGGCCGAAACCGTGTTCTACACCGCTGTCGAAACGCTCGCCGAGAAGACGCAGGAAGAGCCTCTGAAGGCCTTCGAGCGCGCCTTGGCCAACGTGAAGCCGCACATGGAAGTGAAGCCCCGCCGCGTCGGTGGCGCCACCTACCAGGTTCCCATGGAAGTGCGCCCCGAGCGCCAGACCACCCTGGCCATCCGCTGGCTGATCAACAACGCCCGCTCCCGCGGCGAGAAGGGCATGGTCGCCCGTCTGTCCGGCGAGCTGATGGACGCCTTCAACAATCGCGGCGGCGCCGTGAAGAAGCGCGAAGACACCCATCGTATGGCCGACGCCAACAAGGCGTTCGCCCATTACCGCTGGTAAAATAGAGGTTTGCCGACGTGTCCAAGATTGTCCCCACCGAGCGCCAGCGCAATATCGGCATCATGGCCCATATTGACGCGGGCAAGACGACCACTACCGAGCGCATCCTTTTCTACACCGGCGTCTCGCACAAGATCGGCGAAGTCCATGACGGCCAGGCCACCATGGACTGGATGGTTCAGGAGCAGGAGCGCGGAATCACCATCACTTCCGCCGCCACCACCTGCTTCTGGCGCGATCACCGCATCAACATCATCGACACCCCCGGCCACGTGGACTTCACCATCGAAGTCGAGCGTTCCCTTCGCGTGCTCGACGGCGCCGTTGCGGTTTTCGATGCTGTCGCCGGCGTGGAGCCCCAGACCGAGACGGTCTGGCGGCAGGCCGAACGCTACCGCGTTCCCCGCATGTGCTTCGTGAACAAGATGGACCGCGTGGGGGCCAACTTCGACCGCTGCGTGCAGATGGTGCGCGAGCGCCTCGGCGCCAAGGCCGTTCCGCTGCAGATTCCCATCGGCAGCGAAGACGAGTTCAAGGGCGTCGTCGACCTGATCCTGGGCAAGGCCCTGATCTTCGACGACCTGTCCAAGGGCAAGGAGTACAACATCGTTGACGTTCCCGCGGAACTCAAGGACGAGTACGACGCCCTGCGCCTGGAGATGATCGAGGCCATCGCCGAGGAAGACGAGACCCTGATGGAGAAGTACCTCGGCGGCGAGGAGCTCACCCCCGAGGAAATCCGCATCGGCATCCGCAAGGCCACCATCGGCCTCTCCATCGTGCCCGTGCTGTGCGGCTCCGCCTTCAAGAACAAGGGCGTGCAGCCCCTGCTCGACGCCGTGGTGGACTTCCTGCCCTGCCCGACGGACATCCCCGCCATTGTCGGCATGAACCCCGACAACGAGGAAGAGCGCATCGAGTGCCCCTGCGACATCACCAAGCCGCTGGCCGCTCTGGCCTTCAAGCTGATGAGCGACCCCTTCATCGGGCACCTGACCTTCCTGCGCATCTACTCCGGCAAGATCGAGTCCGGCATGACCGTGCTCAACGCCGCCACCGGCAAGAAGGAGCGCATCGGCCGCCTGCTGAAGATGCACGCCAACAAGCGTGAGGACATCAAGGAAGCGTACGCCGGCGATATCGTCGCAGCCGTCGGCCTGAAGCTGACCTCCACCGGTGAGACCCTCTGCGAAGAGAAGCACCCCGTCGTGCTCGAGTCGCTGAACATCCCGGAGCCGGTCATCGAGGTGGCCATCGAGCCCAAGACCAAGGCCGACCGCGACACGCTGTCCCAGGCCCTGGTCAAGCTGGCCAAGGAAGATCCTTCCTTCCGCGTGAAGACCGACGAGGAGACCAACCAGACCCTCATCGCCGGCATGGGCGAGCTGCACCTGGAGATCATCGTCGACCGCCTGATGCGCGAGTTCAACGTGAACGCCAACGTAGGCGCCCCCCAGGTCGCCTACCGCGAGACCATCACCAAGTCGATCAAGCATGAAAACCGCTACGTCAAGCAGACCGGCGGCCGCGGCCAGTACGCGCATGTTGTCCTCGAGGTTGGTCCCAAGGAAGACGGCGGATACGAGTTCGTCAACTCCATCGTTGGCGGCGTCATACCCAAGGAATACATCCCCGCGGTGGACAAGGGCATCCAGAACGCCATGAAGTCCGGCGTGCTGGCTGGCTTCCCCGTGGTCGACATCAAGATCAATCTGACCTTCGGCTCCTACCATGAAGTGGACTCCTCCGAACAGGCGTTCTACATCTGCGGTTCGCAGGCCTTCAAGGAAGCCTGCCGCGCCGCCGGGCCTGTGCTGCTCGAGCCCATCATGAGCGTGGAGGTCGTCACCCCCGAGGAGCACCTCGGCGACGTCATGGGCGACCTCAACGGCCGCCGCGGCCGCGTGTCGAACCTCGAAGCGCGTGCCGGGTCGCAGGTCATCCGCTCCCACGTGCCGCTCTCCAACATGTTCGGCTACGCCACGGACCTGCGCTCGCGCACCCAGGGCCGCGCCACGTTCACCATGCAGTTCGACCACTACGAGCAGGTTCCTGCCAGCCTGGCCGAAGAAATCATCAAGAAGAAATAGAGGGACACCATGGGTAAGGCCAAATTCGAGCGCAATAAGCCGCACGTCAACATCGGCACCATCGGTCATATCGACCACGGCAAGACCACGCTGACCGCCGCCATCACCAAGCTGTCGCACATGCGCGGCTTCGGCGAGTACGTGGCCTTCGACCAGATCGACAAGGCTCCCGAAGAGAAGGAGCGCGGCATCACGATCTCCACGGCGCACGTTGAGTATCAGACCGCGACCCGTCACTACGCCCACGTGGACTGCCCCGGCCACGCCGACTACATCAAGAACATGATCACCGGCGCCGCCCAGATGGACGGCGCGATCCTGGTGGTCGCCGCCACCGACGGCCCCATGCCCCAGACCCGTGAGCACATCCTGCTCGCCCGTCAGGTCGGCGTGCCCCACCTGGTGGTGTTCATGAACAAGTGCGACCTGGTGGACGACGCCGAACTGCTGGAGCTGGTGGAGCTGGAAGTCCGCGAGCTGCTGACCAAGTACGGCTTCCCCGGCGACGACATCCCGGTGATCAAGGGCTCCGCCCTGAAGGCCCTGGAGACCGACGACGTCAAGAGCCCCGACGCCGCCCCGATCTTCGAGCTTCTGGACGCCTGCGACTCCTACTTCCCCGAGCCGCAGCGCGACATCGACAAGCCCTTCCTGATGCCCATCGAGGACGTGTTCTCCATCTCCGGCCGCGGCACCGTCGTGACCGGTCGTGTCGAGCGCGGCACCGTGAAGGTCGGCGAGGAAGTCGCCATCGTCGGCATCAAGGAGACCGTGAAGACCACCTGCACGGGCGTCGAGATGTTCCGCAAGCTGCTCGACCAGGGCCAGGCCGGCGACAACGTCGGCGTGCTGCTGCGCGGCATCAAGCGTGAGGACGTGGAGCGCGGCCAGGTTCTGGCCAAGCCCGGCTCCATCACCCCGCACAAGAAGTACAAGGCCGAGGTCTACATCCTGAACAAGGAAGAGGGCGGCCGCCACACCCCGTTCTTCTCGGGCTACCGTCCGCAGTTCTACTTCCGCACCACGGACGTCACCGGCGTGGTGACCCTGAACGAAGGCGTGGAGATGGTCATGCCTGGCGATAACGCCACTTTCAACGTCGAGCTCATCGCCCCCATCGCCATGGAGACCGGTCTGCGCTTCGCCATCCGCGAAGG
>NZ_JAKZKX010000030.1 GCF_022808715.1 Fundidesulfovibrio agrisoli
CCACAGGGAGTTCCTCCCTTTGGAATCCCATTTAGGGTGCGGGGGAGGGCGGCCGTCTAGGTCCAGAGCCCCTTGGCCTCGCGCCGGGCCTTCAAGTCCTCCAGAACTTCATAGGGAACCCGCAGCGTCCCGCGCCCGGCTCCCAGCCTCACGCCGGGCTTGGCCCGGCCGTGGAAGTCCGACCCGCCGCACACGCCCATGTCCAGCCTGCGGGCCAGCTCGATGTATTCGCGGGTGCGGGTCTGGGAGTGGTCGGTGTAGTAGGCCTCCAGGGCGTCCACGCCGATTTCCTTGCAGGCGCGGACCAACTCCTCCAGGGGGCGGCCGCTCACGCCCAGCAGGTAGGGGTGGGCCAGGGCCACGGTGGCCCGGGCCTCGTGCAGGGAGGCAACGGCCACCTCCAGGGGCAGGCTCGGCTTGGGGGCGTAGGCCAGGCCCTGGCGGCCCAGGTATTTGCGGAAGGCGGCCTCGTAGCTCTTCACCGCGCCGCGCTCCACCAGGATGCGGGCCATGTGCGGCCTGCCCACCGTGCCCTGGGCCGAGTCCAGCAGCTGCTGGTAGTCGATGTCCATGCCCAGCGAGCGCAGCTTCTCCACCATGTACTGGTTGCGCGCCTCGCGCCCGCCCAGGATGCCCGCCAGCGCGGCGCGCAGGGCGTCCGCCTCGCGGTGGCGCACCCACAGCCCGAGCACGTGCATGGTGCGGCCCTGGAAACTGACGGAAAGCTCGCACCCGGGCACCACCTCCATGCCGGTTTCGGCCCCGGCCTCCAGGGCTTCGTCAAGACCGTCCATGGTGTCGTGGTCGGTGATGGCCAGCGCGCCGAGCCCGGCCTCGGCGGCCTTGCACACCAGCTCGCCCGGCGGGAACTCGCCGTCGGAGAAGCTGGTGTGGGTGTGCAGATCGATGGGGCCCATGAGCGGAGGCTAGGGGCAAAGAACCCGGGCGTCAACGCAAGCCTTGAGCGCGGGGCGAAGCTGGAGTATGAAGCGCGTACATCACACCGGAGGCATCGTACCATGTCCATTTCGCCCCAGCTGCTCGAAATCCTGGCCTGTCCCAAATGCAAGGGCGCGCTCGCCCCGGCCGCCCAGGGCGAAGGGCTGGCCTGCGCCCCTTGCGGCGTGGTCTACCCCATCCGCGAAGACATCCCCATCATGCTGGTGGAGGAAGCCGTGGAGCTCTCCAAATGGGAAGCCGGGGAGCGCCAGGCCAAGCCCTAGCTCCTTGACACAAATAGCCAAGTGCTTACCTCACCAGAATATCGCGCGGCCTCGTCCGGGGCCGCGGTCGAACGAGGTGAAACCGGATGGCCAAGCTGAACTGGAACCCCTGGATGGGTCTGGCCGACATGAAAGCCGAGCTGGACCACATCCTCAACGAATCCGCCCGCAAGGGGCGGGCCCCCAAGTCCGTGGCGGACAAGGCCTACTTCTGGGCTCCCTCCGCCGACGTGCTTGAGACGCCCCAGGCCTTCGTCATCACCGTGGAGCTGCCCGGCGTGGAGCGCGAGGACGTGGCCGTGGAGGTCAAGACGCGCACCCTCTGGGTCTACGGCGAGCGCCGCTTCGAGAAGATCTGCGAGGGCGAGGGCGTGTACCACTCCCTGGAGCGCTCCTACGGCCCGTTCGCCAGGCGCTTCGCCCTGCCCAAGGGCGTGGACCGCGCCGGTGTGGCCGCCGTCTTCAGGAACGGCCTACTCGAGATCACCCTGCCCAAGGAAAGGCAGGAAGCCCGCTGCCGCCGCATCCACATCGCATGACACCCCTGCCTCCATTGCGGCGTTGCCCCCAGGGGGAACGCCGCAGGCGCGCTCCGCGCGTCCCCTTTTGCAAGCCAAACAGACACATTCCCTCCAGGAGGAGAGAGCAATGACCAGCCAGATCAAGACAGCCCTGCTGCTGGGCGTCCTGACCGCCGTTCTCGTGCTCATGGGCTCGGCCATGGGCGGGCGAGGCGGCATGATCATCGCCTTCGGGCTCGCCCTCGTCATGAACGTGGGCAGCTACTGGTTCTCCGACAAGATCGTGCTGCGCATGTATCAGGCCCAGGAACTCACCGAGGCCGACGCCCCGGGCCTGTTCGACCTGGTGGGCCAACTGGCCCGCAACGCCGGGCTGCCCATGCCCAAGGTCTACCTGATCCCCCAGGAGCAGCCCAACGCCTTCGCCACGGGCCGCAACCCGGAGAACGCCGCCGTGGCCGTCACCGAGGGGCTCCTGCGCCTGGTGAGCCCGGACGAGCTGGCGGGCGTGCTGGCCCACGAGATGGGCCACATCAAGAACCGCGACATCCTGGTGCAGACCGTGGCCTCGGTCGTTGCCGGGGCCATCACCAGCCTTGCCAGCATGATAAAGTGGGGCGCCATCTTCGGCATGGGGCGTTCAAGCGACGACGAGGGCGGTGGCGGCGGCCTCGGGGCCATCTTCATGGCCATCCTGGCCCCCATCGCGGCCATGCTCATCCAGATGGCCATCTCGCGCTCCCGCGAGTACCTTGCGGACGAGACCGGCGCGAAGCTGGCGGGCAACCCCCTGCCCCTGGCAGGCGCGCTCAAGAAGCTCGACGACTACGCCCACGCCGTGCCCATGCAGGGGGCCAACCCGGCCACGGAGAGCATGTTCATCGTGAACCCGCTCAGCGGCGGGGGCATCTCCGGGCTGTTCTCCACCCACCCGCCCACCGAGGAGCGCATCCGCAGGCTGCGCGCCATGGCCGGGAGGTAAGTGCGAGGAGGGGGAGTGGCGGCGGTTCGCCGCCGAAGCCTTCCAGGAAAGGAGACTATCATGACCGAGACGTTCAAGCTCGAAATGACCAGGATCTTCAAGGCTGAACCGGGCAGGGTCTACGAGGCCTGGACCGGCGCGGACCAGCTCAAGCGCTGGCTCCTGCCCCACGACAGCTTCAAGGCGGAGGCCAAGGTGGAGGCCAAGCCCGGCGGGGAGTTCCGCCTGGACATGGCCGGGCGCATCGAGAACAACGACGTGTCCGGCTACGCCACCGGCGAGTACCGCGAGCTCGTCCCAGGGGAGAGGCTCGCCTTCACCTGGAACTGGCACAACAAGCTCACCGGCGAGGTGATGCCCGAGACCCTCGTCACCGTGACCTTCGCCGCAAAGGGCGGCGGCACGGAATTGGGCCTCGTCCACGACCGCTTCATCACACCCGGCCTGCGCGACGAGTACACCTACGGCTGGCTCAACTGCTTCAAGAACCTCGACGCGCTCCTGGGCTGAGCGGCCGGCAAAGCATGAAAAAAACGGGCTCCGCCGTGTGGCGGAGCCCGTTTTTGCTTTCGGATGGAAGGAAGGCGCTAGGCCTTCAGCGCGGCCTCGATGTCCGCGATGAGCCCGGGGTGCACTTCGAAGTTGCACTCCTGGGCGCGGGCCACGAACTCCTTGGCCTTGGCGGGTTCGCCCTTCTCCAGGTAGGCCAGGGCCAGGTTGTTCCAGGCCGGGCCGAACTTGGGGTGCAGCTCCACGGCGCGGCTGCTCATTTCGATGGATTCGTCGATCTCCCCGGCCATGAACAGGGCGCTGCCCAGGGTGCCGTAGGCCTGCACGAACTGGGAGTCCAGCTTGACGGCCTGGCGCAGGGCCTTGATGGCCTTCTCCACGTCGCCCATCTGCAGCAGGCAGAAGCCGATGTTGCCGTGCGGCACGGCGAAGCGGGCGCGGGCTTTGACCGCGGCGGTGTTGTAGCGCAGGCAGGCCTCGATGTCGCCATCGTTCATGGCCAGGCCGCCCAGCTGCACGTAGGCCTCGGCCATGGTGGGGGAGCGCTCGGCCGCCCGCACGAAGCAGGTCTTGGCGTCCTCGTAGCGGCGCTTGGAGATGTAGGCCACGCCCAGGTTGTAGTGGGAGGAGGCGCACTGGTCGTTCTTGCGCAGCTTCTCTTCCAGGCCTGCGATGTGGTCGTCGATGTTGTCGGCGTATTGGACCATTGGATCACCCCGATTGTGTGTTTCCGTGAAGGCCTAGAGGCCCTTGTCGTTTTCGAGGAGCTTGGAGTACCACAGCACGAAGTCGTACATGCCCCTGAAGCGCTCCGCGTTGTTGACCACCCCAACGCACATTTCCCAGGCCCCGGCGGAGTAGTCGGTGCCGGTGGCCGTGCCCGCGGGCACGCTCTTGATGAAGTCGTTCATCAGCTGCTGCGACGTGCGCTTGGTGGTGTCGATGCGCATGTCGATGGGCTCGAAGGGTTTCTGGAAGGGGTCCCAGTTGTCGTAGCCCAGCTTGTCGATGAACTTGCGCCTGCGCGGCGGGATGCTTTCGTAGATGGCGCGTTTCTGCGCCTCTTCCTCGGGGGTGAGGGGGCTTACCGCCACGATCAGTCCTCCTTGGTCTCCTTGAGGCCGAAGAATTCCTCGTCATAGCTGCTGAGCATGGCCATGGAGACGGGCACCAGCATCTCGCCCACGTAGGCTTCCTTGCTGCCCGCGCGCTCGGCCACGCGCCTGGAGAGTTCCAGCAGCCGCTCCTGCAGCTTGGCGATGTTCACCGCCGGGTACTTGCCGCCGGGCTCGAACCCGGACTTGCCGCACACGCGCAGCTTGCCGGCCACGTTGAGCGGCGCGCCGTAGAGGCGGCAGGTCACGGGGCGGGCGTCGTACATCTGGCAGCGGTTGTCGTCGGCGAGCAGGGCGCAGCGGATGCGCTCGCGCGCGAAATCCTCGATGATGCGCTCCTCGGGCACCCCGGCCTTCACGGCCTTCCAGGCCTTGTGCTTGAGGCGGTAGTGCTCGCGGTCGGAGCGGTTGGCAGCTTCGGTGAGCAGGTAGCGGGAGTCGCCCTTGGGGAAGCGCTTGTTGAACTGGGTGTTGAGGTACAGGGCCTCAACCAGGCTCACGTCGAATGGGGCGTGGCAGCAGTCGGCGCAGGCCACTTCGCAGCGCACCTGCTCGGGGCAGGCGGCCTTGACCTTGTCGAACACGGCGTCCACTTCGGCCACCAGTGCTTCGTAATCGGCGAAGATGTCGGAAAAGTCGGCTTCTATCACGTCGTCTCCCTGCCGCGTCGGCGGCAGCCAGTGATATAAGTTCGCCCCCGGCGGGGGCAAGAGCAAACAAGCAGGCGGGAGCGCGCCGCTAGGGCGCGCTCCCGCCTGAAAGAAAACCGGGGAAGGGACTATTCTTCCTCGACGGTGATGGCGTCCTGGTCGCAGACTTCGACGCAGGATTCGCAGCCCAGGCACTCTTCTTCGTTCACGACGACGGACTTGCCGTCCTGCAGCTCGTAAACCTCAACGGGGCACACGTCCACGCATTCGCCGTCGCCGGTGCACTTTTCTTCGTCAACAGTGACCTTGTAGCCCATGGTCGTAACCTCCACTCTCACGTTTGGTTTTTTTGGCCGTATTGGCGGGAACGCCACCCCAGGGGGTAAGTGCACCCGATTATCACAATAAAATCAGACGGTTGCAAAAGCAGGCCGACCGTCCCTATCGGATGCCAAAGCCTTAGCCTCGGAACGGAAGCCCTGTCAAGCACGCCGGGAGCCACTTTTTGGCCCCGCGCGGGAAGGGCTGAAATTTTTTTTCGTCCGCCCCTAAAGTCCGGCCCTGTTGATCCGATAAGATGGGCGGAGTCGCTTGGATTGCAACCTCTCGGCCAAGGATAGGCTGAAACATGAACAAGATAGTGCCATTGCGGGCGAACCGCGCCGCCGTCCGCCCGGTGCTGATGCTGCTCACGTCGCACAGGCTCGACTGCTTCCTCCTCAGCCTGCGCTGCCTGGAACGCTTCACCAACCTGGCCCGGTTCAAGAAGATCTACATCGTGGCCAACGCCGTCAGCCCGGACCACGCCGCCATCCTCAACCGCTTCATGCACACCCACGCGGGGGTTGAGGTCATCCATTGCTCCCCGCGCGGGCTCATGCCCGCCGTGAATACCGTTCAGAACGAGATTCTTGAGCGCCACCGCGACGACGTGGTGGTCAAGCTCGACGAGGACGTCTTCGTGACCCCGCGCTGGCTGGAGCACCTGCTGGAGGGATACCGCTTCCACTCCTTCAGCCGCGACGTGCCCCTGGTCAGCGCGCTGTGCCCCGTCTCCCCCCATGGGCTCTACGCCCTGGGCCGCCACCTCAAGACCGCCTACCCGGCCGAGCGCGCCATGTACGACGGCGGCCTTGTGGAGGAGAACTGGGTCTACCACCGCTGGATGTGGGAGAAGGTCGTGCGGGAGGACTTCGTGCAGAACTTCCTGGCCGGCGACCCCCAGCCCTATTTCTACTCCGGGTTCGCCAGCATCAACTGCGTGGTCTTCGACGCGCGCCTGATGGAGGCCGTGCTGCCCCTGCCCACGCAGCCCTTGCCGGGGCTCCCCGTCTCGGACGAGCAGGCCGTGAACATGGTGCTGGCCGCCAACAAGTGCAAAACCGCCGTGGTCAGCCGCGCGGTGGCGCACCACTACAGCTTCTCCCGCTGCGAGGAGTACCTGCGCTCCCACGTGCCCCTGGACGCCGTCTGGCACTACCTGCAGGAGGTCTGGCGCGAGGAGCAGATCATCGCCAAGGCGGGCGCCCTGCGCCGTTTCCGGCTCGCCCCCGTGCAGAACGGAGCAGCCGCCTCCAGCTGAGTTTCCGCCGCGCCGGGCGCAGTTCAGGCCCGATCCAAGACGTTTCGCGCCGGGGATGATTCCTCTGGCGCATTTTTCGTTTTCGGGCGTTGTCCTGGGGGCTGATTGCGGCTAATGTGGCGTAACTTCCCTCACCGACAACGGAGGCGCAGCATGACCGACAAGAAGCCCGAATGGATATGCCCCAAATGCAACGTGTCCAACGACCCCGACTTCACCCGCTGCCGCATCTGCGGCGAGCCCAACCCCGGCAACCCTCCCGGCGAGAAGAAGTGCGCCAAATGCGGCGCCCTGGCCGGCGAGCACACCTGTTGCCCCGTGTGCGGCAGCGACTACTTCCTGAACCTGTAGGAAGGCCTTCCGCCTGACCCCGAAGGGGCGCGAACGTACCGGGCCGGGCCGCAAAGCGGTTCCGGCCCTTGTTTGCGCCCATGGCCCGGGCTGGCTGCGGTTGTTCCCCGCCATTCCGCCATTCTCCCGGTTCCCGCGTTTTCTCCCGCGACACATCGCTGGGCTGCTGATTGCGCCCCACGGGCGGGGTTTCTTCCACGGCTGTCCGCAGGGCGACGGACTGCGCGGCCCGGATGGGCCATGATCCGCCCGGCCCTCTGTTTCCCGTTTGCACAAAATCATCAAAAAACCCCGTCGGCGGGGGCCAGGAAACGCCTTGCCAACCGCGCGGAGCGGTAATACATCTACGTGCCTTCCCACCTTTGATTGCAGGTAATCTCCCCATGCCAGAAAAGCAGCCACATATATCGATCCCGCTCAGCCGTTTGGTTCCCAGGGTTCTGGGCGTCGGCGAACGCGAATTCGGCACTTGGCCCGAGGACATCCAGGAGGTCGCAGTCTCGCTGGCCAGCGAGCTCTTCCTGGTGCGCTACAACCCCTTCATCGACCCCGCCGACGTGCGCGAATCCGTGGAGAAGCGCCTGGAACAGACGCAGACCATGCTCACGCCCGAGTATTTCCGCCTGCTGGCCGGGGCCATCAAGGCCTTCTGGAAGGATTTCGACGCGGACGAGCAGTTCCGGGCGGACCTCAAGAGCCGCGTCTCCGAGTTTCTGGACGACAAGGCCATCCTGGACGGGCCGCACAACATGGTGGAGTGCTCCACCGACGCCACGGACCTGCGCATGCAGCTGCCGCTGATGGTGCTGGCCCCCGACAGGACCGAGCACGTCCAGCGCATCATGGAGCTGGCGGGCGAGATGGGCTTCGCCATCATCCCGCGCGGGGGCGGCTCGGGCTGCACCGGCGGCGCGGTGCCCTCCCGGCTGCGCACCGTGGTGCTCTCGCTGACCAGGCTCAAGCAGGTGCTCTCCGTGGACGCCGACGCCCGCACCCTGTGCGTGCAGGCGGGCGTCATCACCTTGCAGGCCATCCAGGCCGCATCGCAGAAGGGCCTGCTGCTCACGGTGGACCCGGCCTCCAAGGCCTCGTCCTCCATCGGCGGCAACATCTCGGAGAACGCGGGCGGCCCCTACGCCTTCGAATACGGCACCACGCTCGACAACCTGCTCTCCTACAAGATGGTCACGCCGGACGCCCGCGTGGTTGAGATCAGGCGCGTGGATCACCCCCGCCACAAGATCCTCCCCACCGAGACGGCGCGCTTCGAGATCGTGGACCAGCGCGGCAAGGTGCTGGACACCGTGGAGCTCGACGGCGCGGAGATCCGCGGCCCGGGCCTCGGCAAGGACGTCTCCAACAAGTACCTGGGCGGCCTGCCCGGCATGCAGAAGGAGGGCGTGGACGGCGTCATCACCGAGGCCTGCTTCATCTGCTACGAGAAGCTCAGGCACTCCAAGGTGCTGGTGCTGGAGTTCTTCGGCCGCTCCATGCACAACGCCATGCTGACCATCCAGGGCGTCGTGGGCCTGCGCGACCGCATCCGCCAGGAGGGCGACCTGGTGAAGATCTCCGCCCTGGAGGAGTTCAACGCCAAGTACGTCAAGGCCATCGAATACTCCAAGAAGTCCACCCAGTACGAGGGCGACCCCATCAGCGTGCTCACGCTCCAGCTCGACGGCAACGACCTGCCCGCCCTGGAGAAGGCCGTGGAGGAGATCGTGGCCATCGCCAACCGGCACGAGGGCGTGGACGCCTTCGTGGCCCGCGACGAGAAGGAGGCCGAACTCTTCTGGGAGGACCGCCACAAGCTCTCCGCCATCGCCAAGCGCACTTCCGGCTTCAAGATCAACGAGGACGTGGTCATCCCCCTGGACGTGATCCCCGAGTTCGCGGACTTCCTGGAGGAGCTGAACCTGCTCTACCTGGCCAAGAGCTACCGCAAGGCCCTGCAGGAGGCCACGCGCCTGCCCGGCTTCCCGGATTCCGACGAGTTCATCTCCATGGAGATGCAGTTCGCGGCCGAGATCCTGCGGGGCATCCGCACCAAGGACGAGCTCAACGACCAGGAGCTCGAGGTCCAGAGCTACTACTTCTTCACGGACCTCAAGACCCGCTACCCCAAGCTCTACAACGAGATCGAGGCCATCTACCAGGACATGCTGGCCCGGCGCATCATCGTGGCCAACCACATGCACGCCGGCGACGGCAACTGCCACGTGAACCTGCCCGTGAACTCCAACGACCCCGAGATGCTGGCTCAGGCACACGAGGCCGCGGACAAGGTGTTCGAGAAGGTCATGGAGCTGGGCGGCGCGGTCTCGGGCGAGCACGGCATCGGCATCACCAAGATCGCCTTCCTGCCCGAGGACAAGATCGCGGCCCTGCGCGCCTACAAGCAGAAGGTGGACCCCAAGAACATCCTCAACCCGGGCAAGCTCGTGACCCGCGAGCTGGACGTGGAGCCCTACACCTTCTCCTTCAACCGGCTCATCCGCGACATCAAGAAGACCGCCCTGCCGGACAAGGACAAGCTCATCAACCTGCTCACCAACGTGCAGGTCTGCACCCGCTGCGGCAAGTGCAAGCAGGTCTGCCCCATGTACCACCCGGAGAGCGGGCTGATCTATCATCCGCGCAACAAGAACATCAGCCTGGGCGCGATCATCGAGGCCATCTACTACTCCCAGGTGCACCACGGCAGGCCGAGCGCCCGCCTGCTGGACAGCCTGCGCAAGATGACCGAGCGCTGCACCACCTGCGGCAAGTGCACCGGGGCCTGCCCGGTGAAGATCAAGACCTCCGGGGCCATCCTGGACATGCGCGCCTTCATCGAGGAGAAGGGCGCGGGCGGCCACCCCATCAAGTCCAAGGTGCTGCACTTCGTGGCCGAGAAGCCCGAGGAGCGCGCGCCCAGGATGGCCAAGGCCGCCGCCTGGGGCCAGGCCGTGGGCAACCATCTGGTGGGCCTGCTTCCCGGGCCGTGGCGCAGCCGCATCAATACTCCGCTGCTGCACGGATCCGGCCCGGTGACCGGCTTCAAGAACCTGGCCGACGCCCTGCAGCTGGAGAAGGGGGGCATCTTCATCCCCGAGAAGCCCATGGGCGAGGCCGTGTTCTACTTCCCGGGCTGCGGCGCGGCCCTGTTCTGGCGCACCATCGGCATGGCCTCCGTGCACCTGCTGCTGCGCGCCGGGGTGAGCGTCATCATCCCCGAGCGCCACATGTGCTGCGGCTACCCGCTGCTGTCCTCCGGCTACCAGGACGCCTACCGCAAGAACCGCGCCCGCAACATCGAGGGCATCGGCGAGCTGTTCGTCAAGGCCGCCAACGAGGGCGTGACGCCCCAGGCCGTGCTCACCGCCTGCGGCACCTGCCGCGAGACCCTGTCGGACTACGACATCGAGGTCATCGCGGGCGGCAAGATCCCGCACTTCGACGTGGTGCAGTTCCTCATGGAGCGCATGCCCGAGCGCAGCGACACCCGCTTCGCCGTGCCTTCGCGCCTGATCTACCACGCGGCCTGCCACGCCGAATGGCAGGGCGTGCCCCTGGCCAAGGCCCCCGAGATCTATCGCCAGGCCCTGGCCACCCTGACCGGCGCCAAGGTGGACATCTCGCCCGGGTGCTGCGCCGAATCGGGCCTTGGGGCCATGACCAGCCCGGACATCTACAACCGCATCCGCCAGCGCAAGCAGGAGCAGCTGACCAAGGACCTGGGCGACGCCCCGAGCGAATCCCAGCCCATCGTGGTGGGCTGCCCCTCCTGCAAGATCGGCATCAAGCGCTGCCTCTTGCGCATGGGCCGCAAGCAGAGCGTGTACCACGCCCTGGAGTACCTGGCCGCCATGGTGGACGGGCCCAAGTGGAAGCGCATGTTCCGCAAGGCCCTGACCCACGCCAAGGTGGAGGGGCGCAAGCGCGTGCTGAGCTTCGCGGGGGTCTCGGACAACCGCTGATGCGCACCCTCGGCATCGACTTCGGGCTCAAGCGCGTGGGCCTGGCCGTCACCGACCCGAACGGCTCCATGGCCTTCCCGCTGGAAACCATCCAGCGGGAGGGCCGCGACGAGCTGTTCGCCCGGCTGGTCTCCCTGGTGGAGCGCGAAGGCGTGGAGCGCGTGGTGGTGGGCTGGCCCGCCCCGGCCGAGGGCCGCGACAGCCTGACCGCGCGCCAGGCCGTGAACTTCGCCCGCAGCCTGGCCCGGCGCGTGGCCGCGCCCGTATTGCTCATGGACGAGACGCTCTCCAGCGAATCGGCCATGGACGACCTGCGCGCCGCCGGGGTGAAGCCCCACAAGCGCAAGGCCGTGCTGGACCAGCGCGCCGCCGTGCTGATTCTGGAATCCTTCCTGGCCGCGCCGGATTGCGCGCGCCCCGCTCAAGAGGTCTGACCCCATGCTGAGGCGCATCCTGGCCGTACTTGCGCTGTTCGTCCTTGCCGCCGCCGGTTACGTGGCCTGGCAGGGCCACCGTTTCCTGACCACCCAGCCCGAGACGCCGGGGCGCGACGTGCGCGTGCAGATCGAGCAGGGCATGGGCTTCGAGCAGATCGCGGGCATGCTGCACAAGGAGGGCGTGGTCACGGACCCGTTCGCCTTCAAGCTGCTGGCGCGCTATTCCGGGCAGGACGTGAAGCTCAAGGCGGGCGAGTACCAGCTGAACACGGGCCTGACGCCCCAGAAGGTGCTGGACCTGCTGGCGAGCGGGCAGGCCATCCTCTACAAGGTTTCAGTTCCCGAAGGTTTAACCCTGCGCCAGATAGCCAAGCTGGTGGAGCAGGCGGGCATGGGCTCGGCCGAGAGCTTCGTGAAGCTCGCGCGCGACCCGGAGATTTTGGTCAAATACGGGGTGCCAGCGCAGAGCGCCGAGGGCTTCCTCTTCCCGGAGACGTACCGCTTCACGCGCAAGCCCGGCAGCGACCCGAGACAGGTGGTGGAGGCCATGCTGGCCCAGTTCCAGAAGAATTTGCCCAAGGTCTGGCCCCAGGGCGCGCCTGACGGGAAAGCCCTGTTCGACGCCGTGACCCTGGCCTCGATCGTGGAGAAGGAGACCGGGCAGGCCGGGGAGCGCGGCAGGATTGCCGGGGTGTTCGCCAACCGCCTGGCCAAGAAGATGCTCCTGCAGACCGACCCGACCATCATCTACGGCCTTGGGGAGAAGTTCGACGGCAACATCAAGCGCTCCCACCTGGACGATCCCAAGAACCTCTACAACACCTATCAGCACCCGGGCCTGCCGCCCGGACCGATCTGCAACCCCGGGCTGGAATCGCTCAAGGCGGCGGCCAACCCCGAGGCGCACGACTACCTGTATTTCGTCTCGAAAAACGACGGCACGCACCAGTTCTCCAAGACCCTGGACGAGCACAACTCGGCCGTGGCGAAGTACCAGCTCCGGCGGGGGAAGTAGGCGGGCATTTTTTTGTGATTGAGTGTATCGAATTGCCCGCATGATGGGTTATTGGGTCGGAGTTCCGTGTAGTGTTGTGCCGCTATTCAATAGATTTCGCAGTCACGATTCTCCCAGATGTACACGATATTTGCTGTTGTTTTTGGGTGGTATTGCTTGTGGTATTTAGAGATAAGCATGTGAAGGATGTGTGGATTGTCAGTTGGTTCTGTTTCAAGGTGTGAGCAATACTTTATTTCATTGCGTATTGTAGCGATGTCACATCTGTCGATGTAAATAGTTAAATCTGGTGTCATGCGAAGTTGGGCAATGGTTTCCAGAGTGCATACCCCGTCTAGGACGAACCCACCGTTGAGTTTTTTAGCCTTTAGCACTGAGTCGCGTAGCCTATTCAGATTCAGAATCTCGTAGTATTTGTCCCCGTTGCAAAGCTGCTTGGAAACGTATGAGTCGACCTCGATCCAATCTAAGGAAAGCGAGCCGCATATTTTCCTTGCTAAAGTTGATTTTCTGCATCCATTCATTCCGTCAATGGTGATTGTTTTGCACCATTTGTACTGGCTCTTTATCAGGTAGATGACTTCATCAAAATCGTAGGATGTGTGTTGCATGTCGATAGTGTGTAAAATTTGTTGTTAGAGAATGATTTCAAAGGAACGAAGTTCCTTTGGCCGCCGGCGGCATCTCTCTCCTCCTGCCCCCTTTCCTGTCTTCCTCTCCCTAGTCGATCACCACGTCCTTCTCTTCTTCCGGCTCCACGTGGATTATCACGCGCCCGATGCCCTCCACCTCGGCGCGCACCATGTTCTCCAGCCGGGCTGTCATCTCGTGGGCCTGGCTGATGGAGGACTCCGGGGCCATGCGGCAGTGGAAGCTCACCGAGTAGGAGCCGCCTACCTTGTGCACGGCCACGCCGTGGCAGTCGCTGACGCCATGCGTGTCGGCCACCAGCTTCTCCACCTTTTCCCGGATGTCCTCCGACTGGTCCGCCTCGGCGTCGGTGCGCAGGTCGCCGCCGCCCACGGGCTCGATGTGGCTGGCGATGGTAAGCCCTGGGATGCGCGCGTGCACGGCGGCCTCCAGGTCGGTCACCAACTCGTGGGCGCGGTGCAGGCTGAGGTCGTCGGGCACCTCCACGTGCATCTCCAGGTGCGTGCCCGAGGGCGTCTGGTGGGCGCGCAGCCCGTGCACGCCCATGCCCTTGGAGGCGGCCACGCCGCGCACCGTCTCGAAAAGGTCCGTCTCCTCGCTGGCCACGGGGGTCAGGCGCACCAGCACGTCCGCCCCGGGCACCACCTGCTTCACGGCGTCCTCCACGCGGGCCCCGATGCGGTGGGCCTCCTCGAAGCTGGCCTGGCGCGAGATGTCCAGGGTGAGGTCCACGAAGGCCGACGGGCCGGAGAGCCGCGCCCGCACCTGTCCGGCCCCGCGCACCCCGGCGATGTCCAGCACGGCCTGGCGGATCTGGTCCGTGAGGCTCTCGGAGCCGCCGTCCAGCAGCACGTCGATGGCCTGGCGTCCGAGCCGGATGCTGACCCAGACCACGATGGCGCACACGCCCAGCGCGGCCACGGCGTCGGCGCGCTCCAGCAGGCCGCGCACGGGCGAGCCCTCGGGCAGCAGCCGCCCGGCCCAGACGCAGCCCAGACCGAAGATGACCACCGCCGAGGACCAGACGTCCGTGGAGAAGTGCAGGGCATCGGCCTCCAGGGCCTGGCTGTTGTGCTTCTCGGCCACGGCCTTGAGCATGCGCGAGCGGGTGACGTCGATGACGATGGACACGGCCATGACCCCGAAGCTCCACCAGGTGACCTCCACGGCCTCGGGCGCGCCGAAGAGCCGTACCAGGGCCTCGCGCACGATGTAGACGCAGGTGATGAGCAGCAGGAGCGTCTCCACCAGGGCGGAAAGGTTCTCGACCTTGCCGTGGCCGTAGGGGTGCTTGCGGTCCGCCGGGCGGCTGGACTGGCGCACCGCGTACCAGGTGACGCCCGCTGCCAGCAGGTCCAGCCCCGAGTGCGCCGCCTCGGAGAGGATGCCCAGGGAGTTGGTGAGCAGCCCCACGGCGATCTTCATGCCCGTGAGGAACAGCGCCGCCACGATGGAGGAGGTGGCCGCCGCGTGTTTCTCGCGGTCGGCTTCGCTTAAGGGAGCGTTCATGGCATTGCGGTACACCCGGGCGGGGTTTTGGGGAACCTGTGAGGCTGATTTTCAGAATTATACGGATGTGAGCAAAAATCGTCAGGCGGGGCGTGATGCTTCGTGCTAGACACCCCGCATGAACGATACGGCGCGCAACTACCGCCGGGCCATCCTCGTGGTGCTGGCCCACATCCAGGGCAACCTGGACGCCACGCTGAACCTGGACGTGCTGGCGGGCGTGTCGGGCTTCTCGCCCTTCCACTTCCACAGGATTTTCCTGGGCCTCACCGGGGAGACCTTGGGCGCGCACATCCGCCGCCTGCGCCTGACCCGCGCCGCCCACAGGCTGGAGTTCGGCGCGGCCAGCGTGACCGACATCGCCCTCGAGGCCGGGTACGAGGCCCCCGAGGCCTTCACCCGGGCCTTCAAGGCCCAGTACGGCGAGGCCCCCAGCCGCTTCAGGGAGTTCTCCCGCCGGCGCCGCAGGGAGCGCGTGGGGCAGTTCTTCCCCTTTCCCGAGGATTTCATCCGCCAACAGACAGGAGGCGAGACAATGGACGTGAGCATCATCCGCAAGGAGCCCCTGCGCGTGGCCTGCATCCGCGCCGTGGGGCCGTATATGGAGTCCTCCACGATGGCTTGGGAGCGCATGGTGGCCTGGGCCGGGCCGCGCGGGCTGTTCGGGCCGCAGACGCGCTTCATCGGCGTGGGCCACGACGACCCCGGGGCCACCGCGCCGGAGCTGCTGCGCTACGACGCCTGCGTCAGCGTGGGGCCGGAGGTGGAGGGCGACGCCGAGGCCTTCGTCACGGAGCTGCCCGGCGGGGAGTACGCCACGGTGGTGCACAAGGGGCCGTATACGGGGCTGGAGAAGACGTACATGTGGCTGTACGGGGTGTGGCTGCCCCAGTCCGGCCGGGTGAGCGCGGGCAGGCCCGGCTTCGAGGTGTACCTGAACACCCCGGATAGGACCCCGCCCGATGAGTTGCTGACCGAGATCAACGTCCCGCTGGAGCCGAAATAGGGCGAAGCGGGGGAGGGGGCGCGGCTCAGGCCGCGCCCTTCTGTTTTTGGCGATGCCGTTGTTCGTGCCGATGCGGACACCGTGGCGGGCGCACGGAGCAGCGTGCCCACTGTGATGCCTATGCCCGGCCCGCTGCCCGATCCTTTCGGCGCAAGTACCAAACCACCGATCTGTTCAGGAGGGCGATGGCCACGCCGAAAACGGCGGCGTAGATTAACGTGCCTGGTATTCCACGCAAGCTATATGCCATACTGGAGCTGAATGCTTCTACTTCAAGTTTGCCTCCAGTGTTTGTAGGAACTCCGAGTACTCTCAAAATATAATGCAGCCACAGAAAGCATTGTTCAGTTGGGTTAATAAGGATTCCCCAGATTGTCATGTGCACGGCAAGGTTGCCGACGTTTTGTCTCCCTGAGAATACTTTATAAAAATCAAGCAGCCCTATGGCGATAAGGGTAGCTACGAATATAATTCCTGGCCGGACCCACGTTAACACTTCAAAGTGCTTGGTAATGAATATATCAAATATTGCACCTATGAATACGATCACAAACAATATGGCTGCGCTGACGAAGAAGTAAGGCTTGTGGGAGCAAAGCCATTGAATGGTTTTGTTCGGCAAATTATTCATTGATCCACTCTTAGCAGGCAGGGGCCGGAGTTGAGGGCACCCTGCCTGCTTGTTTTGAATTCTCGGTTGTCAGTTCACCTCAGACACTTTCTTGGCCAATCTGTCTGGCGAGGGTAAATGGTGAGTCGCTACCTCATGCGTCTAATGATTGGCGTCACCCCCCTGATCACATCTTTCCGAGGGAAAACATTGAGCCGATCCGCACCCGGCGAAATGACGAATTCATCATCCACTGCTAGCGCCGTATGATGTTCGTTGTTTTCTCCACCATGCCAGACAACGATATCACCAGGTCGAACGTCTTTGTCGCTCCCAATGTACTCCAGGGCGTCTGGCCGATAGTTCGGGTCAGCCAGGTTTTTCACCGTGGGGTAATAGTGCGCCGGGCCGCTCTCACCGCTCATCCAACGTTTGGCCTGCGTGTACACCCCCCCGTAGTTCTGTTCTCTCGGGTATTGCCAGCCTAGGGGGTCTCCAGTGCCCCTGCGCGCTTTGTCCGGTGCCGGGCCAACTGTCCGAGGGCGTCACAGGGAGGAGCCGCCCGGCCAAGCCTCCCAGGGTGTTCCCTGAACCCATGGGGTTCCCCCATATCCCGGGGGCACTGGGCCTGCGATCCGGCCCCTGCGGATCATCAGGCTCCCAGAATGGCATGAGTTCGTTGCGGCCAGGGTTCCTGTCGTCGGCCATCCCGATTGGGGTTCCAAACCCGATCGGCAGTTGCCCTGGGATTTCCTCTTCATCGTTGCTGAGCATGTTGAGCAAGCTTGCCTCGAAAGCCATGTCCTCCTCCTGCGGCGGCGCTGCCGCCTGATGTTTTTCGGACATCATATGCAGGGGGCGGAAATTTTCACCCCATATAGGGCTATGTGGGGAGAAAATAGAATATTTTATCGTGAATATCAACGCGCAATCATATATCGCCAGCCGGTATTCGTCTTGACTTTCGGCGGCGCGCGGGCCTCGGTTCCGCCTGTGTTGGCGGATGCTCCACCATGAAACATCCCGGCTGCGCGCGGGCGCTGGCTTGGCTCGATATCGCCAGTAGGCCGCAAAAAAGCCCCCCGCCTCGCGGCGGGGGGCTTTGATTCAATCGTGGGGCGAACGCGCTAGAAGTTGAAGTTCAGCTTCTCGCGCAGTTCCTCGATGGTGGCGCGGGCGGCCACGCGGGCGCGCTCGTTGCCGTCGCGCAGGATGTCCCAGGCCAGGTCCGGGTTCTTGTCCAGCTCGGCGCGGCGCTGCTGGAAGGGCTCCAGGAAGGCGCAGAGGTTGTCCGCCATGATCTTCTTGCACTCGCCGCAGCCGATGCTGGCCTCACGGCAGCTCACGGCGATCTCCTCGCACTTCTGCGGGTCCGTGAAGAGCAGGTGGTAGGGGTAGAGGTTGCATTCGTTGGGTTCGCCGGGGTCCTTGAGGCGGGCGCGCTTCACGCAAGTGAGCATGGGCGTGATGCGCTTGCGCACCCCGGCCAGGTCCTCCCCGAGGGCGATGGCGTTGCCGTAGCTCTTGGACATCTTGCGCCCGTCCAGCCCGGGGAGCTTGGAGGCCTTGGTCAGCTTGGCCTCGGGCTCGGGGAAGATCTCGCCCCAGAGGTGGTTGGCGCGCCGGGCGATTTCGCGGGTCAGCTCCAGGTGGGGCAGCTGGTCGTGGCCCACGGGCACGCGGGTGGGCTTGTAGATCAATATGTCGGAGGCCATGAGCACCGGGTAGCCCAGGAAGCCGTAGGTGGAGAGGTCCTTGGTGCCGTCGAGCTGGTCTCGCACGTCCTTGTAGGTGGGGTTGCGCTCCAGCCAGCCCACGGGCGTTATCATGGAGAGCAGCAGGTGCAGCTCGGCGTGCTCCTTCACCTGGGACTGCTGGAACATGACCACCTTGGCGGGGTCGAGCCCGGCGGCAACCCAGTCCGTGACGAGGCTGGGCACGAAGCCCTTCACCTTCTGCGGCTCGGCGTACTCGGTGGTCAGGGCGTGCCAGTCGGCCACGAAGAAGAAGCACTCGTGGTCCTTGGCCAGTTCGACCCAACTGTCCAGGACGCCGAAATAATGCCCAAGGTGCAAAGGCCCGGTGGGGCGCATGCCGGATACGATGCGTTTGTTGACGGTCATGTTCGCTCGCTCGGTCAGATCAGAAGGTTGTAGAGGTAGGTAACCACGGGGGAAAGTATGCGCCCGAGCACCCCGCTCATGGCCAGCAGGAGCACGGCGATGAAGCCCCAGCGCTCGCGCAGGGCCAGCTCGTAGGCCAGGCGCTTGGGCAGCAGGCCCAGCAGGATGTGCCCGCCGTCCAGCGGGGGGATGGGCAGCAGGTTGAACACGCCCAGCGACAGGTTCACCTGCACGCTGGCCACGCACATGTAGAGCAGCGGCGTGAGCAGGTTGGCCTGCCAGAACGGGTCGCGCCAAGCGTGGAAGGCCGCCTCCAGCCCGCCCAGGGCCAGGGCCGAAACCCCGGCCAGCAGGAAGTTGGCCGCGGGCCCCGCGATGGAGACGATCACCATGCCGCTGCGCGGGTTGCGGAAATAGCGGGAGTCCACGGGCACGGGCTTGGCCCAGCCGATCATCTGGGTGATGACGAACACGAGCAGGCCCACAGGGTCCAGGTGCTTGAACGGGTTGAGCGTCAGCCTGCCCGCAAGCCTGGCCGTGGGATCGCCCAGGGCGGCTGCCGCAACCCCGTGCGAGACCTCGTGGAAAGTGACGGCCATGAGCATAGGCGGGGCGAAGATGGCCAATTTGAGAAGGAATTGGCCCATATCGGGAAACATGGCAGGGCGCTACCACGTTGCCCGGCCAAGGGCAAGCCGGGCCGGGCTCCGGGGACGGCGGTATGGCGGCTTGCGGACCATATTGCCCGCGGGGCCTGGCGGACAGGCGCGTGATGTGTGCTGGCTGGGAGCGGTCCCGCCGCCGGCGATGGGACCGGCGGCGGGCGCTGGGAACTGCGGAACGAGAAAGAGGGATCAGGCCCCGGCGGCGGCCTTGGCCATGGCCTGGGACACCTTGGACTTGAGCTCCGTGAGGTCCACCGACTTGACCACGTAGTAGTCGGCCGCGATGGACTTGAGGTCGTGCTGGAAGGAGTCGTAGGCCGTGGAGAGGATCACCGGGATCAGCTGGTCCTTGCCGCGAATCTCCTGCAGGAGGTCAAGCCCCGAGCGCGTGGGCCCGAGCTTGATGTCCAGCACGACCACCGCCGGTTTTTCGCGTTCCAGCACTGAAAGGATGGGCTCCTCCCCGTCGGAAGTGGCCACAACGTATCCGTCGCTTTCCAGTTCTTCCTGGTAGAGCATGCGGATATGCTTTTCGTCGTCCACGACGAGAACCTTCTTGGCACCCATGGAGACCTCCGGCGGCCGGCGCGTCGCGCGCACCGGCACATTAAAAATATGCTCAAAATCAGGGGGCCGGTCAATACGTTTCGGCGCCGGGCGGGCTTGCCCTCGGCCCCGGGCCGGGATAGAGGCCGCACATGGTTCGCGTACTCATTGAATCGACAGGCGAGCAGCGGGAGTTCCGGGCGCTCAAGTCCGTGACGCAGCTGCTCAACAGGCTGGGGCTCAAGTCCACCGAGGTTTTGGTGATCCGCGGCAGGGAGCTTCTCACCCCCGACCGCATGATAGGCCACGAGGGCGACATCCGCATCCGCCACGTGGTCTCCAGGGGGTAGCGCCGTGAAGTGCCGCCGCTGCAGCGAGCTGGCGCAGGTCCGCCTGCCCAGCCATCACACCGGGTTCTGCGCCTCCTGCTTCGAAACCTATTTCCTGCGCCAGGTGGAGCGGGGCATCCACGAGCACAAGCAGTTCTCCAAGGAGGACCGCCTGCTCCTGGCCGTCTCCGGCGGCAAGGACTCGCTGGGTCTGCTGCTGGCCCTGTCCAAGCTGGAGTACGACGTCACGGCCCTGCACATCGACCTGGGCATCCCCGTCTCCTCCCAGAGCGCGCGCTCCACGGTGGAGGCCTACTGCGCCGCGCATTCCATCAAGCTGCACGTGCTGGAGACCACGGAGAAGGGCCTGCCCATCCCCGAGGTCAAGAAGCGCGTGAACCGGCCCATCTGCTCGGTCTGCGGCAAGATCAAGCGCCATTGGTTCAACCGCTTCGCCTACGAGAACGGCTACAACGTGCTGGCCACGGGCCACAACCTGGACGACGAGGTGGCCCGCCTGTTCGCCAACACCCTGCGCTGGGACCAGGCCTATCTGGCCGGGCAGGGCCCCGTGAGCCCCGCCGAGGGCAGGTTCGTGCGCAAGGTCAAGCCCCTGTGCCGCCTGACCGAATACGAGACGGCCGTGTGGTGCTTCCTGAACGGCATCGAGCACGTGCTGGCCGCCTGCCCCTATTCCGCCGGGGCCAGCTTCACCGGGCACAAGAAGCTTCTGGCCGACCTGGAGGAGCGCAGCCCGGGCATGAAGATGCAGTTCTACGAACACTTCCTGCAGCGCGGCAAGCCCGCGTTCCAGGCGATCAGGGCCGAGGCCCCGCCGCTCAACGAGTGCGCCCGCTGCGGCTACCCCTCCTCCATGGAGGTCTGCGGCGTTTGCCGCATCAAGGAGCAGTTGGAGGCGTGAGCGCGAGCCAGGCCAGCCTGTGGGCGGCGCGCAGGCGCGCGGCCCTGATGCGCCCGGCGCGCTGGTTCGCGGCCGGGGCGGCCTGCCTGGTGCTGGTGGCCGGGGGCTGGCTGGCCTTCCGCGAGGCCCGGCTGCAGCGCCTGCCGGGGCAGACTGCCCAAGCCGTGGCCGCGCTGCGTGCCGAGCAGGCCATGCTGCGCCTGAAGCACCTGGCCCTAGCCGCCAACCTGGCAAAAGTGCTGAACAATTCGCTTCTGGCGGACATCACCGGGGAGCTCAGCACCGAGCAGCCCTGCGTGCTGGAGCCCAGGCTGGACCAGGCCGGCCCGGACTCCCCCTGCGCCGCCCGCTGGGACCGCGCCCTGGGCGTGATCTGGGCCAAGGCTTTCGGGCCTCAGGCCGGGCCGCCGCCGGACTGGCTGCGACGCGACCCCTGGGGCAGGCCTGTGCTGCTCAACGAGGGCGAGAGCGTCTGCCAGTCGCCCGTGGTGAACTGCGTCAATGACACCCTGCGCAGCGCCGGGCCGGACGGGGTGGTCAACACCGCCGACGACCTGGTGGCCAGCATCCCGGCCTTCCTGGGCCCCGAACTCCACAGACGCGCCGTGGAGTCAGCCCGCCAGAATCCATAGCAGCCGCCCGGCCGGGCGCACCAGCGATGCTGGGCAGTCCGGCCGCCTCCCGGCCGCAATATCCGAAGCAAGAGCCGCCTTGTCCGCCCCCGAAGCCAGGAAGAAGGCCAGCCGCGCCGCGTTCAGCACCGGCAGGGTCAGGCTGACGCGCGGGATGGGCGGGTCCGCCCCGGCGTAGGCCACGTCCACGGCCCAGAGCGTGTGCTCCTCAAGGGCTGGCTGGCCCGGGAACAGCGAGGCCGTGTGCCCGTCCCCGCCCAGGCCCAGGTGCAGGCAGTCGAACGCGGGCGGGCCGCCCGCGCCGAAGTGCGCTGTCAGTTCCTCCCGGTAGAGCCGCGCGGCCTGGTCCGCGCTGGCCGCCTCCCCCCTGATCCTGTGCACCCCGGCCGGGGCTTCCGGCAGCCGCGCCAGCAACGCGCCCCGCGCCGCGCCGTAGTTGCTGCGCGGGTCTTCCGGGGGCGTCATGCGTTCGTCCACCCAGAAGAGGTGCGTGGCGGCCCAGGGCAGGACCTGCCCGGCCAGCAGCTCGAAGTAGCGCTCGGGGGTGGAGCCGCCGGACACGGCCAGGGCGAACGCCCCGCGCGCGGCCACGGCCTCCCGCGCGGCCTGGGCCGTGAGTTGCGCTGCGCGCAGGCTGGCGGCCTCCAGATCGGCATGGCGCTCCATTTCAGGCGATGGGATCAAGCCCGATGTCCTTCCTGAACCCATGGTGCAGCTCCTGTGCCTCCCGCGGCCCCCAGCTCCCGGCGGGGTAGACGCGCAGGTGCGCGTTGGGGTCGTCGCAGCGCTCGCACATCTCAAGCACCGGGGTCAAAAAGCCCCAGCACAGCTCCACGGCGTCCTGGCTCCAGAAGAGCATGTGGTCGCCCAGCATGCAGTCCAGCAGCACCTTCTCGTAGGAGTCCAGCGGCGGCCCGGTGTAGCCCTGCTGGAAATCGAAGCTCATGGAGGCCGTGCGCAGGCAGAAGCGCGGCCCCGGGTTCTTGACCTGGAAGCTCAGGTTGATGGACTCCTGCGGGTAGGTCTCCATGACCAGCCTGTTGGCCGAGACGTGTTCGCCCAGCACCCGGCGGTAGATGGAGTGGGGCACCTCCTTGAACTTGACCACGATGCGCGTGAGCTTGCGCGCCAGGCGCTTGCCCGAGGTGATGTAGAAGGGCACGCCCTGCCAGCGCCAGTTGTCCACGTGGGCCTTGAGCATGGCGAAGGTGGGCGTGGTGGAGTTCGGGGCCACGTTCTTCTCCTCCCGGTAGCCGGGCAGCGCGCCCTCCTTGCCGGGGCCGTACTGCCCGAGCACCAGCTGGCCGAAGCCCACGGCCGGGTCGAAGGGCCGCAGGCACTTGTATACCTTCACCTTTTCGTCGAGCACCTCCCCCGCGTGGAACAGGGTGGGCGGCTCCATGGCGGCCAGGGCCAGCAGTTGCATCATGTGGTTCTGGAACATGTCGCGCAGCACGCCCGCCTGCTCGTAGTAGCCCGCGCGATGCTCCACGCCCAGGTCCTCGGCGGCCACGATGGAGACGTACTCCACGTAGTTGCGGTTCCACACCGGCTCGAACACGGCGTTGGCGAAGCGGAACAGCAGGATGTTCTGGATTGTCTCCTTGGCGAGGTAGTGGTCGATCCGGAAGATCTGCTCCTCGCGGAAATGGGCGTGCAGGGCCTCGTCCAGGGTGCGGGCCGAGGCCAGGTCGCTGCCGAAGGGCTTCTCCACCACCAGGCGGGTCCAGGCGTGCTCCACGCCGCGCCCAGAGAGCCCGGAGGCACCGAGCATCCCGGCCACGGTCTCGTAGAGCGTGGGCGGTATGGCCAGGTAGAACATGCGGTTGCCGGGCAGGCCCAGGCGTTCCTCCAGGCCGGTTATGAAGCGGGAGAGCTCCAGGTAGCCGCCCAGGGCGTCGTACTCCAGGGCCTGGTAGTGGATGCGCTGGGACAGCTCGCCCCAGTCCAGCTCCAGGAGGTGCCCGGAGCGGGCCAGGGCCTCGCGCATGGATTCGCGGAACTCCTCCGTGGCCATCCTGGAGCGGGCCGCGCCCACGATGGCGAAGTTGCGGGGCAGGTCGCCCACCTGGAACAGGCGGGCCAGGGCGGGAAAGAGCTTGCGGGCGGAGAGGTCGCCCGAGGCTCCGAATATGACGATCACGCAGTCCTCGGGGCGGGTGTCCATGCGGCACTCGCCCTGGGGTGCGCTTGTTGGCTTGGCGTTTTCTTCCACTGGGGATGCCTCCTGGGGGATGGCCCAGCATAGCCCAATTCGGCGGGCGTAGCCAGGGGCGGGGCGATGCGTCTTTTGCGTTGAACATTGCGCGGGAAGCGGCCATAGGAGGATGGGGGCCGGACATTCCCGGCCCGGCGGCCATCACAGGAGGGGACCCCATGAGCGGCGACGCAGACAAGCCCGCACAGGGCGAGACGCGCCAGGTGCACATCGGCTGGCTGGTGCTGTTCTGCCTGGCGGTGGCGCTGGCCTACGCCTTCATGCGCGGGGCTTTTTCCTGATCGGCAGCGAGGAGGAATCAATCATGAGAAGAAGCGTTCTGAAAATGTTCACGGGCCAGCCCGTCATCGAGGGGGCCGGGGTGCGCCTGCGCCGGGTGTTCGGCTCGACCGAGGTGCCCAACTTCGACCCCTTCCTGATGCTGGACGACTTCCGCGCCCACAAGGTGGAGGATTTCATCAAGGGCTTCCCCTGGCACCCGCACCGGGGCATCGAGACCATCACCTACGTGCTCTCCGGCGACGTGGAGCACGGCGACAGCATGGGCAACTCCGGGGTGATCGGCGCGGGCGACGTGCAGTGGATGACGGCTGGCAGCGGCATCATCCACCAGGAGATGCCCAAGGGCGACGAGACCGGCTCCATGCTGGGCTTCCAGCTCTGGGCCAACCTGCCCGCCGACCAGAAGATGATGCCCCCGCGCTACCGGGGCCTCACCGCGGCGGACATCCCCGAGGTGCGCCGCGCCGACGGCACCGTGGTCAAGGTCATCGCGGGCAAGGTTGACGGCGTGCACGGACCCATGCGCGACATCGTCATCGACCCCGAATACCTGGACTGCGCCGTGCCCCAAGGGGTGGAGTTCGTGCACCCCACGCCCAGGGGCCACAAGGCCTTCATCTATGTGATCGGGGGCAAGGGAACGGTTGAGGGCGCTGCGGTGGAGAACCGCATGCTAGCGCTCTTCGGCGACGGCGACGAGCTGGCAGTTACCGGCGGGGAGGGCGGCGTGCGCTTCCTGCTGCTCACGGGCGCGCCCCTGGGCGAGCCTGTGGCCTGGGGCGGCCCCATCGTCATGAACACCGAGGAGGAGCTTGAGCTTGCCTTCCGCGAGCTGCGCGACGGCACCTTCATCAAGCACAAGTCTACGGGGATTTAGGGGGATATAAGCGGGAATCCAGGCCGGGAATTTGGCCGGGGAGCTACTCCGGCCCGCAGGGGCGCGCGGTCTCCACGCGGGGCGCGGCCCCGGGGGAATCCCAGGTGAGGCGCACGGCCCCGCAGCGGTCCGTGCCGAACACACGCGCCCCGGCCTTGCCCAGCGCGTCCAGCACGGCCGGGGCCGGGAAGCCGTAGCTGTTGCCGGACCCGGCGCTGACCAGGGCCACGGAGGGCGACACGGCCTCGTAGAGCTCCGGCGAGAGGGACCTGACACTGCCGTGGTGTGGCGCCACCAGGGCGTCGGCCGTCAGCGCGCGCCCGCTCCCCGAGACGTGCCCCAAGATGTAGGCCAGAGCGTGCGGCCCGGCGTCCCCGGGCAGCAGGGCCAGGCCCCGGCCCTTCCAGGTCAGGCGCAGCACCAGCGAGCCTTCGTTGCCGTGCGCGGCTCCCGAGACAGGCGGATGGAGCACCTCCAGGCCCAAATTCTGACCCGGATTTTGGCCCAGGTCGTGAAATTCTCCCTCGCGCCACGTTTCCGGGGCGAGCCCGCTGGCGGCCATACCGGCCAGGAAATCCCCCGCTCGGGGCAGCTCCCCGTTGCCCGCCAGGAAACCCACCCTGAACGACCCCAACAGATAGGCGAAGCCGCCGGTGTGATCGCGGTCCGGATGGGACATGACGAGCCCCTCGACCCTTGGCGCGCGGCCCCAGGTCAGGGCCGGGGCCAGCACGGCCCGCCCCATGTCGAACGTGCCCGAGAGCGCGCCGCCTCCGTCGACCATATAACGCCCCCCGCCCGGAACCTCGATCAGCGCGGACTGACCCTGGCCCACGTCCAGAAGCGTCAGGCTCACGCGCTCGCGCTGTTGGTCCCAGGCGCGCCAAAGCGGCGGGGCGGCGAGCAGCAGCAGGCAGAGGCAGGCCCAGCCCGCGCGGGCCTTGCGCTCCAGGGAGGCGAAGGCCGAGGCCAGGCCAAGCAGGGCGAACCAGCCCATAGCCTCGGGCCACCAGGGCCGCTGGATGGGGTAGGTGGCCAGCCAGCCGCGCGCGTCCATGGCCTCCAGGCTGCCGAGCATCCAGGAGCACACCGTGGCCGAGCCCGCCAGCAGGGGCTCGCCCACGATGGGCAGCCAGGTCACGGTCAGGGCTCCCAAATAGGCCAGGGGCTGCGCGGCCCACTCCACCACGGGCACCCAGAGCAGGTTCAGGTAGAGGTGCGGGCTGGCCTCCCCGAACAAGCTGGCCTGGATGGGGAACACCGCCAGTTGCGAGGCCAGGGTCACGCAGGCCCAGCCCACGGGCACGGCCAGCAGCAGGCTCCAGCGGGTGCGGCCGCCCAGGGCGCGCAGCCGCGTGAGCGCCGGGGCGGCCAGGGGCATGAGCAGCACCAGCCCGGCCACGGCGGCGGCCGAGAGCTGCAGGCCCACGTCGAACACGCAGAGCGGATTCCAGAGGAACATGGCGGCCAGGGCGATGAACAGGCCGTCGAGCAGCACGCGGCTCCTGCCCATGAGCACCAGCAGGCCCCAGGTGCCGAACATGATGGCCGCGCGCATGAGCGAGGGCTCGAAGCGGCCCAGCCAGAGGTAACAGGCCGTGAGCGGCAGCCCGATGAGCACGGCCAGCTTGGCCCTGGGCAGCGTCAGGCAGAGCCTGGGGCGCAGGGCGCAGGCCAGCCAGGCCGCGCACCAGCCCAAAGCGGCCACGGCCGCCAGGTTCATGCCCGAGACCGCCAGCAGGTGCGCCAGGGAGGCCCGGCGCACGCGCTCCAGGTCGGCCTGGGCGATGGCGAAGCGCTCTCCCGTGACCAGGCCCAGCACCATGCCCCCGGGGGAGCCCGGCCCTGCTCCGCGCAGAATCGCCTCGCGCAGTTCCAGCCGCCAGCGCTCCCAGTGGTCGTCCGGAGGCGGCCCGGCCAGGGCCACGCCTTTGGGGCCGAGGGTGTAGGCCCGCAGGAAGACCCCGCGCAGCCGCCAGCGCCAGCCCCAGCCGTCCACGCCGAAGTTGTCGAAGCCCTGGGCCGGGCGGGGCCGTGCGTCCAGGTCCACGCGGGAGCCGGGCTCGGGGCGGAAGGCCGGGTCCTGCCAGGTCCAGGCCATAAGGCCGGGAAGGCGGCCGGGAAGGGTTTCGTCCGTGGAGTCCCCATCGCGCAGCCGCACGTCCGAGAGCATGACCTCCAGCCGGTTGCCGGGGCGCTCCTGCACGGAGTCCACCAGGGCGTTCAGGTGGCTGCGGGTGCGCGGGGCGCTCCATTGGTCGAGATCGGGGGGGATTTCAGGAAGGCGCAGGCTGGCGTAGCCGAAGCCCAGCAGGGCGGCCAGGGCGAAGGCCGCCGGGTGGGGGAATCTCCTGCCCGCCAGCCGCCAGAGCGCGGCGGCCAGGATCGCGGCCCCGACGCCCGGGGCCGGATCGTGCGCGGCCCAGGCTCCGGCCGCGCAGGCCAGGAAGAGGGCCTGCCAGGGCAGCAGGCCCGGGCTCGGGGTCACTCCTTGGCGCGGGTGATGCGGGCGCCCAGGGCCTGGAGCTTGACCTCCATGGCCTCGTAGCCCCGGTCCAGGTGGTAGATGCGCGCCACCTCGGTGGTGCCCTTGGCCGCGAGGCCCGCCACCACCAGGGAGGCCGAGGCCCGCAGGTCGGAGGCCATCACGGGCGCGCCGGTGAGGCGCGGCACCCCGCGCACGAAGGCGCTCTGGGAGGTGACGGTGATCTTCGCGCCCAGGCGCACCAGCTCCTGCACGTGCATGAAGCGGTTCTCGAAGATGGTCTCGCGGATGGTGCCCGCCCCGGAGGAGACGCACATCAGGGCCATGAGCTGGGCCTGCATGTCGGTGGGGAAACCGGGGTAGGGGCGGGTGGTCACGTCCATGCAGGCCAGCTCGCCGCCGCGGCGGGCGCGCACCAGGCCGCCCTCGGCCTCCTCGATGGAAACGCCCATCTCGCGCAGCTTGCTGCACACGGCGTCCAGCGCGCCCATGGGGCAGTTCTCCAGCAGCAGGTCGCCGTCGGTCATGGCGGCGGCCACCAGGTAGGTGCCCGCCTCGATGCGGTCGGGCATGATGGCGTATTCGCAGCCCGAGAGCGACTCCACGCCCTCGATGCGGATCACGGGCGAGCCGTGCCCGGTGATCCTGGCCCCGCAGGCGTTGAGGAACTCGGCCAGGTCCATGATCTCGGGCTCGCGCGCGGCGTTCTCCAGGATGGTCTCGCCCTCGGCCAGGGCTGCGGCCATGAGCAGGTTCTCGGTGCCGCCCACGGTGACCTGGTCGAAGAGGATCTTGGCCCCGCGCAGGCGGTCGGCCTTGCCCTCGATGTAGCCCGAGTCCAGGTCGAACTGCGCGCCCATCTTCTCCAGGGCGGTGAGGTGCAGGTTCACCGGGCGCGCGCCGATGGCGCAGCCGCCGGGCAGGGCCACCCGGGCCTCGCCCAGGCGGGCCAGCAGCGGCCCCAGGCAGAGCACGGAGGCGCGCATGGTCTTCACCAGGTCGTAGGGGGCCTCGGGGTTGAGGCCCGCGCCGGGCTTCACGACGGCCGCGCCGTCCTCGAAGGAGGTCTCCATGCCCAGGATGTTCAGGAGCTTGAGCGTGGTGTTGATGTCGCGCAGCCGGGGCACGTTGGTGTAGGTGACGGGGCTGTCCAGCAGGATGGCGGCCATGAGGATGGGCAGGGCCGCGTTCTTGGAGCCGGAGACGCGCACGCGCCCTTTGAGGGGCGTGCCGCCTTCGATGACCAGTTTGTCCATGAATATCCTCGCGCTATGGGGGATGGCCCGAAGCATACGCCCGCGGCCATGCGCTGTGTTGTGGTTTGGGGCCGCAGGGCGGGCCTGCGGTCCGGCTTCCCTGTAGCGTGAAGCGGGCGCGTGCTCAAGGGATAGAAACGGGCGAAAGATGCTTGACCGCACACCGGGCTTGGGATAAGTCCCTTGGTTCGACGGTGGCTGTAGCTCAGTTGGCAGAGCACCAGGTTGTGGCCCTGGGGGCCGTGGGTTCAAGCCCCATCAGCCACCCCATCGAGCGAATGAAACCCCGGAAGCAAATGCTTCCGGGGTTTTTTGCGTCATCGCTCCCGGCGTGGGGCAGGCCCTCCGGCCATGCCCCGTCCAGTCGGGAACCTCAATCCCGGCCGCACTCGGACTCGCAGCCCGGGGTGGGGCCGGGGGCGGCGTGCCTGCAGGCCTGCCTGACCTCCCGCTTGAAGAGCTCGAAATCCACCTGCATGCCGTTGATGTAGGCGCTCCAGCCAGCGCTGGACTTGGCGTAGTGCACGGCGTCCTCGATTTCGGCCTCGGTGGCGCCGTTGAGCCGGGCCATCTCGGTGTGGAAGAACGCGCAGTACTTGCACTTTGTGGCCGCTGACAGGGCCACCCCGATCAGCTCGCGGTACTTGTTGGGGATGGGCCCCGGCACGAGCTGCACCCGCTTGAAGAGGTTCCACTCCAGCTCCAGCGATCCGTCGGGAATGGACTTGAACATGGTGGGCACCAGCCCGAACATCTCCTCCATTTCCTTGTAGATTTCGTCCCTGGTCATGGGGTCCTCCTTGCCATTTTCTCCGCTGTCCGCATCCCGCGCCGGGTAAGCGATCTAGAACCTGTAGTTCAGGCCGAAGGCCACCTTCACGGCGTCGCCGCCCTTGGCCTCGTTGACCAGGCGCGAGCCCCAGACGCTCTTCAGGAAGGAGCCGTGCGCCCAGCCGGCCTCCACGATGGCCGCGAGGTTCTCGTAGATGGCGTACTGGTTGTCGAAGTTGACGCCCAGGACGTATTCGCCCACGGCCAGATCGCGGCCCATCTGCACGTAGTTGCCGGTGCCGGTCAGCAACGTGGCGTTGCGCAGCGCCCGGCCGCTGTTGTTGCCCTGGGCGTAGGTGAAGGTCAGCCGGTGGGTGAGGTTCTCGATGAAGGAGACCTTGTTCAGCGAGGCGGCCAAGCCCCAGGAGCCCATGGCGTTGAGCCCCATGTTGCCCGCGCCGAAGGCCTGGTTCGAGTCGAACAGGAAGGAGGTGGACGGCCCCCAGGAGCCGACAACGGAGGGCATGCGCTCGGAGCCGTTGCGGGTGGAGCCGTCTTCGCCGGTGCCGTACCAGAAGCTGACCTGCGGGGTGAGCGCGGAGAACCCGGTGTATTCGGCGGCCAGGTCGAAGAACATGCCCGAGCGCCGGTTGGCGCTCTTGTCGGAGGCGTTGCCCTCGCCGTAGATCACGTCGCCGTAGAACTTGAAGGGGTCCAGGGCGGTGACGGCGACGGATGCGCCCACCCACCAAAAGGCGTTCTGGGCGTTGCGGAAGGTGGCCCCGGGAGCGAGCGAGGCGGCGGAGAGCAGGTTGGTGGCCAGGCTCTGGTTGGAATAACGGGGGGAGGCGCCGACGAAGGTGCTGGCGTAGCCCGCCGCGCGCCCGGCCACTGCGAGCATGGCCCACGGAGTGGCCTTGAAGCCGTCGAGGGTCACGGGCAGGGTCAGGAAGTAGCCGTCGAACTCGTCGGCCACCTGGGTCGTGGTGGTGTCGAAATCCTTGTTGGTGTCAAGGAAGCGGATGAAGCCGCCGTTGACCTTGAACTGCTCGGTCACGGGCGCGGAGAAGGTGGCTCCCGCCGCGCGGGTGCCGCCGAACACCGGGCTTGTGTTGAGCACGCTGGGGCCGGATATGGGCAGGTCGATGTCCTGCAGGCCGACGGTGAACTCCAGGTCGGTCCCGGGCCATTTGAACTGCAGGTAGGCCTGGTAGACGTCGATGGCGGTGGTGGGGTTGTCCACGGTGAAGGTGTCGTTGCCCCAGGCCCGGTTGTTGACCCGGATGCCGAACCGGAACTTGAGCCCCTCGTTGGCGATGAAGTCGGTGCGCAGGCGCAGGCGCTCCCATATCGTCAGGGGGTCGCCGGTGGTCGTGGCCTTGTAGTTCCACCCGGTGTAGTTCACGTGGCTCCAGGCGTTCCCCCATACGCGGGCCTCGCCGGTCATCCGTACTTCTGTGGCGGCCATGGCCGCCGTGGCGCAGCCCAGGGCGAGGGCAGCCAGCACTGCCAGGCTTGCAAGACGCTTCATTGTTCCCGACTCCTTTGCCGTTGATGGTTGTACACGGGCCGCAAACCAGCCCTGTCTGTGCGGAAGGATGTACAGAGAGGATAGCGTATCTTCCGCTTTCGCGGCAAGTGGCGCGGTCACTATTCTTAAGCTTGGGGTGGCTTTCGGGCCGGGCGAAGGCGTCCGCCCGCAGCCGCCTAGAACGTGTACTGCAGGCCGAAGGCCACCTTCCAGGCGTCCCCGTTCCTGGCCTGGTTCACGAAACGATGCCCCCAGACGCTCTGCTGGAACTGGCCATGGGCCCAGCCGGTCTCCGCAATGAGCGCCAGGTTGCCGTACAGGTCGTACCTGGTGTCGAAGTTGAGGCCCATAACATGTTCGTTGGCGGTCAGATCGCGGCCCATCTGCGCGTAGGTCCCCACACCCGTGAGCAGGTTGGCGTTGCGCAGGGCCCGGGGGCTGTTGGTGCCCCAGGCGTAGGCGAAGGTCAGGCGGTGGATCATGCTCTGCAGGAAGGAGATGGCGTTCAGGGAGAGGGCGAACCCCGCCGAGCCCATGGGGTTCAGGCCCATGGAGCCCTCGCCGAAGGCCTGGCTGGAGTCGAACAGGAAGGAGGTGGACGGCCCCCAGGAGCCCACCACGCTGGGCATGCGCTCGGAGCCGTTGGTGGTGGAGCCGTCCTCGCCGGTGGAATACCAGAAGGCCGCCTGGGGGGTGAAGTACAGCAGGTTGGTGTACTCGGCGGCCACGTCCAGGAAGAGGCCTCCGCGCCTGTTGGCCTTCCTGTCGCCGGCGTTGCCCTGGCCGTAGATCAGGTCGGCGTAGAACTTGAACGGGTCCGCGCTGGTGAGGGCCACCGAGGCCCCCGCCCACCAGTAGAGGTTCTGGGCGTTGCGGAACGTGGCCCCGGGGGCCAGGGAGGCCGCCGGGAACAGGTTGGTGGCCAGGCTCTGGTTGGTGGAGCGCGGGGTGTTCCCCACCGGGACGGCGTAGTTCGCGTTCCTGCCAGTTACGCCGAGCATGGCCCAGGGGGTGGCCAGGAAACCGTCCAGGGGGATGGGCAGGGTCATGAGGTAGCCGTCGAACTCGTCGGCCACCTGGGTGGTCGTGGTGTCGAAATCCTTGTTGGTGTCGAGGAAGCGGATGAACCCGCCGGTGAGCTTGAGCCCCGCGCCGCCCGGGATGGTGACCAGGGCCGCGGCGGCCCGTGTGCCGCCGAACACCGGGCTGGAGTTCAGCAGGCCCGGAGCGGAGACGGGCAGGTCGACATCCTGCAGGCCGATGGTGAACTCCACGTCCGAGCCGGGGCATTTGAACTGCAGGTATGCCTGATAGACGTCGATGGCGACGGAGGGGTTGTCCACCGTGAAAGTGTCGTTGCCCCAGGCCCTGTTGTTGACCCGTATGCCGGCGCGGAACTTCAGGTTGCCGTTGGCGATGAAGTCGGTGCGCAGGCGGTAGCGCTCCCAGATGGTCAGAGGGTCGCCGGTGGTCGTTCCCCGGGCGTTCCAGCCGGTGTAGTTGATGCGCGTCCAGGAGTTGCCCCAGATCCGCGCGTCGCCGGCCACCTTGACGGAGGTCGCCCCGAAGGCGGCAGCGGCGCTACAGGCAACAAAGGCTGCGATCAGGGCCATGCTGACGAGTCGCTTCATCATCATTCGCTCCTTGGGCGTCGCAGTGTCGCGGGCGGAGATCAGAAAACCTGGATCATGCAAGAGAAAATGGTTTGCACCCATCGATACCCCGATTCGGGTTCATGGGGCAAGCGACGGCAGGCCGGCGGCGCAGCCCCCCGATAAGGGATCAGGCCGCGCCGGCCTTGCCATTCATCGGGTTTAGTATGATAGCAGCCTCACCCGCACGCGCGGGGGATTGTTTTTCCATCGGGGCGGGGCATGGGCAAAAGCGGCGGCAGGCGGATCATCTCCGTGGATTTTCTCCGGGGTCTTACGGTGGCCTTCATGGTGGTGGCCAACAACCCCGGGGACACCATGTACATCTACCGCGAGATGGTGCACTCCCACTGGCACGGCTGGACCGCCGTGGACTTCATCTTTCCCATGTTCCTCTTCCTCGTGGGGGTCTCGGTGGCGCTGGCCGTCCGGCGGGATCCGCCGCCCCAGGGCCTCTGGCCGGGCGCGGTCAGGCGCGCGCTGGTCATCTTCTTCACGGGCCTCTTCGTCAACGGCTTCCCCACCTTCAACCTGGAGACACTGCGCATACCCGGCGTGCTGCAGCGCATCGCCGTGGTCTATCTGGCAACGCTCTGGCTGCACCTGAAGCTCTCGCGTGACGGGGTTCTCGGGGTGGCGCTGGGCATCCTGGTGGGCTACTGGCTGCTCTGGGCCTTCGTGCCGGTGCCGGGGCTGGGCTACCCGACCCTGGACATGGAGTACAACCTGGAAGGCTGGCTGGACCAGACGCTCCTGCGCGGCCACATCTGGGAATACGACACCTCCTGGGACCCCGAGGGCCTGCTCTCCACGCTGCCCTGCGTGGCGCTGGCCCTGTTCGGGGTGCTCGCCGGGCGCTGGCTCAGGCGCGGCGGCGACAACCCCGGCTGGGGCTCCGTGTTCCTGATCGGGTTCTGGCTGCACCTGGGCGGGCTGGCCTGGGACGAATGGTTCCCCATCAACAAGGTCATCACCACCAGCTCCTTCGTGATGTTCGTGGGCGGCTTCGGCCTGATGCTCACCGCCCTGGCCCACCGCCTGCTGGACAGGGCGGAGGGCAAGCCATGGATGGCCCCGGTTCTGGCGTTGGGCAGGCACGCCCTGCCCGTGTATGTGATCTCGCAGGTCGTGACCCAGGTGCTCTACGTCACCCGGCTGCCCGGCGGCAGGCGGGGGCTCGGCAAGAGCCTGCACTTCTGGCTGTTCGACGGGTTCTTCGGCTTCGTGGGGGACAGGCACGCCGCCTCCCTGGCCTGGGGGGTGGGGCTGCTCCTGGCGCTGACGCTCGTGGTGATGGCCTGGGATTACCTCGTGTCGCGCCACGCCGCCAGGACCAGCGACTGGCCCCCCACCGAAGGGCGCTACGGCGTCCGCAGGTAGCTTGGGGCTTGTTTGGCGCGGGGGGGGGCGAGTTTTTTTTCGCCACGGCGTTTTTCTCCTTTCCTCGAAGTCCCTCGCCTGATAGAGGTCGTGTGCCTTAATCACTGCCACAGGGCGGCGGGGTTCCAACCAACCCAACCTCGCCGCCCTTTAACTCGCCCAAGCGACTGTAAATAAGAATGGTTCCTTTGTTTGTGTCTTTCGCCACTAAAGCTTTGGCGTGACTAGTCGATGAGCGGGTGTTGGACTTTGATCCGGGCATGTGTCCGAGGTGGGGTTGCCCGTCTGGGGAGAGATTGGCGTCGGGGTGTCTGAAAGGATGACGGTGCCCCCGGAAAGCATACTGATTTGGTAGTGTATCAAATTTGCCAATCTCTCGATGCTGATTAATTATGATTTATGGTGCTGTTTCACGCATCCGTAGCGGACACCCTTGGAAATCGGGCGCACGGATCGGCTTGGTCCCAGAAGTCACACGCGGGGCCGCAAGGAGGGGTTGTGAACAACATTCGCGTAGGCGTCAGGCTGGTGGCGGCGTTCATTGTGGTGTCGGTGCTCACGTCCGTGGTCGGGCTCGTGGGGTATCTCGGGCTCAATTCGGCCAAAAAAGATCTTGATGCGAGCACGAGGCTGTACATTCCGGCCATCGAGAATCTGACCACCATCCGCTTCAATCTGCGCAACATCGTGGTCGCGCAGCGCACGATGCTGACGGAATCCATCCTGCCGCAGGAGCGCCAGCGTCAGAAGGACAACATCCAGAACGCCCGCAAGAACTACCGGGAGGCCCTGGAGCGCTTCGAGAAGCTTGACCATTCCAAGGATGCCCTGGCCGCCTGGGGCGAGTTCAAGAAGGTCCTGCCTGAAACGCGCGAGATCAATGACAAGATCACTGAGGTCGTTGAGGCCTGGGAAAAGAATCCCGATAACAAGTCCCTGGCGCTCGAAGCAGAGAAGGCCGTGATCGAGCGCGGCGGCGAGAACAACCGCAAGCTCAACGACGCCCTGGGCAAGGTCATAGCTATCTACACCGCGAACGCCGAGCGGGATTCCCTCGCGGCCGAGGCCACCATCAGCTGGCAGACCAAGCTGCTCATGTCGCTGGCCATCGCCGCGCCCATCCTCTCCGTGCTGGTGGGCGTGTTCGTGACCCGCACCATCGTGCGCCCGCTCAAGGGCGCCATGAATTTCTCTGGGGCCGTGGCGGAAGGCAACCTCAACGCCAGCCTGGATGTGCACCAGAGGGACGAGGTGGGCAGGCTGGCCGACGGGCTGCGCGCCATGGTGGGCGCCTTGAAGGAGAAGATCGCCGAGGCCGACCAGAAGAGCGCCCAGGCCGAGCGCGAGGCCGAGGCCGCGCGCGTGGCCACCGCCGAGGCCCAGGAGGCCAAGGCCCAGGCCGAGCGCGCCAAGGCCGAGGGCATGCTCCAGGCCGCCAACGAGCTCGAGGGCGTGGTGGAGATCGTCACCAGCGCTTCGGAGCAGCTCTCCGCGCAGGTGGAGCAGTCCAGCCGGGGCGCCGAGCACCAGGCCCAGCGCGTGGGTGAAACCGCCACCGCCATGGAGGAGATGAACGCCACCGTTCTGGAGGTTGCCCGCAACGCCTCCCAGGCCGCCGAGACCTCCGACCGGGCCAGGATGAAGGCCGAGGAGGGCTCGCAGGTGGTGGGCCGCGTGGTGGAGGGCATCGGCGAGGTGCAGAGGAACTCGCTCAAGCTCAAAGAGGACATGACCGAGCTGGGCCAGCAGGCCGAGGGCATCGGCAGGATCATGAGCGTCATCTCCGACATCGCGGACCAGACCAACCTCCTGGCGCTCAACGCCGCCATCGAGGCGGCCCGCGCGGGCGACGCCGGTCGCGGCTTCGCGGTGGTCGCGGACGAGGTGCGCAAGCTGGCCGAGAAGACCATGACCGCCACCAAGGAAGTGGGCGACGCCATCCGGGGCATCCAGCAGGGCACCCAGAGCAACGTCGTCAACGTGGAGAAGGCCGCCGGGATCATCGCCGAGGCCACGGAGCTGGCCGCCAGGTCCGGCGAGGCACTGCGCGAGATCGTCACCCTGGTGGACCTCTCCTCCGACCAGGTGCGCGCCATCGCCACTGCCTCCGAGCAGCAGTCCGCCGCCAGCGAGGAGATCAACCGCTCCATCGAGGACATCAGCCGCATCTCCTCCGAGACTTCGGAGGGCATGCGCCAGTCCGCACTGGCCGTGGAGGAGCTGGCCAACCAGGCCCAGGTGCTCAAGAACCTCATCGGGCAGATGCAGGCCGAAGGCTCGGGCCAGGCCCTGCCTGCCGGCGGAGGCTCGCAAGCCCGCCTGACCTCTGTGGCTCACAAGAAGCCCCGGGCCTTGGCAGCCTAGCCCTACCCCGCGAACGTCTTGACCGGACCGGCGCGCAAAGCTGCGCGCCGGTCTTTTTTTCGCCACCGGAAGGGCGCGGGGGCCTCGGGAGGCGCTCACCAGTGGCAATTGACGGGGTTTTAGGCTAGCGGAGGCTCCATGAATCCCGTGACCACCTCCATTTTCGAGCTGTTCAAGGTCGGGCCCGGCCCGTCGAGTTCTCACACCATCGGCCCCATGCTCGCTTCGGTGGAGTTCATGGCCCAGGCCGCCGAACTTCCCAGCCAGACCCTGGACCGGGCCACGGGCCTGCGCGTGACGCTGCTCGGCTCCCTGGCGGCCACGGGCCGGGGCCACGGCACCGTGCGGGCCGTGCTGGCCGGGCTTCTGGGCAACCGGCCCCAGAGCTGCCCGCCCGACATCCTGGACAGCCTCGCCGGGTTCGAGTCCGGCACGGTGCTGCTCGCCGGGAGGACCCTGCCCCTGCGCGAGGCCGACATCGTGTTCGACATGCTGGCCAAGGCGGAGCGCCACCCCAACACCATGGTCTTCCGCCTGCTGGACGCCGACGGCGCGGCCCTGTTCGAGCGCGAGGCCTACTCCGTGGGCGGCGGGTTCATCGAATGGCGGGACCAAGCCCCGGCCCAGCGCCCGGCCCCGGCCTATCCTTACGACTCCATGACCGGCTTCAGGGAGGTGCTTGCAGCCACGGGCCTGAGCCTGCCCGAGGTGATGATCGCCAACGAGGCCGCCCTCACCGGGCAGACCCCCAAGCAGATCGAGGCCCGCATCGAGGACGTGATGCGCGCCATGGAGGACGCCGTGGAGCGCGGCCTGGAGACCGAGGGCGTGCTGCCCGGGCCTCTGGGGCTCAACCGCAAGGCCAAGGCCCTGTTCGAGCGCTACCGGCAGGACCCCCAGATGCAGGACAGGCCCATCCTGGCCCTGTGCGCCTGCGCCTTCGCCGCCTCGGAGGAGAACGCCGCCGGGCACACCATCGTCACCGCGCCCACCTCGGGCGGGTCGGGCGTGCTGGCCTCGGTGCTCTACGTCACCAAGAACCTGCGCCCCACTGCGGGCGTGTTCCGCAAGGCCCTGCGCGAGGGCATGTTCGCCGCTGCCCTGGTTGGGATGCTCGCAAAGCACAACGCCTCGGTGAGCGGGGCGGAGGTGGGCTGCCAGGGCGAGGTGGGGGTGGCCTCGGCCATGTCCGCCGCGTTCCTGGCCCAAGTCTACGGCCACGAGGCCAAGCTGGTGGAGAACGCGGCGGAGACCGCCCTGGAGCACCACCTGGGCCTCACCTGCGACCCGGTGCAGGGCTACGTGCAGATTCCCTGCATCGAGCGCAACGCCATGGGCGCGGTGAAGGCCTACGCCGCCTACCAGATCGCTGCAGCGGTGGTGTCGTCCCACCACATGGTGGGGCTGGACCAGGCCATCAGGGCCATGGCCGAGACCGGGCGGGACATGTGCGCCAAATACAAGGAGACCGCCCAGGGCGGGCTGGCCACCACGGTGCGCTGCTAAGAAATTTGGGTTGTAGTCTCCCAGGGGTGTCCGCGCCGGGCCGGGCATGACGACATATCGGAAGAATATCGCCATGCCCGGCCCGGCGCGGGGCGGGCCCGGCCGACTTAGGGTACTATCACCGCCAGCCCCGGCCCGGCGCGGAGACCCCTGGGAGACGGCCCGGACCAGGGCGGCAGGCCTGCGGTCAGGAATAACCGCCGGACATCTGGTACGCGTTGCCGAACCCGGCCTCCGAACGCGATGTCACCCGGCGCGACGCAATGCGGAAAGGGATTGCAAAGGGAGGAACTCCCTTTGCCCGCCGGAGGCCTTCCCTCAGGCCGTCCCCCAGTCCCACCTTGATTGCCATCAGTCCGGATGTAAGCTAATTCCCCGTATCTTTGCGGGGAGAGCCACCATGTCCAACACCCTTTTCCGTCTGCTGCCCTCCATGGACCGCGTGCTGGCCGCGCTGGACGGCCGCCCGGAGCTTTCCGGCGCGCCCAGGGCCCTGGTGCGCGAGGCGGCCCAGGCCTTTCTGGACGCCCAGCGGGAGGAGATCCGCTCCGGCCTGGTCGCCGACCCCGCCCATCTGGAGTGGGAGCGCCTGGCCCCACGCCTGGAGTGCTTCGTGCGCTCCTACGTGCGCCCGCGCTTCCGCCGGGTGCTCAACGGCACGGGCGTGGTGGTGCACACCAACCTGGGCCGCTCCATCCTGGCCGAGAGCGCTTCCCGCGCCGTGCAGAGCGCCTGCGCGCACTACTCCAACCTGGAGTTCGACTTGGAGACCGGCCAGCGCGGCAGCCGCTACAGCCACGTGGAAGGCCTGCTGACGCAGCTGACCGGTGCCGAGGCCGCCGTGGTGGTCAACAACAACGCCGCCGCCGTGCTCCTGGTGCTTTCGAGCCTGTGCGAGGGCCGCGAAGTGGTGGTCTCGCGCGGGCAGCTGGTGGAGATCGGCGGCTCGTTCCGCGTTCCCGAGGTGATGGCCAAGTCCGGTGCCATCCTCAAGGAGGTGGGGGCCACCAACCGCACCCACCTGCGCGACTACCGCCAGGCCGTCGGCCCGGACACGGCCGCGCTCATGCGCGTGCACACCTCGAATTTCCGCATCATCGGCTTCACCAAGGAGGTTCCTCTCGAGGAACTGGCCGAACTGGGCCGGGAGCTCGGCCTGCCCGTCATCGAGGATCTGGGCAGCGGCACCCTCTTCGACTTCGCCCAGGCCGGGCTGCCCGGCGAGCCCACCGTGCGCGAGGTGGTGGCCCAGGGGGCGGACGTGGTCTGCTTCAGCGGGGACAAGGTGCTGGGCGGGCCGCAGGCTGGCATCATCGTGGGCCGCAGGGAATACATCGACGTCATCCGGCGCAACCAGTTGAACCGGGCGCTACGCATCGACAAGATGACCCTGGCCGCCCTGGAGGCAACGCTGCGCCTCTACCTGGACCCGGAGCTGGCCCGCGCCCAGGTGCCCACACTGTCCATGATCTGCGCCACCCCCAAGGAGCTGGCCGCCAAGGCCCGCGCCCTGGCCGGGCTGCTGCGCCGCAGGCTGGGCCACACGCTGGAGGCCACGACGGTGCCCGGAGCCTCGCGCGTGGGCGGGGGGGCCTTCCCCGAGCGCGACCTGCCCACCACCCTGGTGCGCCTCGAGCCACGCGACGCCTCCATCGGGGCCGACGCCCTGCGCGAGCGCCTGCTCGGCACGGACCCGCCCCTGGTGGGCCGCATCGAGGACGGCCGCTTCTGCCTGGACCCGCGCACCCTGGACAGGAACGAATTTCCCCTGGCGGCTCAGGCATTGGCGCAAGCGCTGGCCTGAAACCCGGCCCAGACTCTGGACTGAACCGCTACGGATCATCACGCCTCAAGGAGTGAGCATGAAAAGCCTCGAACACGAATCCAAGAACTGCTGGGACGTCTACGCCTCCGAGCAGGACCGCGCCGCCATGGACGCCCTGGCCGCCGGATACGTCTCCTTCCTCTCCACCTGCAAGACCGAACGCGAGGTCATGCGCTACGTGCGCGAGCGCCTGGCGGCCGCTGGCTACGCCGAGAGCCCCAACGGCGACTTCACGGGCGACGCCTGCTTCCGCATCTTCAAGGGCAAGACCGTGTTCATCGCCCGCAAGGGCAAGAAGCCCCTGTCCGAGGGCTTCCGCCTGCTGGGCGCCCACGCGGACTCCCCCCGCCTGGACCTCAAGCAGCGCCCCCTCTACGAGGACTGCAGCGTCTCCCAGGCCAAGACCCACTACTACGGCGGCATCCGCAAGCACCAGTGGCTGGCGCGCGCCCTGGCCCTGCACGGGGTGGTGGTCAAGGCCGACGGCACCGCCGTGGAGGTCGTCATCGGCGAGGACCCGGCCGACCCGGTGTTCACCATCCCGGACCTGCTGCCCCACCTGGCCTACAAGCAGATGGAGCAGAAGCTGGCCGACGCCTTCGAGGCCGAGAAGCTCAACATCATCATGGGCCACGCCCCGGCGGGCTCTGACAGCATCCCCGTGGACGGCAAGGCCTGCGACCCCTCCGACGCCAAGTGCAAGCTCAAGTCCCAGGTGCTGACGCTGCTCAACAAGCGCTACGGCATCACCGAGTCCGACCTGTACTCGGCGGAGCTGCAGGCCGTGCCCGCCGGGCCGGCGCGCTACGTGGGCCTGGATTCGGCGCTCATCGGCGGCTACGGCCACGACGACCGTATCTGCGTCTACGCCGGGCTGGAGGCCCTGCTGGCCGCCGAGCAGCCCGAGCACACCCAGATCGTGCTCTTCTGGGACAAGGAGGAGATCGGCTCCGAAGGCTCCACCGGGGCCAGCTCCAAGTTCTTCGAGTACTGCCTGGAGGACCTGATCCACGCCTGGGAGCCGGGTGCGCGCCCCTCGCGCGTGCTGGACGCCTCCAAGGCCGTGTCCGCCGACGTCAACGCCGCCCTGGACCCCGACTACCAGGACGTGCACGAGAAGCTCAACGCCTGCCTGATCGGGCACGGCCCCACGCTCAACAAGTTCACCGGCCATCGCGGCAAGGTTGGCGCCAGCGACGCCCACCCCGAGTACGTGGCCTGGGTCAGGAACGTTCTCGACGGCGCGGGCGTGCCCTGGCAGATGGCGGAGCTCGGCAAGGTGGACCTGGGCGGCGGCGGCACCGTGGCCAAGTTCCTGGCCAAGTACGGCATGGACATCATCGACTTCGGCCCGCCCGTGCTCTCCATGCACAGCCCGCTGGAGCTGGCCAGCAAGGCCGACCTGTACGCCACCATGCTCGCCTACAAGGCGTTCCTGGAGAGCTAGGGGACGCCGCCGGGGAGCGCATCCGCGTTCTCCGGCCGCAGTGCGAACGGTTCCGCCGGAGCGGGCTCCAAAGGGCCTCTCCGGGGACGCGACACGAGGAGCATCATGCCGGTCATCATGGGCACAGCCGGTCACATCGACCACGGCAAGACCACGCTGGTGAAGGCGCTCACGGGCGTGGACTGCGACCGCCTGGCCGAAGAGAAAAAGCGCGGCATCACCATCGAGCTGGGCTTCGCCTCCATGGAGCTGCCGGGCGGCCAGACGCTCGGCGTGGTGGACGTGCCCGGGCACGAACGCTTCGTGAAGAACATGGTGGCCGGGGCCGCGGGCATCGACTTCGTGGTCCTGGTGATCGCGGCGGACGAGGGCGTCATGCCCCAGACCCGCGAGCACCTGGAAATATGCACCCTGCTTGGCGTCACCGACGGCGTGGTGGCCCTGACCAAGGTGGACGCCGTGGACGAGGAGTGGCTGGCCCTGGTCACGGAGGACGTGCGGGCCTACCTTTCGTCCTCCTTCCTGGCCGAGGCTCCGCTCATCCCCGTGTCCGCGCACACCGGCCAGGGGCTCGACGCGCTGAGCGCCGAGCTGGCCCGCCTGGCCGGGGACCATGCGCCCAAGCGTCGCTCCGACCTGGCCCGGCTGCCCATCGACCGCGTGTTCACAATGCGCGGGCACGGCACCGTGGTCACGGGCACGCTCATCTCCGGCGCGCTCCACGCGGGCGACGAGGTGGCGCTCTATCCCTCGGGCAAGGTCAGCAAGGTGCGCGGCCTGCAGGTGCACGGCCACACGGACGACACGGCCCGCGCCGGGCAGCGCACCGCCGTGAACCTCATGGGCCTGGAAGTGGAGGACGTGGAGCGCGGCGAGGTGCTGGCCCGGCCCGGCACCCTGTTCCCCTCCCTGGCCTGGAACATGGAGGTCACCTGCCTGCCCTCGGCCCACCGGGGCCTGCGCCACAGGGGCGAGGTGCACTTCCACCACGGCACGCGCGAGGTCATGGCGCGGCTCTACTTCCTGGACCGCGACAAGCTGGAGCCAGGGCAGACCGCCCTGTGCCAGGCGCGGTTCGAGTCGCCCCTGGCGGGCGTCACCGGGGACCGCTGCGTCATGCGGGCCTTCTCCCCCCTGCGCACCGTGGCGGGCGGCACCATCATCTCGCCCCTGGCCGGGCGCGTGAAGCGCCACGGGCCGGAGCTGGCCCTGCTGGGCGCGCTGCCCGCCGCCGGGCCCGAGGAACGCGTGGCCCTGCACCTCAAGCTGCGCGGACGCGAGGGCGCGAGCTTCGCCGCGCTCATGGTGCTCACCGGGCTCGAGAGCCGCGAGCTGGACAAGGCCCTGCAAGGCTTTTCCGGCAAGGGCAAGGCCAGCCTGTGGGACAAGGAGTCGCGCCAGTGGATCTCGGGCGAGGTGCTGGACGAGCTCTCCGCCGGGCTGCTCGAACACCTGGCCGCATTCCACAAGCGCGAGCCGCTCAAGCAGGGCGTGGCCCGGGGCGAGCTGGCCTCCACCTGGGGCAGGGGGCTGCACCCCAAGCTCATGCACTTCCTGGCCGAGCGGCTCATCAAGGCGGGCAGGATCGCGCAGGAGCAGGAGCTCATGCGCCTGCCGGAGCACAGCGTGAGCCTGGGCACGGACCAGGCCGACCTGCGTAAGCGCCTGCTGGACGTCTACGAGCTGGGCGGGCTGACGCCCCCCAACTACAAGGACGTGCTGGAGCTTTTGGGCGTGGGGCAGAAGGAGGCCCAGCCCGTGTACAAGCTCCTGCAGGACCAGGGCCTGATCTCCCGCATCAAGGAGGACATGTACTTCGCCGTGTCCGCCCTGGAGGGGCTCAAGAAGACCGTGGCCGCCTACTTCGCGGAGCACAAGGAGCTCGGCCCCCAGGATTTCCGGGAGCTCACCAACCTGACGCGCAAGTTCTCCATTCCGCTGTTGGAATACCTGGACAAGGAGAAGGTGACCATGCGCGTGGGGGACAAGCGCCTGCCCAGAGCCTTATAAATTGCAGCGCCAGCCTTGGGGAGGGGCCAGCGCGGCGGGGAGCCTGCCGATGGATTTGAACAACATCGGCCGGCTCCC
>NZ_JAKZKX010000031.1 GCF_022808715.1 Fundidesulfovibrio agrisoli
CGAACTCGGAAGTTAAGCCCTCCTTCGCCGATGATACTGCCAGGACCGCTGGTGGGAAAGTAGGTCGCTGCCAGGATCCTTTTCCCAAACAGAAAGGCCCGTCGAAAGACGGGCCTTTCTGCGTTGGGGCGGCAAAATGAAGGCGCGGGCGCGGTGAAGGCCCCAGGCGGCCGGAACGCTCATGCCGGTTGGACAAACGGCAGGGCGTCGTTGGGCCGGGCAACTAGGTATCTTGCCGACGTTCGTTGATTTGCCCTGTCGGTGGCCTGCGCTGCCGTAACTTGCCGTTTGGTTGCGCGCTGATTGAAGGCTTTTCTTCCGCGGGGGAGTGTGGAAAATTACGCCGGATCGACCGCTACTAGGCGGTACTTCCAGGGAACCGCGGCAGAACATCCAACCGGAACGGACGAAGAGGGCAACCGCCAGCACCAAGGAGCAGCCGTGCCGACCATCCTGACCCATCCGGCCGTGCCTCTGGCCGTCACCTTCGCCCTTGGCCCGGGGGCCATAACGCGCCCATTGCTGCTGGCCGGGATCGCGGCTTCCATCCTGCCGGATCTGGACGTGATCGCCTTCAGGATCGGGGTGCCCTACGCCTCGGAGCTGGGGCATCGCGGGTTCAGCCACTCCCTCATATTCGCCGTCTGCGCGGCCCTCGTCGGGGCCTGCTTCAGCAAGCTGATGCGCACCTCGTTCAGGCGCGTGTTCCTTTTTCTGCTGGCTTGCGCGGCTTCACACGGCCTGCTGGACGCCTTCACCAACGGCGGCCTCGGGGTGGCGTTCTTCTGGCCCTGGTCCGGCCAGAGGTACTTCTTTCCCATGACGCCAATCGATGCCGCTCCCCTGAGCCTGGCCCGCTTCCTGTCGCCAAGGGGCGCGTCCGTACTTGGGTCCGAGCTGCTCTGGGTGTGGCTGCCTCTGTTCGGCGCAGCCGCGCTCAGCGCGGCCATACGCCCCTGGCGCAGCCGCAGCCGAGCCTGAGCCAACGCGCACAGCCCGTCCAGGCCGATCCGGACCTCTCGCCCCCTATTGCTTCACCCCCATCAGTTGAGCCGCGATGCGGCTCTTGGCTGCTTCGGGCATGGCTTCGTTGGCCAGCGCGGAGGCGTAGAGCTTGCCAGCCTCGGCCGTGCGCCCCTGCTTGCGGTAGATGCCGCCGAGCAGGATGTAGGAGTCGGGATAGAGTGGTTGCGAGGCCACCAGATTTTCCAGCGTGGCCACGGCGGCGTTTTCATTACCCAGCTTGAACTGGATGTAGGCCAACGTGTAGGCGAATTTCGGCTCCTGGGGTCTGAGGTCAGCGGCCATCTTGCAATACGTGGATGCCTCCTGCAGGCGGTCGGGGGCCAGGAGGGCGCACAGGTTGTAGGCCGCGGGTGCCAACTGCGGGTCGGCCTGCAGGGCCTTCTTGAGGTTGGCCTCGGCCCCGGCGCGGTCATTGCGCTCGGCGCGCAGCAGGCCCATGTTGAAGTTGGCGGGCGCATTGTCCGGGGCCAGGGCCAGGGCCTTCTCCAGCAGTTGCATGGCCTGGTCCTGCTTGCCGATCCGGGCCAGGGCCATGGACTCGTTTATCATCACGAGCACGGAACGCGGTTCCAGGTGCAGCGCCGTGTCGTATGAGGCGATGGCCTTTTCGGTCTCGCCGCGCTGCAGCATGTAGTTGCCCAGGTTGTAATGGGAGGACCACTGGTCCGGCCGGGCCAGAAGCGATGCCAGGTACTCCTTCTCGGCCTTGTCCACGGTGGTTTTCTGAGGCCCGTCGAGGTTCAGGTTTCCGTATCCGGCCAGGGTGGCGGCGGCGCGCACCCTCACCAGGCGGTACTCGTCGGAAGCGGCGGCCACGAGGGCCCGGCCCGTCTCGTCGGAGGGAAACTGCTGCAAGGCTTCCATCGCCGCGGCGCGCACCAGGGGAGAGGGGTCCTTGGCGGCCTTCAGAAGGGCCTGGGCCACGGACGAATCTGGGCAACTCTGGATCAGCTTGACCAGGGAGGCGGCGAACACCTCGTCGCGGCCGGGATCGGCAATGTAGGCCAGCATGGCGTGGAGTTCACTCCAGTCTCGCTTGCGCGCCTGCTCCACCAGTTTGCCGCGCGACAGGACGGGGGCCTGGTAGTCGCGGGTGCGCCACTGGCGCACCTGGGCGTCGGCCCAGGCCGCGTCCTTGTCGGCGTGACAGCCGTTGCAGGCGTTGGGGGAGCCGAAGGCAATGGTGGCCGCCGGGGAGGGCGGCAGCATGGAGTGGTCCGAGCGGTTCATCCTGGCGAAGCTGGTCATGGGCATATGGCAGGAGACGCACTTCCCGGCGGGGCCGTCGGCCTTGTGCCGGGTGTGCTCCGGGGCGTTCTGAACGTGGTCCTGATGGCAGGGCATGCAGGCCTCGTTGGCCTTCTCCGGGGCCTTGAACCGGTAGCGACCGCTGGAGGTGTGGCAGGTGACGCAGTGCAACTTCCCGGCCTTGGCGCAGGGGCTCATGAGCCAGGAGGTGTAGGTGTAGTTCTCGCCCAGGTCGCGGCCGTCGGGGTAGTAGTCAGGGTCTTCCAGGGTGGCCAGGCCGAAGTGGTCGAAGAAGCGGTCGCCGGGGGTGTATCCGGCGGTGATGGGCATGGCCTTGGCGTGGCAGCCGGAGCAGGTGGCGTTGTGCTGCTCCGGGGTGAACTTGGAGACGAGGATGATCTTCATGTCCGAGGGCGTCTTGCCCTTGGGGGTGCGCAGCATCACGGCGTTGTGCTCCGCGCTGGGGCCGTGGCAGGTCTCGCAGTTGATGCCCGGCTCGGCCCAGGTGGTCTCGTAGGTGCCGGTCTTGAGGTCGTAGTTGGTGTTGAGCTGGCTCACGTGGCAGCTATGGCAGGACGTGTTGAAGGTGTAGGCCGGGTCCTTCCAATGCACGGGCTGGTCCGGCCCGGCGCCGGGGGCGTGGCGCACGCCGCTGGCCGCGGTGTCGAACCATGCCTTCTTCTGCACGTCGTAGGCCACGGGCAGGGTCTGCAGGCGGCCGCCCGACAGGGGGGTCAGGAAGTAGTAGACGTTCTTGCCGCCGAGCACGTGCGCGATGGGGTAGCTGGCGGTTGCCCCGCCGGTGGTCTCGATCACAGCACCCTTCGCCAGGTCGGCCCGGTAGGCCGAACCGCCGATGACCACGTCCTCCTGCTGGGGGAGCAGGTTGGCCTGGGCGAACTCCGCCGTGTAGGGCTGCATTGCCAGGCCGTGCCTGGATGTGGACCACAGGGAATAGAATTTCTCGTGGCATTGCCTGCAACTCTGGGAGCCTGCATAGCCCCCGGCCTGGGCGCCGGGCTTGACGGTGGCTGGGGCGGCTTTTTTTGCCCAGCAGGGCTGGCAAAGGGAGACGATGAGAACCACGAGGGCGAACGTCCTGAAAAGCATCCTGGGCCTCCTGCGGGCGGACGGGGCAGCGCTGTGGCTACACCGTCGAGCAAGGGGCGTCGCGTGTGGGACGAGCCCCGATGTTACCGGGCTTGCGCCTGGCCTTTCAGCGCCCGCCCTCGGGAGGGCGCGCGCCGTTGTTTGAGGTCCGCCGGGGCCGGATGGAGTTGAGAACGGCGTCCAACTCGGAAATGTCCAGCGGTTTGGCTATGTAGCCGTTCATCCCGGCCATGAGGAAGCGTTCCTTGTCGCCCTTGAGCGCGTAGGCCGTCAGGGCCACGATGGGCACGGCGGGATCGATGCCCTGCTCCTTGCCGGACCTGATGCGGCGGGTGGCTTCCTCGCCGTCCATCTCCGGCATGCGGATGTCCATCATGACAAGGTCGTAATCCGCCTTGGCCAGGGCCGCCAGGGCCGTGCGCCCGTTGGCAGCGGTATCGACCTCGTGCCCCTTCTTGCGCAGCAGGGTGGAGGCCATGAGCCGGTTCACCCCGTCGTCCTCGACGAGGAGGATCTTCAGCTTGCCATTCCCTTCCGCCCCGTGGGAGGCGGCTTTTCCCCCAAGAAGCGGGGCGGAGTTGTCCAGCCGGAAGGCTACAATGAACGAGAAGACGCTGCCCTCGCCCTCGGAGCTCTCCGCCCAGATCCTTCCATCCATCATCTCCACGAGTTTCTTGGAGATGGCAAGCCCCAGCCCGGTCCCGCCATACTTGGGGTGGTTGGAGCTCAGGCCGATGGTGAAGCTTTCGAACAGCTTGCCGAGCTTGGATTCCGGGATGCCGAGGCCTGTGTCGCGCACCTGGAAGAGCAGGGGGAGAACCCCGGGAAGAGAGGAGCCCCCCTCCGCGACGCTGACGCTGACGGAGATCGAGCCGCTGTCGGTGAACTTGGCCGCGTTGCCCACGAGGTTGACCAGTATCTGCCGCAACCGCCCCTGGTCGCCAAGGAGGTTGTCCGGCACGTCCGCCCCGATCCCGGTGAGCAGGCGCAGCCCCTTGACCTGGGCCGTCAGCTCCAGGGGTTTGAGCGCCGCGGTCAGCAAGGCCCGAAGCCTGAAAGGCGCGCACTCCAGCTCCGCCTTGCCCGCCTCGATCTTGGAGAGGTCCAGGATGTCGTTGATGATGTGCAGCAGGGACTTGGCCGACTCCTTGAGGAGCTGGATGTATTCCAGAACGCCGGGTTCGCTGGTGGACATGAGCGCCAGTTCGGCCATGCCGAGGATGCCGTTCATGGGGGTGCGTAGCTCGTGGCTCATGTTCGCCAGGAAGGCGCTTTTGGCGCGGTTGGCGGCTTCGGCCTCCTCCGTGGCCTTCTGCAGCATGGCGGTGCGCTCCTGCACGCGGCGCTCCAGTTCCGCCTCGGCCCGCTTGTTGCGGATGGAATAGCGGATGGAGCGCTCCAGCAGGGTGGGGGTGAGCTGCCCCTTGGCCAGGAAGTCGGCCGCGCCCGCCTCCATGGCCTGCATGTCCACCCGGTAGTCGCCCTGGCCGGTCAAAAAGATAGTGGGCATGACCAGGCCCCGGCGGGTGAACTCCGCAAGGAGCTCGAGCCCGGAGTGCGCGCCCAGGTGGTAGTCGATGAAGCAGACGTCGAAGCCGCCGGACTCCAGGGCCTTCAGGGCCTGTTCGCCGTCCTCGGCCCAGTGCGCCTCGTACTGCTGGGAATTTATCCTGCCCAGCAGTCCGGAGAGGATGATGAAGTCGTCCTCGTCGTCGTCAACCACCAACACCTTGATCGGCGTGCCCATGTGCGTTTCCCTATGCTGAGGCCTGAAGCTGTTTCAGGGGGATGCTGATGATGAAGAAGGAGCCCTCCCCGGGGGCGCTCCGGGCGGAGACGGTGCCGCCGTGGCGCTCGACGCTTTTCCTGACGATGGCCAGGCCGATGCCCGTCCCCGGGTACTTGTTCCGGCCGTGCAGGCGCTGAAAGGGCTGGAAAATCTTCTCCGCGAACTGATCTTCGAAGCCGATGCCGTTATCCGACACGGTGATTTCCGCCAGCTCTGTTCCGTCCTCCAGAACGACCCGGCCGGTCACGCCGACTTGCGGCGGGATGGAGGGCCTGCGGTATTTCAAGGCGTTGGAGAGCAGGTTCTGGAACACCCGGCGCATCTGGGAGGCGTCGACTTCCGCCTGGGGCAGCTCCCCGACGGTGACCTCGGCCCCGGTCTCGGCTACCGCGCCCTCCAGGTCGGCCAGGACGTCGCGGACCAGCTCCCCCAGGTCCGTTCGGACGAAGGGGTTCGGGCGCGTGGTCACCCTGGAGTATTCCAGCAGGTCCTGGATGAGGTGCTGCATGCGCTCCGTGGCGCTCTCCATGCGGCGCAGGAAGTCCAGCCCCTGCTCGTCCAGGGCTTGGGCGTGGTTTTCGCGCAGACGCTCGCCGAAGGCGCTGATCTTGCGCAGGGGCTCCTGCAGGTCGTGGGAGGCAACGGCCGCGAACTCCTCCAGCTCGCGGTTGCTGCGGCGGAGGTCGTCCGTCATGTCCTTGAGCAGCCCCGAGGCGGCGCCCAGGGCTTCGGCCACGGAGTCTATCTCCTTGAGGCCCGACTTCGGGGGGGAGACCAGCTTGCCTTCGGCCAGATCGAGCGCGGGCGGAATCAGCGACTGCACGGCGCTGCCGATGCCGCGCCCGATCCCCAGCGCCAGGGCGACGCCCAGAAGCGAGAGCAGCAGCGTGCCCGCTGTGACCCAGCGCACCCAGTTCTCGAGCTCGGCTTGGACGATGCCCAGGGGAACGTGGATGACCACGGCCCAGCCCGAAAACGGGGATTTGCTTATGGCTGCCAGGGCCCGCACGTTGTCGAGGCTGACGAACTCGCGGGTGCGCTCCATCTGGCCGGGGGCGAGGCCCATGAGCGGGGGGATCCGCGTGCCCACGTGGCGCTCGGGATAGAGCGTGCGGCTCACGACGGTGCGGCTGTCGTCCATGATGAGGCCCACCCAGCCGGCGGGGAGGGGCTGGGCCTGGAGGATTGCGGCGATGCGGTCGACGGGCATGGTCATGGCCAGGTCGAAGAGCACCGCGCCTCCCCTGGTCACCGGCACATCCACGCCGATGAGGTGCCGCCCGGTGAGGGCGCCCTTGAACAGGCCTGAGACTCCGGGCTTGCCCTCCTCGAAGATGCGGCGCACGGCGCTTGATATGGCGCGCTTGGGCAGTGGGGTTCCGGGGGCGCGGTATGTGTTCACCAACTGCTGGCCCGTGGAGTCCGCCAGGACGATGTCCGCCCCTTCGTAGGAGCGCAGCAACTCCTTGGCCTGCCGGTGAAAGGCCGGGAAGTCGCGCTGGTCCAGCGCGGGGGAGGTCGCCAGCGCCACGAGGGAGGCCGTGGCGTTGTCCAGCTCCCTGTCCGCCACCTGGACCATGCCGCGGGCCGTGGCGAGCATGTTCGCCTCGATGGCGCCCTTTTTTTCCTGGTAAACAAAGGCGACGAGAAATCCCGCCGCCAGCCATACGGGCAGCACGCAGGCCAGCACCAGCCAGATGAGCCTGTAGCGGATGGTGCGGCGCAAGTTGTCCCACAACAGGGAGAAGTTCATGTCTTCCTGTGGTTAGGGGTGCGAAGCTACAGCCTTGAATATCCCCTCGTGCAACTTACAATCCTACACGGACCGTTTTATTTTTAAGTCCGCTGCTCTTGAGTAAGGCTCTTATATCAGCAGTTTGGAAGTTTGACTATCTGGAACCAGTACTCCCCGAGCTTGGCCACCACCTCGCACATGCTCTGGAAGGTGACGGGCTTGGTGATGAAGCAGTTGGCCCCTTCGAGATAGCTGGTGTAGATGTCCTCATGGGTCTTGGAGGTGGTCAGGATGATGATGGGGATGTCCTTGAAGATGGGGTCGGCCTTGATTTCCCGTAGGGCCTCGCGGCCGTCCATCCTGGGCATGTTCAGGTCCAGCAGGATGATGTCGGGCCTGGGCGAGAGGGAGGGGTCGCTGAAGCGGCCCCGGCCCTTGAGATAGTCCATGAGCTCAATCCCGTCGTTGACCACGCGCAGGTCGTTCATCAGCTTGGTCTTGCGGAACGAGTCCTGAATGAGGACCACGTCGTCCTCGTCGTCCTCAGCCAGAAGTATGACCACCGGTTTCGATACGCCGCACATCGTGTACTCCATTTGTCTTGACCGTTACCGGCACGTTGCCGAACTCCGCGCCATTGGCGGTCACACGTGCCTGAGCGGCAGCGTGACCGAGAATACGGACCCCTCCCCGGGCTGGCTCCTGGCGGCGATGAAGCCCTTGTGGCGCTCCACGATGCTGCGCACGATGGTCAGGCCGATGCCAGTGCCCTGGAACTGCTTCTTGCCGTGCAACCGCTGGAAGGGGATGAAGATCTTGCCCAGAAAACGCTCGTCGAAGCCGATGCCGTTGTCCTCCACGGTGATGGTGCAGGTGCTGGAGGACTCGCCCGGGGGGGAGGCGATCACCCGCACCACGGGGGGCACGCCCTCGCGGTGATATTTCAGGGCGTTGGTGAACAGGTTCTCGAAGAGCTGGCGCATCTGGATGGCGTCGGCCTCGATGGTGGGCAGCTCGCCCACCTCGAAGCGGGCTTGGGTGCTTTCGATGCGCAGTTCGATGTCCTCCAAAACGTCCGCCATGGTCTGGTTGAGGTCCACCGGCTGGAAGGTCTCCAACCCGGCGGAGAGCCCGGAATAAACCAGCAGGGCGTCGATGAGGTCCTGCATGCGCTCGGCGGCGTTCTCCATCCTGGTCAGGCTGTCGAGCCCCTTCGCGTTCAGGCAGCTCCCGCTCTCCACCCGCAGCCGGTCGCCGAAGGCCCGGATCTTGCGCAGGGGCTCCTGCAGGTCGTGGGAGGCCACATAGGTGAAGTCCCGGAGGTCCTTGTTCCTGAGCTCAAGTTCGGTGGTTCTTTCCTGCACCATGCGCTGAAGGCGCTCCTCCAGGCGGGTGTGCTCGCTGATGTCTGTATTGGTGCCGCACCAGCGCACCACTTTGCCGTCATGGTCGCGCAGGGGCAGCACGCGGGTCAGGAAGGGGCGGAAAACGCCGTCGCTGCCGCGCAGGGGGAAGACCATCTCGAAAGGTTCGCCCGTGGCCAGGGAGGCCTTCCAGCTCTCGATCACCCGGGGCAGCGCCTCCGGTTTGTGCACGGATTGCCAGCCCCAGCCCTCCATGTCCTTGGGGTTGGCGCCGGTGTAGTCGTACCAGCGCTTGTTGTACCAGAAAATCCAGCCCTGGGCGTCGGCCATCCAGCAGAGCTGCGGGATGGCGTCGGCCAGGGTGCGGAAGCGCTCCTCGCTCTCCTCCAGGGCCTCTTCGGCCTTCTTGCGTGCGGTGATGTCCTCCGAGAAGATGACGATGCCGCCCACCTCGCCCGACCGGGCGTACCAGGGGCGCACCTCCCAGCGCAGCCAATGGGTGCTCCCGTCGGCCCGCTCGAAGCGGTCCTCGTCGGCCTTTTCGACCTCGCCGGCAAGGCATTTGCGGTGGATGGCCTTCCAGCGTTCGGGAATATCGGGGAAGACGTCGTAATGGCAGAGCCCTGTGAGATTGCGCCCGGAGAGGCCGAAGTCGGAAAGCCAGCGGTTGCTCACGGCGAGGTAGCGCATGTCCCTGTCGAACATGGCCACGGAGGCCGGGGCGTACTGCATGAAGGTGAGCAGCAGCCCTTCGGTTTGGGCCAGGCGCTCGACCCCGGGGAGGGCGTCGGGCCTGAGTTGGCCTTCGGGGGAGCCCGGACGGGAGTTCGCGGGCTTCTGCGGATCGATGGGGTGGGAAGTGCCGGATGCCTGCATGTGCGCCTCAACCATGCTGGTTCCTGAGTCGGAGAAGACGGCCGTGAATCCTCCGCCTGCGGCCGGGACGAGCCCACGGGCACGAAATCACTACAGCTTTGGTGGGAGCCGGTCAATGCGGGGGCGCAAAGGCCCGGCCCTCCGAAAGAGGGCCGGGCCTGTTGATCGAAGCGCGGCCGCGGGTGCGGCCTAGAAGGTGAAGGCCAGCGCCACGACCGGTCCGTTCAGGGTGGCGTCGAACTTGAAGTAGTCCTTGCCGCTGCCTTCGGTGTGGTTCACGCCCACGGCCCTGTAGCCCACGAGGAAGGTTCCGTGATCCCAGAAGGTGTAGCCCAGCATGGCCATGGCGTCCCAGGTGAAGGCCGAGCTTATGCCGAAGCCGCCCACGCCGCCGCGCAGGTCGATACCCCACTTGTCGGTGATCCGGAACTGCGCCCTGGCGCCGACCACCGGGTCCACCCAGCTCTTCTGCTTGGACACCGTATGGCTCCCGCCGAGGGCGTTCTGGGTGTTCAGATTCAGGCCCAGGCTCCAGATGCGCGCTCCGGCCAGGATGTCCAGGCTGGTGGGGCAGGAGCCGTCCTTGCCCAGGGGCATGGTCCCGATGCGGTAGAAGGCCGCGATGTCGGAGAGGAACAAGCCCATCTGTCCGTCGAGGCTGACCCGCTTGCCAGATGCCTGGTCGCCAAGCTGGGCGTAGTTGATCTCCCCGAGCAGGCCGAAGGTGTCCTTGTAGAGCATGTCCGCGTGGAGCATGGCCCCGATGTTGAGGTATTTCGAGAGGTCCGCGAAGCTGGCGTTCACGGTGGCCTGTGCTCCGCGCACGCCGATGGTGCCGTTGAAGCCGGTGAGCCAAGCGTAGGGCGCCAGGGTGACCTTGAGGTCGCTGTCCGCGGTCTGGGCCCGGGCCGCCGGGGCAGCCAGGATCACGAAGAGTGCGGCCAGAGCGATTATGGATCTTACAGCCTTTACTGACATGGGTGTCTCCTTGATAACGAGGGTTCGTTGCTTCGCGGCGCTCATGGCGTGGGGATCACCACGTAGTAGACCCCGTTCGCCCCGTAGACCGGCTTGAACCAGGTGTTGCCGCACAGGTAATAGGTTCTCCCGCCGACCTCGGGGAGGATGCACCCCGAAGGCAGCTGGGCGTAGCTTGCGCCCATGGCGTAGGCTGGCGCGGCGGCCACTGCCACGCTGGGGTTGGCCGCCGCCGCTCCCGCGATGGCCGCACCCGCGATAGCGGTGCCCGCGATGGCTCCGGCCGCCACCGCGCACCCGGCGCAGCCTCCGGCGTAGTAGGGCACCGCCACAGGCGGATGATAGACCCCGTAGGGAACCGGCACGGGATAGCCCGGCGGATGGTAGGCCGTGGCTCCGCCGGGATACGTGTGCGCGACGCCCTCGCCGTAGGCGCCGTAGGTTCTGCCGCCGTAGGCATTGGTGTGCATCGTTCCCCCGCCCCAGGCGTGCACGGTGGAGCCCCCGAAGGCGTTGACGTGGGCGGTGCCGACTCCGGCGAAATGCGCCGTTTCGCCCCCGAAACGGTTCATGCTGCGCCAGGCGTGGCCGGGCTGCGTCCAGGCGAGCAGGGCCAGCAGGCAGGCGAGCGCCAGGGTGAAGGGTTTCATGGCGCGCCTCCTTGCGTCGGCTGCGGCTGGCCGCCGGGCAGCCCCGGGCCTGGGTTCATGCCCATCCCGGGCGGGAGGGCCGGCTTGTCGAACTCGATGCTGCGGGGGGCGACGGGCTTGGCGCGCCATTCGCCGCGCGGCCAGGGCTGGTCGATCTTCCAGGCGGAGAGCTCCAGGTCGTGGCGCAGGCGCAGCGGGTCTTCGCGGTAGATGGCCCGGAAGCGCCTGGGCAGCTTGTCCTTCGCGCCGATCCATATCTGCAGGAACACGTCGTCGTCGGCCCAGACCACCACGTCGGTGCTCACCCCGCCGATCACCTCGGACTTGCCCATGACGAAGGCCATCTTGGCCCCCTCGGCCAGGGCCGCGTACGGGTCGGTGAGGATCAGGTCCGTGAAGGGGAAGCCGATGGCGGCCGTCTCGAAGGCGGCCTTGAGGGCGGCGTCCATGTCGGGCGGGGCGGGGGCCACGGCCAACAGGTTGTCGCCGGGGATGTACGCGGCCATTTCCTTGCCGTCGTAGGTGAATTCGGAGGTTGGCCCGTCGCCCGGTATGACCACCTTGAGCCTGTCCGGCCTGCGCAGGGAGACGTCGTAGCGCACGGCGTAGACTATGGGCGGCCCGAGCCTGCTGGGGTGCTCGTAGCTGGCCACCGCCGTGAAGGACATGCTTCTGGCCGCGGCCAGCCGGTCGGAGGTCTGTTTGAGCAGCTCCAGGGCCTTGGGCTCCACCGGGGCGTCCTGCCAGGCCGACAGGGCCGGGGGCGGCGCGGGCTGGGCCTGCCTGGCCGCGACGCAGCCTGTCGCCCCCGCGGCGGCCAGAAGAACCGCCAGGAGCAGCAGGGCGGGGGCCTGATGTGAACGTTGGCGCGGGGTCATCGTTGTTTCCCTTCTTTTTTCATGCGCATACTCCTAAAAAGCCCGCCGCGTCACCGGTCCAACAGGTGACGCGGCGGGCCTCGACATCGCTATTCGCTCATCTTGTTGTTGCGCTGGGCCTCCATCAGCCGCTTTTCGTCGGCGGGAGTGAGCTTGGGCCGGTCGATCTTCACGGTCAGCTTCTTGATCTTGCCGGTGAAGGCGAAGGGCACCTGGTAGTCCTTGTCGTCCACCGGAGTGCCGGTGTCGGAGCCGATGTCGAAGGTCTCGTCCCACTGGAGGATGACAGGGATGGTGCGTTCCATCTTCTGGCTGGCCACCACCTTGCCGTCCACCTTGAGCGTGCCCGTGCCGCTGCGGCCGAGGCCGCTCATGTCGTTGAAGGCCAGGGTGGCGAAGCCCAGACCGTCGTACTTGAAGTCGAAGGTCAGCGTGTGCTTGCCGGGGGTCAGGGCGTCCTTGCCCTCCCAGCGCACGCGCTCCAGGTCCACCAGGTTCCAGGTGAACACGGGCTTGCCCTGCAACAGGTAGAAGCCCCAGCCGGCGAAGCGGCCGCCCTGGGTGGCCAGGATGCCCTCGCCGCCGCCCTGGGGCACCTCCACCTCGGCGGTGATGGTGTAGGACGCTGCGATCAGGCTGGGGGCGTCGCCCATGGGGATGCCGGTGAGCGTGCCGGAGTAGGTGAACAGGTTGCGCCCGGCGGTGACGCTGGGGCGCGGCGTGACCATGCGCGCGGCCAGGGAGTTGTCCAGGGGCAGCACCTGGTACTTCTTGGCCTCATCCATGAAGAGGGCCTGCATCTGCTTGAGCTTTTCCGGGTTGGCGGCGGCCACGTCGCGGTTCTGGGTCCAGTCCTTGGTCAGGTCGTAGAGCTCCCACTTGTAGGCGTGCTCCACGTCAGGGTTGGGGGTGGCCCCGAGCTTCCACGGCGGGGAGATGGGCGTCGTGTTGGCGTACCAGCCGTCGTTGTAGATGCCCCGGTTGCCGAAGATCTCGAAGTACTGGGTCTTGTGCCTGGAGGGTTCCTTGGCGTTGGCCTTGTCGAAGGTGTAGGCCAGGCTCACGCCTTCGATGGGCTTCTGCTTGATGCCGTCCACGGTCTCGGGCGCCTGGATGCCCGCGACTTCCAGGATGGTGGGCACGATGTCGATGACGTGGTGGAACTGGTTGCGGATGCCGCCCTTGTCCTTGATGACCTTGGGCCAGGAGATGGCCATGCCCTGACGGGTGCCGCCGAAGTGGGAGGCCACCTGCTTGGTCCACTTGTAGGGGGTGTCGAAGGCCCAGGTCCAGCCCACGGCCATGTGGTTGTAGGTCTTGTCGCTGCCCCAGACGTCGTAGAAGTACTTGAGCTGGGCCTCCACGGGCACTTCCACGCTGTTGAACTGCGCCACCTCGTTGGGGGTGCCGTTGGGGTTGCCCTCGGCGCTGGAGCCGTTGTCGCCGCTTATGTAGATGATGAGCGTGTCTTCGAGCTTGCCCATATCCTGCACGGCCTGAATCACCCGGCCAATTTCGTGGTCGGTGTAGGCCAGATAGGCCGCGTAGACCTCGACCTGGCGGGTGAACAGCTTCTTCTCGTCCGGGGTGAGCGTATCCCAGTCGGCCAGCAGGTCCTTGGGCCAGGGGGTCAGCTCCGCGTCCTTGGGGATCACGCCGAGCTTCTTCTGGTTGGCGAAGATCTGCTCGCGCAGCTTGTTCCAGCCCATGTCGAACTTGCCCTTGAACTTCTCGATCCACTCGGGCGGCGCATGGTGCGGCGCGTGGGTGCCGCCGGGGGCGTACTTGACGAAGAACCGCTTGGAAGGATCGACCTCGTTGAGCATCTTCATGTGCTCGATGGCGTCGTCGGCCATGGCCGTGGTTAGGTTCCACTTGGGGTTGCCCACATAGGGGTAGATGGGCGTGGTCTGCCTGAACAGGTTGGGCTGCCACTGGCTGGTGTCGCCGCCCACGAAGCCGTAGAAGTATTCGAAGCCCAGGCCGATGGGCCAGCGGGTGAAGGGCCCTGCCTGGCTGGCCTCATAGGCCGGGGTGTTGTGGTCCTTGCCGAACCAGGAAGTGGCGTAGCCGTTGTCGCGCAGGATGCGGCCGATGGTGGCGGAATCGGGCTCGATCACGCTGTCGTATCCCGGGTAGCCGGTGGAAGCCTCTGAAACCTGGCCGAAGCCCACGGCGTGGTGGTTGCGCCCGGTGATGAGCGCCGCGCGCGTGGGCGAGCACAGGGCCGTGGAGTGGAACTGCGTGTAGCGCAGGCCCGAGTTGGCGATGCGGTCCAGCGCCGGGGTGGGGATGACGCCGCCGAATGTGCTCGGCGCGCCGAACCCGCAGTCGTCCGTGATGATCAGCAGCACGTTGGGTGCGTCCTTGGGCGGCACCACCCGGGGCTGCCAGAAGGGTTTGGACTGGTAGGCGTTGTCCTTGATGACCCCCCCGAAAGGCAAGGGCGCTGGCGGCAGGGATTTGCCGTCGATTGTTCGGGTGGCCGAGGGCGAACCGGGCGTGCCGGTGATCGTCTGGGCCTGGGCTGTTCCCGCAGCCGTCAGCACGGTGAGGGCCAGGGCCAGAATAGTTGCCACGAGTGGATGCATGGTGTCCTCCTATGGCGCTTTCCCGGATACGACGGCAGGAGAGCTAGTTTACCGGTTGTAGACGGCTCGCCTCACCGCTCCGACAAAGCTGGTGAACCAAGCATGGGCAGGATAGCCCCGCCGACTGGTCCGCGTCTCCCGCGAATGCGAAGACTTTGGCAGGATTGCGAATCACACTCCCGCCATGCGCCGAGGGTTGCAGCCCCGGACGAAAGCGGCATCATCTCCCCTCGGGCATCGTGCTTCGGGGGGGGCGCACGGCCGGGTGCGATGTGGAAAAGTCCGGCATCATGCCATCCTCAGCGTTTCTGATGGTTTTTCGCCGAATCGCTGCCTGTAGAGCCTGGCGAAGAAACTCTGCGAGGCGAATCCGCAGGCCGAGGCCACCGCGAGCACGCTGACGCCCGGCCCCGCCTGAACGAGCATCTCGCGGGCCTTGGCCAGCCTGCACTCCTGAAGGAAGCGCGAGGGCGAATAGCCCCTGCTTTTCTGGAAAGCCAACTGGAGCGAGCGGCAGCCCGTGCCGGTTACGGCGGCCAGGTCGGCCATGCGGATGGGCTTGTGGGAGTTGGCCTGGATGTATGCCTCGGCCAGCTTCACGGCGCGGGGCTCGGCGGCTTTGGGCTCCTTGGCGAGCAGATGGGAGTGGTTGTGCTCCATGCAGGTGAGCATGGCCGAGAGCAGCAGCTCCTCGTAGCGGGCTGTGAGCAGTTCCGACTCGCCCAGCCCCGGGTCGCACCCGAACGCCTCGGCCACCTGCCAGGCGATGCGGGCCATGCGCTGCGTCCCCGCCCGCGAGGGGTCGGGAGGGCTGAATACCAGCGGCATGCCCGCGGGGCGGCCGCACAGCGCGGCCAGGGAGTCCTCCAGGCCCTGCCGGGTGAAGCGCAGGGTGTAGTTCACGAATCCGGACGTCTGCCGGATGGTGGTCGGGCGCGAGAAATCGAGCAGCGCCAGGGGGCCGCCCGGACGGCAGCGGACCTCGGCGCGGCCTGAGCGGATGCGCATTTCGCCCGCGCACATGAGGATGAGCACGAAGCTGCCGTTGTTGGATGCGGAAGCAATGTTGACGCCGTTCGTGAGGGAGGCCCCATGCAGGGAGACCCGTCCGAGGTCGACGGCGTTGTATACGGCCCGGAAGGAGGGGCCGCTGTGGACGTCGATGTCGCCATGATGGAAGTTGGCGTTCACGGCGTCCACGAAATCCTGCGGTTTTCTGGTGTCGAATATGGGGAAGGCGCTCAGGGGGGCGGTAGGCATGGCTCGGATCCTCACGCTGTGGTGCGTCTGGACGACGGTGCCCGGTGTTGCCGCCCAGCCTTCCTGAACAACGTGGAATTACGATAATTGGTAACAGCCTTGCTTCTCTTTGGTCAAGGGACAACGCGTATTGGCGAAACAACGTCACGGTGGGCCCGCATCGCAAGCCATGTTCGTATCCAAAATCGGAAATGTGGTGCCAGGGCGTCCGGGGCGTGCTATCGCGCGGGGAAAAGGAGGTGCGTATGAGGCGTACCCTGACGGGAAAAAATGCGTTGGTGACCGGGGGCAGCAGGGGGATCGGCGCGGCCATCGTCCGGCGTCTGGCCGGCGAGGGGGCCGATGTCGCCTTCACCTTCGCCGGCAACCGGGAGCAGGCCGAGAAGAGCGCCAAGGAAGCCCGCAAATCCAAATCGAAGGTGCTGGCGATCCAGGCCGACAGCGCGGACGCGGGGGCGCTCGTGGCCGCGGTTGACGGTGCGGCCGCGGAACTGGGCGGCCTGGACATCCTGGTGAACAGCGCGGGCCTGGCCGTGATAGCCCCCCTGGAGGAGTTCCGGCTGGAGGATCTGGACCGCACCCTGGCCGTGAACGTGCGCGCGGTTTTCTTGGCCAGCCAGGCGGCGGCCAGACACATGGGCCAGGGCGGGCGCATCGTCAACGTCGGCAGCTGCAACGCGGAGCGCGTGCCCTTTGTGGGGGGCAGCGTGTACGCCATGAGCAAGGCCGCACTGGTGGGGCTGGTCAAGGGCCTCTCCCGCGATCTGGCCCCGCGCGGCATCACCGTGAACAATGTGGCTCCCGGCCCCGTGAACACCGACCTCAATCCCGACGGGAGCGCCTTCGCCTCCATGCTCAAGGACCGGTTTCTGGCCCTGAAGCGCTACGCCGACGCCGACGAGATTGCTGGCATGGTGGCCTATCTGGCGGGGCCTGAAGCCGGCTACGTCACCGGGGCCAGCCTGGCCATCGATGGCGGGTTCACGTCCTGAGTGCTGCCCCGGGCAGCGACGCGCGACAGGCCGGGAACATGTAGCCAGCCGCGCGGAGCGGAGAGCGCGCACCTCCCCGCATGGATAAATAAAAGGCCGCCCCGAGGGGCGGCCTTTGTTTTGGCGTTGGCTGGGTGCTGCCTAGTTGTTGAGCAGCAGCAACAGATACTCGGGAGCGAACACGGGGCCGTTGATGGAAACGGACTCACCTGAGGCGTTGTAGGCGATGATCTTGTACTTGTAGGTCGTGTTTGCCGAGGCCGTGGTGTCAAGGTAGCTGGTCTGGTTGGCCAATGCCGTGGCGACCTGGGAGTAGGCACCCGCGGAGCCGTTCCCGGCCACAGTGGCGCGCATGATCTTGAAACCGATCTCGTTGGCGGGGTTGCCCAGGGTTGTTAGATCGCTGATCACCGGGCGGGTGCCGTCGGTCCACTTCAGTTGCATACCGTTGCTGGCCTTGGTGGTTGTAAGTATTGGCTTGGCCGGCAAGGTGGTCGTCACGTGCAGGATGGCCGCGTGCATCATGTCGTTCTCCTCATGGCTGAGGATGTGACAGTGCCACACGTATTCCCAGTCGTAGTCGGTCGGGTTGTTGGGAACGGTCACGGCGGCATTGGTCAACGGGTCGATGGTGGAGATCGGCGCTCCCTGGGGCTGTGTCGGGTCGATCAGCCTGTTGCTCTTGGGCACGCCGAAGGGCAGCTTGGGCGCCACCGGGCGCAGGGCCACGATGCAGTCCTCCAGGGGGTTCATGCGCACGGTTTCCTTCCAGCCCAGTTCGTTGGGGTCGGCGAGCCTGATCGCGCCGTCCCAACCCACACGGTTGAGGACCTGCACGTCGTAGAGGTGGAAGTGCACCGGGTGGGTGTCCACGCCGTTGTGCGTGATCTTCCAGATCTGCGTTCCGTCGCCGGCAGTGGGCACGCCGAAGTTCACGGAGTCGACATAGCTGTCGGGCGTGGGCTCGGCGTAGCCGATGGGGATGGTGGTCTGGTTCGTGCCGTTGGTGAAGGGCAGCTCCACGCCGAGCAGGGCGTTGAGGCGGCCGTAGTTGGTCTCGAAGAGCTCCTGAATGGCCTTGGGCGTGAAGTTGATGGTCAGCGGAGCGAGCGCGCCCAAGGGGGTGAAGGTCAGGGAGTTGGCCTGGATGGGCACAACGTTGGTGCTCGGGAAGGTGGTGTTGTACGCGGAACCGTACTCGGCCTGCGGCACAAGCGGCGGATGCTGGCTGGCGGCGAAGACGCCCAGGGCCTGTGCGGTGGACTTGAAGGCGTTCTGCAGGTTGCCCAGGTTGAAGGTTGTGTAGGAGCCGGGGCTTGCCTGTGCGCCCACGCGGAACTGCATGATGGTGCGGGTGTTGGGGCCGAAGCCGGCGATGGTCGAAGGCGAGCCGCCGACTGCGGTCTGGTCCGGGTTGCCGGTGTAGTAGTCCACGCGGGTCTCGAACGCCGGCACCGGGGCCGGGGAGTCCTGGTAAAGAATCACTGTCTGGCCAGCGAAGGCGGAGAAGTCGATGATGACGTCGGCGCGCTCGGCCGGGCCCATGAACAGGTTCTTTTCCAGGACGTTGCCCACGACGATGTTCTTGGGGTTCGTCTCGAAGCCGATGGGCGTGTTGGTCAGCACCACCGGCGCGGGCAGGAAGCCGCCCTCGTTGCCGATCTGGATCATGTCGGGACCCTTCATGGTCGGGTCGGGGATGCCGCTGGGCTTGCCGTAGATGGACTGGCCCTGCGGCACCGGGATCATCTTGACTTCCGTGTTGGTGCGGTTGTCGACGGTGGTGACCGCAGGGTCAGCCTTGTAAAGCTGGAGGTTCAGCATGCGGTCGTTGCAGGCGTTGAGGATGCGGAAGCGGTACGCCCTGGGCTCCACGTTCATGTAAGGGTAGGCCACACCGTTGACAATGGGGGTGTCGTGGAAAGCCTCGGGCGTGGTCGAAGGGTTGGGGATGCCTGGAATCTGCGCGGGCTCCCAGGGAGCGTTGACCGGGTCGAAGTAGGGGTTGGGCACCGCGCCGTGGGCGAGAATGCCGGTGTAGGGGGGCCAGAACCACAAGGCGTAGTCCCAGCGGCCCATGGCGTTGGCGCCAAGGCCCACCGCGCTGCCGGTCTGGTTGGGCATGTACACGTGGGGGTACCACAGACCGCCGGTGGTGCCCCAGGTCGCGGTGCTCCAGGTGGGGTCGGTGGCCAGAATAGTGTTGACGAAGGCGTAGGCCGCGGCACCGGAGCCGGTGGTGTCGGTGATGGTCACCGCGGGCGGGAAGGTGTAGCCGCTGCCCTTGTTGGTCAACCGGAGGCCGGTGATCACGCCGCTTGTCACGGTGGCCGCCGCCGTGGCTGTGGTGCCGGAGGTAGGCGCTGCGATGGCTACCGTGGGTGAGGCGTAGCCGCTGCCCCCGGCTGTGACGCTCAGGCTGGTGATGGCGCCAAAGGTGGCGGTGGCGGTGGCGGTGGCTCCGGCCCCGCCCCCGCCGCTGATGTTCACCACGGGAGAGACGTAGTTGGAGCCGCCGGAATTGATGGTCAGACCGGTGATGACGCCGCCGACGACGGTGACGCCAACCGAGGCGCCGCTGCCGGAGCCGCCGGAATCGGTAACGGTGACCACGGGTCCTGAGTAGCCCGAGCCGCCTGAGATCGCAGCGATGCTGTACACGGGCTTGGACTGGGCGCTATCCACGAAGGTGCGGTCCTGAATGATCAGGGGAATGTTGTCGGTCAGCGGCGGGATGATGCCGGCGTTCTCCAGGGCGAATTCGGTGCCGTCGCGCACCACGTAGCCGGCGGCCTCACCCACGTACACGTTCAGGCGCGTGATGCCCAGGGCGTGGTCGTGGTAGAACATGAGCCGGGCGCTCTGCTGGTTGGTGTAGTAATAGGTGATGCTGCCACCACCCGGGGGGGGCATGTCGGGCACGTTCTGGGCCGAAGCGCCCCAGGTGTAGGGGCCGGGCTCGGCTGCGGGCGCGGTCCACTGGTGCGGCGTGCCGTCGCTGATCCAGGGGTTCATGCCGCCGTGCAGGTGGAGCTCGCCACGGTTCTGCGGGTAGGAGTTGACCCCGTTGGGCCCCATGCCTGCGCCCATCATCGTTGTGTCCGTGGGGATGAACAGGTTGCCGCCGCTGGCGGTCACGGGCAGGTTGTTGGTCAGCTTGACGCGCACGGGGCGGTCTTTCTGGGCGACGATGATCGGGCCGCCGTAGCTGTACGCGGGGGGGGCAACGGTGTTCTGCCCGGTCTGGGAGTTGGTGCCGTTGTTGGTCTGGCGGTAGCTGCGGAGTTTGGTCGGGGGCAGATCCTGGTGGAAGGTGTAGTTCACCTCCTCCAGGGAGATTTCGTAGTAGTCGGTGCCTGGGTAGGTGATGGTGTCAGGCACGCCCATGGCCAGCTTTTTGTTCATGCCGTCGGTGGTGGCGGCGAACAATGTGGGCAGCTGGTTCACGAATTTCTTGATGCCGGTGCCCGGCACGTAGGTGCCGGCGAAGTTGCCCTGCGTGAACTCCGGCAGGGGGCTCCACGACCAGTTGGGGTAGGCCCCGAACAGGTCGGCCTGGCCAAGGGGCTGCGGGACGACCGCTGCCGGGGCCGCCGCACTTTTCGCGCCGGTGGCGAGGGCGGCGGCGCTGGGAGTGCTGGCCTGCTGGCGGGCCTTTTCCAGGGCTGCAGCCCTGCGTTGCTCCGTAGTGGTTTTACCCATCTGCCGCATTTTTTCTGGCGGCATACCCCCGTCGTCCATCGCCGCGGTCGCGGAGAATGCGGCGAACAGTATGGCCGAGCAGCATGCCAAGCCGCATAGCACTGTTGAAATCCGCTTGCCGTGGTACATGTTCCGAGCCTCCCTTATCGTTTCTTAAATTCCTGACGCGTTTTATGCTAATTCGCGAATGTGAATTCGCATTGCCGTACAAGGTTCCTTTGAGGCGGCATCTTCACAAAGCCCACCTGGCAATCGATATCAACTCCCGCCGGGTCCGATTCTGGGGCTTTAGGGCAGGGTTTGGTTTGCATCACATTTTCTACAATTATATCAGGTCAATGCCCAGCAACTCTGAAAATCGATGGAGTATTTTGTCAGACTCTTAGCTCAGTTCTAGTCTTGTGACAACGCGAATGTTGAAAAAAGGGCGTTCTCCTCCAATTTTTTAGTCACTGCACCTACAAATAATTATTAAGAAGTTTTTAGGCAATTGTTTTCTTAAAAAACCGGGTTCTTATGGATCAAAATGTGCAAGTCAAATTAGTTTACCTGGCGAAATAATAAGGATTTAAAGTTTGAAAAAACACGCTTCTCTCCTCATCAAGTGGCCTCCAGGGCGGGTCCGGGCGCCACGTTCAGAGCACCAGGCTTGGCCCAACAGGCGCGGGGAGAGTGGGCTGTCGTATGATTTCATCGTTATAATAATGTTTTACGTACTGCATGCTCTGCCTGGCGACACCGTGCCCGGCCCTGAATCCGGGGAGGTGCCCATGCAGGCCCGGGAGGAGACGCGCGCCCGAGAGGGCAAACGTCGGAATCCGTTCTCGCGCTTGACTTCCTCCCCGAGGACAATCACCGTCCCGCCAGCCACTTGACCGAAGCCCGGCGCCCGCGACCGAGCGGAATCCGTCCGGCGACGGCCGTGGCAATGGAGAAGGAACGGTTCCGAGCATGTCCGAACGATCTGTAGGCCGCGTCGCGGCGGGCCTGGCGCTGCCGGTCTTCTGGGCCGTGGCCATGGCCTGCGCCGCGAAGCTCGACATCTGGGGCGCGGGGTTTTCCAACCTCGGCGCGCCGGTGGTCCTGTCCGGGGCGCTCAAGCTGTGCGTCGTGGCGGCCGGGTTCGTGTGGGTGTGCGCGTTGGGCGCGGCCTTCCTTGAAACCGCCGGGGCGGGCGGGGACGGCGCGCCGGATGCGGGCATGCTGGCCGCCAGCGGCATCTGCGGGCTGGGGCTCGTGTCGCTTGCGAACTTCACCCTGGGGGCGCTGGGGCTGTATTCGGCCTGGATGTACGGCCCGGCCCTGCTGATTGGCTCCTGGCTGCTGCGCGGGCAGGCGGCATGGGTCCTGCGCTGCCTGGGCGCGGGCCTTGCGGCCGTGTTCAGGCGCGGTGGCCCTCGCGGCGCGGACTGGACTCCGGCGCTGTGGCTGCTTTCCCCGGTGGCCGCCGCCCTGGCCCTGTACGTCCTGTTCGCCAAGGGGGTCTACCCGGACTTCGGCGGGGACGTGTTCTACTACTTCAAGTATCTGGCCGACTGCGCGCGCGGCGGGAGCATCTTCCCGGCCCGGTACGACCAGCTGGTCTACTTCCCGACCAAGTTCTCCGGCATCCACTACCTGCTGAACATCGTGTTCGACCCGTCCTACGCGGCCCTGGGCACGGTGATCTACACCCTGGTGCTGCTGGTGTGCCTGTGCGACTTCGTGCTGGCCTGCACGGGCAGCGCGCTCCTGGCCCTGGCGGCCCAAAGCGCCTTCCTGGCGGGCGCGCCGCTCTTGGTGTTCACCAACAACTTCAGCAAGGCCAACTTCCCGGCCTCGGCCTCGGTGGCCTGCTTCGCCTATCTGCTCTGGAGGCATTCTACCCAGCCCGGCTCCCGGGCGTACCGGGTGGCGCTGCACGTCCAGGCCGTGGCGGTGTCCCTGGCCACCACAATCGTGGTGGGCTTCGCCGTGCTCTACGGGTTCATGGCCGCCACCCTGGCCGTTATCCGGCGCAGGCCCTGGCGCACCGCCCTGGGCGCGGCCCTGGCCTGCCTGGCGGCCTACGGGGCCGTGGCGGCGGTGAACTTCCACATCCTGGGCGTGGCGGATATCGGGCTGATGGACAAGCAGGTGCGCTACGGCGTCCTCCCCGCGACATCCGCCTACCTGCCGGACAGCGCCTGCGTGTTCTTCCTGAATTTCTTCGCCGGAACCTTCGCCCTGGTCGGCAGCTTGGCCGCCTACGCCGGGAACCTGGGCCAGCTCCTGCTGCAGGACATCGCCCGGCAGAACGCCTCCTCGCCCTGGCTCTGGGCCGTGGCCGCCTTCGGCCTCGCTGCCGGGGCCATGATCCCCCGGCTGCGGCGCGAGGCCGCACCCGCCTGGGGCGCGGCGGCCCTGCTGCTCACCCAGGTGGGCCTGTGCGGGGTGCTCACCTCGCGGGCCATCATGGCGCACAGCACCTTCCTGTTCGGCATGGTGTTCGCGGCGGCGCTCTACGCCGTGGGCCTGCATCTGGCCGCCCGGACCCTGGCCGGGGGGCGGGCGGGCCTCGAGAAGCCCCTGGGCGCGGCGGCCGCGGCCCTGGCGCTTGGCCTGGCGTTGTACGGCCTGCCCCACAACCTGGCGGACGACGTGCGCGAGCGCGTCGAGTTCCTCCGGGGCCTCAAATCCTACCATAACGTGTACGCCGGGTATTACCCCGAGCTGCCCACGTGCGACAAAATCGCGGCCCTGGCCGGGCGCGAACACAAGGTCCTGCCGCTGTCGCCTTTCTCGCCCTGTTCGCCCTACACCGGGGAGCAGGTCGTGGACCAGGTGACGAGCTTCTTCGGGCGCGACGGCAGGCCCCTGGCCCAGGACGCCCCGGACGAGGCGGCGGAGATCCTGCTGCGCCACGGGGTGGGCCGCGTGATCGTGGATTTCGACGACCAGGCCGCCTGGTACGCCTTCCTCTCGCCGTTCCACCCGGACGCGATCGCGGCGTACTGCTCCGGCGCGGTGAGCCTGGGCGGGCTCAAATACATGCTCACGTTCGGGAAGGCCAACCCCTCCGGCGGGCTGGACCCGGCCTTCCTGGAGCAGTACCGGGCCTTCTACGAGAAGGGGCTGCGCCAGCCCGCGCACGAGCTGCACGAGCGCATCCTGGACAACATCGCGACGGACCGCTGCGTGGCCAGGGGGAAGTAGCCCCCGCCGGACCCTGTTGAACGATTCTGCCTGATTTTTGCCTGATCCTCCCGAGGGTGGCGCTGGCGTGTTGCGCGCCGGTATGGAATGGGTATTATCCGGTATTCGCCATCGTGAGGCATTCCCATGTTTAATCAAAAGCTTAATCAAGAGAACGAAGCCGACGGGCTCAGGGCCGCCTCCGAGGCCCTGGCCGAAGGAATTGCCCGATGGACCGCGCAGGCGGAGCGGCTGGATACGCCCATCTCCGCCCTGACCCTGGTCCGGCGGGAGAGCCCCACCGAGCAGACCGGCTACATGCACGAGCCCAGCCTCTGCCTCATCGCCCAGGGCTCCAAGCGCGTGCTGCTCGGCAAGGAGCTCTACACCTACGACGCGCAGCATTTCCTCATCACCTCGGTCAACCTGCCGGTTGTGGCCCAGGTCACCCAGGCCAGCAGGGAGAAGCCCTACCTGGGCCTGGTGCTCCGGCTGGACCAGCGCGCCATCACCCAGATGATGGTGGACAGCGACCTCCCCGCGCCGCGCACCCAGCCCGCGGGCCGGGGCATGGCCGTGGGCGTGGTGAACGCGCCCCTGCTCGGGGCCATCAACCGCCTGCTGGACCTGCTGGCCGAGCCGGAGGCCATCCCCATTATGGCCCCCATCATCCAGAAGGAGATCCTCTACCGGCTGCTCGTGGGCGACCAGGGGCCTCGGCTTAGGCAGATCGCCGCCGCCGGGACCCAGAGCCACCAGATCGCCCAGGCCATCGACTGGCTCCGTGACAACTACGCCCGGCACCTGCGCGTGGAGGACCTGGCGGCCCAGGCCAGCATGAGCCCCTCCACCTTCCACCGCCATTTCCGGGCGCTCACCGCCATGAGCCCGCTGCAGTTCCAGAAGTGGCTGCGGCTGCACGAGGCCCGGCGGATGATGCTCACGGACCGCATGGACGCCTCCAGCGCGGCCTTCCAGGTTGGGTACGAGAGCCACTCCCAGTTCAACCGCGAGTACAGCCGCATGTTTGGCGCGCCCCCCCTGCGCGACATCAAGAGCCTGCGCAGCATGGCCGAACGCTAGCGGTTCGGCCCGCCGCGCCCCCGCCTTTTGCAACGCGTTCCTCGATAACCCCTCGCATCCTGCGCGTTCGTTTCAGCCCCGGCAGGATCGGGCAAGAATCGGGCAGGAATGGGCGTTCAACCCCGCCGGCGCCGCGCGTATTGAGTGAACCGCCGCACAGGTGCGGCCGGATCATCCAACGAAAAGCGTGTCCGCAAGGACGAGGAGGCTTTCGATGCTCTACAGAAAGATGCCCAAGACCGGGGACGAGCTCTCCATTCTCGGCTTCGGGTGCATGCGCCTGCCCATGGCCGACGGCAAGATCGACGAAGCCCGGGCCATCGCCCAGATCAGGGGGGCCATCGACAGGGGCGTCAACTACATGGACACCGCCTGGCCCTACCACGGCGGGGAGAGCGAACCCCTGCTGGGCAAGGCCCTGAAGGACGGCTACCGGGAGAAGGTCAAGGTGGCCACCAAGCTGCCCACCTGGCTCATCGACACCCGGCAGGACATGGACCGCTACCTGAACGCCCAGCTGGAAAGGCTTGGGACGGATCATATCGACTACTACCTGGTGCACGCCCTGGAAGGCGTCTCCTGGGACAGGATGGCGGCCCTGGGCGTGGGCGAATTCCTGGACCAGGCCAAGCGCGATGGGCGCATCGTCAACGCCGGGTTCTCCTTCCACGGGTTGGGGGAGGACTTCGCCCGAATCGTGGACGGCTACCCCTGGGAGTTCTGCCAGATCCAGTACAACTACCTGGATAAGCAGTTCCAGGCGGGCCTGGAGGGGCTGGAGTACGCTGCATCCAAGGGGCTCGGCGTGGTCGTCATGGAGCCCCTGCGCGGCGGCAACCTGGGCCTGCCCACTCCGCCCCCTGCCGTGGCCGCCATCTGGAACGAGGCCCAGGTGAAGCGCACCCCGGTGGAGTGGGCGCTGCGGTGGGTCTGGAACCACCCCGGCGTCATCGTGCTGCTCTCGGGCATGAACGAGGAGGCCCACATCGAACAGAACCTGGCCATTGCGGGCGAAGCGCACCCCGGCTCCCTCACGGCGCAGGAAATGGACCTTGTGGACCGGGCGGGCCGCACTTACAAGGAGCTCATGCAGGTGGGCTGCACGGGCTGCGGCTACTGCATGCCCTGCCCGGCGGGCGTCCAGATTCCCAAGTGCTTCGACTTCTTCAACAAGATGCACATGTTCGGGAACGAGGAAGAGGCCAGGTTCATGTACGCCGCCTTCGGCAGCGGCATGACCGGCACCGGCCAGCCCGGGTTCGCCTCCCAGTGCGTGGCCTGCGGTGAGTGCCTGGAGAAATGCCCGCAGCACATCGCCATCCCGGACGAGCTGGTCCGCGTGGCCGCCGGGATGGAGGGGTCGGACTTCCAGCAACGGGTGGAAGCCATCAAAGGCCACTTCAAGAGCGGGCTCTAGCAGCCCGCCCTGAAATCGCCGCTGGCTGCGCCGCTTCAAAAAGGTCAAACCCTCGCGTATGCCGAATACGCTCCGGCCTTGACTTTTTCTTGCCCCTCGCCGGCGGGTTTTTTGAACAGGCCGCATGAATGGATTCGAGCTGGGGGCTGAAACGCCCCGGGACGCCGGGCCTCCCCGCGAGGCCCGGCGCACGGGCCGGAAACCCGCGCGAAGGCGCAGGAAACCATGAAGATACTGTATTACGACTGTTTCGCCGGAATCAGCGGGGACATGAACCTGGCCGCCATGATCGGCCTGGGCGTGGACCCGGATTACCTGCGGGGCGAGCTCTCCAGGCTGGGGCTGGATCACGAGTTCGAGCTGGTTGTCTCCAAGGGTGCGCGCAGCGGCATCCACGGCGTCCGGGTGGACGTGGCCCTCAAGAACCAGGGCGGGCACGAGCATCACCATGAGCACGGGCACGGCGAAGAATCCGGGCATGGGCGCGACCATCCCCATGAGCACGGGGGGCACGCGCACCATCACGGCCATTCGCACGAGCACGGCCACAGCCATGCCCACGAGCACGAACATGGGCACGGGCACGAGCACGGCCACGACCACCATCACCATCACCACCATCACGCCCACAACCGCAACCTGGCGGACATCGAGGCCATCATCACGGGCAGCGGCCTCTCCGAGGCGGTGAAGCGCACCAGCCTGGCCATCTTCCGCAAGGTGGCAGAGGCCGAGGCCAAGGTCCACGGCAAGCCCATCGCCGAGGTGCACTTCCACGAGGTCGGGGCCACGGACTCCATCGTGGACATCGTGGGCGCGGCCGTCTGCCTGCACAGCCTGGGCGTGGACGCGGTGTGGTCCTCCCCGGTGGAGCTGGGCGGCGGCTTCGTGCGCTGCGCCCACGGGCTGATCCCCGTTCCGGCCCCGGCCACGGCGGAGATCCTCCAGGGCGCGCCCACCACGCGCGGTGCCGCCCGGCACGAGGCCACCACCCCCACGGGCGCGGCCATCGTCGCCGCGCTGGCGGACGAATTCACCGCCACGCCAGCGCTCGTCGTGGAGAAGACGGCCTACGGCATCGGCCACCGCGAGGCGGAGATCCCCAACGTGCTGCGCGTGCAGCTGGCCCGCGCCGAGGCCCCGCAAAAGGCGGGCCGCGTCCAGGAGGCGCGCCTGCTGCAATGCAACATCGACGACATGACCGGCGAGGCTCTGGGCGTGGCCATGGACCTGCTCATGGAGGCCGGGGCCATGGACGTGCACTTCACGCCCATCCAGATGAAGAAGAACCGGCCCGCCACCTGCGTCTCCCTGCTGTGCTCCGCCAAGGACGAGGAACGCTTCAAGGAGCTGCTCTTCCGCCACACCACCACCCTGGGGGTGAAGAGCTTCCCGCTGGAAAAGACCGTGTTGGACGTCGGCTTCGAGCGCCTGGAGACTCCGCTGGGGCCGGTGACCATCAAGAACGCCCTGCGGGATGGCAAAGTGCTGCGCTCCAAGCCCGAACTGGAGGACTGCCGGGAGCTGGCCCGCCGCCACGGCCTGACCCTGGGCGAGGTCTACGCGGCCATCGCCGGGTGCCGGAAATGAGCGGGGAGGCAATGACGCACGCCATCCCGAAAGAGGAGAAGCTCCGCAACCTGCTCCGCTCCCTTGGGGGCATGGGCAAGGCGCTGGTGGCCTTCTCCGGCGGGCTGGACAGCACCTTCCTGCTGCACGCCGCCCGGGAGGCGCTGGGCGACGGCGCGCTGGCCGCGACCATCGTCACGGCCTACATGCCCGAGGCCGAACGCGAGGACGCAATACGGGCGGCCAAGGAAATGGGCGCGCGCCACCTGCTGCTGGAGGTTCCCTTCCCGGAAATCCTGCGCCACAACCCGCCGGAGCGCTGCTACCTCTGCAAGCGCACCCTTTTCGGCCTGCTCCGGGAGGCGGCCGCCGCCGAGGGCGTCGCCCACGTGCTGGACGGCACCAACCTGGACGACCTGGACGACTACCGCCCGGGCATGAAGGCCCTGGGGGAGCTTGGCATCGAAAGCCCGCTGCTGGCCGAGGGCCTGACCAAGCGCGACATCCGCGAGCTCTCGCGCGAACGGGGCCTGCCCGCGTGGGACAAGCCCGCCGGGGCCTGCCTGCTTTCGCGCATCCCCCACGGTGTCGTGGTGGAGGACGCGGAGCTCAAGCGCATCGACCAGGCCGAATCTTTTCTGAAGGAAATCGGCTTCGCGGCCGTGCGCCTGCGCAGCCACGGGGACCTGGCCCGCATCGAGGTGCCGCGTGAGCTGGTGGGCGAGTTGGTGGAGGCCGACAGGCGCCACGGCATCGACGCCCGGCTCAAGACCCTGGGCTACCGCCACGTGGCCGTGGACCTGGGCGGCTACCGCATGGGCAGCCTCAACGAACAAACGCCGTAGGCTGGAAATACATCGCACATGGACAAGCACGAGAATCTGAGGAAGCTGCTGGCCGGCATCAAGGACGGCAGCCTGGACGTGGAGCAGGGCCTGGAGCGCCTGCGCGACCTGCCCTTCCTGGACATGGGCCACACCAAGATCGACCTGCACCGCGCCCTGCGCAACGGCTTCCCCGAGGTGATCTACGGCGAGGGCAAGACCCCGCAGCAGGTGGGCGAAATATTCAAGCGCATGGGCGAGCACGCCAACGTGCTGGCCACGCGGGTTTCGCCTGAAATGGCGGAGCACGTGCGCTCCGTCTGCCCCGAGGTTCGCTACAACCCCCTGGGCCGGACCCTGACTTTGGTGCGGGGCGAGATCCATTACAAGGAAGGCGAGGTGGCCATCGTCACCGCCGGCACCTCGGACCTGCCCGTGGCCGAAGAGGCCAGGGAGACCTGCGAGATGCTCGGCAGCCACGCCACCGTGATCTCGGACGTGGGCGTGGCGGGCATCCACCGCCTGCTGGACCGCCTGGGGCACATCCGCAAGGCCCGGGTCATCATCGTGGTTGCGGGCATGGAGGGGGCCCTGGCCAGCGTGGTGGGCGGGCTGGTGCAGCAGCCCATCGTGGCGGTGCCGACCTCCGTGGGTTACGGCGCGGCCCTGGGCGGGCTCTCGGCGCTCCTCGGCATGCTCACCTCCTGCGCCAGCGGCGTGACCGTGGTGAACATCGACAACGGCTTCGGCGCGGCCTGCGCGGCCTGCAAGATCAACAACCTCTTCCCGGCCTGAGCGGGCGGGCGTTTCAGCCGCAGGGGACGGGCCGCAGGCCGGGAGCCCGGCAACGCGGTCCCTCCCGGCGGCCTGTCATGACAACGCTGCCAAGGCGCAAGAGAAAGCCTGGCCCGGCGGGGGGGGGTCCCGCGCCGGGCCAGGCTTTTGCCGTTGGAGGGCCATCCTCCCCTCCGGCCGCAATCCGCCCTGAGCCTGGCAAACCCTTGGCCCAGGCGGCAAGAGGGCAATTTTCATCGCGGTGAAGTAGTTTGCCCCGTCCGCGCTTGACGTCCGAAAAAACCGAGCATATAGCCAAATTCAAATATGGAGATACGCGCATGAAGCCTTTTCTTCGCCTCATGAAGGCCCTGTCCGACGCCAACCGGGTCAAGATCGTCAAGATGCTCAAGCGCAGGCCCATGTGCGTCTGCGAGCTGCAGACGGCGCTCGGCGTGGCGCAGCCCACGGTCTCCAACCACCTCAAGGTGCTTGAGGACGCCGGGCTGGTCGAGAGCGCCAAGGCGGGCCAGTGGGTGAACTATTCGCTGGCCGAAGGGGAGAGCGCCTACGCGCGCGCGCTCCTTCAGCACCTGGAGACCTGGCTGGAGGACGACCCCGAGATCGCCCGGCTGCTGTCCGGGCTGGACGACATCCGGCGCGAGAACATCTGCTCCGTGAAGCCCGCCAAATAGGCGGCAAGGCGGGGAGGAACACATGAACGACCTGAGGGAACTTCGCATCGATTCCATGGGAGGCGGCATGCCCGGCCCTGGAGCGACACCGGCGCCGCCCGCGCCCGACAAAGGGGCCGGAGAGGCCGGACAGGCCGGTATGGCGCGAATCCTGGCCCTGGGCATCGCGGCGCTGGCCCTGTGGATCGCCGTGTACACGCACCTGGAGGCCTGGGCCGACGCCGCGACCTACGGCCTGCTCGGGCTGGAGAGGGGCTCGGCCTTCGCCGCGGCCCTGGCCTTCTTCCTGTACGACGGCCCCAAGGTGCTGCTCCTTTTGACCCTGGTGGTGTTCGGCGTCGGGATCATCCGCTCCTTCTTCACGGCGGCCCGCGCCCGCAGGCTGCTGGCCGGGCGCGGCGAGGCCGTGGGCAATGTCCTGGCGGCCCTGCTGGGCATCGTCACGCCCTTCTGCTCCTGTTCGGCCGTGCCGCTCTTCGTGGGCTTCGTCACGGCGGGGGTGCCCCTGGGCGTCACCTTCTCCTTCCTGGTGAGCGCTCCCATGGTCAACGAGGTGGCCCTTGTGCTGCTCTACGGGCTCATGGGCTGGAAGGTGGCCGGGCTGTACCTGCTCACGGGCCTGCTGGTGGCCATGGTCAGCGGCTGGGTCATCGGCAGGCTGAAGATGGAGGGCCACCTGGAGGAGTGGGTGCGCCTGATCCACGCCGGGCAGGACCAGCCCGAGGTAGAGCCGGGCTGGCCGGGACGGGTGCGCGCGGGGCTCGAAGCGGTCAGGGACATCGTGGGCCGGACCTGGCCCTGGGTGCTGGCGGGCATCGCCGTGGGCGCGGGCATCCACGGCTACGTGCCCGAGGGGTTCATGGCCTCCATCATGGGCCGCGACGCCTGGTGGTCGGTGCTCGCGGCCGTGGCCCTCGGCGTCCCCATGTATTCCAACGCCGCCGGTATCATACCCGTGGTGCACGCGCTCCTGGAGAAGGGGGCGGCCCTGGGCACGGTGCTGGCCTTCATGATGAGCGTCATCGCCCTTTCCCTGCCGGAGACGATCATCCTGCGGAAGGTGCTCAAGCCGCGCCTGCTCTTCACCTTCGTGGGCGTCGTGTCTCTGGGCATCCTGCTGGTGGGCTACCTGTTCAACCTCATCCTGTAACGCGGGGAGGATTCCATGGAGATCAAGGTGCTGGGGCCGGGCTGCCCCAAATGCCACGAGGCCGAGAAGCGCGTCCGGGAGGTCGTGGCCGAGCTTGGCGCGGACGCCACGGTGGCCAAGGTCTCTGACTTTCAGGAAATCGCACGGATGGGGGTGTTCTCGACCCCGGCCGTGGCCATCGACGGCGAGGTGAAGTGCGTCGGCAAGGTGCCGTCCAAGGCGGAGATCGCCGCCTGGATCAACGCATAAGGATACTGGAGGCCGCAATGAACGCTCCGTGCTGCTCGAAAGACCGTGAAGTCATGATCCTGGCCTGCTCCGGGGGCTCCAACGTGGGGCAGTTGACGAACCAGGCCGCCGTTGAGCTCACGCGCGAAGGCTTCGGGAAGATGTTCTGCCTGGCCGGAATCGGCGGGGGCCTGGGCGGGTTCGTCAAGTCCGCCAAGGAGACTCCCCGGGTCATGGTGCTCGACGGCTGCCAGGTCGGCTGCGCCAAGGCCATTCTGGAGCGCGAGGGGATACCGTTGCAACATCACGTGATCGTAACCGACCTGGGCATAGAGAAAGTGAAGGACAGGCAGCTCGCCCTGAACCGTGAGGACGTGCTCACGGTCATGCGGGCCGGGAAGGCCTCCGTCGGCGAGGGGGCCGGGCTGTAATGGGCGGGGTGTTTCGCGCGGCGCTCGCCCTGGCGTTTGCGGCGTGCCTTGCCGCGCAGGGCCTTGCCGTACAGGCCATGGCCGGACCCATCCCGGAGGTGCCCGCCAGGGGACAGGTGACCATGGTGGACCTGGGGGCCAAGGCCTGCATCCCATGCAAGATGATGATCCCGGTGATGGACGCGCTGGAGAAGGACTACGCGGGCAAGGCGGCCATCGTCTTCATCGACGTCTGGGAGAACCCGGAGCAAAGCAAGGCCTTCGGGATCAGGGCCATCCCCACGCAGATATTCTACGGCAAGGACGGCAAGGAGACGTACCGGCACGAGGGTTTCTTCGACAAGAAATCCATAACCGAAATCCTGGACAGGCTTTTGGCCCAGTAGGGAACCCACGGTGCTCGACCAGCTCTTCCTGACGATCAACGCCTGGATGGTGGACAGCTTCGCCGTGGCCGCCGCGGGCTGCTTCCTCTGGGGCGTGGTGAGCGTGCTCTTCAGCCCGTGCCACCTGGCCTCCATCCCGCTCATCGTGGGCTACGTGGCGGGGCAGGGGCGGTTGATACGGGGCAGGGAGGCCGTCAAATACGCCCTGGCGTTCACCTCCGGGCTGTTCCTGACCATCGCCGTTGTCGGCGTGGCCTGCTCCCTGCTGGGGCGGATGCTCGGGGACATCGGCCCCTACTGGACCATCGCCGTGGGCGCGGCCCTGGTCTGGCTCGCCCTGGACATGCTCGGGGTGGCCAGGTGTTCCATGTCCGGGGGGCTGATGGGGCGCATGAAGGTCAGGGGCGTGGGCGGGGCGTTCCTGCTGGGCCTCGCCTACGGGGTGCTTTCGGGCTCCTGCACGTTCGGCTTCATCGCCCCGATCCTGGCCATCATCACCATCCAGCAGAAGGTGATGACGGGTGTGGCCCTGATCGTGCTGTTCGGCGTGGGGCACTGCGCGCCCATAGCGGCGGCGGGCAGCTCCACGGCCCTGGTGCGGCGCTGGCTGGAGAACAGGGCCGTGCGCCAGGGCGGGGACTGGTTCCGCAAGGGCGCGGGCGGCATGATCGCGTTGCTGGGCATCTATTTCATCGCCAGGCCTTTTTTTGGGGCCTGAACCCGGATATGCCGATTTGCAGGGCATCTTGAAAGCCAACGATAGGCCTGGAGGCCGCACATGACGGAAAGCATCACGAAAAAACTCTCCTTTCTGGACCGCTACCTGACCCTGTGGATCTTCGCGGCCATGTTCGCGGGCGTGCTCATGGGCTGGGCCATGCCCGGCGTGCGCGGCGTGGTGGAGTTCTTCCAGGTGGGCACCACCAACATCCCCATCGCCATCGGGCTCATCCTGATGATGTATCCGCCCCTGGCCAAGGTGAAGTACGAGAAGCTGGGCCAGGTGTTCGGCAACGCGCGGGTGCTGGGGCTCTCCCTGGTGCAGAACTGGGTCATCGGGCCGGTGCTCATGTTCCTGCTGGCCATCGCCTTCCTCTCCGGCCATCACGAGTACATGGTGGGGCTCATCCTCATCGGGCTGGCCCGCTGCATCGCCATGGTCATCGTCTGGAACGACCTGGCCTCGGGCGACCGCGAGTACTGCGCGGGGCTGGTGGCCTTCAACTCCATCTTCCAGGTGCTGTTCTTCTCGGTCTACGCGTGGCTGTTCATCACCTATCTGCCCGGCGTCCTGGGTTTGAAGGGCGTGGCGGTGGACATCTCCATGGGGCAGATCGCCCAGAGCGTGTTCATTTACCTGGGCATCCCCTTCCTGGCAGGCATGGCCTCGCGGTTCTTGGGCTTGAAGCTGAAAGGACAGCAGTGGTACGAGGAGGTCTTCCTGCCCAGGATCAGCCCCATCACGCTCACGGCGCTGCTCTTCACCATCCTGGTGATGTTCTCGCTCAAGGGCGAGTACATCGTGCGCCTGCCTTTCGACGTGGTGCGGGTGGCCATCCCCCTGTGCGTGTACTTCCTGGTCATGTTCGCGGCCTCGTTCTGGCTCTCCTGGAAGGCCGGGGCCACCTACGAGCAGTCGGCCACGCTCTCCTTCACGGCGGCCTCCAACAACTTCGAGCTGGCCATCGCCGTGGCCGTGGCCGTGTTCGGCATCGACTCCGGCCAGGCCTTCGCCGCGGTGATCGGGCCCCTGGTGGAGGTGCCCGTGCTCATCGCCCTGGTGAACGTGGCCCTGTGGATCAGGCGCAGGTGGTTCCCCCACGCGGTCGAGACGCCGCTGGGCGTGTGCCACGTCTCCTGCAAACCCTAGCAGCCTGTTGAAAAATCCCCGCTGGCGGCGTCGCTTCGAAAAAGCCGAACCCTCGCGCAGGATAACTACGCATCGGGCTCGGCTTTTTCTCGCGCCTTGCCGGCAGGTATTTTGAACAGGCTACAATAAACGATTTTCTCAACGGACTGTTAGAGGTGCGTCATGCCTTCCAAGACGAAGATACTGTTCCTGTGCACGGGCAACTCCTGCCGCAGCCAGATGGCGGAAGGTTTCGCCCGGGCGTTGCGCTCCGGCGACATGGAGGCCTGGTCGGCGGGGGTGGTCCGGCACGGGATGAACCCGCTGGCCGTGAAGGCCATGGCCGAGGCCGGGGTGGACATCTCCGGCCAGAGCTCCAAGACCGTGGATGACCTGCCCAGGAAAGAGTTCGACTGGATCGTCACCCTCTGCGGCCACGCCAACGAGAACTGCCCCTACTTCCCAGGCAAGGCGAGGCGCATCCACGCGGGCTTCGACGACCCCCCGGCCCTGGCCAAGGACGCCGCCAGCGAAGAGGAAGCCCTGGCCCACTACCGGCGGGTGCGCGACGAGATCAAGGCCTTCGTGGAAGGCTTCGACGTGAACGCCGCAAGCTAGCAGCAGCGCCCCCCCGCTCCAGCTCCAGACCCAGGCCCAGACCCAGGCCCAGACCCAGGCCCAGACCCAGGCCCAGACCCAGGCCCCGGTTCATGGTCAGGGGGGGCGAAAAGGTTCTCCAGAATGGTGCGCGTCCCGCCCATGGTATGAGCCTTGGCCCCCTCCATGAGCCTGGCGCGCACCATGTCCATGAACGCGGCCAAAGGCGGGGAGAGCCATTTGTCCTTGTGGCGCACCATGAGCACGGCCGTCTCCATCTCCCCCTCGGCCCAGTCCAGCACGGCCAGCCGCCCGGAGGCCACGTCGCCGCGCACGGCCAGCTCCGGCAGGATGCTCACGCCCACCCCGTCCATCACGCAGCCGCGCAGTGCCGCGGCGCTGGAGAAGGCCACCCCGGCCGCAGTCTCCACCCCCCTGCCTGATAGCAGGCCCTCGAACATCTTGCGGTAGGAGCAGTCCGCCGTGGAGAGCACCAGGGTCTCGCCCTTGAGGTCGTCCGGCCCGATTGGCCCGCGCCCCGCGAGCCGGTGACCGGGCGCGGCCACCAGCACCAGGCGCTCGATCCCCAGCAATTCCACCACCAGGTCGCCCCCGCGCACCGAATCCGCCATGAGAAAGGCCAGGTCCGTCACGCCCTGGCGCAGGTCCTTCTCCAGGCCCTCCAGGGTGCAGGCCGTGAAGCTCAGGCGCACGTTGGGGAAGCGCTCCCTGAACGGCCGGATCACCCCGCCCATCCTGTACGCGCACAGTGATTCGGGCACCCGCACCGTGAGGGCGCCCCGGGCCTCGGCCTCGCCGGAGACCCAGGCCCGGGCCTCGTCCTCCAGGTCGAGGATCTTGCGTGCGTAGTCCAGCAGGCGCTCGCCAGCCTCGGTCAGGGCCACGCGCCTGCCCAGGCGCTCGAACAGCTTGACCCCCAGGTCGGCCTCGATGGCCGCGATGCGCGCCGAAACCGTCGATTGCGCGGCGTGCAGGGCCTCGCCCGCGCGGTTGAAGCTGAGCAGCCCGGCCACGGTCATGAATGTTCTCAAATCACGAAGTTCCATGTCAGCCCCGCATTGTTCGGTGTCTCCGATCAACCAGATCAAATATAATCGTTAGAATTGATCGTTGATAGCTTGTAAACAGCTATTCAGATCAAACGGCGTTGTCAACCGGCCAGCATCCCGGCCGGAAACACAAGGAGAACGGAGATGAACAAGAATCAGGTGGAGCAAAGGACATACGAGCTGTTCCAGGGCGGATTCCACTGTGCGGAATCTGTGCTGGCGGCGGTGCTCGAAGCCTCCGGTGCGGAAGAGGGCGGCATCCCGCTCAAGGCCGCGACGGGGTTCGGCGGCGGCATGGGCCGCTGCAAGGAGGAGACCTGCGGGGCCATCACGGGCGGCATCCTGGCGCTGGGCCTGCTGCAGGGGCGCACCAGCCCAGCCCAGTGCTGGGACGGCATCGCCTCCAGGGCCGCCGAATTCCGCGAGAAGGTGCGCGCCATCACCGGGCACACCAAATGCCGGGAGGTGCTCGAAGCCCTCGGCCCCCAGGAGAACATGGAGAAGTGCAAGCGCCTGACGGCCAGCTCGGCGGGCATCCTGCACGAATTGCTGGAAAAGCCCGCCGCCTGCGCCCCGGCTGCCGCCTGCGGCTGCCGCCGATAACCGCCCGGAAAACCGGAACACGGAGGAATACGCCATGAGTTGCGAAAAGAACGCCGCCGTCGATTGCGCGCCCGATAACGGGGGCCAGTTCGAAACCGTCAGCATCCGCAAGCCCACCGGGGTGTGCCAGCTCTGCGAGGATTTTTCGCAGAGGCAGTCCATCAAGCCCGTGGCCGTCATGTGCTGCGAAGGCTCGTGCCTGCGGGGCGAGATCGCGCGGCAGGCCTCGAACATTCTCTGCCATTCGCTCCTGCCGGAGAGGACCGTGCGCGTCTGCCTGGGCGGGGCCTTCACCAAGAACACGGGCCAGCGCGCCCTGGTGCGCAACGCCCCCCTGGTGGTAGCCATGGAGGGCTGCTTCCTCAAGTGCGCCACGCGCATGATGCAGGGCGTGCTGGAGGGGCTGGAGCCCGACGTGGTCATCGCGGACTCGCTCATCGAGTTCGACAGGGACCTCTTCAGCGTGGACGAGATGCCCGAAGTCGAGATCATGGGCCACGCCCTCGACATCGCCGAGCAGATGGCCGCCAAGCTGGGCGGGCCGAGCCGCGCCGCCGCGCCCGCCGGGTCCGGCTGCGCCTGCTCGGGCTAGCGGCTCCTCATGAGGCCCTGCCGGAGCAGCGCGTTCCGGCGGGGCCGCCGCCATCCCGCCCCATCCCTGAGGGACACGTCACACGCCTTTGATCTCCGTCAACAAGCGCTTGAGAATGGAGACGGTGCGGCATTCCGGTTCGTTGGCGCGCTCGATCATGAAGTAGTTTATCTTGCCGGGGCTGATGTCCGACTTCACTTCCCGTATGAGCCCCTGGTCCATGGGCTGCTGCACGCAGCAACGCGGGATGATCGTCATTCCGGCGTGTTCCATCACCAGGTTCTTGATGGATTCCATGTCGGAGAGGATCGTCGGCGCGCGCATGTCCATGAACCAGGGCTGCTTCTTGAGCCAGCGCATGGCGTACTCGTGCGCGATGGTTCCCTTCTCGCGGAGGATGAAAGGCTGGTTCGCACAGTCGCCGCCCTCCAGCGCCGCGCTGTGCTCGGCGTAACGGGATGAGCTGATGGCGAGGATGCACGGTTCGGCAAGCAGGGGCGTGAATTGGAGCCTGGAAAACCCGGGGGCCTTGGGCGCGAACCCCAGGTCGACAAAGCCGTCCTGGACCCAGGTCGCGATGGAGTAGGCCGTGCCGAAGTGAAGATGGATGTCGATATGGGGGTATGTGTCCAGAATGACTTTCAGCACGGGCGGCAGGTAATGCGCCCCCATGACGGACGAGGCGGCGATGTTCAGGGCGCCTTGTACGCCCTGCTCCTGGGTCGCGCTCGCGCCCTTGATGTCGTCGATCAACCGGAAGAGTTCGCCGGCTTTCAGCAGGAGCTGTTTCCCGCTCGCGGTCAGGCGCGTGTTGGAGCTTGAGCGCACGATCAGCTGATATCCCAATGCCTGTTCAAGCGCCTGGATGTGATGCGTCACCGTCGGCTGCGTGGTGTAGAGTTCCTGGGCCGCCTTCGTGAAGCTTCCGGTTTCAGCGACCTTGAGGAATGTTTTGAGGTGGGAAAGTTTCATGGATGTCCCATGTGATCTTCATCGTTCTGCGCAGTTCAGGCGGATGCTTTTCAGTAAAGTTGAATCATTGTAGGTCATCGCGTTTATCCCCGCCACAATTTTCAATCCCCGCTTCCTGCCGCTTTCGGTGACGGCTTCCGCTTCACACGGACGGAGCACGCATGCCCGCGGGGGGGCATCAGCACCATGGATTGAACGCCCACCCTCATGCATTCCGGGCACAGCATGGGCGTCGGCCTGGCGGCGTGAGCCCCCCCGACTCGCGATAGCTTATTCGGAATATGCGATTTTTAAATTTGTCCCGAATCGGGCGCATGTCTTAAACTCACGCAAATCCCTCTCAGTGGAGGGGGCATGCCCATGTATTTTTATGGAGCATCGCCGCATCGCCAAAGGTGAATGGCGGCGCGGTACGGTGCCGGAAGAGCCGTACAGAGTTGTTCGCGCAACCAGCCACGATACGCGGATGCGAAGCACGCCAAGGAGGCGACCATGAAGAACGTCTGGAAAGCGATCCTGCCGCTGGCGGTGGGTGCCCTGATTTTCCTCCTCCCCACACCTAACGGCCTCGCACCGCACGCCTGGCAGTATTTCGCCCTGTTCGTCGCCATCATCACGGCGCTCATCATCGAGCCATTTCCGGCCGCCGCGGTCGGCGTGATGGGCATCAGCTTCGGCGCGGCCCTGAACCTCGTCCCGGCCGCGCCGGACAAGGCCCCGGTCCCGGCGGACGCCGTGCGTTGGGCCCTTTCGGGCTTCTCCGACGGCACGGTCTGGCTGATCTTCGTGGCCTTCATGTTCGCCATGGGCTACGAAAAGAGCGGGCTCGGCCGGCGCATCTCCCTTGTGCTCATCAAGAAGCTCGGCCGCTCCACCCTGGGCCTTGGCTATGCGGTCGCTCTGGCCGACCTGGTGCTGGCGCCGTTCACCCCGTCCAACACCGCCCGCAGCGGCGGCACGATCTTCCCGATCATCAAGAACATTCCGCCCCTGTACGGCTCCACCCCCGAGAACGAACCCCGCAAGATCGGCGGCTATCTCATGTGGGTGGCGCTGGCCACCACCTGCGTCACCTCGACCATGTTCCTCACGGGCCTGGCTCCGAACCTGCTGGCCATGTCCCTGCTGGAGAAGACGGTCAAACTGAAGTTCGAGTGGGCAGAGTGGTTCACCGCCCTGGCCCCGGCCTGCATCATCCTGTTCCTGGCCGTGCCCTGGCTGACCTACGTGCTCTATCCGCCGACCACCAAGCGCAGCGACGACGCACCCAAGTGGGCCTCCGACGAATTGGCAAAGATGGGGCCGGTGACGCGCAAGGAGTGGTCCATGGCCGGGCTGGCGGTGTTCGCCCTGGTTCTGTGGATCTTCGGCGGCAAGTATTTCAACGCCACCACCGTCGCCCTGATGGCCCTTTCCCTGATGCTCATCCTCGACGTGGTCAACTGGACGGACGTCACGAGCAACAAGAACGCCTGGAACGTGCTGGTGTGGTTCGGCACCCTGGTGGCCCTGGCCGACGGCCTGGCCAAGGTCGGCTTTCTCAAGTGGTTCGCCACCCTGGCCGCCACGTCCATGTCCGGGCTGTCCATAACGGTGCTCATCCTGGCCCTGGTCGCCATGTTCTTCTACGTGCACTACATGTTCGCCAGCCTCACGGCCCACACCACGGCGCTGCTGCCGGTGATCCTGGCCACGGCCTCGGGCATCCCGGGCATGCCCATGCGCACCATAGCTCTGCTGTTGTGCGCCACCCTGGGCCTCATGGGCATCCTCACTCCCTACGCCACCGGGCCGAGCCCCATCTATTACGGCAGCGGCTACATCAGCCGGACGGCGTTCTGGGTTCTGGGCCTGGTCTTCGGCACGATCTTCATCGCGGTGCTGTTGGGCGTGAGCTACCCGTATCTGCTCATGATCGAATTCTAGAGCGCGGCGCATCAAACAACCCGGCGCAGGCCGGAAACACCAAGCGAGAGGCAAGCCATGAAGGAATTCAAGATCGCGGTCATCCCCGGCGACGGCATCGGACAGGAGGTGACGCCCGAGGGCGTGCGCGTCCTGGACGCGGTGGGCGAGGTCACCGGCGCCTACAAACTGAGCTACGAGTATTTCCCCTGGGGGTGCGACTACTATCTCCAGCACGGCTCGATGATGCCCGAGGACGGTCTGGACATCCTGCGGCCCTTCGACGCCATCTACTTCGGCGCGGTTGGCCTGCCCAAGCAGGTGCCGGACCACGTCTCGCTGCACGGTCTGCTCATCAAGATCCGCCTCGGCTTCGACCAGTACGTCTGCACCCGGCCGAGCCTGCTGCTGCCTGGCATCAAAAGCCCCCTGGCGGGCAAGAAGCATGGCGACATCGACCTGGTGGTGGTCCGCGAGAACACCGAGGGCGAGTATTCCGGGGCGGGCGGCCGCTCACACCCGGGCATGCCCTTCGAGGTGGCCCTGGAGACCTCGGTCTTCACCAGGGTCGGGGTGGAGCGCATCATCCGCTACGCCTTCGAGCTGGCCATGACCCGGCGCAAGCACCTCATCTGCGTGACCAAGTCCAACGCGCAGCGGCACACCCTGACCCTGTGGGACGAATGCTTCGAGCGCCTGGCGGCGGAATTCCCCGAGGTGCGCACCGAGCGCATGCTCGTGGACGCCATGGCCGCCCGGCTCGTGCTCCAGCCCGAGTCCGTTGACGTGGCCGTGGCCTCGAACATGTTCGGCGACATCCTCACGGACATCGGCGGGGCCATCAGCGGCAGCCTGGGCCTCTCCCCCAGCGTGAACATCAACCCCGAGAGGATGTTCCCCTCCATGTTCGAGCCGGTGCACGGCTCGGCCCCGGACATCATCGGCAAGGGCATCGCCGACCCCATCGCCATGATCTGGACGGGCGCCCTGATGCTGGAATTCCTGGGCCACAAGGCGGAGGCGGCCATGATCGTGGAGGCCATCAAGGGCGTCACCGCCGAAGGGCGGGTGCTCACGCCGGACCTGGGCGGAAAAGCCAGGACCACCGAGGTCACGGACGAAATCATCGCCAAAATCAGGGCCGCCGCCCGCTAGCGGAAAACAGGGGCTCTCCCGTGCGGGGGGAGCCCCTCCCGCGGCCGCGCGGCGCGCCACGCCCCACCGGGCCTCAACCCCGATCGGCACTGGGAAAGGAGGTTCGCGGCACGGCGCAAGCGCCTTTGCAAACGCGCATCTCGGGTGAAAAGTGCAAGATGGCGCTCTTGCCCGCTTGCCTCGGAGGTGATTCTCGTGGAAGCTGCTTCCGGCTGATTCGATCGGGTTCACTTATCATCACGGAATGGCTTCATGGATGAGCACGCGCGGCAGACGCCGGATGATGCGGGGGCCACCGCGTTGCTCGGCCGGATCGACCGGCCGGGCCCCAAGAAGATGCTGTGCATCGATGGCGGGGGTATCCGCGGGCACATCGCCATTGAGCTGATCGCGGGGATCGAGGATGTCCTGCGCGGCAGGAGCTCGCGACCTGACGCGTTCGTCTTGGCCGACTACTTCGATTTCTTTTCGGGCACGAGCACAGGCGCGATAATAGCCGCCGCTCTGGCCACGGGCATGCGCGCGAGCGACGTCCGCGCCCTTTACGACGCCCATGGCGAGGCGATGTTCACCCGGAACCCCTGGTACAGGCGGTTGGGGGCCAAATACTCCGAACGGCGCCTTGCGGAGGTGCTCAAGGAGATTTTCGGGGAACACACCACCCTGGGCGATCCGCTCCTCAAGACCCTCCTCATGGTTGTCGCCCGCAACGCCAACACGGGGTCGCCCTGGCCGCTCACCAACAATCCCCGGGCAATGTTCAACCTGCGCGTGAACGAGGACGGCACCCCCAACGAGATGTGCAATCTGGACATCCCGTTGTGGATGCTGATCCGGGCGAGCACCGCCGCGCCGGGCTATTTCCGCCCCGAGACGATCAGCCTCGGAGGGCGCGACTTCTCCTTTGTCGATGGCGGCTTGACCCCCTACAACAACCCTTCCTTCCAGACTTTCCTGACCGCCACCCATCCGGCCTACCGCGTCAACTGGAAGACCGGCGCGAAGAATCTCCTGCTCGTGTCCGTGGGAACAGGGAGCAAAGCCTGCGAGATCGATTCACGGCGCGTCAACCGCATGAATCTGCTGGACCATGCCCGGGAGGTGCCGGCGGCCTTGTTGCAGGCCATCAAGGAACAGCAGGACATGCTGTGCAGGGTGTTTGGCGACTGCCTGTTTGGGGATCCCATCGACCTGGAACTCGGGAGCCTGAATTCCGGCGAGCCCTCCCTCGAAAATGTTTCGAAGCTGTTTACGTACTGTCGGCTGGATGTCGAGTTGTCGGCCAAGTCTTTGCAGCGCCTGGGTCTACCTGGCCTGGACGTGAACCGTCTTTGCCAGCTCGACTCCATCCGCCACGTCGCCGAGCTGAAGCGCATCGGCGAAAGGGTGCGGCAAGCCGATGTAGCCCCGCGGCTCTTTGAGGATTTTCCAGTGGAGGATTAGCGTCGAATGAGCATGGAACAATACCCTCAACGCCCTGTGCCGGCCGTCCGGGCCCTCGTGCTCGACAGCGCGGGCAGGGTCCTGTTGCTCAAGCGGGCGAACACGGGCAGCGGGGCCGGGGCGTGGTGTCTTCCGGGGGGCAAGGTGGACTATGGCCAGACTGTGGAGCAAGCCGTGGTGCGCGAGGTCCTGGAGGAAACCGCGCTGGAGGTGACCGCTTCACGCTTCTTTTTCTACCAGGACAGCCTGCCCGAGGACCCGGACGGCATGCACTGCATCAACTTCTATTTCGTCTGCCAGGCCATCGGCAAACCAAGGCTGAATGAAGAATCATCCGAGTACGCCTGGATCGGAGAGGGCGATCTGCCTCGCTTTCACATCGTGTTTCGAAACGGCGAGGCCGTTGCCAGGCTTTTTTCCGAGCTGAACGGTCACGGCCGGTAGCTTGGCCGCCGGGCGTGCGCCCGCATCCGCACGGTCGCGCCGAGGTCGGCAGGCCGGAAAGCAAGGAACCCTCAAGCGCCAAACTTCCGTAAAACCCCCCATGGGCGAGGCGATAGGCCTGGGTGATTTCTGGCGGCCGCAGTACGGCCGT
>NZ_JAKZKX010000032.1 GCF_022808715.1 Fundidesulfovibrio agrisoli
GCCAAGCCCGGCTCCATCACCCCGCACAAGAAGTACAAGGCCGAGGTCTACATCCTGAACAAGGAAGAGGGCGGCCGCCACACCCCGTTCTTCTCGGGCTACCGTCCTCAGTTCTACTTCCGCACCACGGACGTCACCGGCGTGGTGACCCTGAACGAAGGCGTGGAGATGGTCATGCCTGGCGATAACGCCACTTTCAACGTCGAGCTCATCGCCCCCATCGCCATGGAGACCGGTCTGCGCTTCGCCATCCGCGAAGGTGGCCGCACCGTCGGCGCGGGCGTCGTGACCGAGATCATGGAGTAATATTGCAATGAACAGCGATCGCATCCGGATCAAGCTCAAGGCATACGATTATCGCATTCTGGATAAGGCCGTGGCCGAGATTGTGGATACCGCGCGCAACACTGGCGCGGGCATTGCCGGGCCTATTCCTCTGCCCACCAACATCCACAAGACCACGGTCAACCGCTCCGTGCACGTGGACAAGAAGTCCCGCGAGCAGTTCGAGATGCGTGTTCACAAGCGTCTGCTGGACATTCTTGAACCGACGCAGCAGACCGTCGATGCCCTGGGCAAGCTTTCGCTGCCCGCCGGCGTCGATGTCGAAATCAAGCTTTAAAGGAAGGGGTAGAGTATCATGGCCAAGAAAACCCTTGGCATCATCGGCCGCAAACTGGGCATGACCCGCGTGTTCAGCGATGACGGCTCGGTGGTCCCGGTGACGGTCATCGCCGCCGGCCCCTGTCCGGTGATGCAGATCAGGACCCAGGAGAAGGACGGCTACGCCGCCCTCCAGATCGGGTTCGACGCCCGCGAGGAGAAGGACCTCAACAAGCCCGAGCGCGGCCACCAGGCCAAGGCCGGCAAGGGGTTCTACAACGTCCTGCGCGAAATCCGCCTGGACTCCACCGAAGGCTACGAGGCCGGCCAGGACATCACCGTCGAGATCTTCGTCCCCGGCGACAAGATCAAGGTGACCGGCACCTCCATCGGTAAGGGCTTCCAGGGCCCCATGAAGCGCCACGGGTTCGGCGGCCTCCGCGCCACCCACGGCACCGAGAAGGCCCACCGTTCCGGCGGCTCCATCGGTCATAACACGGAACCCGGCAAGGTCATGAAGGGCAAGAAGATGGCCGGTCACATGGGTGCTCGCACCGTGACCTGCATCAACCTTGAGATCTTCGACGTCCGGCCCGAGAACAACCTTATCCTGGTCAAGGGCCAGGTCCCCGGCCATCGCAACGGCCTGGTGATGATCCGCAAGCAGGGGTAGGACATGGCCACCGTCACAGTTTTTGATCAGACCAATAAGGAAGTGGGGCAGATGGATCTGGCCTCCGAGGTGTTCGAGGTGTCTGTGCGCCCCGAGATCCTGCACCTCGTGGTCCGCTCCCAGCTGGCCGCCAAGCGCGCCGGCACCCACATGGTGAAGACCCGCTCGACCGTGTCCGGCTCCGGCTCCAAGCCCTGGCGCCAGAAGGGCACCGGCCGCGCTCGTTCCGGCGCCAAGCGCTCCATCATCTGGAAGGGCGGCGCCATCGCGCACGGTCCGCAGCCGCGCAGCTACGAGTTCAAGGTCAACAAGAAGATCAAGGCCCTGGCCCTGCGCATGGCCCTCTCCACCAAGGTTGCCGAACAGGCCCTGATCGTGGTGGACAAGCTGGAGCTGCCCGAGATCAAGACCAAGCTGTTCGCTGGTCTGGCCGGCAACTTCGGGCTGAAAAAAGCCTTGATCGTCCTGAACGATTCGAATAACAATGTCGAGCTCTCCGCCCGGAACCTGCCGGGCATCAAGGTCGTTCGGCAGGATATGCTGAACGTTTACGATCTGCTCAAGCACCCCCAACTGGTGATGGTGCAGGGCGCAGCTCAAGCCGTTCAGGAGAGGTTGAAATAGCCATGAGCTACGTGAACATCCTTTTGAAGCCTCTGATCTCCGAGAAGGCTACCAAGGCCAAGGAAGAGTCCAACCAGGTCATCTTCCTCGTCGCCCCGCAGTCCAACAAGATCGAGATCAAGGCTGCTGTCGAGGAGGCTTTCAAGGTGAAAGTCACCGAGGTGAACGTGGTTCGTCGGCGCCCCCTGAAACGCGCCCGCCACGGCCGCCCCACCAGCCATGTCCCCGGCTACAAGAAAGCCTACGTGACCCTGGCCGAGGGCGAAAAGATCGAATTCTTCGAGGGAGTCTAAAGCCATGGCCGTCCGTAAGCTGAAACCCACTTCCGCTGGCCGTCGTTTCCAGACGGTCTCCGACTTCGCGGAAATCACCGCCGCCAAGCCGGAGAGGTCCCTCACCAAGGGCCTGAGCCAGAAGTCCGGCCGCAACAACCAGGGCCGCATCACTTCCCGTCGCCGTGGAGCCGGCAACAAGCGCCGTTACCGCGAGATCGACTTCCGCCGCGACAAGATGAACATTCCGGCCAAGGTCGCCACCATCGAGTACGATCCCAACCGCTCCGCCCGCATCGCCCTTCTGCACTATGCGGACGGCGAGAAGCGCTACATTCTCGCGCCGGTTGGCGTAAATGTCGGTGACACCGTGGTGTCCGGCGAAACCGCCGACATCCGTCCCGGCAACGCCCTGCCCATGTTCAAGATGCCCGTCGGCACCCTGCTGCACAACATCGAGATGAGCCCGGGCCGCGGCGGACAGATGTGCCGCGCCGCCGGCACCTACGCCCAGCTCGTCGCCAAGGAAGGCAAGCACGCCCTGCTGCGCCTGCCCTCCGGCGAAGTGCGCAACGTCCTGGCCGCCTGCATCGCCACCGTCGGCCAGGTGGGCAACGTGACCCACGAGAACGTGAGCATCGGCAAGGCCGGCCGCAACCGCTGGCTTGGCAAGCGCCCCGAAGTCCGCGGCGTCGCCATGAACCCTGTCGACCACCCGCATGGCGGTGGCGAAGGCAAGAGTTCCGGCGGCCGTCACCCCGTTTCGCCCTGGGGTATGCCGACCAAGGGTTACAAGACCAGAAATCGCAAGAAGGCCTCGTCGCGGCTCATCGTCAAACGCCGCAACGAGAAGTAGGAGCGTAGAACATGCCTCGGTCGCTCAAAAAAGGTCCCTTCCTGGACGGCCACCTGGCCGCGAAGGTGGAGAAGGCCAACGAGACCCAGGATCGCCGCGTCATCAAGACGTGGTCCCGTCGGTCCACCATTCTTCCCGAAATGGTTGGCCTCACCTTTGCCGTCCACAACGGCCGCAAGTTCATCCCGGTCTTCGTTTCCGAAAACATGGTGGGACACAAGTTGGGCGAGTTCGCGCCTACCCGCACGTTCCACGGCCATGCCGCGGATAAGAAGACCAAGGGTAAGAAGTAGGGGAGCCTAAGCAATGGAAGCCAAAGCCATCGCCAAATACATCCGGGTGTCTCCTCAGAAGGCACGCTTGGTGGCCAACGTCATCAAGGGCCGGGGCGTCGAGGATGCCATGAACATCCTCAAGTTCACGCCCAAGAAGGCCGCCGTGATCATCGGCAAGGTGTTGCATTCGGCCCTGTCCAACGCCGAGCAGATGTCCGCCGATGTGGACACCCTGAAGGTTAAGGACGTCATCGTGAACGAAGGGCCCACCTGGAAGCGCATCATGCCGCGGTCCATGGGCCGAGCCAACAAAATCCTCAAGCGTACCAGCCACATCACCGTGGTGGTCGAGGAAGAGAAGGAGTAGGGGGCATGGGTCAGAAAGTCCACCCGTACGGCTTCCGCCTGGGCTACAACAAGACTTGGAATTCCCGCTGGTTCGCCAAGAAGGAATACCCTGCATTTGTTTACGAGGACAGCAACATCCGCAAGTTTGTGAAGTCCTCCCTGTTCCACGCGGGCATTTCCCGGATCGAGATCGAACGCGCTGGCGGCAAGATCAAGCTGATCATCCACACCGCGCGTCCGGGCATCGTCATCGGCCGCAAGGGCACCGAGATCGAAAAGGTTCGCGCCGACCTCAAGAAGCGCTTCGGCCGCGAGTTCGCGGTTGAGGTCAACGAGATCCGCCGCCCCGAGATCGACGCCCAGCTGGTCGCCGAGAACATCGCGCTGCAGCTGGAGCGCCGCGTGGCCTTCCGCCGCGCCATGAAGCGCACCGTGGGCCTGGCCCGCAAGTTCGGCGCCGAAGGCATCAAGGTTTTCTGCGCCGGCCGCCTGGCTGGCGCCGAGATCGCCCGCTCCGAGTGGTACCGCGACGGCCGGGTGCCCCTGCACACCCTGCGCGCCGATATCGACTACGGTTTGGCCACCGCCAAGACCACCTATGGTGTGATCGGCGTGAAGGTCTGGATATTCAAGGGCGAGATTCTCGATAGCGAGGTTGAACAATAATGCTCTCCCCTAACAGAACGAAATTCCGCAAGCGCCAGAAAGGCCGTCTTGACGGTCCCGCCACCGGCGGCACCACCATCTCCTTCGGTGAGGTGGGGATCAAGGCCCTGGAGCACGGCAAGCTGACCAGCCAGCAGATCGAGGCCGCCCGTGTGGCCATCATGCGCCACATCAAGCGTGGCGGTAAGGTCTGGATCCGCGTGTTCCCCGACTTCCCGGTCACCTCGAAGCCCGCCGAAGTCCGCATGGGTTCCGGTAAGGGCTCCCCGGTGGGCTGGTGCGCCCCGGTGAAGCCCGGCCGCGTGCTCTACGAAGTCCGCGGCGTGGAGATGGAAGTTATGGTCGAGGCCTTGAAGCGCGCTCAGCACAAGCTGCCGATCAAGACCAAGATCGTCACCAAGGAGCTTGTCTAGCCATGTTGCAAGCCAAAGAACTGCGCGATCTGGACGCCGCCCAGCTTGCCGAGAAGCTCTCCCAGTCCCAGGAGGAGCTCTTCAAGTTACGCTTCCAGCACGCCACGGCCCAGTTGGAAAAGACCCACCGTCTGAACGAGCTGAAGAAAGACATCGCTCGCATCCAGACCGTGCTGACCCAAAAGAACAGCGGCAGGTAGGAAATCATGGAAGAGCATAAAAGCAACCGCCGCGTGCTGACCGGCATCGTGGTCTCCGACAAGTGCGACAAGACCATCGTCGTGCGCGTCGAGACCCTGGTCAAGCACCCCCTGGTGAAGAAGTACATCCGCCGCCGCAAGAAGTTCATGGCCCATGACCCGATGAACGACTGCGGCATCGGCGACAAGGTGCAGATCATCGAGCACCGCCCGCTGTCGGCCCGCAAGCGCTGGCATCTGGTGAAGATCATGGAGAAGGCGAAATGATCCAGGTAGAATCCGTCCTCGACGTCGCCGACAACTCCGGTGCCAAGAAAGTGGCCTGCATCAAGGTGCTCGGCGGCTCCCGCCGCCGTTACGCCTCGGTGGGCGATATCATCGTCGTTTCCGTCAAGGAAGCCATGCCCCACTCGAAGGTCAAGAAAGGCCAGGTGATGAAGGCCGTCATCGTGCGCACCAAGAAAGAAGTTGGTCGCCCCGATGGCTCCTACATCAAGTTCGACAACAACTCCGCCGTGCTGCTCACCGCGCAGATGGAGCCTGTCGGCACCCGCATCTTCGGACCCGTGGCCCGCGAGCTTCGCCTGAAGAACTTCATGAAGATCGTCTCCCTGGCCCCTGAGGTCCTGTAGAGGCGAGGCTTCGAGGTCATTATGAAAACGTATCGCATCCGCAAGGACGACAAGGTGATGGTCATCGCCGGGAAGGACAAGGGCAAGATCGGCAAGGTCCTGCGCGTTCTCCCCAAGACTGACCGTATCCTGGTGGAAAAGGTGAACGTCGTGAAGCGTCACCGCAAGGGCAACCCCTACGCCGGCCAGGCCGGCGGCATCGAGGAGAAGGAGGCCCCCCTGGCCCTCTCCAACGTTGCGCTGCTCTGCGACGCTTGCGCCAAGCCGACCCGCGTCGGCTACAAGTACACCGAAGACGGCAAGAAACTCCGCTTCTGCAAGAAGTGCAACGAAGTCATCAGCTAAAGGGAATCAATCAATGACTCGCCTCGAACAAATCTACTCCGAGAAGGTCGTTCCGGCCTTGCAAAAGGAGTTCGGGTACAAGTCGCCCATGCAGATTCCCAAGTTCAAGTTCATCTCCCTGAACATCGGACTTGGCGAAGCCTCGCAGAACTCCAAGCTCATCGACGAGGCCGTGGCCGAGCTTACCACCATTGCCGGTCAGAAGGCCGTCATCACCCGGGCCAAGAAGTCCATCGCCGCTTTCAAGCTGCGCGAGAACCAGCCTGTCGGCTGCCGGGTGACGCTTCGCCATGAACGCATGTGGGACTTTTTCGACAAACTGGTCAACTTCGCCCTTCCTCGCGTCCGCGACTTCCGCGGCGTCCCCGACAGGGGCTTTGACGGCCGGGGTAACTTCACCCTGGGCATCAAGGAGCACACCATTTTCCCCGAGATCAACGTTGACCGGGTCGAACGTGTCAAGGGCATGAACATCACCATCGTCACCACCGCCGGGAGCGATAAGGAAGGCAAGGTTCTTCTCGATCTGCTCGGCATGCCCTTCAGAAAGTAGGAGGATACGACCGTGGCACGCACGTCACTCAAGGTGAAAGCCCGGCGCAAGCCCAAGTTTTCGTCCCGGGCCTACAACCGCTGCCCCATTTGCGGCCGTTCCCGGGCGTTCCTTCGCCGGTATGGCATTTGCCGTATCTGCTTCCGTAACATGGCCCTGGCTGGTGAACTGCCTGGTGTCAGGAAATCGAGCTGGTAGGAGGCCGACATGTCCGTGACCGATCCAATCGCCGATATGCTGGCCCGCATCCGCAACGCGTACCACGCGCTGCATAAGAAGGTCTCCATGCCGCACTCCAAAATGAAGGAGTCGATGGCCGGGATTCTGAAGGATCAGGGCTACATTGAAGAATTTGCCGTCGAAGAGCGCGATCTCGTCATTTCGCTCAAGTACGCCAAGGGCCGTCCCATCATCTCCGGCCTGAAGCGTGTCAGCAAGCCTGGCCGGCGCATCTACGTGGGGGCGCACGACATTCCCCGCGTTCAGAATGGACTTGGCATCTGCATTCTGTCCACCTCGCACGGCATCATGGACGGCATCGCCGCCAAGAGCGCCAACGTGGGCGGCGAACTGCTCTGCGAAGTCTGGTAAGGGGAAGAGCCATGTCGCGCATAGGCAAGAAAGAAATCACCATCCCCAGCGGCGTCGATGTTCAGATCACCGCCGATATGGTGAATGTCAAAGGCCCCAAGGGCGCCCTTTCCACGCCCACGCACCCCAAGATCAATCTCGTGATCGAAGGCGGCGTGCTGCGTGTGGAGCGCCTGGACGATACCCGCATCGCTCGTGCCCAGCACGGCCTGCGCCGCACCCTGCTCTCCAACTGCATCGAGGGCGTGACCAAGGGCTTCACCAAGACCCTTGAGGTCATCGGCGTCGGCTACAAGGTGCAGGTCTCCGGAAAGTCCGTGGTGCTCACCGTCGGCTTCTCCCACCCGGTCGAGTATCCTCTTCCGGCCGGTGTCGAAGCCAAGGCGGAAGGCAACAAGCTGACCCTCTCCGGCATCGACAAGCAGATGGTCGGCGAAGTGGCCGCCACCCTGCGCCGCGTGCGTCCGCCTGAACCCTTCAAGGGCAAGGGCATCAAGTACGAAAACGAGCAGATTCGCCGCAAGGCCGGCAAGTCTGGCGGTAAGAAGTAAGGGGCCTGGCCATGAAGCATACCAAGCAAGCCGCGCGCATGCGCCGCAAGGTGCGCATCCGCAAGAAAATCTCCGGTACCGCTGCACGTCCCAGGCTGGTCGTCTACCGCTCCAACCTGCACACGTACGCGCAGATCATCAACGACGAAACCGGCCAGACCCTGGTTTCCGCTTCCTCCCTGGCGCTTGTGAAGGCCGGTGAGTCTCTGAAGTGCAACAAGGCCAGCGCGACGAAAGTCGGTCTTGAAGTGGCTGCCAAGGCCAAGGCCCAGGCCATCGAGAGCGTGGTCTTCGATCGTAACGGCTACCTCTATCACGGGATCATCAAGGCTTTGGCCGACGGCGCCCGTGAGGGTGGACTCAAGTTCTAACGAGGCACGCTATGGAACAGTCTGAACTGACTCAAATCGAGAAGATCGTCTCGCTGAACCGCGTGGCCAAGGTCGTCAAGGGCGGCCGCCGGTTCAGCTTCAGCGCTCTGGTTGTCGTTGGCGACGGCAAGGGCTCCGTGGGCTACGGCCTGGGCAAGGCCAACGAGGTCCCCGAGGCCATCCGCAAGGCCACGGAACAGGCCAGGAAGTCCATGGTCAAGATCCCCCTGCTGGACGGGACTCTGCCCTACCAGGTCATGGGCCGCTTCGGCGCCGGCCGCGTTGTGCTGATCCCCGCTTCCAAGGGTACCGGCATCATCGCTGGCGGTCCTGTTCGCGCCGTCATGGAAGCCGCTGGCGTGCACGATATCCTCACCAAGGCTATCGGCACCAACAATCCCCACAACGTCCTCAGGGCGGCAGTTGCCGGTCTCGCTTCGCTGCGTAGCGCGGAGCAGGTCTCCGAGCTTCGCGGCCGGTCCCTGGAAACCCCGAGGAAATAAGCACATGAGCGGGCAAGTGACCATCACGCTCGTCAAGAGCAAGATCGGCTGCAATCCCAAGCAGAAGGCCACTTTGGAGGCCTTGGGGCTCAAGCGCATCCGCCAGGAGAAGACCCTGCCGGACACGCCTGACGTGCGTGGGATGATTTTCAAAGTTTCTCACCTGGTTGAGGTGAAATAGCATGCAACTGCACGAACTCTATCCTTTCCCCGAGGAGCGCAAGCAGCGCAAGCGCCTGGGCCGCGGCCGCGGCACCGGTCAGGGCTGCACCGCCGGCAAGGGCAACAAGGGCCAGAACGCTCGCGCTGGCGGCGGCGTCCGCCCCAGCTTCGAGGGCGGCCAGATGCCTATCCAGCGTCGTCTGCCCAAGCGCGGTTTCAAGAACCCCTTCAAGGTGAGCTATTCCCCGGTGAACCTGGACCGTCTCGTCGAGGCGTTCCCCAACACCGCCGAGATCACCCTGGAAGCCATCTATGATCGCGGCCTGGTTGCCCGCGGCAACCTGGTGAAGGTGCTGGCCAACGGCGACCTGGACAAGGCCCTGACCATCGAGGCCCACAAGTTCAGTGCGTCCGCTCAGGACAAGATCACCAAGGCCGGCGGCACCGCCAAGGCCCTGGAAATCGTGACGGAAGGCTAACGTGGCACTTCAAGGCGTGGAGAATCTGGCGCGTTTGCCGGAGCTTAAAAAGAAGATCTTCTGGACCTTCGCGCTTCTTGCCGTTTACCGCTTGGGTATCCATGTCCCGGTTCCGGGCGTGGATCCCCTCGCGTTGGCGGATTTCTTCGACAGCTCCAAGAACACCCTTCTTGGTCTGTTCGACATGTTTTCCGGCGGCGGCCTGAACAAGCTCTCCATCTTCACCCTGGGCATCATGCCCTACATATCCGCCTCCATCGTGATGCAGCTGCTGACCGTGGTCAGCCCCGAACTGGGCCGGCTGCAGAAGGAGGAGGGGGCCCAAGGCCGCAAAAAGATCACCCAGTACACCCGCTACGGCACGGTGCTGATCACCCTGATCCAGGGCTTCGGCATCGCGGTCGGGCTTGAGAACATGACGAGCCCCACCGGCGCTCCGCTCGTGCTCCATGCCGGACTCGGCTTCAAGTTCATGACCGTCATGACCTTGACCGCCGGCACCGTCTTCCTGATGTGGCTGGGCGAGCAGATCACCGAGAAGGGCATCGGCAACGGCATCTCCCTGATCATCTTCGCGGGTATCGTGGCCGGGCTTCCGCGCGCGCTCATCAATACCTTCAAGCTGGTCGGCCAGGGCGAAATGAGCCTTCTGGTTCTGCTGCTGCTGGTTGCGGTCATGGCCGCCGTGCTCGTCGCCATCGTGTTCATGGAGCGCGGCCAGCGCCGCATTCCCATCCAATACGCGAAGCGTATGGTGGGCCGGAAGATGTACGGCGGACAGACCACGCATCTGCCGCTGCGCATCAACACCGCCGGTGTTATTCCGCCCATTTTCGCGTCCTCGATCCTCCTGTTCCCCGCGACGATCGCCAACTTCTCCCAGGCTGAATGGGTGCAGATGATCGCGCAGTGGTTCAGCCCGAGTTCCATCATCTACAACGTCCTGTTCATCGGCATGATCATCTTCTTCTGCTATTTTTACACGGCGATCATCTTTGATCCCAAGCAGATATCGGAGAACATCCGCAAGCAGGGCGGTTTCGTGCCCGGCATCAGGCCTGGCCAGAAGACCAAGGAGTACCTTGACAGGGTGCTGGCGCGCCTTACTTTGTGGGGCTCGCTGTACATCTCCTCGGTTTGTGTGCTGCCCATGTTCCTGATTGCCCAGTTCAACGTCCCCTTCTATTTCGGCGGCACGAGCATCCTGATCGTCGTGGGCGTCGCAATGGACTTCATGAGCCAGATCGAGTCCTACATGATCAGCAGGCAGTACGAAGGCCTGCTGGCCAAGGGCCGCATCAAGGGCAGGGCGTAGGTTGAAGAAATATCGCGGCATCTTCGTCAAGAACGATGCCGAAATCGAGATCATGCGCAAGGCCGGCGGCATCGTCGCCGAGATCCTTGACGAGTTGGAAAAGGCTGTGCGCCCGGGGGTCAAAACCATGGCCTTCGAGAACCTGGCCTTGCAGATGTGCGAAGACTTCAAGGTCCGCCCGGCCTTCAAGGGCTACCTTGGCTACCCCTTCGCGCTCTGCTGTTCGGTGAACGAGGAAGTTGTGCACGGGTTCCCCTCCGAGCGCGAGCTCAAGGAGGGGGACATCGTGTCCTTCGATATGGGAGTCGTTTACAACGGCTTCTATGGCGACTCCGCAAGGACCATTCCTGTTGGAGAGGTCTCTCCTGACGTGGCGCGGCTGCTGGATGTCACGGAGAAATCGCTCTATGCTGGTATCGAAATGGCCCGGGCGGAAGCCAACCTGTACGATATATCGCTGGCTGTTCAAAAATATGTTGAAAGCCAGGGGTACTTTGTTGTAAGACGGTTCGTTGGCCACGGGATTGGACGCAGTCTTCACGAGAAGCCTGAAGTTCCGAACTTCGTACCCTCCGGGGCTGGAGTCGTGGCTCTTAAGCCAGGGATGACCCTGGCGATCGAGCCGATGGTCACGGTGGGCGGCCCCGAGGTGGAAATCCTCGCTGACAAGTGGACTGCGGTCACGAAGGACCGTTCCCTTGCCGCCCACTTCGAGCATACGGTTGTGATCACCAACGACGGACCCAAGATTCTGAGCCGACGCCCCGAGGCGTAGGCCATACCCATTTGTGGGAGAGATCAAATGAAAGTTCGGCCCTCGGTTAAGAAGCTTTGTCCGAAATGCAAGATCATCCGTCGCCACGGCGTCCTGAGGGTGGTCTGTGAAAATCCCCGGCACAAGCAGCGTCAGGGATAAGTGAGGTAACGAAACGTGGCACGTATTGCTGGAGTCGATCTGCCCAGGAACAAGCGCATGGATATCGCCCTGACCTACATTTACGGTGTCGGGCGCACCACCGCTCTGAAAGTTCTGGACGCCACCGGCGTGGACTGGACCAAGAAGTCCGATGACCTCACTTCCGAGGAAGTCAACACGATCCGTAAGGAGCTCGAAGCCAACCACAAGGTTGAAGGCGACCTCCGTCGGGAAGTGACCGCCAACATTAAGCGGCTGATGGACATCGGCTGCTACAGGGGCCTGAGGCACCGCAAGGGCCTGCCCGTCCACGGCCAGCGCACTCACACCAACGCCCGCACCCGCAAGGGCCCGCGCCGCGCTGTGATGGCCAAGAAGAAGAAATAACCGCCTCGCGCGTTATTTACCCATAGAGGATTCACCATGGCTGCTAGACCGCGCCGTACCGGCAAGAAAGAAAAGAAAAACATCCCGGTTGGTGTTGCCCACATTCAGGCGACCTTCAACAATACCATCATCACCTTCACGGACCCCAGGGGCAACGTGGTGAGCTGGGCCACCTCCGGCGGCGCCGGTTTCAAGGGCTCCCGCAAGTCCACCCCCTTCGCCGCGCAGGTCGCCGCCGAGACTGCCGCCCGCAAGGCGCAGGACAACGGCATGCGCACCGTCGGCATTTTCGTGAAGGGCCCCGGCTCCGGCCGTGAGGCCGCCATGCGCGCCATCAACGCCGCTGGCTTCAAGGTGAGCTTCATCCGTGACGTCACCCCCATCCCCCACAACGGTTGCCGTCCTCCGAAGCGGCGCCGGGTCTAGTTCAGGAGGAACATCACAGTGGCTCGCTATACCGGACCCAAGTGCCGTCTCTGCCGCCGCGAAGGCGCCAAGCTGTTTCTGAAGGGTGATCGCTGCTTCACGGACAAGTGCGCTTACGAGCGCCGTCCCTACGCGCCTGGCCAGCACGGCCGCATCCGCAAGAAGATGAGCGACTACGCCGTTCAGCTTCGTGAAAAGCAGAAGGCTCGCCGCGTTTACGGCATTCTCGAAGAGCAGTTCCGCAGCTACTTCGCCGAGGCTGACCGCCAGAAGGGCGTCACCGGCGCCAACCTGCTCATCAACCTGGAGCGCCGACTGGACAACGTTGTCTATCGCATGGGCTTCGCCAACTCCCGCGACCAGGCCCGCCAGCTCGTTCGGCACGGCCTGTTCGTGCTCAACGGCCGCCGCGTCAACATCCCCTCCATCCAGGTGAAGGTGGGCGACGTGGTTGAAGTCCGCGAGAAAAACCGTCAGTCCCCCATCATCCTGGAGGCCCAGCAGGTTATCGCCCGCCGTGGCACCCCCACCTGGGTTGAGGTTGACGGCGCGGCCTTCAAGGGCAAGGTCAACGCCCTGCCCAGCCGCGAAGACATCCAGCTGGCAGTGAACGAGCAGCTCATCGTCGAACTGTACTCCAAGTAAGAGGATACAATGCTCATTCGTACAGGCGACAGGCTCATCAACACGCGCAACTGGTCCGAGTTGGTCCGTCCCGAGAAACTTGTCCGGGACCCCAAGTCCACCTCGACTTTCGGCAGGTTCACCTGTGAACCCCTGGAGCGCGGATTCGGCACCACGCTGGGCAACGCCCTGCGCCGTGTGCTGCTTTCCTCCCTTCAGGGCGCGGCCATCGTGTCCGTGAGCATCGAAGGCGTACAGCACGAGTTCACGACCATCCCTGGCGTCATCGAGGATGTCACCGACGTCATCCTCAACCTCAAGCTTGTCCGCCTCGCCATGACCACGGACGATCCCCAGCGGCTCGTCCTGTCCGTGAACAAGCAGGGGGCCGTCACCGCCGGGGATATCACCACGAACCAGAACGTGACCGTGCTCGACCCCACGCAGCACATCTGCACCCTCTCCGACTCCCGTCAGCTGACCATGGAGTTCGAGGTGCGCATGGGCAAGGGCTACGTTCCGGCCGACATGCACGAGAACCTGGGCCAGGAAATCGGGCTGATCACCATGGACTCCAGCTTCACCCCGGTGAAGAAGGTCTCCTACACGGTGGACCAGGCTCGCGTGGGCCAGATGACCAACTACGACAAACTCATCCTCGACGTCTGGACCGACGGTTCAGTCACGCCTGAGGACGCCATCGCCTACAGCGCCAAGATCCTCAAGGATCAGCTCACGGTCTTCATCAACTTCGACGAGAAGGAATCCGAGACCGAGGGCACGCGCGGCGGCGACGACATGGACCTGAACCCGAACCTGTTCAAGTCGATCGACGAACTGGAGCTGTCCGTCCGTGCGACCAACTGCCTCAAGAGCGCCAACATCACCCTCGTTGGCGAGCTGATGCAGAAGTCCGAACACGAGATGCTCAAGACCAAGAACTTCGGCAAGAAATCCCTCGAGGAGATCCGCCGCGTTCTGGAGGAGCTGGGCCTCGATTTCGGCATGCGCATCGAGAACTTCGAACAGAAATACCAGGAATGGCTGAAGAGGAAGCAGACCAATGAGGCATAATAAAGCTGGAGTCAAACTCGGTAGGACCAGTTCCCACCGCAAGGCCATGTTCCGCAATATGGTCCGGTCTCTTCTGACCTACGGCCGCATCAAGACCACCGAAACCAAGGCCATGGAACTGCGCAAGGACGCCGACAAGCTGATCACCCTTGGTCTGCGCGACGACGTTCATTCCCGCCGCCTGGCCTACAAGGTGCTGGAAAACCATCAGTTGGTGAAGAAGCTCTTCGACGAGATCGCCCCTCGTTTCAAGGGCATCGGCGGCGGCTACACCCGGGTCTACAAGCTCGGCCTGCCCCGCGTCGGCGACTGCGCCCCCATGGCTGTCATCGAGCTGACCCAGCTCGAGACCGCCGAGGCCGCCCCCGCCGAGAGCGCTGCCAACGCCTAGTTCCCACGCATCGGATAGTCTACCTGACGGAGCGGCAATTGCCGCTCCGTTTTTTTTGTGCTAGTCCATAGAGAAAGTCTATCATAAGGATTTTCGTCATGGATATCCGCCGTCTTGAAGCTTTCCGCAAGGTGTATGAACTGGGCAGCTTTTCCAAGGCCGGGCAGGAGCTGTTCCTCTCGCAACCAACCATCAGCGCGCACGTGCTCTCGCTTGAGCAGGAGCTCTCCACCCAACTGTTTGACCGCCTTGGCCGGACCATCCTCCCGACCCAGGCCGGAGAAATCCTCTACCGGCACTCCCTGGAGGTTTTCGCAGCGCTCGAGAATGCGAAGGCGGAGATCAGTCTGCTGCAGAAGAAGATCGCCGGCGAGATTCTCGTGGGTGGCAGCACGATCCCTGCGACCTACATCCTGCCGAAATATCTCGCTGAATTCACTCGCCGCTACCCTGATGTGCGTGTGCGCCTCACCGTAGGCGACTCCCAGGAGATCATCGGCAAGGTCTCCTCCGGCGAGCTGTCCCTTGGTGTTGTCGGCTCGTCCAACAACGACCCGGACCTGCTGTTCACCCCCCTCATCGAGGACACGCTGCTCATCGCGGTTTCCCCGAACCTCCCGGGGATCATGGAGCATTTCTCCGACGGGACGGTCCGCCTGCATCCCGACGAGCTGAGGAACTGGCCCTGGGTCCTGCGTGAACTCGGCTCCGGCACGCGCAAGGCCTTCGATCAGTCTCTGGCCAACCTGGGAATAGACATCCGCGGCCTGGACGCCTCCATCGAGGCCCGCACGCAGGAATCCGTGGTGCAATGCGCCTACTACGGCCTTGGGCTGTGCGTGACCTCACGTTTCGCAGTGCAGAGCTTCATAGACCGCGGCGACCTCTTGCCCGTGGTTGTGGAGGGCATGTCCATGCAGCGCAGCTTCTCCATCGTGCAGAACGCAAAGCGGTATGTGTTCCCGGCCATGCGCTACTTCCTCGATTTCCTGAGCAAATAGGAGCCGACCACGATGATGCCTTCCATGCCCCAGCCCGTACGTCTTGTGGATGGGGTTCGCGCGGCCGGTTGAGCCGCCAAGCTACCTCCAGGGGTCCTGGAGGACGTATTGGCCGGACTTTCCGGCCCCCAAGACCCTCGGATGCTCACCGGTGCCGGAGACAACGAGGACGCCGCCGTATTGCGCTTTCCGCCGGGCAAATGCCTGATCCAGACCTTGGATTTCTTCACGCCAGTGGTCAACGATCCCTTCCGTTTCGGCCAGATCGCGGCGGCCAACTCCCTTTCCGACGTGTACGCCATGGGCGGCGAGCCCTATTCGGTCATGAACATCGTCTGCTTCCCGGCCAACTGTATGGACCTGGGCATCCTCAAGGAGATCCTGCGCGGAGGCCTCTCCAAGATCCGGGAGTCGGGCGCTGTGCTGGCCGGTGGGCACAGCGTGGACGACAAGGAGGTCAAGTACGGCCTCTCTGTGAGCGGCATCGTCGACCCCGACGCCTTCGCTTCCAACCGTGGGCTCCGCCCGGGCGATGTGCTGGTGCTCACCAAGCCCGTCGGCACCGGCATCCTGGCCACGGCCGTGAAGGCCAACATTCCGGGCTCCCAGGAGTACGAACAGCGGCTCTGGGAGGTCGCCTCCCGCCTCAACGCCGTCCCCGGCGAAGTGATCCGTCGCTTCGGGCTCAAGGCCGCCACCGACATCACCGGCTTCGGGCTGGGCGGGCACGCCCTTGAGATGTCCAAGGCTTCCGGCCTGGCGATCGAGTTGAAGGTGAGGGATATTCCCGTACTGGAGGCCGCCGTGGGTCTCGCGACCCAAGGGTTCGTCCCGGCCGGGAGCCACGCCAACAGGAAGCATTTCTCCTCCCTGGTTGAGCAGGGGGACGGTGTGGAGCAGGGGCACCTGGACATCGTGTTCGACGCGCAGACCTCCGGCGGGTTGCTGCTGGCCGTGCCGCCCGGACTGCTCGACGAGGTCCGCGCGGCGCTCGCCGACGGCGGGGATCTTGCCGCCACGGTCGGTCGCGTGCTGGACCAACCCGCACCGGCAGGCCGTCTCCGGCTGATCTGAGCCGAAATGGACAGCCGCCCTGCTTCTGGACATCGACCCCAAAACATGAGATTTGAAAGAACCGCGCATCGTATGCCGGCCCAACTCCGCCATATCCAAGGAGGACCATAGATGAAGCCTGAGGAGAAGATCGTATCCATGGAAAGTTACCGCAACAGCAAGGAGACCGAGGTGACTTCGATCAATGATCTCAATGCCAAGACGTCGCAGGATATCAGCCGCATGGCCCTGCTTCTGGCGTTGTTGGCCGTTCTGCTGGCCGGCGTGCTCTTTTTCAAGGCGAACCAGAACATCAACGTCCTGGGTACCGACATCAAAGGCATCGCCACCAAGGTCGGCGCCATGGATGTCCGCATGGCCGAGCTTGAGAATCTGCCCGCCAAGTCCAAGCGCATGGTCATGGGCACCATGATCATGGAGATGGCCCAGAAGGCCTCCTACCTTTCCACCCAGTTGGACAATCCCGAGCAGGCCGCGAAGCTGCTGCAGGCCATGGAGCTGATGCAGCAGGCCAAGCCCGCCGAATAGGCATAACGGTTTCTGTCGAGCACCGGAGCCCGGCGCCCCTCAGCGGAGCCGGGCTTTTTTATGTGGCAATCGTTGTTTGCGCGGCATTGGGGATATGGGAATCTGCCGGGCGTAATTACACCCGTTGAGGGCGTTCGCCCAGGTCGCGGGAATAAGAACCTGGCAAGGGGGGATTTAATGTGATTTACAGCGGTTGCAATTTGTTATAAAAGTATCAAGCTCAAAATAAGTCGTACGAAAGGAGCTGTGATGCGCATCTCATTCTCCCTCAAGATCGCCGCCCTCCTGGTAGCATGCATCGCCGTCGTCAGCCTGGGGATTTTCGCCACAACCTACTATTTCATCTCCTCCGGATTCGACGAAGAGGCCGTCAAGGAGCTGGATGCCCGCCAGAAGTCGGTCCAATCCCGCCTGGACAACCTGAAAGAGGCGACATTGGCGGAATCCTTCCTCATCGCCTCTGATCTGGCCATCGCCCAGGGCATCGCCAAGGGTGATACGGCTTTCCTGCAGAAACAAGCCAAAACGATTATTCAAAAAACGGGCATTGATTTTCTGACCATCACGGACGTCACCGGAAAGGTCGTCGCGCGCGGCCACTCCGACAAAATCGGCGATTCCGCCCTGAGCCAGCTCGCCATCACCAAAGGGCTCAAAGGGGAGGAGAGCGTCGGCATCGAAGAGGGCACCGTGGTCAAACTGTCGGTGCGCGGCGGAGCGCCCGTGCGCCTGGACGGCAAGATCGTCGGAGCCGTCTCCGTCGGGGAGGATCTGGGCACCCACGTCTTCGTGGACCAGGTGAAGGCCGACATGGGTGTGGAGTGCACCATCTTCAAGGGCGACATGCGCGAAACCACGTCCATCATGCGCGAAGGCAAGCGGGCCGTGGGCACCGTCATGGACAACGCCAAGGTCATCGACACGGTGCTCAAGAAGTCGTCCGTGTTCCGGTCGCAGAACACTATCCTCGGCTCCTTGTACGACACCGTCTACTGGCCGCTCATCACCGCTGACGGCAAGACCGGCGGCATGCTCTTCATCGGGAAGGACCGCAAGAGCATCGACGCCACCAAGCGCGGCATCACCTGGAGCGTGCTGGGCTCGGCCGTCGTGATCGGCTTGCTCCTCCTTGTGATCGCCCTGTTCGTCTCGCGCAGGCTCACCAGGCCCATCTCCACCACCATCGCCTTCGCCAAGGACGTGGCCGCCGGGCAGCTGGACAAGCAGTTGGCCGTGCAGTCCAAGGACGAGATCGGCGAACTGGCGGATTCGCTGCGCCACATGGTTTCCGCCATCAAGGGAAAGATCAGCGAGGCGGAGGAGAAGAGCGAGGAGGCCCGCTCCCTGGCCGCCCAGGCCGACGAGGGCAGGCTCAAGGTGGAGCAGGCCCTGAAACAGGCCGAGTCGGCCCGCAAGGACGGCATGCTCGCAGCCGCCGACCAACTGGAGGGCGTGGTGCAGGGCATCAGCGTGGTCAGCACGCAGATCGCCCGCCAGATCGACCTCACCGTGGAGGACATGGGCGTCCAGGAACGGAGGACGACCGAAGCCGCCACCGCCATGGAGCAGATGAACGCCACCGTGCTGGAGGTGGCCCGCAGCGCCTCCAACGCGGCCCAGCAGGCGGCCCAGGCCCGCGCCAAGGCCCAGGAAGGCAGCGAGGTGGTCAACCGGGTGGTGGGCGCCATCAACGACGTGGACCGCATGTCCACGGAGCTGGAATCGGAGATGACCACGCTGGGTGACCAGGCCCGCTCCATCAGCGGCATCATGGGCGTGATCTCCGACATCGCGGACCAGACCAACCTTCTGGCCCTGAACGCCGCCATCGAGGCGGCCCGCGCGGGCGATGCCGGTCGCGGCTTCGCCGTGGTCGCCGACGAGGTGCGCAAGCTGGCCGAAAAGACCATGACCGCCACCAAGGAAGTCGGCGACTCAATCCGCGCCATCCAGGCGGGCACCACGAGCAACGTCCAGCGGGTGAAGAACGCCGCCGAGGCCGCCAAGAACGCCTCCGGCATGGCGGGCCAGTCCGGAACCACCCTGCAGGAGATCGTGCGCCTGGTGGACGACACCTCGGCGCAGGTGCAGTCCATCGCGGCGGCCGCCGAGGAACAGTCCGCCTCCAGCGAGGAGATCAACCGCATCGTGGAGGAGGTCAGCCGCATCTCGGCCTCCACTGCCAACGGCATGCGCGGATCGGGCCAGGGCGTGAGCGAACTGGCCACCCGCTCCAAGGAGCTGGAGGGCCTCATCAGCTCCTTCAGGCACGAAAGCTGAGGGAAGGGGTCAGGGCAGCACGCTCGCCAGGTCGGCGGGGGTGTTCACATTGAAGAAGGGCCGGGCGTCGGCCGTTGAATACATCACCACGTGACGCAAGGCTGCCGGGATGGCTCGCGAGAGCTTCCGGCAGCCTTCTTCGCTGGCGCGGCGCAGCAGAGGGGCCGCCTGGGGCTCGTACACGGCCACCAGGGCCTCGATGAAGCCCGTCTCGATCTGTTGGAAGGTGGTCATCACGGCGTGTCGCGGGCGGGATCGCCACGCGTTGAGCAATATTTCGAGCGTGGCCGCGTCCAGGAGGGGCAAGTCGCAGGAGAGCACCAGGCAGGACGTGCCGTAGCGCTCCAGGGCGGTGACGATGCCCCCCAGCGGTCCCAGGCCGGCTTCGGCGTCCAGGAACCAGGGCACATCGTGCACCAATGGGGCCGGGTCCCGGCCGGAGACGGCCACGGCCGGGCAGAAATTCCCGGCCAGCCGGACCATGCGCTCCAGCATGGGCAACCCGTCCACCACCACCGCGGCCTTGTCCCTTCCCAGGCGGCGGCTCTTGCCACCGGCGAGCACCACGGCCACGCCCGGCGTCATGCCGGAGACGGCGCAGGCGGTTCCGGGGGAGGGTTCGCCCTGCGGCCGTGCGGCCGGGCCGCCGTGATATCCTCCCCCAGGGTTGCCCATGAGCCTAACCGGCGTCGGCGATGCGCTCATTGGCGTCGGTGAAGATGCTGAACCTGTTCTCCCGCGAGAAGCCGATCAGGCTCATGGAGCCCTTACGCGCTATCTCCACGCCCGCCGTGGTCACGGCGGAACGGCTGACCATCATGGCGTAGCCCGTGCGCACCGCCTTGCCCACCAGCGAAGCCGTGGCCCGGGCGGAGACGAAGAGCACCCGGCCCGCCAGCGCCTCGCCGCGCGACAGGGCCCAGCCCGCCATGCGGTCCAGGCAGTTGTGGCGGCCGATATCCTCCACGTGGTGGATGAAGGTTCTGCTGGCGGGGTCGTAGACGGCCGCACGGTGGAAGCAGCCGGTGGCGTCCCAGCGGCCGGCCATGTCCATGAAGCGGGCGGCTCCGTCCAGGATGTCCTGGGGCGTGAGGGGGCCGGGCCAGGCCCTGGCCTGGGGAGGAGAACCGGGCTTGATCCTCAGGCGGAAGCCCGCATCGGACTGGTCGACAATCTCGGGGATGGTGCCAGGCTTGCAGATGTCGAGCAGGGCGTGCCCCAGGGCCAACTCCCGCAGGCGCCCGTCGGGGAAGGCCCAGAGGTTCTTCTCCAGCCCGCCCTCGAATGTCAGGGTCAGGCGGATTTCGGCCGCGGCCTCGTCCTGGAAGTTGCGCCACGCGCCGTCCTTGAACTGGCGGCAGGGCAGGCGGGCGAGATCGATGGGTTGGTTGCTCATGTGCCATTATTGACATGTATGCTGGCCTGCTGCAAGTATTGTCAGGCAAACCAAAAAGGAGCGAGGAATGAAAAAAGCCGCAATTTTCCAGATCATTGCCTGCATCATGGTGCTCAATGCCGCTATGGTCCGGGCGCAGGACAAAGTGTTGATGATGGCCACCACCACCAGCACGGAGGACACCGGGCTCCTTCCGGTGCTTGCGGACGCCTTCAAGAAGAAGAGCGGCGTGGAGTTGCGCTGGGTGGCCGTGGGCACCGGCAAGGCCCTGGAGCACGGCAAGGCCTGCGACGTCGACGTGCTCATGGTGCACGCCCCCGAAGCCGAGAAAAAATTCATGGACGAGGGAGCCGGGCAGGACCGGACCCAGATCATGTATAACGATTTCGTGCTCGTCGGCCCCAAGGCCGACCCCATGAAGGTCAAGGGCAAAAGCACCGCCGAGGCGCTGAAGGCCATCGCGGCGGGCAAGGGCGTGTTCATCAGCCGGGGCGACAAGTCCGGCACGCACATGGCCGAGCTCAAGCTCTGGAAGAGCGCGGGCATGGAGACCCCCGACAAAGAGGAGTGGTACGTCTCCCCCGGCCAGGGCATGCTCCAGGCCCTGCGCATGGCCGCCGAGAAGAACGGCTACGCCCTGACGGACCGCGGCACCTGGATCAAGTTCGAGGCCAGCCCCGAAGGCAAGGACATGGCCATCCTGGTGGAAGGCGACAAGGTTCTGCTCAACCAGTACAGCGTGATTACCCTGAACACGGCCGCCTGCCCCAAGGCCAAGCATGACTTGGCCAAGCAGTTCGCTGCCTGGATCGCCTCCCCCGAGGGCCAGAAGGTCATCGCCGACTTCAAGGTCATGGACAAGCCGCTGTTCTTCCCCAACGCCGGGAAGTAGATGGACTACCTGCTGGAGGGCCTCTCGCGGGCGGTGGACCTTCTGTCCTCGGGGGACCCTGAGACGTTTTCGGCCGTGGCCGCCACACTGGAGGCCACGGCCCTTTCCATGGGCATGGCCCTGGCGGTGGGGATGCCCGTTGGCTTCTGCCTGGGGTATTTCAACTTTCCCGGTAGGCGTCTGCTGCGCATGTGCTCCGACGCGCTCATGGCCTTCCCCACGGTGGTCATCGGCCTGCTGGTGTACGCCCTGCTTTCCCGCAGGGGGCCACTGGGCGACCTGGAACTGCTCTTCACCATCCCGGGCATGGCCCTGGGCCTGACCCTGCTGGCCCTGCCCATGGTGGCCAGCCTCACCGCCGCCGCCGTGGAGCAACTGGACCCCAGGCTCCGCCTCACCCTGCTGACCCTGGGCGCGGATCGCCGCCAACTGCTGCTGGGCATCCTCTGGGAGGCCCGCTTCGGCGTGGTGGCCGGGGCCGTGGCCACCTTCGGGCGCGTGGTCTCCGAGGTGGGCATCGCCATGATGGTGGGCGGCAACATCAAATGGCACACCCGCACCATCACCACGGCCATCGCCCTGGAGACGGGCAAGGGCGAGTTCGCCCAGGGGATCGCCCTGGGCGTGGTGCTCATGTGCATCTCCTTCCTGGTGAACGCGGCCCTGGTGGCGCTCCGGCGCAGGAGCGGCGCGTGAGCGGCCCCCTGGTGTACGAGATTTCCGGCCTGGAGCACCGCTTCGGGGACCGCGTGGCCACGCGCTGCGAGCATCTGGCCGTGGAGCAGGGCAGCATCGTGGGCCTTCGCGGGCCAAACGGCGCGGGCAAGAGCACGCTCCTGATGGTCATGGCCTTCCTGCTGGCCCCCACCCGGGGGGAGGTGCTGTTCATGGGGCAGCTTGGCCAGTGCGGCGACCCCTCCCTGCGCCGCCAGGCGGTGCTCATGCCCCAGGATCCGGCCCTGCTGCGCCGCCGCGTGGAGGACAATGTGCTCTACGGCCTGCGCGCACGTGGGCGGACGGACCCGGACAGCCTGCGCCTGGCCATGGACCTGGTGGGGCTCGACCCGCAAGCCTACCGCCGGCGCTGGTGGTGGGAGCTCTCCGGCGGGGAGAGCAGGCGCGTGGCCCTGGCGGCCCGCCTGGCGCTCAAGCCGCTGGTGCTGCTCCTGGACGAGCCCACCGCCAGCCTGGACCCCCAGAGCTCGGAACTGGTGCGCCGCGCTGTGCTCGGCGCCCGGGATAAACGCGGGCTCACCTGCGTGGTGGTCAGCCACGACCCGCAGTGGCTTGAAAGCCTCTGCGACATCATCCACACCGTCGAGCCGCGGGCCGATGCGGCCCAGGCCGCGATGCCCTGAAAAAAGGAGACGCCCATGCGCGCAGTGAACATTGTCGGATTCAAGGATACGGGCAAGACCACCCTCTGCGTGAAGCTCATCGCCGAGTTGGCCGCGCAGGGCGTGGAGACCGCGTCGCTCAAATTCACGCATCAGGCCGGTCTGGACAAGCAGAACACGGATACGTCCAAGCTGCTCGCCGTCAGCCCCGCCGTGGGGGCCATCGGCGAGGGCGAGTCGGCCATGTTCTGGCGCGGCAAGCGTCACCTGGACCAGATGCTGCCCTTGCTGGGCCGCGACATGGTGGTGGTGGAGGGCGGCAAGGATCTGACCGTGATGCCCCGCGTGGTCATAGCGGCCAACGCTGCCCAGGCCCGCGACCTGGGCGCTGGCGAAGGCGGCCTGGCCATCGCCGTGTACGGGCCCGAGGGCGTCGACGGCGTGCCCGCCGTGACGGACCTAGCGGCCCTGGCCAAGCTGGTGAACGAGAAGGCCTTCCTCCTGCCCGGGCTGGACTGCGGCGGCTGCGGCCAGGCCGACTGCCGCGAGCTGGCGGCCCTGATAGTCTCCGGGGCCACCGGGGTCGAGGGCTGCACCTCCCTTGGGGGGAGCCTGGAAATCACCGTGAATGGAGCCCCCCTGGGCCTGAATCCATTCGTGGGGCGCATGCTGCGGGCCGGGCTTGCCGGCATGCTCGGCGAGCTCAAGGGCGTCACGCCCGGCGAGGTGGTCATCACCATGAAGATGTGAGGAGCGTGCGGGAACGGGCTTGTCCTTGTCATCCGTTGGCTGAATGTGTAGTCCTCGGGTTGGACTCCAACTTGCCTTCGCCAGGAGAGACCATGGACGTCGCCGAGAACGCCCCGGTTCCCGATGATGACGCCGAGCGGCAAGACCAGCATCTCAAGCGCCTGGAAGTGGTCAACAGCCGCATCCAGGCCAAGCTCGGCAACTATAAAGCATACAATTTCACGCAGCTCCAGAGCGTTGCGCTGAACATCTTCTTCGACCTCGCGCAGGAGTTCACCTGCGTCGAGGATGTCTACGCCGTCTGCGTCATGATCCCCAAGGCCCTCTTCGGCCTGGAGTGCACCCTCTACGTGGCCGACGGCCACAACGAGATCATCAGCTGCTGCTCAAGCTACTGCCCCCGGGTGGAGCACAACATCGACTTCACCGAGGAGATGGCCGTCATCAGCGGCCACCTCATGGTGCCCATCAAGGGCAACCGGGAGCTCATCTCGCAGTTGCCGTTCACCCCTCGCGGCGACGTGATCGGCATGTTGCAGCTCTTCCCAGGGGATACCCTCAACGAACACGACAAGCTCTTCTGGGGGCGCTACGCCAACCGCATCGGGTTCCAGTTGCACAACAGGTTCATCAGCCTGAAGAACAAGGAGCATGTGCAGTTCATCCGCAACCTCGTGAAAGACATCGGGCACAACGTGATCGTGCCGAACATGTATTTCAAGCTGTTTTACAAACGGCTCGAAGCGAGGATCAATCTCGTCCGCCCACTGCAGGAGAAATTTCTTCGGCTGAAGTCCATCTGCACGGTCGATGACGAAGCGACAATGCGCGAGTGGTCCAAGATAGAGAATGATATAGAATACATCTACAACACGATTCAGGAACAGTTCAAAGAGATATACAGCCATTACCAGAACACGAGCCTCTTCCTGGAGACGCTGCTCAGGAGCAGCCACTTCGAGGAAGGCCGTTACGTGCTCGAAAAGCGAAAGTGCAACTTCAAGAGCCAGGTGATCGATCCGCAGGTGGAGCGCTTCAGGGCCAGGCTGGCGGAGCGCGGCATCGAGATCGACACCTCCATGGGCGGCGTGCCCGACCAGGAGATCGAGGTGGTGGCGGACCTGGGGCTCATCTCCCAGGTGTTCTCGAACCTGTTCTCCAACGTGGTGAAGTACGCCCGCGACGTGCTGGACGACTCCGGGCGAAGGCGCAAGTTCATGTCCTACGGGTGGTACGTGGCCAAGGATTATTTCGGCCCCGGGCGCGACGGGGTGAAGCTCAACGTGTTCAGCACCGGGCCGCGCATCCAGGCGGAGCAGCGCGCGGGCCTGTTCACGGAGGGCTACCGCGCCGAGAACTCCCAGGGCGAGTACGGCACCGGCCACGGGCTGTACTTCATCCGCGAAGTGGTGAAGCTCCACGGCGGGGATGTGGGCTACGAGCCCACCCCGTTGGGCAACAACTTCTACATCGTGCTGCCATTCGTAACCCCCTCGAAGGAGTCGGAACCCTCGGAGTAAGGCGTCCGCAAGGTGCCTCGCCGCGCCCCCCTTCGCAATCATCTTCCGGGCGGGCGGAGGCCCGGTCCACCCGTCAGCAGAGAGGTTTCGATCCATGCCCAGCCGTTATCTCGAAGAGGTCATCAAGCCTGACCAGCGCGTCAACGCGCTGTTCAACCTGCTGGGGGTGCGTCCAATCCGCCTGGAGGCGGAACGCGCCGAACTGGAATTGCCCTTCAAGCCGGAACTGTTGCAGGGGGCTGGGGTGCTGGCGGGGGGCATGATGGCCGCGTTGGCCGACGAGGCCATGGCCCACGTGGTGCTGGCCAACCTGGAGCCGGGGCTGCAGACGGCCACCATCGAGATGAGCGTGCGCTACTTCCGTCCCGTGCTGCGCAGCGGTCTGCGCGCGGTTGCCGCACTGGTCAACAAGGGCAAGAAGATCATCAGCGCCGAGGCCGCACTGACGGACGACCAGGGGCGGCTGGTCTGCAAGGCGAGCGCCTCGTTCTTCGTGGTGGACAAGCGGCAGGGGGCCTGAATCGGGGCCGCGGCGGGCGTCACGCCGCGCAACGGCCCCGCGGCCAGGTCAGCGGACGACGAGCACGCTGCAGGGGGCGTGGCTGACCACCTTGCTGGCGACGCTGCCGATGAGGAAGCGGTCCAGTTTGGTCTTGGCCCTGCTGCCCATGATGATCAGGTCGGGTTTGGCCTTCTCCGCATAGTTCAGGATCGTGTCAGCGGGCGAGGTGCCGGACTCGATGGCGGTGCCGACATCCAGGCCCATCTTCTTTGCTTCCTGGCGGGCTTTTTCCAGCGAGTTGCGGGCGAAATCCATCAACTGTTGGCTGACGTTTTCCGGGATGCCCTCACCGAAATCGACGAAATCCTCCACCACGGTGAACAGCACCAGCTCGGCGTTTTTCGATTTGGCCATGTCCACGGCTTTTTCGAGAAGAGCGGGAGCGGTCGGGGAAAAGTCGAGACAGGCAAGCATCTTCATGACATACCTCCCATCCGTTTTCGCCGCGGCCCGATGCCTGCGGCGCATCATTGGTTACCGTCTTTCCTTGTGCCGGAGGGCAATTCCACCATGTAGCCGGGTTTGCACTCGCCCGACACCATCCGGGCTGTGCAGTCTTCGGTTTGGCAGCCATCCACCAGCGCTTCGCCGGCCTGGCTGCCGTTGCCATCGAAAATCGGGACGTGCATGCCATTGCGCAGGCCGTGCCGTGTGCCCATGGAGAAGGCGATCACCATGCCATTTTCGTCTTTTTTGGCCAGATAGACCACGGCCTGCCCGTTTTGGGCCAGAATACGCTCAAACGTGCGGTTTGCAAGGTACCCGGCCACGCCGAAAGGCACGGCGAGCAGCAGCATGGCCACGCTCGCGCTGAAGGGGTGCACCCCCACGGCCCGCATGACGAACGAGGGGGAAGCGTTGCGCATGGCCTTGGCGTTTGCGTGAACGGTCACCGCGATGACCAGGGGTTTGGGCGCCGGGGCCAGCGGGTCGGCGCCGGGGCCGGTGAGCGTGAAGATCCTCTTCCCTGGGGCCGCATCCACGGCGATGAGCACGGTGCCCCGCCACATGGTGCCGCCCAGCCAGAATCCGCTGAATTCGCTCTGCGGCGTGAGGATAACCAGATCGTCGCCGCCCTGCACGTTGATGTCGCTTATTGTGGCCGCCCCCTGGGGCAGGGGGGCGGTGACGGGCAGGGTGGTGCCGGGCAGGCCCTGGAGGTCCCGCTGTTCGCCCTTGAACCCGGCGGCCAGCCCGTCGGCCAGGCAGGCCAGGGCGGCGAAGAGCAGGGCGGAGGCGATCCAGCCGGAGAGCCGGCGCACGTTCTGGCATTCGGAGATGTTCATGGGCACCTGATGTCATGTTCCAGGGAGGTTGGAAAGCCGGGCTCGGAAAAGTTGCCGGGGCGGCCCGCTCAGGCGGCGCCGGGCTCGGTGCGGGCCTTGTCGCGCAGCAGGCGGATCAGGGTGATGCCGCCCAGCAGGGTGGGCACGAACAAGGAGAAGAAGCTCTTGCAGAAGGCGGGGGTGAAGTTCTCGGGGTCGTGCCCGGCGGCGTACATGCCCACGCAGAGCTCCACGAGAATGGCCAGGTCCACGGCGACGAGGGTGATCTTCTGCTTGGCGTTCATTGCTGCTTCTCCTTGTGGCCCGTGGGGCTCTTCTGCTGTTGGATCCAGAGGCGGAGGGCCGGCGATGGGGGGCCTGGGTCCGGCCCTCCGCTCTGGATGGTATGGCTGGCGGCCGCGGTGGGGGTGAGCGGCCAGACCTGCCTTTACTTCTTGAAGATGTCGGTCTTGCTGATGTTCATGAACCGCAGGGCCTTGCCTTCGTCCTTGTAGTACACCCGGACTTCGTCGCCGGCGTCCCAGGTGGAGTCGGGCCAGGACATGTATTCGTCAGGCACGCTGAAGGTCACGAGCAGCTTCTGGCGTCCGGAGTAGATGGTGACGGTCTTCTTGGCCTTGTCGACCATGGGGAACTGCTTGGCCTTGTTGGCTTCCTTGTCGAACACCAGGGGGTGGTCCTTGTCCACGTTCTCCTGGATGTCGTGGATCTTGAAGTTGATGGTCTTGAAGGCCTGGGCCTGGGGATCGAAGACCACGATCTGGCTCTTCTGGGTGTCCAGCTTCATGCGCAGGCCGGCCTTGGGCGCGGGGCCGGTTTCGGCAGGGTCGGCGGGCATCTGGTACACCACCGGGGGCAGCCCGCTGTAGTCGGGGGAGGCCGGGTCAGCCTTCTTGTCCCTGATGAAGGTGACCTTCTTGGCGTCCTTATCGAAGGCCACAACCCTGCCCTGGTCAACCTTGCCGAAGTCGCTGCAGCCCAAGAGAGATGCCAGCGCCAGTGCGGCCAAGAGAAGTGGGAAGCGCTTCATATTCATTGCTCCTTGGCTCATTTGTTGCGTTTACGCGGGCTTCCTGGTGGAGAGTTCCTGCTTGGCGCCCTGGATCATCTTCACGAAGATGTAGAGGCTCATGCCGGCGACCAGGCCCAGGATGAGCACCGTGGACGCTACGTCCATGGCGTAGTTGAGCTGCTTGAAGTTCGAGCCGATCATCTTCATGGCGATGGACACCGCGCAGCCGATGACGGCCAGGCCGAAGGCGATGCGGATGCCGTAGCCCTTGATGTACTTGGTGGCCACGGTGCCCACCTGCGCGCCGATGGACGCGCCGCAGAGCATGATGATGGCCGCCACGAGCTCGGTGCGGCCCTTGAAGGTGTAGGACGCCGCGCCGTACAGGCCCGAGATCATGACTTCGAAGAGGTCCGTGCCGACGGCCACGTGGGTGGGGCAGCCGACCAGGTAGATCAGGGCGGGCATGCGGATCAGGCCGCCGCCGATGCCCAGGATGCCGGCCAGCCAGCCGGTGAGGAAGCTCACGCCGATGGGCAGCCAGGCCGAGCAGTAGATGCCAGCGGCTTCAAGGTGCACCATGGGGGGAATCTTGATCTTGTGCAGGGTCTTGTGCCACTCGATGCCGGTGGCCAGGGCGTCCACTTCCTTGCCCGCGGCTTTGGCGGCGCGTTCCTTCTGGCGGCGCTTGTTGACGTCGTGGAAGACCATCCAGGCGATGAGGAACAAGAGGACCAGATAGATGTAGCGCACGACCTTCTCGACGCTGCCGACGCGCTCCAGCCACATGACCATCTGCGCGCCCACCTCGAAGCCGCCGACGGTGCCCACGATCATGATCAGGCCCAGCTTGTAGTCCACGTTGCCGAACTTGCCGTGCCGCATGGTGGCGATCAGGGACTTGCCCGCCATGTGGGCGATGTCGGTGCCGATGGCGAATGCCATGGGGAAACCAAGGATGTTCAGGCCGGGGGTGACCATCCAGGCGCCGCCCATGCCGAAGAAGCCGCCGATGATGCCCACGCCCACGCCCAGGATTATCAGGCCGGGCCAGAAGATCTTAACGCCCGCTATGGGCATGAGGATATAGAGCCATTCCATGGTGGTTCTCCTTGCCGGTCCTAGTGTTCGGCCAGTTCGCGGGACTTCAGGTCCAGACCGATCCAGTGCATGACGATGTCCGCCAGCACACCGAAGATCACGCCGATCGTCGGGATCATGATGACCGTCAGGATGGTGAAATAGAGGTGGCTCTCATTGTAGAGATTGGCCCACCAGGCCATGATGCCGGTGAGTTTGCGGGTGTCCGCCACCAGGACGATGGGGGCTCCACCGCCGCCAGCGGCAATGGCCAGGCCGGGTGCTCCCAATGCGAGCAGCAACGTGATTGCCAACTGTGTGATCCTCTTCATCTGTGCTCCTCCTTGCTGTTCCTGCCAGTTCTCCACCGGGCCGGGGCTCCACCCCGGACATCCCGGATTGATAGCCGCCGTGGGCGCGTTGGCCTTTGCCGGTCCAAATAAACGCGCAAAGTCAGGCGGATTAGAGCAACCGGCGTGCCAAACGTGAAAACTTGACGGAATGCTTGATGAAATGTAGATTCGCGCAACAGTGAACGCCTGGAAGTCGCTTGATCTTGTGCGAATTTGCGCGTCTTGACGGCATCGCGCAAAGCAGGAGGCGGAGTATGGGCTTTTTCGCGCCACAGCGTCCGGTCCGTGGAAGCCTGGCGGAGAACCTGGGGAGGTTCTCCTCCATGAGCGTGCGCAACAAGTTGCTGGTGACCATCATCCCGCTGATTTCGCTGGTGCTGCTGGCCACCGGCTACGCCACCAGGCTCACCGCGGTCCGCTACCTGAACCTTGCCCTCGAGCGCACCACCAAGGTGCTGACCATGGGCCAGGCCAACGCCCTGGCCGAATATTTCGAGAACGCCAGGGAAGACCTCCTGCTGCTTTCACACGGCGAGATCGACGAGGAGCCCGTCCGCGCGATGCTCACCATCCAGGCGCACGTGCGCCCCGGAAATTATCGCGAGGTGGCCTACATCCCGGCCAACGGGGACGCGCCGCTCATGCTGGTGGATACCGGGCAGGAGGTGGTCCGCCTCACGAAGGAGCAGTGCGAGCGGGTGTTCAACTCGCCGCTCATGGCTCCGTCCAGGCTGCAAAGCCCCAAGACCGGCTCGGTGACGCTGGTGGGGCTGTCAGAGTCCATCTATCCGCCTGGGTTGGTTCCCAGCCTGAGCAGTGGGCTGACCTTCACCGTATTCCGCATGGTCACCCCGGTGACGGACAAGTCCGGCAAGGTGCTCGGCTTCTGGGTGCTTTCCCTGGACGGGCGCGCCGCGCGGGACATCCTCTCCCTGCACAATTCACCCAAGTCGCCCCTGGCTGCCTTCGCGCGCACGGCCGTCAGGCGCTACAGCTTCTTCTTCGACAGCAACGGCTGGATATTGTTCCAATCCGGCAGCCCCGAGGACAAGGAATCCACCCTCGCGACGGACGTGGCCAGATCCGGCCTCTCGGGGGACCACGGCATGCCCGGCCTGCACAGCGCGTTCAGGCCCGCGGCCTCCAACGAGACCTACTGGCGCATGGTGGTGGACGTGCAGAACGGGCAGACCGGCATCGAGAGCGTGGGCTCGGAGCTGGACCCCACCGTGACCTCCCACGACAGCTACGCGTTGGGTTATTCACCCGTGTTCTTCCTCAGCTCGCCTGAAAAAGGGCCCGAGATTGTGGGCGGCGTGGCCTTCATGGACCGCTCCAAGCTGGTTCTGGCCGCCGAATACCGTATATTCGACGTGCTGCTGCTCATCTTCGTGGCCGCGCTCCTGGTCAGCGCCGGCGTGCTCGTGCTGGTGGGGCGCTACATCACCCGCCCAGTGCTCGACCTGGCCAGGGCCGTGCGCTCGATGCCCCGGACAGGGGAGATGACCCTGCTCGAACTGCCCGTGCGCGACAAGGAGACCACGGAACTCAAGGACGCCATCAACACGCTGGTGGTCTCGCTGATAGGGCAGAAGGACGAGCTCAAGATCAAGGACGCCAGCCTCAAGGACTACCTGAACAGGCAGCCCCTGGATCTGGACAAGAAGATCTCGGCCGCCAGGGACGACGAACCCATGGAAGGGATCATCGGCGCGGGCCAGGGCATGAGGCAGTTCAAGCAGTTGGTGCGCAAGGCCGCGTCAGTGGACGCCGACGTGCTCATCGTCGGCGAGACTGGCACCGGCAAGGAGGTCACGGCCCAGGCCATCCACCGCATGTCGAGGCGGGCGGCCGGCCCCTACATCACCATGAACTGCGGGGCGCTGGACGAGAACCTGCTCATGGACGCGCTCTTCGGCCACGTCAAAGGAGCGTTCTCAGAAGCCAAGACCGACCGCAAAGGGGCCTTTCTGGCCGCCAACGGCGGGTCCATTCTCCTGGACGAGATCGGCAACGCCTCCCCCAAGGTGCAGCAGGCCCTGCTGCGCGCCCTGGCGGAGCGGACGATCATCCCGCTGGGCAGCGACCAGGAGGTGGCCTTCGACGCCAGGGTCATCGCGGCCACCAACGAGAACCTGATGGAGTGCGTCGCAGAGGGCTTATTCCGCGAAGACCTCTACTACCGGTTGAAGGTTCTCACCCTGCAGACCCTGCCCCTGCGCGAGCGCAAGGAGGACATCCCCCTGCTGGTGGACGCCTTCATCAGGGAATCGGCCCAGGTCATGCGCAAGGGGGAGGTGACCCTGAGCCAGGGCGCCTGGGAGCGCATCGCCGCGCACGACTGGCCGGGCAACGTCCGGGAACTCAAGCACTGCCTCATGCGCGCGGTGGCCATGGCGGATTCCAATGTCATCCTCATGGAGGACTTGCGCTTCGAGGGCCAGGCCGAAGAGCAGAAAGCTCGGGCGGCAACCCCGATTGAAGGTCCCGCGCCCGCGCGTGCGGATTCCGCCAGGGAGGATGCGGCGCAGGCTGCCCCGGCCGCGGCGCCAGTTCCGGAACAACCCTCTCCGGGGGACGACGCCCTGAACCCCCGCCAGCGCCTGGGGCTGGCCTACATCAGCGAGAACGGCAGCATGTCGCGCGCGCAGTACCAGAGCATCGTGGGGCAGAACGTGCCCCCGCGAACCGCGCAATACGATTTGCGCGATCTGGTGGAACGGGGTTTGCTGGTCGTCAAGGGACGCGGCCCCGCCACGCGCTATCATCCGCCAACGGATGGCAGATCCGGTTGACGTGCCTGAGGGGCTACGAATCCGGCTGCCGCAGGGAGGAACCATGGACCGGATGCACAGTCCGATTCTGACCAACCTCAAACGGTTGCTGCTCCCACTCGTCGGCCGCAAGCCCCAGCCCTTAAGGAAAGACCAGAACGCCTTCAGGTTCAAGTACGCCAACTTCCAGGAACTGCTCGAATCGAATTCCGATGTGCTGCGCACCATCGCCTCCCTGGAGGAAATGCTGCCCGGGCGCGAAGTGTTCGGCATGTCCTTCCTGCAATCCGCCGCGAGCCAGGCGGTGTTCCACTGCCTGCGGATGCTCCGGGGCTACGAGAACCTCTCCGGCGAGAAGCTGCCCGCCCTGCGGGAGAGGATCGAAGCCATCCGGGAGGAGCTCAAGAACATTCTGGCTTCCGGCCGTGGCGTCGCGCAGGGGCCCTGGTTCCTCGACCTGGATGAAATCGCGCAAAGAAGCGGCGAATTCGTCGGAGGGAAATGCGCAAACCTGGCGGAAACGCGCAACAGCGCCGGGATGCCGGTGCCGGACGGGTTTTGCGTGACCACCGCCGCGTTTCGCGCCTTTCTGGAACATTCCGATCTTGATTCTGAAATCGCCAAACGCACCATGGGGTTGGACGCCTCGGACCCCGCTTCGTTGCAGCAGGCCAGCGAGGACATCCAGCGCCTCATCCTGCTGGCGCCTTTCCCGGACGGATTCGAGGCCCAACTGCTGGAGCGCCATGCGGCCCTTGCCTTGCGGACCGGGCAGGGCAACGGCGATTTCCGCGTGTCCCTGCGCTCCAGTGCCGTGGGCGAAGATGGAGCCTTGAGTTTCGCCGGGCAGTACCTCTCCGTGCTGGGCGTCGCGCCGGGCAAGGTGGCCGAAAGCTACCGTTACGTCGCGGCCAGCCTGTACACCCCCCGGGCCATGGCCTACCGCCTGCTCAAGGGTGTGCCTGACGAGGCGGCGGCCATGGCCGTGGTCTGCCTGGAAATGGTCCGTTCCCGGTCCAGCGGGGTGCTCTACACCCGCCATCCCTTCGAACCCGGCAATTCCGACGTGCTCATCAACGCCGTCTGGGGGCTTGGTCCTTACGCGGTGGACGGGGTGGTCAACCCCAACCGCTTCAGCGTGGACAGGGAGAGCCTGGAGATCATCTCGCAGGATGTTCCCGGCCAGGAGGTCAGGCTGGAATGCGGCCTCGCGGGCGGACTGGTGGAGAGCGCCGTCGACCAGGACAGCCGGTCGAAGGCCTGCCTCTCGCCTCTGGATGTCAAGACGCTCGCCCGCTGGGGGTTGCAGCTCGAAGAACACTTCGGCGCGCCGCAGGATGTGGAGTGGGCCCAAGACGAAGCCGGCCGCTTGCTGGTGCTCCAGTCCAGGCCGCTCGCCGCTGGCCCTGCGGAAGGTGCGGCTCAGGCCCGGCGCAAACCCCTGGATGGCTACACGGTGCTGGCCGAGGGCGGCGATGCGGCCTGCCCCGGAGCGGGCTGCGGCCCGGTTTTCATCGTGCGGCGGGAGGACGATCTGGCGGAGTTCCCCGAAGGCGGGGTGCTGGTGGCGGATCACTCCTCACCCTCGTTCATGGTGGCCATGAACAAGGCCAGCGCCATCGTCACCGAGCACGGCAGCGTCACCGGGCACATGGCCTCGCTGGCCCGTGAGTTCAACGTGCCCACGGTTCTCGGCCTGCGCGGGGCGATGTCCACTCTGGAGCCCGGCGCGCGAGTCACGGTGGACGCCACGAACCGTCGTATCTACGCAGGCAGGGTCGAACCCCTTCTGGCCGAGAACGGAGTCGCGCCCGCGCCCATGCTGGGCACCCCCGTGCACGACCTGCTCAAGCGCGTGAGCGTCCTTGTCTCGCCCCTGCACCTGGTGGACCCCAAATCACCCGCGTTCACGCCCCAGCATTGCGCCACGCTTCACGACGTCACACGCTTCCTGCATGAGCGCTGCTATGCGGCCATGTTCCGCCTGGGCGACCAGGCTTCGGGCGAGGGCGGCATGGCCGTCCGCCTCGACGTGGGCATCGGGCTCGATCTGCACGTGATCGACCTGGGCGGCGGCCTGCGCGACGAGGTGGCCGGCGCGGACAGGATCAAGCGCGACGACGTGCTCTCCCGGCCGTTCATGGCCCTGCTGCGCGGCCTGGCGGACAAGGACTTCGTGGCCAGCGGCCCAAGGCCGGTGCAGTTGCGCGGTTTCCTCTCCGTGATGGGGCGGCAGATGATCGACGGCGCGAATCAGGGTGCGGAGCGCTTCGGGGAGAAGAGCTACGCCATCGTCTCTGACAAGTACCTCAATTTCAGCTCCCGAGTGGGCTATCATTATGGCGTGCTGGACAGCTACTGCGGCAAGACCGTGGCCAAGAACTACATCACCTTCGCCTTCAAGGGCGGGGCCGCCGGGGAGGATCGGCGGGAGCGCCGCGCCCGGGCCATCGCCCTCATCCTGGAGGCGCTCGGCTTCAAGGTGGCCGTGACCGGCGACAGGGTGGAGGGGCGTTTCCAGAAGTACCCGCCCGACATCATCGAGGAGAAGCTCGTCCAGATCGGCAGGCTGCTGCAGTTCACCCGCCAGACGGACATGCTCATGACCAGCGACAGCGCCGTGCCCGCCATGGTGGAGAGCTTCCTGCGCGGGGACACGGTGTTCGGGGCCTCCTGCCCGCTGCCGCCCAGCGACGGCTGAACGCCATCACCCGCGAAGCCGGAAGGGATTCCAAAGGGAGGAACTCCCTTTGGCCG
>NZ_JAKZKX010000033.1 GCF_022808715.1 Fundidesulfovibrio agrisoli
CGGAGGACTTCCAGCGGGAAATCGCCTTCCTGGGCATCAAGGATTCGCCGTCCTACGTGCGCGAGCCCCAAGGCAACGGCATTGCGGAGCGTTTCGTGCGCATCCTCAAGGAAAATCTGCTCTGGGTTCGCCGATTCCAGACGGTCGAGGATCTCCGCCTGGGCCTCCTGGCCTTCAAGGATACCTACAACTGGCAGTGGCGCATCGGCAGGCACGGCTATCGCTCACCGGCCCAGGTGAGGGAAAGACAGAAACTGGAGGTCGCAAAGGCGGCCTGATTTTGGCGGCTAACTGTCCAAGAAACCCTGGACCGCTACAATCGTTCGAAAATTTCAGAGGCGAAATTTCGCCAGCTCGTGAAGCTCTTTGCCATTGACTTGGATGCCTCACAGATCGCCCAAGTTGCTGGGTTGAACCGGAATACCGTGAATCGCTACCTCACGGCCATCCGGCAGCGGGTGGCCGAATTTTGTGAGCAGGAATCTCCGGTTTTCGGCGAAGTGGAGGTTGACGAGAGCTACTTCGGACCTCGCAGAGTTAAGGGCCAACATGGGCGAGGGGCAGGCTGTAAAACCATAGTTTTCGGCATCTTCAAACGTCAAGGAAAGGTATATACTGAGATCGTGCCGGATTGCAGCCGCAAGACCCTTCAGGCCATAATTCGTGGGCGAGTGGGCCTCGACAGCGTGATCCACTCAGATGGCTGGCGAGGATACTGGGGGCTCGTTGATCTAGGATATCAAAAGCACTTTCGGGTGAATCACGCCGAAAACGAATTTGCAAACGGACGAAATCATATCAATGGGATAGAAAGCTTCTGGGGATATGCCAAAACCAGGTTGGCTCGATTCAGAGGCATGAAAAAGCACTTGTTTTTGTGGCACTTGAAGGAATGCGAATTTCGTTTCAATCACAGGGGGCAAGACATCTACAAAGCCCTCCTGAAAATCGTCAGGGCTAGGCCGCTGTTCTAGTCATGACCCTTATTTTCATTTCAACATCCAAATACTCCAACTCGCAAATGTATCATAAAACCTAGCATACCCCTTTCTCCCACATGAGATATAAAAAACGGCCCCGCGCGCCCTCACAGGCGCGCGGGGCCGTCTTCATTTCCAATCAGGTTCACTGCTAGCTCTTGAGCGTCTCGATCCTGCCTTTCAGCTCTTCCAGCTTGGCCACCTTGCCGCGCAGCATCTCGTCCTTCTCGCGCTCCTTGGCCACCACCTCGGCGGGGGCCTTGGCGGTGAAGTCCTCGTTGGCCAGCTTGCGGGCCACGATCTCGGCTTCCTTGGCGGTCTTGGCCAGCTCCTTGTTCAGGCGGGCCAGCTCCGCGTCGAAGTCCACGGCTCCGGCCAGGGGCACGAACACGGCGTTGCCGCCCGCGGCCGCGCTGGCCGAGGCCTTGGGCGCGGTGACGTCCGGCCCGGCGGTGAAGCTGCCCAGGCGCGCCAGCAGCGTGATCAGGCGCTCGTTATCGCGCAGCATGGCCAGGTCGGCCGGATCGGCGGTGCGCACCAGGCAATCGAGCTTCAAGGCCGGGCTGATGGACAGCTCCGAGCGGATGTTGCGCACGCTGACCACCACCTCCTGCAGCAAGCTCATCATGGCCACGGCCTGGGGCTTCACGTGCTGGGGGCGGGCGGCGGGATAGGGCACCTTGGAGATGTCCTTCTGGGCGTGGCCGGGCAGGTGGCTCCAGATCTCCTGGGTGACGAAGGGCATGATGGGGTGCAAGAGCACCAGCAGCTCGGAGAGCACGGTCCACAGGCACTGCTGGGCCTGGGCCTTGGCGGCCTCGTCCTCGCCCGACAGGTCGGACTTGGCGGCCTCCAGGTACCAGTCGCAGAACTCCAGCCACAGGAAGGAGTAGAGCCCCTGGGCCGCCTCGTTGAAGCGGTAGTCCTGGATGGCGGCGCTGGTGGCCTGCTTCATCTCCTCCAGACGGTGGAGGATCCAGGCGTGATGCAGGGGCAGCTCGCCGTCCAGGGGGACGCCGGGAAGCTCCTGGGGCAGGTTCATCAGGCTGAAGCGGGCCGCGTTCCAGAGCTTGTTGACGAAGTGGCGGTAGCCCTCGATGCGCTCCTCGGAGAGCTTGATGTCGCGCCCCATGGCCGCGAAGGCAGTGAGGGTGAAGCGCAGGGCGTCGGTGCCGAACTTGTCGATCATTATCAGGGGGTCGATGACGTTGCCCGTGGACTTGGACATCTTCTTGCCCTCGGCGTCGCGCACCAGGGCGTGGATGTACACGTGCCTGAAGGGCACCTCGTCCATGAAGTGCAGGCCCATCATCATCATGCGGGCCACCCAGAAGAAGAGGATGTCGAAGGCCGTGACCAGCACCGAGGTGGGGTAGAAGGCCTTGAGCTCCGGGGTCTTGTCCGGCCAGCCCAGGGTGGAGAAGGGCCACAGCGCGGAGGAGAACCAGGTGTCGAGCACGTCCGGGTCCTGCTGGAGGGCGCCGCCGCAGTCGCAGGCGGCGGGGTCCTGCCGGGCCACGATGAGCTTGCCGCAGGCCTGGCAGGTCCAGGCCGGGATGCGGTGGCCCCACCAGATCTGGCGGGAGATGCACCAGTCGCGGATGTTGTCGAGCCAGTGGTAGTAGGTGGTGGTCCACTGCTCGGGATAGATCTGGGTGCGCCCGGTCTCCACGGCGGCGCGGGCCACCTCGGCCAGGGGCCCGGCCTTGACGAACCACTGGGGCGAGACGTGGGGCTCCACAACGGTCTTGCAGCGGTAGCACTCGCCCACGGAGTGGTCGTGCTCCTCCACGGAGACGAGCAGGCCCTGCTCCTTCAAGTCCTCCACGACCTTCTTGCGGCAGGCCTCGCGGGAGAGACCCTGGTAGGCGGCTCCGGCGGCGGCGTTCATGTTCCCCTCGCCGTCCATGACCTGGAGGATCTCCAGGTTGTGGCGGCGGCCCAGGTCGAAGTCGTTCATGTCGTGGGCGGGGGTGACTTTGAGCGCGCCCGTGCCGAACTCGCGGTCCACGTAGGCGTCGGCGATCACCGGGATCTCGCGGCCCACCAGGGGCAGCTTGACCATCTTGCCCACGAAGGCGGCGTAGCGCTCGTCCTCGGGGTGCACGGCCACGGCCGTGTCGCCGAGCAGCGTCTCGGGGCGGGTGGTGGCCACGATGAGCTCGCCCGAGCCGTCGGCCAGCACGTAGCGCAGCTGGTAGAGCGCGCCCTTCTTGGGGCTGTGCTCCACTTCCAGGTCCGCCAGGGCGGTCTGGCAGCGGGGGCACCAGTTGATGATGTAGTCGCCCTTGTAGATCAGGCCCTCTTCGTAGAGGCGCACGAAAACCTCGCGCACCGCCTTGGAGAGGCCCTCGTCCATGGTGAAGCGCTCGCGGGTCCAGTCGACGCTGGCGCCCATGCGCCTGATCTGGTTGAGGATCTTGCCGCCGTATTCCTTGCGCCATTCCCAGACCCTCTCGATGAAGGCCTCGCGGCCCAGCTCGTGGCGGGAGGAGCCCTCCTTGGCCAGGGCGCGCTCCACCACGTTCTGGGTGGCGATGCCCGCGTGGTCGGTGCCGGGCACCCAGAGCACCTTGCGGCCCAGCTGGCGCATGTGGCGGCAGAGGATGTCCTGCACGGTGAGGTTCAGGGCGTGGCCCATGTGCAGGGTGCCGGTGACGTTGGGCGGCGGGATGACTATGGAAAACGGGTCGCCATCGGCGTCGGGATCGGCGGTTCCGGCCCCGGACTCGGCCCAAAACGAAAGCCAGCGGGCTTCGACGTCGACAGGTTCGTAGCCCTTGGCCAGTGTGGTATCAGACATGAAATCGGCTCCTTTTCGGTGGCGGCGCAATACTCTTTTTTCGCGCCGTTGTCATCTCCGCCACCCTGGAGGGCGCTTACACGCGGGGATAATGGACTTTCCGGCGTTGTGTCCGCCGGGCGGATGGGGCACAAGGGGCGCATGATTCACGTGCTCTGGGACGAGGCCCACCTGTGGGGCGTGCTGCTCATCCGGGCGCTTGAGGCCTGGGGCCTGCCCGCGCGCCTGGTGCGCGCCCACGAGCTGGCCGGGGGGCTCTTGCGGCGCGAGGCCCCCGCGCTCTTGGCCGTGCCCGGCGGGTTCGCCAGCCGCAAGGCCGCCTGCCTGGGCCCCGCAGGCCTGGAGGCCGTGCGCGACTACGTGCGCGGCGGCGGCAGCTACCTGGGCATCTGCGGCGGCGCGGGCCTGGGCCTCACGGTGCCGGGCGGGCTGGCCCTGTGCCCCTGGACGCGCGAGCCCTTCGCCCACCGGCTGCAGCACTTCGCCTCCGGCAACGTGGAGCTGCTGCCACAGGCCGGACCCTACACCCCCGCAGGGCTGAGCGAGCCCCTGGCCCCGGTCTGGTGGCCCGCCGCGTTCCGGCCCCACGGCCCGGGCGTGAGCGTGGTGGCCGCCTACGGCCGCCCCGGCCCGGGCTTCATGATGGCGGACATCCCGCTCTCCCTGGTGCCCGGCCAGGCCCTGGAGGACTGGGAGGCACTCTACGGCGTGCGCCTGGCCCCGGCCTTCTCCCCGGGCGATCCCTGCATCGTTGCCGGGGAGTTCGGCAAGGGGCGCTATGTGCTCTCCCACGCGCACCTGGAAACGCCCCAATCCCCGGCGGCCAACCTCTGGCTGGGGCACATCCTGGCGGAGCTGGCTGGCGTGCCCGCGCCGTCAACCCCGGCCCCGGCCTGGGCCATCGGCGAAGGCGTGCCCGCCTGGGACGACCCCCTGCTGGACCGGGCCATGGAGCTGATGCTGGGCGTGGTGGAGTTGGGCATCGCCCATGGGCTGTTGGCTTGGCGCGAGCCCTGGCTGCTTGGCTGGCGGCAGGGCCTGCCCGGAGCGCAGCTCTCGGGCATCCTGGCCATGCTGGATCATGCCCGCAGGCTCGCCCCCTCGGAGGCCTCGCGCAAGCACCTGGACCGCAAGCGGGAGGATCTGGCCCGCCACGTGGAGCTCTTGGGCAAGGGGCTCTCGGGATACCTGCTGGCCGAGCGCCTGGCGCTGAGCCTCATGCGGGTGGACCCTGAGGCAGTGCCCGAGCGCGGCCTCAAGGAAGCCCGTTTCACCCTGTTCGGCCCCCCGCCCGGAGCAGGCGGAACCGCTGGCGGATTGTGCGGCCGGGTGCTCTCCGTATTGGAGGACTGCATCTGCCTCACTCAGGGTTGACACAAGGGCGAACACGGCCCGCAGCTTGACTTCCGGGGGGGTCTGGCCTACTCGCACAGCCTGGAGCACACAATGAGACACACCTTCGCCTTCCTCACGGTTCTGATGCTCTGCGCCAGCCTGGCAACCGCCCAGGTCACCGTCACGCTGCCTTCGCAGAACCAGGTCACGGTCAACACCCTGCCCCCCATCGGCACGTGTTTCATCTGCGACTGCAACTCGACGAACCTGGAGTGCACGACCGCGTGCCAGTCCATCACCGAGTTCACACGCCGCCAGCAGTGCGATGCCACCTGCGGCCAGAACCTGGCCACCTGCCTGCAGAACGCCCAGACGCTGCAGCGCGCAGTGGATGACCAGCGCGCCGCCGCGCTCTCGACCTCGACGAAGACGCAATAAGGCGGACGAACGGATGCTTTTCAATGAGGCGGCCACCGGACAGGTGGCCGCCTTTTTTCTTTCCGCTGTAAGCTGTGTGCTGTGGATACAATTCCAGACAACCCTAACAACGCAGAAGAGATGTTATGAAACTCATCATCCCTCAGCCCCGCCTATACTACTCCAACGGCGATGAAGACTTTCTCTTCCACTGGCTGAAATGGATCGCGGAAGGGAAGGATGCTATCTTGTGCGATGGCGGAGTGGAAATTACCCTGAATGACCCCGTCGACGACGCCAGCCTCAGGGAGTTGATCGGACTGATGGCCCGGTACTCGCTGGACATGAAGTGCCTGAAGCCTCTACGCACCGCACAAAATGAGCACTGGTTCGCAGACCCTATGGCATACTGGCACAAATCAGTGTTCGGCAGTTAAAGCAGCGACTCTGCATTCATAAAAACAACGTTCGTTAATGAACGGCCTTCTGGCGAATGCCAAGCAAAGCTGATACCGTCCTTCGAAATCATGATGAGGCACTACACGAGCACTCAAACCATGTAACCAACCAGTGGCATCCCAAAAAGCGGCTTTTCAAAGAATGAACATCACAAGCACTCCAAACATACTCCTCATACTCCTCGCAATATGTTTTGTATTGGAACAAATCAGCTGCCTCTTTCCAGGAACATTCGCCTACAAATTCGGAATCACCGTTCATTCAAGCATCATTGCGCCCATCTCTCCCGACAGTTGGAGAATTCTCGAATGCTACCATGAGAAATTGAAGATCTCCATGCGCGGGGACATCATCTATATCAGGCGTCGCTACCCACCACTCACATGGGGTTGGACTCCATTTGTTGCCGTTGTGGCAACGGACTCTCAAGGCGACACCCTCAGAATCAAAGCCTGCCCTGTTTCCGCAGTGATCTGGCTGTCCATGGCCGTATTTTCACTGTTAAATGGCCTAGTGAACTCCAGCACCGTGGCGGGCATTGCAATTGGGATTCTGGGCAGTCTTTTGGTGATTGGCGGCGGGTATACCCTTTACACATGGTTCTCCCAGCCGGTCTTCCGGCTGTTCGATGTACTCGGCAAGCGATCTCCGCAGTAATCGTCCTCACTGAACCAGCGGTTCGGCATCCGGCAAGTTCGAACACGGGGCCTCACATGCTCGGAAGGCCGGGAGGACGTGCAGCGGGGCGAATGTCCTCTGCCCACCGGCACCATGTCTGTTTGAAAATCAGCCCAAAATGAAAAGGGGCGCCCGCAACGGACGCCCCTGACACTCATATCCCCGCCGCGCCTAGAAATAGCGCATGCTGGTCTTCTTGAACTCTTTCCTGCTCTTGAGCACGTCGTACTCCTCCAGCCCGCTGAGCCGGGCCAGCTCGGCCACGGTCTGCGCGCACTCCTCCGGGGTCTTGGCGTGCACCATCGTGTACAGGTTGTACGGCCAGTCCATGCAGTTCACCCGGTGGTAGCAGTGCGAAATCTCCGGCCGGGCGGCCATGAAGGCCCCCATGCGGGCCATGTCCTCGTCGTCCACATACCAGGCCACCATGGCGTTGGAGCCGTACCCGGCCTTCTGGTGGCGCAGGGTGGCCCCGAAGCGCCTGATCTCGCCGCGCTGCTTCATGCCGCGCACCAGCTCCAGCACTTCCTCCTGGCTCGCGCCCGCCTGCCTCGCCACCTCGGCGAAGGGTTCGGGCACATCGGGCAGGTCGCCCTGCACCAGCGCCAGGATGCGCCGCTGCGTTTCCGTGAACTGCTTGGCTCCGCTCATTTCATCTCCTTTCGACCCTACGGATAACGGCTTTATCTCTAGCGGCAACCTGTGCTACTGGCAATCCCGGCGGGGCGGCCTGGGCAACCCTGCGTCAAGCTTCCCGCCAATACTTCAGGAGCCTCCCATGAAGATCGCCATCATCGGTGCCGGCAGCTGGGGCACCACCCTGGCCGACCTGCTGGCCAACAAAGGTATCGAGACCACCCTCTGGGTGCGCGAGATGGAGCTGCTGGCCTCCATCAAGGGCACGGGCGAGAACACCTGGTACATGCCCGGCGTGAAGCTCTCCCCCAGCCTGCAGGTCACCATGGATCTGCCCAAGCTCTGCGCCGAGCACACCCTGTTCCTCATGGCCGTGCCCAGCCAGTTCCTGCGCGCCGTGCTCGGCGAGATGCGCGAGCTGCTGCCCAAGAACCCGGCCATCATCTGCGCCAGCAAGGGCATCGAGCTCGACACCGGCAAGACCATGTCCGAAGTCTGCGAGGAGGCCCTGGTGGGCAAGAAGCACCGCTTCGCCGTGCTCTCCGGCCCCAGCTTCGCCTATGAGGTCATCCGGCGCATGCCCACCGCCATCAGCCTGGGCTGCAAGGACAAGGATCTGGCCAAGCAGGCCCAGGAGATCTTCGCCACCGACTACTTCCGCGTCTACACCAACCCCGACGTGCGCGGGGTGGAGCTGGGCGGCGCGGTGAAGAACATCATCGCCATCGCCGCGGGCGTGGCCGACGAGTTGGGCTTCGGCTCCAACGCGCGCGCCGCGCTCATCACCCGCGGCCTGGCCGAGATGACCCGCCTGGGCGTGAAGATGGGCGCCGACCCCAAGACGTTCATGGGCCTCTCCGGCCTGGGCGACCTGGTGCTGACCTGCACGGGCGACCTCTCCCGCAACAGGCAGGTGGGCAAGCGCCTGGCCCAGGGCCAGAAGCTCATGGACATCCTGGGCGAGATGAAGATGGTTGCCGAAGGCGTGAAGACCACCCAGGCCGTGCACGCCCTGGCCAGGAAGTTCAAGGTGGAGCTGCCCATCACGGAGCAGGTCAACGCCATCCTCTACGAGGACAAGAACCCAGCCCAGGCCGTGCGCGACCTGATGACCCGCACCCTGCGCGGCGAGTAGGATGTAAGAGCGGGGCGCCGCCCCGCACCCCGCCAGGGGGATGATCCCCCTGGACCCCGCAATAAAAAACCGGGAAGGCTCCGCCTTCCCGGTTTTCTTGTTTCGCCCCATGGCAAAACTGTCGCCTGTAAACGCGAAGCGGTTGGGGGTGCAGGGGCATCATGCCCCTGCCGGAGGGGTTTGGAGAGGCAGCGCCTCCCCAAGAAATCTCGCCGCCCCTGCTCAGCCCGCCGAAGACACCGTGCCTGCTTGCCGTAATTCAGGCGCGGTGAACCGCGCCGGGTCCGGCCCTGGCCGCTGCGCCGTCGAAGCGGCGATGTTCTTCAAATACAGCGGCGTTTCGGCGGCGCAGCGGCCAGGGCCGGACCCGGCAACAGACGCCTCAGCCCGCCGAACCCACCCAGGCCGCCCATACCTGCCTGCTGCGCGGGCCGTCGAACTCGCAGAAATACACCCCCTGCCAGGTGCCCAGCATGATGCGCCCGCCCGAGACGATGAGCGTGAGCCCGCAGCCCATGCAGCTCGACTTCAGGTGCGCGTCCGAGTTGCCCTCGGCGTGGCGGTAGTCGCCGCGCTCGGGAACCAGGCGGGCGAGCGTGGCGAGCATGTCGCGAACCACGTCCGGGTCGGCGTTCTCGTTGACGGTCAGCCCGGCGGTGGTGTGCGGGCAGTGCACCTGCAACAGGCCGTCGCGCCAGTTGTTTGCGCGCACCATCTCCTGGAGCTGGGCGGTGATGTCGAGCATCTGCTCGCGGCGGGAAGTGGAAAGGCTGATGGAGTGGCGCATGGAGGTTCCTCCTTGGGATGGCCCGCGGCGGCGCCAGGCCCGGGCCGCAACCAATTGATCCGGCCTGGAAACCCGCGGGCAAGGCGCGAGATACGCCCACGGCCGGCGCATGCCGGGCATGCGCGGGTGGTCTGCCGCTTCGGAGCGACGCGGCCGCGGGGAGTGTCGCTATTGGCCGCTAGCGGCCCGAGGCGCACTTCCGGGCCAGGTCCGCCAGGATCTCCCTGGCCATGAACTCGGTCTGGGGCTTGGGGAACTGCCCGCTGGCCCCAACGGATTCGCCCTTGTGCTGCGTCTCCTCCGTGATGAGGGAGGAGAACAGGTACACCGGAATCCTGGTCAGTGCCGGGTCGTCCTTGATGGAGCGGCACAGGGTGTAGCCGTCCATCACCGGCATCTCCACGTCGGAGACCACCACGGTCACCAGTTCCGTCAGGGGGACGCCCTGCTCCGCCGCCTGGGCGGCCTTTTCCCGCAGGATGTCCAGCGCGGCCTTGCCGCTGTCGGCCGACTCCACGGTGAAGGCCTGGTCCTGCTCCAGGGCGCGCTTGACCATGCGGCGCACCAGGGCCTGGTCGTCCACGTGCAGCACGCTGACGCAGCGGTCCGAGGTGACTCCCGTGGCGATGCCGAAGAAATCCTTGCCGGACTGCGGGTTGAGCTCGATGACGATCTTCTCCATGTCCAGGATGAAGACGATGTGCCCCTCCAGGTTCACGATGCCCGTGAAGGCGTCGCGGGAGTACTCGTTGATGTGCTTGTCGGGCTGCTCCACGTCCTTCCAGCTCACGCGGTAGATGCGCGTGATGCCGGAGACAAGAAAGGCCGTCATGACCTGGTTGAACTCGGTGATGATGAGCTTCTGGGTGTCGCAGGGGGCCTGCTCCTGCTCCAGGTAGCGGGCCAGCTCCACCACGGGGATGACCTTGTCGCGGTCCTTGAAGTGGAAGGCCCCCCACACGGAGGGGTGCGCGGCTGTGGGCGGGCGCATGACCTGGTCGGGGATGCGGGTGATCTTGAGCACCTTGGCCACGTTGATGCCGTAATACTCGCGCCGCACGGAGTCTCCGTTCTGGCGGTCGATGTAGAAGCTCATGATCTCGACTTCGTTTGTGCCCACTTCCGTGAGCGCCAGTTGCTGGCCGCTGCTCATACGCATCCTCGGTGGGGACGAAAAAACAGGGTTCGTCTGTGTCCGGGCCGCCCGGACAGGCGCGGGTTACGACTCCCGGAACGCGGCGCGCGGCCCCGTCCCACGTGCGGAGCCCGGCGAGTTGCCGGGCCGCGCAACCACACTACCGCAGCGGCGGCACGGAAGAAAGGCCGTATTCCAGGCGGTCTCAGGCCACGCCGGTCCGGCAGCCGTGGGTGAAGGACGGGTCGTAGAGCTTGGAGCGCGTCCCGGCTCCGGCCCCGGGCAGCACCAGGAAGAGGGTCTGGCGGGTCAGGCCGCGCTTACGCACCAGCTCCGGGAAGTCCCGCACGGTGGAGAGGTGCAGCTCCTGCTCGGGCCAGCCCACGCGGTGGGCCACGGCCACCGCGGTATCCGGGGCGTGGCCTCCGGCCAGCAGCTCCTCGCGCACGGCCTCGGGCTCGGCCGAGGCCAGGTACACGGCCAGGGCGCTGTGGTGGCTGGCAAGCCCGCGCAGGGCCTCGGCCTCGGGCACGGGGGTGCGCCCGGCCAGGCGCGTGAGGATGAGCGTCTGTGTGACCTCGGGGGCGGTGGCCGGAATCCTGAACGCGGCCGAGGCGGCGGAAGCGGCGGTGACGCCCGGAACAACCTCGTATTCCACGCCCTCGGCCTCGAGCAGCCGTGCCTGCTCGGCCACGGTTCCGTAGAGGGCCGGGTCCCCGGCCTGGAGGCGCACCGCGCGCCCGCCCGAGCGCACGGCCTCCATGATGGCGGCGTGGGTTTCTTCGAGTGTCATGCCGGCGCTGTCCAGGATGCGCGCGCCCGGCCTGGCCATCTCCACCACGGCATTGGGCGTGAGCGAGCCCGGGTAGATGAGCGTGTCGGCCTGGGCGATGAGCCGGGCGGCCTTGAGCGTGAGCAGCTCCGGGTCGCCCGGGCCAGCGCCCACGAAATGCACGCGCGCGCTCACGCTTTGCTCCCTTCGGGGGGGGACTTCTCGGCCATCTTGCCGAAGGTCCAGGTCAGGGCCACGGCGTAGAGCGCGGAGCCCACGCCCAGCAACGTGTTGTAATAGGGCGGCGCGGCCAGGGCCAGGCGGATGCCCAGTGTGGCCAGGGCGTAGCCCGAGTTGCGGAACACGGCCATGTAGCCCGGGATGAACCGCTGGGAGAGCAGCACCAGCAGGATGTCCGCGAAGACGAGCACGGTGTAGAAAGTGTCGAAGAAGTCGAAGGTGTGGTGCTGGGTCAGCCCCTGCCAGAGCGCTTTGCCGCCGAGCACCGTGAAGATGCCAAGCAGCACCAGGGCCACCATCTTCTTGGAGGCGATGAAGGCGTAGCGCCCGTAGCCGGAACGGGCCAGCTTCAGCTTGGGCTGCGGCAGCGCGCCGTAGACGCCCAGCAGCCCGAAGATGATCAGCGCCCCGACGCCGTCGGAGATGATGTGCGTAAGCGGCGTCCAGTCCATGGTCAGGTGCAGGGGCTCGGGCAGGTTGATGAGCTCCTTGAAGGAATTGCGCAGAAGGATCAGGGAGAGGATCTCGAACTGCTTGCCCATGGCCTTGGAAAAGGAGCACGGCAGGATGAAGATCAGGCCCAGCACCTCCAGGATGAGCACCAGGGTGAAGGCCACGTTCACCGCGGCGAAGTGGTGCTCCGGCACGAAACCCGCCAGGGAGGGCGGCAGCAGGCCCAGGCGCTTGAGCTCGATGCCCGCCAGCGAGGCCAGGAAGATGATCACCAGCGCGCCCGAAATGGAGCGCTCCGTGCGGTGGTCGTTCCAGAACTGGGAGATGGGCTCGAATATCTCGGTGGTTAATTCATAGGGGGATCTCATGGCAGCCTTCCCGTGGCGGCCTTGCGCCACGGCCTGTCGGATGTGCGGCGGACCTGCCGCCACTTCAGGAATGATTCCTAGGGCAAACGCGCCGGTTTGTCAGCCCCGGCGATGAACACCGGGTTCCTGGCCGCAAGGCGCAGGTCCCCTGCCAGGGGTTCGGCCTCGTCCGCGCGCACCTGCATGACCTCGATGGCCCAGCCCAGGCGCTTGAACACCTCCAGGGCCGCCCCCAGGGAGGAGAGCAGCACCGTGTTGAGCACCAGCCGCCCGCCCGGGGCCAGGCGCTCGCAGCAGGCCTCCAGGGCCTGCGTCCCGCCTGAGAGGGACCCGCCCATGAAGATGCGCGCGGGCTCGGGCAGGGCCGCCAGGGCCTCGGGGGCCGCGCCCTCGGCAACGTCCACCTGCCAGGCCCCGCAACGGGCCGCGTTGCGCCGGATCATGGCGCAGCGGACCGGGGAGCGCTCCACCGCGTACACGCGCCCGCCCCGCAGGAACGCGCAGGCCTCGATGCCCACCGCGCCGCTGCCCGCGCCCACGTCCCAGAGGAGGCTTTCGGGCTCCAGGCGCAGGGCCGCGATGGAGCAGGCCCGGGCCGGGCCCTTGGTCATGAGCCCGCCCTCGGTTTCGTAAAAGGCGTCGGGCCTGCCGAGCTGGGGCCTGGGAGCGCCGGAGGGCAGCTCCAGGAGCAGCAGGTTCAGCGGGGAGAAGCGCAGGGCCGCCGCGCCGGGCAGGTCCAGGGTGTGGATCTTCTCACCGGGCAGGCCCATGTCCTCCAGGACGGATGCTCGGGTCCGCGGGGGCAGGCCCCTTGCCAGGAGCATGGCGCAGAGCGCGTCCGGGGAGTTGGCCGCGTCCGTGTACACGGCCGCCCGGCCGGAAAAGGCCAGCGCGCACAGCAGCGGGCCGGGGTCCTCCCGGCCGTGCAGCGAGACGGCGGGCAGCTCCTGCCAGGGCAGGCCCAGGCGGGCGGCCGCGGCCTGCACCGCCGTGACCCCGGGGGTGAAGCGCAGGGCCTCACGCCCGAAGCGCTCCAGCAGGCGCGCCCCGATGCCGAAATACAGGGGGTCGCCGTCGGCCAGCACGGCCACGCGCAAGCCCTGAGCCCGAGCTTCGGCCACGCGCTCCAGGGCCTGCTCCAGCGGGCCGGCGAAGGGGATGGCCGCCTTGCCCAGGCGCTCGAATGCCGCCAGTTGGCGTTTGCCCCCGGCCAGCACGTCGCAGCGCGAAGCCGCCTCCAGCGTGCGGGGGCACGGCTCGCCGCCTATGCCCAGGCCCAGGACCTCCACGGCCGGGAGGCCGCCTTCGGATTGCGTCGCCACGATTCCCTCCGGGCGCGGCTTTACTTGGGCCGCGCCCCTGGCTTAGTGAACACCCACACGCGGCCCGCGCCGCCATACGAAACAAAAGGAAAAGCCATGATCAAGCACATCGTCATGTGGACCCTGAAGGACGAGGCCGGCGGCAAGCCCAAGGCCGAGAACCTGGCCACCATGAAATCCCTGCTGGAGGCCCTGCCCGGCAAGGTGCCCGGCGTCATCGACCTGGAGGTGGCCACCGCCTCGCTGTTCGAGTCCGTGCCGCCCACGGACATCGTCCTCTACACCACCTTCCCCGACAAGCAGACCCTCAAGGCCTACGCCGTGCACCCCGAGCACATGAAGGTGGTGGAGTTCATCAAGTCCGTGGTGGCCGAGCGCCGCGTGATCGACTACGAAATCTAGCCTTTCCGCTGGCGACGCGCCAGCCCGCGCCCGTGCCCGTGCCCGCGCCCGTGATGGCCCCTACCGGCCCTCGCGGGCGCGCTGTTTTTCCGCCCCGGCCACTGCCAGCACCCCCGACTCGAACCCGAAACAGCATATGGAAATTTCCAGGCCCGGCCCGCCGAAGCCCCGGGCCGCTTCCAGCGCGGCCTGGGCGGTCCTCGCCGCGAACGCTTGGCGCAGCGGCCCGTCAGGGACCAGCTCCAGGGCGTGGCGGGCCGTATTGGCGCCGCCCACGGCGGCGCAAACCTCCGCCGGGCAGCCAGCCTCGCCCGCCAGGCGGGAGAGCAAGGCGAAGTCCGTGGGCTCGGCGTGGGCGTGGGTGTACTCCAGCCCCTGGGCCATCTTGGCCAGCTTGCCGAAATAGCAGCCCCAGGCCACGGCCGTGAAGCCCGTGGCGGCGGCCTGGCGCAGGGCGTGGGCGAAGAAGTCCGCCGCCTGCACGAAGGCGCGCTCGGGCAGCTCCGGCCGGCGGGCCATGAGCAGGCGTTCACTGCGCCTGCCCGTGGAGAAGGCCGCCACGCGCAGTCCGGCGGCCCGGGCCACGGAGAGGCCCGAATCGATGGTGGCCCGCCAGGCCGCGTGGCTGAAGGGCTTCACCACGCCCCCCGTGCCCAGGATGGAGATACCGCCCACGATGCCCAGCCTGGGGTTGAGGGTGTGGCGGGCGATGGCCTCGCCGTCCTCCACCTCGATGAGCAGAGAGGCTCCGCCCGAATACCCGGCCTGGTCCAGAGATTCTTGCGCGGCCAGGAGGATCTGCGCCCGGGGCGCGGGGTTGATGGCCGCCTGGCCCGGGGGCACGGGCAGCCCGGGCAGGGTGACGCGGCCCACGCCGTTCCCGCCGTCCAGTTCGATCCCAGGCTCCGGGCGCAATGTGGCCACGCAGGCGATCGTTGCCCCGTGGGTGGCGTCGGGGTCGTCCCCACCGTCCTTGACCACCCAGGCCCGGGCCGCGTCCCCCTCCAGCGCCGCGCCCGCCACGGGCACGGCCAGGCGTCCTTGCGGCACCCTTGGTGGTTGCGCTGCCAGCGGCTGGATCTCCGGCTGCTGATTTGCCGGTGGCTGCTCTTTCGGCGGATTGCCCCTCGGCGGCCGGGCTTCCTGCGGCGAAGTACCCGATGGCGATGTTCCCGGCGGCTGGGCTCCCGGCGGCAGGGGGATGTCCGCCACGTTTGGCGCGCTCCCCGTGAGCAGCAGGTTCAAGGCCGCCTTCGCCGCGGCGGCAGCAGCGGAGCCCGTGGTGAAGCCCTGGCGCAGGGGGCGCTCGCCGCGCTGCCTGGAACTCATGCCCGGGCCATGCGTTTGGCGGCGAGCATGGCCGCCACGAAGGCCGGGGCCAGCTCCGGGTTGGAGGCGAAATGCAGGTGCACGTAGCTGCCCAGGGTGTTGCCGGAGAGAAAGCCCTCGGGCCCGTCGATGGCCCCCTTGCGCCCGCTCAGGGTGTAGGTCCCTGGCCCCGGGGCCTGCCCCGCCAGGCGCGAAAAGTGGAACTCGTGGCCCCTGGCCCTGGTTCCGGCCGGGCCGAGCGGCGTGTCCCGCTGGAACACTGCCTCCCGGTAGCCCAGGGCCGCGAAGCGCTCCCCCATGGCGGCCCGGCAGGCGAAGACCCCGCACATGGGCCAGGAGCGGCCCTCCCCGTTCTCAACGGCCTCCACGGCCTCCATGAGGAGCATGAACCCGCCGCACTCGGCGTACACGGGCCTGCCCGAGGCGCAGAAATCCCGAATTGAGGCCAGCATGGACCCGTTGCCCGAGAGCTTGGCCGCGTGCAGCTCGGGGTAGCCGCCCGGCAGGTAGAGCCCGTCCAGGCCGGGAGGCAGTACGGCGTCCTCCAGCGGCGAGAAGGGCACGATCTCGGCCCCGGCCATTTCCAACAGGCGCAGGTTCTCCTCGTAGCAGAAGCAGAAGGCCCGGTCCCGGGCCAGGCCCAGGCGCACGCGCCCGGAGGGGGCCTGCTGCGCGGGAGCAGGCTCGGGAACGGCATCCGACGCTCGGCCCGGTCTGCCCACTTGCGGCGTGGGGGATTCGCGGACGGCCCCGGACGCGGGTGTCTCGAACACGCGCGAAGGCAGCCGCTCCAGCAGGGCCGCCGGGTCCAGGGTCTCCACCCAGTCCGCCAGCCGCGCCAGCCAGTCCGGCGGCTTGGAGCCGGTTCGGCCCTGAGCACGGCCCGCGTCCAGTCCCAAATCCCCGGCGGTCACCAGGCCCAGGTGGCGCGAGGGCAGCGCGATGTCCGGGGCCTTGGGCAGGCAGCCCAGCAGGGGCACGCCCGCGCGCTCCATGGCCTCGGCCAGAATCTCGCGGTGGCCGGGGCCGCCCACGCGGTTGAAGACCACCCCGGCAAGCCCGAGCTCCGGGTCGAAGCGGGCGAAGCCCTGGGCCAGGGCCGCCGCGCTGCGGGCCATGCCCGAGGCGTCCGCCACCAAAAGCGCGGGGATGCCCAGCAGCTTGGCCATGTGCGCCGCGCTGCCCAGTTCGCTCGTACCCGAGAGCCCGTCGAAGAGGCCCATGGCCCCCTCCACCAGGGCAACGTCCCCCCCTGCGGCGTACCGGGCGAAGATCTCCCGGTTGGCCCGGGGGGTGAGCATCCAGGAATCCAGGTTGTGGCTGGTTCGCCCGCAGGCCAGGGCGTGCAGGCCGGGGTCGATGAAGTCCGGCCCGGTCTTGAAGGCGCGCGCGTCCAGGCCCGCGCGGCGCATCCAGGCCAGCAGCCCGAGCGTCACGGAGGTTTTGCCGCACCCCGAGTGGGTGCCGGACACGAGCAGGGTTTTCGTCATGGCCCGTCGATGATAGGGGAACTGTCAGACATGGACAAGCACACCGAAAAGCTGCTGCGCACCATCCCCGGCATCGGCCCGGCCATGGCCCGCGACCTGTACAGCCTGGGCGTCCGCGCCCCGGAGGACCTTGCCGGGCGCGACCCGCAGCAGCTCTACGACCAGCTCAGGGAGATGTCCGGCGGCAAGCTGGACCGCTGCGTGCTCTACGTGTTCCGCGAGGCGGTCTACTACGCCTCCACGCCGCCCGAAGGGCGCGATCCCGAAAAACTCAAGTGGTGGAACTGGAAGGGCTAGTCCCCCTACCCCTTCAAATCCCGGAAGTTCCTGCGCACCTGCTCCAGCCGCTCCCGGTAGCCCTTGGCGTCGCCATACTCGAAGAAGAATCTGTAGCGGCTGTGCACGGCCTTCACGGGCCGGGCGTGGCGCACCGGGCACCAGAACTGCTCCGTCCTGGCGGCCACTTCGGCCACGTAGGCGATCACCCCGTTGAAATAGCTGCAGTAGGCGCAGTTCACCTTCTCGATCCAGTTCAGATACCGCAGGGCCTGGCGGTCCATGACCACGTAGTCGCCCCGCTTCACGCGCGGGATGCCGTACACCGGGAAGCAGGCCAGCTGGTACAGGCTCACCACCACGTCCATGATCGCGCAGGGGATCAGGGCCGACCAGATCACCGGGATGGTCAGGATCATCATCACGCCCGAGTCGTACACGTAGTCCGACCACTTGGCGGCCAGCTCCCGGTGGTAGGCCTCCACATCCCTGGCGAAGCGGACCTTCTTGTTCCTGATGGTGTAGAGGAACTCGTTCTCGGTCTTGCGCAGCTCCCCCACGAGTTCCTTTTCCAGCTCCTCGATGTTCTGAAGTATCTCGTCCACCCTGCTCATGGTGCCCTCGCTGTGTTGCCGGTTGCGGGGATGCCTCCCCCTTGACGCCACGATTAGCACTGCGCGGCTGAAACCGCAGCGATTTCCTGCGGGTACGCGCAAAAAGGCCGGGAGCCCGGACAACTCGTCCGGGCTCCCGGCTCCCAATCGCGCCTCCAACCCGGAACCGCGCAAAAAACCGGGCCGGCGGCGCGTTCACGGGCTCTTACGCGGTGAGCTTGGCCGCTATCTGGGCCACGTGCCTGCCCTGCCAGACCGCGCCCTCCAGGTCGTTCTCGGAGGGTATGCGCGAACCGTCGGCCCCGGCGATGGTGGTGGCCCCGTAGGGGCTGCCGCCCTTGACCGCCTCCACGCCCGTCTGGCCCTGGTAGGCGTAGGGCAGGCCCACGATGACCATGCCCTGGTGCAGGAGCGTCACGTGGAAGCTCAAAATGGTGGACTCCTGCCCGCCGTGCTGCGTGGCCGAGCTTGCGAACACCGAACCCGCTTTGCCCACCAGCGCGCCCTGGACCCACAGCCCGCCCGTCGAATCCAGGAACTGGCGCATCTGCCCGCACATGTTGCCGAAGCGGGTGGGGGTGCCGAAGATGACCGCATCGGCCGCGCCCAGCTCCTCCACGGTGCAGACGGGCACGTTGGACATGAGCTTCTGGGCCTGGCCGGCTCCCATCTTCTCCAGCACTTCGGGGGGCAGGGTCTCGGGCACCCGGCGCAGCACCGGGGTAGCCCCGGGCACCTGGGCCACGCCCTGGGCCACGGCCTGGGCCATGGCGTGGATATGCCCATACATGGAATAGTAGACGATGAGCACGTTCATGCGAACCTCCGTTCGTCGGTCTGAGCCCCCATGCTACCTCATTTCGCGTAAAAGCAAAGGCCCGAATGTTGACTGGCGCGATGCCCCGGCGTAGAGCGCGTGTACGCATCGCCGAATCCCGCCCGGGCGGGAGCGGGGGAACCACCCAACGGGGCGCATCGCCGCGTGTGTCGCGTCCATGAAAACCATGTCCATGTTTTTCATGGAACAATAATAATTATAAATTATTATCCTCAAAAATCATACTCACTGTCTTTTGAGGGCGTCACGCAAGGCGTAGGGCAACCTTTCGGCCCGAGCCCGTCAGCTAACCTCGCAGGCGTCGAAGGGGCTTCCGTGCATTGCGGGGCCTCCCCCCGCAACCTCAACCGGAGTCACGCGCATGCGTTCCTGCTCCTTGCCGGCAGAGGACGGCCCCCACCACGGGGCCGCCTGCACGCCGGCACAGAAAGCCTCGCTGGCCTTGGCCGCCCTCGGCATCGTCTACGGCGACATCGGCACAAGCCCCCTCTACACCATCCAGGAGTGCTTCCACGGCCTCCACGCCATGCCCGTGACCCAACAGAACGTCCTGGGCGTGCTCTCCATGGTCTTCTGGTCCCTGATGATCGTGGTCAGCCTCAAGTACGTGGTCTTCATCCTGCGCGCCGACAACAAGGGCGAGGGCGGCATCTTCGCCCTGCTGGCCATGTTGCGCGGCGGCCCGGCGAGCAAGGGCAAACACTGGCCCCTGATGCTGCTCATGGCCGCCTTCGGCGCGGCCCTGCTCTACGGCGACGGCGTCATCACCCCGGCCATCTCCGTGCTCTCGGCCGTGGAGGGCCTGAACGTGGCCACCAAGGCCGCCGCCAATTTCGTGGTGCCCATCACCTGCGGCATCCTCGTCACCCTGTTCATGTTCCAGAAGCACGGCACCGCGGCCATCGGCAACGTGTTCGGCCCGGTCATGGTGGTCTGGTTCCTGGTGATCGGCGGGCTGGGCCTGCACTCCATACTCATGGCCCCCGGCATCCTCTACGCCCTCAACCCGGCCCACGCCGTGGAGTTCTTCGCCGCCAACGGCTTCCACGGCACCCTGGCCCTTGGCTCCGTGGTGCTGTGCATCACCGGCGGCGAGGCCCTCTACGCCGACATGGGCCACTTCGGCCGCACGCCCATCCGGCTCTCCTGGTACATAATCGTCCTGCCGGGGCTGCTGCTGAACTACTTCGGCCAGGGGGCGCTCCTGCTGCGCAGCCCGGAGGCGGCCTTCAACCCGTTCTACTCCCTGGTGCCCGAGGCCGTGCTCTACCCCATGGTGGCCCTGTCCACGGCCGCGACGATCATCGCCTCCCAGGCCATGATCTCGGGCGTGTACTCCCTGACGCAACAGGCCATCCACCTGGGCTTCACCCCGCGCATGCTCATCGTGCACACCTCGCACAAGGCCATCGGCCAGATCTACATGCCGAGCGTCAACTGGGCGCTCATGCTGGCCTGCCTGACCCTGGTGCTCACCTTCGGGGAGTCCAGCCGCCTGGCCGGGGCCTACGGCATCGCCGTGACCGCCACCATGGCCATCACCTCGGTGCTCTACTTCGAGGTGACCCGCGTGAACTGGGGCTGGTCCCTGTGGAAGAGCCTGCCCCTGCTGGTGCTCTTCCTGGCCTTCGACTGCTCCTTCCTGGGCGCGAACCTGCTCAAGGTGGTGGACGGCGGCTGGATCACCCTCTCCATCGCCGTGGCCCTGCTGACCCTGATGGTCACCTGGCGCGACGGGCGCGCCCTGCTGGCCCGCCACTACAGCAACATGCGCATGCCCCTGGACATCTTCCTCAAGGACATGGCCGACTACAAGCCGCTGCGCACCTCGGGCACGGCGGTGTTCATGTCCATCTCGCCCGAGGGCGTGCCTCACACCCTGCTGCACCACTTCAAGCACAACGAGGCCCTGCACGAGCGCGTGGTGCTGCTCTCCATCACCTACGCCGAGGTGCCCCAGGTGCCGCCCGCGGAACGCCTGGACATCGCGGACCTGGGCCAGGGATTCCACCGCATCGTGGCGCGCTACGGCTTCATGGAGTCGCCCCAGGTGCCCGAAATCCTGGAGCTGGCCACCGAAAAGGGCCTGCCCATGGACGTCTACTCCACCTCGTTCTTCCTGGGGCGCGAGACGCTGCTGACCACCGGGGACTCCCGCATGGCCAACTGGCGCAAGGTGCTGTTCGCCTTCATGTCGCGCAACTCCTGGAACGCCACGTCGTTCTTCAACATTCCGCCGGGGCGCGTGGTGGAGCTGGGCAACCAGGTGGAGTTGTAACGGGACGAAGATCAGGGAGGCGCTGCCTCCCCGAACCCCTCCGGCAGGGGGATGATCCCCCTGCACCCCCAATCATGGTCTGGCGATCTGCCGTTACGTCAGGCCGGGAGCGCACACTTCAAAAACAAAACGCCGGGAAGACCCGGCGTTTTGTTTTTTGGAGATGAGAAGGGATCAGGGGATCAGTCTTTGCCGCCCCGGCGCGCAAGCTCCAGCTCGGCCCGGGCGATCTCGTCCCAGCCGAAGCGGCAGGCCACGCATCCGGCCTGCTCCACCAGTTCGGCGCGCCGTGCCGGGTCCTCCAGGATGCGCAGCACCTGGGCCGCGAAGCCTTGCACGTCGCCCTGGGGCAGGCGGACCATGCCGCCGGGGAAAATCTCGTCGTAGATGGCCAGGTCGTAGGCCACCACGGGCAGCCCGCTGGCCATGGCCTCCACGGCCACCTGCCCGAAGCTCTCGTAGTGGCTGGGCATGCAGAAGCACCCGGCGTTCTTGAGCAGCCGCACCTTCTCCGCGCCCTGTTTGAAGCCCAGCAGGTCCACGTTGCGCGCAAGCCCCGCCGCCTCGATCTCGTCCTTCAGGCGCTTGAACCAGGCGTCGCTGCCACCGCCGATGACGCCCAGGCGGGCCTCCGGGCGCTTGTCGCACACCGCGCGCCAGATCTTCACCAGGTCCAGGAGGCCCTTCTGAGGGTGCAGGCGGCCCAGGAACACGCCGTCGTACTTCGGCGTTTCCGGCAGAACCTCCACCTCTCCGAAGGCGTCCACGTCCACGCCCATGGTCACCACGGTGACGGCCCTGGGGTCCACCCGGCGGGCCAGCAGCGTGTCACGGTCCAGGCTGTTGAGCACCAGGAGCCTCGCCCCGAACAGCCGGGCCAGCCCGACGGCCAGCATCTGGGTGGACCAGTACAGAAGCCCCCGGATGGTGGGCACGCGCCAGCGCGGACGGAACACGTTCTCGTAGCCCTTGAACGGGTTGGGCGCGATGAGGAACACGCACACCGTGAGCGCGGCCCTGGGGTTGCGGATCTTGGCCAGCAGGGCGGGAATCAGGTCCACCAGGAAGTCGGAGGGCGCGTACACGGCGTCCACGGGCTCCGGGTAGGGCATGAACAGGCAGCGGAAGAGCCGCCAGAGGTAGGTTTTGAGCACGTTGCCCAGGCTGTCGGCCTCGCTCTCGAAGGGCTCGGGGAACACCTGGTACTCCATGCCCCGCACGTCCTGGGATTCGAAGACGCCGATCTGGCGCTTGGGCAGCATCACGGAGAGGCGCTCGCCCCAGGCCAGCCAGCGGCGGGCGATCTCCGAGAAGCGGACCTCGCTGCCGTCGCGGTTTTTCGTGTTCACGCGGCCCATGGCCGGGATGAAGATGCGCATATAAGTCTCGTGCCTCCGGCGGGCAGAGAGGGCGCCGCCCTCCCCCGCACTCTTTGGGGACTCTCCCGCCAGGGAACTTCGTTCCCTGGACCCGTTATTGCTTCGCGGGCTTCGCCGCGCCTCTTTTGAACCCAGGCAGGGCCACCACGGCCAGCCCCGCCAGAATCAGGGCCATGCCCGCCATGCGGCGGGGACCGAAGGTCTCGCCCATGGCCAGCCTGGCGCAGACCGCCCCGAACACCGGGATGAGCAGCGAGAACGGGGCCACCGTGCCCGCCGGATAGGTGTTGAGGAGCTTCCCCCACCCCCCGTAACCGATGATGGTGGCGAACACGGTCAGGTAGAGCACCGCGCCCACCCCGTAAACATTCAGGTGCGTCAGGGCCTGCACGATGCGCTCCTGCCCCTCGAAGGCCCAGGAGAGCCCCAGCAGCGGCAGCGGCGGGATCAGGCTGAGCCAGGCGATGAGCCCGAGCATGTCCACCTTTTTGGCCCCGCGCATGAGGATGTTGCCCATGCTCCAGAACATGGCCGCGCCCAGGATGAGCAGGAAGCCCGCCAGGGTCACGCCGCCGGACCCGGCGGTCAGGCCGATGAGGCCGAGCCCGGCCAGGGCCACCAGCGACCCGGCCACTTGGCGCAGGCCCGGCTTCTCGCCCAGCACAAGGGCCGCCACCGCGATGGTGATGAAGGCCTGGAACTGGAGCACCACCGAGGCCAGGCCCGGAGGCATGCCCACGGCCATGCCCAGGAACAGCAGGCTGAACTGTGCCACGAACCAGGCCAGCCCAAGCGACACCAGCCGCTTCCAGGACATGTCCGGGCGGGGCAGGAAGGGCGCGAGCATGGCCACGGGCACGAAGCGCAAGGCGGCCAAGAGCAGCGGGGGGAAGGAGTCCAGCCCCACGCGGATGACCACGAAGTTGCCGCCCCAGAGCGCCACGACCACCAGGGCCAGAAGAATATCCTTGGGTTTCACGGCTCTCTCTTCGCTTTCAGGAAGATGCCTCCGGCGGGCAAAGAGGGCGCTGCCCTCTCTGCACTCTCCCGCCAAAGGAACTTCGTTCCTTTGGAATCCTGTACTGCTTCGCGCCGACCACCGGCTTTACGGACAATCAGCCGGTTCTCATGAAAAATTTACCTATCGCCGCTTGCGGCGATGGCGGTCCGCCGGGGCGAGCGCCGCTTTGGGCGCGGTCCCGGCGGTTCCTCCCCTCCCGCGCTCCCCGGCACTGACCTCACGAATCCCGCGAAGCTGATGCCGGGTCCAGGGGGAGGCCCTCCCCCTGGCGGGTGCAGGGCAGCGCCCTGCCGGGGGTCCGGGGGCTGGCCCCCGGCTCTTCCTACTTCTTCTTCCTCGCCAGCTCGTAAATACCTTCCAGCTTCTGCGCCACGGCGTCCCAGTTCAGGGTCTCCTCGATGAGCCTGCGGGCGTTCTCCCTAATGGCGTCCCGCCTGGTCTCGTCCGTGAGGGCCTCCACGATCTTCACCCCGAAAGCTTGCGAATCGCTGACCGGGGCCACGTAGCCGCAGTCGTGCTCGGTGAGGAAGCGTTCGATCTCGCCCACGGCGTTGGAGACGATGGGCACGCCCGAGGCCAGGTAGTCCCCGAAGCGGATGGGGAAGCGGGCCTTCTCGATGGGGTCGTCGTCCATGGGCAGCAGCAGGGCGTCGGCGGCGGCCAGGTGGGCGGGCACCTCTGCGGGCGGCTTTTCGCCCAGCCTGAGGATGCGCCCGTCCGCGCGCTCCAGATACGGGGCGAGGCGGCGCTCGAAATCCGCCGGGATGTGCATCTTGCCCAGGAAGGCCAGGCGCAGCTCGGGCACGTCGCGCCGGGCGCGCTCGTAGGCGTCCAGCAGCTGGAAGAGCGACTCGGTGTAGGTGTGCCCCATGGAAAGGACCATGGGGGCGTCCCCGGGCATCATGGCGTCCAGCCCGGTGGCGGCGCGGGCCTGCATCTTGTCCAGCGGGCTTTTGCCCATGGTGGGGCAGTTGGGAATGTAGTGGATGCGCCCGTCCGGCACTCCGGCGGTCCGGAAGGAGTCCATGAGCATGGCGCTGGCGGCGGTGCACTGGCGGGCCATGCGGGGCATGGTGTCGTTGCACCAGCCCACGAAGCGCTGGTAGAGCCCGGGGTGCTGGTTGGCGAAGCCGCCCTTCCAGAGATCGTCGTGGTCGAGCACGATGGGCAGGCCCGGGCGGAGATAGTGTGCGGCCAGGGTGGGCACTGCCATGGGGTGCAGGGGGAAGGCGAAGGTGTGCAGCACGTCGCACTTCAGGGCCAGGGCGTAGGCCGTGTTGTAGAGCATGCGCAGGCTGTGCAGGGTGTGGAAGCCCTTCAGCCGGTACTTGGGCAGCAGCACCGTGGTCAGCCCGCCCTCCACGCGCCTGGTGGTGGAGAGGGTGTCCTCCCGGTTGGCGCAGAGCAGCGTGACCTTGTGCCCGCGCCGCACCAGGCCGCGCGCCAGGTGCACGCAGCGGAAGTAGGTGCCGTAGTTCTCCACATTGTGGTTCAGAAAGAGGATGTGCATCGGGGGGTCTCGTCCGTTTCAACCAAGATTATGTGCGGCGGCGCGCCTCGGCGCGCGGGGGACGTTCGCCGGATTGCGCCCCGGCGTCAAGGGGTTCGTTCCTTGCGCCGCCCGCGCAGCCCGGTCCAGGTGACCCAGGTGGCCCAGGCCGCCAGCGCCAGGCAGGCCGACCCGGCCAGCGCCCAGACCGCCAGGGTGATCCGGTCGCCCAGGGAGCGCAGGCGCTGCGGCGTGTAGAACACATCCACAGGCCCCTGCCAGCCGGGTGAATCCGGCGAAGCGACGTAGGCGTTCATGAACCCGTAGGCCTTGAGGGGCGCACGCCCGTCCGCCCGCCAGTTCGGGTTGTGGCTCTCGGAGAAGAGCAGCACCCGCCCGGAGCCGGAGGGAACGACGGCCTTGTAATGCGCCTGGTCCACGCGCTCCAGGGCCACGGGCGGCGTGGGCTCGGGGCGCTCGTCAGGCCCCTGGCGCAGGGCGATCAGGTCGCAGGCCTCGGAAGGCGAGCCCAGCACGGCCAGGCGCGCGGGCGCGTCCGGCCCGGCCTCCACCGCGCCGAGATCGCGCCATTGCGGGCCTTCAGGCCCGAGAATGTGCGCGCTGGCGCTGTACAGCCCGGCGCGCGGGGCCGGGGCCTCAAAGGAAGCAGGCAGGGCCACGCCCTGGCCCATGCAGGCCGGGCCCACCGGGTTTTGGGCCTTGAGGCGCAGGCGCATGGGCGTGTTGGGCGTGTTGGCCAGGGAGTGCAGCTGGGCCTGGCGCATGGACACGCGGATGCGCACCGTGCGGCAGGCGGCCTGCACGTCGGAGCGCATGCGGCGGCCGTAGACGTCCTCCCAAGAGTTGCCCGTGCCTCCGGCCAGCTCGAACAGGGGGCGGAAGGGGCCGCCGTCCACGGCCCACTCGGCCCGAACGAAGGAGACGCCCGCCGGGTCGCCGAAAAGGCGCGGGTAGCACTCCAGCTCAAACCCGGAGGCGGCCCGGGGCAGCTCCACTGTGAACTCGGCCACGCCGACGTCCGGGCCTTCGGCGGCCAGCATGCCCGCGCCAGCGCCGTCCACGGACTCGGAGCGAAGATTTTCGGTCGTGAGAGTTATGCCGGGCAGTTCGGCCAAGAGGGGCTCGTCCCAGGAGTCGGCCGCCAGGCGCGAACCGGGCAGCGCGCAGGACGCGGCCCCGGAGAGGGCCAGCGCGCCTCGTTCGGGCGGGAAGGCGGCGTCCATGGCGGCGCGCGCGGCGGCCAGATCGGCCTCGGGCGCGGCCAGAACCCCTGCGACCACGGCCCCGCGCCCCGGAGCCTCGAACACCAGGACGCCGCCGGAAGCGGGGGCGAGGCCCAGGTCGACCCAGCGCCAGCCCCTGTCCAGCAGATCGGGCCTGTCCGCCGGGCGCAGTTCGCGGCCGCCCAGGCTGGCGGAAGGCCCCCACTGCCCGGGCACGGCGGCCACCCGGGCCAGCAGGCGAAGGTTTTCCCCCTTGGGCAGGGGCACTTCCAGGCGGGCCGGACCGTCGCTCACCAGGGCGGCCCCGTTGAGGGGCGAGCCCTCGAACCAGATGTGCCTGTCCCAGCGTTCGGCCAGGGAGGCCCAGCCTGAAGGCATGGCCCGTCCGGTCGGCGCGGCGGCGATCCAGGTGCCCGCCGGCAGCCAGGGCAGCAGCAGCTCCGGCCAGGAGCCGCCCCAGGAGCGCAGGCCGCCCGTGGCCTCGCCCAGGGCGGACAGGGTTTCTCCCTCGGCGTCGGTGCCGAAAACCTGGGCCTCGGCGGCGAAGAGGTCCCCGGGCAACTCGGCCAGCCCCGCCAGCAGGGGCGCGCCACCGGAGGCCAGGGCCAGGGTGCGGGCCGTGCGCAGGCGCGGCAGGTACCCGGCGTTGTCCAGCACCGTGAACGGGCCGCAGCTCCACTTCGCGTCCGGGCGCAGGTCGCGCTGGGCCGCCAGGAAGCGCGGCAGGCTGTCGCCGGGGTCGGCCAGGGTTTCGGAGCCGCGCTTCACCCGGGGCATCCAGCCGAAATCGGAATAGCTGAGCGCGGGCACGGCCGCGTCGTAGACCACGCGGCGCACCGCGCCCAGGCCCAGCAGCCGCCCGAAGGCGTCGGTGAGCGGCCCGGGCCGGTTGAGCATGGAGAGCAGGAACCGCCCGAAGGGCTGGCCCACGAAGGTGGGGCCGAGCAGGCTGTCCTTGCCCAGAAGGCCGAAATTGCGGGTGAGCGAGGTGGCGGGGGGCGCGGGCACGTCGCCGGTTGGCCCGGCCACGGTGGGCAGCACCGTGATGCGGTAGAAGCCCGGATCGTCGTGGAGCGCCTTGACCAGCTCGCGCTCCTCCTCCGGCAGGGGCTGGAGCATGAGCGACATGGTCTGGGTGGTGGCGTTGCGCGGCACGGTGAGCGCCCCGCTCCACCAGGGCCAGAGGTAGACCCCGGCGGCCGTGGCGGCCAGCAGCCCGGCCATGACGCCGGGCCAGCGGTAGTCCTTCCAGAAGGAGCGGCGGCGCACCGCCTCCAGCCCAAGGCCCACCATCAGCGCCAGCCCCGCCTGGTAGAGCGGCAGCCAGCGCATGGGCCGGGCCATGAGGAAGAAGACCATCTGCACCCGGGCCAGCAGCCCTTCATAGAGGATGCGGCCGGGCATGGTCTGCGCCCCGGAGAGCATCCAGAACCCGCCCAGCAGGCACAGCCCACCGAACCACTTGAGCGAGCGCGGCGCAACCGGGGCCAGGAGCCCCAGCAGGGCCAGGCCCAGCAGGGCGAAGGCCGAGACGATCCAGGGCTCGCGGAAGGGGCCCTCCACGGGGTAGGCCTGCTCCGTGCCCATGCCCAGGTTGTCGGTGTGGCCGATCATGGCCTGGCGGGGCGGTGCGGAGAAGTCCTTATAGAGATGGAGGTAGTGGGCGCGCACGTCCTCCATGCGCTGGTTGTACTTGGCCCCGGCCGAGCCCGTGGCGGCGGCGGGCAGCAGCCAGTGGGCCTGGGCCCCGAGCACCACGCACCCGGCCACGGCCAGCACGGCCAGGGGCCGGGCCCCGCGCGCCGCGATCACGGCGGCCACGCCCCAGACCAGCAGGAAGGCTGCCGTGAGCACGATGCCCATGGGCGAGGCCGAGAATCCCAGCGCACCGGCCAGGCCGCAGCCCAGGGCCCAGGCTAAGAAGGCCGCGCCCCGCGCGGAGGCGGCCCTGTCAGCGAAATAGACGGTCCAGGGGGCCAGGGCCAGGGCGAAGCCGATCTCGAAGCCGTGGCCCGAGACGGCCATGGTGTAGGTGCGAGGGTTGAACTGGCTGAGCAGGCAGACCGCCAGGCTCGGCCCGAACCCCAGCCCCAGCCTGCGGCAGAGCAGCCAGTACCCTGCCGCGCCCGGCAGGGCGTAGAACAGGAAGTGCCAGCGGGCCAGGGCCGCCCCGCCCAGGAAGGCCAGCCCATTGCGCATCAGGGCGTCGAAGGCCCAGTCGATGCCGTTGAAGGTGGCCGGGGAGCCGAGCTCGAATATGGAGGACCAGGCGTCGCTGGAGATGGAGCCGTAGGCTTCAATCTGAGATGGATAGGGCGGGATGGTCTGGTCCCAGTTCTGGTAGATGTGACCGGGTTCGAAGAGCACCCCCCGGTAGGATACCGCGAACAGGGCGGCCACCAGGCAGCAGGCCGCGAGCAGGCACCATGGCGAGCCGGGGGAGAAAGCCGGGCCTGAAACAGGGCTAGCACCTGGGGGGGTGCCCTGGGCGGAGCTGTTCGGGGAACTTGGGCGCATGCGTGTCACGCCGGGTCAGTGCCACGCCCTGGAGGATTTGAAAAGGGCCGCGAGCAGCCCAATCCCTTGTGCGGCCCCGCGTGGTTTCCCGATTTTCTTTTTGCCTGAGCTGGGGTATCCAGGCAGGACGGCGGGCGTTTCCCGGACGGCTTCGGATCGGAGCGGCTTGTTATAAAATGCACAAGCATTGGCGCACCCCAGGGCCGCACCCCGCCCGCCCGCGAGACGAACCCAAAAAAAATCCTGAAAAAAACCAGCGTGAACCCTTTGGCGCGTTGACGTAAAGAGCGCCCTTGTGGTAGGCCAGCCGGACTTGTGAAGCAATGCACGAGTTCCGGGGCCGCGCGGGAGCGCTTCCGAAAGGCACGCGAGAGGCTCGGATGATCCTTAAAAAACGAGACAAGTCTACCTGGGACGGCATCGAGAAGGCCGCCATGATGGGCACGAACTTCGTGGCCCACACGGTGGTCGGCCTGGTGATCGGCTACTACTTCGACAAGTGGCTGAACACCGCGCCCTGGGGGTTGATCGTCTGGCTGCTGCTGGGCATCGTGGCGGGCTTCCGCGACATGTACCTGCAGGCCATGAAGATCACCCGCTCCCAATCACTGGACGGCCCGCAGGCCGGCCAGAATGCAGCCCCGGCGGACGCCGCCAAGCCAGGAGTGAACCCGGAGGAAAAGCCCGGAGGGAAGAAGGATGCGTGAGCGCCTCGATTCCCTTCTGGAGCGGGCCGGGTTCCACCACGCGGAAGGCCGCGAGCTTGTGCGCATGCAGATCGCCATGGCCACGGGGCTGAGCCTCGCGGCGGTGTCCATCTCCGAGTTGTCTGACTGGGGCTGGGCTTTCATGGGCGGCGCGGCGCTCATCACGGTGAACTTCTGGTGGCTGGTGAAGTACGCGCAGAACGTGACGAGCAACGCGGCGGGCGCCGCGGGCGGAGCGTTCTTCAGGTTTTTCGTGCGCTTCGGCATTACCGGGGCGGGGCTTTATGCGATGATCGTCGAGGCGGGATGGCCGGTGTGGGCCATCGTGGCGGGGACGATCACTGTGATGGTGACCATTCTGGTGTGGGGGGCCCGTAAAAGGGCCAGGTCTAACAGCGCGAAGGAGGCCTAGGGCTATGGCTGGCGGATTGGAACATCCGGTATTGTTTTTGGAAATGGCGGCCAAAGGTGCGGGGCTGAACATCCCCAATGAAGTTCTCTTCGCCTGGTTGGCCATGGCCGTACTCATCACCCTGGGCCTCATTACGTCTTCCAGGCTTCAGATGGTGCCCGGCGGGCTTCAAAACTTCTTCGAATACATGATCGGAGGGCTGGAGAACTTCACCGTGGAGACCATGGGTGAAGACGGCCGCCGCGTATTCCCGGTTCTGGCCGGCATCTTCCTGTTCATCCTGACCTGCAACTTCATGGGCCTGGTCCCGGGCTTCGACTCGGCCACCAACGCCATCAACACCAACGCGGCCATGGCCGTGTTCGTGTTCGTCTACTACAACTACTGGGGCATCAGGAACTGGGGCCCCGGCTACATCAAGCACTTCATGGGCCCCATGCCCGCGCTGGCCCCCATGATGCTCATCCTCGAAATCATGAGCCACCTGGCCAGGCCGCTGTCGCTCACGCTGCGACTCTTCGGCAACGTCCGCGGCGAAGAACTGGTTCTGATGCTGCTGTTCATGCTGGCGCCCATCGCCGCCACGCTGCCCATCTACTTCCTGTTCTCGCTGGCCGACTTCATCCAGGCCTTCGTGTTCTTCATGCTGACCCTGATCTATCTGAAGGGAGCTTTCGAACACGCCCACTAAACCGGGGGAAATGGTCATTTGACCAAACAACATACCACATTCGAGGAGACTACTCATGCGTAAGGTTCTTTTCACCGCCCTGAACACCGTCGCCCTGCTGGGCCTGGCCTCCCTGTCCTTCGCCGCTGACGGCTCCGCCGTTGGCGCCATGTCCGCCTGGGGCGCCGCCGTCGGCATGGGCCTGGCCGCTCTGGGCTGCGGCATCGGTCAGGGCATCGGCGTGAAGGGTGCTTGCGAAGGCATGGCCCGCAACCCTGAGATCGGCGGCAAGCTGACCACCACCCTGATTCTGGGCCTGGCCTTCATCGAATCCCTGGCCATTTACGCCCTGGTCGTCTGCCTGCTGCTCATGTTCGTTAAGCCCTTCGGCGCTTAATCACGACATGCTTGCCGGGAGGCTCCGCAGGGGCCTCCCGGTTTTTTCTTCCACCCAATCCCCACAAATGCCCACATGGTGAAGAGCGAACACATACCGCGCGCAACAATCCAGCGACTGGCCCTCTACGTCCAGGTGCTGGAGACCTTCCGCAGGGAAGGTTCCGAGGTTGTCTCCTCCGAGACCCTTGCCAAGGCGTGCAACGTGAACCCTTCCCAGATCCGCAAGGACCTCGCCTACTTCGGCGAGTTCGGCGTTCGCGGGGTGGGCTACTTCGTCCAGGATCTCATCTCCTCCATCAAGCAGGCCTTGGGCGTCGACCGGGTCTGGAAGGCCGCCCTGGTGGGCGTGGGCAACCTGGGCAAGGCCCTCTTGCGCCATCAGGACTTTCCGCGCCGGGGTTTCCACATCGTGGGCGCCTTCGACTGCGACCCCTTCAAGATAGGCGAGGAGGTCTCCGGGCTTGAGGTCATCTGTTCCCGCCGGCTCAAGGAGAAGGTGGAGGAGCTCGACATCGAGATCGGCCTCATCACCACCCCGCCCGAACGCGCCCAGCGCGCGGCCAACTACCTGGCGGACGCGGGCGTGCGCGGCATCATCAACTTCGCCCCGGCCCGGCTGACCCTGCCTGACGACATCCACATCGAATACGTGGATTTCTTCCACCACCTTTACGCGGTGGCCTTCAACCTGACCCTGGACAAGGCCGAGAAAGAATAGCTCCCACCGCCTTGATGATCCGGCCTGATTTTCCCGAGCACATTCTCCGCGTTTTCGGCTATCTCTCCCTTACGGACCGGCGCTTGCGCCGTGATTCGACACGAGCGGAGGAACCATGCACCGTCACGTCGCGCTGCTGACCGACTTCGGCCTGGACGACCCCTACGTGGGCCAGATGAAGGGGGCGCTGGCCATGCACGGCCCGTGTGTGCCCGTGCTTGACCTGTGCCACCATGTCACACCCTACAACACACTTCAGGCGGGGTTCCTCCTGCGGGCCAGCTGCGGGCACTTCCCGCCCGGCACGGTGTTCGTGAACGTGGTGGACCCGGGCGTGGGCGGGTCGCGGCGCATCGTGATCCTGGAGGCGCTGGACCGATTTTTCCTGGCCCCGGACAACGGACTGCTGACCATGGTGTTGGAGGCCGCCCCGGATTGCCGGGCCTTCGCGGCCGACATCTCGCATTTCGCAAAGGCCAGCGCCACATTCCACGGGCGCGACGTGTTCGCGCCGCTTGCGGTGCGCCTTGCCTTGGGCGCGGACCCGGACGTGCTTGGTACGCAGGTGGACCCGGCCGGGCTCGTCCGCCTGCCCGAGCTCTGGGCCCACAGAATCTCTGAAGGAGCGGCCGCGCGCGTTCTGCATGTGGACCGATTCGGCAATTGCCTGCTGAACATGGAAATTGACCCATGGAAATCAGCGATCGAAAGCGGCGAGGCGGTGAGACTTGCCTCGGGGCAATCTGTAACGCCTTGCGCGAGCTACGAGGCCTTGAACCCAGGTTGTGTCGGCATCCTGGCAGGGAGCCAGGGCGTCATGGAACTGGCCATGAACATGAGCAGCGCTGCCGAGCAGCTTATGCTGGAACCGGGTTCGGAAGTGATCTTCCTTTTCGGCTGAAGGATTTTCGGATGAATCTGCACATATTCAGCGCCACCCTCTCGTTCCTGACCCGGCTCGGGAGGCCGCGCATCCTGGCCGAGGGCGAATTCGCGCGCACCCTGGCCTGGTTCCCCCTGGTGGGGCTGGCTGTTGGCCTGCTGGCCGCCGCTCCCGGCGCGTTCGGGCTTTTCTCGGCGTATCCCTTGCTCCTGGGCTGGCTTGCCGTGGGATTGAGCCTTTGGTTCACGCGCGGCCTGCACGCGGACGGCCTGGCCGACGTGGCGGACGCCTGGGGCAGCGGGGCCGTGGGAGAGCGCTTCTGGACCATCATGAAGGACAGCCGCGCCGGGCCGTTCGGGGTGCTGGGGCTGGTTATGGGCCTGGGCGGTCAGGTGCTGGCTTTCGGGGAGCTGGCCCGCCAGGGGCGGTTCGGGGCCATCGCCTGGTGCTTCGTGCTGGGCCGGGCGCTGTCCGTGATGGCGCTCGCGGCCAACCGGAGGCGCGTGCGGCCGGGGTTGTCGTCGCTGTTCGCGCCCGGGGCCACGGCTTGGGTCGCAGGGTGCGTCGGTGCCCAGGCAGTGGCTGCCGGGTTGCTGCTGGATGGCTGGCGGCCTGTCATCATCGCCGTGCCGCTGTGCGGGGTGCTGCTCTGGCGGATGAGCGCCCTCTCACGGAAACAGTGCGGCTTCAACGGTGATTTCATGGGCGCGGCCATCATGGCCGGGGAACTGCTGGGGGCGCTGGCCGCGTTGGCCTGAACGCACCTGTTTCGCCCAAGATCTCAGAAAATTTGCTGGTTGTAGCCTCCGTTGGGCGCTCCGTGGGCGGAAGCCATCAGACATATTTGAAGAATGTCGAATGGCTTCCGCC
>NZ_JAKZKX010000034.1 GCF_022808715.1 Fundidesulfovibrio agrisoli
AGGGTCCAGACGATGAGCGACCAGACCACGTAGGGGTAGATGAGCGCCCTGGCCTTGCCCAGCGTCAGGGCCAGGCGCCCCCGGCGAAGGCTGCCCACGGCCAGGCAGCCCGAGACGAAGAACAGGGCCTGGGCCGCGAAGGTGAAGATGAAATCGTACATGTTCAGGAAGGCCTGGGGCACGCGCATCTCGGCCATGCGCAGCCCCCAGACCACATGGGCCGCCACCACCAGCACGATGGCCCAGCCGCGCAGGGCGTCCACTGCCATCAGCCGGGGCTGCTTGGCGGGCTGGACGGAGGGCTGGCCGGCTGCCGCTGCGCCGTCGCCGGGTTCGGGTGGCCGCTGCATGGCGGGCCTCCTATTGCGTCAGGTCCACGGCTTTGGCGCCGGGGTAGTCGGTGAAGCGTGAGAAGGTGTGGTCCATCACCAGCATGGGCGGCAGCCCCGCCTTGAGGAAGTAGGGCGTGCGCTTGAAGTAGGGGCTGGTCACGGCGTTCCAGTTGTTGGCGTCCTTGGGCAGCCTGCCGTTGCTCAGGGTGGAGAGCAGCTCCAGCCAGCGGGCGTCGGCGGCCTGGAGCGCGGGCGTGGTCTTGGCCGCGCCGTAGGGGTGGTCGGGCAGGAAGGTGGAGTATTTCTGCCCCCAGTAGCCGTCGGGGAAGCGCTTGACCACGATCTCGGGCTTGATGTCGCGCCAGTCGCCGCGCGGCAGGGACTCGCGGGCCTTCTGGAACTCCACCACCTTCTGGCCGTAGGCGGTGAGCCGCCCGTTGGCCACGTCGATCAGGCCCTTGATGTGCTCGATGTACACCCAGTCGTAGCCTTCGGTGTAGGTGTAGCACAGGGCGTCGAAGAGTTCCTGCGGGGTGTGGTGCCCGGGGCCGCCCGCGCCCTTCTCGGGGAATTTGTCCAGAAACCAGAGGTCCACGCAGGCCCAGAGCCGTTTCTGGCCGTACTGGCGGGCCGCCCCGGCGTACACGGCGGTCATCAGGTCCACCGGATTTTCCTTCATGAGCTTGGGCGCGGTCTGGGCTCCGGCACGGGCCACGCTGTGGGCGTAGTCCGGGTAGACCATCTCGAACAGGGCTATCTTGCCGTACTTGGCGAAGTAGCCGGTGAGCTGGGCGATCTTGGCCGTCACCGCGGTGAAGGCCTCCTCCGGGGTCATGGCCGAGGTGTCCAGGAAATAGGGCGGGATGACCCGGCCGTTGACTTTGGTTCCGTTGAGCGACTGCATGAGCATGGCCTCGTCGTAGACCTGGCCGATGAACAGGGGGTCGTCCTTGAGCTTTTCCAGGGTGGCGGGCTTCAAGTCCCATCGGTAGGTGCCGTCGGGGTTGTTGAAGTAGGGCACGCCGGGCACGTAGTTCACCAGTTCGGTGTTGAACAGGTAGCTCAGGTTGTTGGCCCGGCAGAAGTCCACGATCTTCATCATTCCGGCCCCGGCCTCCTCCTCGGGGGAGAGGTGCCAGACCACGAACTCCACGCCCATGGCGCGCAGGGCCTCGGCGAAGCCGGGGTTGGTCATCTCGCCCTTCCAGTTGTCGGCGTTGACGCCGAAACGGTAGGGATGGGCCTTGGCCGGGGGCTGATTTCCGGGCTTTTCGGACTGGCCCTCAGCCGCCTGGGCGGGCGTTGCCGGGCCGGATGTTGCCTGGCCGGATGTTTCCGGGCCGGAGGCGGCGCGCACGGGCGCGGCGGCCGCCAGCAGGGCCAGGCAGGCGAGCAGCGCGGCGAATATCGGGGATGGTTTCATTGCAGAACCTCTTTGATGATATCGGCGTAGCGCACCGCCTGCGACTCCAGGCTGAAGCCGTCGCGGACAGTCTCGCGGCCTCGTTGGCCCATGCGCGCGCGAAGTGCCGCGTCGTCCAGCAGAGCCTGGAGATGGGTGATCCATTCCCTGGTGCTGGCGGCCAGGAAGCCGTTCTCCCCGTGGCGCACCACGTCCAGGTTGCTGCCCACGGGGGAGGCCACCACGGGAATCCCGGCGGCCATGTACTGGATGATCTTGAAGGCGCATTTGCCCCGGGCGAAGGCGAAGTCCTCCAGGGGCATGATCCCGATGTCGAAATCGGAGAAATAGTCCAGCTCCCGCTCCAGGCTCCAGGGAAGCTGCACCAGCCCGGGCAGGCTCCAGCCCAGGGGCCGGGTGAGCCCCACCACCCGCGTGGCGAAGTCCCGCGTGCGGGCCAGGGCCTCCAGGGCCGGGCGCGCGATCTCCAGGTGCGCGGCGTTGCCCGGCGTGCCGATCCAGCCGATGCGAACGCTTGGGGACTCCCTGTGCGGAATGGCCCCGTAGCGGCTCATGGGCACTACGGTGGGCACCACGAAGACCCTGGGGTTCTTGTCCAGGAAGTACTCGGCCAGGTAGGCGTTGCCGCAGACCACGGCGGAGAAGCGCCCGGCGATGCGCCCCAGCTTGCCGAAGTCGCGCAGCCGGGAATGGATGAACCCCGTGTTGGTGGCGTCGTGCAGGTAGATGGCGTCGTCGATGTCCAGGATCACGCGCGGGTTGAGCGCGAAGAGCAGCCGCTCCAGCAGGGGCGGCCCCAGGGGAAAGAGCTCCCTGCACACCCAGACGCCGTCGTAGGCCCGGGCGTGCAGCGCCAGGTCGGCCAGGCGCCGGAAAAAGCCGCCCAGCGCGCCCAGGCCCTTGCCGGCCTCGCGCCCGGGGGCCTGCTGCAGGCGGTAGTACTCGTCGGAGAAAAGGTGGTGCACGTCCACCTGGATGCCCAGGGCGGCCAGGGGCTCCACGTACTGCTCGATGCGGTAGCGGGTGTCCGGCCCCAGGGATGGGCGCACCGTCAGCGCGAGCAGGCGGGGCACAGGGCCACCCTCCAGAATCCCTTGGCCTTCTCCAGGTCGCGGCGCCTGCCGCGAACGGCGTAGAGCAGGGCGCAGGCCAGGGCCTTGCCCACCCCTTCGAGCCAGTTCAGGGTCAGCAGGGCCAGCCAGGCCGGGGTCGAAAAATGCTTGCGGAAGTACAAGGCCCGGCTCTTGCGCAGTTGGGCCACCATGGCCGCGGCGCTGTGCTCGCTCTCGCAGGAGGTGCCCGCCTGGTGGGAGGCGGCGGCCCCGGCCACGAACCAGACGGCCAGGCCCGCGTCGGCCATGCGCTTGCACAGGTCCACCTCCTCGAAATAGACGAAAAACCGCTCGTCCAGACCCTGGAAGCGTTCGTAGAGCTCCCTGGTGGTGAACATGCAGGCCCCCATGACCTGGGGCACGCGGCGCGTTTCGTTGTGGGGGAAGCGCACGAGCTTGTAGTAGCCCAGGCGGTTGTCCAGGCCGGTGGCGTCCAGGAAGGTTCCCAGCAGGCTCGGCAGGGCTCGGCAGGTGCGCATGGTGCGGCCGCACTCGTCTAGGATGCGCGGCCCGAGCAGGCCCGCCCCCGGGGTTTTCTCCCAGAAGCCAAGCAGGGTGGCCAGCGCGCCGGGCTCCAGCGCGGCGTCGGGGTTCAGGAACAGCAGGTAGCGCCCGCGCGCGTGGCGCGCGCCCAGGTTGCAGCCCCCGGCGAAGCCCAGGTTGCGCTCGGGGCGCAGCGCGCTCACGTCCCGGTCCGGGTGGGCGCGCCGGGCCTCCCGCAGGGCGGCCCATGTGCCCAGGTCGGGGGAGTTGTCCACCACCAGGACCTCGCAGGCCACGCCGCTCTGGGCGGCCACGGAATCCAGGCAGGCCCCGATGGTGTCGCGGTTGCGGTAGGCCACCACGACCACGGACACCAGCGGCGCTGAAGGCTGCACGGCGTTCATGCGGCCCGGTCCCGCCCTAGAGGGTTTCCCGGGGCTGGACGATTTTCAGCTCCTTGAGGCTCTCGGCCTTGTCGTCGTTGTCGCGCCCGAAATCCACGGCCATCTTCCACGGCCTGCCGTCGTGCGTGCCGCGCAGTTCGCGCAGGGGCATGAGGATCACGGTTCGGGGGAAGCCGAAGTTGCGCATCTTCAGGTGGATTTTGAACACGGGGTTGGAGCGCCGCTCGCCCAGGATCTCCAGGAACTCGATGGAGTCCACGTCGCCCAGGAGGTGTTTCTCGTAGGACATGGGGTTGCCCAGCATGATGACGACCTCGACGCTGGGGCGCGAGGAGTCGGCGTAGAGCAGCTGGATGTTCTTGATGAACAAGGGCGCGCTGTGCCCCTTGAGCCACAGGTTGGCGTCGGCGGCCTCGGCCGGGGACGCCGCGCAGAAGCAGGCCAGGCCGGCCAGGACAACGGCCAGCGACAGGAGTCGGCGGAGATCACTTGCTTTCATAGTCCATCATCCCCTTTCCGAATGCGGCCCGGCAGGCCAGACGCAGGTGAAGCTCCCTTCCCAGCAGCCCGGAGAGGGGCTTCGCGTCCAGGATCATCTGCGTCACGCGCGTCAGCGCGTCGCGCCAGGGCGGGCTTTTGTCCAGGCCAAGTTCCCGGGCTATCTGTGGATAATGTTGGCGCAGCACGCCCACGGCGTAGCCGACCTTGTATTCGCGGCGGACCAGGCCCTCGGCAGTGATGGGGTGCAGATGGCTGGCCACGGCCGCGCGGTTGAGGCCCAGGCGGCAGCCCGCGCGCTTTGCGCAGTAGCCGAAGGCCGTGTCTTCGAAGGCGTAGCGCTGCACCGCGAAGGCGTGGTCGAAGCCCCCGGCCGCGTCCACGGCGGCCCGCGTTACGGCCAGATTGGCCGTGTACACGTACAGGTAGGGCAGGTCCGAATCGTCGGTCACGCGGTCGAAAGCGAACTGCATGCCATGCTTGTCCATGTACCGCATGACCCAGTCCCCGGCAATCTCCGGGTGCCACTCCAGCAGGCCCTGGGACAGGGAGAAACCCATGTCCAGCAGGGCCGCGTGGGCCGTGAGCAGGTCCGGCCGGGGGAAGACGTCGTCATCCAGGAACAGTATGCGCTCTGACCCGGCGAGCTCCAGGCCCGTGTTGCGCGCCACGCCGGGCCCGGCGTTCTCCTGGCGCACGTGGCGCAGGCTGCCGGGCCAGGCCGCGGCCATGCTCTCCAGTACGGCCGGGGTGTGGTCCGTGGAGCCGTCGTCCACCACGATGAATTCGCAGCGCTCCGCGCCGTGCATGGCGCGCATGGCTTCCAGGCTGCGGGCCAGCAGGTCCGCGCGGTTGTAGGTGGGGGTGACGACGCTAAACACCGCGAAGCCCCCAGCGGCAGTAGTCCAGGTAGCGCGGGTCGCGGTTGCGCAGCGCCTTGAGCCCGTAGAGGATCACGATCATGGCGCGCCAGATGGCCGCCCGTACCGGGCCGTAGTGGGTGCGCATGAAGATGGCCAGGCTCTTGACGTGCTGCAGGATGAGCGGGTGGAACCCGTCGAAATACTGGTTGGAGCTGTGCTTGCCGGAATGGATGATCGAGGCGGTGTGCACGTAGTGGACGCTGTAGCCCGCGTTCCAGGTGCGCTTGCAGAGGTCCACCTCCTCGCAATAGAGGAAGTAGCGCTCGTCGAACCCTCCCAGCCGCTCGAACACATCCCGCCTGAAGACCATGGCCGCGCCGTGGATCGCATCCACCTCCCGGGTGGAGTCGTGGTCCCAGGTGGAATAGTAGGGCCGCCCGGCGATGGGGTTGCGGGGGAAGCGAAAGGCCAGGGCCGAGTGTTCCAGAAACTCGTTGAACAGCGAATGGAAGGAGCGCGCCCCCCCGTAGTGGATGCTTCCGTCGGATTCGAGGATCTTCGGCCCGGCCGCCCCGGCGCGGGGGTGTGCGTCCAGGTAGGCGCAGAGGATGGCCGCCGCGTTGCAGACCATGCGGGTGTCCGGGTTGAAGAAGAACAGGTAGCGGCCGGTGCTGTGCCGGACCCCGAGGTTGCAACCGGCCCCGAAACCCGCGTTGGCGGTGTTGCGCACCAGCACGATGCCGGGGTCCGCGGCCAGTTCGTCCACGCCCTGGGCGGAGTCGTTGTCCACGACCACGATCTCGTAGCTGAGGCCCCGGGTCTGCTCCCGCACGGTGCGCACGGATTGCATGATCTCGCCCTGGGAGTTCCAGTTAACGTAGATGAAGGATACGTCCATGGCTGTTCCACCGGCCTCAGGCGTGTGTGGGCGCGCCCTGTTGGTAGATGGCCTGCAGGGTGCCGATCATGTCCGAGGGGGCGAAGCGTTGCAGGGCCAGTGCGCGACCGGCCTCGCCCATCATGCGGCGCTGCCGCGGGGAATCGATGAGCTGCCGCAAACGGGCCGCCAGCCAGGTTTCGTCGCCCACGGGGAAGAGATAGCCCGTGCTTCCGTGCTCCACGCAATCGCGCACGCCCGGCGCGTCGCTGCCCACCACGGGCCTGCACAGGGCCATGGCCTCCAGCAGGGAGTAGGGCAGCCCCTCCATGTGCGAGGACAGCACCAGCACGTCGCACGCAGCCAGCAGGGCGCGCACGTCCGTTCGCCAGCCCAGGAAGCGCACCTCCTCCTCGATCCCTCTGGCCCGGCACATGGCCTCCAGCTCCGCCCGCTGCGGCCCCTCGCCCGCCAGGAGCAGCACGAAGTCCCGCCGTTCGCGGGCCAGCAGGGCGGCGGCGCGGACCAGGGTGCCCACGTCCTTCTGGGAATCGAAGCGCGTCGTGGAGAGCAGCACGCAACGGCCCGGGGGCAGCGCCAAGTTGGCGGGGGGCTCCAGGGCGGATTCGGAGACGGGAATGGCCAGGTCGCGCGGGATGGCGTTGTTGATGCGCACCACCCGTGGATCGGCCCCGAAGGCCTGCACGATTCCGTCGTACTCCGAGGGCGACACCGCGATCAGCCTGTCGCACAGGGGCAGCAGGGCGCGCTCCAGCCCAAGGTAGAGGGCGCGTTTCAGGCCCTGGTGGCGCAGGAAATAGATCAGGTGGGAGGTGTAGGCCACCACGCGCGGCCGCCAGGACAGGCTGGCCAGCCGCCCCACGGCCCCGGCCAGGGAGCTGTGGCAGTGCAGCACGTCCGGGCGCACCTGGCGCAGGAGCCGCGCCATGGCCCACACGGCCCGGGCGCAGCCGGGCAGGTCGAGCCCCGGCGGGGTCTCAAGGGTATGGACCGCGAGCCCGGCCCCGGAGAACATCGTCCGGTAGCCCTCGGACTCGTCCGGCAGGTAGGCCCTGTCCAGGAGACGGTCGGGGAAGGCCCCGATCAGCTCGAACCTGTCATGGTCGATCTGCTCCACGATGTCACGCACGTGGCGGCGCACACCGCCCAGGGAGGCGGTGTGCAGCAGCACCCGGATACGACGTCGGCCGGCCGGGTTCATTTTGCCGCGTCCAGGGCTGGTATTTCACCGGAGGCCTCCTTGGCGGGGGCCTGGGCGTCTTCGCTGGCGCGGAGGCTCATCAGCGCGAAGGCCATGCCGATGCTGATGAAGAAGAGCTTGGTCACCTTGGAGAACAGGTGCACATCCGCGAACATGCCCGCAAACAGATAGACAAGGGCCGCCTGCAGCAAAACGTTGCAGCGCCGGGCCGTTCGCTCATGCCCCTGTTTGCGCAGCAGGCGGATGCGCTTCGCGAACTGGTAGTACACGGTGCCCAGGAAGCAGCACAGGGTCGCGAAACCGAGCACGCCCTGCTCCACCAGCGAGGTCAGGAGCATGTTGTCCGCCACGAAGATCTGCTGCACGTCCAGCCCCTGGGGCACAGGCGCGGTGTCCACGTATTCCAGGTAGCGGTGTTCGAAGTTCATGTGGCCGATGCCGAAGGGGAAGTTGTCCCCGGTCATGGCCAGGCCCACCTGCCAGTAGTACAGCCGGTTGTACAGGTTGGTTGGGTCCAGAATGCGCTTGCCGAAAGGCGTGTTGCCGTACACCAGCAGGAACCCGAGCAGGCAGACCCCGAACACGACCGCCATGACGGGCAGGACGCGCCGGACCCTGGAGAAGTTGCACACGGTCCAGGCTACGGCCAGGGCGAGCCAGACGCCGCGCGTATAGTTGAGCACCACGCCCAGCAGAACCAGGGCCAGCAGGGGGTATTTCAAGAGCGGAGACTTGTCGCGCAGGTAGGCCTGGACAAAGGGGAAACCCATGGCCAGGAAGGTGCCCGCCTCCGACGGATGGAAGAACACCGCATACGGCCGGTAATAGCTGCCGATGGCCGTGTACCTGGACGGCAGGATGTACATGAAACCGTCCATCACTTCCTTGGCCTTGAGCATAAGCGGGTTGGCCTGGAAGATGACCTCCAGCAGCACCACCACGGAGAGGGTAGCCGTGGTCCAGGCGATGAACGCCGTGAACAGGTCCACGTTGTCGTCCGTGGTCTCGTTGTAAAAGATCAGATAGAGGGCGAAACCAAGGATGAATGTCTCCGCGAAGTTGCGCAGTGCGTTCTTGGCGATGGGGTTGGTGAAGAAGGGAATGCTTGCGGACATGACGAACAGGACGAAGGCAAGCAGCAGCCAGATGTTGCCGGTATGCAGAGGCTTGCGCCGGAGAAGCCCGTAGGCGATCACCATGTAGACGGCGTAATACAGGGTGGGGATGTCCTCGCCGTAGAGGCGCAGCGTGCCGGGGCCTATGCCGACGTTCACGAAGAACGGGCACAGGCCGATGGTGGCGATGATAAGCCCCAATACTACGTCAGTGTATTCCATCGTGTATTTCACGAGCACGGGCAAGCCCATGCACACAAGAACCAGCACGATGCCAGCAGTGCGCAGTTCATACAACGACATGCAGTACACTATCGCCAGCAACAGTGTGGTGAACAGGAACAATGTTTTCTGGGTGTTCATGTCGCCACCGCCTCCGCGTTGTTCGTGGGTCCAGCAGTCGGAGCGAAGGGCCTGAGGGCGAACAGCAGGGCCGCGCCAAGCAGAACCTCGCTCAACAGTGTGGCCAGGGCCGCGCCGGTGATGTTGAAGTGCGGTATCAGCACAAGGTTCAGGCCCACGTTCACGCCCAGCATGGGCACGGCGATGAGGAACAGGACCTTGATCTTGGCTGTGGCAACCGCGAAATTGGCAAACATGGAATTGGCGTACACCAAGGGGAGCGCGAGCATCAGGCAGGTCAGGGCGGGGGCGGCGTCAACGTATTCGGGCTTGAACACGCCCAGTATCTGCCTGCCGAAGGCCGAGACCGGCAGCGCGAACAGCACCAGCACGGCGCCCGACCCCAGGAGCAGCCTGGAAACCCGCAGGCGCGTGCCGCCGCGCGCCATGGCCGGGAACACCGCCAGGATGTAGCCGGAGAACATGGCGATGAAGAAGTCGAAAATCTTGTAGGCCACCTGGTACATGCCGGTGCTGCGCAGATCCACCAGCTTGGAGAGCAGGAAGATGTCCACCCGGAAGTAGGCCATGGCCACCAGCTCCACCGCGAACATCCAGGATGACTGGCGGGCAAGGCTGCGCATGTGCCCGCCGTGCACGGCCAGGGCCCCGCAGCGCCTGCACGGCAGATAGATGCCGAAGGGTATGGCCGCGCGCAGCAGCCCGGCCAGGGGGAAGAGCGCCAGGAACGGCCCGAAGCCGTACCAGTGCAGCCACGCGCCCATGACGGTGAGCAGCACGGCAACCCGCTCTGCAAGCTGGCCGACGGCGGGGATGCTCATGCGCTCCAGGGCGGTGAAGTGGCTCTCGAAGCTGCGGGCCAGGGCCACGGCGGGGATGTACAGCAGGAAGCAGGCGAACTCCCAGGAGTAGGCCCCGTAGATGTCGGGATAGAAGGCCGCGCAGGCCCCCAGGCACAGCGAGTAGGAAATCGCCGAGGCCCCCAGTTTGATCAGCAGGGAGTTGTCGAAGACCTCGGGCTCTATCTGGTCGCCCAGACGGGCGATCTCGCGCATGACCACGCGGTCCAGGCCCAGGTTGGCCGCCATTTCGGCGAACAGGACCATGGTGATGCACACCGCGTAGATGCCGACCTCCTCCCCGGTGAAGACGCGCACGACCAGCACGAACTGGACGTAGGCCAGCAGCTTGCACACCAGCGAAGACATGGTGAGCCAGGCGGTGTTGCGCACGGTCAGCGCGGCCGCGAGCCTGCTACAGGTTTGCTGGATTGCCATCGCGGGCACCGCTTCTTTCCCACCGGCCCGTGGCCAGATCGTAGCGCGTGATAACCTTCGCGGGTGAGCCCACGGCCAGGGAGTAATCTGGAATCTCGGAACGCACCAGGCTGTTGGCTCCAATGAAGCAGTGCCTGCCGATGCTCGAGCCCGGCGCGATGACGGTGTTCGCCATGACCACGGTTTCGTCGCCGATGGCGACAGGCTTTATATTGCCAAGGGGTGCGTCAAGAATGGGCCTGGACACGTCGCGGTAGTCATGGATGTGGTCGGCGATGATGACGTTGCGGCCTATCGAAACGTGATTGCCGATGCGCATGCTGGATGCGGCCGTTATCTGCGCGTTGTTCAGGATGTGGCAGCAGTCTCCGATGACGATTTCACCATTGTATGACTCGCCTCCCCACTCAATTACGGGGTTGAGCCATACATCGCTGAACAGCACCGTTTTCGAGCCGATGTAAATCCTGCCGGGCTGGTTGATGCGGCAGGGATAGAACATATGCGAGCCCTGGCCGAACGCGGCAAAGCTGCGCCTGGCCAGTCTGGTGTAGGCTCTCCCCAGCAGGTGCTGGAAGTAGTTCTGCAACGAGAATATGTCCATGTGCGCCTTATGGCCCATCCCTGGTCAGCAGGGCAGCTTGTCCCAGTCCCACGTTACGCCGGTACGCAACACCTTCGCCGGTACGCCGGCCGCGACGCAGTTGTCCGGGATGTCGCGGGTGACTACGGAACCCAGGCCCACTATGCTATGGTTACCGATGGTGACTCCCTTGAGTATTGTGACGTTCTTGCCGATCCAGACATGTTCACCCAGGTGTATGCTTCCAGGAGGGTTGAGGCGCTTGCAGCTCGCCGCGTCCAGGATGGAGTGCGAATCCGATGTGCGCAGGTCGGTTCCCTCGGCGAGTGTGGCGAGCTTCCCCAAGTGGATGGACTGGTTGTTCTCGACGGCTGAGAGACGAGCACCGGTCAGCCATGATGCCTCGCCGATGGAGATTCTGCATCGGGAGTCTTCAAAGAACAACTGGCTGTCCTTGATGTAACTCCGCTCCCCTATGTGAAGAGTGTGGTTGTTTCCGCGCATCTTAACCACTAATCCTTCCACAACGCAGCCCTCGTCGATCTTCACAGAGTTGGAATCGCCCTCTATGTCCAGAATCACGTTCCTGAGAACGCAATGCCTCAGTTCGCAGCTGTTCCCCCGGCCCCGGATGCGCCTGCGGACCTCGAAAACGGCCCGCAGCGCATGGTAGATCCGTTTCAGCCGGGGTTTATACTGTTCGAACATCACTGCTTCGCCTCTTGTCGCCGCGGCATGGACCCTACACGTAACGATAGAGGCACTTGGGTATGTAGAAGCGCCTCTTGTTCAGGATGAAGGAGATGTTGGCAAAACCGTACTGCCGCAGAGTGTCCAGGTTGAAGCCGACGACCTGGCTCTTGGTCCTGTCTGCCTCGATGAAGAACAACACCCTGTCGATGCTGTTGTTCAGGAACACGAGGTCGGCGGAGTCCTTGATGGAGTCGATGTTGCAGAACACGAAGTCGTATTCATGCTTGAGCTGCTCCAAAATGGAGTACTTGTCGCGCACGTCCTCGTGCTTGAACTCCCGGCGGTCCTTGTAGCGGTAGTAGTCCACACCGGAGAGCGCGGCTCGGGAGAACTGTCCCGCCTGGACGTCCGTCGCGCCATGCACGGCGCTGGCCAGCCGGGAGGGATAGAAGTCGACGAAGGCGACCTTCTTGTCCAGGTAGTTCGACATGAACGCGGCCAGGTTGAAGGATATGGTGGTGCCGCCTTCACCCGGCAGGGAACGCGCGATCAGGAAGACCTTCCCCGCGCCCTGCAGGTGCGTCAGATTGATGAACAGCCGTTGGAATTCCTTGAGGTTTTTCTCGTAGTATCCCAGCCCGACGTCAAAGCGCGCCGTGTCCTCCGCGCCTATGGTGGTCAAGGCTTTCCGCGAGAGCGGGTCGTTGTTCATGTTTTCGGGATAGACCAGCGGCAGCGTGGCCAGCGGGGCGACGCTGAAGGATTTGGCCACGTCCAGGGGGTTGTTCACCGTGTTGCTCATCATGGAGAGGATGATCACCAGGAACAGGTTGCCGGCCACCAGGAACACGCCCGCCAGCAGCATGACCTTCTTCTTGCTGGGCCACTGCGGGAGCGGGTTCAGGGAGGGTTCCTCGATGATGGAGATGTTGGTGACCTGCTGGTTCTTGTTGATGTTGCGCAGGTCGCTCTCCAGGAAACCCTCGTAGTATTTCTCGTAGGTGGTCTTGGCCAGGTCGAGGTCCTTCTTGAGCATGGTGAACTGCTGATAGTTCTGGGAATTGCGGCTCAGTTCCGCCTCCAGGCTCTTCAGTTCCGCTTCCATGGAGGCGATCTTGCCTTCCTCGCCGGCGATGGTGGTGCGCAGGTCGATGATGCTCTGCTCGATGGTCCAGTAGGTTTCGTTCTTCCTGCTGTCCACGGAGTTGATCACGCGCTCGGGCTCCTCCTTGATCAACTTCTGCAAGGAGCTGATCTCCTGCTCGATATCCTGGATGATCCTGCTTTGCGGCGTGTACTTGAGCAGCATGTTCTGCCGCTCCATGACCGCCTCGTTGAGCTTGCTCTTGAGCTTGTTGCGCCTGTCGTTGATGATCTCGACGGAGTTGTACCTTTCGTAGGGCTGGAGCAGGGCCTGAGCCTCAACCGAGCGGTTCAGCTTCTTCAGGTGGTACTGGTATTCGGCGCGGACGTTGCCCAGGTCGGAGCGGAGGTCGTTGCGCTTCTCGATGAGCAGGGAGATCTCCCGCTCGTCATAGATTTTGGCCGAGTCGGTGAAGTTCGTGTACTTGACCAGCGCCTGGTCGTACTTGACGCGGGATTCATCCAGCTTGAGCTTGATGAAGCTCAGTTCCTTGGCGTTTTCATACACGCCGATGTGGTGCTCGATGTACTTGTTGATGAGTATGTCCAGCACCTTCTTGGCCACGAACGGATCGGGGAAGTCGAAGGAGATGGACAGCGTGTCGGATTCGAACAGCGACTTCACCTCGAGATGGTCCGAGATGTACTTCTTGACGGCCACCAGGTTTTCCGGGTCCGAAGCGGCGTCGCCGAGAATCGAGGTGGCTGCGACGGTTATCACGGGGTCGCTCAGGAAAATCCGTTCTTCGTTTTTGAGCTCCTGCTCGCGCCGGGTGACGTAGACGTTGCGTCCACCGGTCATGAACTGCAGGCTGCCCATCTGTTCCTGGCCCAGTCGGATGAGCACCTGGGCCTTTGACACATAGACCTTCTTGGCCCCGTAGACGTAGATCGCCGTAAACGACGCCACAATCAGCGAAAAGATGATTACGTACCGCCGGTGCCGGAAGAAGATGTCCAGAATGTCCTTGAAGGTGGTATTCATGACGTGTCCTACTTGAGTAAGGGGGTGCTGGTCAGGTCGGTGTTGATGCCCCATATTACGTTCATTTGAGGCGGAATGACGTCACGAAGGTACTTCTGCACGAAATCCCCGATCAAGGTGATGGCGTTACGCGGGACATAGACGATGTCGTTGGGTGCAAGGTAGATGTCGCGCTCGGCGCCGTTCTCGAAGCGTGCGTCCACACGATACACCTTGAAGTCCTTGTCGCTGAATTTGCGGACGATCATGACGCTGCCGAGGTCGGCGTCGCGCTCCTTCACGCCGCTCTGAGCGAGGATCTGCCCAACGGTGGAGTTGGACGGCAGCGGCTTGACGCCGCCGGCGTTGACCTGGCCGGAAACATAGACCTGGGCGGTGGTCTTCTTCTCTATGCCGACCGCCACCACGGGCCTGACGTATTCCTGAGAGTACAGCCGGACGACCTCGGTCTGAAACTCCTCCGGGGAGAGCCCGGCGGCCGTGATGCCCTGGAACATGGTCAGAGAGACCTTGCCGTCAGGGCGGACCGTCTGGATCACGTCCAGCTCGGGATGATAGTGGAAGCGCACCGTCAGAATGTCACCAGGCTCGATGACCACCGGCATTGCAGGGTATGTCGGCTCGAAGAAGGAGTCCGGGACCTGTTGCACGGGAGGAGCTTTTCGCGCCGAGGTCGAATGGCTGCTGCACGCGCCCAGAGACATTATGGCCAGCAAGAGCAGGAACAGGAGGGTGTGCGTCCGCGATGGTTCGCGGCGGCAGCCGACATAGGAGTGGGGGAGCTGTGGGCGGAACATCGATTCAACTCCAGTGTTGATTGTCGATGGAAGGAGGCCAAGCCGGAACCAGTGTGCACTTTTCACCGTCGAAGCCCTCGCGAACCTACTGTGTGCCAACCTTGTTCGCTATAAGCCGCTCGGTGCCCGACATGAAGAACGTGTTGCTTTGGTAAACGCAATATCCGAACAGAAGGATGCCAAGGATGATTCCAATGGCCGTTAAGTTTTGCTTCTTCATTTTGCCCTCGTGCGAATTGATTGCATTGAACTAAACACCACCACCGCGAAATACTTCAGGGATAGTCAGAAGAACTATCTTGAAGTCTTCAAGAAGGTTCCAGTTGTCGATGTACTCCATGTCCATGCGCATCCACTCATTGAAAGGCAATTTGTTGCGGCCACGAATCTGCCAGTAGCACGTCAGGCCCGGGCGCATGGAAAAACGCCTGCGTTGCCAGTCTTCAGAGAAACCCTGGTAGTCGGTGAGCGCCATGGCGCGAGGTCCGACGACGCTCATATCCCCCTGGAGCACGTTGAAGAATTGGGGCAACTCGTCGATGCTGTACTTGCGCAGGAACCTGCCGAAACGCGTAATTCTTGGGTCACACTTGATCTTGAAGACAGGCCCATCCATTTCATTCAGATGATCGACGTCGGTCTTCATCTTTTCCGCGTCCACGCACATGGTTCGCAATTTGTACACATAGAAAATTCGCTTGTTGTACCCGACGCGCTTTTGCTTGAATATGATCGGGCCGCCGTCCGTCAATTTGATGATAAGCGCGGAAATCGCCATGATCGGCAGCGTAATGATGATCCCGATACTCGCAATGATGACGTCGATCACGCGCTTTGTGCGTATTCTCCAGTCTTCTGATGGGGCTGTGTGCAGCACGATGGAGTGCACCGAGCCGACGCGCGACGCCTCGAGCTTGCTCTTGCGCGGCTCGAAGATGTTGCTCAGGTAATGGACAGCGATTCCCTGACATTCAGCTTTTTCAATGATGCCGGATATGCTGTCGTAGTAGGATCGGATCGGAAGATGGATGAAGATGAAATCGATCACGTTGTTGCGGATGACCTCTTCGAACTTGTCCAGGGTGCTCAGCAGGCGAATTTCCCCTCCGCTGTGGTTCTCATCGTCAACAAAACCCAGATTGTAGAAGCCGAGAATCTGATTCTCTTCAAAAAAACTGGCCATTTCGACAGCATGCCTGTTGGAGCCCACCATGAGGACGATGCGTCTGTTCTTCTTGCTCGAATTGAACTTCTTGATGGCGAGATATGTTGTGTTGACCATGAATGAATGGAGAGCAGTTCCCAAGACAAGGTAGGCAACAACAGCAAGGGGCGAGAATATGCGGTGAGAGAATGTCCTGTCGATGATGAAAAGTATGGCTGCCGTGGCGATGGATGATACAATGAAACATCTGACAAGTTCGTCGATGGTTGGGATGCAGACAAGCTGGTCGTTGTTAAACGAGTTGTTGAAAATTATAAAATTTGTGATCAATGCGATAGTGCAGTAGCACATGCTTCGAATCAGCGTGCGAATTTCAACGTACCCGCTGCTGCCGACTACTGCATTATAAGCGTCAGAATTGAAAATGATGAGAACGGCAAAGAGTGAAAAAAATACAGAAACCGCGTGACACAACTTCGCGTTGCGTAAGTAAGAATTACATCTTTGTTCAAACATCGTTATGCCCTGCCGATAAATTTTAACGCACTATTCATCGGTGCGATTTTTACAGTGCAAAGCGATAATCGTGGGCGAACTTAGAAACCTCCTCTTTTCATAGTTTTAGTCTTTATCCGTGGCGACCCACATGGTCAACGCTTCTGTTTCTACGCTGATTTATATTTGGCTATAATCTAAGGTTATAATCGTGATTTGCGTGTTTCTTGTACGTAAATATTCTCCAAATCCTTCTTTTTTGAATTGGTTTTACAAATTCACATGTTGGCGATGTATACAAAATAATCATCATAATAATGTCAACCTTTTAGTTAGAGCTGGCTTTAGCATGCGGTCATTTGCTAATCTCGCAATTTTTCAAACACCACGCTAACGATAGTGTGTAATGATTATAAATAAATATAAATGATGCCCCTACGCTTTTTTTGAGTTCTCCAAAAAATGGAGGTCGTGGCACGATTCAATTAACAGTCACTGTATTTTTTTAACAGTGTTACAACTATGCGTTGTTGTTAACTGTCATTAGGTCGGAATCTTTTTTAGATGGGGCGGCCAGAAAAGACGCCCGAAGTGGCGTTTCACGTAACATGCCGCGATCGTGGATATTATCTTGTAAGGCCAGGGGGGGCTTACTGGTAACAGTTGGAATTGCCGCTAAACGGCGCAGGGAATTGAGGCGGGGCTTGTCCGGCCCCTGTGAGGCGAGGGCGAATCCGTCTAGGGAGCGCCGAGCCCGCCAGCGTCGAGCAGCTTGAGCCAGGCCTGGACGAGCCCCGGGTCCCACTGGCGTCCTGCGCCGTTGGCAAGGATGGCCCGGGCGGCGTCCACGCTGCGGGCCCGGTGGTAGGCCCTGTCCGTGGTCATGGCCTCGAACCCGTCGGCTACGCTGATGAGCCTCGCCAGGAAGGGAATGTCCTCCCCTTTCAAGGCGTCCGGATAGCCCGTGCCGTCATAGCGCTCGTGGTGGTGGTACACCACGGGCAGAACGTCGGTGAGGCTCGCCACTTTGCCCAGGATGTTGCGGGCGATGGCGGGGTGCTGGCGCATGACGGGCAGTTCATGCGGTTCGAGGATGGCCGGCTTGTTGAGGATGCTGTCGGGCACGCCGATCTTGCCCACGTCGTGGAGCATGCCCGCGGTGCGCACCAGGTCCACTTCCCGGTGATCCAGTCCGATGAACTTGGCCAGCCTGGCAGCATAGCGGCTGACCCGCTCGGAGTGGCCCCTGGTGTAGGTGTCCTTGGCCTCCACGGCGTGCACAAGGGAGAACACGATCTCGTCATTTACCGATTTCAGGCGCGAGCAGGCCCAGTGGCTTTCGAAGCAGAGCGAGGCGTGGGCCGAGAAGAGCGTCAGCAGGTGCAGGTCCGCTAGGGTGTAGGGGCTCGAGCCTTCCGCGCGCAGGGCAACCACCGCGCCGGGCGCCCCTTCCGGACCTCCGACGCTCACCCCGATGGCCGAGGCGGGCACCGCGCCCTCCGACACCCGCTGCCCAAAGGCCTGGCGCAGCAGTTGCTCCTCCAGCAGCAAGGGGCGGCCTTTATTGGCCAGCGAGCCAGCCAGCGACTCGAACCAGGCGCGCACTTCGGGATGGTCCCGGAAGTGGGGGCCAATGAGCACGTGCCTGCCTCCGTTCGCTCCGCTGCCGTTTCCATTGCCGTTGGTCGCCCCTCCGTAGAAGAAGGCGATGCCGTCCGGCGAGAAGCTGGAGCGCACCTGGAGCAGGAATTCCTTGATGAGGGACTTGGAGTCCTTCTGGATGGAGAGGGCGCTGTTGAGGTTCAGCATGCGGGAAAGGTCGCTGACGGCCTTCTGTTGCAGTCGCATGGAACGTTCGTCCAGGGCCTTGATTACGGCGGAGCGCAGGCTCTCCACGCGGAAGGGCTTGAGCAGGTAGTTCACCGCGCCCAGGCGAACGCACTCCACGGCGTTGTCGATGGTGCCGAAGCCGGTGAGCACGATGACGTCCGTGCCGGGCGAAATGCGCGAGACCGACTTGATGAGGTCCATGCCTCCGGAGCCGGGCATTCGCAGATCGCTGATGATGAGGTCGTAGGTGTCCTGTGAAATGAGGGAGGCTGCCTGAAGGCCGTCTCCGGCGGTGGTGATCTTCCCTGCCAGGTCCGAGAGGGCCTCGGCGCAGACTTCAAGAAGTTCGGGCTCGTCGTCCACCAGCAGGATGGATGTTCCGGCCGTGCTCATATTCCATTCTCTCCCGGAGAGTGAGGGTGCACTGCAGCCATATGGATAGGGCAATACATTAGTGGAACTTCATTTGTCCAGTATATCGCGGATTTCCGGAAACAAAGTTATGGGAGGTCAGCGTGACTGTTTTCTTTTTTTCCGGGTTGTTCTAAGGGATGCGGACAGAGTTGTCTCCCCCGCAACCCATACCCTGCGGTGACCATGCGCCAGGAACATACACAGATTGCCGCCGAAAGAATGCGGACCCTCATCGACCGCATCGACACGCTGCCCTCGGCCCCGGCCTCGGCACAGCGCATCCTGGCCCTCGTCACCCAGCCCGCGCCGGACATGGCCGAACTCATCGACGCCATGGAGATGGACCCGGCGGTCTCCCTGCGGGTGCTGCGCCATGCCCATTCGGCGGAGTTCAACCGCTTCGAGAAGGTGGAGGACATCCGCCAGGCGGTCATGTTCCTGGGCACGGACGTGGTCTGCAACCTGGCGCTGTGCGTGTGCGTGCGCGAGAATCTGCTCAAGAGCTTCGAGTCTGGCGATCCGGCCGTCAGCGAGATCTGGCGGCACAGCCTGGCTTGCGCCTGCGCCGCCAAGCTCATCGCGGAGCGTTGCCGCCCGGGACTTACGGGGAGGGCCTTCGCGGCAGGGCTCCTGCATGACTGCGGCAAACTCGCGCTTCTCTCGGCCGGCGGGGATGCCTACGCCGCCCTGCTCGGCGACGAATTCCTGATCGGCAACCAGCTCCTCAAGCAGGAGCAGGAGGCCTTCGGCGCGGACCATTGCCTGGCGGGCAAGTGGCTCCTGGAGCGCTGGAGGCTGCCCCTCGAACTGGTCGACGCGGCCTGGATGCACCACCAGCCCGCCAGCGCCCTGCTGGGCCTGGGCGATTCCGCCCAGACCGGCATGGTGGCGGCCCTGGCCGACCGCCTGGCGCACGAGGCCCTGGGCACCGTGCCTCCCGGCGGCGACCCGAGGAGCCTGGAGCTTGCGGCGGCGCTCGGCCTGGAGGCTCCGGCCGGCCTCACTGCCGTGCGGGAGGGCATCGGCAAGGTGTTCGCCCAGCGCGCCGCCCTGTTCGACCTCAAGGAGGACGCCGCCTCCTTTTATTGCAACGCCCTGGGGCGGGCCAACAGGCGCCTTGGCGACGCCAACCTGAACCTCTCCGGCAAGAGCCGGGGCCTGGAAAAAGACGTGCAGGCCCTGCGCAACGTGGCCCTGGCCGGGGTCGCCATCGCCCGGGCGGACTCCCCGCAGGACGTGCTCGCCGCCCTGGCCAGCTGCATGCTGGACCGCTTCGGAGCCCTGCACGGCTTCGCGGGCCTGTGCGACCCGACGGTCACGGCATGCGCGGGCCAGGCCTGGGGCGGGGAGGGGGGCGTCAGGCCGCTGGCCATGCGCCTCGCGCCCGGCCTCGAACCCGTGGCCGAGGATGCGGCCCTGCTGCACCCCGCCGTTGCGGCCAACATTTCGGGCGTGCGCACCCGGGCCAGCGCCCTGCCCGGCCCGGAAGGGCCTCCCATCCATTTCCTGGACGGCGTGGCCATGGTCAGCCTGGTGGAGGGGGGCGACGTCTTCGGAGAGCTGCTCTACCTGCCTGCTGAGGGCTCCATCGGGCAGGAGGAGCGCGCCGCAGTGAGCCTGCTGGCCCAGCTGGCGGCCCAGGCCTTCCGCAGGCTGGAGCTGGTGGGCCGGTGCGAGGCGCGCTCGGAGCGTCTGAGCGAAGTCATGCTCTCCATGCAGGACCTCAACGAGAAGCTCCTGAAAACCCAGCGCCTTGCGGCCGTGGGCCAACTGGCCGCCGGGGCCGCCCACGAGATCAACAACCCGCTGGCCATCATTTCGGCGCGCGCCCAGCTCATGGCCATGCGCGCCACGGACGAGGCCACCAAGAAGGGCCTGCGCCAGATGGTGGACCAGATCGACCGCATCAGCGCCATCCTGGGCAGCCTCATGGACTTCGCCCGCCCCGCCTCTCCGCACATGGAGTCCATGAACCCGCGCGAGGTCATGGACAGGGTCCTCGGGCTCACCGAAGGCGGCCTGGCCAGCCAGGGCGTGACCATCCGGCGCGACTACAAGCCCGGCATTCCCGACATCAAGGCCGACCCCCGCCAGATGGAGCAGGTGCTCCTGAACCTGGTGCTCAACGCCCAGCACGCCATGGAAGGCTCCACGGAGGGGGCGGGGGAGGGCTCCGGGCCGGGCGCTGCTCCGGGCGGAACGCTCACCGCGAGCATTTCCTACTCAGCCGCGAGCGACGCCGTGACCTTCAGCATCGCGGACACAGGCATAGGCATCCCGCCGGAAAACAAGGACAAGATTTTCGACCCTTTCTTCACCACCAAGGGCGAGGGCAAGGGCACGGGGCTGGGGCTTTCCACGGCCTACGGCATCGTGCAGGCGCACAAGGGCCGCATCGACGTGGAGAGCGCTCCCGGCCACGGTTCGGTGTTCAGCGTGGCCGTGCCAAGGGATTTCGTGGCCCAGGCCCCCTTGCAGGACATCCCCGCCGAAGGGCGCACCCCCCGCCAGGCGGTGCTGGTGGTGGACGACGAGCGCCACATCCGCGACATCCTGCGCGAGGCCCTGGAATCGAAAGGCTACGCCGTGGAGGTCGCCGAGGACGGGGAGAAGGCCCTGCATCTGCTTCGCGCCAACCGCTACAGGCTGATGATCCTCGACATCAGGATGCCCAGCCGCGACGGCCTCTCGCTCATGCGCGAGGCGGGCAGCTTCGCCGATTCCGGCATGCCGGTGCTGGTGCTCACCGGGCTGGCCAGCGAGGAGGAAATTCTGGAGGCGCGCTCCCTGGGCGTGGTGGCCACCTTGCGCAAGCCCTTCCAGGTGGACGCCCTGCTGGCCGAAGTGGGCAAGCTCCTGGACGGCGGGCCCAGGCCGTGAGCCGCGTGCTGGCCGTGGCCAGCGGCAAGGGCGGAACTGGCAAGACGAGTGTTTCGGTGAACCTCTGTCTGGGGCTGGCCAGGCTCGGGCGCAAGGTCTGCCTTCTGGACGCGGACCTGGGCCTCTCCAACGTGGACGTGCTCCTGGGCATCAGCCCCGAGCTCACCCTGGAGCACGTGCTCTTCGAGGGCGTGCCCATGGAGCGGGCCGTGATCCAGGCCGCGCCGGGGCTGGACGTGGTGCCCGGAGGCTCCGGCGTGACCCGCCTGGCGGACCTCCCCAAGGAGCTGCGCGCGGCCATGTCCGCCCAGTTCTCCAAGCTCTCCGGCTACGACTACCTGGTGGTGGACAACTCCCCGGGCATCTCCGGCCAGGTGCTCTCCCTGTGCCTGGCCTGCCCGGAGCTGCTGGTGGTGGTCAACCCGGACCCATCCTCCATCACGGACGCCTACGCCCTGGTGAAGGTGCTGTCCGAGAACGGCATGCGCCGCAGCCCCACCCTGCTGGTGAACAAGGCCGCCTCCGCCGCTTCCGCCCAGGAGATATTCCACCGGGTGCGCGGGGCCATGGTCAAATACCTCAAGCTCGACGCCCGTTACCTGGGCTACGTGCCCAACGACCCGCACGTCTCCTCGGCGGCCGCCAGGCAGCGCCCGCTGCTGGACATTTTTCCGGCCTCCGACGCGGGCCGCGCCCTGCTCGCCCTGGCCAGGAGCCTGGACCAGGCCCCCTTGGCCGCAGGGATCGCCCAGGCCGACCCGGCCCGGGTGATGGAGGGGGCGTTGGTGCGCATGCGCGAGCGCCTGCCAGTGAGCCCCAGGCTCACGGCTACGCAGGCCACGCGCCAGGCCCTTGACGCGGCCATCACCCTGGCGAACCTGCTGGAAAACCCCGGCCGGGCCGACGGCGTGGCCGTGGCGGCCCGCCTGAAGTCCCTGCTGGTCAAGGCCCGCTCGGCCATGGAGCCCGGGGAGAACGCCGCCGGGGAGCGGGGGGAGGGCCAGCAGGAGTTGCGCGTGGCCGTCATCAGCCCGGACGCCTCCATAGGCGATATCCTCGCGGAGAGCCTGGACGCGGCTGGGCTGGGGGTGAACCTGGACGGCGAAAGCGCCGACGCGGCCGTGCTCTACTGGCCGGGCGGCGGGGACATCCCCCCGTCCATGCTGGCTGAGCTGGGCAACCTGCAATTCGTGCTCGTGCGCAGCCTGGCCACCAAGGACATGCCTCGTTTGTGCCGCGCCCCGGCGGCCGTCATGGACCTGCCCTTCCACCTGGAGGACCTGGCCGGGGCCGTGCGCCGCTGCGCTGTGCGCCCCGCCTGATTCAGCCCCGCGCGCCCCGCCGCTAGGAGCGCCGGACAGGCCCCCGGGCAGGCCCCCGCACAGGCCGGACCAGCGCCCGCGCCGGTGCGCCTTCCGCTCCGGCAAGCCTGAGCGGCAGGCAGAGAAGGTCCACGGGGCCGGGCTCCACATCGGAAAGATCCAGCCCTTCCAGAATCCAGATCCCGGCCTCCAGAAGGATGCGGTGCACCTCCCCGCCGGACTGGTCCGGCCCGCCCACGGAGAGGCCGTCCACACCCAGCAGCCTCGGCCCGCGCTTTGCGAGGTAGGCGGCCGCGCCGGGCGTCAGGCGCACGAAGTCCTCCACAAAGCCCCCGGAAGTCCAGACGCGCGGCGAGTTGGCCGTTTTCAGAAGGATGCGCTCCCCGCGTCTGATGCGCCGCTCGGCTAACTCCTCGACGGTGACGGCGGACTGGTCGCGGATGGCGATGATGCGGGCCCTGCCGATGCCCGCGTCCAGGGGCAGGGCGTCCATGTCCGCGCCTCCCGGGAGGTAGTGGGCGGGGGAGTCCAGGTGCGTGCCCGCGTGGGCGCACATCGCGACGCGGGTGAGGGTGCATGGGTCGCCGCGATGCAGGTCCAGCAGGCGTTCGGTCAGGGTGGGCGGATCGCCCGGCCAGACGGGCATGCCGGTGCGGACGGGGACGGAGATGTCTCTCCAGGCGGAGGGGGCGGGTCTGGGCATGGCGGTTTCTCCCGTGGCGGTGCTCGCAAGGCCGCAAGCTACAGGAGGGGTGCCCCGGCGGGCAACGCCTTTCGGCCTGCCGCTTTATCCCAATCGCGGCGCGGTTGACGGGGCAGGGCAAACAGGTACAATCATTCAATGTTGAAACATGTCGCCCCGCAAGCCCAGACGCCCGGGCGCGCCCCGCTCCTGATCCGGGAGCTCCGCTTCGCCTGGCTGCTGCGGGAGGACGTCCGCATGGGCGCGCCCATCGAAGACGCCGAAGCCCAGAAGGACTTCCAGGCCTGGTGGCTGCTGCACGCCCCGTGCGATTTCCCCGCGGCCGCGGCCCGCGTCCGCCCGGAAGACCTGCCCCACGTGAGGGATGTCGTCCGGCCCGCGCCCCCCGGCGAGGATTTCGAGTTCACCCGGTTGATGGAGGTCACCTGGCGGCAGCGCACGGACGCCCGAGCCCAGCACCCGCCGGATACGCCCGCCGGAACGGCCGGTTTCATCCGCTGGTTTTTCGTACACGGCGTGCCCGAGCACAATCTGTTCAAGTATCTCCCGGCCATGCAGGTGCGCAGGCTCAGCGCCGGGGCCTGGGCCGATGCGGCGACCGGCCAGACGGCCGGGCAGACGGCCGAGGAAGACCCCTACAGTCTGCTCCAGCTCTACTCCTGGCAGATGGACCCGGCCCTGCAAACCGAATTTCCCCTGCACACCCCGGCCGGCCGGGCGCGCTTCCTGGGCTGGTATTATTGCGAAGGGGTCAGGGCCCTGAAGCACGAGGGCTATCTGGAGCTCGATCCCCCGGCCTGGCTCGCGGAGGAGCATCCGTCCTTCCCTGGCCTCAGCCGCCTGGGCGCGCTGGCCTGGCTCTGGGCCTGCCCCGAATGCACGCCGGAGCACCTGGCCGACCCCCGCCTGCGCGAGCATGCCGCCCGCTGGTTCCATGAGGAGGCCGTGGAGCGCTACCGGCTCGGCACGCTGCTGGCCCCCGCGCCCGCTCCGCTGGCCGCGCCCGAGCCGGAGTCAAGGCGGGTCCGGTCCGGGCCGCTGCCGCCCGGGGTGAACATCGTGGGCTTCGCCAAGGGCGAGCTGGGCATCGGGGAGGATTCCCGCATGGCCGCCGCCTCCCTGGAGAGCGCCGGGGTGCCCTTCGCCGTGGTCAACGTGCGCACGGGGCCAAACACCCGCCAGCAGGACTGCGCGCTGGACGCCCACCTGCGCGAGGAGGCCCCCTACGGGGTGAACCTGTTCTGCCTCACGGGCCTGGACACGGCCAGGGTCTGGCTGGAGAAAGGCGCGGACCTGTTCGCGGGCCGCCTGAACATCGGCTACTGGCCCTGGGAGCTGCCCGAGTGGCCCGCCGTCTGGAGCGAGGCCTACGAACTGGTGGACGAAATCTGGGTTTCGAGCCGCTACACGCAGCAGGCCTTCCAGAAGAGCTCGCCCGTGCCAGTGCTGCTCATGCCCATGGCCGTCACCGTGGACAGGCTGCGGCCCTTGCCGCGCGGCGCGTTCGGGCTCCCCGATGATGCTTTTCTTTTCCTGTATGTGTTCGACTTCAACTCCTACCTGGCGCGCAAGAACCCCTGGGCCGCCCTCCGCGCTTTCCGCAAGGCCTTCCCCTCGGGGATCGAGCCCGTGCGGCTGGTGCTCAAGGTGATGAATACCAGCCCGGACGACCCCAGGTGGCAGGCGTTCAGCGCCGAGGCCTCGCGGGACCCGCGCATCCTGCACATCGGCGGCACCCTGGACCGGGGCGACGTGCTGGGCCTCTTCGCCGCCTGCGACGCCTACGTCTCCCCGCACCGCTCCGAAGGTTTCGGGCGCACCCTGGCCGAGGCCATGCTCCTGGGCAAGCCCGTGGCGGCCACGGGGTATTCCGGCAACGAGGATTTCCTCACCGCGGAGACGGGCTATCCCGTTGGCGGCAGGCTGGTGCCCGTGGGCCGGGGGGAGTATCCTTTCGGCGAAGGGCTGTATTGGGCCGAACCGGACATTGACCAGCTCGCCGCCAGCATGCGAGACATGGTCGAAAATCCGGCCCGGGCGGCCGCTCTGGCGGAGAAGGGGCGCGGGCTCATCGAGGCGCGCCATAATCCTGCCGCCGTGGGCGCGGCCTACAGGGCGCGTCTGGAACAACTGCTGGCGCGGCGATGATCGGAGCGAAGGAGGGCGACATGAGAGGGGAAAGCATGCCGGGGGCCGGAGGTGTAGGGGCGCGGTGGGCGGTCTGGCCGGAAGCCGTGAAGCCCCGCGAGGCGGAAGCCCCGGCCGCGCGGATGCAGCAGCCCTTCGCCCGGGAACCTCGCCGCCAGGAACCTTGCGCCACTGAGACGCCCATTCAGGAATCGCCCGTGCTGGAGCCCCCCGTGGAGGAGCAGGCGGCCCCTGACATTCAAATGCCCGATGCTAGGGCCTTGACGCATGAAGCTCAGGCGGCTCCGGCCTTGGAAGGCCCCAACCTGGAGCTGGCCGAACTCAAGGTGCGCTCAGAGGCCCTGGCCCGCGAGAACGAGCTGCTGCGTCAAAGGCTGGCCCTGGCGGACCGCCAGGTGGAAGTCAAGGATATGCAGATCAACGATTTCAAGGCCATAACCGAGAACCTCACCCGCCAGAACCAGGTGCTGCTCATGTTGGCCCAGGGTGTGCCCATGGAGCGCATCCTCAAGGGAGGCCAGGACATCGAGGTGCGCCCGCGGGACCATGCCGGGCAGGAGCCCTCCCGCCAAACGCCAAGGTCCGGGCCGTCCAAATCTTCCAAGCCGGGGAATGATCGCCGCCAGGCCGCCGCGCCGGTCAAGGCGGACAGAAGCCGCCTGGCCTCGATTCTGCGGGGGATGGTCAAGAAGGGGATGAGCCACCGGCTGATCGCGGAGGCCCTCAATCGTGATGGCGCCCCCACCTTGTCCGGCACCGGCGCGTGGGACAGGCGCAAGGTCGGCAAGGCTGTGGCCCTGCTGTTGGCCTGATACTGCTTGCTGCCGCTCAACCGCCGCGCTACGGCGCCCAGCCCAGGTCGGCCACGTCCCTGGGGCCGTCCTGACCTTCCAGGGCTGCCTTACGCACCGCTTCGACCCTGAATCCCCGCCTCTCGAAGAACGCCACCACACCGCCGTCCGGCAGCGCCACCGAGGTGCGCAGCCCAAGCATGCCCTGGCCCCGCGCCCAGGCCAGCATCCGCTCCACCAGCCGGGAGCCCGCGCCGTGCCCGCGCCAGGGCGGCCGCACATCCAGCAGGAAGCGGCGGCAGCCCGGGTCAGTGCCGTGTTCAGGCCCCAGGCAGAGGGCGTAGCCCACGGCCCTGCCGCAGGCCTGGGCCAGAAATACGGCCAGCGGGGCGTCAGCCTCGTTTTGCAGCCCGGCCGCATCGGGGCAGGCAGCCAGAAAACCCTGCAAGTCGGCCCTAAAGACGGAAATCTCGGGCTGTCCCAGCACCACGCTGCCCGGGGCGCCGGGAAAGCGGAATACCTCGTTGCCGAGCACGCCCAGCGCCAACGCGTGTTCCCCGCCGTCCATCACCATCGGGGGCAGCGTGAAGCTGAAGCCGCACAATTCGCAGCAGCCAAGCGCTTCGGCCACGTCTGGGCGGGACAGGTCGGCCCGGGTGCTCAGCCACAGGGTGTCGTCGAGCACGCAGCAGACCGTCAGGGGGCCTTGGCCGCCGGGCGCGGTTGCCCAGCCGGAGATCACGGGGCCAACGGCGTCGATGTGTCCGATGAGGGTTCCGCTCATGCCTGCCACCAGGGGAAGCCATGCGGTGCGGGGCAGTGGTCCGCGCAGGCCAGGGCGGTGAGGGCGAAGAGCTCAGGCCGGCGCAGCACGAAGGTCGCGGCGAAGCCGGCGCGGGCGAGGGAGGTGGTGAGGCAGGCCGCGCTGAACCCGGTGCGATGGCGCATGTGGGTGTTGCCTCCGGCGATGGCCGGGGTGAAGCCGTAGAGCACGTCCAGGATGCGCACCGGGCCCGCCGCCGAGATGTAGAGCACCCGGTGCAGGTCGCCCAGGGCGGCCTGCCGCGCCACGGCCTGGATGTCCGGGACGGTCACGAGGGCGAACCCGTCCGGGGCGAGCACGCGCCTGAACTCGCACAGCGCGGCATGCACCTCGTGCTCGGCCAGGTGCTCCAGGTTGTGGGCGGAGTAGACGGCCTGGAAGGCGGCGTCCGCCACTGGGGCCATGTCCGTGATGGAGCAGGCGATGTCAGGGGCGTGCGCCGGGTCGAGGTCCAGGCGGACCTCCTCCCATGTGTCACTGCTGAACGGCTCCGGCAGCGGAGCGGACCTTGCCGGGCCGCACCCCACATGCAGGAAGCGCCTATTCTTCGTCATCCTGCGGCTGTTTCTTGAAAACGATCAGTTTGGGGCTGCCCAGCAGGCGGCGTCCGGCCGCGGAAATGTCCACCCGGTGGGGCAGGTTGTCGCGCAGTTCCCTCGGCGGAGTCCAGGCGAAGCCCGAATAGCCGTCGCCGTGGCCCGCGTCGTGGACGTCCTGGCGGTACATGTCCGCACGGGTCACGAAATCCCTGGCGTCGTCCACGCGGATGGAAATCTCCAACCTGCGCTCGGGGTGGGCCATGTTCCAGGCCCAGCCGCGCACCTGTCCGTCGTCGGAGGCGTCCAGGTAGCCCTTCACGCCGGATTCGGTGAGCATGATGAACTTGTGCCCGTGCAGGGTGATGGAGAATTCGGCGATGTCGGGCGGGCCGAAGCTGAAGATGCGGCGGATGAATTCTTCCTGGGTGATGTCCGGCTCCAGGCTGACCATCTTGTTGAAATCGGCGCTGGACCTCTTGGTGCCGCCCCAGCAGAGGCTCTCGTCAGGAGTGAGCGGAGCGGGGTCGGCCAGCCTGGGGGCCAACTTGGAAAATAGCGCCTGTGCCGCGCGCGAGCCGAGCTGCGCGTAGATGAGCCGGTGCGCCCCCTGGGGAACGGGCAGAATCTCGGTGTCGATGATCGGGCCGTCATCGACCTTGATGGACATCACATGCGCCGTAGCTCCGAAATGGGTGGCCCGCTCGTAGCAGGCCCAGGCCTCGGGGGCTGTGCCGGGATAGTCGGGGGAGCCGGGGTGGAAGTTGTAGGTCCCGAGGTCGAACTGGGTGAGGGCGTCGGCGGGCACGATGACGTTGCTCATGAAGGATATGAGGCGGATGTTGTCCTTGGCTTTGGCCAGGCAGACCCGGAGGGTGGCCAGATCGGGAGCGTGCAGGATGGTGGCGTTGGCGCTCCTTGCCTGCAGGGACATGGCAAGGCTCTGAATATCCTCGTTGCTGCACAACAGTACAATCGTAAACGGCTTGGACGCACTCATGATGTCACCTTTGGGAAATGTTCAGGGCCAGAAAAAAATGCAGGCCGTCGATGAAACGGCCTGCATGTTGGGCTGGTGCCATCCCCCGGCGCGGCCGGGGGGGGCCAGAATCTTTGTTCGACTTGGACTTAGCGGATGGTGGTGCCGCCGAGGCCGATCAGGGGGCCGAACAGCATGATGTCGATCAGGGCATAGAACTGGGAGAAGGCCTGGAACGTCTGCAGGTTGGCGCCGGTCAGGCCGCCGGGGGCGGTGCCGCCCAGAGAGGCGTAAAGGCCGTAGGTCTGGCCGACGTAGAGCTGGCCGACGGGGCCGAGCGAGCTCAGGGTCACGTTGCTGCCCGAGGGGATCAGACCGCCGGACAGAGCAACCAACGCCGGGCTGTTGGCAAAGGACTGTACGAAAGATGTCTGGCTGAGGCCGCCACTAATCGTAGCCATGAATTTTTCCTCCGTTTTATGTGGTTGCGCGCAGTATTTTGGCTGAAGGCCTTATCACTTGATTCTTTGCCCGGAGCGGATCTCTTCGGCGATCACCGGTTTCGGGAGCCTTAAAAGTTAGCCGTCTCGGATTCAAAACTTCCTTCGACAAATATTATGTCAGACGAGGTACGTCAAGCGTTTTGTCGATATTACTCGCCGTAATAACAGCCTTTCCCATGGCCCGGGTACAAGGCCTGCCCGGCGGTGTATCGCCAGGACGGACAGGCCTGGGAAGTCACAAGTCCCGAACCTGACACCCGTATAGTCAACGCATAACCACCTTTCTCGGTTTATGGCAATATCTTTTTAATAAATCTTCAAGGAAGTGCGGTTGCCCCTCTGGAGGAAATCACGATGGAGGCCTGAGGAAATCATCGCGGCGCGAGGCTCCCTGGCGGGCAAGATCCAAGGAGAGCCAGGTACTGACTTGAAGGGGGGAGGATGAAACCTTTTATGAGAATTTTTGGCGGGTTGACAATCCGTGGCCCGGGAAGGTATCTGACAATACGGTTGTAGACATTTCATGTGCGCGCATCTGCGGGTTCCCGGCTGCCAGCCTTCCTGCGCTCGCGTCCGATAGCGAGGAACATCTCTCCATGACACAGTTTCAGCTTAACAGTGGTCTGATCTGTTATGTTCTCGTGGCACGACACTTTCACGAAGACATCACGCCTGAAAGCCTCGTTCACAAATACTCGATCGTAGAGAGCAACCTCGACCCCTCTGTGCTGGTGCGCATCGCCCGCGAAGGCGGGTTCAAGTGCAAGATGGCCACCCTCGACTGGAAGAAACTCTTCCGAGTCGGCGAGGCCTTTCCGATCATCGCCCGCTTCAATGACGGCCGCTACGTCATTCTCTCGGGCGTCCGGGGCGAGGCCCAGTCGGGCGACGTCGCCCTGATCGACCCTTCCTCCGGCAATTACCAGTTCCAGTTCTACACCCGGGAGCAGCTTGAGGCGGCTTGGTCCGGCCAGGCGATGATGATCA